>NZ_KZ984460.1 GCF_003569915.1 Comamonas testosteroni | reverse complement strand
CGGCTGCGCAAGTGGCCCCCACAAGGGGCACCAAACAAGGCGGAACCGCTGGAAAGACGGTCTCCATTGCGCCAGATGAAAAACTCAGTCTCGTAGCACGCGCGAAACCGAGTTGTTCAGGACATCCTTAAATCAAAAAGTAACTATTAAAATACGACTGGTCGGTTTGTAAAGATGTGGGCGATAATGTCAGAATCCGAGATCAAAAGCAAGAAAATGACTCCCACGACGCACCCTGTGCCCCTATCTCCTTTTGCGTTGGACCCTGTCGCTGACCAAGACGCGCCCGCCGCCAACGCCTGCCGGCGGACTTGCGCGTGCCGCAAATCCTGGATGCGGCGCTGCTGGTGTTTACCGAAAAAGGCTTTGTGAGCGCGCGGATTGACGACATCGCGCAGCGGGCCGGCATGTCCAAAGGCGGTATCTATGCGCACTTCAAAAGCAAGGAATCCATCTTTCTGGCCTTGCTGGAGCGCGTGCTGGCACCCATGGCCGAGCCGGTTGTGGTCGCGGACGACGAGCCGGTGACGGTGGATTTGCTGATTGAGCGCATCATCAAGCCGGTCTATGACCATATGGCCAGCCCCGAGGTGATGATGGCACTTCAGCTACTGCTGGCCGACGCCCGCAATCTGCGCGAACAAGTGCAGCAATGGCATGCTCGCACTGTGGAGCCCTTTGCCCAAAGCCTGGATCGTGTGGTGCGCAGAGGTATGCAGGAGGGCACGCTGCGCCAAAGCGTGGTGATGGAATACCCCTGGTTTATTTTGATGCCCAACCAGCATGTGATACTGTCCAACATGCTGCTGGGCCAGGCTTGGCAGCTGGGCCTGGATGAATGCCTGCGCATTCATGTGGGGATGGTGCGGGAGTTGTTAACGCCATGAGTGAATCGTCCAAATTCCTCTGTATGGTCTGCAGACACTCTAGGCATACAGAAACGATTGAGGTCATCACCCGAGACCAGCACAGGCGGCGCTGGTCGGCTGCCTTGGTTCGCAAAACTTATGAGCCAGGCATGAGCGTGTCGCTCGTGGCCCGCCAGGAACCCGCGCAGGGTTGACACAGCCAAGCGAGGGTGTTGATTTCCACCCAGAAGTGACCCACTAGCCCCCGGTGGGGGTGCGGACAAAAACTTGGACAGAAGTGGTCCCGATCATTTGAACAATTGAGTCCAGTTGCTAAGCGAGATCGCCGGGGTTATACCGCCTGAATTGGTGCAAACGGCAATGCTGCAAAGTACGCTTCATCAGGGGGAGCTTGGCTGTGTGCCTGATGTGGGCGTTGTGAATTGTAGAACTGCAAGTATTATGCAATCACACAGCGTGCGGCACGCACGCTGTCATAGGCTTTGAGATAAATCTCCTCGTACTTGATGGAGCGCCACAGGTGCTCCACGAAGACATTGTCATGCCAAGCGCCTTTGCCATCCATAGAGATACGAATACCGTTGCGTTTGAGTTGTGCTGTGAAGGCTTCGCTGGTGAATTGGCTGCCCTGATCGGTGTTGAAGATGGCGGGCGTTCCCCAGCGGGCAATAGCCTCTTGCATCGCATCCACGCAAAACTGCACGTCCATCGTATTGGACAGTCGCCAAGCCAAGACCTTGCGGCTGTACCAGTCCACCACAGCACACAGGTACAGCCACCCTTTGTGCATTCGCACATAGGTGATGTCCATGGCCCAAACCTGATTGGAGTGAGCCACCGCTTTACCTCTGAGCAGGTACGGATAGATCTTGTGCTGCGGATGACGAGCACTGGTGTGGGGCTTGCAGTACAGGGCATTGATGCACATGCACGCGCACATGCCTGCGGCCTACGCAGTGGCCTTGGCGCTGCAATAGCCCCCGAAGCATGCGTGAGCCCGCAAATGGGTGAACTACATGCAACGCATCCAAGGTGTGGGTCAACGAAACTTGCTCACTGTTTGGTGACTTGCGGCGGCAATAAATGGAGCAGCGGCTGATCTGCATAAGTTGGGCTTGTCGGGCAAGCGGCAGGCTATGGCTGCGGTCAATCATCGCCCTACGCTGAGCAATCCCGCTTTGCTGAGCGCACCTTGCAAAAAATCCTTCTCCAAGGTCAGTTGACCAATCTTGACGTGTAGCTCTTTAAGGTCGATCGAAGGGGTGGTGGGCGCAGGAGTTGTGCCAAACACGTCCGCAGCCCGCTCCAGCAGCATGCGTTTCCAATCGGCTATCTGGCTGGGGTGAACTTCATACTGCTGAGCCAACTCAGCGACGGTGCGCTCTCCGCGCACCGCCTCTAATGCCACCTTGGCTTTGAATGCAAGGCTGTGCTTGCGCCGGGATTTAATGGTCATAGATCTCTCCAGGTTCGGCCTGCTGTCAGGCCATTTTTACGGGGAAAGATCTCGCTTAGCTACTTGTTCAAAAAACCGGAGCCACTTCTTTGGCAGAAACTATCAACAGCCTGTACAAAACGGAGGTCATTTACAAGCGTGGGCCGTGGAAAACAAGGGAGTCTCTGGAGCTGGCGACCTTGCAATGTGTGCACTGGTTTAACCACGCAAGGCTGCTGCAGCCCATAGGGCATATACCGCCCACAGAAGCTGAGGCAAACTACTGGCGGCAAGTTGCCCAACCTGCGCAGGCTGACTCCTGCACTTTAACTAACTAGCCTCCACCAAACACTGTGTGATTCAATGCAATAAACAGGTCATGCCAGCAGCAGACAAGCTCGTTTGTTGCATTGTGAGTCACACAACATCACGAGATTTGAATGGAGCCCTGCTGCGCGGTTTGTTTCTTGGGGTGCACTCCAAAGTGCACAACCCCGTCTGCAGATGTGCAGTCTGTTCCTCGTTTTACGCACCTTGAGCACCACGGCAGTCAGGTTCACCAAAAAGAAAACACATCAGCGCTTGCTTTTATGCGAAGTCTCTGTAGTGCAACAACGCGATTGCGTTTTGGAATGCATGCACTACTGTGCCTCCCCCAAGAGAAACAGTCGGTGCATGCCGAACTTCCTTACTTTCTCGCTTTCATCGGGCAAGTGTTCATCCCTACAAGAGAGTACAGCGGGCAAAAGCGTACTACCCCCGTCAGTAGCGGGATGACGCCCAGCCAGCCCCACCAGCCCACGGTACCCGTGGCAGCGAACGCGATGAGGACAAGGCCGATGACGATGCGAAGGATGCGGTCCATGCCGCCGACGTTGAATTTCATGGTTTCTCCTGGGTCAGTCAAACAAAAAAACAGAGCGTGGCAGGGCGGAGAGCCACTGCCGGTGGCAACTTCATCATGCCAGCGCGCTGCGGTTCCAGGGCATGCGCATCAGCACGCGGGCCAGCCCGCAGAACCCCGAGGCACCAGCAAAAATAAGTCCCGCTCCAACGAAGCCCGAGAGCGTATGGAACCAAGGTGAGACCGTGGCCCCGAGCACGGCCCCGAGCACGATCAAGGATCCTGCTGCAATCTGCACCTGCCGCTGCAGCTCCAGCGGCTGCGAGGCATCTGCCACGACGGGGAGACCCGCCTTCTTCCAGGCGTCCAGTCCGCCTTCGAGCACGTATGCGTCGCAGGCCGTACAGGCCCCCAGCGCCGACGCATTCACCCGCGTCCGATTGCCCGAACGGCAATGGAAGATGACGGCTAGCGTGCCGTCGAGCGAAAGACCACCTCTTGCCAGGAGGTCCATGGGCACATGGCGTGCCATGGCGATGCGTTCGCGGGCGTGTTCGTCCGCCGCACGGATGTCCACCAGGACGGCACCCTGGTTCACGAGTTCGCTGGCGGCTTGGGGCGAGATGGATTTCAGGGACATGGGAGCCTCCGGTGGTGGGTCATGGGCAGAAGATGGTCTTGAGCGTGGCGATGAGCTTGGCCACGTCCGGGTTTTCAATGTGGTAGTGAAGGTGCTGTGACTCGCGCCGGTAGGCCACCAGGCCTTCCTCGCGCATCTTGGCCATGTGCTGGGACAGGGCGGACTGGCTTAGGGCCACGTGGTCGAGCAGGGCGCCAACGGTCATCTCGCCGTGCTCGATCAGCAGGCAGAGGACGAGCAGGCGGTGCTCATTTCCGACCGCCCGCAGCATGACCGCGGCCCTGGCTGCGCCGTCCTGCAAAAAAGACTGCTCTTTCTGGCTGAGTGTCATCGTGATTTGTATTTCATTTTTTTCTAATTTAGCACAAACTAATAAATAGTAAAAACACCCCTTCCAAAGCAGGATACTCCCCATGCGATCCGCTGTTCAGATCCAAGCTTTCTTCGACGAGGCCACGAACACCGTGACTTATATGGTGTCCGACCTCTGACGCGGCAGGCGGCCGTGATCGACCCCGTGCTTGACTACGACCACCGCAGCGGCAAGGTTTCGACCGCAGGGGCCGACCAGGTGCTGGCCGCGGCGCCTGCGCAGGCGCTGGAGGTGGCCTGGATCCTGGAGACCCACGCCAATGCGGATCATCTGAGCGCGGCTCACTATATCAAGGCGCACACCGGTGCCCTGGTGGTGATCGGGGAACACATCCGCGACGTACAGGCTATCTTCCGGCCCGTGTTCTACCTGGACGACGTGTCCGGCAATGGCGGCGAGTTCGCCCGCCTGCGTTTCCTACCGCATCGGCGATGCGGTGTTCGTGGGCGACGCCTTGTTCATGCCGGACTACGGCACCGCGCGCGCCGACTTCCCCGGTGGCAGCGCCCACACCTTGTACCAGTCGATCCAGAAGCTGCTCGCGCTGCCACCCGCCACGCGGTTGTTCATGTGCCACGACTACAAGACACTTGGCCGCGAAAGCTACGCGTGGGAGAGCACGGTCACCGAGGAGCATGCGCGCAACGTGCACGTCCACGACAGGGTGGACGCGGATGCATTCGTGGCCATGCGCGAGCGCCAGGACGCGACGCTGGCCGCGCCAACGATGCCGCTGCCGTCGATCCAGGTCAACATCCGCGCAGGCCGCTGGTCCAAGCCCGAATCCAACGGTGTGCGCTACCTCAAGATCCCGATGCGTCTGCCCGCATGGCTGCAGGTTCGATTTCGGCCGCGCAGTGGCTGCACACCACGGCCCCGCTGTGGAGGCT
Organism: Comamonas testosteroni; assembly: GCF_003569915.1. Classification (GTDB taxonomy): domain Bacteria; phylum Pseudomonadota; class Gammaproteobacteria; order Burkholderiales; family Burkholderiaceae_C; genus Comamonas; species Comamonas testosteroni_D. The sequence continues at coordinate 72,850 of NZ_KZ984460.1, read as the reverse complement.
GCCGCAGGCGTTTTACTTCCTGTAGGCGGGCGGCGAGGCTCGTCGCCCGCCTGCAGTCCTACTGCGCCTGCCGACGTTACGGCCCTGCTGGTCCGCGAGCGCGGCATGGTGTCGCGCCGCATGGGCTAGTTCTCGTGGGCTCGACCATTCCCAAGAAACAGCCCGAGGACGTTGGTGAGCGACTAAGCTTGATGTGCGTGATGGTGGCTGGCACTCATTGAGTGGTTGGGCTGCCGGGTTGGCTTGGTTGGCTTGGAAAGCCTGGCACCGCCCCTTTTGGCGGCAAGCCATGGGCGTAGGAGTTGCTGCCGGCACGCTGGTATGGGGTCTGGGGCCTGAGTGCGGATTCCACGCTCCCCCCGCTACCTGATATTCCTGTATACAGCGAGGTCGATGGCACTGTGAAGTCCTTGTCGACCCTGGGGCAAGGGCAGTTGCGGGTGATCAATCTCTGGGCCTCCTGGTGTGGGCCATGCCGCCAAGAAATGCCTATCTTTGCTGACCTGCAACGCAACGAGACCGATGTGCAATTTCTCTTCATCAATCAAGGCGAGTCGGTGAAAGACGTTCGCTCCTACCTGCAAAGCAGCAAGTTGTCTTTACAAGACATCTGGCTCGATTCCTCCTCGGAGTTGGGGCCTGCTGTTGGGGTGGCCGGCTTGCCCGCAACTTTGTTCGTCAATGCCAGCGGGAAGATTGTCGAACTCCATTTCGGTGTACTGAGCGGACCGTCCCTAAAAGCCCGCCTACGTGCGCTGCGCGAGACCCCTTAAACCTGTTTCTCCTCTTGCCCTTTCTGTCATGCCTGCCTCTGTCACTTTGCCCTTGATCCGCCACGAACTTCAAGTCCTGTCCGAACTGGTACCACTGGAGGGGCAGCGCATTATCGAGCTTGGGTGTGGCAATGCCCGTCTGGCCCGCCAACTTTTACAGGTGTATCCCACGAGCTATGTGACAGGTTTAGAAGTGGATGCACGTCAGCACGCCAAGAACCTCGCTGACCCGCGTGAGCACCTTAGTTTTGTGGCTGCTGGTGCGCAAGATGTCCCGTTCCCTGACGCGTCCTTTGATCTTGCACTGATGCTGAAGTCTCTGCACCATGTACCTCTGCACCTGATGGATCAGGCTTTGGGCGAGGTCGCGCGGGCACTGCGTCCAGGCGGGCACCTTTATGTGTCCGAGCCCGTATACGACGGCCCACTCAACGAGATCGTGCGCCTGTTCAATGACGAGGGTGAGGTGCGTGCCGCCGCACAGGCCGCTGTAGATCGGGCCCTGGCCCAAGGCCCCTGGCAGCAACTTGCCGAGCGTCGATTTGACATGCCGGTGCATTACGCCGATTTCAACGAGTTCGAGCAGCGCATGATGCGGCCCACTTTCGCCGACCATGCCTTGACCGATGAACTGATCCAATGCGTCTCCGTCGCCTTTGCGCCTCACTGTGGCCCCCAGGGTGCGGATTTCGTGCGCCCCATGCATGTGCGCCTTCTGCGCCGAATGGACTGCGCTGGGGTGACATCTTGAATCTGCTCCAAGCCTTGGCGCACCGCACCTTGCTGTGGGGGCTGCGTGCAGCTCACCAGACTCACCCAGTGATGCCCGAGGGATTAGCATTGCCGAGGCAGCAGATTCGCCCGGTCTGGATTAAAGGTGAGGGAGGCAGCCAGTTGTTTGGCTGGTTCATTACTCAGCCTGAGTATCTGGGCTTGCCCACGCCAGGAGCCGTACTCATGCACGGTTGGGGCGCCCACGCCGGCCTGATGCTCCCTGCTGTTCCGTGGTTACACGAAGCCGGCCTGGCCCTGCTGGTGCTCGATGCCCGTGGTCATGGCCTGAGCAGTGCGGTGGACTTCCAGTCACTGCCACGCTTCGCACAAGACGTGGAGGCTGGTCTGGCCTGGCTACGGCAGCAGCCGGAGGTCGACGCTTCGCGCTTGGCCCTCATCGGGCACTCGGTGGGGGCGGGGGCTGTGTTGCTGTCGGCTACACGCCAGCCCGATGTGCGCGCTGTCATCAGCCTTAGTGCCTTCGCCCATCCAGCCGAGGTAATGCAACGCTGGTTGGCGCAGATGCGCATTCCCACACGTTGGCTTGGTAGCTGGATCCTGTCTCATGTGCAGGAAATGATTGGCGCGCGATTCGATGACATCGCACCGCTGCGCAGCGCAGGTGCCGTGTCGTGTCCCATCCTGTTCGTGCATGGAAAGGATGACAAGACTGTCCCCTTCACTGACGCTTTACGTTTGGCCGAGGCCAGCGGCCTTGGTGAGACAGCCTGCTTGGAAGTGCCGGGTGGTCACGATCTGACCGAAGGTCTGGGACCGGATCACGTTCAGCGTATGGTGGTTTTTTTGCGTTCATCACTGAGCCTGAAACCAAAGTGAAAGTCTCAATGAGAGCGAATTTTGAGGCGACTCCACTGACCCTATCGTACAAAAGTACACACAGTTAGGAAAGATCGGTCGGAAGCGGCCAGTCTCCATGCGTTGTCTTCTGATCGCTTTGCGCCGCCGCATAAAGTTCATTCGTTAGTGCCACGCTTTTTTTTGATTTTAGGTGGGGGCGTTAGTTCGGCTTCTTGAGGAGCACTCGTTGGACTAGCCGAAGCGGCGCTGGCTGTATTGCCTTCGATACCGATCATTGAGGGCAGCCTCATCGCTCACACCAAGCTTGCGTGCGCTGCCTTTGGCTGATGGTTTAAATGCTGGAGTTGTTTCTACAGCTCTTTGCTAACTGGTTGTCTTGCCATGAGGGCACGAAGCATAAATGCTTCTTGCAGCACTCAAAGCGAGGTGGCGTTACCGGCTCTTAACCCGACCCCAGCTCGTCTCTCTCATCTCCCGAGCCTACCTCAGCTGCGACCGGCATTTGTGCAACAACGCCAAATGAATAGTAAGATTCCTTTAATTTCAGTAAATACTGAAAATTGAGAAATGCATAAGAAACTGCCTCCTACTTCCGCTGCTGTTGCTGGTGTGAGCCCATCCGCTCAGGAGTCGGTGGTCCCGCTCGCCATGGCATCGGCAGTTCGCCGTCCAGGCGCGGGAGCATGGTGGCAGGTGCTGGCGGCGCTGATCTGGCTGCCGCAGGCGGCTTTGCTGGCCTGGGCCGTGCAGTCCATGGCGGATGGGCAGGGCGTGGCTGCCATCTGGCCCATGGCGGGGGTGTGCTGGGGCTGGGCCTGCTGCGCGCCTGGCTGGACGGGCAAGGCAGTTTGCTGGCCAATCGCGCCGCGCGCGGCCAGCTCAGCCAGTTGCGCGCACAGGTGGTGCAGGCGCTGGCTCAGGCCTCGCCCATGGACAAGAACCGTGCGCCTTCCGGTCAGGCCGCTAGCGCCGTGGCCGAGCAGGCCGAAGCCATTGTTCCCTGGCTGTCGCGCTACCAGAGCGCCATGTGGCGTGTGCGCATTCTTCCCTTGGCAATTCTGGCTGCAGTCCTGATTCAATCCTGGGTAGCAGCTCTGATATTGATAGTGGCTGCGCCGCTGATTCCGCTGTTCATGGCAATTGTGGGCTGGCGTGCCAAGGCCGCCAGCGAAGAGCAGATGCTGCAGCTCGGCCATATGAATGCGTTTTTGCTGGACCGTCTGCGCGGCCTGAGCACGCTGCGCGCTCTGCATGCCGTGGACCTGACCGCCAAGCGCCTGCGCAGCCATGCCGAAGACCTGCGCCAGCGCACCATGCGTGTGCTGCGCATTGCGTTTCTCTCGTCTGCCGTGCTGGAGCTGTTCTCGGCACTGGGCGTGGCCATGGTGGCCGTGTATATCGGCTTTCACCTGCTGGGTACGCTGAACTTTGGCGCCTGGGGCGGCCAGCTCAGTCTGGGCGAGGCGCTGTTTGTGCTGCTGCTGGCCCCGGCCTTTTTTGAGCCATTGCGCGATCTCTCCGCCGTCTGGCATGACCGCGCCTCGGGCGAGGCAGCTTTGAAGACGCTGCAGGACATGCAGCAGCAGTCGGTCCGGGTGCTTGGTGATCTCGACGGTGATGTCGATTCACTAACAAAAAATGAGCGCGCTGCCCAAATGAATGCTGGAGCTGTGGCCATTTTTGATCTGAAGGTGCAAGCTCCGGGTGCGCAGACGCGGCTGGCGAATGTCTCGCTGCACGTTGCGCCCGGCGAGCATGTGGCGCTGTGGAGCCCCAGTGGCAGCGGCAAGTCCGTTCTGCTGGCGCAACTGGCCGGCTTGCTGCCGGTAGAGCAGGGCCGTATCGAAATCGATGGCCAGCCGATGAATGCTGAAAACGCTGCCGAGCTGCGTAGCCGCATGGCCTGGATGAGCCAGCAGCCCCATGTGTTTGCAGGCTCGGTCGCGCACAACATGGCTCTGGGCCGGGCCGATATGGGCGCGAAGCAGATTGCGAAGGCCACCCGGCAGGCCGCGCTCGATCAGGTGCTGGCCCAGCGCCCGGCCATGAGCCTGGGCGAGGGCGGTGTGGGTTTGTCCGGCGGTGAAGTCGTGCGCCTTGCGTTGGCGCGCATGGCGGTCAACACACAGGCGCAGTTGTTGCTGGCCGATGAGCCCACGGCCCATCTGGACCCCGAGACTGCCAGCCAGATTGCCGATGCGCTCAAGCAGATTGCCAAGGGCCGCACGCTGATCGTCGCCACCCATGACGCGGCACTGGCCGCGCGCATGGATCGCATCATCGAGCTGCCGCTGCTGCAATACGCCGAAGAGGTGCAGCCATGAATCGCCATCTGCAAACCCTTGTGCAAGTGCTGCGCAGCTTGAGCGCCATGGCCCCGCGCAAGCTCTGGCTGGGTGGCGCCGCGCTGGCCGCGCTCACGGTGCTGATGGGCATGGCGCTGCTGGGCTTGTCGGGCTGGTTTATCACCGCCACGGCCATCGCCGGGCTGGTGCCTGCGGTGGCGCTGGTGTTTGATGTTTTCATGCCTTCGGCGGGCATTCGTTTGCTGGCCGTGGGCCGCACGGGCGCTCGCTATGCGGAGCGCCTTGTCACCCACGACGCCACGCTGGCCGTACTCGCCGCGCTGCGCGAAAAGCTGTTTCGCAGCTGGAGCAAACCACAGGCTGCGCGCTTGCTGCTGCAGCGCCCCGCACGTTTGCTGCAGCGCCTGACCAGCGATGTGGACGCGCTGGACAACCTCTATCTGCGCCTGCTGGTGCCCGCGATCTCCGCCTTGGGGGCGGCTGTGCTGCTGGCGTTGGCCTATGGGCTGATGCGCTGGTGGCTGGGCCTGCTGGCTCTCGTCTGGCTGCTGCTGGCGGGCTGGGGTATTGCGCTGTGGCATGGCCTGCGTGGCCGCAAGGCGGCAGTGCGACGCGCCATGGCACTCGAAGCCATGCGTGCCCAGACCGTCGATCTGGTCGCTGGCCAGACCGATTTGCTGATGGCCGGAAGACTGCAAGCCCAGGTGCAGCAAGTGCTCAAAAGCGATGCACGCGGCGCGGCTGCCGATGCGCAGATTTATCAAACAGAAGCGGCTGCAGTCAAGGCCTATGGTGCCGTGTCTGCTATCACTTTGAGTGCATCCATGCTACTCATGGCCTGGCTGGTGGAGCAGGGCCATATCAACGCGCCGGTGGCCGCGCTGGGTATTTTGCTGGCGCTGTCTGCCATGGAGCCCTTTGCGGCCCTGCGCCGTGGCGCTGCCGAGGCAGGCCGGACCTGGCTGGCGGTGCGCCGCCTGGCCCCGGCACTGGTTGCTGAAGAAAAAACGACGCAAGCATTGAGCGAGCCTGCAGACTGCGCCGTGCTGTTGAGACAGGTGCAGCTGCTGAATCTGGGCCCTGTGAGCCTGAAGATCCATGCTGGTGAACGTGTGGCGCTGATCGGTGCCAGCGGTGCGGGCAAGACCACGCTGCTCAATGTGATGGCTGGGGAGCTACCCGTGCAGTCCGGCACTGTGCAGGCACAGGCCAGCAGCTGGATGACGCAGAGAACCGAGCTGTTTCAGGACAGCCTGCAGGCCAATCTGCGGCTGGCCAACCCCCAGGCCACGGACGAGCAACTGTGGGCAGCACTCGAAGCCGCTGGCCTGAAGGCGGATGTCATGGCCTTGCCACAGGGGCTGGAGAGCATGCTGGGTGAGGGCGGGCTGGGTCTGTCCGGCGGGCAGGCGCGCCGACTGGCACTGGCCCGTTTGCTGCTAAGCAGTGCGCCTTGCTGGTTGCTTGATGAAGTGACCGAGGGGCTGGATGCCGCCACTGCCGCCGATGTGCTGCAGCGCCTGCAACGGGCCGCTGAGGGCCGCGCCCTGATCTTTGCCACGCACTGGCAGCGTGAGGCCGCGTTGGCCGAGCGCATTGTGCAACTGCAGTCTGGCCGCGTGGTGAGTGAAGCGCGCCGCGGCAGCCCCGAATTTGAGCAGGCGCTTGCCTGTCTGCGCCCTGATGTGCTTGAGCTGCCGCAGCAGTTGCTGCAACCCTTGCCTCAGGCGACGCCGGTTTTTTCCCATTGATTTGAGTTTGCGAGAGAAAGGAAAGTGACCATGGACCTCGATATCGTCGATCTATCGCGACTGCAGTTCGCGATAACGGCGCTCTACCACTTCTTGTTTGTGCCGCTGACGCTGGGCCTGTCGATCCTCATCGCCATCATGGAGACGGTGTTTGTGATGACGGGTCGCACCATCTGGCGCGATATGACCAAGTTCTGGGGCGTGCTGTTTGGCATCAACTTCGCCATGGGTGTGGCCACCGGCGTGGTGATGGAGTTCCAGTTCGGCATGAACTGGAGCTACTACAGCCACTACGTGGGTGACATCTTTGGCGCGCCGCTGGCCATTGAAGGGCTGATGGCCTTCTTCCTGGAAGCCACGTTTGTCGGCCTGTTCTTCTTTGGCTGGGATCGTCTGTCCAAGGTCAAGCACCTGATCGTGACCTGCCTGATGGCCATTGGCACCAACTTCTCGGCGCTGTGGATTCTGGTGGCCAACGGCTGGATGCAAAACCCCGTGGGCGCGGTCTTCAATCCGCAGACCATGCGCATGGAAGTCAATGACTTCTTTGCCGTGCTCACCAACCCTGTGGCGCAGGCCAAGTTTGTGCACACGGTGTCGGCTGGCTATGTGATGGCTGCGCTGTTCGTGCTGGGTGTATCGGCCTGGTATCTGCTCAAGGGCCGTCATATCCATCTGGCCAAGCGCTCGATGACGGTGGCGGCATCGTTTGGTCTGGCCGCATCGCTGTCGGTGGTGCTGCTCGGTGATGAATCGGGCTACCTCTCGTCCGAGCACCAGAAGATGAAGCTGGCATCGATTGAAGCCATGTGGGAGACCGAGCCCGCACCGGCGGCCTTCACCGCCTTTGGCTTCCCCGACCGCGAAGCGCGCGAGACGCACTTTGCCGTGCATATTCCCTGGGTGATGGGCCTGATCGGCACGCGCTCGCTGAACACGGAAATCCCCGGCATCAACCAACTGGTGAGCAATGCCGAAGGCAATATCCGCAACGGTATCGACGCCTATGACGCGCTGCAGACCATTCGCAAGGCCAAGACCGATGCGGAAGTGCCCGCTGAAGCACGCCTGCGTTTCGAGAACAATGGTTCCAACCTGGGCTATGCCTTGCTGCTGATGCGCTATGTGGATGACCCGCGCAAGGCCACCGAAGAGCAGATCAAGAAGGCTGCCATGGACACCGTGCCGCCCGTGGGCCCGCTGTTCTGGAGCTTCCGCATCATGGTGGCACTGGGCATGTTCTTCATCGTGCTGACGGGAACCTTCTTCTGGCTGTCGATGCGCCACAAGCTCGATGCCTACCCCTGGCTGCTCAAGGTGGCGGTGCTCTCCATTCCTCTGCCCTGGATTGCGGCCGAGTGCGGCTGGATCGTGGCCGAGCTGGGCCGCCAGCCCTGGATCATCGAAGGCGTGCTGCCCACGGCCATGGCTGTGTCCAATCTGGGTGCATCCACGCTGCTGCTGACGATTGCGGGCTTTGTGCTGATCTACACCGTGCTGCTGGTGATCGAGCTCAAGCTCATGGTCAAGGCCATCCAAAAAGGCCCCGAGCATGAGAGCGAGCCGCATCTGAGCTTTTACGAACCCATGATCAAAAAGCTGGCCAGCGCCCGCTGAATGCAAGCAAGGAGTACTAGCAAATGATCTTGCATGAATTGATTTCTTACGATGTGCTGCGCCTGATCTGGTGGGTGCTGCTGGGCGTGCTGCTGGTGGGATTTGCCGTCACCGACGGCTTTGACCTTGGCAGCATGGGCCTGCTGCGCGCCACCGCCAAGACCGATGTGGAGCGCCGCACGGCCATCAACTCCGTCGGCCCCGTGTGGGAAGGCAACCAGGTGTGGCTGATTCTGGGCGGTGGTGCCATTTTTGCCGCCTGGCCGCAGTTGTACGCCGTGTCCTTCTCGGGCTTTTACCTAGCCATGTTTGCCGTGCTGGTGCCGCTGATCCTGCGCCCCGTGGCCTTCAAGTTCCGCAGCAAGCGCGAGAGCGCGGCCTGGCGCAACGGCTGGGACTGGGTGCTGTGCATCACGGGCCTGGTGCCCGCGCTGCTGTTTGGCGTGGCCGTGGGCAACGTGATTTTGGGCGTGCCATTCCGTCTGGGCGACGATATGCGCATCTACTACGACGGAACGTTCTTTGGTCTGCTGACCCCGTTTGCGCTGCTGTGCGGCCTAGTGTCGCTGTCCATGCTGCTGATGCATGGTGCGGCCTGGCTGGTGTTCAAGACCGATGGCGAAGTCGCCCACCGCGCTGCCAGATACGGCGCGCTGTTTGCGGTGCTGACCACGGTGCTGTTTGCGGCAGCGGGCGTGTGGCTGGCTTCGGGTATCAATGGCTATGTGATCACCAGCGAGATCAACCCCGTTGGCCCCTCCAACCCGCTGAACAAGACCGCCGCCGTGGCTGCAGGCGCATGGATGGCCAACTTCAAGTCCTGGCCCGTGTTGTGGCTGGTGCCTGGTATCGGCCTGGTCATGCCGCTGATTGTGGCGGTGGCTCTGCGTGCCCGCCGTGAATGGCTGGCGCTGCTGGGCAGTGGCCTGGGCATTGCCGGCATCATTTTGACCGTGGGTGCCTCCATGTTCCCCATGATCCTGCCTTCGAGCATTGACCCACGCATGAGCCTGACGGTCTGGGACTCGTCCTCCAGCCATGTGGTGCTGTTCATCATGCTGGTGTGCACGCTGATCTTCCTGCCGCTGATTCTGGCCTACACCAGCTGGGTGTACTCGGTGCTGCGTGGCAAGGTGGATGTGGTGGCCATTGCTACCGGCAAGACTCACTCTTATTGATAGGTAGAAAGGAATTCGATATGTGGTACTTCGCGTGGATTCTGGGTCTGCCCCTTGCCGCCGCTTTTGCCGTGCTCAACGCCATGTGGTATGAGCTGATGGATGACGAGGCCACCCGCCGCCGCATTCTCAAGGAGACGGATTCGGCAGCAGAGGTCTGATCTGTTGAGCTGATCAAAAAGCCCGCCTCGGTGACCACCGGGCGGGCTTTCTACTATTCAAAATTGATAGCTGTCAGCCTATATAAGTAAAGGACTATAGGCTGATTTTTCTTTGAATCACTCGTCGCCGTCTTTTTTGCGGCTGGCGCCGGTGATCTTGTCCTTGAGGTCCAGCAGCCGGGTCACGGTCGTGCCCATGCCCATGCCCATGAGTTGCATGGCGGTCTCGGGCGAGAGACGCTGCACGTCGTCAAACCAGTTCATCAGCTTGTCGATCAGCTCGTGCATATCGCGCATGCGCTGCTGGGCGTAGCGCTCTTCGTCAGTGCTGGCTTCTTCCATCATGGCGGCGCGCAGCATGGACTGGGTGGGCTCGATCTCGCGGCGGCGGCGCTCTTCGGCCAGGCGCTTGAAGATTTCCCAGACATCCTGAGGTGCCTGAAAGTATTCGCGGCGGTCGCCCGGTTGATGACGCAGCTGCACCAGCCGCCAGGCTTGCAGCTCCTTGAGACCCATGCTGACGTTGGAGCGCGAGAACTCCAGCGTCTCCGCAATCTGGTCCGCGTTCAGCGGCTCAGGCGTAATAAATAGCAGGGCATAGATCTGCCCCACCGTGCGGTTGATGCCCCAGCGGCTGCCCATTTCGCCGAAATGCGAAACAAATTGTCGGCTCAGCTCCGAAAGTGGTTTGGCTTGCGTCATGGCCTCCATTGTGCCTTTGTGTGCATTTTTCAGTGGCAGCGTGGGATCAAACCAGCCAGACGCCGGCTCGATGGATTCGGCATGAAAGTTGCCGGTTTGTTGCATAAACGATGCGGCGCCGTCAGCAAATTGTTGGCTTTGGGCGCAAAATCCTGACTTTGCCAATGACCTGTCGGATTTTTGACATGTCTCTGCCCAGTCAGAAATCCTTGCTTGTCGTTCATGGCCTTGTGCTGCGGACGACCCTGAACCGATGGCCCCAAGCTCAAACCAATCTCATTCCCGCAGCGCCCTGATCGACTGCACCAAAGGCCTGGCCTGCGCAGCCATCGTCTGGCACCACCTGGCGTTCTATGGCCCCATGTCCGATGTGGCCCACCCGGCCATGCCCGATCTGCTGGACTGGCTATACGAGTACGCGCGCATGGCGGTGCAGATCTTCCTGGTGATTGGCGGCTTTCTGGCGGCTGCCAGTCTCGCGCCGCAGGGGCTGGCCCGGTTTGATTCACCCTGGTCCAAGATCGGCAAGCGCTTTGTGCGTCTCGTCGTGCCCTATGCCGTGGCGCTGGTGGTGACGATTGTTATTTCGGCCGCCGTGCGCCCCTGGTTTGATCACGAATCCGTCTCTGCCGACCCGGACCTGTGGCAGCTTTTTGCCCATGCGCTGCTGCTGCAGAACATTGTGGGCGAGGAGTCTCTGTCCGCAGGCGTCTGGTATGTATCCATCGACTTTCAGCTGTTTGCCGGCACGGTGCTGCTGCTGGCGGGCGTGCAGTGGCTGCATCGATTTGTGACCGGACGCTGGGGTGAGCAAGCCGTGCAGCGCTGGTGGCCCTGGGCTGTCACAGGCATGCAGGCCCTGGTGGTGCTGGGTGCTGCCACGTCGCTGTTCAGCTTCAATCTGGATGCCGACCTAGACATCTGGGCCATCTACTTCATGGGTGCTTATGGTCTGGGCATGATGGCCTACTGGGCTGTGGCTGCCGACAAGCGCAGCACCGCCTGGAGCTGGGCCATGCTGATTGCGGCACTGGTCATTGGCGCGCTGGTCTTTGAGTGGCGCGACCGCATCTTTCTGGCAGGCATCACGGCACTGGCGCTGATTGTCTGCATGCGCACCGACGGTATTGCCCGCTGGAAGGGCTTTGCGCCGCTGCGCCGTCTGGGAGAGATTTCCTACTCGGTGTTCCTGATCCACTTCTCCATCTGCCTGCTGGTCAACGCCGTGGTCAACCATTTCTGGCATGGCTCGGTCACCGCAGCCGTGGTGGGCATTCCGTTTGCCTTTGTGCTGTCGCTCACGGCAGGCTATACGCTGTATCAATTGGTGGAGCGCCATGTCTCGTCATGGAGCCAGGCGCTGCGCTGGCAGGCAGGCCTGATCGGCGCGGGCTTGCTGACCACCTTGCTCACTGGCCTGCGCTGAGCGTCACCAGTGCCTACAAAAGTGCCCACAAAAAAAGCAGCTTTCAAAGCTGCTTTTTTTGTGGGAGCGTGTGCAGATCAGCGGTGAAGCTCGCCCGCGTTTTCAGGCTGGAACTCGATCGCATCCACGCGCACCGTCACCTGGCTGGTGGGGCTGGGCATCTTGAACTCATCGCCCACGGACAGGCCCAGCAGCGCAATGCCCACGGGCGCGAAGATGGAGACCTTGTCGGCGCTGCCATCCATATCCTTGGGGTAGACCAGCGTCAGTGTGTTGGTCTTTTGGCTCTCCAGCATGGTAAAGCGCACGGTGGAATTCATGGTCACCACGGTGGGTGGCATGTCTTGAGGATCGAGCACGTCGGCGCGATCGAGCTCGGCCTCCAGTGCATCGCGGCCAGGGAAGCTGCTGGTGTTCTTCTCCAGCAAAGTTTCAATGCGTTCCAGATCCAAGGACGACAAAGTGATGTGGGGCTTGCGCTCCATGGTGTGACTCCCTTGCGTGGTGATTGGGTTAGCGCTTTCGCGTCGCGCAAACGGACAAAAGCCCGGGCAACGGTGTTGTCCGGGCCAAGGCATTGGAAAAGCACCAGATTGGTGCATTGATCGCATTGTCGGCGCAACTGCCGCGAAAGCCAAGCCATCTCGCACTCGCGCAGTGCGGATTGAAATCCATGGATTGCTATTATTTATATAGCTTGATGTCTAAATAATGTATGGACTATAGGCTATTTTGATGCTTGTTTTTGCAAAACGGCTGCAACGGTATTGACCTTGGTGGCGAAAGCTGTATTGCACAAATAACTGTATTTATATACAGTTATTCAATGAGCAAAGCCCGCACTGACTTGGAACCCGTGGTCCGCCCCGTGCAGATCATCAAAGGGCGCGGCTCGGCCAGTCAGATCAGCCATCGCTTTGCCAAAGATAGGCGCCAGGCGTTTGATGATGGCTGGAGCGTTGATGAGGAGGAGCAGAGCGCGGCATGGCGCACCACGGTGGAGTGGGAGCAAGCCAAATCTGCCTTCAGCCGCCACGGCTCGCCCGATCTGCCGTTTCATCTGGGGCTCAACCCCTATCGCGGTTGCGAGCATGGCTGCATCTACTGCTATGCCCGGCCCACGCATAGCTATCTGGGCTATTCGCCGGGGCTGGATTTCGAGACCAAGCTCATCGCCAAACAGAACTTCCCCGAAGTGCTCAAGGCCGAGCTGTCACGGCCCAGCCATGAAGCCGCTGTCGTCATGCTCGGCTCGGTCACCGATTGCTATCAGCCCGTGGAGCGCGAACTGGGGCTGACCCGCCGAACGATCGAAGTGCTGGCGCAGGCACGCCACCCGTTTTCCATCGTCACCAAAGGCAGCGGCATAGAGCGAGACCTGGACTTGCTGGCGCCGCTGGCACAGCAAAAGCTGGTGGCAGTCTATGTCACGCTGACCACGCTGCAGACCGAGCTGGCCCGCCATCTGGAGCCACGCGCAGCAGCCCCGCACCGGCGGCTGCGCATGATCAAGACCCTGAGCGAAGCGGGCATACCCGTGGGTGTCAGCCTTGCGCCGCAGATTCCGTTTCTCAATGACGATCTGGAACAGGTGCTGGCTGCCGCCCACGAAGCAGGCGCGCGCCAGGCCTTCTATGCCGTGCTGCGCCTACCCTGGGAAGTCGCGCCGCTGTTCAACGAGTGGCTACAACTGCACTACCCCGACCGTGCCCAGCGCGTGATGGAGCGAGTGCGTGATCTGCACGGCATCAGCGAAGAGGACAGGGCCGTAGGCAAGGTCTATAGCAGCCAGTTCGGCCAGCGCATGAAGGGCACAGGTGCCTGGGCCGATATGCTGGCCCAGCGCTTTGGGCTCGCCTGCCGCAAGCTGGGCCTGAACCGCGAGCGTGTGGTGCTGGACTGCAGTCAGTACCATCACAGTTTGCTATCGGGCCAGCAAAGCCTGTTTTGAAAGCAGCCGCCAGAAAGGATAAGCATGGGCGTGATGTATTCCGTGTTTCCTCTCCAGTCAGAACTATGCGACTGGCTTGATGAGCAGGGCGTTGTCTGGCCTGAGGTGCCAAGCCGCAACCCCACGCTGGCGGAACTGAAGGCCGCCATCGCCAGAGTGCCTGATCTGCAATCAGAAGCTTCTGCTGAAGTCCTGGGGCAGCGCTGGAGCAATTTGCTGACGCAGACCACCAGCGGCGCAAAACGTCCTTGGTGCATGCTGCAGATCATTGCTTTGCAGGAACGCGAAAACGAGTTCTATGTCGAAAACGGCGACCCCGTTTTGATTTTGCAATTGCTGGCGCAGCTATGTGAAAGTACCGGGCCTCTGGTGCTGATCACGGATGCAGGGGATATACCGCTGCTTGTACAGGCTGGCGATGATGCGCAAGAGCTGTTCGACAACTGGGGCAGCGAAGAGCACTGAGCTGAACCAGTCTGGGGCGGGAGCAGATTCATGAACTCAGCGCATACTTGCCATCAACACACAACAGGGAGACCCCATGCAACTGAACGTCAACGGGCAGACTCACGAGATCGATGTGGAGCCGGAGATGCCGCTGCTCTGGGCACTGCGTGATGAGCTGAACATCACCGGCCCCAAGTATGGTTGCGGCATGGGTTTGTGTGGAGCCTGCACCGTGCATATCGACGGCGTTGCAACGCGTTCATGCACCACGCCAGTTGGGCAGGTGAAAGGGGCTGTCACCACCGTCGAAGGTCTCGGCAATCCTGCGGCGCTGCATGTGGTGCAGCGCGCCTGGGTTGAGCATCAGGTGGCGCAATGCGGCTACTGCCAGTCGGGTCAGATCATGACGGCTGCGGCATTTCTTGCGGGCAATCCCACGCCAACGGATGCAGAGATCGACACAGCAATGTCGGGCAATCTCTGCCGTTGCGGTACTTACCCACGCATCCGTGAGGCGGTGAGAGCTGCTTCCAGGTCGCTTGCAGGAGCTGCCAAATGAGCCGCGCTAAAACCATTGCCCGTCGCACGTTTCTGGTTGGCTCGGCTGCGGTTTTGGGCGGTGTGGCATTTGGCACTTATCTTGTGCGCCGAACGCCTGCGAACCCTTTGCTCGACGATCGTCAGAGTGGGGAAGCAGTCTTCAATCCATGGGTCAAGATCGACGCCAATGGCATCACTCTGATTGCGCCGCATACCGACCTGGGCCAGGGCGCGCGTTCCATGCAGGCCGCACTGATTGCGGAGGAGCTGGATCTGGACTGGGGCCAGTTCAAGGTTGAACCCGGCCCACCCAGCACGGCTTACTTCAACACGGCTTTGGCGGATGAGCAGGTGCCTTTTGTATCCACTGATACAAGCACCGCCGCACAGGTCCTGCGCTCCACCATGGGGGCCATGTTCAAGGTGCTTGGCCTGCAGCTGACGGGCGGTTCCAGTTCCGTGCCCGATAGTTTTCAAAAACTGCGCATGGCGGGTGCTGTGGCTCGCGAAACACTCAAGCTTGCGGCCTCGCGGCAAAGCGGCGTGCCTGCGGATCAATTGAAGACGGAGAACGGTAGTGTGGTGTTGCCCGACGGCAAGCGCCTGGCGTACACAGCGCTGGCAAGCGATGCCAGCACCATCGAGCCTGTGCAGAACGTGGCGCTGCGCGAGCCATCGCAATGGCGGCTGATCGGCAAGCCCATGCCGCGCCTGGACATCGTGCCCAAATCTACGGGCACATTGCAGTTCGGTATCGATCTGCGCATGGAGGGTATGCTGCACGCTGCAGTGAAGGTCAACCCACGCCAGGGCGGCAAGATGCTCAGCTTCAAGTCCGATGCTGCCGCCGCCATGCGCGGCGTAAAAAAGATCGTGCCTGTGAGCAATGGCGTTGCGGTGATTGCGGACAACACATGGCGCGCTTTTCAGGCGGCCAACGCTTTGCAGATCGAATGGGGCGCAGCACCTTACCCAGCAGAGCAGGCCGAGCACTGGCGTGCGGTGTCCGAGTCCTTTGTTTCCGATCGCCTCGACAAAATGTGGCGCAACGACGGTGATGTGGAGGCGGCCCTAGACGCCAGCGCTATCAACGCCGAATATCGCGCCCCTTATCTGGCACATGCCCCCCTGGAGCCTTTGTCCGCTCTCGCTCGCTATACGCCAGAGCGCGTGGACATCTGGGTCAGCAGCCAGGTGCCGCGATTTGCGCAGGAGAAAGTCGCGCAGATCACGGGCATCAAAGCTGATGCGGTGCATCTGCATAACCAGTATTGCGGCGGCAGTTTTGGTCATCGCCTGGAGTGCGAAAACATCACGCTCGTGGCCGAAATTGCCAAGCAGATGCCGGGCGTTCCCATCTTGCTGACATTCAGCCGCGAGGAAGACTTTGCGCATGATTTTCCGCGCCAGATCACCATGAGCCGTGCACGTGGCGGTATCAAGAATAGTCAGGTTGATGCCTTCTCGCTGGACATTGCATCGGTCTCTGCTACCGCTTCGCAGATGAAGCGTTTAGGCATGCCTCTGCCCGGGCCAGACGGTCAGATTCCCGCAGGCGCATGGAATCTGCCTTATGCCTTGCCGCACTTTCGCATGCGCGCCTACCGCGTGCCTGAGCTGGCGCCGACCAGCTCTTGGCGCTCCGTTGGTGCTTCGTCAGCAGGTTTTTTTGCAGACGGTTTTCTTGATGAGTTGATTCACGCCGCTGGTGCAGACCCCTTGCAGGAGCGACTGCGCCTCGTGAATGAACCAGTGGCGCGAAAAGTGCTGGAGGCAGTTGCAGCCATGTCGGACTGGAAAGGCGCCAAGCTTGGCGAGGGACGAGGGCGCGGCGTTGCCTTTGTCGAATCATTTGGCGTGCCTTGTGCGCAAGTGATTGAAGTGAGCAAGACCGAGAAAGGTATTCGCATCGACAAGGTGTGGGTCGCGCTTGATGTTGGCAAGATTGTCGATCCGGTCAACTTCGACAATCAAGTCAAGGGCGCAGTGGTCTGGGGTCTGGGCCATGCGATGAATTGCGAGATTACCTATGCCGATGGCAAGGCCCAGCAAACCAATTTTCACGCCTACCAGGGCATGCGGCTTTACCAATGCCCGGTGATTGAGGTGCAAGGTCTGGAACATGGCGCCAAGGTGCGCGGCAGCGGCGAGCCGCCCGTGCCGCCTGCCGCGCCTGCGCTGGCCAATGCCATCTTCGCGGCAACTGGTTTGCGCTTGCGCGAGATGCCTTTTTCAAAGCACATCAGCTTTGCCTGAGGTCATTTTGGAAGACACCCATGAACATCAGTGAACTCAGCAAACGCACAGGGCTCAGCACCTCACGCATCAGGTTTTACGATCAAAGCGGCTTGCGACAAGCAGCAGAGCGTGGCTTAAACGGCTATCGCAGTGACCGCCCGGAGATGGTGCAGATGCTGGAGCTGATCAGCATTGCGCGAAGCGTGGGTTTCAGCTTTAACGAAATCAGGACGCCGCTTGCGCTTGGACTCAAAGCAATGGGACCGTGATGACAAATAAGCTACATGCCATCTTTGAGCAATTGAAAGAGCAAAGCCGAGCCAAAGGCTGCATGCCGCTTCAAGACAGCCATGGTGTGAAACTACCTGAAAGCTATCTGAGCTTTATGCGCATTCTTGGACCCGGGAGCTGGGGTGGTTTTCTGCACTTTGAAGCCGTGCAATACCTGAGCACGCATGCAGAGTTGCTCAGCACCTTCATGGACGATGATCTGAAAGAGATGCTGGAGCCCACCGCCGATGTGCTGGTCTTTGCGAACAGCGATAACGGAGATATGTGCGGCTGGCATCTGCATGATCTGGCCCGCATGCCTGCCGACGACTGCCCTGTCATCCGCATCGCTCCGCGCAGTTTTGACGAGGAGTTGATCGCAAAAACGACTGCTGTTTTTTTTGAAAAACTGGGGCAGGGTGCAGATTTGTTTGGCGTGGGAGGGTTGCCGTTGCGGTTTCAGTCAAGGCCTGTGGAGTAGACAAAGCCAATGGCGTGGGTGCTACCAAACCCCAAGAAAGAGGAGCATTGTGTGCTTTCTCCTGAAAAACTTCAGTCAAAGTCTCTGGACTTCGGGGCGTTCTGTGCCATGGTTTGCTTCGCGCAAACATGCATATTTGCGCTTGTGTCTGTATGGGTGAGCTGGGCACATAAATTGCCGTTGGTGATGGCCTATTTTTGGCTTCTTGGCGCAGTGGCATCTCTGCTTTCGCCTGTCGGTTTTTTCTGGGGAATATCTGCCATGGTGCGAGGGGAGCTTGTTCGAGGACTTGGAGCACTCGTCGTGGCGCTTGCAACGCCGATATGGTTTATGTTTGGGATCGTGAGTGCGACTCACGGCCCATGACGATTTGCTTAAGCCTATGGCTGATGCATAACAGCGCATTTTGAGAAAACTTGCATGAACTCACTCCCCGAACTTCTGACCCAGCTCGCCACCAAGCATGCAGCCAAAGAGCATGATCAGATCAAAAGCGCGATTCTTGGATTGCCTGAGAAGGAGCGCAGCGATGAGCTGCTGAGCCTGCTGGCGCGGGCGCTGATCAATGAAGACGAATTCACCGCAGCGCTTGAAATACTTGAAGGCATGGAAGCTCGCTGCAGTGACGAACCCTGGTACTGCCTGCGCCGCGCGCTGGCGCTGTGGCCCTTGCACCGTGAGGACGAAGCCTTGCCGTGGTTTCGCAAGGCACAGAGTCTGGGGCTGGAAGAGATTGACGAGCTGCCCGGCACTTATTACCCCAAGCTGGTGAGCAAATGGGTGGATCGGGCCGAGACCTGGGCTCCGCGCCGGGTGGAGATGAAAGCTTTTGAAGCCCGGCGCAGGGCGGCGCGCAGCAAGCAGCCTCTGGAGGCCGACTTCACGGCAGCAGACCTGGAAGGGCTATGGGATGACTGCGATTACTCCAGAGAAAAATACACAGGAAGCGTCCCCACAGCCGATGAGGTCGCGTCGGTGGAAGCCGAGTTGGGTTACCGGCTGCCATCGGCTTACAAGGCACTGATGGCACAGCGCAACGGCGGGATGCTGACGCGCAACGCTTTTCCGAATGCCTTGGTGCGTGACTGGACTCCGGCGGCATATTCCGTGGAGAGCATTTATGGCATGGATCGCAGCAAGGAGTATTCGCTGTGCGGCAGCATGGGCTCGCGGTTCTGGATGGATGAATGGCGTTACCCGGCCATCGGTGTGGTGATCGGTGACACGATCAGCGCGGGTCATCAGATGATTGTTCTGGACTACTCGGACTGCGGGCCAGAGGGCGAGCCTTGTGTGGTCTCGATCGATCAGGAGTCGGACTACGAAATCAGTTATCTGGCCGATAACTTTGCGCAATTCATTCGCAGCCTGGTGCCGGCCGAGGATGACTAGGGCCTGTTCACATAACGCACGGGGATCGCGTTGGGAATCTTGGGATGGGATGCAAGGCGCAGGGACGCAGCAAGGTAGGTACCTTGCAAGTACCTGCAACGCCGCAGACCGCCCAAGATTTCCAACCCGAAGGGCAAGCTGGGCAGGGCTACCACTGCTTTGTTGCGCGCCTTGTGCGGGTCCCGACCCGCACTGCATCACGCGTCGCGCATCGGCAGTCCTGTCCAGCTTGCGCGACCCCGAGGGTTATGTGAACAGGCCCTAGGTTGGTGATCTTGACCCTGCCTCGCCCTCGATGGCGTTCATAAACGAGCGCACCAGCAAGCTCTCGCTGCGCTCCTTCATGCAATACACATAGGTCGTGGTGCTGGCCGGGTCGCCCGCAATGCGCACAGGCTTGAAGCGCGGGTCGGCAATGAATTCGGCTTCGGATACGGCACCCAGACCCAGCCCGCGCGCCACGGCTTCGCGTATGGCTTCACGGCTGCCGATTTCAAGGCCCAGCTGAGGCTTGACGCCCGCTGCGCCCAGGGCTTTTTCCATGGCCAGACGGGTGGTGGAGCCATGCTCGCGCAAAAGCAGGGGCTGGCCCTGCAGCTCGGCAATGTCAACTTGATCGCGCCGGGCAAACGGGTGCTCCACATGCGCAAACACAATGATGGCGTGGCGCGCATATTCGCGCGCCACCAGCTCTGGCCGGTCGTACAGGCCTGCAAGCACCGCCACATCGGTGCTGTAGTTTTCCAGGTCCTGAAGCACCTGCTGTGAGTTACCCATGCGAATCGACAACTGCATGCCAGGGTGGCGCGCGCGGTAGGCCGCCACCATCTCGATCACATGAAACGGCCCCACGGCGCCGATCTTGAGTTCGCCCTGATTGAGCTTGCCCGAGTCCCGCAAAAAGTACTCGGCTTCTGACTCAAGCGCCAGTAGTTTTTGCGCAAGTTGCTGCAGCTTGTGACCCGCCGCGGTCAGTGACATGCGATAGCCCTGGCGGTGAAAAAGCTCAATCTGACTTTGCCGCTCAAGCGTAGCGATCTGGCTGGAGACTGTGGGCTGGCTCACGCCCAGTGCGCGGGCTGCGGCGCTCAGGCTGCCTTGCTGGGCCACGGCGAGGAAGCTGCGGTAGCGGGCGGTGCTCATGAAAATTTCATCTCAAGGTTTGATCTATGGAAGCTGTTCAAACTCATTTTGAAACCTTCACATGACAGTCATATGTCTTCTCTACGATTCATCCCAACGCAGCACAAACAGTGTTGCGAACGATCGCAATACAAAGGATGAATTCCATGAAGATGACCCGCAAAACCTGGCTCAAGGCCACTGTTGCCAGTTTGGCTCTGGGCATTGCAGGTGGCGCCATGGCGCAGCAACCCACCGAACTGCGCGTGGGCCTGATCCCTTCCGAAGACGCGCTGGCCATGATGCGCGCCAGCCAGAAGGTGATGGACCAGCTGGCCGCCAAGACCGGCATGAAGGTCAGGCCCTTTGTGGCCAACGACTACAACGGCGTGATCGAGGCCATGCGCTCGGGCAAGATCGATATTGCCTACTTCGGCCCCTTCTCGTATGTGCTGGCCAGCCAGCTGGCCAATGCCGAAGCCTTTGCGATTCCGGTGACCAAGAAGACTGGCCAAAGCTCGTACCACAGCATCATCATCACCAAGAAGGACAAGAGCCTGACCACTGTGCCCCAGCTGCAGGGCAAGACTT
Source organism: Comamonas testosteroni (assembly GCF_003569915.1). Lineage (GTDB taxonomy): Bacteria > Pseudomonadota > Gammaproteobacteria > Burkholderiales > Burkholderiaceae_C > Comamonas > Comamonas testosteroni_D. The sequence goes on along the minus strand of NZ_KZ984460.1, from coordinate 52,311 downwards.
TTGCCTTTGTGGACCCCAGCTCGGCATCCGGCCACCTGTTCCCCAAGGCGGGCTTGAAGGGCGAGAGCATTGATACCGACAAGTATTTCTCGCGCGTGATCTTCTCGGGCTCGCACGACGCCAGCATCATGGCTGTGGCCAATGGCAAGGTTGATGCGGCTGCGGTGGCCGACCCCATCTTTGCCAACGCCGTGACCAAGGGTCTGGTGAAGGCCGAAGACTTTCAGGTGGTGTGGCGCTCGCAAGCCATTCCCGAATCGCCCATGGCCTGGCGCAAGAATCTGGATGCCGCCACCAAGCAGAAAGTGGCCGCTGCCATGGCCGAGATCAAAGGACTGCCCTGGGGCGATCGTGGCGAGCTGAATGGCTTTGCACCCACCAATGACAAGGCTTACGACGTGGTGCGCAACACCGCCAAGGCCCTGAATCTGGACCTGGGGAAGATGAAATGATCACCATCCGCAATCTGCGCAAAAGCTATGGCAGCAACCATGTGCTGCATGGCATAGACATGGATGTGAAGGCCGGTGAGTTTGTGGTGATGCTGGGCCTGTCCGGCGCAGGCAAATCCACGCTGCTGCGCTGCATGAATGGCCTGAACCAGCCGGACAGCGGAACACTGCATGTGGGTGGTATCGACCTGATGCAAAAGCATTCCCGCCGCGAACTGGCCCGCCATGTGGCCATGGTGTTTCAGCACCACAACCTGGTGCAGCGCCTGTCGGTGCGCAAGAACGTGCTGACCGGGCGCCTGGGCCAGGTGGGCACGCTGGCTTCGGTGCTGCAGTTCTTCAAGCACAGCGATATTGCGTTGGCAGACCAATGTCTGGAACGCGTGGGTCTGGCTCACAAGGCGCTGGAGCGCACCGAAGCCTTGTCTGGCGGCCAGATGCAGCGCGTGGGCATTGCCCGCGCTCTGGCTCAGCAGCCGCAGGTGATTCTGGCCGACGAACCCGTGGCCAGCCTGGACCCCAAAACCGCACGCAGCGTGCTGCAGTACTTGCGCGATGCCACGCGCGAGATGGGCATTGCCGTGGTCTGCAATCTGCACCAGGTGGACTACGCCAAGGAATTTGGCGACCGCATCGTAGGTCTGTCGCAAGGCCGCATGGTGTTTGATGGCCAGCCCGCCGAGCTGGACGAAGCGGCGCTCAACGCCATCTACAACACCGAGCCGCAGCAGGCGGATGCCTCTACAGCTGAAGGCGCAATCATGCGCACGCCCGCAGGCCAGTGGCTTGCCAGCAGCGCACAGCTTGCTACCACCGCAGGAGCAATCTGATGAACAGCACAAGCATGAATTCACAGCGCGATAGCTGGCAGTGGACCGCTGGCCGCCCCGAAAGCACTGGCGGCTGGCTGGGCTACGCTGCGCTGGCCTTGGCCATTGGCTGGGTGCTGCACTGGAGCGCGGCGGGCGCGCAGATGAGCTGGGGCGAGCTGGCCAATGGCATGCCGCAGATTGGCGACTTTCTGTCGCGCTCCGTGCCGCCCGATATGGAAATCCTGCCGCGCCTGTGGGCACCGGCGCTGGAGACGATTCAGATCGCCATCTGGGGTACTTTGCTCAGCGTGATTCTGGCGCTTCCGCTGTCTTTTATCGCGGCCAGCAATCTGCACAGCTGGCACTGGCTGCGCCGCATCACGCGCCAGTTTTTGAATGTGGTGCGCAGCATCAACGAACTGATTCTGGCTCTGGTATTTGTCTCGGCCGTAGGGCTGGGCCCTTTCCCCGGCGTACTGGCCCTGGCGCTGCACGGCATGGGCATGCTGGCCAAGTTCTTTGCCGAGGCGATTGAAGAGATTGACGATGGCCCGCTGCAAGCCTTGCGCAGCGCCGGTGCCAGCCAGTTGCAGATCATTGCCTTTGGCGTGGTGCCGCAAGTCATCACCGCCTGGATTGCCGTGGTGCTGTACCGCTTTGAAGTCAATCTGCGCTCTGCCACCGTGCTGGGCATGGTGGGCGCGGGCGGTCTGGGCTTTGAGCTGGTCAGCAGCCTCAAGCTGTTCCGCTACCAGGAAACCGCCACCTGCATCATCGTGATCACTGTGATGGTGATTGCAGCGGATATGGCGTCCAACTGGTTGAGAAGCCGCATCCAGCAAGGCTCGCGCCACTGATTCACTGGCTGAGTCGCTCTGACTCAGCCAGTCTTAAAACTCCTGAAATATGAGCTGCAAGCGCTTATGAATTAAGAGCTTGGGGCAGGTTTTACCCAAAATTTCTCTCTGAAAGATTTTCCCGTGTGGACTTATCACAACCCCGTGCACATCACTGCAGGCAATGGCAGCCTTAACCAGTTGCCCGCGCTGCTGGCCGGTCGCAACTGCCTGCTGGTCACGTTTCCTGAGGCCGATGGCCTGGGCCTGGTGCAGCGTGTGCGCAGCCTGATCGGCGAACAGCTGCGCGGCGTGATCGACAGCATCCAGCCCAACCCCGATGTGCAATGGCTGGCCCCGCTGTACGAACAGGTGCAGTGCGAGCATGCCGATGTGCCCGTGATCGTGGCACTGGGCGGCGGCAGCGCGATTGATTCCGCCAAGGCGCTGCTCTGCGCAACACCTTCAGGTTGTTTTGATGAATTGCTCTCAATTTTGAAGCAAGGTGGGCAATTAACATCTGGACTGCACAAGCATTTGATTGCAATTCCAACCACCGCAGGCACGGGCAGCGAAGTCACGCCCTGGGCCACGATCTGGGATCAGGCAGCAGGCCAGAAGTACTCTCTGCATCAGGCTTGCACCTGGCCCGAGGCGGCCATCATCGACGCCGAACTCATGGTCAGTTTGCCCGCAGCTGCCACGCTGGCCTCGGGTCTGGATGCGCTCTCGCACGCACTGGAATCGATCTGGAACGTCAACCGCAACCCTGTATCGATGGCGCTGGCTGTGCAATCGGCACGCCGCACCATGGCCACGCTGCCTGCTCTGATGCAAGACCTTGGCAATCTGCAGCTGCGCGCCGATATGGCTCAGGCCGCGTTGCTGGCCGGGCTGGCGTTCTCCAACACCAAGACGGCGCTTGCGCATTCGCTGTCCTACGACATCACGCTGCAGCACGGCGTGCCGCATGGCATCGCCTGCTCATTCAGCCTGCCGCTGGTGTTGGAGATGGCGCTGGGTGCTGACGCAGTAGCCGATGCCGCGTTGCTCTCCATCTTTGATGCCATGACGCCCGCCGTAGCCGTGGAGCGCCTGCAGAACTTTCTGCAAAACCTGGGCGTCGCCACCGACCCCGCGCACTACGGTGTGCAGCCCGATGCCTGGCAGGCCATGGTGCACAAGGCCGCCAGCGGCCCGCGTGGGCGCAACTTTATTCGTGCTCTGGCCTGAATCTCACTTGACCCACTTTCGTTGAACCTGTCTCTGAACATCATGAACTCCATCGCTCACACTGAAACTCAGGCTCTGTCGCAATCCGCCAATGCAGCTGATCTGTCGCCGCTGCAAGCCGTCATCTTTGACTGGGCTGGCACGTTGGTGGACTTTGGCTCGCTGGCTCCCACGCAGATCTTTGTGGAGGCTTTTGCCACCTTCGGCATCACCATCACGCTGGCGCAGGCGCGTGGGCCCATGGGCCTGTCCAAGTGGGACCATATCCACCAGCTGCTGCAGGACGAAAGCATTGCCGCCCAATGGCAGGCCACCTTCGGCCGTACGCCCACAAATGACGATGTGGATGCCATCTACGCCCGCTTCATGCCCATGCAGATTGCCAAGGTGGGCGAGTTCTCGGCACCGATTGAAGGCGCGGTAGAGCTGCTGCAGTGGTTGCGTGCCAAGGGCCTGAAGGTGGGCTCTTGCTCGGGCTACCCGCGTGAGGTGCTGAACCAACTGCTGCCTCAGGCCGAAGCGGCAGGTATCAAGCCCGACCATGTGGTCGCTGGTGATGAACTGGCCGCCGGTGGCCGCCCCGGCCCGTTCATGGCGCTGGCCAATGTGCTGGCTCTGGGCATTGGCGATGTGCGTGCCTGCGTGAAGGTCGATGACACCGTGCCCGGTATTGAAGAAGGTCTGCGCGCAGGCATGTGGACCGTGGGCCTGAGCCTGTCTGGCAACGAAGTGGGCTATAGCGTGGCGGAGTTTGCCAAGGCCGACGCTGCCGAGGTGGATGCCCGTGTGGCCGTGGCCGAGGCCAAGCTCAAGCAGGCTGGTGCCCACTATGTGGTGCGCAGCGTGGCCGATTTGCCTGCAGTGCTGGAGCAGATTGCCGCCGAGCTGCGTGCAGGCCGCCAGCCTTTGTGAAAACCAGTCGCTTCACTATGAAGCGCCAGGGCTGCTGAACAGGTTTCGGCGGCCCTTTTTTGATGGGGCGATCAGAACAGGGCGGGAATCAGGTGAGGGTAGTTCTGCACCACATCGCTGCCCAGAATGAATGCGACCGTGCTGGCTGCAGCGCCCATGGCACCGCCGATGAACAGAGAACCGGTCTGGAAGCTGGAACCAAACTTGAAGCCCAGAATTGCAGCGAAAGACAGTCCGATCATGATGAGTCCCCTTGTGTGTGCCGCGTTGCGTGGATCGCATCGCGTTTGCCTTGGGGTAATGATCTGATGATTAGCTATTGAAAAATATAAGTCGATAGATTTTAAATATGAAGGTTGATAGGAAATTACTTGTAGGATGTAACCTTTAATAGGTATTAACAATTCATTGATTTAAGTAACAAAGATGAGCGCAGAAGAGTGTTCAGCATCGGGCACACCCGTCGCCGCTAGGATGGGCATTGGGATTTGGTTTGATTCGATTTGATTGCCCTGGAGCCCGCAATGACTGCTGAGAACTCTTTACCAGAAGATGCCGTGTCGCACGAAGAGCTGCTGGATTTGGGTGCGCGGCTGCAGCAAGCCTTGAAGAACAGGGCTGATCCGCAGCAGCCCGTTTCTCAGGCAGTGACTGACGTCATGCTGGCGGCGTTTATCGCCCGCAATCTGCATCAGGGCGGTTTTGCCCAGCTGTTTTTCAATGCCCAAGGCGGGTATCTGAGGGAGATGGCTGACATGCTGCAAAACGTCAATGCCAGAAACACATTGAATCTTTATGAGCGTGCGGTACGCGTCTGTCTGGCGGACAAACCTGGCTATCAAAGCTTTCTGGCCAGTGACTTTGTCAGTGACAGCGCGCTGAAAAACGCTTTGCATGAGGTCTCGCTGGACTACTTTGCCTCCGGTCTTCAATTTGAGTTGGAAGCGGCTGCGCAGTTGCGTCTAGTCTGCCAGCAAGCCCGGATTTGGCTCAGACAGCATTCCTGCTTGTAATCATGGCGTCTTTCGACTGGGGCTGCGCTACTTAGAATCAGGATCTCTCCAGCTTTTAGTAAATGCCATGCCAGTAACGATTGACGATGTTGCAAAAGCCGCTGGAGTTCATGCCGCCACGGTGTCCCGCGCGTTGCGCGGGGTGGCGGGCAAGGTCTCGCCCGCCAAGCGTGCAGAGATCGAAGCCATAGCGCGCAGCCTGGGCTACCAGCCCAATATCGTGGCCGCGTCACTGCGCACCAAGCGCAGCAATATGGCGGCCATCATCGTTCCCGATCTGGCCAATCCCTTGTTTGCGCCCATCGTCAAAGGGCTGGAGCTGGAGTTGCGCAAGCACGATATGCTGGCGTTGATCACCCAGCCGCCCGAAAGCAAGCAAGAGCGCGCCGGCCTGGTGCAGGAGCTGGCGATGCGCCAGGTCAGCGGTCTTTTGATTCTGGCTGCCGAGAGTGGCGACGCCATGCTGGAAGAGGCAGTGCAGCAGAAGATTCCGACGGTGCTGGTCAACCGAGGTTTGGGCGAGCGGCGCTTTTCCAGCGTGGTCAATGATGACCACGAAAGCGTGCGCCTGGCCGTGGCGCACCTGCGCGAGCTGGGCCACAAGCGCATTGCTCATGTGGCGGGCCCTGTTGCCTCATCGACCGGCGCTGCACGGAAAAAAGCCTTTCTTGAATTGATGGCCGCTGATGAATCATCAAAAGCCGTGGTGGTGGATGCTGCAGCTTTCACCCGGGAAGAGGGTGTGAAAGCGGCGAGTCAGCTTTTTGAAAACTGGAACCCGCAGCAGCCTGTGTTTACGGCGGTCTTTGCCAGCAATGACTTGCTGGCGCTGGGCGTGATGGATGTGGCGCGGGAAAAAGGCATTGCCATCCCTGGCGATATCTCGCTGGTCGGGCACAACGATATGCCGTTTGTCGATATTGTTCAGCCGCCGCTGACCACGGTGCATATCCCCGTGGCCGAGATGGGCCGCCAGGCGGCGCAAGTGCTGCTGGAGCGTATCAACGATGGTGCGCAGGCCACAACGACGCGGATTCTTTCGCCGTCATTGGTGGTGCGGGCATCCACTGCTCCGACCCGTCAAAAATGAAAAGCGCTCCAGGTGGAGCGCTTTTTCAATGTGGTGGCAGCTCAGTTTTGCGTGATCTTGGCCTGTTTGATCAGCTGAGTTGCAGCGATGGATTCGTTCTTCACAAAGGCCTCGAACTGTGCAGGCTCTACATGCGGATAGTTGGCGCCCAGCGAGACATAGCGGGCCTTGACCGCTTCAGACTGCAGTGCCGTCGCAGTGGCCTTGCTGATTTGTGCGGCCAGCGCAGGCGGTAGCTTGGCGGGGGCGAAGAGGCCGATCCAGAAGTCGTAAGAAGAGTTGGGGAAGCCCGCTTCTACGGTGGTCGGCACATCAGGCAGCGCGGTGGCGCGAGTGGGAGAACCTACGGCCAGCGCCTGCAGCTTGTGGTCCTTGATCATGGGGATGGCGCTGGTAATGGGTGCAAAGAACCAGCTGACCTGACCAGAGATCACGTCGGTAATTGCCTCGGGCGTGCCACGGTAGGGCACATGGACTGCATCAATTTTCGCGGCGATGCGGAATTTTTCGGCATTCATATGCGTGGCACTGCCATTGCCTGCCGATGCATAGAGCAGCTTGCCGGGCTCGGCCTTGGCCTTGGCGACCAGCGCAGCCAGGTCTTTGTAATTGCTCTTGGGCGAGACCACCAGCACATTGGGCACCGATGCCAGCATGGCCAGAGGCTTGAAGTCCTTGATTGGGTCATAGCGCAGGCCGGGGTAGAGCGCCGCATTGGCAACGTGCCCAGCAGAATGCACCAGCAGTGTGTAACCGTCTGCGGGAGAGCTTGCCACCTGTGCCGCACCCAGCGTGCCGCCTGCGCCGGGCTTGTTTTCCACGATCACCGGCTGGTTGCCCAATTCCTTGCGCAGACCTTCACCCACAGCGCGGGCAATGATGTCTGTAGCCGAGCCTGCGGTGAAGGGCACGATGATGCGCACGGGCTTGTTGGGATACGCGGGGTCTTGTGCCTGTGCGGCGCTGATGGTCAATGTGCCAAACAGCAGGGCGGCGCCAAGACGGGAGCAGAAGGGGGCGAATTTTTGAAAGCGGTTCACGGTTTGTCTCCTGATGGAACGTAGAGGGCTGGCTTGGGTGCCGGCTCTCAAGTCCTTTGCGGCATGACCAGCAGCAGTCGCGCTGGTGTGGTGCCGGGGTTGAACAACTGACGGGCTTCTCCAGGGGCAATGCGGCAACTGTCCAGCGGCTTCAGGTGGGTCTCCTGGCTGTTATCTCCAGCCTTGGCGGTGATTTGCACCACACCTTCCAGACAGACATAGAACTTTTCGATATCCGAGGCGGCCAGCGTGGTGCCGCCTCCGGGCTCCAGCAGGGAGCAGCCAATCCAGACGCTGTCGGACGGGCCGGCCTCCATGCCTTGCAGGCGCTGCATGGCCATCTGCATATGGCCGGGTGCGGTGTACGCGGGGGCCTGTGCGATCGGGACGACATGCATGGCTATTCCTTGTTCAGGGGGCCAGAACCACGCGGTCCATGGAACCGCTGAGCACCTTGCGGTAAGCATCGGCTGCGCCGCTGAGCGGAATCAGCGAGGACTCATCCACGTCAAAGGCCTTGAGCGAGCCATCGTCAAAACCGGGCAGCAGGTCGTTCAGTACCTGGGCGCATTGGGTGACGGTGAGCTTGAGGCTGTCCACGCCCAGCATCTGCAGATTGCGGCGGTAGAAGGCCAGAATGTCGAAGGAGACATTGCGCTCGATGGTGGAGATCAGAATCTGCGTGCCGCCCACGGCCAGAGTCTGCAGCGCGGTATCGAAGTAGGGCGAGCCCACGGTGTTGTAGGCAATGTCGGCACCGCGACCGCCGGTGGCATCCAGAATGGACTGAACCAGATTGGGGTCCTGGCTGTCGAAGGCCGTGACCTTGGAGGACGCATGACCCCGGTACTGGGCAGAGCCGCGCTCCACACCAATCACATTGGCACCGGCGCGTGTTGCCAGTTGTACAGCGGCTTGGCCCACTTTGCCGTTGGAGCCGAACACCACAATGGTCTGCCCCTCGCCACGCAGACCGGCGCGGCGCAGGCCTTCGTTGGCGGTGATGAAGGGCACGCCCACGGTGGCGGCAGCGGCGACAGAAACGCTTTTGGGCTTGCGGCTCAAGGCGCTGATGGGCAGCACCAGATAGCGGGCATGGGTGCCGTCACGCGTTACACCCAGGTCGCCGCCTGTGCCCCAGACATCCTGACCGACCCAGTCTTGTGGCCCTGCAATCACGCGGCCCGCAAAGTCGCGGCCCGGAGTGCGGGGCCAGACGGCCTGGGGCATGGAGCCCAGCGCTGCTTTCACATCGCTGGGGTTGACGGCGGCGGCAAAGATTTCGATCACCGCCTCATCAGCACCGGCCGTGGGCTGGGTCTGGTTGACGATAGCGGGTGCAATGTCGGCGGCAGTGGCGGCCTTGGCGCTCAGGCGCAGGGATTGGGCTGTAGTCATGGAGGGCTTTCGTGGAAGATGAAGAAGTCGGGAATCGGATATCGGAAAAGGCTTCAGGCTTTTTGATTGCTGGGGCGCAGACCCCAGCGCTGGCGGGCTTCGGCGCTGGTGGCCAGGCTGCCACCCAGGTCCTGCACAATGCGGCGGGCCTTGGTGACCAGTTCGGCATTGCTTTTGGCGAGCTGGCCGCGGTCCAGATAAATCGTGTCTTCCAGGCCAATGCGCACATTGCCGCCCAGCAGATAGGCCTGGGCCACCGACTGAAACGCGTGGCGGCCCACGGCAAACGCGGTCCATTCGGCTTTATGCGGAATCAGCGACAGCGCCATCTGCATGGCCTGTGTGGTGAAGGGCAGGGAGTAGCGCACGCCCATCACAAAGCTGTAGATGCCGGGGCCTTGCAGGTGTTCGTCGGCAATCAGTTGCTGGGCCAGCACCAGATCGCCTGTGTCAAAGCATTCCAGCTCGGGCACCACACCGGCTTCGCGGATGACCTTGGCCATGCGGCGCACATTGGCGGGCGTGTTCATCACCACCTGCTCGCCGGAATTCATGGTGTTCAGGTCCAGTGAGCAGATGTCCGGGCGCAGCGCGGCAATATGTTCCACGCGGGCCTCGGGCGGCAGCAGCGATGTGCCTGCGGCAAAGACCTTGGGGTCATCCACGCTGGGCACATAGCGCCCGCCGGGGCCAGTAGTCAGGTTGATGATGAGTTCGGGCCGCTCGCGGCGCAGCGTGTCCACCACCAGGGCGTAGAGGTCCACGTCCATGGAAGGCTTGCCGGTCTTGGGGTCGCGCACATGGATATGCACGGCAGCGGCACCGGCATCATGGGCTTCGATGCAGGCGGTGGAAATTTGCTCGGGTGTGACGGGCAGATATGCGGTCTGCTCCGGCGTGGTCAGATTGCCGGTGACGGCACAGGTCAGGATGGTGGACTGGCTCATGATGGGTCTCCTGCAAAGTCAAAGATGGCGGCCACCGTCGGCCACAAAAATGCTGCCGGTGGCGTAACGCAAGCTGGTGCAGCAGGCGGTGATGGCTGCGGCCACGTCATCGGGCGTGCCCACGCGCTGCAGCGGAATCGTCAAGCCGGTCTTGGCGTTGAAGCTGGCATCGCGGCCCGAGACAAAACCGCTGTCCACCACGCCGGGAGCCACGGCCAGCACGCGAACCTTGGGTGCCAGCGTCATGGCCAGCCCCTTGGTCAGTGCGTCGATACCGGCCTTGGATGCGGCATAGGCCAGATTGCTGCCAAGGCCGGTGCTGCCTGCGATGGAGGACACATTGACGATGGCTCCGTCACCGCTGGCAGCCAGCTGTGGTGCAAAAGCGCGAATCGCTGCAAACGTGCCGCGCCAGTTGCTGGCAAACATTTCGTCAATCAGCTCATCGGTCAGTGCATCCAGATCCTTGGCAGGAACAGGCAGGGTGTGGCCTGCGCAGTTGATGAGAATCTGCGCACCGCCAAACTGCTGCTGCACGGTCTGCGCGGCGGTGCTCAGCTCGGCGCTGCTGGTGACTGATGCCGTCACCGCGCCATGGCCTGTGCCGGGCAGGGACTGCAGCAGCTCGGCCGACTTTTCGGGCCCGCCACGGTGCAACAGCACAATGCGTGCGCCAAGCCGGGCCAGACGTGCAGCGGTGGCTGCGCCTATGGCGCCGGTGCCTCCGGTGATGACGGCGGTCTGGCCGTCCAGTCGGTCCAGAGGAGAAAAGTGGTCACTCATGATCTGCTCCTGGATTGGCTTCAAGGGATTGGGCACTTGGGCACGCGGGTCTCGCCGGGCTCCATGCGCAGTTGCACATCGAGCTTGAAGCCGCCGTCACCGTCCGATTCAAAGCGGCGCAGCAGTGAGCCGACGGCACCAAACACCACGTCGTCATAGGCGTGTGGGTCATCCGCATCAAAGAACTGCGTGGCCAGCACCTTGTGGCCCGGTGCAATCACCAGAAAGTGCAGGTGAGCGGGGCGCATGGTGTGGCGGTTCTGCGCGGCCAGCAGCTCGCCGCAGGGGCCGTCCACCGGCACGGGGTAGCCCGCAGGGCGCACGCTGGTGAACGAGAAATTGCCGTTCTCATCGGTCGTGAAACGGCCACGCAGGTTCATGCGGGGCTGGGATTCGTCCTGGTTTTCATACAGACCCTTGGGCGATGCCTGCCAGGTCTCGACACGGGCACCGGCCAGCGGCGTGCCATCCAGAGACAGCACCTGCCCCGTCACCGTCAGGCGTGGGCCGGGCGTGTCTTCGGTGGCGATGCATTCACCGTTCTTGCGCTCGGGCTGGTGATCGCGCCAGAAGGGGCCGATCAGGGCAGGCTCGGTGCCGCCGGCTTCGAGGGCATTGCGCGCATCGTTGAGCTGCACCAGCGTGGCCAGACCCAGGATGTCGGCCAGCAGGATGCCTTCATGCTTTTTGGGGCCGCTGGCCTGACCGATCTGCACCAGAAAGTCCAGGCCCACTTCCAGCTCTGCGGGAGTGAGGTCGGCTTCCAGTGCAAATGCATGCAGGTGGCGGATGCCTATGTCCAGAATTTTCTGCAGACGTGGGTTGCTGGTGTTCTCGTTGGACTTGAGCACAGCAGCCAGCAGGGACTGTGGGTCAGTGGAGGGGGAGCCGAGATTGCACATGAATGTCTCCTTGTGGGGCTCAATTGCGCAATAAGGCAATCGATTGCCTTCAATTTACTGCGATGTTTTTTGAAATGGAATAGGTTTATTTATTGATTTGCATCAAATTGTTTTGTTGATATGGATTAAAAGGGATAACGATTGCCCTTGCGGTTTCAAAAAAATGCTGATCTATCTTGGGGTTTGGATTGGGCGCGGGGCGGTGATGGCAGTGCTTTTCAAAGAGCTTGCCGAGCAAGGGGTGCTGGGGCGCAAGTCGTCTTGCGGTCAGCAAAAACCAAAGGCCGTGTATGTTTTCTGTAGAAATGTAAGAAAATGAATCTGAGAAGATTCGCCGCTAGATTTGCCGCTCATTTGCAGCCCTTTGGTGTGTGCTTTTATGTCTGATCCCGCCCTTATCACGACCCGTCAGTACCAGTCCATCTGCGAAGGCTTGCCAGACCCGACCTTTGTGCTGACGCAGTCGGGTCGGTATGTCGCCGTTCTGGGTGGCAAGGACAAGCGCTACTACCACGACGGCAGCTCACTGGTCGGCAAGCGGATTGCCGAGGTGCTGGTGCCCGCCAAGGCGCAATGGTTTGTGCAGTGCATTGAGCAGGCGCTGAGCAGCCAGAAAATGCTGGTGATCGAGTACGAGCTGAGTGCGCAGGATGTGCTGGGGCTGCCCATCGAAGGGCCGGTGGAGCCCATCTGGTTTGAGGGGCGCATCACGGCGCTTGACCAGATGGTGGGTGGTGAGCGCGCGGTGGTCTGGGTGGCAAGCAACATCACGGCCAGCAAGCGCATGCAGCAATTGCTGCAGCAGCAGGCCATGAGCGATGAGCTGACGGGCTTGTCCAACCGCCGGGCTTTGATGCAGGCCCTGAGTCAGGCCTATACCGATTTCAGAACCCATGCGCGAAATGCCTGGGTGCTGAGCTTTGATGTGGACCGCTTCAAGGCCATCAATGACGGTCTGGGCCACCCGGTGGGCGATCAGGCTTTGCGCGAGCTGGCGCAGGCCGTCAGGCAACTGGCAGACCCGCAGGACTGGGTGTGCCGTGTGGGCGGAGATGAATTTGCCATTCTTTGCCAGGGCCGCTCCATGGTGGCGATTTCTGCGTTTGCGCAGCAGTTGTTGCAAGCCGGGCAGCAACTGCTCAAGCCCTATGCGACCGGCGGCACGGCACCGGGGCTGAGTCTGGGCATTGCCCATTTTGTGCCCTCGGACACCAGCCTTGAAGGCATTTTGCGCCGCGCAGACCAGGCGCTGTATATCTCCAAGACGCAAGGCGGCCAGCGCATGAGCATCACGCCGCAAAGCATGGTCTGAACCACAAAAAAGCCGCCCATGAAGGCGGCTGCAGCGGGCGCTGAAATCAGGTTCCAGCTCAGTTTGTCAGCTGCGCGGCATGGTGGCGCAGATGGTCATCGATAAAGCTCTGAATAAAGTAGTAGCCGTGGTCATAGCCCGCATGGCGGCGCAGGCTCAAAGGCTGGCCTGCTTTGGCGCAGGCCGCTTCAAAGGCTTCGGGCAGCAACTGCTTTTCGATCAGAAATTTATCGGCCAGACCTTGGTCAACCAGAATGCCTGCGGGGTAGGGTGCTGTTGTTTGCGCAGCCATCAGCTCGCTGGCGTCATGCTTGGCCCACTCGGCCCTGTCGTCACCCAGGTAGCCAGTAAACGCTTTGTGACCCCAGGGGCAGTTGACGGGATTGGCGATTGGCGCAAAGGCCGAGACGGACTTGAACACGCCCGGATGGCGCAGCGCCAATGTCAGTGCGCCGTGGCCGCCCATGCTGTGGCCGAAGATGCCCAGGCGCTGCATATCCACGGGCAGCTTGGCTCCAATCAGCGGCAGCAGGTCGTTCAGGATATAGCTCTCCATGCGCCAGTGCAGTGCCCAGGGCTTGGTCGTGGCATCGAGGTAAAAGCCCGCGCCCACGCCAAAGTCCCAGGCATCTGATTCACCAGCCAGACCTGCGCCACGCGGACTGGTGTCGGGGCAGATCAGCGCGACATTGAGTTCGGCGGCCAGACGCTGGGCACCGGCCTTGATCATGAACGTCTCTTCGGTACAGGTCAGTCCCGCCAGATAGATCAGCGCGGGCACCTTCTCGCCCATCACGGCCTTGGGAGGCAGATAGACCGAGAACTTCATGGCCAAGCCAATCTCGGAGCTGTGGTGTTCGTAATAGCGCTGAGCGCCGCCAAAGCAGGCGTGGGCGTTTTTCAGTTCCATGGATTACTCCTGAAAATGAGCTGTAAGCCTATATGTTTTATAGACTTGAAGCTGTTTTTATTCAAATTGAGCCGCTCAAAGTCTCGGACTCACTGATCGGCTTCATCCACCCAGTCCATCAACTTTTCTGTCACCTGCCCGCTGGCTGAATGACTGGCAGGACAGATTTCCAGAAAGGTGCTGGGCGCTGTCTGCGGGTGCTCGGCTTCGGGGTCGCAGCGCGTGATGCATTGCAGCTGACTGGCCAGCAGGCGCGCCAGTTCGATATCGCTGCGCCAGGGGAAGTTGCCAATCACAAAGACGCTGAAAAAGCGATTAGCAGACTCGCGCACGATGACGCTGGTGTGATCGCTGCGCCAGACATGGGCGCGCATCTCGGGTTCATGGGTGAGCTGCACGGGCCCGAGGGCGGGCGAAAGCACCGATGCAATGGCCTGCATGTCCTGCATCAGGACATAGGCTTCGACATCGGGCTTTCGCACAGTCACGCTTTATTCAGCGTAGTTGACGACCGAGCGAATCGACTTGCCTTCGTGCATCAGGTCGAACGCCTCGTTGATGCCCTTCAGGCCCATGGTGTGGGTGACGAAGGGTTCCAGCTGGATCTTGCCGGCCATCGCGTCTTCCACCATGCCGGGCAGCTCGCTGCGGCCCTTGACGCCGCCAAAGGCCGTGCCCAGCCACTTGCGGCCGGTCACCAGCTGGAAGGGGCGGGTGGAAATTTCTTGGCCCGCACCGGCCACGCCGATGATGACGCTCTGGCCCCAGCCGCGGTGCGCGCATTCCAGCGCGGCGCGCATGACTTGGGTGTTGCCAATGCACTCAAACGAGTGGTCCACGCCCCAGGTGGTCATCTCGACGATCACTTGCTGGATGGGCTTGTCGAAATCCTTGGGGTTGATGCAGTCGGTCGCGCCAAAGGTCTTGGCCAGGTCGAACTTGCCGGGGTTGGTGTCGATGGCGATGATGCGGCCGGCCTTGGCCAGCTTGGCGCCCTGGATCACGGCCAAGCCAATGCCGCCCAGGCCGAACACGGCCACGGTGTCACCTTCTTGCACCTTGGCGGTGTTCTTGACGGCGCCCAGGCCGGTGGTCACGCCGCAGCCCAGCAGGCAGACTTGCTCGGGGTTGGCATCGGGGTTGATCTTGGCCAGCGAAACAGCGGCAACGACCGTGTATTCCGAGAAGGTCGAGCAGCCCATGTAGTGGTAGATGGGTTCGCCGTTGTAGCTGAAACGGGTTGTGCCGTCAGGCATCACGCCCTTGCCCTGGGTGGCGCGCACTGCGACGCAGAGGTTGGTCTTGCCGCTCTTGCAGAACAGGCACTCGCCGCATTCGGCGGTGTACAGCGGAATGACATGGTCGCCGGGCTTGACGCTGGTCACGCCTTCGCCCACCTCCACCACAATGCCGGCGCCTTCGTGGCCCAGCACGGCGGGGAAGATACCTTCGGGGTCATCACCGCTCAGGGTGAAGGCATCGGTGTGGCACACGCCGGTGTGGGTGATCTTGACCAGCACTTCGCCGGCCTTGGGTGGGGCGACGTCGATTTCGACGATTTGCAGGGGTTCTCCGGCTTTGAAGGCAACAGCGGCGCGGGATTTCATGGGTCAGATCTTTCCAGAAGGGGGCAGGGCAGTGCCGCAGCAAAGCAGGCAGCACTGGCGAAACCCCGACTTTAGAGCATGCCGAAGGGCGCGCGGCATGTAATGGCCGCAGGCTGGGGTGTGTTGGCCGCAGAACAGGCTAATCAGTCCCGCGCTTCAGTGTTCTTGAGCGGCCCCCAGACGTTCTTTTGTGCGCCTTCAGGGCCTGCTTCTGTATAGGCTGGCTTGACTTCAATAGGACCCCGGCCACCAAAGCACTCCGTCACCGCCCACTGGCTTGGCTTGAAGCGTGCATCGGGGCCGTCGGGCGCGGGCTTGCCGAATTCAGCCTGTATGTCGTAGTCGATCAGCGGCACATTGAATCTGGCCTGCTGGCCTTTTTTGCACTCCAGATAAGGACGCGACGGGTCGAGCACCCAGCCACCATAGCCATCCTGGGCCTTGTCATCGAAATGGAACACCGAGCTGATGCGCTGGTCGCGGTCCAGCTCCAGCACGCCCCCGCTCATGGCCGAAGCCCAGACCCCCGCGACCTGCACCGGATGGGCAAAGCGCACGGCATCGAGCCGGTTCATGCGCAGCGGGCGCTGAGGCTCGCCATTGTCAAACGCGTCATAGCGGTTGATCAGGCTGCCCTTGGGGATCAGCAGTTCGCCATACTGAAAGTCCTGGGGCAGTACAAACTGCTGGCGGCTTTGGCGATAGTGGCTTTGCAGTGTGGATTCCTGATGGAACTGCCGAATTTTCATGTACAGAAACAGACCCCAGATATCACCGAGGACGGCTATGAGCGTCAAAGCAATGACAGTGCGCGACCAGAACACTGCCGGAGCATTGGTCGACTGCCACCACCACAGCGCATGCAGCAACAGGCCCACGCTGAGTGCAAGAGTCACAAAGGGCAGCAGCATCAGCAGCAGTTGCGGCAGAGAAAACAGCGGGGCAGGAATCATGGGGATTGGCTTGCGGCGCAGGTGTGAAACGTAGAAAGCCAGAACCCCAACTGTAGCGGTGGTTGCCCTGATCGTTGGTGCGGGATAGGGCGCTGTCTGCGTATAGTCGAAGCTATGCGCAGCAGATTTCAGGCCAAACAGGCCTCTTGTCTAATGTATATATACGCTTAAAGCTATTATTTTTGATATGGAACACCGCCACGCTGGCGCTCATCGCATCGATCTGGTTGTCTATCCCGGCTTCAAGGCTCTGGAGGCCATTGGCCCCATGTCGGTGTTTGACTATGCCAATGTGCATCTGCGCCAGAAGGGGCAGCCCGATGGCTATGCCGTGCGCATTGCGGCTGCGCAGGCGGGCAATGTGCCGTCAGACACGCTGATGGGCCTGCAGGCCACGCACACCCTGGCCCAGATCGAGGCCGACGGTGCGGGCTGCACCGTGCTGCTGGTGGGCTCACGCCATATCGAGCAGGTGCTGGCGGCCTCGCCCGAACTGGTGAGCTGGGTGGGGCGTGTGGCACCGAGGGTGAGTCGCCTGATTGCACTGTGCTCGGGCAGCTTTTTTCTGGCCGAGGCCGGTTTGCTCGACGGCCGCCGCGCCGCCACGCACTGGAGCGTGGCCAAGGCGCTGGCCCAGCGCTACCCGCGCGTGCAGGTGGATGCCGACGCCATCTATGTGCGCGACGAGGTCAAGGACAGCGACGGCACGCGCCAGCTCTGGACATCGGCAGGCGTGACGGCAGGTATTGATCTGGCGCTGGCGGTGGTGGAGCAGGACTTTGGCCATGCGCTGGCGCTGGAGGTGGCGCGCGATCTGGTCATGTACCTCAAGCGCCCCGGCGGTCAGTCGCAGTTCAGTGTGCCGCTGGCGGCGCAATCCACCCAGCACCGCGGTGTGCAGGCCGTGCAGCAATGGGTGCTGGCCCATCTCGACCAAGCCGTGACGCTGAGCCAGATGGCTGAGCAGGCCGCGATGAGCGAGCGCCACTTTCGCCGCGTCTTTCAGCAGGAAACGGGGCTGAGTCCATCCGCCTTTGTCGAAAACGCCAGGCTGGAAGCCGCCAAGCAACTGCTGGAAACCCAGAGCCAGTGGCCGCTCAAGACCGTGGCTGCCCATGTGGGGCTGGGCTCGGAGCAGGCGCTGCGCCACTTGTTTGTGCGCAAGCTGGGCATTACGCCCGTGGCATATCGCGAGCGCTTCGGGGACTGAGACCCGCCAACACGACCCTTGATACATCGTTTCCAAGCCTCGTCTCAAACGCAAACCTTCGGTTTGCTGGGCTGTGTTAACGGCTCTAAGCGCTGCAGGTTTTCTGTAACCCGCTAGACACTTTTAAGCCAATTAGCGACTTTGCGTGCGATCAAGGGTTAACCCTCAATGCGCTGGTGTCGGTTAATGCGGGTTAACCCGCGTTCGTGCGCGCAGGAAATCTATAATTTTGGCCGAAAGTGTGTCACTTGCAGCATTTGGGGCAGCGCAAGCGTTCACTCATAAAGATCACTAAATCCGGCGCTACCTGTGAGCGTCAGCACCTGTGCTTGGCCATTTTGCGGTGGCCTTGCACACCAACGGCAACTAAATCATGAGCAGCATTGCTATCTCGTCCATCCTGGTGGTCCTCAGTATCGTGGCCATCATTGTTCTCACGTCCAAGGTGAAGTTCAGCGTCTTCGGTTCGCTGTTCGCAGTCTCCCTGGTACTGGCTCTGGCCACCAATGTGCCGCTGGCCAAGGTGGTTGATCTGATGAAGACCAGCTTCGGCAACACGCTGGGAAGCATCTCCTTCATCATCATCTTTGGCGCAGCCATTGCCGTGTGCATGCAAAGAAGTGGCGGTGCGCTGAGCATTGCCACCCACATCCTGAAGCTGGCGGGCAAGAACAATGCGCGCCCGGCCATGGCCTGGACGGGTTTTATCCCCGGCCTGACCATCTTCTGTGACACGGGCTACATCATTTTGAGCGGCATTGCGCGCAGCATCAGCGCCAAGTCCAAGACGCCCATGCCTTTGGTGGCGGCCATCATGGGCTCGTCGCTGTATGTGGTGCACTGCCTGGTGCCTACCCACCCCGGCGCGCTGGCTGCTGCCACCACGCTGAACGCCAATCTGGGTCTGCTGGTGCTGGCCGGTGTGGTGTTTGCCATCCCCGGTCTGCTGGCTGCCTATTACTGGGCGGGCTTTATGAGCAAGGGCCAGGACTACGCCCCTGCCGAAGTGGATGCCGAGACTGAAGCGCTGGCTCAGGGCGATCTGCCCAAGTTCTCGCACGCTCTGCTGCCCGTGGTGCTGCCGCTGGTGCTGATCTCGATCTCCACCCTGCTGACCACCATGGGCATGAAGGATGGCGCTGCTGTGTTCATGCACTTTCTGGGCAACCCTCCCATCGCTTTGCTGATGGGTATGTTGTGCGGCATCTGGTTGCTGAGCAAGCATGGCGGCAAAAAGGGTGACTTCACCAATGTGCTGGAAGAAGCCATCGTCAAGGCTGGCCCTATCCTGATCATCACTGCTGCGGGCGGCATGTTCGGTGCCATCATCAAGGAAACCGGCGTGGGCAAGGCCCTGGGCGATGCTCTGGGTGGCGCTTCCGTGGGCCTGTTTGTGCCTTTCATCATTGCTGCGCTGCTCAAGACCGCGCAAGGCTCGTCCACTGTGGCCGCGCTGACCAGCGCTGCCATCATCGCGCCCAGCCTGGCCACCTTTGGTCTGGATTCTGAAACAGGCCGCATGTTTGCTGTGCTGGCCATTGGTGCGGGCTCCATCGTGGCATCGCATGCCAATGACTCCTACTTCTGGGTGGTCACCAAGTTCTCCAATATCGAGATGCAGCAATCGCTGCGCGTGTTCACCACATCGACACTGGTGATGGGCGTGGTGACTTTTGCCTGCATCTGGCTGACCAGCCTGTTCATGCTCTAAGCGGGCAACATCATGAAAATCGTCATTGCTCCGGACTCCTATAAGGAAAGCCTGTCTGCGCTGGAAGTGGCCACGCAGATCGAGCTGGGCTTCAAGGAAATTTTTCCGGACGCCGAATACATCAAAGTGCCCATGGCCGATGGCGGCGAAGGCACGGTGCAAGCCATGGTCGAAGCCACACATGGCCGCCGCGTTGAGGTCGAAGTGACCGCCCCGCTGGGCGAGCGCATCACCGGCTTTTATGGCCTGACTGGCAACGGCCACACGGCCATGATCGAGATGGCAGCCGCCAGCGGTCTGGCCCTGGTGCCGCCTGCCCAACGCGACCCGCGCGTGACCACCAGTTTTGGCACGGGTGAACTCATCACCGCTGCGCTGGATGCTGGTGCCCGCCACCTGATTCTGGGCATTGGCGGCAGCGCGACAAACGACGGCGGCGCAGGCATGTTGCAAGCCCTGGGCGTGAAGCTGCTGGACGCCGCAGGCCATGAACTGGCGCGCGGCGGTGCGCCGCTGGCGCAGCTGGCTCGCATCGATGTCTCGGGCATCGACGCGCGTCTGGCCCAATGCCAGATCGAAGTGGCTTGCGATGTGGACAACCCGCTGACCGGTGCGCGCGGTGCCTCAGCCATCTTTGGCCCGCAAAAAGGCGCGACGCCGCAGATGGTTCAGCAGCTGGACGCGAACCTGAAGCACTACGCCAAAATCATTCAGCGTGATCTGGGTGTGGATGTGGACGCCGTGGCCGGTGCAGGAGCTGCAGGCGGCATGGGCGCGGCCATGCTGGCCTTCCTCAAAGGCCAGCTGCGCCCCGGCTGCGAAATCATTGCCAAGGCCGTGGGCCTGGAAGCCGCGGTCAAGGATTGCGATCTGGTCATCACCGGCGAAGGCCGCATCGACCAGCAAACCATTTTTGGCAAAACCCCGTTTGGCGTGGCCACCGTGGCAGGCCAGTACGGCAAGCCCGTGATCGGCATTGCCGGTGGTCTGGGCACCAACGCCCATGTGGTGCACGGCCATGGCATCGACGCCATCTTCAGCGTGCTCAGCAGCATCTGCACCATTGAAGATGCGCTGGGCGACGCCGAACACAATGTGCGCAGCGCAGCCCGCAATATTGCCGCCGTGCTGGCCATGGGGCGACGCATGGGCTGATGGCCTGAAGCTCGCTTCTCAGACAACCCCGGTCAGCGATGGCCGGGGTTTTTTGTTGCCCAGAAGTTGTCCGAAGTGCTCAGAACAAAGGGCTTTTAAAGAAGTCCAGCGCGGCCTTGGCGGCGGCAAAGTTGCGCTCGATCTGCGCTTGCTGATCGGCAGGCAGTTCAGCGTCTGGTTTCGAGTCTTTTGCGGCTCTAGTCATGGATATATTTGCGCTTTTAGCTATCAAATCAGAAGCGGGTGCCAGCTTGGGGGGCGAGTTGGTAGCCAGCAGCTGCGTCAAATCCAGCGCGGGGTTGAGCTGCCACAGGCAGGAGATATAGGTCGCCATGGTCACCGCCGGATCACCACGCTCCACACGCGCCATGGTGGGCTGGGAGATGCCCAGATTGGCTGCCCATTGCGCCTGCGTTTCCCCCCGGCTCTTGCGCTGAGCCACGATGCTCTGGGCTAGCTGCTCGATCTGCGAAAGTATGGCTGGCGGAAAGTCTGCGGGACTGGTGTTCTGACGGGGCATTGCCCAATGGTATGGCGGTTTGAGGGCGCAAAACTCCAAAACCGCTGCGCAGTCTGCAAATCATGTTGCAGACCGCACAGGGTGGCTTGGTGGATGTTCTTTATCAGCCGTGCTGCATCAGCACTGAGGGCCAGCTTTGGTCCGTGATGCCTGTCAGTGCCTGAATGAAGAAATGCTCTTCTTCGGAGCTTGTGGTGGCAGGCTCTTGCCACTGGTTGCCGTGCAACTGCATCAACGCCCGCACAAAGTGCTGCACCACAGCGGCTTCGCTCAGTGTGGTGCTGATCTGCTGCTCCAGCCACAGGGCGATCTCGTCTGCCAGCCCGGCAGTGCGCAAGGCATCAATCTGCTGCAGTGTGGCGAGGTCCTGCTTGAGCAAGGCTTTGACAAAGGCCGCAGGTGTTGTCGTGCGAATGCCCCTGCGTTGCACCGAAAACTGAGGAACTGCGTCGGCGGGGATATCTGCGCTGATGCGGAGAAAGGCTGGCATTTCGAGACTGAGTTCCGAAGGAGCCGAAAGAACCTGGATGTTGCTGGATTTGCGGTGGGTACGCCAGACGCTGGGCACATTGGATGAAGCAGCGGCCATCACCGAGCCCGTCCCGCCCCAGCCCGCAGCCAGCATATGCGGTACCTGCACCAGCTCTGGCAGATCGACAGGCTTGTCCTGCTCGGCGCGCTCGTGCACCAGCACAAAGTGGGTGTGCTCGGTAATCAGCTGGTAGCGCAGTGCCAGTTCGGTCTGCTGCTCATCGCTGAGCGGGTGCAGGTCTGTGGCCATGGATGCCATGTCCGGCTGCAGCTTGATCAGCGCATGGGCGGCCATGCGCGCCAGGCTGTTGTCCTGGTCCACGATGGTCTGCGGCAGGCAATGCGCCAACCGCAGAGGCTCGGGGGCGCCATCGACATGACCGCTCAGTTGCAGCGGCTGCTGGCTGCTCCAGGTGCCGCGGATGTGCAGATGGACCAGTAGCTGCTCGTCGGCAAAGGCGTGCAGCGGCAGGGGCTGGGCGGACAGCAGTTGCACATCCGGCGGCAGCTCCAGATGCAGCCGTGTGAGCACGGGGCTGCGCAGGCGGTGGAACATGCGCAGTATGGCGGGCTGGGCGTCTTCGCCAGGGGCCACGAACTCGCAGCTGCCACCGGTGGCAAGCGCCAGGCGGCGCAGGTGCTGCTCTGCCGGGCTGGCACCAATGCCCACGATAAAAATGCGCTGCGCTTTGCGCCGTGCGGTTTCAATCAGAGCGTCAATGGCATGTACTTCACCATCGGTAATCAGCAGCAGATCGCGCCGCCCCGGGCCGGACATGCCCAGAGTGCTGACCACGGCAGCCTCCATCTCCGTGCCGCCCATATCGGCTTGCAGATGCCGGGCCCAGTTCAGCGCATGTTCGCGCTGTTCGCTGTCCATGCTCACCATGCGCGCATGGCAGTGCTGGTGCTCGCTGCCAAACTTGCTGAGGCTGAACTGATCTTCGGCCCCCAGCTGTTTGAGCATCTGCAGCAGGGCGCTGCGGGCACTGTCAATGCTGTCGCCGTGCATGGAGCCGCTGCAGTCCAGCAAAAACTGCACCTGCACGGCGCGCGGTGTCAGCTCTTGCTGCGACAGCGTGGTGTTCAGGCAGGCCATCACCACGGACTCTTCGGGCTGCGTGAGGTCGCAGGCCACACTGGCCATGCTGGTTGAAGGCAGGGCATCGAGCTGAATTACCAGATCGCGGTCCAGATACTGGCTCTCGCTCAGGCGCAGCACGCAGCTGCCGTTTTTGAGCTGGGTGCTGATGCGGTGGCTGGGGCTGCTGATGAGCGCCTGGGCCAACTCGCCTTCGATATGGATTTCTGCCGAGAACGGGTATTGCACCAGAGGGCTGGCCTGCGGTGCTAGATGTGGCTCAAAGCCGCCGTCACGCACAGCATCGCCATAGCGCGGCGACATGGTGGTGGGCAGCATGCAGCGCAGACTGCCTTGCGCGGGCAGCAGTACCTGGCTGTAGTGCAGATGGATTTCGCATTCCTCGCCCGCCAGCAGATTGCCCAGCTCCATGCCCAGAGAACCATCGGCATTGACCGAAACCAGCACGCTGCTATTGCCTTCTTCCAGCGCCGCTTCGTATTGCTCGCGTGCCTTGGCTTTGGGCAGAACCTCGCCTTGCAACTGCTGGCCATTCAACCGTACATCGACCGCCAGCAGCACAGCCCCCCAGGGCAGGGGGCAGCTGTAGCTGATCTCGACATTGCTTTGCCCTGGGTTGCGAAAGCGCTGGTGCAGATGCATGTCCAGCAGATTGCCGTGCAGGCGTGCTTGTGCGTGCATGCCCAGAAAGTGCAGGGGGTGGTCGCCGCTGCTGCGGCATTGGGCGAAGGCGTGGGGTAGGTGCATAAGTACTCCTTGAGGTCGCTATCTGGCGGGGCTGCGCTCAGGCTTTTCGCTGTTTGATGTGGGCATGCAGCTCGGCAATGCCCTGGCTCAGCTGTCTGAGTTCTTCGGGGCTCAGGGCGGCGCTGCTGGGGTCAATCACCAGCTCCAGCCCGTTGGCGATATGCACATGGGTCTTGACCAGCACCGCACCGGGCTGGGGCGCGCGCAGCGCTTGCTCTGGCGCGCTTTGCTGGTGCAGCAGCTCGCGTATGCGCTCAAGCGACAGTCCGCTGGCGCTCCACTTCTTGATGCTGGCGAGCTGGCTCAGGTGCGAGTCACCATAACGTGCGGCGCGGGTTTCACCTTCCGGTCTGTCCAGCAGGCCGATCTGCACGTAATAGCGCACGGTACGCACCGGCAGATCGATCTGCGCGCAAAGCTCCTGCAGCGTGAAAGAGGACATGGCTGACTCAATTAATACATTAATGCTGTATTTATAAGTGTATTAATTGAGGAGCGCAAGCCATGCACGAAAAAACATGTTCGTGAAACGCAAGATGGCTGGCGCAGGCCAGCCATCGGGCTCAGAGTCTGGTGGCGCTTTCAGGCGCTGCTGCGCCCGTAGTGATAGCTGACATAGGCGTCAAAGGCTTCATAGGCCAGATCTTCCAGCCGCTGCGCTTCCAGGTTGGCCGCAATGGCTGCGGCTTCCAGCTCGGGCGGGCAGGGCTCGGGCAATGCGTTCAACAGCGCCTGCGCCTTTTCGCGCGCAGCGCGCCAGGCCCGGTAGGCTTCGGGCACAAAGAGTTCTCCGTCGAGTTCAAACCAGCGTTGGGGCATGGCGGCTTTCAGTGCAGGGTGGGTCAGCTTAGCTGTTGGCCTTGGGTCGATAAAGCGTGCCGTTGAACTCCACAGCCCCGCTGTCATGCAGCGCATCAAGCTGGGCCAGAACCAGCTCGCGCACGGGCGCGGTCACGGCGCTCAGGCCCAGCAGGCGGGCTACGGCACCGGGCAGCTCGTCGCGCTGGCCGCCCAGATTGCTTTGCAGCGTCTGCACAATGGCCTGACGGATTTCTGCGGGCGGCAGGCAGTCCGGCCGACGCAGATTGGCAGAGCTGACCGCTGAACGATCACGCACGCGTACAGCGCGATGAGGCAAGTCCAGAAACTCGGCTTCAGTGGTGATTGCACCATCGGCCAGCAAGGACTGGCGGGCGGAGTCCAGCGCATCGCGCACGCGGCTGCCTGCGCGTTGCAGACCCCAGAGTGTGCGCATGCGGGTGACCAGTTCGTCAAAGTGAATCGGGCCTTCCTGCTCCACCACCTGCCGCACCAGTTGCGCCAGCCGCGGGGTGGGCACGTTGTGCAGCTCTTGCGGCGGAATATCGAGTCTGGCCTCGGTGTAGGCCGTGGCGCTGGTGGCTGCTGCCAAGGTTTGCGCGGCTGTTTCTTCGGGCGCGCGTTCTATGATTTCGATAGCTGCAGGCGTATATATTGTCTGGACTACGGGCTGGTTTCGCTCCAAATCCTGCTTGGCGGCCTCTACCGCAGCCAGCACGCGCTCGGTCTGTGCACGTGGCTGGCGGAACCAGTCAGCGCCCCAGATGCGCAGCAGCTTCCAGCCATGGCCTTCGAGCACCGATTGGCGCAGCCGGTCGCGGTCGCGGGCCGAGCGGCTGCTGTGGTAGCTGGCGCCGTCGCATTCAATGCCCAGCAGATAGCGGCCCGGCTGCTCGGGGTCAACCACGGCCAGATCGATAAAGAAGCCAGCAATGCCAATCTGCGTTTCGATTTTCAGGCCCTGAGCGGTCAGCGCCTCATACACATCTTCTTCCAGCGGCGATTCCAGATCGCGCCCGCTGATGCCGGCCACTGCCAACTGGCCTGTGGCGGCGTAGTTGAGGAAGACCTTGAGCGCGGCCACGCCCTTGCCCTTGCCGCGCTCCAGATCAATATCGTCGGCCGTGATGGACGAGAACACCTCGCAGCGCTGCTTGGCGCGGGAGATCAGCACGTTCAGGCGGCGCTCGCCACCATCAGCGCTGACAGGGCCAAAGCGCATGGGCAGATAGCCTTGGGCATTGCGCGCATAGGCGACCGAGATAAAGATTACATCGCGCTCGTCGCCCTGCACGTTTTCGAGGTTCTTGATAAAGAAGGGCTCGTTGGGGTGGGCGACAAAGAACGATTCGGCCTCGGGCTGCTGGCGGCGCAGCAGTTCCAGCTCGTCCTGAATGGCGATTTTTTGCTGCAGCGAAAACGCGGCCACGCCCAGACTGAGCTGCGGCGTCTGCAGCGCGTGCCGCATGATGGCACGCGCAATGGTCTGCGCCTCGATGCGGTTGACGCGCGTGGCACCGCTGTCAAAGCGGCCTTCGGGCAGATGGTGAAAACGCAGCCCCATGCCCGCGCGCGCCGTGTAGGGGCTGGGCACGATAAACAGGCCGCTGTTGTAGAACTGCTGGTTGGACACCGCAATCAGCGACTGGTGGCGGCTGCGGTAATGCCAGCGCAGCATCAATTGCGGCATGCCCTTGGCCAGGCACAGGCTCAGAATGCTTTCCACATCAGCCGCGCCGGCGATCAGCTGGTCTTCATCGTCCTCGTCAAAGTCTTCCTGCTCGCTGGTCATGCGCGAGAAAAAGCGCGTGGGCGGCAACTGGCGGTCATCGCCCACCACCACCAGCTGCTTGCAGCGCGCAATTGCGCCCAGTGCATCTACGGGTTCGATCTGGCTGGCCTCGTCAATCACCAGCAGGTCAAACTCCACGGCACCGGGTTCCAGAAACTGGGCCACGGATAGCGGGCTCATCATGAACACCGGCTTGATGGCCTGCACAGCCTCGCCCGCGAGCTTGAACAGCTTGCGCAGCGGCATATGGCCGCGCTTGCGTGCAATCTCGCCATTGAGCACGCCCAGCGGCCCTATGCCAGATGCTGTGCGCGGGACCTGCTCATAATGCGATAGCGCGGACTGGGCGCGGGCGAGTTCAATACGTTCTATATCCAGCGCTCGGAAGTGGCGCACTTTCTGGCTGTGCTGATCGCCGTTAAAGCCCACCAGCTCCGGGTAGGCCTGCGTGGCCTGACGCAGCAGGGCTTCGTAATAAGCACGATCAAAGCAGGGCGAGAGATCGGCCAGTGCAATCGCATCCTGTTCGACTTGCTCGACCAGTGGCGACAGCCCCGCTGCACGGGCCTGTGTGCGCGTGGCGTGGTACTGGGTCCAGTCCAGCAGCGCTGTGGGCTCTGCCATCCATTGCGCAAGCCGCTCCTGCAACTGGCTCAAGTCGATGGCACTCAGGTCTGAAGCGTCAAATGCTTCACGCGTATCAAACTGGTAATTGCCCAGCACCTGTTGCGCGGCTTGCATGAATTTTTGCAGCGATGCGTCGGCAGTCTTGGCCAGTTCGGCGCAATGTGCGGGTGATGGCAGTTGCGCATAGAGCTGGCGAAAAGCCTCGCTACGGCCTTGGCCGTCAGGCCCGCCCATCCAGCGCAGCACGGACTGCAGCTGGCCCCAATCGCTTTGTTCGCCTTGCCACAGTTGCCCAAACGCGGCCAGGCCGTCGGTGTTTTGCTGGGACAGCGTCTGGCGCAGGCTTTGGGCTTGCATCAGCTCGTCCAGCCACTGCGTGCGCTCGGCCTTGGTTTTGGGCAGCTCGGCCTTGAGATGCGCTTTGACGCTGGCAATTGCCTGCCGGTAGCTGCTGTTAAAGATGCGAAACAGCGAATCGCCATGCGCGGCGATGCTCTGGCGCGCGCTGTTCCAGTCCTGATTCCATGCCGATTCCGCAAAGCGGTTGCGCAGGTTCTGGGCCTGTGCGCTGAACTGTTGTCCGCATTCCACCAGCTTTTGCAACTGGCCCAGACCATGGCTCCAGATCACGCTGGCAACGGCTTGCCGGTCTACCGTGGGGGCAGAAGCCAGTTGCTGCGCCAGAGTGATCTGCGCTTGCAGGTTTTGAATGTTTTCGGCCTTGAGTCCATTCAATGATTGGGCTAGCTGCTCACTATCTTGTAGCGTTTGATTGAGCAGCGTCTGCAGCGCGGGCAGTTGCTGGGCAAAGCGCTCGGCATCGAGCTTGAGCAGGGCTGGGTGACATACGCCGCGCCACGCATGCTGAGCAATGGGCATGACTTTGCTTGCAGCTTGGCGCAGCGCCTGCACGGTCTGCTGGCGGGTGTGAAAGTCCTCTGGCGTCCAGTGGCTTGCACCTTCTAGCAGGTCTGGCAGATGCGCAATCTGCACGGCATCGAGCTTGGCCAGATGCCCAAGGATTTGATAAGGCGTGAGCGCGCAGGGCGACAGCGGCTGGTGCATGGTCTCGCTGTGCGCGTTGAGCTGCTGCTGCACGCTGCTCAGCTCATTGATGATCTGGTCGCGGTGTTCCACACGCGGCTTGCCCAGGTCGCGCGTGGCCTTGAGCTCTTCAAGCACCTTGCGCTTGTTGGTGTGGTGGCTGTGCAGCTCAAGGCAGGCGGGGCCAAGTCCCACGGCCTTGAGGCGGCGGTTGACCACCTCCAGCGCGGCCATTTTTTCGGAGATAAACAGCACCTTCTTGCCATCGGCAATCGCGGCGGCAATCACATTGGTGATGGTCTGCGACTTGCCGGTACCGGGCGGGCCTTGAATGACCAGGTTCTCGCCCC
This sequence comes from Comamonas testosteroni, assembly GCF_003569915.1. Classification (GTDB taxonomy): domain Bacteria; phylum Pseudomonadota; class Gammaproteobacteria; order Burkholderiales; family Burkholderiaceae_C; genus Comamonas; species Comamonas testosteroni_D. The sequence continues at coordinate 24,503 of NZ_KZ984460.1, read as the reverse complement.
TGCGCACGGCTTCGATGGCGAGCGACTGCGAGCTGTCCGCATCAACCACATGGCGCTGGCTGACCACGGGAATCAGCTGGTCCACATCGGCGTCTTCAGGAAAGAGCTGATCGCGCGCCTCAAAGCCATCTTGCAGCGCAGCGGCAATCAGGGCTTGCTGGTCCAGGCGCTTTTCGGCAGGCCAGGTGCTCGCGTCCAGATCGCGGTACATGAGGAACTTGGCAAAGCTGAAAAAGCCCAGCGTCATCGCATTGGGCAGTACCTGCCAGCCGGGCTGCGCGGCGGCCATGGTGGCTACAGAGGTCAGATAGGCGGCGGGGTCAAAGTCGTCACCGGCCTTGAAATCGGGCAGTTCCAGACCAAAGTCGGCCTTGAGCTTGGCGGCCAGCGAGAGGTTCTCTGCCGCATCTTCCTGCAGCCAGGACAGCGTAAAGCGCTCGGCGGCGCTTTTGCGCTCCAGCGCTACGGGCAGCAAGATCAGGGGGGCAAAGCGCGGCTTGTCGGGCGCATTGCGGTCGAACCACTGCAGATGGCCCAGCGCCAAAAACAGGATGTTGACGCCTTGCTCTTCGACAAAAGTGCGGGCGTCGGAATACATATCCAGCAAACGGCGCTGCAGCTTTTCGCTGGTCAGGCGCGTTTGCAGCTTCAGGTCGCGGTGGCGCTGGGCGATGCCGCGCTCGTCGCGGGATTCCTCGGTAGCTTGCTCATCAGGCTGAGGCAGGGCAAGAGGCGGGGCCAGGGGCGGGACAGCGGCTTCTGCAGGGCTGGCAGCCTGCTCTTCATCTGTTTTGCTGGGCACAAAGCTCATGGCTTTGGCTTCGTTCACCAGCAGGCGGTAGACCTCGGGCGTCAGCTCATCGGCAAAGTGCAGCAGCTTGGCGGTGGCGGCCTGTGGCAGGCTCAGCAGGCGGTTGCGCGTGGACAGGTCCAGCAGCGTCTGGCGGCTTTTGTCCAGTTGGCGGGTAATCGGTGAAGCGGAGGGGGAGGCCGCTGCCGTGGTGTTGGCGGTCTCGGTCTCAGCCCCGGTTTGGATGTTGTCAGTGCCAGTAGCGTCTGCGCTGTGATTCACATTGGCGGACATGGGTTTCCCAGATCAATCAGTTGCCGCTCACTGTACTGGGAAAAAGCATGGGGGAGCGCGCTCCCCCATACATGGTTACCGCTTAAAACGGTACGCGCATATAGGCGCTCAGGCTGGTGTAGCGGTAGCCGCTGTTGCTGGTGGACAGTGCCGATGCATGGTCCTGGCTGCTGGTCAGGCCGACTTTCCACTGCACGGCGGCGCGATGTGGGGAGGACAGATAGACGCCTGCATGCCAGAGCTGCTGACCTTCACCATCAATGTACTGGCGGCCCGCGTCGGCATTGACACTGAGCACCACGTGGTCGGTGATGGCCTTTTTCCACATCACGCCCAGCGCGGCTTCGCGAAAGCGCTCTGGCGCAAAGTAGTTGCCTTGATAGGGCTTGCTGTTGCGGTAGTGGCGCGTCAGCGCGTAGAGGTACCAGCCCTGGTCTTCGCTGAGGGTAAATGTCCAGCGGGTTCGGAGAATGTCTCTGCGGTTGTCGTCCGAGAACCAGGTGCTGCCAAAGGCTGCGCCCACGGACAGTCGGGGCAAAAACTGATGGTCCAGAACACCCAGTGCGCTGGTGGCGGTCAGTCCCTGCTGAATGCTGCGGCGTGAGTTGACGATGTCACGGTCCAGACTCAGGCCCACAGCAGTGCTGGGCAGGACCTGGTAGTTGGCATCCCATGCGCCGACCAGATTCTCGTGCGAGCCCGTGCTGTTGACGCCAAGGCGCGCCTGCGATGACCAGAGCTTGGCCTTTTTGTCGTGGGTGACGTAGAGGTTCTGGCCGTTTTCCGACCAGCCATCCATGCGGTATTGCTGCCAGCCGGCTCTCAGGCCCCAGCCATTGGGGGCTTCGTACTGCGCCCAGGGCTTGAATTCATTGAATCCGTCCGAGTCGTTGCTGACATCGACGCCGCCCAGCACATAGCCAGAAGCAGCTTCGGCGCTTTGTGCCTGAGTTGTCAGAGTGCAGCATGCCAGCATCAGCATGCCCGTCAGCAGTCCCCGAATGTGGGTGTGCTTATTCATTTGGTTCCCCAGTTTTTGGTTCGGCTGATGAGTTCTTTGACATAGCCCCAGACGCATGCCGGCTGCAGCACCACGCTGTAGAACAGCGCATACAGCACAAAGCCGGCCACATTGCGGCGCACCCGCAGGCGCTGGCTGCGGAACATGCGGGACTGGATGTGGAACATCAGGTAGTTCACCAGCACGGCCAGCGGCAGCACCAGCAGGGTCATTGGCCCGGCAATCCAGTAAATGCCAAAGCAGGCAAGGATGAGACCGGGCAGAAAGGCAAAAGTGAAGACCAGATCCATATAGGGGAACATCAGGTTCCACCAGATGAAGAGGGTGGTCATGCGGGGCTTGAACAGCAGCCGCCAGTGCATTTTGAAGGCCTCGATCAGGCCGCGTGACCAGCGCTGGCGCTGGCGTATGAATTGCGTCCAGGTCTCGGGCACATTGGTGAACAGGCAGGCGTTCTCGGCAAAGCCCACGCGGTAGCCGGCCTCAAGAATGCCCCAGGTCAGCACAATGTCCTCGCCCACGGTATGCGGCCAGCCGCCCAGCTCGCGCAGGACCTTGGTGTCATAGGCCGAAAAAGCGCCCTGTGCCACCAGCGTGCCGTGGTACATGCTCTGCAGGCGCTTGATGGCTGCAATGCCGTGAAAGTAGTCCCATTCCTGAATCTTGGTGACCAGGTTGGTGCGGGAGTTGCGCGTAAGAACGGCTCCTGCCACGGCGCGCGTGTTCGGCGGGTCGCTGATATAGCGGCGAATCAGGTTGGCCAGCGCGTTCTTGTAGAGGTAGCAGTCCCCGTCCACGGTCAGCGTGATATCGGTCTTGACCAGCTCCAGTGCCTTGGTCAGCGCGCGGGCCTTGCCGACATTGACTCCCATGTCCAGCACGCGCAGCCATGGGTAGGACACGGTGGCCAGCTTGGCCATGGTGCCGTCGGTGGAGCCGTCATTGACGACGATCACGGACAGTTCGCCGGGGTATTTTTGCTGGCCAATGCTCTCCAGCGTGGAAAGAATATTGGCTTCTTCGTTATAGGCCGCGACAAGAATGGTGATGGCCGGAAGCCGTTTTTCATAGGACTCGACCGTGAACAGCGGGCGCCGGTCCATCAGCAGGCTGACGACCAGAAACGCATTCATGAAGCCGGGAATGACGGCGATGCCCCAGACGATCAGCGTGGACAGCGTCATGCCCACGACCTGGCCCAGGTCGTGAATCCACTTTTCGGCCACCATGGCGGCCATTGCCCCCCACAACACGCTCAGGGTCAGCGCAATCGCAAATTTGGCCTGCAGTGGCAGGTAAAAGCGTTTGTGAGCACGGGTACGCGCAGCGTCCCCGGCCTCTGCGTGCAGCGCTTGTGCAGAAGGTTCGGATGCTGTCGGTTCGGGTGGTTTGGCGGCGGCCGGGTCTGCTAGGACAGCAGGCGCAAGTCGCGGCGCGACAAGGTCGCTGCCCGTCTTGTGTACTTCGTCTAGCATTCAGATTGAATCGAAATGAAACTGATAACTAATTGTTTCATATCGATTAAATCTGTACTTGATGTGTGTTAATTGCGGAAAAGCATGGAATTTTCGGCAAATTTTGAAGAATTACGGTATAGCGCAGTGTGGTGTTTGCCTAGAAATAGGTAGTCCAAATAGGTAGTGCAACCACTGCTATGGCTTGTGTTGCAACTGCGCCGCAGCCGCTGCGCGCAGCTTGTCTTTCTTGCTGGGTCTGCGGCCCTTGATGCCGCCATTGCCGTCCTGGGCAACCGGTGGTGGGGGAACTTCTTCCGTGGGCTCGAAGCCGGGGACTTGCTCCAGCGCGATATCGAGCTGGTTGCGCTTGCAAATCAGCTTCCAGTGCGCAGTGTCTGCAGGCGTTACCAAAGTGATCGCGGATCCCGCATGCCCGGCGCGGCCTGTGCGGCCAATGCGGTGGATGTAGTCGGCAGGCGAGCGCGGCAGGTCGTAGTTGATGACCGTGGGCAGTTGCGCAATATCGATGCCGCGCGCGGCCAGATCGGTGGTGATGAGCAACTGCCAGCGCTTGGCCTTGAATTGATCCAGCACATCCTTGCGGGCGCCCTGGCTCATATCGCCATGGAAGGTGGTGGCGTAGATGCCATTCTTGTAGAGCTTGTCGGCCAGCATCTCGGCTGTGTGGCGCTTGGCGACAAAAACCAGGGCACGCTCCCATTCGGGCTGGCCTTCGCCGTCTTTGATCAGCTGGCGCAGCAGTTGCGTGCGGCGCGTGCCGTCCACGGCAATGGCTCGCTGGCTGATGTTATCGGGGCTGGCGGAGTGTTCGGACTCGGCATCTGCATCGACCTGCACGCGCACGGGGTCGTGCAGCAGCTTTTCGGCCAGTGCTTCCACGTTCTGCGGGAAGGTGGCGGAGAACAGCAGCGTCTGGCGCTTGGCGGGCAGCAGGGCCAGCACGCGGTTCAGCTCATCGGCAAAGCCCTGGTCGAGCAGGCGGTCGGCCTCGTCCAGCACCAGATGCTGCACGGTGTTCAGGCGCACGGCATTGTTGTCCGCCAGGTCGAGCAGACGGCCGGGCGTGGCCACCAGAAAGTCTGCGCTGCCGCGCAGCTGCATCATCTGCGGGTTGATGGAGACACCGCCATAGACCACGCGGCTGCGAGGTTGTTCGCGCCACTGGCGCACCAGGTCGCTCAGGTTTTCATGCACCTGCAAAGCCAGCTCGCGCGTGGGCACCAGGATGAGTGTGCTCAGCGGGCGCACAAAGCCGGAGTGGCCGCGTTTGTTGGCGCTGGTCAGCCAGTTCTGCAGCAGCGGCATCAGATAAGCCATGGTCTTGCCCGAGCCCGTAGGTGCGCAGGCCCAGAGATCACGTCCGGCCAGCACGGCAGGAATGGACTGGGTCTGGATGGGCGTGGCGTCAAGCAGGCTCAGACTTTGAGCAGCATTCAAAAGCTCGGCGCGCAGGCCTAGGGTGGCAAAGGACATAGAGGGCTTACAAAAGAGCAATAGCAGTGGTGCAGGAGGCGCATTGTGCGGGAATTGCCGCTTCGCAGCATGGCGCAGGGACAAGCTACAGTGCTAGTTACAGCAACCAAGAGGAGCAAACAAGCATGAATCAGGGCTCGCACTCAGCCACGCATCAGGCAATTGTCATCAACGAATACGGCGGCCCCGAAGTGCTGCAGATTGCCACTGTGGCGTCGCAGCCACTGGCAGCCGGGCAGGTGAGGGTGCGGCACACCCGCATTGGTGTGAATTTTCACGACATCTATGTGCGTTCGGGCCTGTATAAGACGCTGGCGCTGCCAGGAACACCCGGTATCGAGGCCGTGGGCGTGGTGGCTGAGGTCGGCCCGGGTGTGAGTCGCTTCAAGGTGGGCGAGCGGGTCTGCTACATCTCCGCCGCCTATGCCATTTATGCGGCAGAGCGCGTGATTGCGGCGGACGAGCTGATCGCCATGCCCGATGACCTGAGTGATGCGCTGGTTGCATCCAGCCTGCTGCGCGGCCTCACGGCTGATGTGCTGCTGCACCGCGTGGCGCATGTGGGGCAGGGCTCGCGCATTCTGGTGCAGGCAGCGGGCGGCGGCATGGGCCAGATTCTGAGCCAGTGGGCCACGCAGCTCGGTGCCATGGTGATTGGTACGGCTGGCAGCGATGCCACGGCGAAGAAGGCGGATCAGGTTGGCTGTGTGGAAGTGATTCGCTACCGCGGCGAGGGTGCGCAGAATGTGGCGGCGCGTGTGATGGAGATCACGCACGGTGAGGGCGTGGATGTGGCCTATGACGGCGTGGGCAAGGACAGCTTTGATGGCTCGCTGGCCAGCCTGAGCTTTGGCGGTCAGCTGGTGATGTACGGGCAGTCTTCAGGCCCTGTGGCTCCGCTGGAGATTCCGCGTCTGGCTGCACGCTCCAACAGTGTCTGCCGCCCCATGGTGTTCCATTTCGTGAAGAAGGCCAAAGAGCGCGATGCCATGGCCGCGCGCGTGTTCGAGGCGCTGCGCAAAAAGCATTTCCGCATGGCCGAGCCGCAGGAGTTTGCGCTGGCCGATGCGGCAGCGGCCCATCGCCAGCTGGAAGCGCAGGGCGCGTTGCAGCCTATCTTGCTGGTACCTTGAATGTGAGAGTTTTGAATGAAATTACACTCAAGTCCATATAATTAATAGGCTGATAGCTACTGTTTTTATAGCATCTCTCGGTGCATGGCATGAAAAAAAGCCCGCAGACTTTGCAATCTGCGGGCTTTTGCATTCTTCAGACCCGGCAAGCCGGGCCTGAAAGCCGTGCTTAGCGCTGAGCGATAGGCTTGACGTCGCGAGCCACGGCGCCTGTGTACAGCTGGCGAGGACGGCCAATCTTGTACTCAGGGTCAGCCATTTGTTCGTTGAGCTGAGCGATCCAGCCCACGGTGCGGGCCAGAGCGAAGATGCCGGTGAACAGCTTGACGGGGATGCCGATGGCGCGCTGCACGATGCCGGAGTAGAAGTCCACGTTCGGGTACAGCTTGCGCGACACGAAGTAGTCGTCTTCCAGAGCGATCTTTTCCAGCTTCTTGGCCAGGGCGAACAGAGGATCGTTTTCCAGACCCAGTTCAGCCAGGATTTCGTTGCAGGTTTCCTGCATCAGCTTGGCGCGGGGGTCGTAGTTCTTGTACACGCGGTGGCCAAAGCCCATCAGCTTGACGCCGCTGGTCTTGTCCTTGACTTGTTCCATGAACTCGCCAACCTTTTCGATGCCGCCGTTGGCCTGGATGCTTTCCAGCATGTTCAGGCAGGCTTCGTTGGCACCGCCGTGGGCAGGGCCCCACAGGCAGGCCACGCCAGCGGAGATCGCGGCGAAGGGGTTGGTGCCCGACGAGCCGCACAGACGCACGGTGGAGGTCGAAGCGTTTTGCTCGTGGTCAGCGTGCAGGATGAAGATGCGGTCCAGGGCCTTTTCGACCACGGGGTTGACCTTGTACTCTTCGCAAGGGTTGCCGAACATCATGCGCATGAAGTTGCCAGCGTACGACAGGTCGTTCTTGGGGTACATGTAAGGTGCGCCAACACCGTACTTGTAAGCCATGGCGACCAGCGTAGGCATCTTGGCGATCAGGCGGATCGCGGCGATGTTACGGTGCTCGGGGTTGTTGATGTCGGTGCTGTCATGGTAGAAGGCCGACATGCCGCCCACCAGGCCGGTCAGCACAGCCATGGGGTGTGCGTCACGGCGGAAGCCACGCAGGAAGAACTGCATCTGCTCGTTGACCATGGTGTGCTGAGTCACGGTGTGCTCAAACTTGGCCTTTTCGGCTTCGTTGGGCAGCTCTCCGTACAGCAGCAGGTAGCAGGTTTCCAGGAAGTTGCAGTTCTTGGCCAGTTGCTCGATGGGGTAGCCGCGGTACAGCAGCTCGCCCTTGTCGCCATCGATGTAGGTGATGGCGGACTGGCAGGCAGCGGTAGAGAGGAAGCCAGGGTCATACGTAAACATGCCGGATTGACCGTACAGCTTACGGATGTCGATCACATCCGGGCCAATGCTGCCTTGGTAAACGGGCAGCTCGACGCTGGGTGCGCCGTTGCTGAAAGACAGCGTTGCTTTGTTGTCAGCGAGTTTCATTTCCAAACTTCCTTCTCTAGTTTGCCTAGCCTACTGGGGATTGGTGCCGGGCTGGCGCTTGCGCACCATCTCCAGCACTTCCCTGACTTCTTGGGTATCGAGTTGTCCTTCAGGTTCCTTGCGACGCAAGAAAAGATCCATCAGGTCGTTGTCTGCCAGATCCATCAAGGCAGACAGGCCAGCTGCGTGTCTCCGCGTAAGCTGGCTGCCGTAGGTGGCGAAGAACTGCTCGATGAACAGATCGTTCTCAACCAAGCCACGGCGGCTACGCCACCGCAACAGGTCGCGTTCGCGTTCTTCGAGCAGGGTATTCGTCATCGGCATCAGACGGTTCTACGAACCATCAGCTCCTTGATCTTGCCAATGGCTGCGGTGGGGTTCAAGTGCTTGGGGCACACGTCCACGCAGTTCATGATGGTGTGGCAACGGAAGAGGCGGTACGGATCTTCCAGGTTGTCAAGGCGTTCGCCGGTGGCGGTATCACGGCTGTCGGCGATGAAGCGGTAGGCTTGCAGCAGACCGGCCGGGCCCACGAACTTGTCGGGGTTCCACCAGAAAGAGGGGCAGCTGGTCGAGCAGCTGGCGCACAGAATGCACTCGTACAGGCCGTTGAGCTCTTCACGCTCTTCGGGCGACTGCAGGCGCTCCTTGCTGGGCGATGCATAGATATCGCTTTGCAGGTAGGGCTTGATCGAGTGGTACTGCTTGAAGAACTGGGTCATGTCCACGATCAGGTCGCGGATGACGGGCAGGCCGGGCAGGGGCTTCAGAACGATGTCACCCTTCAGAGTGTTCATGTTCGTCAGGCAAGCCAGACCGTTCTTGCCGTTGATGTTCATGGCGTCGGAGCCGCAAACACCTTCGCGGCAGGAGCGGCGGAAGGCGATGGAGGGGTCCATGGCCTTGAGCTTGACCAGCGCGTCCAGCAGCATGCGTTCATGGCCGTCCAGCTCCACCTGCACGGTTTGCATGTAGGGCTTGGCGTCTTTATCCGGATCGTAGCGGTAGATTTTGAATGTGCGCTTCATATTGATCTTCTCTCGTGGGCTGCTGGATTAGAACGTGCGGACCTTGGGAGGAACGCTGGCAACGGTCAGGGGCTTGAGGTTCACAGGCTTGTAGGTCAGGCTGTTGGAAGCGCTGTCCCACAGGGTGTGCTTGAGCCATTCCTTGTCGTTGCGGCCCAGCGGGAATTCGGCGTGGTCGGCAGGGTGCTCGTAGTCGTACACGGTGTGTGCACCACGGCATTCCTTGCGGGCGGCCGCCGATGTCATGGTGGCTTGTGCCACTTCGATCAGGTTGTCCACTTCCAAGGCTTCCATACGTGCGGTATTCCACACCATGGACTTGTCCTTCAGGGTCACGGAGCCGACCTTGTCGCGGATGGCATTGATCTTGAGCACGCCTTCGTCCATGGACTTTTGCGTACGGAACACGCCAGCATGGGTCTGCATGGAGGAGCGGATCTCGCCCGCGATATCCTGGGCGTAGGTGCCGTCCTTGGAGTCTTGCAGCTGGTTGAGGCGAGCCAGAGTGCGGTCAGCGCCGTCAGCGGGCACGTCGTGGTGCGCGCCAAAGCCGTTGACGAATTCGACGATGTGCTTGCCAGCGGACTTACCAAACACCAGCAGGTCCAGCAGCGAGTTGGTGCCCAGACGGTTGGCGCCGTGCACGGACACGCAGGAGCATTCGCCCACAGCGTACAGACCGTTGACCACGTTGTTCTTTTCGCCGTCCCAGGTGACAACCTGACCATTGATGTTGGTGGGAATGCCGCCCATCTGGTAGTGGATGGTGGGAACCACGGGAATCGGTTCCTTGGTGATGTCCACGTTGGCGAAGTTGTGGCCGATTTCTTCCACGGAGGGCAGACGCTTGCGGATGGTGTCGGCACCCAGGTGGTCCAGCTTCATCAGGATGTAGTCCTTGTTGGGACCGCAGCCGCGACCTTCCTTGATTTCCTGGTCCATCGAGCGCGACACGAAGTCGCGAGGAGCCAGATCCTTCAGCGTGGGAGCGTAGCGCTCCATGAAACGCTCGCCTTCGCTGTTGAGCAAAATGGCGCCTTCGCCTCGGCAGCCTTCGGTCAGCAGCACGCCAGCACCGGCGACGCCGGTGGGGTGGAATTGCCAGAATTCCATGTCCTGCAGCGGAATGCCAGCGCGCGCAGCCATGCCAAGGCCGTCACCGGTGTTGATGAAGGCATTGGTCGATGCCTGGAAGATACGGCCAGCACCGCCGGTCGCAAGCAGCACTGCCTTGGCGTGCAGCTCATACAGGTCGCCGGTTTCGAGTTCGATGGCGGTCACGCCGACCACATCGCCGTCGGAGTTGCGAATCAGGTCCAGAGCCATCCACTCCACGAAGAAGTTGGTCTTGGACTTGACGTTTTGCTGGTACAGCGTGTGCAGCATGGCGTGGCCGGTACGGTCAGCGGCAGCGCAAGCGCGTTGCACAGGCTTTTCACCGTAGTTGGCCGTGTGGCCGCCGAAAGGACGCTGGTAGATCGTGCCGTCGGCATTGCGGTCGAAAGGCATGCCGAAGTGCTCGAGTTCGATCACGACGTTCGGTGCTTCACGGCACATGAACTCGATGGCGTCCTGGTCGCCCAGCCAGTCGGAGCCCTTGATGGTGTCGTAGAAGTGGTAGTGCCAGTTGTCGTCCGACATATTGCCCAGCGACGCGGACACGCCACCTTGGGCGGCCACGGTGTGCGAACGTGTGGGAAAAACCTTGGACAGGGATGCGACCGACAGACCGGCACGCGACAGTTCCAGCGCAGCGCGCAGGCCGGAGCCGCCGGCACCGACGATGACAACGTCAAACTTGCGCTTGGTGATATTTGCTTTGGTGTAGCTCATTCTTAACCTTCAATCGTGGAGACTGTGTCTCGATCAGAGACGCCACAGAACCTGGATGCCCCAGCCGATGCAGCCGACCAGCCAGACGATGGTGACCACTTGCAGTGTGAGGCGCAGGCCCACGGGCTTGACATAGTCCATCCAGATGTCACGCACACCGATCCAGGCGTGCCAGCCCAAAGCCACGAACAGGGCCAGGGTCAGAAATTTCATCCACTGGGGGGCAAAGATACCGGCCCACATTTCGTAGCCCACAGGGCCACCCATCAGAAAACGCACCAGCAGAACAACGGTGAACAGAGCCATCAGAACGGCCGTGGAGCGTTGAGCCAGAAAGTCGCGAGTGCCATAGTGCGCACCGACAACAGTACGCTTGGAGCCGTAATTCACGGACATGGTTATTTTCCTTATCGTGAGGTGTTATTGACTGCCTACCGGTCAGAACAGACCGAACAGCTTGGCGCCAAGCACCACAGTCAGGACAACGCTGATGACCAGCACCACAGCAGCAGTGGACTTGCCAGTCTGCTTGTTCACGGCGTGGTGGTTCACGTCCATCACGAGGTGACGCACACCAGCGCAGAAGTGGTGCAGGTAAGCCCAGATCAGAGCCAGGCAGACGAGCTTGGCGAACCAGCCAAACTGGCCAGCGAACACCGAGGTGAAGGACTCAAACGAAATCTCCGACGACACCGACTTGTCGAACATCCAGATGATGAACGGCAGCAGCAGTGCCATCAGCAAGCCGCTGACGCGGTGCAGGATGGACACAATGCCTGCCAGGGGCAGGCGGTAGGTCGGTAGGTCCGAGAAGAAGTTGATATTGCGGAACTCTGGCCGCTGTTTGGCTTTTTGCTCTGTCATGGCAGGGTACTTTCGTGGATGTAACTGCGTTGTAATCGCTAGTGCGAAGCGACACAAAATTCTATTGCAATGCAGCAGAATCCGTTAGCCCAAATTGCATATCAGATGATCGGGATATGGCGCAATCAAGGCTTTTCCGGGGGGATTCAGTTCAAAGCATTGCGGTAATGGTGGGTGTCAGTGCGGTACAGACCGCGGCGTAACTCCATGGGAACATCGTTGTATGTAAAGGCTGTGCGCTCCACGCTGAGCAACGGTGTGGTGCTGGGAATGCTCAGCAACTGGGCCTGCTCGGCGTCGGGGAGGACGGCGCGAATTTTTTCTTCGGCCCGCACCATGCGCACGCCGTAGTCGAGCTCGAACATGGCATAGGTGGGGCCCTGATAGTTGGACATCTGCTCAATGGTCAGGCCCTTGAAAGCATGACCGGGCAGCCAGATGTCCTCCAAAATGGTGGGCGTGCCTGCAAAAGACAGGGTGCGGCGCACATGCATGACGGCGTCGCCGGTGCGCAGCGCAAGGGCCCGCGCCACTTCGGCAGGGGCGCGCAGGCGGCGGCAGTCCAGGATGTGGCGCTCGGCACGGCCTTCGCCTTGCAGATCGCCAGCGTCGGGGCGCAGGTTCAGAAAACGGTATTGGACTTGCTGCGCAGCGTGAGTGGCTACAAACGTGCCTTTGCCCTGGCGGCGCATGACGAGGTTTTCGGCAGCCAACTCATCGATGGCCTTGCGCACCGTGCCCTGGCTGACCTTGAAGCGGGCGGCCAGTTCCATTTCACTGGGGATCAGTTCCCCCGGACGCCACTCGCCGGCTTCCAGGCTTTGCAGGATCAAGCCTTTGATCTGCTGGTATAGAGGGCTGAAGGCCGGGGTGGATACGCCAGAACCGCCTGTGTTGTGGGCATGGGTGTCTGGGGCTGTGTTGTGAACGATGGGCATAGTTTTTTGAGAGGTTCGCCTCCGCGATGCGATGCGTAAAACTGGCAGCTTCGATGTGCTTTGTCCGGTGTGGATCATATCTTATATAAGACATAAGACAAATTGACCGGGCTTTGATTTCAGCAGTACACTTGCCGCCATGTTTGCGGAGCTTGGGCAACTGGTGATTACGCTGGTGCCATTGAGGCCCCTTAACATCTCACTTTTTTCCAATATTGGAGTTTCACCATGAGCAAGAAGCCCGTTCGTGTCGCCGTTACCGGCGCTGCTGGTCAAATCGGTTACGCCCTGTTGTTCCGCATCGCCTCTGGCGAAATGCTGGGTAAAGATCAACCCGTTATTCTGCAACTGCTGGAAATCCCCGACGAAAAGGCTCAAAACGCTCTGAAGGGCGTGATCATGGAGCTGGAAGACTGCGCCTTCCCTCTGCTGGCCGGCATCGAAGCCCACGCAGACCCCCTGACAGCCTTCAAGGACACCGACTACGCTCTGCTGGTGGGTGCTCGTCCTCGTGGCCCCGGCATGGAACGTGCTGACCTGCTGGCTGCCAACGCCCAGATCTTCACGGCTCAGGGCAAGGCCCTGAACGCCGTGGCTTCGCGCAATGTCAAGGTTCTGGTGGTGGGCAACCCCGCCAACACCAACGCCTACATCGCCATGAAGTCGGCTCCCGATCTGCCCGCCAAGAACTTCACCGCCATGCTGCGTCTGGACCACAACCGCGCTGCTTCGCAACTGGCTGCCAAGGCCAACTTCGCTGTGGGCGACATCAAGCACCTGACCGTGTGGGGCAACCACTCGCCCACCATGTACGCTGACTACCGTTTCGCGACGGTCGACGGCAAGTCCGTGAAGGACATGATCAACGACCAAGTCTGGAACAAGGACGTGTTCCTGCCCACCGTGGGCAAGCGCGGCGCTGCCATCATCGCGGCTCGTGGCCTGTCTTCGGCTGCTTCGGCTGCCAACGCTGCCATCGACCACATGCGTGACTGGGCTCTGGGCTCCAACGGCGAATGGGTCACCATGGGCGTGCCTTCCAACGGCGAATACGGCATTCCTGCCGGCATCGTCTTCGGCTTCCCCGTCACCACCGCCAACGGCGAATACAAGATCGTTGAAGGTCTGGAAATCGACGCTTTCTCGCAAGAATGCATCGACAAGACTCTGGCTGAGCTGCAAGGCGAGCAAGACGGCGTCAAGCACCTGCTGTAATTAGCGCAGTAAGCCTATGCAAGACTGGAACCCCGCGCTGTATCTGCGCTTTGCCAATGAGCGCACGCGTCCTGCGGCCGAGCTGCTGGCTCGGGTCCCAGGCTTGCAACCGGCTCGCGCCCTCCACGTTGTGGATCTGGGTTGCGGGCCGGGTAACTCTACCGAGCTTTTGGTGGAGCGATTCGCTGGCCCCGATCAAGAGGCCGACGTTCTCGGAGTCGATAACTCCGAAGCCATGCTGGAGACTGCGCGCAAGCAGTTGCCGCGTGCCAGGTTCGAGGCTGGAGACATTGCCTCCTGGGCCCCCGCAGCGGGCCAAGCTGCACCTGATTTGATTTATGCCAATGCCTCCATCCAGTGGGTGGGAGAGCATGAGCAACTGATTCCCCGACTGCTGTCGCTTCTGGCCCCTGGTGGGGTTCTGGCCATCCAGATGCCGGACAACCGTCAGCAGCCCACGCACCGTTTGATGCGTGAAATCGCCCGTGAGCCGAAATTTGCCGACTACATCGGCGATGCGGACAAGGTGCGAACGGAAATTTTGCCCATTGGGGCTTATTACGACTTGTTGGCCGCGCCTGAGCGTGAGACTGCCAGCGTGGATGTGTGGCACACCATCTACCAGCACCCCATGGACTCGGCGGCGGCCATTGTGCAGTGGTTGCGCGGCACAGGCCTCAAGCCTTTTGTTGAAGGCCTGCCCGCAGAACTGCAGGCGGATTTTCTGGCTGAATATGAGCGCCGCATCGATGCGGCATACCCCCAGCGAGCCGACGGCAAGCGTCTGCTGGCTTTTCCCCGACTTTTCTTGGTGGCTCAGCGCAAGTCATGACAACGGAACTGGTTCATCCCGCCAAAGTATTGCTGGACGCGCAAGGCGGCGCGCAGCGCCTGACTGTTTGTGATCACTACAGCGGTGTGGAAGTGCGCATGCGCAAGAGTCTGCAATTGCAGGCCGAGATGATGGCCGAGTTCGGCACCTGCGTCTTCGATGTGACGCTGGACTGCGAAGACGGCGCACCCGTGGGCCAGGAGGCTGCTCACGCCAGGCTGGTCGTGGAGCTGGCCAACAGCGCCGCAGCAGGCGCCCGTGTGGCCGCCCGTGTGCATGCAGTCGATCACGCGCACTTTCAGGCGGACATGGACATCATCGCCGGCGGCGCGGCGAACAAGCTCTGCCACATCATGATTCCTAAGGTGGAGTCGGTGGAAGACGTGATCAAGGCCGAAAAAGCCCTCAAGTCAGCGACAGATATACGCGTGCCGCTACATGTTTTGATTGAGTCGCCTGCCGCTGTGCATCAGGCTTTTGACATTGCAGCCCACCCAGCGGTGCAGAGCATCTCTTTCGGGTTGATGGATTTTGTTTCGGCCCATGGCGGTGCGATCCCCGCTTCGGCCATGACGGCACAGGGCCAGTTCGAGCATCCGCTGGTGGTGCGCGCCAAGCTGGAAATTGCAGCTGCCTGTCATGCCCATGGCAAAGTGCCCTCGCATTGCGTGGTTACGGAATTCAAGAATCCTCAGGCTTTGGAGGCCTGCGCGCAAAAAGCTGCGCGTGAGTTGGGCTATACACGCATGTGGAGCATCCATCCGGACCAGATTCGCCCCATCTTGCGTGCGTTTGCACCTGCAGAGGACGAAGTTCGCGAGGCAGCACAAATTCTTACCTCTGCGGCGGTGCAGAATTGGGCCCCCATCAGTTTTGGTGGTGTACTACATGATCGCGCGAGCTACCGCTACTTCTGGCAGTTGCTAGAGCGCGCTCACCAGACGGGGCAGACCTTGCCGGTTGACGTTCAACCCTGGTTCGCCCCGGATTCAACCCATTGAACTCATAACAAGTCTGCAGGAGCCTGTTCCTATGAAGACCCTAATCGCTACTTTGATGATCGCAGCCCCGCTGCTGGCCGTTGGTCAATCCGCCGTGGCACAAACCGGTACCAAGGCCAAGGCCGCTGCCACCAAGAAGGCCCCTGCCGCCAAAAAGCCTGCTGCCAAGAAGGGCAAGGCTGCCGCAGCCGCCGCCGTGGGTGCAGGAGCCGGTGCGGCCGCGGTAGCAGCCGGTCCCGCTTCCACAGCCCTGACGACCGAGCAACTGGCTGTGTCCGAGCGCGTTTTCAAGGGTCGTATCCCTTGCGAACTGGGCGCTCATGTGAATGTGACGCCTGACTCTGCCAACCCTGGCTACTTCATCATCGACGGTCGTGGCTTCAAGTACCACATGTCGCCCGTGGCAACCACCACCGGCACCGTGCGCCTGGAAGACAAGGCGGCGGGTGCGGTCTGGCTGCAGATTGCCAACAAGTCCATGCTGATGAACCAGAAGGCCGGTCAGCGTCTGGCTGATGAGTGCATGGCTCCCGAGCAACAACTGGTGGCTGAAGCCATCCGCAAGAACCCACCTCCTAGCCTGCTGGACAACAAGTAATTCAGCAAGGCTGAGGGCTGCTGCCGTTTCGCACACGGCAGCGGTCCTGTGAATCGCGCATCACCGCGCAGCCTTTTTCAAAAAACCATTGGAGAGAACCCATGTTGAAAGCCTACCGTGACCATGTGGCAGAACGCGCCGCACTGGGCATCCCCCCGCTGCCTCTGGATGCCAAGCAGGTCGCTGAGCTGATCGAGCTGATCAAGAACCCGCCCGCTGGCGAAGACGCCTTTCTGCTCGACCTGCTGACTCACCGCGTGCCACCCGGAGTGGACGATGCGGCCAAGGTCAAGGCTTCCTTCCTGGCTGCCGTGGCTCACGGCGACCTGAAGGTGGGTCTCATCTCCAAGTCCAAGGCCACCGAGCTGCTGGGCACCATGGTGGGCGGCTACAACGTTCACCCCCTGATCGAACTGCTGGACGACGCTGAAGTCGCTGGCGTGGCTGCTGATGCGCTGAAGAAGACGCTGCTGATGTTCGACTTCTTCAACGACGTGGCCACCAAGGCCAAGGCTGGCAACGCCAAGGCCCAGGAAGTGATGCAAAGCTGGGCGGATGCCGAGTGGTTCACATCGCGTCCCGAAGTCGAAAAGAAGATCACCGTCACCGTCTTCAAGGTGCCCGGTGAAACCAATACCGACGACCTGTCGCCCGCACCAGACGCCTGGAGCCGTCCCGACATTCCTCTGCACTACCTGGCCATGCTCAAGAACACGCGTCCCGACGCGGCGTTCAAGCCCGAAGAAGACGGCAAGCGCGGCCCCATGCAGTTCATCGACGACCTGAAGAAAAAAGGCCATCTGGTGGCCTACGTGGGCGACGTGGTCGGCACCGGTTCTTCGCGCAAGTCCGCGACCAACTCCATCATCTGGGCGACTGGCATGGACATCCCCTTTGTGCCTAACAAGCGCTTTGGTGGTGTGACCCTGGGCGGCAAGATTGCTCCCATCTTCTTCAACACGCAGGAAGACTCTGGCGCTCTGCCTATCGAAGTGGACGTTTCCAAGCTGGAAATGGGCGACGTGATCGACGTCTATCCCTACGAAGGCAAGATCGAAAAGAACGGCACCAAGGTTGCTGACTTCCAGCTGAAGTCCGACGTGCTGCTCGACGAAGTCCAAGCCGGTGGCCGTATCAACCTGATCATCGGTCGTTCGCTGACTGCCAAGGCCCGTGAAGCCCTGGGTCTGCCAGCTTCCAACGCTTTCCGTCTGCCCCAGGCTCCCGCTGCCTCCAACGCTGGCTTCACGCTGGCCCAGAAGATGGTGGGCCGTGCCTGCGGTCTGCCCGAAGGCCAGGGCGTGCGCCCCGGTACTTACTGCGAACCTCGCATGACCACCGTGGGCTCGCAAGACACCACCGGCCCCATGACCCGCGACGAGCTGAAGGACCTGGCTTGCCTGGGCTTCTCCGCCGACATGGTCATGCAGTCCTTCTGCCACACGGCCGCTTACCCCAAGCCCGTGGACGTGAAGACGCACCGTGAACTGCCCGAGTTCATCTCCAACCGCGGCGGCGTGGCCCTGCGTCCTGGCGACGGCGTGATCCACAGCTGGCTCAACCGCCTGCTGCTGCCTGACACCGTCGGTACCGGTGGCGACTCGCACACCCGCTTCCCTATCGGTATCTCGTTCCCCGCAGGCTCCGGTCTGGTGGCTTTCGGTGCAGCGACTGGCGTGATGCCGCTGGACATGCCTGAGTCGATCCTGGTGCGTTTCAAGGGCGAAATGCAGCCTGGCGTGACTCTGCGCGATCTGGTGCACGCGATTCCGTTGTACGCCATCAAGCAAGGTCTGCTGACCGTGGCCAAGGCTGGCAAGATCAACGAATTCTCGGGTCGTATCCTCGAAATCGAAGGTCTGCCCAACCTGAAGGTCGAGCAAGCGTTCGAATTGTCCGACGCATCGGCCGAGCGTTCTGCTGCCGGTTGCACGATCAAGCTGAACCCCGAGCCGATCAAGGAATACCTGACTTCGAACATCGTTCTGATGAAGAACATGATCGCCGATGGTTACTCCGACGCCAAGACGCTGCAACGTCGTATCGAAAAGGTCGAAGCCTGGCTGGCCAAGCCCGACCTGCTCGAAGCGGACAAGAACGCCGAGTACGCCCACATCATCGAAATCGATCTGGCCGACATCAAGGAACCCATCGTCTGCTGCCCGAACGACCCCGATGACGCCAAGACGCTGTCCGAAGTCGCTGGCACCAAGATCGACGAAGCCTTCATTGGCTCGTGCATGACCAACATCGGTCACTTCCGCGCTGCAGCCAAGCTGCTGGGCGGCAAGCGCGACATCCCCGTCAAGCTGTGGGTGGCACCGCCCACCAAGATGGACCAGAGCGAGCTGATCAAGGAAGGCCACTACGCGGCTTTCGGCACCGCCGGTGCACGTACCGAAATGCCCGGCTGCTCGCTGTGCATGGGCAACCAGGCCCAGGTGCGCGAAGGCGCAACCGTGATCTCCACTTCGACCCGTAACTTCCCCAACCGCCTGGGCAAGAACACCAATGTGTTCCTGGGCTCGGCTGAGCTGGCCGCGATTGCTTCGCGTCTGGGCAAGCTGCCGACCAAGGAAGAGTACCTGGCCGAAATGGGTGTGATCGATGCCGACAAGGCTTCCGTCTATCGCTACATGAACTTCAACGAAATCGCCGAGTACGCTGAAGTCGCCGCCAAGGTGTAAGCGTTCGAAGTAGAAGGGAAAGGCCTGCAAGGGCCTTGCTCTCCAAAGCCCGCAGGATGAAAGTCCTGCGGGCTTTTGTTTTGCCTGTCAGCCTGAGTGATGCAGCTGCTGCAGGGCCATCTGGGTCTGGGTGTCGGCGGGGAAAAAAGACTCGACGGCCAGCTCCTGCAGCGTTACATCCACGGGCGTGCCAAAGATGGTGATGGTGCTGATAAAACTCAGTTTACCCAGCCCGGTGTGCAACTCAAAGGGCACAGCGATCAGGCTGGCAGCCGAGGTGGCTGCGGCATATGGCATATCGTCCTTGAACGGATAGGCCGCGATTTCGTCGTACAGTACCTGCAGTTCACCATCTGCCGTGGCGGTGATCTGCTGCTCCAAGCGGTGCAGCAAATGGGCACGCCACTGCGCGGCATTGGCCAGGCGCGGGCCCAGGCCTTCGGGGTGCAGGCTCAGGCGCAGCACATTTACCGGCGGCTCCAATAGCCACGGCGCCACGCCGTCCAGCAGGAGTGGCACGACCGCATTGGCAGCTATCAGGTTCCAGTGTCGGTCCACGGCCAGGGCCGGGTTGGGTTCATGACCCTTGAGCACGAGGTCCACCGCCTGGCGTGCTGCAGCCAGATCGGGATGGTCCAGCGGACGTGACTGGTACATGGGGGCAAAGCCTGCAGCCACCAGAAGTCCGTTGCGCTCGCGCAGTGGCACGCAGAGGCGCTCGGCCAGGCGCAGCACCATTTCGCGGCTGGGCTGTGCGCGGCCGGTTTCCACATAGCTCAGGTGGCGGGTCGAGATGTCGGCTTCGAGTGCCAAGCCCTGCTGGCTGAGTCGTCGGTGCTGACGCCAATGACGCAGATGCTCGCCAAACGGTGCGCGCAGGTCGGGCGTCGAGGCGGTAGGCGTGGCTGCATGCGAGGAGGGGAGGGTGTTCATGGCTGCATCGTAGTGGCAGGCCTCGCACGAGGCCATGACCTGCGAGGTAATCGACGTGCTGCTTGGCGCTGGCAATCATGGAGCCAGCAGCCGGCACAGGGCCGGTCGCATCGTTTTCCAAGCCATAGGAGTGTTCCATGTCCATCTTTGCTTCTTCCCGGTTTCTGCCCCGCGTGATGTGGGCTGATGCAGCTTCTTGCGCCGCCACGGGCGCGCTGCAGTTGCTGGCCGCGCGGCCTCTGGCGGCTGTTACCGGTTTGCCGCTGGCCTTGCTCACCGGCACTGGCGTTTTTTTGCTGGTCTATGCCGTGCTTGCGGCCGTGATTGCCCGGCGCCAGCCCCTGCCGCGCACGCTGGTGGGCTTGATTGCGCTGGGCAATCTGGGCTGGGCGCTGGGCTGTGCATTGCTGATCTTTGGCTCCGGCTTGGCGCTCAGTGGCTGGGGCGTGGCCTGGGTTGCGGCACAGGCGCTGGTGGTGATCGTGCTGGCAGACCTGCAGTGGCTGGGTTTGCGCTCTACGCGCAACCGCGCCCATCAGTCCTTGCAAGCGGCGGCTTGATGTACTCAAAAAAGATAGCTGGATGTGCTTGTTAAGTCCTGAAAAGACTTGGTTTTGATTCTGAGTCCATGGATTGACCAGCACTACCAGCTATGCTTTTTCTTATATCCACCATGCGTGTGCTCGGATAAGCAGGCTCATGGCACTCGCGATAATGGACGGCCGCTTAAAATTCAGGGCTGCGCCAACCCGCGCAAACTTCGCAACCATGGGTTCCCTCGCCCCCATCGACCAAAAAGGAATGTCATGACATCCGCTCATGCCGTGCAGACACCGCCGTCGCGCGTGCCGTTTTACCTCTCCATCCTCGTGGCGTTTCATATCGCCATCGTCATTGCCAGCAACTATCTGGTGCAGCTGCCGATCAATTTGCTGGGCTTTCACAGCACCTGGGGTGCGTTCAGCTTTCCCTTCATCTTTCTGGCCACCGACCTGACCGTGCGCCTGATCGGCAAGGTTGAGGCGCGGCGCGTCATCACGCGCGCCATGCTGCCTGCGCTCTTGGCGTCCTATGCGGTGGGAGTGCTCTTCCATGAGGGCCATTTCAATGGCTGGGATGCGCTGCAAAGCTTCAACAGTTTTGTGTTTCGCATTGCGCTGGCCAGCTTTGCTGCCTATGCGTTGGGGCAGTTGCTGGACATTCAGGTCTTTGACCGTATCCGCCAGAAAAGCCGCGCCTGGTGGCTGGCTCCGGCAGCCGCGTCGATTTTTGGTCAGGCGCTGGATACCGCTGCGTTTTTTTCCATCGCGTTCTGGCGCAGCACCGATGCTTTCATGGCCGCCAACTGGATGGAAATTGCCATGGTGGATTACGTGATCAAACTGGCGGTGAGCTTGCTGCTGTTTGTGCCGGCTTACGGCATGGTGCTGGCCGCGATCGTGCGCAGCCTGCGCGTTTCAGCGATGCCTGCCGCGGCGCGCTGAGGGCTCTTGATGTGGGCAGGCTTGCCGAGGGTGCAAGCCTGTATGCGTATGTAACAGCCGCCTCTTGTGATTGATCAACGAGGCCCTGGGGATACTACTGAAGAATGACTTCACAGCGACATTGCAGCGTTCTTTGAACGCAGCAGTGCCGAGAGAGAGTGAGCGATTTTTGCTCCTCCATTCGCTGTGAAAGAAATGGAGTATCCAATGAAAAAAAAGCTGCCCCACGCCTATTCCGTCAGGCGATTCGTGCTGGGTGCCGTGTCTGCTGCGGCCATGATGACGGGCTCGGCTGCGCTGGCGCAGGCTCAGGAGCCCGTTCAGCCGGTCAAGCCGCACAAGGTTACTGAGCCTGCCAAGGTGGAGCTTGGCAAAAAGCTGTTCTTTGATCCACGGCTGTCGCGCTCCGGATTCATTTCCTGCAACTCCTGCCACAACCTGAGCATGGGCGGCGCGGACAATATCAAGACGTCGATTGGCGACAAGTGGCAAAAAGGCCCGATCAACTCGCCCACGGTGCTCAACTCCAGTCTGAATCTGGCCCAGTTCTGGGACGGCCGTGCCAAGGACCTGCGCGAGCAGGCCGGCGGCCCGATTGCCAACCCCGGCGAGATGGCCTTCTCGCACGATCTGGCGGTGGACATGTTGCGCTCCATCCCTCAGTACGTGGCGGAATTCAAGAGTGTGTTTGGCAATGACAAGCTCACGATTGGCGAAGTGACGGCAGCCATAGCAGCTTTCGAGGAAACATTGGTCACCCCCCATGCGCGTTTTGACCAATGGCTGCAGGGCAACACCAAGGCCATCAATGCGCAAGAGCTGCGTGGCTATCAGCTGTTCAAAAACTCGGGCTGCGTGGCTTGCCACAACGGCGTGAACCTGGGCGGCTCCTCGTTTCAGAAGATGGGGTTGATCGAGCCCTACAAGACCGATAACCCGGCAGAGGGCCGCTCTGCCGTGACGGGCAATGATGCGGAACGTTTCAGCTTCAAGGTGCCGACATTGCGCAATGTCGAGCTGACTTATCCCTACTTCCACGACGGTGCGGCCGATACTCTGTCGCAAGCGGTGGACACCATGGGCCGCATTCAGTTGGGTAAGAACTTCAGCAAAACTGAAAATGCGGACATCGTCGCCTTTTTGAAGACGTTGACGGGCGAGCAACCCAAGCTGGTGCTGCCCATATTGCCGCCTTCCAGCGATGCGACCAAGCGTCCTCAGCCCTTTGATTGAGGGTTGAGCGGCAGGCCATCCGCCCATGAAAAGGCCGCCTCTACAGGGCGGCCTTTTTTCCAGGCAAGTGCCTGCTACCCGGGCTGCATGTACTTCTCACAGAAGCAGTGGCCGCATCTCTGGCATGGGCAGCACTGGCGTGATTCAGGCGCGAGATTGTGCCATTTTTTGCCTTGGTCCTTATGGTATATAGGCTTCAAGCTATTGTTTTAGTAGTGAATAGGTAGGTTTTAAAGGCTGTTTGCTGACGCCCTCTCAACAGGCTTAGCGCGCAGGTTTGCTCACCACTTCATTGAGCAGCTGCACATAGTGCTGTGTCATCGCAGCATGGCCGGGCAGATAGCGGCTGATCAGCTCGCGCTGGCGCAGGCGATAGGCGTTCGCGACCTGGTCATGCTCGGCAAACACCTTGAGCAGCTGGGCCGCGCCCTCGCTCACATTGTGGTCCGTGTAGTAATAGCCCAGATCTGGGCACAGGCTGGCGTTGTGCACCAGCGGGTAGCCCTGCCAGCAGGTCTCCAGATACACATAGTTCAGCGGGTTCTCCCACTGGTGCGACACCACCACATCGGTGTTTTGAGCCAGAAATTGCGGCGTGTCATAGCGGCCCAGAAACACCGCCTTGTGCTGGCGCACGATATCGAGCTGGTTCATCAGCGCGATGAAGTCCATATTCTTCTCGGCCAGCCCGAGCACATTGGTGACCTGCAGCAGCTCGATGCGGTCAGGTGCGGCGCGAAAGGCTTCTTCCGCAATCAGAATCGGGTACAGGCAGAACTTCACCACATTGATATTGGGCTCCAGCACCGTCAGGCGCTTGGCTTGGCCTGCACCTCGTGGCTGGTACACGCCGCCGTGAGGCAGGTCGGCACTGCGTTGCTCGATAAACACAGGGCTCCAGACAAACGGCACGCTGCGCGCCTTGTGGTGACGAAACACCTCGAAGTACGAGCGGCTGATATGGTCCACCTGCGGCACCATCCAGATATCGTCGTAGCGCTGGTTGATAAACAGATTGCTGCCGCCGGCGGGTTTGTCGAAAAGAATCGCCTCCATCATGTGCACATACTCTGTACCGCAGCAGTACGAAATCAGCCGCCCGCCACGGCGCTTGATGTAGTCGGTCTGATTTGCGTCCAGCTGGCCACCCAGCTCAATCATCACATCCACACTGTCCTTGGCCTGCTCATAACTGCGGGTGGGCCAGCGCTTCAGGTCCCAGGGCAGGGCATCGCTGATTTCAATGCTCGTGGTATTGACCAGCGTGACCGACGCCACATTGGGGCAATGCTTCAAAGCTTCTGCCAGAAACACCGCGTTTTGCTTGATGCCGTTATTCCACAGCGTTTCTGCTGGGTGATGCAGGCCGATGGTGATGCCAATGCGCAGCAGGGAAGAGGGTGTTGCCATGGTTCAAAAAAAAGGGTGTTAAGTAGCGGCACAGCGAGATATACCACGCCAGCTCTGGTCATGGGTGGATGCGCAGGTCGGCCCGCATCGGCCGCCAAGGGTAAGGCTGAACGCCAATCATCGGGGGGCAGCAAAGCCCGCGGATGCCGCGAGTTCAGTTTCCTGTCCGGAGGGGGAGTGACTGGCGGGTACATGCGTTCAACCTTTCCAGCGCATGCGCCTCAGACCCGCTAACACAGCCCTTGATTCGTCGTTGTTTCGTCGGGGGCGCCTGGCCTTGGCGAGCTTGTGCACTCCTATCACGGCTTTTCCGGGCAAGCCCCAACCTTATCTCCGAGTTCAAACGCAAACCGGCAGTCTGCTGGGTGGTATTGGCCGCTTCCTTGAGCCATTGTCCAAGGTGCGTCAATGTCATTTTGGAACCCTGCAGTCTCAACTCTTTGATTGCCAGGAGTCAACAAAGGCAGTACTCAAAGTCGCTAAGGCGTGGTCTCAGTGGGAGATTCTCATGGCTGGAGAAAGGAATGCTTCTTGGCCGTGAAGTTCTTAAGGTCTGCTTAATAAGTTTCGAAAATATACAAAATTTACTGAATATATATAAATAACTAATGATTTTTTGAAATGAAGATGTAACTTAAAATCGTTCTTGAAAGGCTTTGTTGCATAAATCGGCCATAGGCCAAGGCATCCCCAATCCCAAATAGATTTACGCAGCAGCGACTGTCTGGGGCGTGCCCAGAGCGGTAAATTGATTGAGGATTGAAGCTCGGATGTGCAG
>NZ_KZ984459.1 GCF_003569915.1 Comamonas testosteroni | reverse complement strand
CGCGCCTTCAACGCTGCGTTGTAAGCCTTCCAGTTCGTTGTGCGGTACTTAACCCGACCCCAGCTCGTCTCTCTCATCTCCCGAGCCTACCTCAGCTGCGACCGGCATTTGTGCAACAACGCCCTTGTGCAGCAGAAGTAAATGGTCCCTTATTGCCTTCATCGAAGGAGTATTGCAAGCCAGCTCGCACAGGACCAAACTCCGCCACATATTTCAGCATATTACTGGCACGAGCACCCATAGCCATGCCCAGCTCGGGCTTATATGCCTCCATATAGGGAGAATATGGAAATGAAGAGTATGTGCTGGTTAAAACGTCAAACAGTACGTTGTATTGACGACCCATAGTGATTTGACCAAAGCTCTTGCTGCGCAAACCCACCCAGGATTGCTGGAAGAAGTTGGTGCTGGCCGAGGTGCCAGAGTCTGTCAGAAAACGAGCCTCCAAATTAGCGATGGCAGCCAGTCCGCCACCCAGATCTTCGGTCACATTAATACCCCAGCGACTCTGAGACATACCTCCACCAATCATTTCGGTCAAACCACTTTTATTGGCACCTTGATTGGTCGTGTGCCGAACAGCAGCATCCACAATGCCATAAAGCTGCACACTGCTTTGCGCATAAGCCAAGCTACCCAGGCTGCCCAGCACTGCAAGGGCCAATGTCTTTTTCACAAATGATGTTCTATTCATTGTGCTGTCTCTCTCTTAGTTAACAAGCGGTTGGTGGAAGTTTCATTCTAGAAATGCTTCGCTTGATTGCGTAACTATTTGCACAAGCACAACACAGGCCTTTCCCTCGCAGGATTACCCTCTTAGCGTTTCCCCTTTGTATAAATATAGAAATTACAAATAAGAAAGGGCCTGTCTTTCGACAGGCCCTTTGGCTTTTAAACAGTTACTGGCTTACACCAGCAATTGATTAGAAAGCGTGGCGGATACCAACTTGCACGCCGGTTTGGTTGCGGGCAGCGCCGCTATCCTTCAGACCAACGGTGTTGCTCACGCCCTTGGCGTTCAGAGCCATAGCGGAACCTTCCTTGTTCTTCAGGTAAGCCACGGTACCGTACACAGCAGTGCGCTTGGACAGGTTGTGGACATAACCCAGAGAAATCTGGTGAGCCTTAGCGTCGTTAGCCTTTTGGTCGTACAGAGCGTACTGCAGCTTCACTTCGCCGACGCCACCCACAGGAGCGGCAACGCCCAGCAGGTAGTTGTTGTACTTGTCGCTACCAGCGCCGTCCCACTTGTACTTCACTTGTTGGGCCAGACCCACAACCTTGGCCACGCCAAAGTTGTAAGAAGCGCCGATAGACATTTCGTTGCGCTTGTCCTTGCTGCCCAGCAGCAGTTCGCCGTAAGCAGCAGTCACGCTCAGAGGACCGTTGTCATAGCCAACGTTACCGCCAACATAACGACCAGCCTTGGTGTCACCGTACTTCTTTTCATCAAAGGCGTAGCTGATGTTACCGCTGAAGCCGTTGAAGTTGGGGGAAGAGTAGGACAGCATGTTGTCCTTACGGATGGTGTTGCCGTCGGCAATACCAGTGCCAGCCCAGTCGGAGTAGCCCATGTTCTGGCCGATACCAGTAGCGCCGAACAGGTCATACTTCAGACCAGCACGGAAAGTGGGGGTTGTTTCACGACCCAGGCGAACTTCACCGAAGTTGCCAGACAGACGGACAGTGGATTCACGCTTGAAGTTGAAACCCGAAGCATTGCCGTCGTCACCGAACAGTTCACCTTCCAGCCAGAAGCCAGCCTTCAGACCGCCACCCAGGTCTTCAGTGCCGCGCAGGCCCAGACGGCTAGTAGCGTTACCGCTGCTGTGCACGCCATACTTGCTGCTGTTGCCGGAAGCGTTGTCAACGTAAGACACGCCAGTATCAGCGATACCGAACAGAGTCACGGAAGATTGAGCCATTGCGGCGCCGGAAGCGGCCAGCACTGCCAGGGCGATCAGAGATTTTTTCATTACGAGTTACTCCAAGGTTTAGAAGGGCGCCGGTTCTATGGGAGAGAGACTTGAGCCTCGAGCTCCACCGGTTTCCCGCGCCAACCTCCTGGTGGGGAAGTTGGGTCTATTGCACCAGACCCCTGAGCCCAGCGCAAAGGAATTCACCCAAAACGGGCCGATTCGGCGCGTTTTCGTTGCACCACCGCAACAAACCAGAGGGCAGCGCCATACGGTGCGACACCTAAGGGTTCCACCTCGGATTGCCCCAGCGCAAGCTGCGGGCGAAGCACTATGGTGTACCGTACAGCCATTGGTGCCCCACTAGGCCCCGCACTGTGTTGTTTAAGAAGCCATGGATAAATTTCTGACCGCTGCCGACGCAGCCCTTCGCACGCTGTTTGCCGATCCTCCCGCTGCCGAGCGCTCGCCCGCTGCAGACATTGCGGAGGCTGATCTCAGCGATGAGCAGCGCCGCCTCTCGGGGGCCTTGATGCGCGTCAATCATGTGGGTGAGGTCTGCGCGCAGGCGCTCTACAACGCTCAGGCCATGGTGACCCAAGATATGGAGCTGCGCGAGCATCTGCTGCATGCTGCGCGCGAGGAGATGGACCACCTGGCCTGGACGCGTGAGCGGCTGCATGCGCTGGGTGACCGCCCTTCGCTGCTGAACCCTCTGTGGTTTGCCGGTGCGTTTGCGATTGGCACGATTGCGGCCAAGTTCAGCGATGCGGCCAGCCTGGGCTTTGTGGTGGAGACGGAAAATCAGGTGTCAGCCCACTTGGACAGCCACCTGGGCCGTTTGCCCGACGAGGACGAGGCATCACGCGCCGTGGTGGAGCGCATGAAGGACGATGAGGAACGCCACGCCGCAGCAGCAATCGATGAAGGCGCTATTCAGTTGCCACCTGCTGTGCAGGGCCTGATGCGTCTGGCTGCCAAGGTGATGACCACCACGGCGCACCGAATCTGAACACTTCAGAAACAAAAAACGGGCCAGATGGCCCGTTTTGCTTTTTCTAAGCCGCCTCAGCCTTCGACGATGTCAAAGCCTGTGGTGATCTCAGCGGTTTTGCCCAGCATGATGGTGGCCGAGCAGTATTTGTCATGGCTCATGGCAATGGCGCGCTCGACGGCGGTGGCGGGCAGGTTCTTGCCGCTGACCGTGAACTGCATATGGATCTTGGTAAAGACCTTGGGGTCTGTGTCAGCACGCTCGGACGTCAACTGCACGCTGCAGCCCGTCACTTCATGGCGACCGCGCTTGAGGATCAGCACCACATCATAGGCGGTGCAGCCGCCGGCACCTGCCAGCAGCATTTCCATGGGGCGCGGGGCCTGATTGCGTCCGCCATTGGCGGGCGTCTTCTCATCAGGAGCGCCATCCATATTGACGACGTGGCCGCTGCCGGTCTCCGCCACAAAGCCCATGCCTGAGCGCATCCCTGTGGCTGCGCCTGTCCAACTTACTGTGCATTCCATCGCTGCATCCTCTCAATAACTGTTGCAATTTTGCATCAAATAAATAGAAACCCGAATTTTTGTTGCATCGCAAAAAACAAAGTAGCTACAATACAACCCAAGCGTTACCTGCTGGGTCAAACCCGCAGATGGACCACAGAACCATGGTAAGCCCTAGTCTGTATCGCACCGTTTGTCTCCTCCACCTCCTCTAATGGTGGATTCAGCCCCTAGCTTCACAGCTGGGGGCTTTTTTTTTGGCCAAACGCCTTTCATGCGCGGCTTGTAGTTCTCCATCAGACAGCGCTCACCTCTTGAGCGGCTACTGCAGCGCAACAAGCAAGCGCCTATGATGCTTGCAATCCTGCGCCCGACCTCACAAGCACTGTGCCACGCCTGGGCGCCAGGCAATCGACTTGCTCTTTCTGCCCATGCCCCAAGCTCTGACTCCTGCTGATTATCTGACCCGCATCCTCAATGCTCGCGTTTACGACGTGGCCGTGGAATCCGACCTGCAACCCGCCAAGAACCTCACGCGGCGTCTGCACAACAAGATTTTGCTCAAGCGGGAAGACCAGCAGCCCGTGTTCAGCTTCAAGCTGCGCGGTGCGTACAACAAGATGGCCAATCTGACGGCCGAGCAGCTGCAAAAAGGCGTGATCTGCGCCAGCGCCGGCAACCATGCCCAGGGCACGGCGATGAGCGCCAAGAAGCTGGGCTGCCGCGCCGTGATCGTGATGCCCACGACCACGCCGCAGGTGAAGATCGACGCCGTGATCGCCCTGGGCGGCGAGGCCGTGCTGGCCGGTGAGAGCTATTCCGACGCGTACAAGCACGCCATCAAGCTGCAAAAAGAGCAGGGCCTGACTTTTGTCCACCCGTTTGACGACCCCGATGTGATTGCCGGCCAGGGCACCATCGCCATGGAAATGCTGCGCCAGTTGCAGCAACTGGGCAGCCAGCGCCTGGATGCCATCTTTGTGCCGATTGGCGGCGGCGGCCTGATTGCCGGTATCGCCAACTACATCAAGGCCGTGCGCCCCGAGGTGAAGGTGATTGGCGTGCACACCAAGGATTCCGACGCCATGATGCAATCCGTGCAGGCGGGCGAGCGCGTGGAGTTGAGCGATGTGGGTCTGTTTGCTGATGGCACGGCCGTGAAGCTGGTGGGCGAGGAAACCTTCCGCATCACCAAGGGTCTGGTGGACGACTTTGTGACCGTGGACACCGACGCCGTCTGCGCTGCCATCAAGGACATCTTTACCGACACGCGCTCCATCGTGGAGCCCTCGGGTGCTCTGGGTGTGGCTGCTATCAAGCAGTACGTAGCCAAGCACAAGACCAAGGGCGAGACCTATGCCGCCATTCTGAGCGGCGCGAACATGAACTTCGACCGCCTGCGCTTTGTGGCCGAGCGCGCCGAGGTGGGCGAGGAACGCGAAGCCCTGTTTGCCGTGACCATTCCCGAAGAGCGCGGCAGTTTCAAGCGCTTTTGCGAAGTGATTGGCAAGCTGCCCGGCGGCCCGCGCAATGTGACGGAGTTCAACTACCGCATCAGCCACGAAAGCCGCGCCCATGTGTTTGTGGGCCTGACCACCCCAACCAAGGGCGAGAGCGAAAAAATCTGCAAGACGCTGCAGAAAAACGGTTTTGACGCGATTGATCTGACCTTTGACGAAATGGCCAAGGAGCACTTGCGCCACATGGTAGGCGGCCATTCGCCACTGGCCCAGGAAGAGCGCCTGCTGCGCTTTATCTTCCCCGAGCGTCCCGGTGCGCTGTTCAAGTTCCTGAGCCTGATGGCCCCCACCTGGAATATCTCGCTGTTCCACTACCGCAACCAGGGCGCGGACTATGGTCGCATCCTGGTAGGCATGCAGGTGCCCGCCAAGGACAGCAAGAAGTTCGACAGCTTCCTCAAGAATCTCGGCTACCCGTGGGTGGAAGAAACGAACAACCCCGCTTACCAGTTGTTCTTGAAATAAAAACAGAGGCCTTTTTGGGCCTCTTGTCTTTATTGAATATAGGCTAGCAGCTCATATTTCAGGAGTATTCAGACGCCATGCAAGCCCTGCGCCACTTTCTGCTGGCCGTGCAGTTCTTCAGCCGCATTCCCGTGGCGGGGCGGCTGGCGGCCTGGGTGGGCTGGAGCCCCGAGATGCAGCGCGCCAGCGCCGTGCATCTGCCGGGCGTGGGCTGGCTGGTGGGGCTGTGGGCGGCGCTGCTGGTCGCGCTCACGCACTGGCTGCTGGTGTACACGCCATGGACACCGCTGCTGATGGCGGTCATCAGCACCGTGGGCACGCTGTGGCTGACCGGCGGATTCCATGAAGACGGCCTGGCCGACGTGGCCGATGGTCTGGGCGGCTTTGTGCCGCCCGAGCGCGCGCTGGAGATCATGAAAGACTTGCGCCTGGGCTCATACGGCGTGATGACGCTGGTGATGACGCTGCTGACCAAGGTGGCGCTGATCGTGGCGCTGGCTACTGCGCTCAAACCGCTGTGGGCACCGCTGCCACTAATGGCACTGCTGCTGAGTGCCCATGTGCTCTCTCGCTTTACGCCGCTGGTGCTGATGCATTGCCTGCCTTATGTGGGGCTGGAGGCCAGCAGCAAGACCTTGAATATCACCAAGCAGCCGCTGGGCTGGCGTGGCCTGATGACGGGCGCTCTGTGGTGCCTGCCTGTGCTGCCCATGCTGTGGTGGCTGGGTGGTGGCCTGCTCATCGCCAAGGTGCTGGTGGCCTGCAGCATCACCACCTGGCTGCTGCTGTGCTGGTTTCGCAAGCGACTGGGCGGCTTTACCGGCGACTGCCTGGGTGCCTGCCAGCAGATCAATGAACTGGCCGTGTTGCTGGCCGCTGCCTTTGCCCTGCATCAGATCGTATGAAAACACTGTGGCTGGTGCGCCATGCGCGCCCCTTGATCGATACCGAGCGCTGCTATGGTCGCCTCGACGTCCCTGCCGATGAAGCCGCGACGCGGCAGGCCGCGCAAGCCCTGCATCAGGCCCTGTTGCCCCATCGCGGCGATGTGAATATCAGCCACTCCGCACTACAAAGATGTGAGCAGCTAGCCTATGCAATTCATGGACTAGAGCCTGATTTCACTACAAAACCAGACTCCAGACTGCTGGAAATGGATTTTGGCCACTGGGAAGGCCAGCGCTGGGATGAGATTGGCGAAGCCGCCATCAGCGCCTGGGCGCAGAACCTGGCCAGCCATGCGCCGGGGGATGGCGAGTCTCTGGCGCAGATGCTGCAGCGGGTGAATGCGGCGCTGCAGCAAGCGCGGCGCGAGCCGCAAGGCCAGCAGGTCTGGATCTGCCACGCAGGCGTGGCCCGCTGCGTGCAATGGCTGCTGCAGCATGGCGATCAGCTGCCGCAAAGCGCGGACTGGACACTGCCCGCCCCCGCTTACGGGCAGTGGCTGCAGCTGCAGATCGCCTGAATCCGCTAAATCAGTTAAATCAGTTGAAGGCCGCGATAGCTGGTTTGGGCAATTGCAGCACCGTCGCAGCCGGGCCATTGGCCGGGCCCAGCCGCGCCTCACGCGTGCTCAGCGACTGCAGGATCACGCCCTCCTCCACGGCCTCGCCCACGCGCACGGCCTTGGCGGGCTGGCCTGCCACGGCAATCACCACCGCACCGCCGCCGGAATCAAGCCCGGCCACCACGCCCATCAGCGCATAGCGGCTGGCCACGGGGATGGCAGCGGGAGCGGTTGCTGGCAACGCCACCGCCCCCAGCGCCTTGGCCAACGCCTGAGCACTGGCCTGCACCGGCTGCGCAGGTGCCACGACGGGTTGCACATCACCGGCACTGCCTGCAAAGCGCAGCCCCCAGAAGACGGCAATTGCCGCGGCCCCGGCCCAGAGCAGCAAGGTGGTGAGCTTGACCGGCAGAGCGCTGCCGTCAGCAGTGTTGAAAGATAAGCGTCGCATTCGCAGATTATGATCGTGGCGTACAGCATCCATCCTACAAGCGCCAAATGACAATTACTCGCCATAGTCCCGTGAAAGCCATCCGCCATGCTGCAATGCGTGGTTTTACGCTGATTGAGCTGATGGTGGTGCTGGTCATCATCGGTGTGCTTGCCGCCCTCATTGTGCCCAATGTGCTGGACCGCGCCGACGACGCGCGCGTGACCGCCGCCAAGACCGATATCGCCAATATCAACCAGGCACTCAAGCTCTACCGTCTGGACAATCAGCGCTACCCCACGGGTGAGCAAGGCCTGCAGGCCCTGGTGACCAAGCCCACCTCCGGTCCCGTGCCCACCAACTGGAAGCCCTATCTGGAAAAGCTGCCCAATGACCCTTGGGGCAATCCGTACCAATACCTGAACCCTGGCATCAAGAGCCCCATCGACATCATGTCGTTTGGTGCGGATGGCAAGGCGGGAGGCGAGGGTAAGGATGCTGACATCGGCTCCTGGCAATAGAAATGAGCCCCCACGCTCCCTCACTGCGTGTGGTCGCTGCCCCCCGAGGGGGCCCTGACCGGCTGACGCCGGGGCTTGCCTTGGGGCGGCCCGGCGGCAAGCCCATCCCTTTTCATGCTTGAGATGTGCCCTATCAAGTTGGCACCCTCCATCAGGGAGACAGCCTGCAAGGGCCGCCCCGCAGCAAAGGCTGTCGTCCCCCTCGGGGGAAGGCGCGCAGCGCCTCAGGGGGGCTTCACGCTTATTGAGTTGCTTGTCGTCATCTCCATCATGGCGCTGGCGACGGCGGGGGTGAGTCTTGCCATTCGTGATGGCGGTGAGCGGCAGCTCGAGCGCGAGGCCGAACGCCTTGCGACGCTGCTGGAATCTGCCCGCGCACAGTCGCGCACCAATGGCTCCATGGTGATCTGGCGACCCATGCCGCAGGGTTTTCGCTTTGAGGGCCTGCCACAAGGCGTGAAGATGCCAACGCAATGGCTGCAGACCGCCGTGACCGCCCAGACCACGGCCCCCATCGTGCTGGGGCCGGAGCCCATCATTCCCCGCCAGACGATTACCCTATCGCTGGCCGATGGCTCATCGCCTGCGCTGCAGCTGGTCACCGATGGGCTGCGCCCCTTCAGCGTGCGTGCCTTGCAGGGGCGCAAGCCATGACACCCTGGACGCTGCAGCGCGGTTTTACGCTGATTGAAGTGCTGGTGGCCGTGGGCATGGTGGCCGTGGCTTTGCTCGCCGGGCTTCAGGCCAGCAGCGCCCTGACGCGCAATGCGCAGCGCCAGGCCGATGTGATTCTGGCCCAGACCTGCGCGCAAAACGAGCTGGTGCGCCTGCGCCTGAATAACCAGATGGCCGCCGTCGGCGACTCCACGGTCAACTGCCCGCAACTGGGCCGTCAATTGCAGGTGCAGCTCAACGTCATGCCCACACCCAACCCGAGCTTTCGCCGTGTCGATGTGCAGGTGTTTGCCGAAAACGCGCCCGTGCTGCGCGTCTCCACCATCATCGGAAAGTATTAATGGCCCCCCCTGAGTCGCTTCGCGCATTCCCCCCAAGGGGGACGACAGCCTTTGCTGCGGGGCGGCGCGGCCAGCCTGAGCCCTTGCTGGCTGTCCCGCGCTTTGGCAAAGCGGGTGCCCGACAAAGAAGGGGTCGCGGCTTTACGCTGATTGAGCTGCTGGTGGCCCTGGCGGCCATGGCGCTGCTGGCCATCATGAGCTGGCGCGGGCTGGACGGCATGGTGCGCACGCAGGAAAGCACGCGCACGCAGGGTGAGCAGCAGACCGTTCTGCAGACCGTGCTGGCCCAGTGGAATGCCGACCTGAATGCGCTGATGCCACTGGAAGGCCAGCAGGTGCTGGACTGGGACGGCCAGGTGCTGCGGCTGACGCGCAAGAGCAGCGGCCCGCTGGATCAGGGCGCCTGGGTCGTGGCCTGGAGCCGTCGCAATGTCGAGGGTCGTTTTCAGTGGGTACGCTGGCAGTCGCTGCCGCTGCGCAGCATCAGCGAGTGGACCGAAGCCTGGGCACAGGCTGCCCAGTGGGGCCGCAACCCGTCCAGCGACCAGATGCGCCGCGAGACCGTGCTCCTGCCGCTGGACCTGTGGCGCGTGTACTACTACCGCAGCAACGCCTGGAGCAACCCGCTGTCCAGTGATGGCGGCACTACCAACACCGGCAACCCGTCGGCGGCCGAGCCCCGTAACCTGCCCAATGTGCCGGACGGCATCCGCATCGAGCTGACGCTGCCCGAAGGCCGCCCCATGAACGGGGTGCTGACGCTGGATTGGGTGAATCCGCTTCGCTCCAATAATAGAACATGAGATCCCCCCTGAGTCGCTTCGCGCCTTCCCCCCAGGGGGACAACCCCATCGCTGCGGGGCGGCCCTTGCTCGGGGTTTCTCGCTTGGGGTGCGCCGGTTTTCGGCGTGCGCGCCAGCGCGGCGCGGCGCTGCTGGCGGCCATGTTGACGGTGGTGATGGTGGCGACTTTGGCCTCTGCCGCCTTGTGGCAGCAGTGGCGGGATGTGGAGGTGGAGTCTGCCGAGCGCAACCGCGTGCAGGCCGCCTGGCTGCTGCTGGGCGCGCTGGACTGGTCGCGCGTGGTGCTGCAGGAGGATTCACGGGCCAATCGCAGCAATCCCATCGACCATCTGGGCGAACCCTGGGCCGTGCCCTTGCAGGAAGCCCGGCTGTCCACATTTCTGGCGGCGCAGAAGAACACGACCCAGCTCGGCGATCAGCAAAGCGATATGCAGGACGCTTTTCTCTCTGGCGAGGTGATCGATCTGCAGTCGCGGCTCAATCTGCGCAATCTGTTCAGCGGGTTGGACAAATCCGTCAAGGCCGAGGACCTGCAGCCTTTTGTGCGCCTGTTTGACCGCCTGGGCCTGCCGGGCAGCGCCGCCACACAAATCGCCAGCGCCTTGCAGCAGGCCGCACGCGGCACGGCCCAGAATGCTCCATTGATGCCGCGCACCGTGCGCCAACTGGCCTGGCTGGGCATCGATGTACGCATCATCGAGCGGATCGAGCCCTATGTCACCTTGCTGCCGGAGCGCACGCAGATCAATATCAACACCGCCAGCGCCGAGGTGCTTTTCGCCAGCGATGAGGGGCTGGACTGGGCCAGCGCCAGCCAGTTGGTGCAGTTACGCGACAGCACTCCGTTCAAATCGGTTGCAGCAGCCCGTACCGCGCTGGGGCACTCGAAAGCCTTCGGCGGCGATGCACACACGGTCACAACCTCGTACTTCGAAGCCCGCGGGCGCTTGCGCCTGGGGGACAACACCTTGAGTCAGCGCTCACTGATTCAGCGCAAGGACATGACCGTCACCACCTTGTGGCAGGAGCAGGCCGACTGGGGTATGCCCGCAGTTGCACAGCGTTGACTCCCTGATGTCACATAGCCCCCATAAAATGCTCCATCCCTCCCATGAGCAACTTGCTAATACAACTGCCAGCGGAATACGCCAGCGCAGGCGGTGAATATTCCTACGTTCTGAGCAACGATGGCCTGCACATTCAGCGCAGCGGCCAGGCTGCGGCGTCGCTGCTGCCTGCCAGCGGGCGCGCCAGCCAGGTAACGGTGGTCATTCCAGCGTCCCGTCTGTCCTGGCACAGCGTCACGCTGCCACCGGGCCTGCAACTGCACAGCCGGCGCCATCAACAGCGCGTACGCGCTGTGCTGGATGGTTTGCTGGAAGAAAAACTACTGGATGATCCCGCCCAGCTGCATTTGGCGCTGACGCCGGACGCCGACTCCGGCCAGCCCGGTTGGGTCGCGGCCTGCGACAAAGCCTGGCTGCAAGCCCATCTGCAGACACTGGAAGCTGCCGGCCATACGGCCAGCCGCATCACCCCGCTGGTCTGGCCATCGGCTTCGCCGCAGCTGATTCTGTCTGGCGACGCCGGTCAGGCACAGCTGACCGCCACCGGACTGGCGCAGAACATCAGCCTGGCCCAGATGCCGCTGCAAGCCGATCCAGCCCTGGTGCAAGCGCTGCTGAGCCAGTTGCCAGCCGACCTGCCCGTGCTGGCCGAGCCGCAGCACACCCGCATGGCAGAGGCACTGCAGCGCCCCGTCACCATCCATACCAGCGCCCAGCAGTTGCTGGCGGCCAGTCAGTACAGCGGTGATCTGGCCCAGTTCGATCTGAACCTGGGCGGTAGCACCCGCGCCAGGCGCCGTCTGCTTGATGCCTGGCAAAGCTTTGCCAAAGCCCCGCAGTGGCGCGCCGCGCGCTGGGCCGCAGGCATTGCCATCGTCGCGCAGTTGGTGGGGCTCAACGCCTGGGCTTTCAAGGAAAACCGCTCCATCACACAGCGCCAGCAGCAAGCCAGACAGGTGCTGCAAACCACCTTCCCGCATGTGCCGGTGATTGTGGATGCGCCCGTGCAGATGCAGCGCGAGCTGGACCTGCTGCGCAGCAATTCCGGCGCTCTGTCCGGCAGCGATGTCGAAGCACTGCTGGCTGCCAGCTCCGCCATCAGCGGCGTGCAGAACGCCAGCGCGCTGCAGTATCAGGACAAGCAGTTGCGCATCTCGGGCCTGAACCTCACGCCCGAGACGCTGGCCGATGCCCAGCAAAGCCTGCAGGCCACCGGCTACCAACTGAACCGAGACGGCGCTGATCTGCTGCTCACCAACAGGGCCCAGCCATGAAGCAGCCGAGCGCATTGAACACAGCCATCGCGCCCCTGCGCCAGCGCTGGAATGCGCTCGCCCAGCGCGAACAGAATCTGTTGCTGCTGGCGGTATCCGTCATCGCACTGGCCCTGCTGTGGTGGGTGGCTCTGGCCCCTGCGCTGCAGAGCCTGCGCACCGCACCGGCGCGCCATGCAGTTGCCGACCGCGAGCTGCAGTCCATGCTGCAGATGCAGGCCCAGGCCGAGTTGCTGCGCCAGCAGCCGCAAAGCAGCAGCGCCGACAGCAAGGCCTTGCTGGAGAAATCCGTCACCGCCGAACTGGGCAGCACCGCCAAGCTGCAATGGCTGGGCCAGCGCGCCCAGATCACACTGACGAACACCCCTGCGCCTGCGCTGGCGCGCTGGCTGAGCCAGGCACGTGACAACAGCCACGCCTCCGTGGCCGAGATGAAACTCAACCGTCAGGCTCCGACAGCGGATGCCGATGCTTCCGTGCGCTGGAGCGGCAATCTGCTGCTCGATCTGCCGGGCAATACCGGCAATACCGCCCAGTAAGCCATGAAGCGCAGCCCGACCTTCCCCCTCCTGGCCGCCGCACAGCCCCGCGCTGCGCGTGGCGCGCGCGCAGCCAGCGCGCTGCACTCGCCGCGCGCCTGGGCTGTGGCGGGTGCGCTGGGCGGCGCCTTGCTGGCGGCGTTGATCTGGGCCCCAGCCAGCTGGCTGGCCAGCGGCGTGCAATCCGCTTCTGCGGGCAAGGTACTGCTGCAGGAAGCGCGCGGCACGGTCTGGAATGGCTCGGCCCGCCTGGTACTGGCCGAAGGCGCGGGCAGCCGTGATCGCACCGCCCTGCCGACCCGGCTGCAGTGGACGCTGCGCCCCGGCTTCAACGGCCTGAACATGAGCCTGCACAGCGATTGCTGCACCAGCACGCCCATGCAAGCCAAAGTCAGCCCCGGCTGGAACGCGATGACGGTGCAGGTTCAGGACAGCGTGATCGAATTGCCTGCCGAGCTGCTGGCTGGCCTGGGCACGCCGTGGAACACCGTGGCCCTGCAAGGCCAGCTGCGCCTGTCCACACAGGCCCTGCAACTGCAATACCGCGCAGGCCGCGCCGCGAGCCAGGGCCTGACCCGACTGGAAGCGCTGGCCGTATCTTCTCGCCTGTCCCCGCTCAAGCCGCTGGGCAGCTACCGCCTCGATATCCAGGGCGGAGACAGCCCCCGCCTGAACCTGTCCACACTGGCCGGTGACCTGCAGCTCAGCGGTCAGGGCCAGTGGGTGGACGCACGACTGCATTTCAACGGCGAGGCATCTGCCAGCCCCGAGCGCGAAGCGGCGCTCTCCAATCTGCTCAATATTCTGGGGCGGCGCCAAGGCGCACGCTCCATCATCACCTTTGGTTGACCTATGACTCAGCATCCGAGCTTCGTCTGGCGTAATACTCTCAAATCCATAGCTGCAGCTGCAATTATTGTCTGCACTATCAGCCAAATTCATGCCCAAAACACGCCCAGTCTGCGCCCTGGCGAGCCCGTCACACTGAACTTCACCAATGCCGACATCGAGGCCGTATCGCGCGCCATGGCCGCCATCACCAACCGCAATGTGGTGGTGGACCCGCGCGTCAAAGGCCAGATCACGCTGCTGACGGACAAGGCGGTGTCGCCCGCCACGGCCTACCAGCAGTACCTGGCGGCGCTGCGCATGCAGGGCTTCACGGTGGTGGAGTCTGCCGGACTGTTCAAGGTCATTCCCGAGGCCGATGCCAAGCTGCAAACCAATGAAGTGGCCGTGGGCCGCGGTGGTCATGGCGGCGGCGGCATCGTCACCCAGATCTTCAAGCTCAACTACGAGAACGCCAATAATCTGGTGCCCGTGCTGCGCCCGCTGATCAGCCCCAACAACACCATCAACGTCAACCCCGGTAACAACTCGCTGGTCATCACCGACTATGCGGACAATCTGCAGCGCATCTCGCGCATCATTGCCAGCACCGACATCTCCAACGCCACCGATGTGGAAGTGGTTCCGCTGCGCCATGCCGTGGCCTCCGACATGGTGGCCCTGGTCAACCGCCTGATGGATGGAGGCCCCGCCAGCGCAGGCCTCACGCAGGCGGGTGGCGCCGGTGCAGTCGCCGGGCAGACCGACAACAGCTTTCGCTCCTCCATCCTGGCCGAGCCACGCAGCAACGCCGTGCTGATCCGCGCCGCCAACCCGGCCAAGCTGGCCCAGATCCGCTCGCTGATCGCGCGCCTGGATCAGCCCGCCATGTCGGGCGGTGGCGACGAGGGCAACATCCATGTGGTGTACCTGAAGAATGCCGAGGCCACCTCTCTGGCCGCCACGCTGCGCGCCGCCATCGGTGCACAGCAAACGGCAGCGGCAGCGCTGGGCAATCAGGCAACTCCCACCACGACCACTGGCGGCCTGACCGGTAGCAGCAACTCGCCGCAGCCTGTCGTCTCGCGTAGCACCAGCGGCGGCGCCACCATTGGCTTGGGAGGCGGCAACTCCGGCGGCCCCAGCGCTCAATTCGGGGTGGCGCAGCAGCCCTCCACCGGCGGCATGATTCAGGCCGACCCGACCACCAACTCGCTGATCATCACCGCCCCCGCTCCGCTGTATCGCCAGCTGCGTGCCGTCATTGACAAGCTCGACGGCCGCCGTGCGCAGGTGCTGATCGAAGCGCTGATCGTGGAAGTCACCGCCGACAAGGCCGCGCAGCTGGGCGTGCAGTGGAGCTCCATCATCCGCAACAACGGCCGCGTGCTGGGTGTGTTGGGCAATGGCACCTCGATCAGCGGCATTCCCAACATCTTTGGCGTGGCTGGCGCGGTCAGCGATCTGGTCAATACCGGCACGGTCTCCAAAGATAACGCCAGTGGCATTACGGGAATGAAAGGCGCCAGCCTGGGCTTTACGCAGACGGTCAACGGCAGCACCAGCCTGGGCGCGCTGGTCAATCTGATGCAGGGCGACGGCGACACCAATATTCTGTCCACCCCTAATCTGATGACGCTGGATAACGAGGAAGCCAGCATCATGGTCGGCGAGAACATTCCCGTTCCAGGCACCACGACCCTGACCAGCACCAACAACCCGTTCACCACCTATGACCGCAAGGACGTCGGCACCTTGCTGAAAATCCGTCCGCAGATCAATGAAAACGGCACCATCAAGATGGCCGTCTATCAGGAAAGCTCTGCAGTCAAAGAGGGCATTACCAACAGCGGCCAGGGCCCCACCACCACCAAGCGCTCCATCGAATCGAATGTGCTGGTGGAAGATGGCTCCATCATCGTGCTCGGCGGCCTGATTGCAGACCAGTACAGCC
The DNA here is from genome assembly GCF_003569915.1 of Comamonas testosteroni. Taxonomy (GTDB): domain Bacteria; phylum Pseudomonadota; class Gammaproteobacteria; order Burkholderiales; family Burkholderiaceae_C; genus Comamonas; species Comamonas testosteroni_D. The sequence continues at coordinate 63,668 of NZ_KZ984459.1, read as the reverse complement.
AGTCTCAGGAACGCGTCCCCTTGCTGGGCGATCTCCCGTTTGTAGGCAATCTGTTCCGCAACACCAGCCGCTCGCGCAAGAAAACCAACCTCATGGTGTTTCTGCGCCCCACGGTGCTGCGTGACGCGACCTCCAGCAGCCAGCTCTCCCAGGACCGTTACGAAGCCATTCGCGGCAGACAGCAAGACGCTCAGCCGGACCCGAATCTGCTGATGCGCAATGTGAGCTCCGCCCCGGTGCTGCCCGCGTTCAATACCCCGGCGCCCGTCACGCAGCCCAGTGTCACCATCGTGCCCGGCGGCAAGCCCGAGTTGGTGGACTTCACCCGTCCCAACCATCCCACCGTGAATGGCCAGCCGCTGAACGTGCCTCCCGTGACGCACCCTGCGCCAGCAGCGCCGGCCAACCCACCGGCAGGCACCCTGTAAGCAAAGGCCACGCATGCGCTACCCACTGCCTTATGCCTTTGCGCGCAGCAGCCAGTTGCTGATCGAGGATGACGGCCAGGAATCCGTGCTCTGGCACAGCCCGCAACCCGACTGGTCGGCCCTCAGCGAAGTGCAGCGCAAGCACGCGGTGCACCGCTGGCAGCTGCTGGACACCGGCGCGCTGGCGCACCGCATCAGCTCGGCCTATGCGCAAAGCGATTCCAGCGCGGCCATGGTGGTCAGCGAAGTGGAGTCCGACGCCGATCTGGCCCGCATGATGCAGGACCTGCCCGCCGTCGAAGACTTGCTGGAAACGGCAGACGACGCCCCCATCATCCGCATGCTCAACGCCTTGCTCACGCAGGCTGCGCGCGACGGGGCATCGGACATCCACATCGAGCCGTATGAGCGCCACTCCAGCGTGCGTTTTCGCGTCGATGGTGATCTGCGTGAAGTGGTGCAACCCAACCGCGCGCTGCACGCGGCCCTGATCTCGCGCCTGAAGATCATGGCCGACCTCGACATTGCCGAAAAGCGCTTGCCGCAGGACGGGCGCATCAGCCTGCGCCTGGGCACACGCGCCATCGACGTGCGTGTCTCGACCCTGCCCAGCGCCCATGGCGAGCGCGCCGTGCTGCGTCTGCTGGACAAGAGCGAGAGCAAGCTCAGCCTGGAAGCCGTGGGCATGGGTGGCGAGACGCTGCGCCGCTTCACGCACCTCACATCCCAGCCGCACGGCATTGTGCTGGTCACTGGCCCCACGGGCTCGGGCAAGACCACCACGCTGTATGCGGCGCTGCAGCGCATGGACGCCAGCCACAACAACATCATGACGGTGGAAGACCCCATCGAATATGAGCTCGGCGGCGTGGGCCAGACCCAGGTCAACAGCAAGATCGACCTGACCTTTGCCAAGGCGCTGCGCGCCATCCTGCGCCAGGACCCGGACGTGATCATGATCGGCGAAATCCGCGACTTCGAGACCGCGCAGATTGCCATTCAGGCCTCACTCACCGGTCACCTGGTGCTGGCCACGCTGCACACCAATGACGCCCCCAGCGCCATCACACGTCTGACGGACATGGGCGTGGAGCCGTTCCTGCTGTCATCCTCGCTGCTGGGCGTGCTGGCACAGCGGTTGGTTAGAAAAATTGATAGCAGCGAGCCTAGTGGATATAAAGGCAGAACGGGTATTTTCGAGCTACTGGTGGTTGACGATGCCATCCGCGCCCAGATTCACCGCCAGGCCAGCGAAGCCGAGGTGCGCGACGCTGCCATGGCCGCTGGCATGAGCCTGATGCGCGAGGACGGCGAGCGCCTGGTCCGCGAAGGCGTGACCACGGCCGAAGAAGTCATGCGCGTAACACGTGATTGAGGGCGATTGAGGGGGATTGAGCGCAACGGGCCACGCCTACGGCATGCGCAGCATGGCAGGCCCGGTGAGCAGCACACGCACAAAATCCGCCTGACGCCCGACTCCCACCTTGGCTGCGGCCGACTTGAACTGCGAGCGCACCGTGTGGATGGAAATGCCCTGCAGCTCAGCGCATTCCTGCAAGCTCAAACCCGCAATCAGCGACTGCGCCAGCCGGGCTTCCGCCTGCGTGAACTGATACAGCCCGCCCAGCGCTTTTTGCAATGACGGCACATCCTGAGCCGGATCGCTGATCAGCACCATGGCTGCGCAATGCTCGCCATAAGGGCTGGTACTTCGAGGCAAGGGCGCAACCATGACCTGCAGTTGCTGGCCGGCCAGACCTTTGAAGCGGCTGGCACGGCCCGCATGCGCGGCCAGCCCCAGCCCCGTGGCGGTGCAGTCATGCAGAGCCTTTTGCAACCAGCGGTCATCGGTGGGATTGGCGGCCCGCAAGCCATCACCTGCGGTTCTGGCCAGCAACTGGCTGCGCGCCATCAGCTCGGCGGCCTTTCGGTTGCAGTGCAGCAACCCGGCCTTCTCGTCGATCAGCAGCACGCCCATGGGCAAGGCTTCCAGCACCGAGAGCGAGGCATTTTGCAAAGCCTGGGTTCGGCGCAGGCGGCGATGAATGGCAAACGCGGTCTGCAAATGCGGCATCAAGGTCTGCACCAGTCCCAGTTCCTCGGCGCTGTAGCCGCCCTCGCCGCGGGAGCGAATCAAGGTGACGTTGAATGAGCGGTCCTGCTGCTTTTCCACCACCGCAGCGCAGGAGTAGAACAAATCCTGCGGGCGCAGCCAGTCGCCAAACCATTCGGTGGACGGCAGCTTGGCATCGGCAAACAGCTCGGAGGAATTCACCACCTTGCCCGCCTGGTGCAGGCTTTCGTCCTGAAGCCACACATTGCGCTGGCAGTAGTGCTGGGCAAAGCTGTTCAGATCCGCCTCGGCAAAGCCATGGCTGGCACCGAAGCTGCCCAGCCCGGCATCCAGATCCACCGAGTGCTGCGAAAAATCATTGACCCAGATGATGCTGGCCGGCGAGCGCAGCGCCGCGCCAAAGCGCAGCATGAACGCCTGCCATCTCGCTGGCTCCAGCGAGGCCTCGTAGATCGCGCCAATCAGCGCAGGAAGCTGCGCCTGCAATGGCGGCGATAGATGTGCGACAGCCACGGCTCCCTCCGTTGATCGAGCTTTTCAGACTCACTCTTTTCAGCGTGGCAAACCGCTGAAAACCTTTCGCCCATATTGGTGATGCCGGTGAGGATGCAAATACTTACAAACCCTAGAGCCAGCAACAAAAACTCACCTCGAAAGGCCTCCATGAGCAAGCATCTGCGCAATATCTCCGAGCCAAGCTGCCCCACTCCACCCACGCCACTGATGCGCCCAGCACTCGCCCTCTCTGGCGCTGCCGTGCTGGCCACATTGGTCGCCTGCGGCGGGGGCGGAAGCGGCGACAGCAATGGTGCGGCCTCGCCGCCGCCCTCACCGTCCACGCCACCTGCAGCCATGCAATGGTCCGGTACGGTGGCGATTGACCAGAGCATCAAGAATACGACCGTCTGCGCGGACCTGAACGCCAACGGCAGCTGCGACAGCCATGAGCCAGTCTCTGCCGCCACGGGCGCCGACGGCGCCTTCAAGCTCAGCTACCAGCCCTCGGACACGGCATCGGCCAATACCGCCAAGGCAACCCCCTTGCTGGCCGTGATCTCCGCCAGCTCGGTCGATGCTGCTTCGCCGTCCGACACCGCCACTGCAAAAAGCTATGTGCTCTCCGCCCCTGGCGGCAAGAGCGCGCAGATCAATCCGCTCACCACGCTGGTGCAGCGCTATATGAAAAGCAGTGACGCGGCCCTTGCCGCAGCAGAAACAGCGGTGGCCAAGCAACTGGGCATCAGCGTGGCCGAGATTTACGACTACCAGTCGCTGCCACTGTCCTCCGCCGCTGCCCTGCCCGACAACGCCCGCACTGCGGCCAAGGTCACCGCCTATGCCCTGGAACTGGGCGCCGATCCGCGCACCCTGGTCAGCAGCGATGCCGCAGAGCCCAGCCGCGCGCTTTCCACGCTGTATTTCAGCAGCACCAGCGACTACTGGTTCTTCCAACGGCAGAGCGATGGGGTTCTGAACTCCGATGGCATGGTCGCCCTGAACGAGACCCGCGAGGGCAAGGTCGCAGGAACACCGATCAGCGCCGCGCAGCTCTTCACACCCTCGCATAGCGCCAACTCCATGCAGCTCACCGACAAGGGATGGAACCGCTGCGACGCCTCGGTGCCGCGGCTGCTGACCCGTGGCAACCCCAACCGCGTCAGCACCTGCAATGGCGGCAGTCTTTTCTATGGCTTCACACTGCCTGCTGCTGACATTTCCGGCAAATCCATGAGCAGCGTGCTCGATGCGATGAGCACCGGCTCTGCTGCCTTGAATGACGATCTTGCCTACGCCCCGAGCACCAACCTGCCCTCGTCCTCCACAGGCTCGGCCAGCTTTCCCAGCGGCTCGCAGTTGCTGACCAGCGTGTCCGTGCAGCTGACTTTCCCGCTGTACATCAACAACACGACCACCGACGCGATCGGCAGCTTCACCTCTCTCAATGCCCTCATTGCGGCGAGACCGGCTTCTGCGGTGAACCTGACGACCGCCGCAGGAACCATTGGCGGCCTGGGGCCCTATGACAGCGCAGCCACGCGCTCGCTGCGCAGCGCCTTTATTGACGGCAGCACCCTCCAGCTTTACCGCTGCGAGGCGGACGCCGGCACGCTCAACAACCCGCATGACTGCGTTGCCATCGGCACCTCGGGCTACGCCATCTCGGCGGTGGGCGGCGTCAATGTTCTGAGCATCACCAACCTGCCCACGCCAGCGGGCTCCGGCAATCCCAACGTGACTACCTTGCGCGGTTATGCGGAATACAACGGGGGCGTCTACACCTATCGCCAGAACAAGGCTTTGAACGAGGAGGGGAAGGTTCCCAGCTATACACAACGACTCAACGGCGTGGCCTGGGACGCCATGAAGATTGCGCTGGGCCTCTAAGCTCAGGCCTTTTCAGCCGCCCGTCTGGTCTTGCCAGCGGGCGGCTTTTTTCATGGGCGCAGCCATATCCGTCGCGCATGGCCCTTGGGCGCAAAGCTCTTTCAGCTTTGCCACAATGAATCCATGCTTGAAAACCTTCGCTCCTTCGCACAGCCCCATGGCGGCGACCTTTTTCTGGCGCTGATTGCACTGGCTGTCATCAGCTTTGCAGCGCTGTTTCACATCAAGAAGCGCCTGGCGGTGGATCAGCTGCGCCGCGTCATCCGCGTTGCCGCGCTGGTGGCACTGCTGGGCTCGGTCTTTGCCATGCAGGCTGGCGCCGCCTACTACGCCATCGCCATCCTGCTGCTGATCTGGGGAGTGTTGGTCGCCATCATTTTTGGCAGAGAAATTGGTCGCAAGCCTAGATAGTATTTAGGCAATCAGCTATCAAATCAGTAGAGAACCGAGGAACGAGGCCCATGAAATCGTTACAGAACATCCAGCTGTCCATGCTTGATCTGGTGGCCGTGCGCGAAGGCGGCACGGTGGCCGATGCGCTGCAGATTGCCGTGCGCACCGCGCAGCAGGCCGAGAAGCTGGGCTTTGCCCGCTACTGGCTGGCCGAGCACCACAATATGCCCGGCATTGCCAGCTCGGCCACCGCTGTGCTGATTGGCCATATTGCCGGTGCCACGCAAAAGATTCGCGTCGGCTCGGGCGGCATCATGCTGCCCAACCACGCACCGCTGGTTGTGGCCGAAGCCTTTGGCACGCTGGCCGAGCTGTACCCGGGCCGTATCGACCTGGGCCTGGGCCGCGCGCCCGGCACGGACGGCCCCACCATGCGCGCCCTGCGCCGCGACCGCGTGGAGACCGAAGAAGACTTTCCCCGCGATGTGCAGGAGCTGCAGCGCCTGCTGGGTGATGCGCAAGATGGTGCACGCATCATCGCCATGCCCGGCGCGGGCACCAATGTGCCCATCTGGCTGCTGGGCTCCAGCCTGTTCTCGGCCCAGCTGGCTGCGCACATGGGCCTGCCCTACGCATTTGCCTCGCACTTTGCGCCGCGCATGCTGCACCAGGCGCTGGCCATCTACCGCCAGATGTTCAAGCCCAGCGCCACGCTGGCCAAGCCCTATGCCATCGTCGGCGTGCCCGTGATTGCCGCACCCACCGATGAAGAAGCACAGTTCCTGGCCAGCAGCACCTACCAGCGCGTGCTCGGCATTCTGACCGGCAACCGCACTCGATTGCTGCCACCGGTGGACAACTACTGGCAGCAACTGGACTCCCGCGCACAGGCAGCGATTGCCGACTTTCTGGCCGTGGGCGTGATCGGCGGGCCGGACACCGTGCGCCAGGGCCTGCAAAAGCTGGCCGATGAAACGCAAGCCGACGAGTTCATGATGGTCAGCGATGTGTATGACGCTGATCTGCGCCTGCGTAGCCTGGAGATCACCGCAGGCGCGATGAACACCCCATGAGCCGCTCCGCTCGTCTGCTGCAACTGCTGGATGCGCTGCGCCGCGCGCGCCAGCCGCAGACCGGGCCGCAGCTGGCGCAGCAACTGGGCGTGAGCCTGCGCACTATCTACCGCGACATTGCCACCTTGCGCCATCAGGGTGCGGACATCTGGGGTGATCCGGGCCTGGGCTTTGAGATGCGGCCCGGCTTTTTGCTGCCACCGCTGATGTTCAATGCCGACGAGCTGGAAGCCCTGCTGCTGGGTGCCAGTTGGGCCGCCTTGCAGGCCGACCCGCAACTGGCACAGGCCGCCAACGCGGCCATGGACCGCATTCGCAGCGCCTTGCCGCTGGATTTGCGCATCGCGGTCGACACCAGCGGCCTGCTCGTGCCTTCGCACGAGGGTCCGCCTCCGGCCGAAGCCTGGCAGGCCGCGCTGCGCCGCGCCATCCGTGCCGAGCACAAGATCGTGCTGCACTACGAAGACCTGCAGGGCCAGTTGACGCAGCGCACCGTCTGGCCTTTTGCCATGGCGTATTTTGAAAAGGCGCGCGTGCTGTCCGCGTGGTGCGAGCTGCGCCAGGACTTTCGCCACTTTCGCGCTGACCGCGTGCGCACGCTGCAAGACCTGGGCGAGCGTTACCCGCAGCGGCGGCAGGTGTTGATTCAGCGATGGCTGGAGCAGACCGGCTATTCGATCTAAGAGCAGTCTCCACTGCTGACAAAAACTGTCAGCGCGGCTTTCTACATTGAGGGCATGGCGTTCTTGCCATGTCAGATCCCCCAAGGAGAGCCGCCTCAATGTCCCAAGCCACCCATTCCCCGCTGCGCTTTTTCAGCAACCCCAGATCGCGTGCCCGCATCGTGCGCTGGATGCTGGAGGAGTGCGGCGCCGAATACGAAACCGTGAACCTGGAATTCGGCCCCGAGATGAAGTCGCCCGAGTACCTGGCCCTCAACCCCATGGGCAAGGTGCCTGCGCTGCAGCATGGCGATGTGGTCATCACCGAAACCGCCGCGATTCTGGCCTATCTGGCCGATCTCTTCCCCGAGAAAAAGCTGGCCCCGGCCTTGAGCGACCCGGCGCGCGGCAGCTATTACCGCTGGCTGTTCTTTGTGGCAGGCCCGGTGGAAGCAGCCACCACTGCCCAGAGCGAGGGCTGGCTCAAAGTGCAAACCCACCAACAGGCCGTCAGCGCCGGTTTTGGCCGCTTTGAAGATGTGGTGAGCACGCTGCGCCAGGCCGTCAGCGGCAAGCGCCATGTCTGCGGCGAGGGTATCACGGCTGCCGATCTGTATCTGGCCAGCTATATCGGCTGGAGCATGATGGAAGGCTCGCTGCCCAAGCTGCCGGAGTTTGAAGCCTATGCCACGCCGCTGCTGCAACGCGCCGCATCGGTGCGCGCCGATGCCATCGATGGCTCGATGGAAGCGGCTGTCGCAGCCCCCATCATTTAAGGGTTTCTGGCCTGCAGCCTAAACAAATCATGGAGTTGGTCATCAAAATTGATAGCAACCCCACTGTGCAAGGGTCAACGCGCCAGATAGCCGCCGTCCACCGGGTAGTAGGAGCCGGTCACAAACGATGCGCGGTCACTGGCCAGCCAGGCCACCAACTCGGCAATTTCTTCGGGGCGGCCCAGACGGCCAATCGGGTGCGCCGCCACCAGCGCCGCCTGTGTCGCGGGGTCCTGCTCCAGCCCGCTGATCATGGGGGTGTGGATAAAGCCCGGCCCCACGGCATTCACGCGCACGCCCTTGGCCGAATATTCAAGCGCCGCCGCCTTGGTCAGGCCCAGCACACCATGCTTGGCTGCCGTGTAGGCCGCAGAGTTGGCAAAACCAGCAGCCCCCAGCACCGACGCCATATTGATGATGGAGCCGCCGCCCGTCTGCAGCATGGCAGCAATCTGGTATTTGCAGCCGTAGAAGACGCCACTCAGGTTGACGGACATCACGGCATTCCAGGCCTCCAGCGGGTAATCGGCCAAGGGCGCACTGGCGCCGCCAATACCTGCGTTATTGCAGGCTGCGTCCAGTCGGCCAAAGTTGCGCAGCGTCAGCGCCACCAGCTCTTCATAGTCCTTGGCACTGCCAGCATCGGCGCGCAGAAACAGCGCCTCGGCACCCAGCTCCCGCACCAGGGCCGCCGTTTCCTGTCCCTGATCTTCGTCCAGATCGCTGAGCACCACGCGCGCACCTTCGCGCGCCCAGACCAGCGCGATTGCGCGGCCAATGCCGGATGCGGCTCCTGTCACCAATGCCACTTTGCCTTTGAGCATGTCTTTACCTCTTTCACTGAGCAAACCACTCAGACCATTGTGCCGCCCAGTCCTCCAACTCTCATAGCGAAAGCACGGCTTGCGTCATCATGAAGTGCCACTAAACCGCTACCATTTGCGGCAACTCATCTTTGACCCATTTATTCGTGCATGCCTGCTTTTACCTTTGAAGCCCTGGATGCCCAGGGCCAGACCCGCAAGGGCACTCTGGAAGCCGACAACGCCCGCGCCGCGCGCAGCCAGTTGCGCAATCAGGCGCTGGTGCCGCTGCAGGTCGAGCCGGTGGCCGCTGGGCAGAGCCAGGGCGGCGGCAGTGCGTCCAGCTGGTTCACACGCCCGGTTTTCAACTCCACGGCGCTGGCCGTGTGGACGCGCCAGCTCTCGGGTCTGGTCAATTCCGGCCTGCCGATCGAACGCGCGCTGGCCGCCCTGGCCGAGGAAGCGGACGACCCGCGCCAGCACCAGTTGCTGGCCGCGCTGCGCGCCGAGGTCAATGCAGGCTCCAGCTTTGCCCGCGCGCTGGAGCAGCATCCGCGCGAGTTTTCCGACATCTTCTGCGCCGTGATTGGCGCGGGCGAGTCCAGCGGCAGCCTGGGCGCGGTGCTGGACAATCTGGCCGACGATCTGGAGTCACGCCAGGCCCTGCAGTCCAAGCTGATCGGAGCGTCGCTGTACCCGGCCATCGTCACGCTGGTGGCCATCGTCATCGTCATCTTTCTGGTCAGCTACGTGGTGCCGCAGGTGGCCAGCGTGTTTGCGGGCACCAAGCGCAGCCTGCCCATACTCACCGTGATCATGCTGGCCGTCAGCGACTTTGTGCGCAGCTACGGCTGGCTGATGCTGGCCGTGCTGGTGCTGGGCGGCATTGGCTTTCGCGTGGCACTCAAGAATGAATCGTTTCGTGAGAATTTTGATGCCCAGTGGCTGCATCTGCCACTGATTGGTCGCCTCTCGCGCAGCTATAACGCCGCCCGTTTTGCGGGCACGCTGGCCATGCTGGCGGGGGCCGGTGTGCCCATTCTCAAAGCCCTGCAGGCCGCTGCCGAGACGCTGAACAACCGCGCCATGCGCGCCGATGCCATGGATGCGCTGGTGCTGGTGCGCGAAGGTGCGCCGCTGGCGTCCGCCCTGGCGCAGAAAAAGCGCTTTCCGGGTCTGGTCGCCATGTTTGCCCGCCTGGGCGAGCAGACCGGCCAGTTGCCGCTGATGCTGCAGCGTGCCGCCACCCAGTTATCGACTGAAGTGCAGCGCCGCGCCATGCATCTGGCCACAATTTTGGAGCCGCTGCTCATCGTCGCCATGGGCCTGATCGTCATGCTCATTGTGCTGGCCGTGCTCATGCCCATTATTCAGCTTAATCAGTTTGTGAAATAGGCCTTGGGCCTCGCCGCCTTGGTGGCGTTCACTCACTGCTATGCTGAGCTGGTTCTCAAGGAGTGCCATGGCCAATCGCAGCTATCTCTTTGTCAGCAATGCATTGCCCAATCCGGATTGGGATGCCGCCTCACGCTCGCGCCTGCGCGGCATTTCTGAGCATGCCTACGCTGTGCCTTTGCTTTACCGGCTGCTGGTCTCGGTCGACAGCCGGGCTATTTCCTCGGCCATCTGGAAGCATGAACACCCTCTGGCCATTGCTGGCCGGGCACAGGCGGGCATGGAGCGAGCACTTCAGTTTCTGCAGCAGATACAGCACCCGGAGATTGCAGGGTTCCGTGCCGAGGCTGACGCTTTTTTGCGCCAGCACATCCAGCCCGGTGACTGGCTGATTCTGGAAGCCGCCGAAGTCCTGTCCATGGACGACACGGCACTGGAGACACAGGTTCAGCAACTGCTGGGCGGCATGCCCCAGATTGATGCAGAGTGCCGCCAAGCCCTGGCAGCGCTGCAACCCCAGCCCGCGAGCTTCTGGCAGCGCATCTTCAAGCCCAGCAAAGAGTCCTTGCAAGAGCCGCTGCGCGAGCTGGGACTGGGCGGCTGGTCTGAGCATTTGTATTTTTCATGGGACCCGCCTGCCGCAGAAGACGATTGAGGCCTTCGCGGCCACTCAGCGTCATTTCACGCGACTCAAGCCCGATTTTTGGGTAAAAACACATGAAACCGCCCCATCACAGGGCACGAATAAGCCTGCCAGCCAGCTTGGCGCAGTTTTTGCTTACTTTCAGTGCACCAATTGTCAGGCAAGCAATTTCGCACCAATAAATAGCAAATTTCAGCTGGAGCGTTTCATGGAAGCACTAAAACAGGGCGCAGATGTTCTGTTCATTTTGATGGGCGCAGTCATGGTTCTGGCCATGCATGCAGGTTTCGCGTTTCTGGAGCTGGGCACCGTCCGGCGCAAGAACCAGGTCAATGCCCTGGTCAAGATTCTGGTGGACTTCTCGGTCTCCACCGTGGTGTATTTTGCGGTTGGCTATGCCGTGGCCTATGGCACGGGCTTCTTCATCGGCGCCGAACAACTGGCCGCCAACAACGGCTATGCGCTGGTCAAGTTCTTCTTTTTGCTGACTTTTGCGGCCGCCATTCCCGCCATCATCTCGGGCGGCATTGCCGAGCGCGCCAAGTTCTGCCCGCAGCTGATTGCCACCGCCGTCATCGTGGGCCTGATCTACCCTTTCTTTGAAGGCATTGCCTGGAACGGCCACTTTGGCGTGCAGGCCTGGATCAAGTCCTGGGCCGGTGTGGAGTTTCACGACTTTGCGGGCAGCGTGGTCGTCCACGCCGTGGGCGGCTGGATAGCACTGGGCGCCGTGCTGCTGCTGGGCCCGCGCAACAATCGCTACCGCCGCGATGGCGGAATTGCCGCCACGCCGCCTTCGAGCATTCCTTTCCTGGCGCTGGGCGCCTGGATTCTCACGGTGGGCTGGTTTGGCTTCAATGTGATGAGCGCCCAGACTCTGGACAAGATCAGCGGCCTGGTGGCCGTGAACTCTCTAATGGCCATGGTGGGCGGCACGCTGACGGCGCTGGTCATGGGCAAGAACGACCCCGGCTTTGTGCACAACGGCCCGCTGGCCGGGCTGGTGGCTGTGTGCGCAGGCTCAGACCTGATGCACCCGCTGGGCGCGCTGGTGGTGGGCGGCGTGGCCGGCGCCCTGTTTGTGTATATGTTCACGCTGACCCAGAACAAATGGAAGATTGACGATGTGCTGGGCGTGTGGCCGCTGCACGGACTGTGCGGCGCCTGGGGCGGTATTGCCGCAGGCATTTTTGGCAGCAAGATGATGGGTGGGCTGGGTGGCGTGCACCTGGGCGCGCAGTTCGTCGGCACGGTCATGGGCGTGGCCTGGGCCACGGCGGGCGGTTTTGTGGTCTACGGCGTGCTCAAGAAAACGCTGGGCTTGCGCCTGAGCCAAGAGCAGGAGTTCGACGGTGCCGACCTGTCCATCCACCGCATCAGCGCCACACCAGAGCGCGAAGCCAACTGGTGATACTGCACAAATAACGCAATAAAAAAGGCCCGGGCAAAGCTCCGGGCCTGATCTTTCACTTTCATCAACCGGCCTTGCCGGCTGCGGCTTATTCACCGTAGCTTAGCTCGCCAGCGGCTTCGGCAGCAGCCGTTTCTTTCATGACCTGAGCACGGCTCAGGCTCGATGCCTTGTCCGCTGCGGGTGTCACCAGCTCATCGCCTTGCACCAGCATGGCGTGATGTGCCATGGCGTCCTTGACCTGAGCTACCACCTCTGCACGAGTCAGATTGCTTTGCGATTGCACTTGCACGGGATAGTGACCTTCAGTGACGTCCAGGGGTGCTGCCTGAGCGGCAACAGCGGACACGGCCAGAGCGGCAACGGCAGCAAAACGCAGAGTGTTCTTCATGATTATTCTCCAAACCTGTTTTTCAGGAATTCGCTGACTGCTTCTGAAATTGATCGGTTGCAGCGAACCCATGGCCTGAACTTTAGGACGATGCGAACTCGGTAGAAACCCTTGATTTCACAATGAACTATTTCAAAATTTGAAATAGTGAATCGTGTTATTCAGACGCTGCATGAGCCGCTATGCTTGTCACATCGCCTTTTGCCGGATGACTTCATGCCCGTGTCTCTGCAAGACCAATTGGTGGTCGCCATTTCCTCGCGTGCGCTGTTCGATTTCGAGGAAGAAAACCGTCTGTTCGAGGACAGCGACCCCGCCACCTACCTACGCCTGCAGCGCGAGCGGCTCGACGTGCCCGCCGCACCGGGCGTGGCCATGTCGCTGGTCAAAAAGCTGCTGGCCTTCAACACCGAGGGACAGCAGCGCGTGGAGGTAGTGCTGCTGTCGCGCAATGACCCGGTCAGCGGCATGCGCGTGTTTCGCAGCGCCAAGGCCCATGGCCTGTCCAGCATCCAGCGCGGCGTGTTCACGCAGGGGCGAGACCCTTTTGGCTATCTGCGGCCGCTGGGTGCGCAGCTGTTTCTCTCGGCCAATGCCGAAGATGTGACACAGGCGCTGCAACTGGGCTACCCCGCCGCCCATGTCTACACCGACTCCATGCGCGCCAGCGGCAGCCACCCGCAGGAAGTGCGCATCGCCTTTGACGGTGACGCCGTGCTGTTCTCCGACGAGGCCGAGCGTATCTATCAAGCCCAGGGGCTGGAAGCTTTTCAAAGGCATGAGCTGGAAAAAGCCGCCCTGCCCCTGCCCGAAGGCCCGTTCAAGCCGCTGCTGGTGGCCCTGCACCGCTTGCAGCAGATGAACCTGCCCGGCATGCGCATTCGCACGGCACTGGTGACGGCGCGCAGCGCCCCCGCGCATGAGCGCGCCATCAAGACGCTGATGGACTGGAATATCTCGGTGGACGAGGCCATGTTCCTTGGCGGTCTGGCCAAGGGCGAGTTTCTGCGCGAGTTCGAGCCTGACTTCTTCTTTGACGACCAGACCGGCCATGTCCGCAACGCGGCCAGCCATGTGCCCGCTGGGCATGTGCGCAGCGGCATTGCGCATGAAAAACAATCGTAAAGCCCCGGCAAAGCCTGGAAAGCGATTGCAAAAGGCTGACACTGCAGCGCAGCATCGGTTGAAAATGCGGCCATGACCTCCATCTTCAAAGATATGCGTCTAGCCCAAAAAACCACTCTATCTGCCCGCAGCACCTCGGTCATGAAGACCGCCATGGGTGTACTGCTGACCAGCGCTGTCCTGTTGCTGCCCACCGTGCGGGCAGAAGATGCAGCGGGTGAGAAAAATGAGCCTCAGCTGTCCAAGGGCGAAATCAAGGCTCAACGCCAGTTCAAGATGCTGGACTTCAACCAGGATGGCAAATTGAGCCGCAAGGAAGTGGCCATCATTCCCAAGCTGGCCGCCGCTTTTGACGAGACCGACACCAACAAGGACGGCTATGTCACGTACGAGGAAGTGCGCGCCTATGCCGTCAAGTACCGCGCAGAGCGTGGGCTGGACAAGAAGCATGACGCCGCTGCCGCTGCAACGCCCGCGCCGCAGGTGCAGGCTCCTGCCGAGCACGCTACATCTTCCGAAGCAGCCAGTGCTGATCCTGAAAGCAAATAAGCGCTCTCAAACCTCCAATTACTTCAGAATTCAGGACTGATAGCTCCTGAAAAAGAAGCAGTCTTGAACAACGCCAGCCCTATTTGGCTGAGCCCGTGCGCTTGACCTTGGGTTCGGTATAGGTCAGCGGCTCGCTGCGCGCCGTCTGCTTGTTGCGCAGCAGGTCTTCGGACTTGCTCACTTCCTGCGCCTGATCCACCGCCTGCGCGCTGGCCCGCCACATGGACTGGATGAAGTCGATGAGCTGCTTGGAAATCGGCTCCTTGGGCGGCTCCTCGACCTCTTCCTTTTGCTTGACTTCCTCGGCCAGCGTCCAGTCGCGGTTCTCCGAATCGGCCACAGAGGGTTTTTCTGGCTCGCGCACGGTGCGGCCCTCGCCGAGTTTGTCCACGGATTCGGTCGCGTTCACCGCGTTGACGGGTCGCACCGGCACCGCACCGGAAGCGCCAGTGGAATACAAATCAGAGCCCTGGGTACGCCAGGGCGTCTGTGTCCGGTCTACAGGTTGAATTTGCATGGCATCGGCCCTCCGCAGTTAAACAGGTTCAGGCGAAAAAACACCTCTCTCGCCCTCTTATCGGCCATGCTTGAAGAAACTTGAGGATTTTTTTCATTCCTGTTTTGATAGCTGACTGCCTATATTCCTTCTTGACTAGAGCTCTAAAAGATATAAAAAAGGCCTCGGCGGTCGCCCGCGAGGCCTTTTTTGAAATGCGCAGTCTTTACAGAAAGCGCTCCAACAGCTTGCGCGACGCCTTATCCAGCTGGTTGGTGTCCGGAATGCGGTACTGCACGCCGTCCTGCCCTGCAATCAGCAACTTGGTACGGCCCGCCAGTTTGCGGATGTCTTCCTCCGCCTTGAGCACCATCTGCGTGTTGCCACGGTCGGTCTGCAAGTCCCAGGTGCTGGGGGTGGAGAAGCTCGATACCTTGAGGATGCGCTCGATCGTGGGCACGAACTCGCGCACGGCCAGGTCTTGCTCGATCAGTTGACGATGCTCGGGTTGCAGGTCGGCCATGCGGGGGACCCACAGGGCTTCCTTGCCATCGGCAGCGATCAGGGACAGGCCTTCGGTGGGCGCAGCAATGGGAAAGGCGCGCACGGGCACCACGGCTTCGAACACCGTGCCGTCACCCAGCGTCAGCACCAGACGGCCATGGGGGTTGCGCACCAGTTGCATGTCGCTGAGGTCGGAATGGGGGGCATTGATCATTGTTGGATTCCTTTGCGGCAGCTCATTGCTCAGAGGTCTGCAGCTTCAGGCCGGCGGCCTGAGCGTCTTCCTCGGCGCGGCGGGCCTGGGCGTCGTACAGGCGGAAGTAATGGCCCTTGAGCGCCATCAGCTCGTCGTGCGGGCCGACTTCCACAATCTCGCCACGGTCCATGACGACCAGGCGGTCGGCCTTGCGCAGCGTGGACAGGCGGTGGGCAATCGCAATCGTGGTGCGACCTTGTACCAGGTTGTCCAGCGCCTTCTGGATTTCCTTTTCGGTCTCGGTATCCACGGCGGACGTGGCTTCGTCCAGAATCAGAATGCGCGGGTCGATCAGCAGCGCACGGGCAATCGAGATGCGCTGACGCTCGCCACCCGAGAGACCCTGGCCGCGCTCGCCCACCAGCGAGTCGTAGCCGTGGGGCAGGCGCAGGATGAATTCGTGCGCATGGGCGGCGCGGGCGGCGGCCACGATTTCCTCGCGCGTCGCATCGGGCTTGCCATAGGCGATGTTCTCGGCAATCGTGCCAAAGAACAGGAAGGGCTCCTGCAGCACCAGACCGATATTGCTGCGGTAGTCGGACACGGACATGCGGCGCACATCCACACCGTCGAGCTGAATCGAGCCGTCGCTCACGTCATAGAAGCGGCAGATCAGATTGACCAGCGTGCTCTTGCCCGAGCCGCTGTGGCCCACCAGACCAATCATTTCACCGGGCTTGATCTGCAGATCCAGATGCTTGATGACGGCGCGGCTACCGTAGCGGAAGCTCACGTCTTCCATGGTGATGGCACCCTTGGCCTTGCCGGGCAGCTTCACGGGGCTGGCAGGCTCGGGCACGTTGCTCACATGGTCGAGGATGTCAAAAATGCGCTTGGCACCGGCAGCGGCTTTTTGCGTGACCGAGACAATGCGGCTCATGGAATCGAGTCGCGTATAGAAGCGCCCGATATAGGCGATAAAGGCCGTCAGCACACCAACGGTGATGGAGCCGCCAGCCACCAGATAGATGCCGAAGCCCCAGACGATCAGAATGCCGATTTCGGTCAGCAGCGTCACCGTAGGCGTGAACAGCGACCAGGTCTTGTTCACACGGTCATTGGCTTCGAGGTTGACGCGGTTGGCATCGCTGAAGCGGTCGGCTTCGCGCTTTTCCTGGGCAAAGGCCTTCACCACGCGGATACCGGGAATGGTGTCGGCCAGCACATTGGTCACTTCGGACCAGACGCGGTCGATCTTCTCGAAGCCGGTGCGCAGGCGGTCACGCACGGTGTGGATCATCCAGGCGATGAAGGGCAGCGGCACCAAGGTGACCAGCGCCAGCCAGGGGTTGATCGAGAACAGGATGACCGAGGTCATCACGATCATCAGCACGTCGGTCGCAAAATCGAGCGCATTTAGCGACAGAAAAAGGTTGATGCGGTCGGTTTCAGCACCGATACGTGCCATCAGGTCGCCCGTGCGCTTGCTGCCGTAATAGTCCACCGACAGGTTGAGCAAGTGGTTGTAAGTGGTGGTGCGCAGATTGGAGCCAATGCGCTCGGACACCTTGGCCAGCACGAACGTGCGTGCCCAGCCCAGCGCCCAGGCCAGCAGCGCCGACAAAAGCAGCATGCCCAGATAGAAGGTCACCAGACTGGAGTCGATCTTTTCACCGTTCTGGAACGGGATCAGGATCTTGTCCATCAGCGGAATCGTCAGATACGGCGCCACCAACTGGGCCGCCGTGGTGGCCAGCGTCAGCAAGAAACCCAGCAGCAACTGGCCCTGATAGGGCTTGGCAAAGCGCCACAGGCGCAGCAGTACCCAGGTCGACGTCTGCGGCCCTTGCTGGCGCGCGCAGGCTGGGCATTCTTCGGTATCGGGTGGCAATGCCGAATGACAGACAGGGCAGTGCGCAGTCTCTTCATCCGATACAGCGCTATAGCTTTCCTGCTTGGCGATACGCTCGCGCTGGCGATCGAACTGCTGCATCAGCAGCAGCATGGCGGCCTGATGGGTCAGGGTGATAAACCACTGCGCCAACCGGGAATCATGGCCATGCAGTTCCAGGTTACCCACCCCGCCATGGTCCTGCAGGCGCAGGCTCTGGCCCACCTGCAGCGGCCATTCGCGCCACTGGTGCGAGCCGGGGTCGCAGGCCAGCAGGCGCTCCTGCGTCAGGGCTAACAAACCATTACCAAACTGCAAATCGGCACTCAGGTCAACCGGGACGATGGCTAATACGTTTTCATGGGTAGCGAGCTTTCCCCGCAATTCGTCCCCCAGGGGACCGGCAAAGACAGCCGAGGCGTCCACAGAATGGTGATGTTGCATGTTGAGTTATTTTTCTCCGCCGATGGCGGCTCCAAGAGTCATGCGGGCAACCGCATCGGCATGGTGAACGTGGCTGTGCCTGACGCCCCATACACCCTGGTTAACGCGCGAACCTGCATTTAGGCTGACAAGCGACGCAATGCGAATTCTGAGCGCACAATGCCAATCCATCTTGGGCAGGATTCTAAAAAATCCTGTTCTCCCCATTTTTATCCGCTGACTCACATGGCGAAATTCAACGACATCCAACTCTTGCGCACAACTTTCCTGCGTGGCCCTAGTGTCTGGACCTACCGCCCGGTACTGGAGGTCTGGCTGGATCTGGGAGAGCTGGAAGACTATCCCTCCAACAAAATTCCTGGCCTCAACGAACGCCTGACCACATGGCTGCCCGATCTGGTGGAGCACACCTGCGGCGTGGGCGAGCGTGGCGGCTTTATCCAGCGCCTGGAAGGCGGCACCTGGATGGGCCATGTGCTGGAGCACGTGATCATCGAGCTGCTGAACCTGGCCGGCATGCCCGCTGAATTTGGCCAGACGCGCGAAATCTCCAAGCGCGGCGTCTACCGCATGGTGTTCCGCTGCCCCGAAGAGGCCGTGGCCCGCGTGGCGCTGGAGCAAGGCCACAAGCTGCTGATGGCGGCCATCAACGACGAGTCGTTCGAGCTCAAACCCGCCATCCACGCGATCAAGACCGCGATCAATGACCGCTACCTCGGCCCCTCGACCGGCTGCATCGTCGATGCTGCAGGCGAGCGCCGCATCCCCCATATCCGTCTGAACGACGGCAACCTGGTGCAGCTGGGCTATGGCGCTGCACAGCGCCGCATCTGGACGGCCGAGTCCGACCAGACCAGCGCCATTGCCGAAGGCATTGCCCAGGACAAGGACTTCACCAAGCGCCTGCTGACGGCCTGCGGCGTGCCGGTGCCCGAAGGGCAGATCGTGGCCTCGCCCGAAGAAGCCTGGGAAGTGGCGCAGGAAATCGGCTTTCCCGTCACCGTCAAGCCCTCCGACGGCAACCACGCCCGCGGCGTGACGCTGGAGCTGTCCAAGGAAGCCGACATCAAGGCCGCTTTTGCGCTGGCCGAGCCCGAAGGCTCGGACGTGATCGTTGAAAAGTTCATCGACGGCGTGGAACACCGCTTGCTCGTGGTGGGCGGCAAAGTCGTTGCAGCCACCAAGGGCGAAACCGTTTCCGTCTATGGCAATGGCAAGGCCACGCTGCGCGAACTGGTGGAAGTGCTGAACCAGGACCCCCGCCGCGGCCCCGAGCAGGAATACCCGCTGGACTGGATCAACCTGGACGCCGGTGCCGTCAAGCTGGAGCTGAACCGCCAGCATGTGACGCCCGACAGCGTGATCCCCCAGGGCCAGGGCGTGCTGCTGCAGCGCAACGGCAATATGGCGATCGACTGCCTGGATGATGTGCACCCCGACGTGGCCTACTACGCCGTGCTGGCTGCCAAGATTGTGGGCCTCGATATCGCTGGCATGGACATGATCCTGAAGGACGTCTCCAAGCCCATGCAGGACCAGGGTGCGATTCTGGAAGTCAACGCCGGCCCCGGTCTGCTGATGCACCTGAAACCCACCAGCGGCGCCCCCCGCCCTGTGGGCATGGCGATTGCCGACCATCTCTTCCCGCGTGAAGACGGCCCCGGCGCTGGCCGCATCCCCGTCGTCGGCATTGTCGGCACGCGCAACAACGCCTTCATCTCGCGTCTGGTGGGCTGGCTGCTGCAGCTGTCGGGCAAGCTGACGGGCGTGGCCAGCGGCGAAGGCATGTTCCTGGCCAACCGCCAGACCCAGAAGACCAATACCGCCAACTGGGCCGGTGCCCACCGCCTGCTGACCAACCGTCTGGCCGAGGCCGCTGTGATTCAGACCACGGCCCGCTCCATCCTGGAAGAAGGCCTGGCCTATGACCGCTGCCTGGTGGGCGTGGTCACCGATATGGATGGCTACGAGCAACTGGCGGACCACGATGTGCTGGAGCCCGGCCAGATGCGCCGCGTGATGCGCACGCAAATCGACGTGGTGCTGGACGAAGGCGCTGGCGTGCTCAACGCCGACCTGCCCGAAGTGGCTGATCTGGCCGAGCTGTGTGACGGCGAAGTGGTGCTGTACTCCACCGACGCGGCCAACGAGTTCGTGACTGCCCACCGCGCCAACACCGAGGCTCGCCACGAAGGTGGCCGCGCCGTGTTCGTCAAGGCTGGCAATGTGGTGCTGGCCACCGGTACGCAGGAACGCGTGCTGGGCACGCTCGATGCACTGAGCCTGTCCGGCGGCAAGAAGCCTGATACGCCTGCCCTGCTGGCTGCGATTGCCACCGCCTGGGCGCTGGACATCACGCCCGAGCTGATTGGCGCAGGCATCAAGACCTTTGAGTACCAGGCCTGAGGTCCTTACCGAGTTGCTCCAATAAATATAGCTAGCAGTGCTTGATTCATAAGCACCACATCAAGAAAACGCTTGATATTCAGCTGAAAGAACAATATGCAGATCAATCGCACCCGTGCCCTGCGTGGCCCCAACCTCTGGACCCGTAGCACCGCTATCGAAGCCATCGTGCACTGCGATGACAGCGAACTGCTGTACACCGCCATGCCCGGCTTTGAGGACAAGCTGCGTGCGCGCTTCCCCACGATCGGCACGCTGCAGCCTCATGGTGCGGACCAGCAACTGTCGCTGGCCCATGTGCTGGAAGTCGCCGCCCTGTCGCTGCAGGCACAGGCGGGCTGCCCCGTCACCTTCAGCCGCACGCATGAGACCGTGGAACACGGCACCTTCCAGGTCGTGGTCGAGTACACCGAAGAAGCCGTGGGCAAGCTGGCCATGGAGCGCGCCGAAGCGCTGATTCAGGCTGCACTCAACGACACGCCATTTGACGCCGACGCCACCATCGCCGAACTGCGCGAGCTGGACGAAGACGACCGCATCGGCCCATCGACCGGCGCGATTGTGGACGCCGCCGTGGCCCGAGGCATCCCGTTTCGCCGCCTGACCACCGGCTCGCTGGTGCAACTGGGCTGGGGCTCCAAGGCCCGCCGCTTTCAGGCTGCCGAGCTGGACTCCACCAGCGCCGTGGCTGAATCGATTGCCCAGGACAAGGACCTGACCAAGCGTTTGCTGCATGCCGCTGGCGTGCCCGTGCCCATGGGCCGCCCCGTGACCGACGTGGACGACGCCTGGGCCGTGGCTCAGGAAGTGGGCCTGCCCGTGGTGGTCAAGCCCCAGGACGGCAACCAGGGCAAGGGCGTGGTGGTGAACATCACCACCCGCGAAGGCCTGGAAGCAGCCTACAAGGTGGCCAGCGAGTTTGGCGACGAAATCATGGTCGAGCGCTTCCTGCCCGGTCACGACTTCCGCCTGCTGGTTGTCGGCGGCCAGTTGGTCGCCGCTGCCCGCCGCGAGCCACCGCAAGTGCTGGGTGACGGCACGCACACGATTCGTGAGCTGGTCGAAATCGTCAACCAGGACCCGCGCCGCGGCTCCGGCCACGGCACGGCGCTGACCAAGGTGCGTCTGGACGAAATCGCCATCGACCGCATTGCCAGCGAAGGCCTGACCCCCGAATCCGTGCCCGCACAGGGCCAGCGCGTGGTGCTGCGCAACAACGCCAACCTGTCCACCGGCGGCAGCGCCACCGATGTGACCGACGATGTGCACCCCGAAATCGCCGCCCGCGCGATTGAAGCCGCGCAAACCATTGGCCTGCATATCTGCGGCGTGGACGTGGTCTGCGAGACCATGCTCAAGCCGCTGGAAGAGCAAAGCGGCGGCATTGTGGAAGTGAACGCTGCCCCCGGCCTGCGCATGCACCTGGCCCCCTCGTTTGGCCGCCCCCGCAATGTGGGCGTTCCCATGGTGGACGAGCTGTTCGCCCCTGGCGACGATGGCCGCGTGCCGCTGGTCGCCGTCACCGGCACCAACGGCAAGACCACGACCACGCGCGTGATTGCCCATCTGTTCACCTCGCACGGCTGGCGCACCGCCATGACCAATACCGATGGCGTGTACGTCAACGGCCGTCAGATCGACAGCGGTGACTGCTCCGGCCCCAAGAGTGCCCGCAATGCGCTGGCCCACCCCGAAACCGATGCAGCCGTGCTCGAATGCGCACGCGGCGGCATTCTGCGTGAAGGCCTGGGCTTTGACCGCTGCCAGGTGGCCGTGGTCACCAACGTGGGCGAAGGCGATCACCTGGGTCTGAACTTCATCACCACCAAGGAAGACGTGGGCGTCTTGAAGCGCGTCATCGTGCAGAACGTGGCCACCGACGGCTATGCCGTGCTCAACGCCGCCGACCCGCTGGTGGCCGCCATGGCCCATGTCTGCCCCGGCAAGATCATCTTCTTTGCTGCCGACCGCCACCACCCCGTGATGGCCACGCACCGCGCCCAGGGCAGCCGCGTGATCTATGTCGATGGCGACTCCATCGTGGCCGCCGAAGGCTCGTGGCGCGAAACCATTGCGCTGCGCGATATTCCGCTGACCCGCAACGGCACCATCACCTTCCAGGTGGAAAACGTCATGGCCTCCATCGGCGCGGCCTGGGCTTCCGGCCTGCCCTGGCAGACCATCCGCCGCGGTCTGGCAGGGTTCCTGAGCGACAGCGACAACGCCCCGGCCCGCTTCAATGTGATGGATTACAAGGGTGCCACCATCATTGCCGACTACGGCCACAACCCCGACGCCATTCGCGCGCTGAGCCAGGCCGTGGAAGCCATGCCTGCCAAGCGCCGCAGCGTGGTGATCTCGGGTGCGGGCGACCGCCGCGACCAGGACATCGTCGAGCAGACGCAGATTCTGGGCAAGGTGTTTGACGATGTGGTGCTGTACCAGGACGCCTGCCAGCGCGGCCGCGAAGACGGCGAAGTGCTGGCCCTGCTGAAAAAGGGTCTGGAAGGTGCGCCACGCACCAGCTACAGCACGGAAATCCACGGCGAATTCCTGGCCATTGACCACGCGCTGGAACGCCTGCAACCCGGCGATCTGTGCCTGGTGCTGGTGGATCAGGTGGAAGAGGCTCTGGAGCACCTGCGTAAACATGTAGCCCCCTGAGCCGCTTCGCGGCTTCCCCCTGAGGGGGACGACAGCCTCGCTGCGCGGCGGCGCTTGCTGGCTGTCTCTTGCTTGGGGCGCGCCGTTTTTTAAGGCTTTCTGCTCTCTTGAACTCAACCCGGCTCCGGCCGGGTTTTGTTATTAAAAACATAGCAGTTTGCACAATCACTACCCGGACTCACAGGCGTTTTCATAGGCAGGTGCATCAAGTCGTTTTATGATGCATGTCATGACTTTGCAGACGTTTCGCCGCGTTGCCACCTGCCTGCTGGGCCGGTGGGTGCTGGCATGGTTTGCACTGTCCATCGGCGCTGCCGTGGCCTCGCCGCTGGTTCAGCCTCAGGGTTTTGAGCTGATCTGCACCAGCACCGGCGCGGTGAAGATGATCGTCAAGGGCGACGATGGCAGCCAGACGCTGGGCGCGGGCCATCTGGACTGCCCCATGTGCCTGCCCCATGCCGCACCGCCCCCCTCCGCGCTGCAGCTGCCGCCCCCCACCCAGTCGCCGCTGTGGCATGCACTGCAGCCTGTGGAGCAGGCGCGCATTGCATCGATCACCGCTGCGCCACTGCCCGCGCGCGGGCCTCCTTCCGCTTACTTTTGAACGATTTCAGGCCCCAGTCTAGGTACTACTTAGGCTGGCCGCTATCAGATTCATAGGGGCTGCACCGACTTCGTGCGCCCCGGGGTAAGCATTCATGAAACAGATTTTTTTGCCACTCGTGGTCAGTGGCATCGCCTGGCCGTGCCTGGCGCAGAGTACTCAAGACCTTTCCGAGTCCGCCGAGCGCAGCAAGACGCTGGGCATCGTCACCGTCAACGGCGGTCAACCCAGCTCTTTGCCCACGCAGATTCCCACCACCATCGAGGGCATGACGCGCGAGGAGATCGAGACGCGCATCAACGCCACGGACAGCGAAGACGCCCTCAAATACCTGCCCAGCCTGCTGGTGCGCAAGCGCTATATCGGCGATTACAACCACGCCATCCTCTCCACCCGCGCTTCGGGCACGGGCAATAGCGCACGCTCTGCGGTGTATGCGGACGGCATTTTGCTCTCCAACTATCTGGGCAATGGCATTGCCAATGGCAGCAACTACGCGCCGCGCTGGGGGCTGGTCACGCCCGAGGAAATCGAGCGCGTCGATGTGATGTACGGCCCATTCTCGGCCGCCTATCCCGGCAACTCCGCCGGGGCAGTGGTCGACTATGTGACGCGCATGCCCGACAAGCTCGAAGCCCATGTGGCCGCAGGCTATTCGTCCCAGCCCAGCAAGGTGCTGGGAAGCAGCGGCACCTTTGGCAGCTGGAACAGCAGTGCCTCCATCGGCAGCCGCAGCGGCGACTGGTCGTTCTGGCTCAACCTCAACCACACGGACAGCCACAGCCAGCCGCTAACCTTTCCGGCCGTGCTGAAGTCTGCCGGAACCACATCCAGCGCGGGCACGCCGGTAACCGGTGCACTGGCGGGGCTGAACACCACCAACCAGCCCTGGTACATCCTGGGCGCGGGCACGCAGTACCGCACACAGCAGGACCACGCCAAGATCAAGCTGGCCTATGACCTCACGCCCACGCTGCGCGCCAGCTACACGCTGGGCTGGTGGCAAAACAGCGCCAGGGGCAGCTCGCAAAGCTATCTGCGCGACCCCAATGGCCAACCCGTCTACAGCGGCCTGGTCAATATTGATGGCAAGAGCTACCAGCTGGCCAATACCGCGTTCGGCCTGTCCCGCGACAGCCAAACGCACACCATGCATGGCGTCTCGCTCAAAAGCCATATGCGCGAGACTTTTGACTGGGAGCTGAGCGCCAGCCTGTACGACTACGGCAAGGACCAGCAGCGCGTGCCCACCGTGGCCCAGCCGCTGGCACAGACCGGCGGCGCTGGCACGCTGCAGGATCAGGATGGCACGGGCTGGAACACGCTGGCGGCCAAGGGCACCTGGAGGCCCCAGGGTTTGCAGGGCGCCCATATCGTGGACTTCGGTCTGGGCCGCGATGCCTACAAGCTCAATATCAGCAAATACAACGTGCTGGGCGACTGGCAATCAGGCCCGGCCAACACGCAGTCGCTGGTCAGCCAGGTAGGGGGCCGCACCGAGACCGCCTACCTCTGGGCGCAGGACAGCTGGCAGATCGCCAAGGACTGGAAGGCCGTGCTGGGCCTGCGCTGGGAAGACTGGCGTGCCGAGCAGGGCCGCACAGCCACCGCCACCAGCCAGTTGGGTTACGCCAGACGCAGCGAAGCGCATTTCTCGCCCAAGGCCGCGCTGGCTTACCAGCTGGCGCGCAACACCATGCTCAAGGCGTCGCTGGGCCGATCCGTGCGTTTCCCCACCGTGGGCGAGCTCTATGGAGCGACCTCGGGCGGCGCGCTGTCCTTTATCAACGACCCGAATCTCAAGCCCGAGAAAGCCTGGACGGGCGAGCTGACGGCGGAGCAAGACTTGGGCAACGGATTGCTGCGCGCCACCTGGTTTCATGAACGCACGCGCGATGCCCTCTACAGTCAGCTAATTCCCGGCACCACCACCTCGGCTGTGCAGAACGTGGATCAGGTGCGCACCTCGGGGCTGGAGCTGGCGTACTCGGCGCAATCGGTCTGGATTCGGGGCCTCGACCTGGGCGGCAGCCTGACCTGGGCCAACTCGCGCATCACCGCCAATGCCGCCAACCCGGCCAGCGTGGGCAAATGGCAGCCGCGCGTGCCGCGCTGGCGCGCCACGGCCTGGGCCACCTACAAGCCCGACGAGCGCTGGGCGCTGACCGTGGCTGCGCGCTACAGCGGCCGCCAGTACTCAAATCTGGACAATAGCGATGTGCATGCCGACACCTATATGGGAGCCAGCAAATACTTCACCGTGGATTTGCGCGCCCGCTACCAGATCGACAAGCAACTGTCCGCTGCGTTCGGCATCGACAACGCCAACAACGCGCAGTACTGGAACTTCCACCCTTATCCGCAGCGCACCTACACGGCTTCGTTACGTTGGGATATGTAGCCATCAACGCATGGCGGCGGGCACCAGAGCATGCGTCTTGCGCATGCTGAAGGTGCCCAGCCCCGCCAGCAGCGCCAGCGCCACACCCAGAGCGCAGGCGCCCAGCCAGCCGTTGATACGCCAGGCCAGCGTGCCCAGTGCAGAACCCGCTGCCGCGCCCGTGAAGTAGCCCGTCATATAGACGGCATTCATACGGCCACGCGCTGCGGGCAGCAACTGGGCTACGGTCGCCTGATTGGTGATGTTCAGGCACTGCAGGCTCAGATCAATCACCACCATGCCCAGCACAAACCAGCCCAGATGCGCGCCGCCCCACCACAGCATGGGCCAGGACAGCAGCAGCGCCAGCGCACCAATCGCGCAGCTCACACGGCCCAGGCCTTTATCGACCAGACGACCTGCCTGCGTGGCCACCAGCGCACCAGCAGCGCCTGCCAGACCAATCAGGCCAATCTGCCCATCGTCCAAGCCCAGCGGGCCGGCCGACAGTTGCAGCGCCATGGTTGAAAACAGCACGCTGACCGAAGCAAAGGCCAGACCACTGACCAGCGTGCGCTGACGCAGCCCCGGCTGGGTGCGCAGCAGCCGCCACATGCTGGACAGCACCTGGGGATAACTCACGGGACTGGGGTTGCGCGATGCAGGCAGTGCCTTCCACAGCCACAGCGCCACCACGGCCATCACCAGCGCCGCGCCCTGGTACACGGCCGCCTGCCAGCCCCAGGCGTCCGAGACCACACCGGCCACGCTGCGCGCCAGCAAAATGCCCAGCAGCAGCCCGCTCATCACCCAGCCCACGGCGCGCCCGCTTTGCCCGGGCTGGGCCAGCGCTGCGGCCATGGGCACCAGCACCTGAGCGGCGACGGAAAACAGCCCCGCCATCAGCGTGCCCCACAGAAACATGCTCAGCCCCGTGGCCAGCCCGCACAGCGCCTGCCCTGCAGCGGCCAGCAGCATCAAGCTCACGGCCAGACCGCGCCGCTGCAGCTTGTCGCCCAGCGGAGCCAGCAGCAGCAAGCCGCTGGCATAGGCCACCTGGGCCAGCGTCACGCTGGCAGCGGCGGCAGATTCGGCCACGCTGAAATGCTCGGCAATCGAGTGCAGCAGCGGCTGGTTAAAGTAATTGCCGCCCGCGCACAGCCCGCAGGCCAGCGCCATCAGCAGCAGGGAAGAAGCGCTCAAACCGGGCGCTGAAGCGGAAGAAGAAACTGACATGGAAGCAACACAAAAGCCCGCCACGCCCGTCCGGGCATGGCGCTGCTGAAAACAAAGCCGAAAAGCGACAACCCGAACGGGCGCCGCGACAGAAAACAGAGGGGTTGAAAGCGGTGGGACACAAACACGAGGTCAGCAGAGTGACTCGCCCCACCGCAAGTGCCAGGGAAAGGTGGAGTGCTCCACGCCCGGCAACCGAGGACTACATTGTCGCCACTGGCTTTGCTCTACGATGCGCATCGGGCACAATGCCCTGCGATAACTTACGGGTTAACCCTAGACTCACTCATCCATGCGCACCATCATGAAAATTGTTTCTGCCGTTCTCGTCGTTGCAGCTGCCACTGTCGGAACCATGGCCTATGTGGGCATGAGCCATGCCGAGCAGATCGGTGCCGTGGACACCGTCTTCAAGTGGATTGGCCCGGACCACAAAATCGTGGTCGATGCCTATGACGACCCCAAGGTGCCCGGCGTGACCTGCTATGTCTCGCGCGCCAAGACGGGCGGCATCAAGGGCGGGCTGGGCCTGGCCGAGGATCGCTCCGAAGCCTCGATTGCCTGCCAGGCCACGGGCAATATCCAGTTCCCCGGGCCGCTCAAGCAGCAGGAAGAAGTGTTTACCGAGCGCACCTCGCTGCTGTTCAAGCGCCTGCGCGTGGTGCGCATGGTGGACGCCAAGCGCAATGCGCTGATCTATATGACTTATTCGGACCGCGTGATTGAAGGCTCGCCCCAGAACAGCGTGACGGCCGTGGCCGTGCCGCATGGCACGCAGATTCCGGTGAAGTAAAAAAGATAGCTGCCTGCGCTTGATCAGCAAGCGGGGCAGCTATTTTTCATGGGGTTTAAAGCCGTCATTCCCGGGCCAGACGCTCGGTGCTGAGTTCCTGCTCAAACAGCGCCCGCCCTTTGGCCCAGCCGCCGCCCCAGATCAGATCCATGGTGTCTGCAAGCGCATCACAGCCCGGGTCATCGCCGTCCAGCAACTCCAGTTGCTGCTGAAACACGCGATACATCGCCACTTGGCCCATGCTTTCGGCCTTGAGCACATGCGCCAGCGCCAGCACGGCCTGCGCTTGGTTCACCTGCCCCAGTGCGGCCTGCAAGCGCTCTTGCGCAGCAGCAGTCATGGCGCGGCTTCAGACGGACAGCAGCCCGCCCGCATCCAGCGCCGGCGGGCGCAGCAAATCCTCATTCACGCCCATGGCCTGACTGGCGCGCTCTACCGCCTGCCATAGCGGGGCGGGCATCTTCAGGATGGCTTCGGGGGAGTCGGCAGCTTCAATCCAGCCGCTGATCTGCAGGTGCTGCTCGCGGGTGAGCAAATCGAGGTGCAGCATTTCGTCAATCGTTTTCATGGTGTTCCTCCCGGGGATGCGCCCGCCGCTGCACGATGGGGTTGCGGGCCTGCATCCAATATAGAGCCAAAACCAGCACACTCAAGCGAGATGAGTCTTAATAAAAACAATAGCTGCCTGCGCTTATATCTTCTTGACTAGCAGCCGGTTTGATGCTCAATCTGCCAATGACGGCTCAGCCGCCATGCAGGCATCCACAAACGCCTGCAGCGCGGGCGATCTGCGCTTGCCTGCACGCTGCACCAGCGAGAAATTGCGCCACATGCGCGGCAGCGTGGTGGGCAAGATCTCCAGCGCCCCGGCCTGCAGTTGCGACTGCACCAGCACGCGCGACAGGCAGCTGATGCCCAGGCCCTGCTCCACGCAGCGCGCAATCGCCTCCGAGCTGCCCAGCGTGGCCGCGGCGGGCAGTTGGTGCAAATGCGGCAGCAGCGCATGCTCC
This sequence comes from Comamonas testosteroni, assembly GCF_003569915.1. Classification (GTDB taxonomy): domain Bacteria; phylum Pseudomonadota; class Gammaproteobacteria; order Burkholderiales; family Burkholderiaceae_C; genus Comamonas; species Comamonas testosteroni_D. Next base: position 34,936 of record NZ_KZ984459.1, on the reverse strand, counting down.
ACCATCTCGCGCGTGCCCGAACCCGCCTCGCGCAGCAGCCACGCGGCCTTGCGCAGCGCCGTCACGCCCAGCGGCTTGCTGCGCGCCTGCGCGGCCAGCGGGTCCTGGGGCGAGGCAACGATGACCAGCTCATCACGCAGCCAGGGCTGCACCTCCAGCCCTTGCCAGTGGCTGCTGCCTTCGATCAGGCCCATATCGACTTCCATGGCCAGCACGGCGTCGCCCACCTCCTGCGTGTTGGCGATCTGCAAATCCACCCGCACCAGCGGATGCGACTTTGCCAGCCGCGCCAGCACCTGCGGCAGCGCGTAAGTGCCAATCGTGGTGCTGGCCGCCACGCGCAGGCGCACCGGCATATTGGCCGCCTTGGCAGAAAACGACTGCTCGATGCCGCGCGCCTGCTCCAGCATGGCCAGCGCCTGCGGCAGCAGCGCACGCCCCGCATCGTTGAGCACCAGACGCTTGCCCACACGCTCGAACAGCGCCACGCCCAGACCGGACTCCAGCTGCTGCAGCGCAGCACTGGTGGCAGACTGCGATAGCGCTATCGCCTCTGCAGCAGCTACCGTATTTCCGCTCTGGGCTACAGCGCAAAAAATCTCGAATTGACGCAGGGTGAGGTGCAGCATGGCTTTACCGGCTTTGCAGCTAGATGATGGGTAGTTTGCAGGCTTGGGCAAATATAAGCGGTAACAACTTCAAGTAGCCTCCGCTGGGCCTCTCTCCTAAGATCGGCCTCCATGAGTGCTCTGCCACCCGAAACTTCCGCCCCCGGCTTTGTGCTGCCCTCGCGCATGCAGGCGCTGTGGTTCTGGACCCGCATCCGGCTGCTGACGCTGCAGCGCATGGCGCAAGACCTGCGCGCGCCCCATATCCGCCGCTGGCCTGCCGTGGCCGCTGCGCACAGTGCGCTGGCACGGGCCCCCGTGCTTGCCGAAGTACGCAGCCCGCTGTGGAGCGACGGGCGCAGCGATGAATTTGCGCTGGCCGCTGGCAAGGTGCACAACCTGCGGCTGGCTCTGCAGGCTTTTGATGGCGTGGAGTTGCCTGCGGGCGCGGTGCTGAGCTTCTGGCAGCAACTGGGCCGCATCACCACCCGCAAAGGCTTTGTGCTGGGCCGCGAAATTCGCGAAGGCTGTGTGGTGCCCACGATTGGCGGCGGCATCTGCCAGCTCAGCAATGCGCTGGCCACCGCCGCCAGCCGCGCGGGGCTGACGCTGCTGGAGCGCCATGGGCACACCGCGCTGATCGAAGCGGCCCGGCGCGACGCCAGCCTGATTGACGCCACTGTGCTGTGGAAGCATATCGACCTGCGCATTGCGGCGGACAGGCCGCTGCGGCTGGAAGTGCAGATGAGCGCCAGCCAGCTCACGCTGCGCCTGCGTGGCGCGGCAGGAACGGCACACTCTTCAACGCAGTTCCCCATTCATATCGTCAAGCGCCCGCGCCCTGCGGCGGATCTGCCCGTAGTGCGCAGCTGCGTGACCTGCAACGAAACCAGCTGCTTTCGCCACCAGCCCGAGCTGGCAAATCTGGCCGATCAGCAAGGCAGCAGCCATGCGCTGCTTGACGGACTGACGCCCGAGCTGGCCAGCCATCTGCGGCAGATGCCCGAGCTGCGCGAGCGGCTGACGCTGCCCCACGCACTGACCGCAGGCCAGCGCCAGCAGGTGGCGCGCAAGCTGGCTGATGCAGACTGGCAGATCAGCGCCAGCGGCCTGCAAGCCAAAGCCGTGGCCCTGCGCCGTGCACTATGGCTGCGCTGGAATGCGAAATCTCAAGGTCAGCGCCAGGCCAGCGTGCTGGACGGCCAGCGCTGGCAGGCCGCCCATGCCATGGCCCGGCTGCAGCCTACCGATACGCAACTGCTGGCCGATCAGGCTTATCTGCCCGCGCTGCAGCAAAGCGGCCAGTTGCCGGGGCGGCAACTCACGGTCTGGATGCCCGCCCTGCCCATGCAGGCGATTCTGGAACAGCTGGACCATGCCGCCGGCCTGTGGCCCGATGAGCCCAGTCTGCGTGACTTCAGGCCCGAACCCGCTCTGGTACAGGCCGAGCTGCAGGCCCTGCAGTCAGCGCGGCAGATCATCACACCCCACCATGGCGTGGCGCAGTGGGCGCGGCAGAACCTGGCCGCGCAGGTGATGGAGCTAGTCTGGCAGGAAAATTTCAAGCCAAACCCGGCTCAAGTCCAGAAGATATATAGGCAAGCAGCTATCAAAACCATTGTGTTTCCGGCCAGCACACTGGCGCGCAAAGGTTGGCGAGAGCTGTGTGCGGCACTGGCCCGGCTGCCCACGCAGCCGCTGCAGCTGATCGTGCTGGGCACGGTGTTCAGCCCTCAGCACCTTCCGCCGCATGTGCAACTGCAGCGCATGGGCCATGGCGATGACTGGCTGACGCAGGCCAATGCCGCGGCACTCATGGTGCTGCCCGCCCATGTGGAGCACAACCCCCAAGCCCTGCGCGCCGCGCTGGCGGCAGGTTTGCCGGTGATTTCCACCGCCGCCTGCGGCCTGCCGCCGCAAACAGGGCTGACGCTGGTGGCTGAAGGTGATGTTGAAGCGCTGGCCCGCTCGCTTCAGCCCCTGCTTGCGCCGTAAACAAATCAATCGCTTAGCGGCTTTCAGAGGGAGAAATTCCCTGATCTACCTGTTTTATCGATTGATCTTAGAAAAACTATTCGTTATACAAATATAACTAACAAATCTAAAGTGAAACCCGTCGCTGCCAGCCACGCTCTGTGTGCACCGGGCAGCAGGAGGTTTCATGAGCACAACAACACTTTCCCCCACCAAGCACAACAAGCCCATTGCCATGCTGCCCGGCCTGCTGCTGGCCTGCGCCATTGCCGCCGTCGCCACCTGGCTGGCCCAGTTTCCCGCCATCAAAAGCAACGGCCTGAGCGCGCTGACGCTGGCCATCGTCATCGGTCTGGTCATCGGCAACACCGTCTACCCGTCCATCGCCAGCAGCTGCGCCAGCGGCGTGGGCTTTGCCAAGGCCAGACTGCTGCGCGCGGGCATCATCCTCTACGGTCTGCGCCTGACGTTTCAGGACATTGGCCAGGTCGGCATGGCCGGTGTGGTGATTGATGCGCTGGTGCTGTCCAGCACCTTTTTGCTGGCCCAGTGGGTGGGCCAGAAGCTGCTGGGCATGGACAAGCGCACCACGCTGCTGATTGGCGCGGGCAGTTCCATCTGCGGTGCAGCTGCCGTGCTGGCGACCGAGCCCGTGGCCAAGGGCCGCGCCGAGGATGTAGCCGTGGCCGTGGCCACCGTGGTGGTGTTTGGCACCGTGGGCACTTTCCTCTACCCCGCGCTGTTCCACTGGAATGCGGAGTTCGGCTGGATCAACGCCGATGTGCACCAGTACGGCCTGTTCGTCGGCTCCACCGTGCATGAGGTGGCCCAGGTTGTGGCCGCCGGTGAAGCCATTGGCAGCCAGGCCGCCGATGTGGCCGTGATCTCCAAGATGGTGCGCGTGATGATGCTGGCCCCATTTTTGCTGATTCTGTCCATGTGGTTGGCGCGCAGCGAGCGGGCCGTGGGTGTGAACTCCGGCAAGGCGGGCAACAAGATCATCATCCCCTGGTTTGCCGTGGGCTTTGTGGCCATGGCCGGTGTGAACTCGCTGGGCGTGCTGCCCGAAGCCGTGGTCAGCACCGGCATTCAGCTGGACAACGCGCTGCTGGCCATTGCCATGGCCGCCCTGGGTCTGACCACCCATATCGGCGCCGTGCGCGCCGCAGGCACCAAGCCGCTGCTGCTGGCGTTGATTCTGTTTGTCTGGCTGCTGGTAGCCGGTCTGGCGCTGAATCTGTGGATTCCTGAGCTGTTCTGATCGCTATCTTTATGAAAGCCGCATGCCCGGTTTGAACATGCCTTTCAGGCCATAAATCATTGAAAACCCAATTCTGGAGAGCGCTGGTCGCTCTCCTTTTTTATTTACCCATCACAAGCATATCAAGGGAATACCCTAGTCATGAGTGCATATTCAATTAGTTTGAAATGCAAATTAATTGAAGTAGAAGCAAAATCGGCGGCTTATGTCTTTTGCTGATGCCCCCTCCCGCGACCGACTGGGATTTCTCATGGTCACCCTCACCCGCCAATGGCGCCGCTTGGTCGAAGAACAGCTGGCCGCCAGCGGCCTGACCGACGCCACCTGGACGCCGCTGATTCACCTGCGCGCCTGGGGCGATGGTGTGACGCAAAAAGAGCTGGCCGAGCGCGTGGGGCTGGACAGCTCCAGCCTGGTACGCCTGCTGGACATTCTGGAAGGTAAAAGTCTGGTCGAGCGACGCGCCGACCCGGCCGACCGCCGCAGCAAGCGCATCTTTCTGACCACCGAAGGCCATGCCGCCGTGGACAGCATCCGCGCCACCATGCTTCACGCCGAGCTGTCCATGCTGCAGGACCTCAGCGACGATGAGGTCGAAGCCATGCTGGGCGGCGTCAACAAGATTCGCGCCCGCATGGAGCTGCTGCACGCCGAGCGCTGCAATCAAACGCACACCGACGTGGCCGACGCGGAGGTGCGCCCATGAGCGTGGCTGCCTACGACCGTTTTCTGGAGCGCGCCGCGCGCTGGGGTTTTGACAGCGCCCGCCTGCGCCAGCATCTGCGCACCGCGTTTGCGGCCTGCATCGCCGTATTTGCCGCCTGGGCACTGGGGCTGGAGCATCCGCAATGGGCGGGCATGACGGTCTGGGCCGCGTCCCAGCCGCTGCGCGGCCAGTTGCTGGAGAAAAGCTTTTTCCGCACCGCCGGCACCATCGTCGGCACCGCCGCCGGTGTGGCGCTGGTGCTGATTGCGCAGGGCGATCTGCTCTGGCTGGTCACCGGGCTGGCTGTGTGGATGGGTCTGTGCGCGGGCCTGGGCAATCTGCAGCGTGGCTTTTTCTCCTACGGCATCATGCTGGCGGGCTATTCCGCCGCCATGGTGGCGCTGCTGGATTCGGGCAACCCCGCCCATGTCTATGAACTGGGCTGGGACCGATTGTTTACCGCCTTGACCGGCGTGGCCGCAGCGCTGATCGTGGGCTGGTTGTTCACGCCTGTGGGCGCTGAAATTCCGGGCAATGACAAGGTGCGCCGCCTGTGCGCGCGTTTGCTGCGCGATATTGCGGCTGCGCCGCAGGCCGTGCGCAAAGGCCAGGGCGTGCTGGCCCCCAAGGAGCTGGCCGAGCGCCTGGCCGTGCTGGCCGTGATCGAAGAAGGGCTGGACCCGCATGCCGCAGGTTCTCAGCGCTCGCGCCGCTCCGTGCGTGCGCTGCGCCGCCTGATGAATGCGCAAATCTCTTCGCTGCTGTGGCTGCGTGACAGCAGCGGCAAAACCATCACTGCCGCCTTTACCCCCGAGCATGCGCAGACCATGAGCGCCGAGCTGGAAAAAGCCGCGCGCCTGCTGGAGACCCAGCCCGCACCGCATGCCGCCATTGAAGCCATTGCCCGCGCCCGCGACGCCGCCAGCGGCTGGGGCCATGCGCAGGAACAGCTGACCACCATCGGCCTGGCCCTGCAAGCCCACCTGATTGCCTGCACTGACCTGCCCCTGCCCAGCAACCACCGCGCGCGCCAGCTGCCCGTGGTGCTGCACAGCGACTGGGTGGGTGCGCGCCGCGCCATGCTGCGTGCCTTCAGCGCCATCTTTCTCGTCGGTCTGTTCTGGGTGATTACCGGCTGGCATGGCGGCTCCTATATGCTGCTGGGCCTGTCGGTGATGATCACGGTCTTCTCATCGTTCGAGAACCCGGTCTTCACCATGCGCTTTGTGATTGCCGGTCAGGCCATGGGCGCAGCCGTAGCGCTGGCCTGCCAGTGGCTGGCCTGGCCGTTTGCCAGCAGCCAGCTGCAGATGGTGCTGTGGATGATGCCCTTCATCATCATCGGCGCACTGCTGTTCAGTCACCGCCGCACCATGGTCTCGGGCTATGACTGCAATATGGTGCTGCTGCTGGCTCTGTCGCCGCACTTCCCTTATCAGCTGGACTACGGCCACTCGCTGTCCATGGCGGTGGCCATCGTCACCGGCCCGCTGGCAGGCTGGGTGGCCTACCGTTTCATCCTGCCCGTGACGGTGCAAGGCCGCCTGCAAGGGCTCAAAGCCATGATGGTGCATGAGCTGCAGGACATGGCCGCCGCCCCGCTGCATGGCCGCGACCTGCGCGTGTGGCGCGCCCGCCTGTTCCACCGCCTGTTGCGCCTGGTGCGCGCCTCGGAAAAAGTCAGCGCCGCAGAGGTGCAGGATGCCTCGGACTGCGGCCTGGCCGCGCTGCGTGTGGGCAAGTCCATTCTGATACTGCACCAACTGCAGGACGATGTGCAGCTGTCCGAAAGCAGCTTGCGTGGCATACGCAGCGCGCTGCAGAGATTGCAGCACCTGCCCAGCTCCACAAGCAAGATCGCACCGCTGCTGCAAGGCGTTGCCAGCCGCATCCAGCAACGCCAGCCCGAAGAAGCGCTGCAGCTGCAACTGGCCGCGCAGGACATCAAGGCACACCCGGTATTTTTCTCCAGCACCGCGTCCATCGCCTGAGAGTCATCGCCCACAAAAAAGCCGCTGAATTCAGCGGCTTTTTCATTGCATCGCAGCTAGCGCCTTTACACGCAAGTAATCGCCACGGCCTTGGACACAAGGTAGGCTTCCAGCGCTTCAGGGCCGCCTTCGGAGCCATAGCCCGAATCCTTGATACCGCCAAACGGCAGCTCGGCCGATGGCAGCGCAGGCTGGTTGATCCACAGCATGCCCGCTTCCACATCCTGCGACAGCTGGTGCGTGGTCTTGAGCGAGCGTGTGAAGGCATAGGCCGCCAAGCCATAAGACAAGCGGTTGGCTTCGGTGATCGCATCCTCAATCCGGTCAAAGCCGCGAATCGCAGCCACGGGGCCAAAAGGTTCCTGGTTGAAGATATCGGCGGTCAAAGGCACATCGGCCAGCACCGTGGGCGCGAAGAAGTTGCCTGCATCGCCAAAAGCGCTACCACCGGCCAGCAGCTTGGCACCGCTTTGCTCGGCGTTCTGGATCAGCTGCGTCAGCGCTGTCACGCGGCGCGGGTTGGCCAGCGGGCCCATCTGCACGCCTTTTTCCAGACCATTGCCCACCTTCAGACCTTCCACATGGGCCACCATGGCCCGCGTGAATTCCTCGCGCACGCTGTTGTGCACCAGAAAGCGCGTGGGCGAGATGCAGACCTGACCGGCGTTGCGGAACTTTGCAGCACCCGCCGCCTTCACTGCCAACGCAACATCTGCGTCTTCAGCTACGATTACAGGAGCATGGCCGCCGAGTTCCATGGTGGATCGCTTCATGTGCAGACCGGCCAGCGCAGCGAGCTGCTTGCCCACAGCGGTAGAGCCGGTGAAGGTGACCTTGCGGATCACCGGGTGGGGAATCAGATACTCGGAAATCTGCGCCGGGTTGCCATAGACCAGACCCACGACACCGGCGGGAATGCCAGCATCGACAAAGCACTTGAGCAGAGCGGCGGGCGACGCGGGAGTTTCTTCTGGGGCCTTGCACAGAAAGGAGCAGCCCGAAGCCAGCGCCGCGCCAATCTTGCGCACGATCTGGTTGACGGGGAAGTTCCACGGCGTGAAAGCGGCCACAGGGCCTACTGGCTCCTTGATGACCAGTTGCTGCTGCTCGGGCTTGCGCGATGGCACGATGCGGCCATAGACACGCAGGGCTTCGTCGGCAAACCATTCGATGATGCCGGCACCGGCCACGACTTCGACCTTGGCCTCGATCAGCGGCTTGCCCTGCTCCTGCGTCAGCAGGGCGGCGATTTCATCGGCACGCTCCTTGAGCAGGCTGGCCGCCTTGCGCATGATGGCGCCGCGGTCATGGGCCGACATCTTGCGCCAGACCTGGAAGCCCTTGTCGGCAGCCGCCAGTGCGCGGTCCAGATCAGGAATATCGGCATGGGCCACACGACCAATCACCTCGCCCGTCGCGGGGTTGCGCACATCAATCTGCTTGCCACTGGCAGCGTCCTGCCATTGACCATCAATCAAAAGCTGGGTATCTGGGTATGCAGTGCTCATCACGGCTCTCGGATGTGCCGGGCCTCATCCCCCTTGTGATGTGCAAGGTCCGGCATGTTGAATGACCAAGGGGAAACCTGCAGGCGCAGCCAGCAAGCTCCCGGAAATTCTAGTCATGCTTTGCATGCCCCCGAGACCATTGCGTGACACGCTGGCCCATACCGTCAGCTAAATCAGGCAAATGCCTGCCGCGCTGCTCACGCCCATGTAGAGCAGCAGCATCAGCCCCAACGGATGGGCCACCTGGCCCAGCATCTTCCAGTCCTGCGCGGCCCCGGCCCGCCTGAGATGGCCGTGGGTGAAGCTCGCGCCGCGCACCTGCGCCCTGTGGATCAGCGGAAAGCCAGGGCCGGTGGAACCAGTCAGGCCGGACGTGATGCCATTGACTACCTGCACGGGCACGCCCGCCGCGCGCAGGCTTTGCGCCTCTTCGCCACCACGGCCAAGGACAAAAGGCTCGCCGCCTTTGAGGCGCACCACCAGCTCGCCCTGACGGGCTGCCATGATCATCAGCTTTTCGATAAACGCCTGCGAGCCGCGCTCGCGCCCGCCGCGCTTGCCCACATGGATGACCCGCGCCCTGGGGCTGGCCAGGGCCACAATCTCGGGTGAGACCAGATCATCCACCAGCAGCAGCGTGGCTGCCTGAATCAGCCTCAGCGCCTTGGTGGTCAGCAGACTCGGGGAACCGGGCACTGCTCCGACCAGGTAGCAGCAGCCAGACGTTGGCATGGGTGTCTCCGGAATTCTCATGGCAGCCCTTTCTCTGTGGAAGGAATCGCAACCGGTGCTGCAAGGCTAGGCCCCCGCTGCTGGACAGCGGCATGCAGCCAAAGGTCTTGCTTGGATGCCCATCACGCAAGATCGGTGCCAGACAGAGCGCAAATCGTTCAGTGGAGCGTCCATCGGCAAAGATCGTGGATGCAGGCAATCTCCACCAACAGCAGGATTCATGCCACCCCGGTGGGCCGAATCAGGGGTAATAGCGAGTCAATCGGAAGTCACCAGGCCAGCAACCGCCCTTTGGGATATTTGCCGCCGTCCCATCCGCAAGGCATTTGGCCTGCTGCATAGACCTTGAGCAACTCATGAAAAAACTGCGGCAGACCGCGCTGCTGGCGGTAGGCGTGCTCCATGCACAGCGCCAGAATGTCCCACTGCACGCAATGCAGAAAATCCACCTCCAGCCCCTGCTGCTGCATGAATGGCAGCCAGTATTTTTCTGCCAGCGGCTGGGCAATTTCAGCCTTGGCCTGCCGCGTGATTTCATTCCATTTTCGGTAGTCATCACGGGCATGGTCAAACAGAAAACTGGTCAGCAGATTGCGCGCTTCCAGCGTGGCGTCTTCCCACTGGTTTGAGCCCCACTGGCGCGCTGCTTTTTTGAGCGTGGCGACGCGCGTGGCGTCAAAAGGCAAACCCTCTGGCAGCTCTTGCCCACAGCGTGAAAACCAGGCTATCTGGTGCAGAGACTCTATAAACCCAGCCTCAAAGCGCACAGCGTCACTCATCGTCTTCGTCATCCCATGATGGCAGGAGGCAGTCCTGCTCTACCCATTGCGCAAGATGCGGCGACAACAGTTCCCGGACATCCAGAAACAGCGCGCCTAACCCACAAATCCAGACCACACCACTGTCATCAATCAAGATGCCTCGCCCGCCGCTATCGCCACCAACCATCAGATGCCCCGGCAGATACTCCGCCACCTCATAGGTCTGGTTGCGCTCTGCCACCTCTTCGGGCGCATAGATCATCAAACCATCATCTCTCGGCACACCGGTCTGGCGCGCAAGAAAAGCGGGGACTGAGGTGAGATCAAACATGCTGGCCTTTGGCGAATGGCAGGAAGCCATGGTAAGCCAGAGGCATGCCAACCCCGCTCAATGCTTTGTGAGCCAATGTTGCCAGCACCAATCCAGCGCCGCACCCAATCCAATGCCCACCGCATAGGCCAACAAATCCAGCGGGTCGAAGCCATTGCCCAGGATCAGATAGGCCAGCTTGTTGGCTCTCACCGTCTGAATCCACAGCGCCTGATAGAGCTGCAGAAACTCAATGGCAAAGGCAATCACCAGCGAACTCACCACCAGCCGGGTGCGCGTGATCGTCGGCTGCACCCAGGCCACGCACAGCAGCACCACCCAGGCCCAAAGCGCATCGCCAGGGTAGTTGCCCACCCCGACAGGAAACAGCGCATACCCGTGACGCGACGCCAACCCCACGGCAATGATGAGCGCGATGAGCAGGCTCAGCGCGATGCGCGAACGTTGAAATGGGGTGCCCACGCTCATAACAGCACCAGCCCCGGCGGCAAGCTGTCACCCAGACTGCGCTTCTGGTCTTCGGCCTGCATCTCCACGACCTGTTCGACCATCGTCAACCAACGCTCGGGCGCGGCGCTGGCGCGCATTTTTTCGAGCACCTGCGCACGCACATCGTCGGGCAGGTCACGGGCTCTGTCACCCGTCATGCGCGCCATTTGCACGGCGGCAAACATGGCGGTTTCGTTCTTGCGCCAGTCTTGGGCCAAGGTGGCATTCAAAAACTCCTGCGCAGCATCGGGCGGCATGACCAGATGTGCATTGGCGGCCAGCGACTGGCGCGAAGCCAGACGCCCGATGGCCCACCAGGTCTGCACGGTTTCGTCAGGGCGCTTGAGGCGCTGCAGCATCCACTGCCCCATCTCCTGCCGGTACTGCCAGGGCACGGCCTCCATGGCGGCAAACAGGCGCAGCATATCGTCGTAACTGCCATGGCTGCTTTTGCCACGTGTGCTTTGCTGCACGGCCTTCTGCATGTGACCTGCCACGTCTTCGAGCAGTTCCATCTGCTGCGCCTCGTTCAGGCCTGCCGCCACGCGGCGCCAGAAGACCCACCATTCGGTCCAGTTGGCTGCCTCCTTGGCATGGCCCAGGCCCTGCGCATACAGGGCCCAGACCTGCTCGATGCGCCAGCCGTCAAGCTGCGCGCCCACACCGGGGCGCAGGCACCAGCCTGCAAGATTGAGCCATACGCGCTCATGGTCTGCAGTGCGGCGGCGGCGCTTGGCACGGGCCAGCAGCGCATCGAACAAGGCGCGTAGTTGCGCCACATCCCAGTCGTCGCGCGGTCCCAGAATTTTCTCCAGCGACTGGCGCAGCTGGCGCACTTCCTTGGCCGAGACTTCCTGCGCCTGATTGCCAAAGATGCGCTCGATCAGCGCCAGTGCATCAGCCAGTTTTGAATCATTTGGGCCATCAGTCCTGGAATCATCTACGCCATCTGCTATGTTTTCAGAAGCAGCGCCACGCAACGAGAAAGGCAGCAGCCAGGACTGGCTGGCATCATCAACCGCCACGCAGCGTACTTCCAGCGTGCCGACTTCGCTCATGCTGGCTTGCAACTGCACCTCGATCTGCGTCGCGCTCTTGCCTTCGGGTGCTGGCAGCACCGTAGCGATAGGTGGCAGTTCTACCCAGCCATCGCCCTGCAGTGGCTGCAACTGCCCGGCCTGTGCGGGTTGATTGCCGCTTTGCGCGACCAGACTAAAGCGCACGGCCTGCCCCAGCTTGAGCGCAAAACGCCGCCCCGAGAGCACCATGCGCACGCCCTCTTGCGTGCCACGCGGCAGCAGGCACAGACCTTGCGGCGGTGCGCCTTTTTTGCCCGGCAGTACCAGCCAGTAGCTGCGTGCGGAGCCGCCGCCAATCATGGGCAGCGGCGCATGAGCCTTATCAACTTTGATAGCTGATTGCCTATGTTGCATCTGGACATCAGGCTTGTTTCGTTCAAACTCCTGCTGCCAACGCGCCAGACCATGGGCCGCAGCGCCGCGTGCCACGGCCCAGTCCGGGTGCGGGTTGTGCAGCACACGCACCGCACTGCCGCGCCATGCGCCAAGCTGCTGCGTGAGCCGCTCGACAATCGCATGTGCATGGAATACGCCGCCGTTGAGCAGCACGGTATCGGGCAGCTCATCGCCTGCATGCTGGGTCAGAAACTGCGCCAGATGCCGCGTGATGGCCGCGTCTGCCGGGTAGGGCAAACCAAAGCCGCGCAACGCGCCCTGGCGCTTTGCGGGCTTGTCGTTGATCTGCGCTGCTGGCAAGAATCCATCCACCACCGACTGGCGCACCTGCTCGCGCGTCAGCTGCGCGCTTTGCGTTTTGGCCAGCAGCTTGCTGCCACCACCCAGCAAGGTGATGCTGACTTGCTCTGGTGCATCGGCTGCCAGCAGTTGCTCCTTGGCAATGCGGCAGCGCTGCACCAGTTGCGCGAAACGCGCAGCGGGCAGCTTCTGTCCATCACCAGCAAACTGTGATTCAAGCTGGTGCGCTAGCGCCAGATCCATGTTGTCGCCGCCCAGCATCAGATGCTCGCCCACGGCTGTGCGCGTCAGCGTGGGCAGCTCGCCCGCCTTGCCGGCCTGCACACGAATCAAGGTCAGGTCGGTGGTGCCGCCGCCCACGTCCACCACCAGCACCAGTCGGCTGTCGGCCAGTTGCGCGGCCAGCGCATGGCCTTGCAGCACCAGCCAGTCGTGAAACGCGGCCTTGGGCTCTTCCAGCAATTGCACGCCGGGCAGGCCTGCAAGCTGCGCGGCCTCCAACGTCAAGGCGCGTGCGCCTTCGTCAAACGATGCGGGGACTGTGAGCACCACGCTTTGCTGATCGAGCGGAGCATCGGGATGCGCCTTGTCCCAGGCCGCTTTGACATGGGCCAGATAGGAAGCCGACGCGGCCAGTGGCGAGACCTTGGCCACATCATCACCCGCGCCCCAGGGCAGGATCGGCGCGGTGCGATCCACGCCGGTATGCGAGAGCCAGCTTTTGGCGCTGGCCACCAGACGCCCGGGTACGGCCGTGCCCAAATCACGCGCCCAGCGGCCAATCACGGCGGGGGCATCTTCGCTTGCGTTTTGCGGCGGCCAGGGCTGCTGCCATGCATCGCCCAACTCTCCCACCGCAGCCTGATAGCGCACCGAAGGCAGCAGCGGCTGGGCCAGAACCTCACCAGCGGTGCTGCGCTGGGGAATGGCAAGAAGCTCAATATTCGTAGCAGAACCCGCAAGTAATACGCTGGCTACAACCGTGTGGCTAGTCCCCAGATCAATGCCAATGGCGTAGGTAGTGCGGGAGGAATACATGAGACGAAAAGAGAAAGCGCTGAAGTCCGTAATGCCGATCGTAGCAACCCAAATGAGTGCACAGGCGCTGGCATGTTAATTGCCTAGTGAAGCATGCACGCAGTTTCGCGTGCTTGTTTCACCGCAAAGATCGAAGGCAAATCGCTTCCATGTCAGCAGAAAAACTAACACTGTCCCGTTTGATCGCCGTTGCATTGATGACTCTCACTGGTTCCGCCGCTTTTGCGCAGAGCAGCGTCCAGATCTATGGTCGTCTGAACACCTCCGTTGAACACCAAAAGGTGGGCGGCACCAGCGTCACCGGCCTGTTCAACAACAACTCGCGTTTTGGCTTTATCGGCAGCGAGGACCTGGGAGGAGGTCTGCGCGCTGGTTTTGCACTGGAAGCGGGTTTCCAATCCGACACAGGCGCAGGCATGCTGGCCGATGGAGGGCTGTCCTTTGGGCGTAAGGCCCAAGTCTATCTTTCCGGCAAATACGGCAAGGTGACCATGGGCCGCGCGGGCGGCAGCTCCTACGATTTTGTGGCCGACTACGGCGTGCTGGACCAGCCCAACCACGACACGGGCAGCATCTCCGACCCCATCTACGACTTTCTGATTCGCGCCACCAATGCCATCACCTACACCTCGCCCAACATCAACGGGCTGACGGTGGTGACCTCGATGTCCATGCACGAAAAAGAAGCCGGCACCAATAACAAGAACAGCTATGACGTCTCGGCCAACTGGGGGCGCGGCCCCATCTCGCTGGGCGCGGCCTATACCAAGACCGGGTTCAACGAGCAGGCTGGCGTGCGCGCCCATTACAGCAGCGGCCCATTCCAGATTGGTGCGTACTACCAGCGCTCGGACAATGGCTCGGGCTCCATGTGCAACAACGCAGGCAAAGGCTGCGGCACACGCAACGCCGCGCGCGTGACGGCCATGTACACCATGGGGCCGTCCGAGTTCACCGCCGGTTTTGGCTGGGCCGGCAAATGGAGCGATGTGGCCAGCAGCAGCGCGCGCCAGTTCACCGTGGGCTACAACTACAACCTGAGCCTGCGCACCAAGCTGTATGCGGCATACACCAAGATCAGCAATCAGGACAATGTGCGCTATGGCTATGGCTTCAAGAACGGCGTGGGCTATGGGCAGGATGCCAGCACCTTTGTGCTGGGCCTGCGCCATGCGTTCTGATGGACTGATGCTCTAAAGAAAACGGCCTGAGAGCGAACCCTCAGGCCGTTTGCAATCAGTTCGTTGCAGCTTATTCGGTCACCGTTTCAGCACGCACATCAAACTCCACCTTCCAGCGCTCGCTGCCACCGACAGGTACGGCATTGAGTTCCAGCGTACCGATATCGGTCACGCGGGCTTGCAAAGTCACAGGTACGACCTCGCCAGCGGCGCGACCGGAAGCGGGCAGATTCAGCTCAATCTCTTGCAACTCGACCAGCTCGTCCGGGCCCCAGAAGTCCAGCAGGGTGCCCACCGCATCAGCGCGGCGCACGGATGAGCCAAAGAAGCGCAGGCGCACGGGCTCGCCCACGACCAGGCCGAACTCCTGCGCGTCGAGCGCCACTTCGGTGCCTTCTTCCATGCCAAACGGTGCCAGGCACAGCGCGGACATGGGCGGCTCCATGCCGGGGATGGCGGGCATATTCGATTCCACACCCACGTAGTACGACTGCGCCGTGCCGCCACGAATGCGCACGCCACGGCCCTGGCGCACATGGCCGTAATAAGCCGCGCCGCGTGCCACGGCCAGATCGAGATTGGCACCATCGAGCAGACGCGCAGCCTGCGCGCCTTCAGCAGTCAGCCAACCGTTGATGACTTCAACAATGCGCTGCTCGATCTGCGAGGCCTTGAGCACACCGCCGTTGAACAGAATGGCCGTGGGGTGCAGGAACGAAGCACCCTCTGGCTGCGTGCCTTGCAGGCCTTCGATCTGCTCGGCTACACCGGCCTGGCGGCTCAGGAACGCTGCCAGATGGCGTGTGACCGCAGCATCCTGCGCATAAGGCAGACCCAGCTGCGTGAGCGCGCCGCGTGCGCGGGTGATGGGTTTGTCGCTGACGGCGACCTTGGGGAAGAAGCCTTCGACCAGCATGGCCAGCACTTCGGCGCGTGTCACTTCGGTGCGGATGCTGCCGCCGATCAGTTTGCTGCCACGGCTGGGCACAACCACGGGCACGGATTGCAGGCTTTCATCAGCCAGCAATTGCTCCTTGGCTGCACGGCAACCATGGGCCAGCGCGCGGGTCTGCCAGGCGTCCAACTGCTTGCCTTCTTGCGCGAGCTTGCGGGCCACGCCATAGGCCAGAGCCAGGTCCATATTGTCGCCACCAAGCAAGATATGCTCGCCCACGGCCACGCGTTGCAGCTCCAGATTGCCATCGCGCTCCAGCACGGCGATCAGCGATAGGTCGGTGGTACCACCACCCACGTCCACCACCAAAATCACATCGCCGTTCTTGACCTGCTTACGCCAGTCGCCGCCGCTGGCCTGAATCCAGCTGTACAGCGCCGCCTGAGGCTCCTCCAGCAGCGTGAGGTTTTGAAAACCTGCGGCCTTGCAAGCCTCGGCCGTCAGCTCGCGCGCGGCGGGGTCAAACGAGGCGGGGATGGTGACGGTGATGTCCTGCGCATCAAACGGTGCTTCGGGGTGAGACTTTTCCCAGGCCCAGCGCAGATGCGAGAGATAACGAATCGACGCCGTCAGCGGCGAGACACGGTGCACTTCTTCGGGTGCATCGGCTGGCAGCAAGGGCGAGCGTCTATCCACACCAGGGTGGCACAGCCAGCTTTTGGCGCTGCTGACCAGACGAATCGGCGTGGCTGCGCCGCGCGAACGCGCAAACTCGCCGACCACAAAGTCCTGGCTTGCGCCCCAGGGCAGTGCCATTTCAGCGGCGCTCAGCTCGCTTTCGTGCGGCAGATAAAGGAACGACGGCAGCAGCGGCTTGGCCTCCACGCTGGCCGGGCCGGTGAGCTGGGGAATCTCCAGCACCTGCTGCACAACCTTGTCGCCATCGCTGGCCTGCTTGTCCACAAACGACAGCGCGCAGTGCGTGGTGCCCAGGTCGATACCAATGCTGAAACGGGCTGTAGCCTTAGACTCATTCAGGCTTGCAGCTACAGAATCAGGAGTATTCAAGGTATTCATCACAGCTCCACCTCGGCCTGTGCAATCACCTTGGCGGCCTGTGTGTCAGTCAGCTGGGGCAGCTTGACTTCAGTCACTTGCCAGCCGCGATGACCCAGCGTGCCCGTGAATGGGGCCTGGCCCACCACATTGCCGGTCAGGCGCACCGTAGTGGCATCAAAACCAGCTTGCAGCGTGATGCGAGAGCCTTCGGCTTCGGTACGCACGGGCGCAATCGTGAAATGCTCGCGCAGAACCTTGCGGCAGCCTTCGTGCACCACGCGGGCGGCAGCGCCAATTTCGGCATCGGTATAGGGGGCGACGTCTTCCTGAATAAAGTCCACAAAGCGGGCTTCACGCTGCATCAGGCCCAGCAGTTGCAGGGCGGCGGTGTCGGTTGGCACTTCAATGGTTTTTTCGACCAGTTTTTCGACTGGCACCTCTACGCGTTTCTCGACCGTCTTTTCGACAATCTTCTCCACGGGCACTTCCACGCGAACTTCCACGATCTTCTCGACCGGCACTTCAACGCGCACTTCCTTGGGCGCCACGTCGGCAGCAAAGGATTCACCAGCGCGCACGCGGCTCACATCGGCGGCCAGACGTCCGTTGCCCAAAATGGCAAAAAAGCTGCCGATCGCAATGGCGATGCGGCTGAAAAATGAGGGGGGAGTGTTCTGAGTCATGACTTGTCTCAAGGCAGCAGCGCTGGGCACAGGCCACGTCTGCTGCAGCAATTTCAGGGCAGGGAGCAGCGCAAAAACCGGTGTTCAGCACCTTCACACGCGCGCCCGCAAGGGTGCCGATGTTACCCAAAGCCTGATGCCTTGTGCACTGCAAGGAATCAACGGTGCGGCTGTGCATACCGCAGCGCGCCACTGCAAAAAGCCTTCAAAGGCATAATTGAGGCTCAATCCTCCCCTTCTTCCATGGCCTGCACGCACCTGTCCACCGCCGCCCGTCTGCGCCGCTTTGCATTGACTGCAGAGCTGCCCGCGTGCGCCCGCGTGCTGCGTGCGCTGCATACGCACCGCCATGGTGTGCCGACCGCTTTCGTCAGTCTCAGCGGTGTCACGGCCATGCTTTCCGCCGCCGTGCGGATGGCCTAGGGCAACACCCCTCACATCCTCCGCACGGCCCACAAGCAAAGCACACCCCTGGTGCATGGGCACAGCTACGTCCAGGACCGCAAGGTCACGTACTGCCACGCGCCGCTTCTTGCTCGACGGACAAACGGAGGCCCGCCATGGACATGGAACTGACTCAGAATTTTTTGCGCGGCAAAAACCCTTGCGCCATGGGTTACCGCTGGTTTGTGCGCAACAACCTGGCCGGTGGCGACTATCAGACCGCCATGGATACCCAGGTCGCCGCAGGCCGCGTGGAAGACGCGCGCTGGCTGCTGCAGAACTTTGGCGCCACCAACACGGTGCTGGAAGTGGAGCACCTGGAAGCCGACAACCTGGTGTTTGCGGGCACCGTGATCGTGCACGGCGATGTGCGCGTGCCCGGCCAGTTGCTGGTGGGGCGCAGCCTGCAAGTGGGCGGCGGCATTCGCGCAGGCAAGCTCGAAGCCGGTGAGGATGTGCATTGCGAGGGCGCAATCTTTGCCGACGAGCTGCTGCAAGCCGGCGGCAATATCAAGGCCGCATGGAGCGTGGAAGTGCAAGGCAAGATTGCAGCCGAAGACCTGCGCACCGGCTGGGAGCTGCGCTGCGGCGGTGATGTGGACCTCAAGGGCGGCGCACAGATCGGCCAGGAAGTCGATGTGCAAGGCACTCTGCGCTGCGGCAAGGGCCTGCGCGCCGGTGGCCGCATTGGCGTGCAGGGCTTGCTGGAAGTGGGCCATGGCATTGCATCGAATGACGAAATTGTCTGTGGCAACCATATTCAGGCAGGCTGGGGCATCAAGGCGCTGGGCAGTATCCGCGCAGCCTGCAGCATTCGTGCGGGCGAGACTTTGCAGTCAGACGCCGAAATTGCCGCCGGCCCCGGCTATGGCGTGTTTGCGGGCATGAATGTGCAGATGGATGCCTGGCCTGATTGCGCCTGGGTGCGGGCGCTCAAAAAGCCTGAAGCATTGATCAGTGGCTTTTGGGAAAGCCAGCCCTCATTCGCCTGAACGATATCCGGTGATCACGGGAGCAGGCAAAATAGCTTTTTTGACCTGCGGCCAGCGCCTTGTGCGCCAGCCTGTTGATAAGAGAGACTCCCCCCGTGTTTACCGGCATCATTCAGGCCGTGGCAAAGATTGCCGCGCTGCGCGACCAAGACGGTCTGCGCACCTTCACCATGGAATTCCCCGAAGGTTTTTGCCAGGACCTGGCCATTGGCGCCAGTGTCTCGCACGACGGCGTGTGCCTGACAGTGACGGAAAACCTCACGCCCACCAGCGCCACTTTTGACGTGATGTTGCAAAGCCTGAACATCACCACGCTGGGCCAGTACCAGGTAGGCGATGTGCTGAATGTGGAGCGCGCCGCCAAGGATGGGGCCGAGATTGGCGGCCACCCGCTGTCCGGCCACGTGGACTTCACGGCCACGCTGCAGGAAGTGCTACAGACGGAGACCAATCACAAGATCCGCTTTGCCATTCCTGAAGCTTTCCGCCCCTATGTGTTTGCCAAGGGCTATATCGCCGTGAATGGCGCAAGCCTCACAGTGGCCGAAGTCAATCGCAAGGAAGGCTGGTTCGAGGTCTGGCTGATTCCCGAGACGCTGCGCATGACCGTGTTTGGCAACAAGAAGGTGGGCGATCAGGTCAATATCGAGATCGAGCGCAGCACGCAGGTCGTGGTCGATACGGTGCGCGAAACCGTGGAAGCGAGCCTCGGTCGCCTGAAGCCCATGCTGGAAGCGCTGCTGGCCGAAAAAGGCCTGAGCCTGGATGACTTTGTCGACGTGCCCAAGCTGAAGTCCTGACCATGAAAAACGCCTCCGAAGAGGCGTTTTTGCATCAAACTAGCTTGAAGTCCTTACAATTCATTCACTGGTAGCTATTGAATTAATAGCAAATTAAAACTAACAACTTCTTCGCCGCTCTATCAAAGGCATCCGCGCTACGGATGCCTTTGATACACAAGCCCCCATGGCAGCCGCCCTAGAGCAAAGCCCCGCCCGAGGACTGGCTGCAGGATTTACAGCGGAGCCTTGAAGCGCTTGAGCCGCAGCGCGTTGCTCAGCACAAACACGCTGGACAGCGCCATGGCCCCCGCCGCAAACACGGGTGAGAGCAGTGTGCCGTTGAACGGGTACAGCAGACCAGCGGCCACCGGAATCAGCGCCACGTTGTACGCAAACGCCCAGAACAGGTTTTCGCCAATGTTCTTCATCGTGGCCTTGGACAGCGCAATCGCATTGGGAACGCCCGAGAGGTCGCCCGACATCAGCACCACGTCTGCAGCCTCGATCGCAATATCGGTGCCCGTGCCAATCGCAATGCCCACATCGGCCTCGGCCAGCGCGGGTGCGTCGTTGATCCCGTCACCCACATAGGCCAGCGTGCCATGCTCGGCCTTGAGGCGCTGCACGGTATCAACCTTGCCGCCGGGCAACACCTCGGCCACCACCTCATCAATGCCCAGCTGCTTGGCAATCGCTTCTGCTGTGTGGCGGTTGTCGCCGGTAATCATGGCCACTTTCAGGCCCAACGCATGCAGCGCGTCGATTGCAGGCTTGGTCGTGGGTTTGATGGGGTCGGCCACGGCAATCATCGCCGCCAGCTGGCCGTTGATCGCCGCATACAGCGGCGTCTTGCCTTCGCTGCCCAGGCGCTGGGCCTCAGCCGCAAAACTGTCCACACTCAAGCCCAGCTCACGCATAAAGCGGTCGGCACCAATCTCGACTTGGCTGCCATCGACCACAGCGCGCACGCCAAAGCCGGTCACCGATTCAAACGCGCTGATGGCGGGAATCTGCAGACCTTCAGCTTTAGCTGCATCGACAATGGCGCGGGCAATCGGGTGCTCGCTGCGGTCTTCTACGGCTGCCACCTGCGCCAGCACGGTGCTACGTTCCAAGCCATCGGCCAGCACCAAATCAGTCAGTTCGGGGCGACCCTTTGTCAGGGTGCCGGTCTTGTCCACCGCCACCACCTTGGCGTCTTTGAGCTGCTGCAGTGCTTCGCCCTTGCGCAGCAGCACGCCCATTTGCGCAGCGCGACCGGTGCCGACCATGATGGACGTCGGCGTGGCCAACCCCATGGCACAAGGGCAGGCAATGATGAGCACGGCCACGGCATTGACCAGCGCAAAGCTCAGCGCGGGGTCTGGGCCCCAGATCAGCCAGACCGCAAAAGTGATCAGCGCGGCCGTCATCACCGCGGGCACAAACCACATGGTGATCTTGTCGACCAACGCCTGGATCGGCAGCTTGCTGCCCTGGGCCTGCTCCACCATGCGGATGATCTGGGCCAGCAAGGTGTCGGCACCGACCTTGGTGGCCTTGAAGACCAAAGCGCCGTTCTGGTTGACGGTACCGCCCACCACTTCTGCGCCCGCCGTTTTTTCCACCGGCACCGGCTCACCGCTGATCATGGATTCATCAACAAAGCTCTGCCCTTCGATGACTTCGCCATCGACGGGAATGCGCTCGCCAGGGCGCACCTCAATCACATCACCGCCGCGAACTTGTGCAATATCCAGTTCCAGCACCGCACCATCGCGGCGCACGCGGGCGGTCTTGGCCTGCAACTGCACCAGACGGCGAATCGCTTCCGAGGTATTGCCCTTGGCACGCGCTTCCATAAAACGGCCCAGCAAAATCAAGGCCACGATGACGGCTGCCGCCTCGAAGTACACATTGACCGTTCCAGCAGGCAACAGTTGCGGCACAAAGGTCGCGACCACCGAATATGCAAACGCAGCCGAAGTGCCTACTGCTACCAGTGAGTTCATATCGGGTGCGCCGCGCAGCAAGGCCGGTATGCCTTTTTCAAAGAAACGACGACCGGGGCCAAACAGCACAACAGCCGTCAGCACAAACTGGATATACCAGCTGTTTTGCGTGCCAATCGTGCCTGCAATCCAGTGGTGGAAAGCGGGCACCATATGGCCGCCCATTTCCAGCAGAAACACGGGCAGCGCAAACACCATAGCAAAAATCAACGAGCGTTTGAGCGCATTGCGCTCCGCAGCCTGGCGTTGGGCCGTTGCATCTTCCACGGCCTTTCCTGCACCGGATTGCAGCACGGGTGCCGCCTCATAACCGGCCTTGCCAATTGCAGCAATCAAAGCCTCGGTGCTGGTCGCTCCATTGATCTGCACGGTGGCACGCTCGGTAGCCAGGTTGACATTGGCGCTTTGCACACCGGGTACTTTTTTCAGAGCACGTTCCACCCGCCCCACGCAGGAAGCGCAAGTCATTCCATCGACCTGCAAATCCACAGTCTGCTGCGGCACGGCGTAGCCGGCTTTCTCGATGGCCGCCACTGCCAAAGGCAAGATGGTGCCGGCCTGCGCCGGGTCATCAATCTGCAGACTGGCTTTTTCGGTGGCGAGATTGACCACCGCTTCCTGCACACCAGGCACTTTTTTGAGCGCACGCTCCACCCGACCCACGCAGGAGGCGCATGTCATCCCCTCCACGGTGAAATCGAATTGAGCAAGCGGTTTGTTCATGGCATTCATCACACTCTCCAAGACTGTTGAGTATGAATGTAGAGATTGACATGATGTCAAAGTCAAGCCATTGGCGCGCCCATCCCCACCGGGCGGTTATGCTGGCAGTTCAGCCTGCGCAAAATATTCAATCAAATGCTTTTGCGTCTGCTCCAGCATGGCCAGCAAACCCTGCTGCGTAGAACTGGCCATATGCGGTGTCAGCACCACATTGGGTAGATCCATCAAAGCCTGTGGCACATGCGGCTCATCGGCAAAGACATCCAGCGCGGCAGCCGCAATCACTTTTGTCTGCAGAGCCTTGATCAGCGCAGCTTCATCAACGATGGAGCCCCTGCCGATATTCACCAGCACGCCTTGTGGCCCAAGCGCCTGAAGCACCGCTTCATCAATCAAGCCGCGCGTCTGCGGGCCACCACTGGCGCAGACCACCAGAAAATCCACATTGGCCGCAAGTTCCTGCACGGTGTCATGCCAGCGATAGGAAACCTCTGGCTTGGGCGAGCGACCCGTATAGGCAATCGACATATCAAAAGCCTGCGCCCGTCGCGCCACTGCACTGCCTATGCGCCCCAGTCCAACAATGCCCAGACGCCGACCCGAGAAACGCAACGTTGGCGCATGGCGGCCTTTGAGCCAATGGCCCTGCTGCACAAACTGATGCGCATGCACAATCTGCCGCGTGGCTGCCAGCAACAGCGCCCACGTGTGATCGGCAATGTCTTCAGTTGAAACCTCAGGCGTGTTGCACACCCGAATGCCCAGCTCTGCGGCTGCCTGCAGATCAATGCCGTCCATGCCCACACCAATCACCGCAATCATCTCCAGCGCTGGCCACTTCTGCATCTGCGCACCAGTGACCACTGACTGCGCGTTGCACATCATGGCCCTGACCTTGCTAGCAAGCGCTATGCGCGACGACGCATCCAGCGCGGCATCATCATGCAGTTCAAAGTGCGGATTCAAAGCTTCACGCATGGAAGGCGGAACCGGAGTCAGCAGCAGGAGATCAGGACGTGAGCGTAGAAAAATCATGGCGAGGAATCTGAAATGAATGAGCCTCTTTGCCCACAAACGCGGCAAAGAGGCCCGGGGAGTGCTTACTCCAGCACCGATGGATCGCGGCGAATTTCTTCGCGGCACATGGCTTCCCAGAGGAATGGGAAGCCGTTCTGGTCTGTGCGCGCACCTGTGGCCTGCACGACGGCGGCAGACAGTGGATGACCACCGCCCAGCGCCTCCACACGCCAGGCCAGGCGGCAGCGCCATTCCAGCGTGATGGCGCGCAGATGCAACTGGCGAATACTCTCACCCACTACGACTGCGCCATGGTTGGCCAGCAACGCCCATTTGTTCTGACCCAGCGCATTGGCAACAGCATTGCCCAGTTCGCGCTGCTCCACCGTGCCGCGATATTCGTCATAGACCACGGGATCGGTATCCACCAGCGCCGATGTCTGGTCATACACCGGTGGCACGCGACCTGTGGCCGACCAGACCGAACTCCACTCGGGATGGTTGTGCACAACCACGCGCACATCGTGGCGCTTATCGTGGATGTCCATATGCAGCTGAATGGCGGGCGTGATGTTCCAGTCACCTTCAAGCACATTGCCCTTGGCGTCGAGTCGCAGAATGTCCGACGCCGTCAGCTCGCCCCAGGTCAGCTCCCAGGGGTTGGCGAGATAAGTCCCGTCATCGAGTCGCAGCGTGATATGCCCTGCAATATGGTCGTTATAGCCTTCGCGCGAGAGCACACGGCACAGCAGCGCCACTTGCTGGCGTTCATTGAGTGCGGGCAACAAGGGCTTGCGACCGGGGCGCGGCGCATAGCGGGCCAGCAGTTCGTTGTTCAAGCCGTCGTAGCGCATGCGGCCTCCTTTTGTTCTGTGTTGGATGACGAAACAGGATGGCGCGCAAACACCGATGCACGGTGCATGCGGCGCTGGTGCGGGGCGTAATCCATGATGGCGTTGTGCACCACGCTGCGGTTGTCCCAGATCACCATGTCACCCAGAGACCAGCGGTGCTTGAACATGAACTCCACCTGCATGCAGTGCGCATGCAGATAGGCCAGAATGGCGCGGCTTTCTGCGGGTGGAATGCTATCGATATGCGTGACATAGGTGGGGCTGATGTACAGCGCCTTGCGACCTGTGAGCGGATGCACACGCACCATGGGGTGCAGATGGCGACGGTTCTGCGCCACCACTTCCACATAGCGCTCGTGGGTGACGATGCCATGCTGCAGCGCCGCCGTCATGGGCGCATTCATGTCATGCCATGCCTGCAGACCGTCCAGATATTGCTTCATGCGCGGGGACAGCGCATCGTAGGCACTGGTCATGCTGATCCAGCAGGTGTCGCCCCCCGTGGGCGGCAAAATCTGCGCATGGGTCATGGTGACGATGGGCGGGCTGGGCAAAAAGCTCTCGTCGTGGTGCCACATATCGGCGCGGTCGCCCAGCTTGGAGTCGATCACCGTGATCTGCTCATGACCCGCACCCAGATTAGGGTAGAAGGTATGAACTTCGGGCTCGCCAAAATGCAAGGCAATGGCCAGATGCTGCTCTGGCGTCATCTCCGGCACGTGCAGCACCAGCGCTTCATGCTTGACGAGGGCGGCTTCCAGATCCTTGAGCGTCTGCGCAGACAGCTTGCCTGCCAGATCGAGTTGGATGGCTTCGGCCCCTATGCGCGGGCCCAGTGGTTTGACGGTGAATGGGACGGACACTTTGTCTCCTCGATGTTTTGTCTTGCTGCTTGCAGCTGAGCCAGGCTCAGAGCATCTTGCGGCGGCCAGTTACGGCTAGGATTGACCACCTGCAGACAAAGTCTAGAGAGACAAAAACGCTTTTTCCACTCGCATTGCTGCGCGTCAAAACGGCTTGCAAGCTGTTGATGTGAATAGAAAAAATATGCGCCCAGCGCCCCGCCAAATACAGGACTTGCATTTCATGGAATCGCCCGCCCCGCAACGCCCCAAGGACCAGCTACCCCAGCCGCGCAAGCTGCCGGTGCAGGCGCGCTCCAAAGCGCTGGTGGATGCGATTGCGGAGTCATGCCTACGCATCCTTGGTAACGAGGGAGAAGATGCGCTGACGGTGAACCGTATCGCCGAAGTGTCTGGCGCTACCGTGGGCTCCATCTACCAGTACTTCCCGAACAAGGAATCCATGATTGCGGCCGTGTATGAGCGCATCCTCGATCAGGAGTCCGAGCAGCTTCATCAGATGCGCGAGCAGCTGCATGGACTGACGCTGGAGCCGGTACTGCGCCAGGTGTTCGCCAATATGATTCGGGTGGAGCTGCGCCTGCACAAGCTCAGCCCGGGCTTTCATGCACGCTATCGCTCGGCCCTGCATCTGGGCCTGTGGCATGCACCGCAAACCAGCACGCAGGACTTCATCAACAACACCTGGCTGCCGCTGCTGCAAATCCATGCATCCGAGGTGCTGACCGATCATCCGCAGCTTGCCGCCTACCTGCTGGGCAAAGGTCTGCGCGAAGTGATTCATAACGCCGTGCAGGACGTTCCAGAACATGCACAGTCCCCGCAATTTCTGGATGCACTGGTGGGCATGGCCATGAGCTGTGTGCAACACCAAAAACGCGGCCTTGAGGCCGCGCTTTGATCAGAGAACAGGGGCCAGATTAGCGAATATTCGCAATCACCGCCCCCAGGGTCTGGGCCGTGCCAGCCTGCGCAGCTAGTGTGATGCGCCCGCTTTGATGCGCCGCTACCTGCATCTCCATCTTCATGGCTTCCATCACGGCAATCACATCGCCTTCTTTGACTTCATCACCTTCCGCCACCTTCCAGGCATGCAGATTGCCGGCAATGGGCGACAAAACGGCGGAAGCATCCACAGTCTCTTGAGCAGGTGCAGCCGCTGCGACGCCGCCAGAGCCTGCTGCCAAGCCTTGCAGCAGCACCGCTGGCAAGCCTAGTTGCACGCGGCGGCCATCAATCTCGATGGCTGTGCGCAGCAAGCTGGTATCGGCCAAAGGTTCTGCACGCACGGCAGCAGCCAGAGGCTCCGCAAAGTCCGATTCAATCCAGCGTGTGTGCACCTTGAAGCCATCCTTGCCCACAAAGTCCGGGTGCTCAATCACGGCCTTGTGGAAAGGCAGTACCGAGGCCACACCTTCGATCTGGAACTCGCGCAGCGCACGGCGCGCACGGGCCAGCGCCTGTTCACGCGTGGCACCCGTCACGATGAGTTTGGCCATCATGGAGTCAAAATTGCCGGGGATGACCGAGCCGGACTCCACACCCGAATCCAGCCGCACGCCGGGGCCGGAGGGCGGCGCAAACTTGCGCACCGGGCCGGGCGTGGGCAAAAAGCCGCGCCCCACATCTTCGGCGTTGATGCGGAACTCGATGGAGTGCGCACGCGGTGCAGGCGTTGCGCTGATGGACAGCGGCAGGCCATCGGCCACGCGCAATTGCTCGATCACCAGATCGACGCCTGTGGTTTCCTCGGTCACCGTGTGTTCGACCTGCAAGCGAGTATTGACTTCGAGAAAGGAGATGGCGCCGCTCTGGCTCAGCAAAAACTCCACGGTTCCGGCACTGATATAGCCAGCCTCAGCACAGATATTGCGTGCAGCGCTATGAATTTTTTCTCGCTGATCTTCGGTAATGAAAGGCGCAGGCGCTTCTTCCACCAGCTTCTGGTTGCGGCGCTGCAGCGAGCAGTCACGCGTTCCCATCACCACCACATTGCCATGCGTATCGGCCAGCACCTGGGCTTCGATATGGCGGGGCTTGTCAAGGAACTGCTCGACAAAGCATTCGCCACGGCCAAAGGCAGTCACCGCTTCGCGCACTGCAGACTCATACAACTCGGCCACCTCATCCATACGCCACGCGATCTTCATACCGCGCCCGCCGCCGCCAAATGCGGCCTTGATGATGATGGGCAGGCCATGCTGCTGCGCAAAGGCCAGCACTTCGTCGGCGTTCTTGACCGGATCGGGCGTACCCGCCACCAGCGGCGCACCGACCTTGAGCGCAATCTTGCGCGCTTCCACCTTGTCGCCCAGCTTGGCAATGGTGTCGGGCTTGGGGCCAATCCAGATCAGGCCCGCATCCAGCACAGCACGTGCAAACGCTTCGCTTTCAGACAGAAAGCCATAGCCGGGGTGCACGGCATCGGCACCGGACTTTTTGGCAATTGCAATCAGCTTTTCAATATGCAGATAGCTGTCTGCAGGCTTGTCGCCATCCAGACCATAGGCTTCATCAGCCATGCGGGCGTGCAGCGCATCGATATCGGCATTGGCATAGACGGCGACGGACTTCACGCCGTAGTCGACGCAGGCGCGGGCGATGCGGACGGCGATCTCGCCGCGATTCGCAATCAATACTTTTTTCATCAAAAATCTCCTCAACTCGCCGCTGCAGGATTCAACTCTGCAAATTCACGAACAGGGTTAAAACGAATCCATGCACCGACGGGAATCTGGCCAGCCAGATCCAGATGGTGCGGCGCGACACAGCCAATCACGGGGTAGCCGCCGGTCAATGGGTGGTCGGCCAGAAACAGCACAGGCTGGCCACTGGCAGGAACCTGAATTGCACCCAGCGGTGTGCCTTCGCTGGGCAGCTCGCTGGTAATGGCACGGCTCAAAGCCACCTCGCCTGCCAGACGCAAGCCCACGCGGTTGGACTGCGGAGTAACTTGCCAGCGCTGGCTGGCCAGCAAGGCCACGGCCTCGGGTGTGAACCAGTCGGTGCGCGGGCCCAGCTCCACGTCCAACACAACCTCACCCTCTGCAGCCGGCAAGGCCGCAGGCGGCAAGGCAGCATCACTGACCACGGCATGCAGCGCCGCGTGCACCGGCAAAAGCTGCCCTACCTGCAAGGCCTGCGGGCCTACGTTGGCCAGTGTGTCTGTAGATGCGCTGCCCAGCACCGGAGCCACCTGATAGCCGCCACGCACCGCCACATAGCAGCGCGCACCGGCGCTGGGCTGGCCAATGCTCAGCGTGTCACCATCGGCCAGCGCAATCGCGCTGTAGCGTGGCGCATTCCAGCGCTGACCGTTTGATGCAGTGATGGTGATGGCGGCCTCCGCGCCAGTGACTGCCACCACGTTATCGCCCATGCTTTGCAAAGTCAGGCCACCGCCCACTGTCTCAAGTGCAGGCAGATTGCTGGCATTGCCCACCAGACGATTCGCGGTCTTGAGCGCGGCCTGATCCATGGCACCGGAGGCGGATACGCCCTGCCCGGCCTGACCATGACGACCCAGGTCCTGAAATACCGTCATCAGGCCCGTGGAGCGAACCTTGAGAACAGTTCCATTTACTATATTTTCGATAGCAATCTGCGTATTTAATTCATGGACATGAGGCTGATTTGACTCAATATTTGCATCTGCAGACGCTATATCTACAAACCGCACGCGATAGCCGGGTTGCAGCAGCGCAGGCAGATCACGCGACAGGTCCCACATGGCGGTATCAGTCACGCCAATGATTTGCCAGCCACCAGGACTGGCCTGTGGATAAACCGCACTGAACGTGCCCGCCAATGCCACTGCGCCCGCAGGCACCTTGGTACGCGGCGTGGCGCGGCGCGGCACGTTGAAGATGGGGTCGCCGCCTGTGAGATAGGCAAAGCCCGGCGCAAAGCCCGTAAAGGCTACCGACCATTCGCTCTGGGTGTGGCGGCGCACGACTTCTTCAGCGCTGATATTCAGAATCTGCGCTACTTCTGCCAGGTCTTCGCCGTCATAGCGCACAGGTATTTCGACCAGCACATCCGAGCGCTGTACCGAGCCTTGCAGGTCACGACCTGCAATCTCGCGCACCAGTTCAGCGGCCGTGATGAGGTGCGGCGCAAACTGCACCAGAATGGTTCGTGCAGCGGGCACCAGCTCTTGCACACCAGCGATGGGACTGGCTTGCAACGATGCCAGCAGCACCAGTGTCTGCTGCAGATCGGCCAGCTCCACCATGATGGACTGGCGGTTGACGGGCAAAAATCGCATATGACTCACCCGACAAAGGACGTGATCTGCACGCCCTCTTGCTCAAACTGCTTGCGCAGAGCGCGGGCAATGGCCACGGCACCGGGGCTGTCGCCATGCACGCAGATGGAGTCGGCTTCCACGCGCACCATGGAGCCGTCCACCGCCTCAATCACACCATCACGCACCAGAGTCAGCATGCGCTGGGCAATCAGGTTTTCATCGTGCAGCACCGCGCCGGGTTCGCGACGCGAGACCAAAGCGCCCTGGGGCGTATAGCCACGGTCTGCAAAGGCTTCGGCCACCACGGTCAGGCCTGCATCGCGTGCCCAGCCAATCAGCGGTGCACCGGCCAGCGCCATCAGCACCAGCGAAGAGTCAATGGCCTTGATGGCGTTGATCACATCGGTGGCCTGCCGCTTGTCCTGGGCAATGGTGTTGTAGAGCGCCCCGTGCGGCTTCACATACTTCACCGTAGTACCTGCAGCGCGTGCCAGGCCTTGCAGAGCGCCAATCTGGTAGATCACATCGGCCACCAGATCGCTGCTGGCCACATCCATATTGCGGCGGCCAAAGCCTGCCAAATCACGGTAGGCCACATGCGCGCCAATCACTACATTGCGCGCTTTGGCGGCTTTCAAGGTCGCAAAAATGCCGGCGGCATCACCCGCATGAAAACCGCAAGCCACATTGGCGCTGCTGACGATATCGAGCATGGCAGCGTCGTCGCCCATGCTCCAGGCACCAAAGCTCTCACCCAGGTCGCTGTTCAAATCCATTTTCATAACTCTCTCCTCGCTGCAATCAGTACAGCTGGCCTGCGGTCTCACGCAGGTCTTCGTCCACAGTCATTGCCGTGCGAATGGCTTCACGCATGCCTTTGATCTGTGTTTCCAGGTCCATACCCGGCTGCCCAGCAACTTGCCCCGGCAGCACGGGAGTGTGGATAAAGCCACCGCGCATGCCCGGTGCGCCACGACGATGCAGGCGGTGCATCAGCGCATAAAAAACATGGTTGCAGACAAAGGTGCCAGCGGTGTTGGAAACCGAGGCCGCAACGCCCAGCTCACGCATATTGCGCACCATGGCCTTGATGGGCAAGGTGGAGAAATACGCGGCGGGCGCATTGGCCACCACGGCTTCGTCTACCGGCTGCTTGCCTGCGTTGTCAGGAATGCGGGCGTCGTCGATATTGATGGCAACACGCTCGGGCGTGATTTCCGATCGTCCTCCCGCATAGCCCAGGCTGATGACCAGCGCGGGTTGCAACGCGGCTAAGGCTTCATCCAGGACCTTGATCGCATCACCAAACACACAAGGCAGTTGCACGGCATGCACGGTGCCGCCGGCAATCACTTCACCACCCAGCGCACGCGCTACCTCCCACGAGGGGTTGATCGGATTTTGTTCAAACGGCTCAAAGCCGGTCAACAAGATGCGGGAAGTAGCGTGTGCAGTCATCACCAGTCTTTCAGCGGAACATCAGGAAGTTGAGCAGGAACACATTGACGATCAGCAAGGTAATTGCCGTCGGCACCTGCGCGCGGATCACCGCATTCTTGTCAATTTCCAGCAGCGCTGCGGGCACCAGGTTGAAGTTGGCCGCCATGGGCGTAAGCAAGGTGCCGCAGTAGCCAGACAACATGCCGACCGCCGCCATCACAGCCGGATCGCCGTGGTACACGCCCACCAGCACGGGCACGCCCACGCCACCGGTCATGACCGGGAAGGCCGCAAAGCCATTGCCCATGATGATGGTGAACAGCGCCATGCCAATCACATACACGGCCACCGCAACAAAGCGCACGTCCATATTGATATAGGTGGTGGTGACATAGGCCACGGCCTTGCCCACGCCTGCATCGGAGAAGACCAGACCCAGCATGCCCAGCATCTGCGGCAGCACCAGCGCCCAGCCCAGTGCGTCGATCAGGCGGTGTGATTCACGCAGGCCTTGCATGGGCGTCTCGCGCGTCAGCTTGCAGGCCAGCCCCAGCGCCACAACGCAGCCAATGCCCAGACTCACCAGCGTGGTGTTCTTGGGGTCCAGCAGCGATGTGCCGCCAAAGACCAGATGCTTGGCAGACAGCGTGCCCACCATGGTGATCAGCGGAATGGCCAGCGCAGGAATAAAGAGCTTGTTGCCCAGGCGCTTGGCGCTTTCCATGTACTGCGCATCGGTGCGCGGCTGGTGCTTGCCGCCCAGCACGCCGCCAAAGCCGGCAATCAGGGCCATGGCCACGGCCACAGCGCCTACCCACACGGGCGGCAGCTGTTCACCAATCAGAAACACCACGGCATACAGCGCCCAGAAGATGCCTGCAGAGTAGCGGCGCGGGTTGCTGGCATCGCGCAGCGTCATCACCGCCGTGATGGCCAGGATGATGCCGACGAGGTAGTACAGATACTGAATGGGGATGATCATGCTTGCTCTCCCTTGTTGCTCTTGTTTTCTTCGGCAATCTCACGCGCCAGGGTTTTGTCCAGACGGTGCAGGCGGAAGGCGTGGATCACAAAGGCGCAGACGGCCGTGGGAATACCCCACAGCGCCACATGAATCGGCTCGACCTCGATGCCTGCTTCCTTCAGGAAGGTGGTCATCAGCACGATGGCACCAAAGGCCACAAAGATGTCTTCACCAAAGAACAGGCCCACGTTGTCCGTGGCTGCGGAGAAAGCACGCAGCTTTTCACGCACCTTGCTGGACAGCTTGCCGTAGCGCGATTCGGTCGCGCCTTCGGCCATGGGTGCCAGCAGCGGGCGCACCATTTGCGGGTGACCGCCCAGACTGGTCAGGCCAATGGCGGCCGTCAACTGGCGCGCAGCCAGATAGACGATCAGCAGACGGCCTGCAGTGGCGGACTTGATGGAGCTGATCCAGTTCTGCGCATGCTGGCGCAAACCGTGGCGCTCCAGCAGGCCGATCACGGCCAGCGGCAGCAGAATGATCAGCGGCAGATTGCGCGTCTTGATAAAGCCCGTGCCGATGGTGGCCAGCACCTTGTCGATGGGGAAACCCGCCGCCAGCGCCGTACCAATGGCCGTGACGATCACGACCAGCATGGGGTTAAAGCGCAGCGCAAAGCCGGCAATGATGATGAGCACGCCAATCAGCGGCCACAAGTTGATGTCAGCAGGCATGTTGCCCTCCGCCAGAAACACGCTCCCGCGCTAGCAAGGGCGAGAGCTACCAAAGACAGGGCATGGGCCCTGGCCACCTTCTTTCGGTTGAACAAGCGCTGAGACCCTGTGGCGGCTCTGGCTCATTACCAAAATTGTTGAACAATCATATGATGATGAATGCACAATAATTATTTTTCAATGAACAATTAGAAGTATTTAATAGAACAAACCCTTGGTTTTCGAGATTTTTTGCAGATCTTCTGCTCAACAGCCTGTCGTTACACTCAGAGCCAGAGATTGATGGAGACCTATGAAAGCCGCGACAGACACTCAGAATCTGACCGAGCGCATCGCCGATGAAATACGCGACAAGCTGGTGCATGGTGAATTTGCGCCCGGCCAGCGCCTGTCCGAGGCCGCCCTGAGCGAAGCGCTGGATATATCGCGCAACACCTTGCGCGAGGTGTTCCGCATGCTGACCAAGGAAGGTCTGCTGGTGCATGAGCCCAACAAGGGCGTTTCGGTGGCCGTGCCCAGCATGGCGTCCATCATTGATATCTACCGTGTGCGGCGCATGATTGAGTGCCAGGCTCTGGCTCAGGCCTACCCCATGCACCCGGCCCGCACCCTGATGCACGACGCCGTTGCACAGGCCAAAAGCCACGCCAGTGCCGAGAACTGGTCAGAGGTAGGGACAGCCAATATGGCGTTTCACAAAGCCATCGTGGCGCTGGCAGACAGCGAGCGGCTCAATGAAATGTTCTCGCATCTGCTGGCCGAGTTGCGTCTGGCTTTTGGTCTGCTGCGTGATCCGCATTTCTTGCATGCTCCCTATGTGGACATGAACCAGAAAATTCTGCAGATCTTTGAAGAAGGCAAAGCTGCCGAAGCGGCCCAGGAGCTGAACGCCTATCTGGTGCATTCGGAGCGAATCATTCTGGCCGCCTATGCCCGCAGACTGGCCGAGGCAGGGATCAAGGTTTCCTGATTTCGAGCGCGCGGAGGCTGGCATGAACGAGAACGAGAACGAGAACGGCAATGACAGCGACAGCGATGACAACTGGCTGGAGCAGCATTCCATCCACTGCAGCAGTTGCAAAAGCGAATTGCTGCTGATGGAGCCTTCGCCGTTTCAGAATGGCTACTACCTGCAGTGCGACAACTGCGCCCGCCGGGTTGACGTGAGCGTGTATGACAGTGTCTTTCAAGAGATAGAAGCGCGGCTCAAAGCCCGGCACGGCCCCGAAGAAATGGACAGCCGCTATCTGGAGCTGGTCATGCCTGAAGTTGAAGCACGGCTGCGGCCTTGCGCCTGTTCAGGTCATTTCAAATACCACACTGCCTTGCGCTGCCTGCATTGCTCTGCAGTGTTGTCCGGTGCACCTGAGGGATTCAACCTCTGGTTTCCGGATGACGAAGCCAATTTTGAACGCTATGACGCCATGCTCAATGCGCTGATTCAAAGCGAAGACATTTGGCGCGAAACGTGATGCAAAAAAGCGTGATGTAAAAATCAGACTCCCCAGCCTGCTCCTTCCCCACCAGGACGGACAAGCCGAAGAGTCTTGCTTTTTAAGCCGCGCTATCAGAACGAGTGGCGCATGCCGAACTCAACGCCAGTCGCGCTGTCACCCTTGCTGATGGTCGGGCCAGCCAGCGAGGAAGAGGACAGGCCAAAGCCGCGCTTGGCGTTGTCATCGTTCTTGATGTGCGAGATGGCCCCGTACAACCGGGTACGCTTGGACAGGTTGTAGCCATACCCCAGCGAGAACTTCTGCGTATCGGCGTTGCTGGCGTTCTTGGTATTGGTCTGCGAGTAAGCCGCGCGCAACTCACCCGCGCCCAACGGCATGGTCGCGCCCACCAAGAACAGATCCACACGCAGATTGTTGCCGCGCTCGGTCGCAAACAGCGCCATGGGCTTGACCATGCCAAAGTTGTACGACACCCCCATATTGCCCACCTTGTAGTTCACACCCGTGGCATCGGTGCCGCCGCGCGTCACACCATAAGCAGCGGCCACGCTCAGCGGACCAGACTCATAGCCCACACGCAATGCGGCCGAGCTACCCAGACGGTCGTTGGCAATGCTGCTGGGCTGCTCGCCAAAACCATATTGCAGCTGACCGAAGAAGCCGCCCATCTTGGGCGTCAGATAGGTGATGCTGTTGCTCACACGCTTGTGACCACTGCCTTCGGGCGTACCCACGGCGACGCTGGTGCCACCAATCAGGTTGGAGCCATTGACAGCGCCCACGCCCAGATCGCCAAACGGATCGAAGGTCTCGATATTCATGTACGAAGGTGTCTTGTCACGGCCCAGACGAACCTCACCAAAGCCGCCCAGCAGGCCCACGGTGGAGCGACGGTCGAACTTGAAACCGCTGGCCGCGCCGGTATCCACAGCCATGCCGCCTTCCAGCCAAAAGCTGGCCTTCAGGCCGCCACCCAGGTCTTCAACGCCACGAAAACCCAGACGGCTGCTGTTGAGACTGCCACTGGTCAGCCCAGTTACGCTATTGGTGTCGCTCTTGAGGTAGGCGACCGATGCATCCACGATACCGAAGAGAGAGACGGAAGAAGTCGATTGCGCCATGGCACTGGCAGAAGCCATCAGGGCTGCGATGGCGAGGATTGTCTTTTGCATGCTGTTCAGGGAGAAAGTTAGGAAGAACAGCCGGTCGAAGAACCGGCCTGCCCACTATCGGGACAGATCGATTGAAATCTCAAAATGTGACAAAACCAATAAATCTGTAATAGCCAACTGACCCCCGCCGAGTTTGAGGGTGTGCAGAATTTTGTGTAAACGGACAATCCACCGCAGGCGCAAGTCTGCATGTCCGTAAGCACAATGACAACCAAGAAACACGAAGTCCCTGAAGAACTGCTGGCGAAACTGCTGGCTGATT
>NZ_KZ984458.1 GCF_003569915.1 Comamonas testosteroni | reverse complement strand
CTCGCGCCTTCAACGCTGCGTTGTAAGCCTTCCAGTTCGTTGTGCGGTACTTAACCCGACCCCAGCTCGTCTCTCTCATCTCCCGAGCCTACCTCAGCTGCGACCGGCATTTGTGCAACAACGCCATTCTTTTCCTACAGATTAATGGAAATAGTCCTACATATATAAATCGGGTAAACCCTTGAGGTGCGTGGCGCAGATGCAAAAAAGGCCTGCCAGCGGCAAGCCTTTTTGAAATATGGCCCTTTAATCCCGGATTGGGCTGTCAATGCAGGACCCAGAGCATTACTGCAGCGCCTTGATCAGCTTGAGTGCGATCTCTCTGAGAGGAAGATCCAGATTTCTATAGCACTCCAGCAAGCGCTGTTCATCGCCGGGCAATGCTGCGGCAGCTTCGCTGGGCAGCCCTGCCATCAGCTCCAGCGCCGTGGTCTGCAATGCCACCGCCAAGCGCGACAAGGTGTCGTTCTTGAGGGTGCGAATGGCCCCTGACTCAATCTGCGAAATAGCCGAGGCCGTGACATCCGCCATCTGCGCGAGCTTGCCCTGACTCAGACCCAGCTCCCGCCGCCTTGCGCGTATGCGCTCCCCTAAATGCGTCATCTAAGCCACTCACTCAATCACCACAGCACATAAAAAAGCCGCCTCATACAAGAGGCGGCCATGCATTCCATATCACCCGACCATTGCCACCACCCCTCCCAAGCGAGGCAGCAAGCAAGAGCCGCCTCGCGGCGAAGCTGCCGTCCCCCTTGGGGGAAGCGGCGGTGCCGCCTAGGCAAAGCCGCTCAGGGGGTATCAGTTACGCCCCATGGCACTTCTTGAACTTCTTGCCGCTTCCGCAAGGGCAAGGGTCGTTGCGGCCGGGTTGTTCGCCCTTGACGATGGTTTCCTGGCGCGGGCCCATGCTCTTCCACAGCTGGTGCAGGTCATAGACGGCCCAGATGGATTCGCCAAAGGCGTCCACACGCTCCTGACTGGTGGAGGCGGGGCCCTGGTCGTCGTACAGGTTCAGTGCGGGCTCGTCCGTGTCATCTTCGGTCAGGTTGACGATGAACTCCATGGCGGCGTCCAGCATCTGTGCGGCTTCCTTGTCGCGGGGAGCGGCCCAGTCTTCGGCCCAGTTTTCCACGACGAACATGAAGCCCAGAGCCCAGACCTGGCCAAAGGAGGGAATCTCTTCGCCAGCCAGTTCGGCCTGCTCGGCTTCAGGCAGCATCAGGATGGCGCCACGGGTGTCCAGCGCTTCGGGCTGGAACGCAGCTTCATCGGCCAGGGACTTCACGTCTTTGTTCAGTTGTTCGCGCACTTCGTTCATGCGCAGCTCGAACAGTTCCATGAAGCGTGCCTGCTGGGCTTCGTCCTTGAAGACTTCCAGCTTGGGCAGGGCCTGACCTTCGGCCAGTTCCAGCGCTTCACCGTCGCCCAGCAGCATGGGCATGTACTCGGCAGCGGCAATGGGGCGGCGGGTGCAGACCAGGGCGGTCAGAAAGCCATCGCAGAACTCCCACTGGGGAATTTCATCGCCGCGTATGCGCAGCTCGTCCAGCAGGGCGTCCAGCTCTTCGAGTTGCTCATTGCTCAACGCGCCCATGGGCATGTCGGAATTGGCCGCGTCTTCGGCGACGGCGGGGGTTGCTTGTTCTTGCATAGGGAAAGACTCTTATGATGGTCCGGAGGTGTCCGGCACGTTCTTCTGGTGCCGGGCCGGAAAAAGGATGTGGGGATAGGCCCCGTACAGCGCTGAATTTTAGCGGGCCATCATCAACATACCCTGCAATGGGAGTATCTGCAGTGCATCGCCTTCTGAATAGTCTGCCCCTGCGCTATGGCGCGCTTATTGTTTCTGCACTGGTGTTTTGCGTTTCGCTCTACACACTGGTGACCGCGGGAAAAGGCCTGTGGTGGCTGATTGCCGCCGCCATTCTGGTGCTGGTGGGGCTGCATGATCTGCTGCAAAAACACCATGCCATCTTGCGCAACTACCCCATCATGGGGCACTTCCGCTTTTTCTTCGAGTTCATCCGCCCCGAGATTCGCCAGTACTTCATCGAAGGCGATATGGAGGCTCAGCCCTTCTCGCGCGCCCAGCGCTCGCTGGTGTATCAGCGCTCCAAGGGTCAGGTGGACAACCGCCCTTTTGGTACGCAGCTTGATGTAGGCCAGCAGGGTTATGAGTGGGTCAACCATTCCATGCAGCCGACCAAACTGCCTTCGCATGACTTTCGCATCTGGATTGGCGGCACGCCCGAGCAGGCCAGCGAAGGCGTGGAGCCCTGCACCAAGCCCTATCACGCCAGCGTCTTCAATATCTCGGCCATGAGCTTTGGTGCGCTGTCCGGCAATGCGATTCAGGCGCTGAACCAGGGCGCGAAGATGGGCGGCTTTATCCACGATACGGGTGAAGGCTCGATCAGCCAATACCACCGCATGCACGGCGGTGACCTGATCTGGGAAGTGGCCTCGGGCTATTTTGGCTGCCGCAATGCGGACGGCACGTTCAGCGAAGAGAAGTTCATCACCAACGCGACCGACCCGCAGGTGAAGATGATCGAGATCAAGCTCAGCCAGGGTGCCAAGCCCGGCCACGGTGGCATGCTGCCGGGGGCCAAGGTTACTCCTGAAATTGCAGCAGCTCGCGGCATTCCCATTGGGGTGGATTGCATTTCCCCATCCAGCCACAGCGCGTTTTCCACGCCCGTGGAGCTGATGCAGTTCATCGCCAAGCTGCGCCGCCTGTCGGGAGGCAAGCCCACGGGCTTCAAGTTCTGCGTGGGTCACCCCTGGGAATGGTTTGCAATGGTCAAAGCCATGCTGGAGACCAATATCACGCCGGACTTCATCGTCGTCGATGGTGCGGAAGGCGGCACGGGCGCGGCCCCGGTGGAGTTCGTGGACCATGTGGGCGTGCCGCTGCAGGAAGGCCTGCTGCTGGTGCACAACACGCTGCTGGGTACCCATCTGCGCCACCGCATCAAGATTGGCGCGGCGGGCAAGGTCATCACGGCGTTTGATATTGCCCGCATGATGGCGCTGGGCGCGGACTGGTGCAACTCGGGCCGCGGCTTCATGATGGCGCTGGGCTGCATTCAGGCCCAGAGCTGTCACACCGGCACCTGCCCGACGGGCGTGACCACGCAGGACCCCGTGCGCCAACAGGCGCTGGTGGTGCCCGACAAGGCCACGCGCGTGGCCAACTTCCACAAGAACACGCTGCATGCGCTGATGGAGCTGGTGCAGGCTGCAGGCCTCAAGCACCCGAGCGAGATCACGACCCATCACATCGTGCGCCGACTCGACGACAACCAGGTCAGCCTGCTGTCCAACCTGGTGCTGCGCGTGGAGCCCGGCGCCCTGCTCGGTCCGCTGGACAAGCAGCACAAGGTGTTCCAGAACTACTGGCCGCTGGCCTCGACCCAGAGCTTCCAGCCCGTGCAGCAACCCGTGCTCCAGCCTTCTGCACCAGCGGCGCAAGAGGCCGCAAAAGACACGGCAAAAGAAGCGGCACAATCGCAGGCTTTGCCTTCACGCAGCGGCATCTGGACTTGAGCGCCGCCGCGTCTGACTGACCTCTTTACCGTGCAATTTCAGGAAAATACAGCCTCAGCCCAGACATCAACTGCGCAGACAGCTATCAATTACGAAGCATTTCTGCGCGAGCACCTGAACCAGCCGCACAACATCATGCGCTATGAACTGGCGCATGAGACGCTGTGGGTCAAGCGCGCAGGCAAGGGCAACCCGGCGCTCAACTACTGGCTGCTGAACACGCTGGCCAAGCTGTTCAGCGCGCCTGTGCTGCAGCCTGTGCCCAACCCCGGCGGGGCGGTCTCCATCCAGACCGAAGCTGCGCGCCTGCGCAGCTTTCAGGCGCAGGGCCTGCGCGTGCCCGAGGTGCTGGCCACGACCGATCAGGCTTTTGTGATGCGCCATCTGGGCCGCCCCGGCGAGGAAGCCCCATCGCTGAGCAACGCCATTGAAGACGCGATTCCACTGGGCGCGGCTGCCACGCTGCAGCTATGGCAGCGCGGGCTGGATGCGATCCATGAAGCGCACACCAAAGGTCAGGTGCTGAGCCAGGCCGTGGCCCGCAATATGGTGGTCTGCGCCGATGGGGTGATTGGCTTTATCGACTTTGAGGACGACCCCGCCGCCCATCTGCCGCGCGCCGTGTGCCTGGCGCGCGATGCGCTGAACTACGCGCAGTCCACCGCGCTGTTCTTGCTGCAGGCCGATGCCATGGCTCAGGCTCAGCCGCAATGGGCCACTTTTGTAGCCACGCTACCCGCCGATGCCCAGCAGGTGCTGCAGCGCACAGTGCGCAAGCTGGGCTGGGTGCGCTTTCTGCCGCTCAGCCGCCGCCTGGGGCGCGATGCGCTGCGTGTGCGTGCGGCCTATGACTTGCTGGCAGGTGTCTGAACCATCAAAATTCATAGCTGAATGCCTATGATTTATCTGGACTAGTGACCTAAAAGGCATAAAAAAGCCCCTACCAGATGACCGGGGCTTTTGTTTTGAGCAGATGGAAATCAGGCGTGAGCGTGTGGGGCTTCAGCCTCCAGCTCCACTGGCTTGCCGGCCATGGCGGCATCCAGCTTTTCGTGATCCAGCGCGTTTTCCCACTTGGACACCACCACGGTGGCCACGGCGTTGCCGATGAAGTTGGTCAGCGAGCGGCATTCGGACATGAAACGGTCCACACCCAAAATCAATGCCATGCCAGCCACAGGCACTTCAGGCACCACGGCCAGCGTAGCGGCCAGTGTGATGAAGCCAGCGCCCGTCACGCCAGCGGCGCCCTTGGACGACAGCATGGCGACCAGCAGCAGCGCAACTTGGTGACCCAGCGTCAGATGCGTGTCGGTGGCCTGGGCGATGAACAGCGCAGCCAGCGTCATATAGATATTGGTGCCATCCAGGTTGAACGAATAACCGGTAGGCACGACCAGACCGACGACGGACTTGCTGCAGCCTGCTTTTTCCATCTTGTGCATCAGCGAAGGCAGAGCCGATTCGGAAGAAGAAGTGCCCAGCACCAGCAGCAGCTCGTCCTTGAGGTACTTGATCATCTTGACCACGGAGAAGCCGCAGTAGCGGGCCACGGCCCCCAGAATCACCAGCACGAAGATGGCGGAGGTGATGTAGAAGGTCAGCACCAGCTCGGCCAGGTTCAGCAGCGAGCCCAGGCCGAACTTGCCAATGGTGAAGGCCATGGCACCAAAAGCACCGATGGGGGCGAACTTCATGACGATGTTCACCAGCTTGAACACAGGCTTGGTGAGAGCTTCAAAGAAGTTCAGCACGGGCTTGCCAGCGTCACCGACCATGGCCAGCGAGATACCGAACAGCACGGCCACAAACAGCACCTGCAGAATGTTGTCGCCGACAAACGGGCTGATCAGCGTCTTGGGGATGATGTCCATCGCAAAGCCGGTGACCGTCATGTCATGCGTCTTGGCCACATAGGAATTGACTTCCTTCTGGTCCAGCTGCGCCACATCGACATGCATGCCGCTGCCGGGCTGCATGACATTGGCGACCACCAGACCCACCACCAGCGCCAGCGTGGAGAAGGTCAGGAAGTACACCATGGCCTTGCCGAACACACGGCCCACGGTGCTCAGGTGGGTCATGTGGGCAATGCCGGTCACGATGGTCAGAAAGATCACCGGAGCGATGATCATCTTGATCAGCTTGATGAAAGCATCACCAAACGGCTTCATCGCCGCGCCGTAGGCGGGCTCGAAATGGCCCAGCAGCACGCCGACAATGATGGCGAAGACCACCTGAAAATACAGTTGGCGGTAAAACGGCAGATGCTCACGGGGAGCGGTTTCAGTAGGCAGGGTTTGCACGCTGCGTCTCCTGGTACAAAAAAGGGTGACCGATGCAAATCAGGTCCAGGCCGTTGCCTCACCTCAAGGAAGCCGTCTTTGCGAATCCTTGGCCTGCATCGATCCTTTGAAGGAATGCGCACCACGGTGGGGCGCTGTGTTGGGCCCGTTTGTACCGCTGCGCCTTTTTTGTGCCGATAACCCATTGGTATTAGATGCAGCCCCTTCCCTAGGAGAATTGGGACAAACCTAGGGAAACCACCTAGACCTCAAACCACCTTGAGTTGCATCAAACTGCCCCATCCATGCGTTTTCTCCATCACCGACTGTTCTGGACCGTGCTGACCATTGCGCTGGGCACGGCGCTGAGCATGCTGCTGGCCAGCCAGATTGCGCTGCACGCCTCACTGCAAGACGAGGGCACAAGCGTGCAGCGCCAACTGGGCCTGTATGCCCAGGCGCTGCAGCAGCGCATCGACCGCTACCGCACCCTGCCTGAAGTGCTGGCCCTGGACGCCCAGCTCAAGGACGCGCTGAGTCACCCGCTGAGCACCGCTGAGGTGGACCGCCTCAACCTCAAGCTGGAGCAGGCCAACGGCGCCAGCCAGGCCTCCACCCTCACGCTGATCAATCTGCAGGGCAAGGCCATTGCCGCCAGCAACTGGCGCGATGTGCACAGCAATGTGGGCGAGGACTACAGCTTTCGCCCCTATGTGCAGCAGGCCCTGGCACTGGGCAAGGGGCGGTTTTACGGCATCGGCATGACCACGGGCGTCGCGGGCTACTTTCTGTCGCGCGCCATTCTGGCGGATGACGGCACTGCGCTTGGGCTGATTGCTATCAAGATTGCTCT
This sequence comes from Comamonas testosteroni, assembly GCF_003569915.1. GTDB lineage: Bacteria > Pseudomonadota > Gammaproteobacteria > Burkholderiales > Burkholderiaceae_C > Comamonas > Comamonas testosteroni_D. The sequence continues at coordinate 80,238 of NZ_KZ984458.1, read as the reverse complement.
GCAGGAGCTGGAGAGCGAATGGCAGCTCTCGCCCGACATCGTGCTCGCCTCGGACTCGCACGGCGTGGTTTTTCTGGCCAGCAGCGACGACTGGCGCTACCGCCTGCTGCACCCACTGAGCGCGCAGGATCAGCAGGAGCTGGAAGCCACGCGCCAGTACGCCGACCAGCACCTGCTGCCACTGCACTACCGCGTCGACAAAACCACTGGCGACCAAGCCCGCCTGACCCAATTCAGCCTGCCCGCATTGGCGCGACCCGTGCTCTGGCAAAGCCTGTCTCTGCCCGAGCAGCACTGGCAGTTGCACCTCCTGCACAACACCGACAGCAGTCTGGCAGCCAGCCGCTGGGCCGGGCTGGCCGCCGCTGGCCTGTGGCTGGCCCTGTCTCTGCTGGTACTGTTTGTGCGCCAGCGCCAGCGCATGGCAGCACTGCGCCAGCGCAGCCGCCAGGAGCTGGAAACCGTGCTGCACCAGCATGCGCAGGAGCTGCGCACTGCCCAGGACGGCATTGTGCAGGCCGCCAAGCAGGCCGACACCGGCCTCTCGCGCAGCCTGCAGCATCTGCCGCAAGGTGTGGTGGTTGTGGACCCGCAACTCAGGCTGGTGGCCTGGAACTCCCGCTATGTGGAGCTGTTCCGCTATCCGCCCGAGCTGATGCGCGTAGGCCAGCCCATCGAAGCGCTGATACGCCACAACGCCAGGCGTGGACTGCTGGGCAAGGTCAATGTGGAGCAGGCCATTGAGCGCCGGCTCGATCACCTGCGCAGCGGCAGCCCGCATCTGCACGAAAGCGCCAAGGGCGATGGCACGGTGCTGGAAATTCGTGGCAACCCGCTGCCCGATGGCGGCTTTGTCACCAGCTATGCCGACATCACCAGCTACAAGAACACCGCACGCGAGCTGCGCTCTCTGGCCGATGCGCTGGAGCAGCGTGTGGCCGAGCGCACCAGCGATCTGGACGCCGCCAAGCGCGAGGCCGAACGTGCCAACCGCTACAAGACCCGCTTTGTCGCCTCGGCCGTGCATGACCTGCTGCAGCCGCTCAATGCCGCGCGCATCTTCACCAGCCTGCTGCCCGGCTATCTGCACGACGATGCCGGCCGCCAACTGGCCCAGCGCGTGGACAAGGCCCTGGCCTCCCAAGACGCCATCCTCACCAGCTTGCTCGACATCTCGCGCATGGAGTCCGGCCAGCTCGAAGTCCATGTGCGCGACTTCGCCCTCAGCTCGCTGCTGGAAGTCGTGCACAACAACTTTGCACTGCAGGCCGAAAACGAAGGCCTGAGCCTGCGCTGCGTGCCCAGCCGCCTCATCATTCGCAGCGATGAAGCCCTGCTGCGCCGCATCCTGCAGAACTTTGTCTCCAACGCCATCCGCTACACACGCAAAGGCCGCATCGTCGTAGGCTGCCGCCGCATGGGCGAGCAACTGCGCATCGAAGTGCACGACCAAGGCCCCGGCATTCCCAAAGACCTGCAAAAGGAAATCTTCGAAGAATTCCGCCGCCTCGATGAAGGCCACGCCGATGACCGCGGCACCGGCCTTGGGCTGGCGATTGTGGAGCGCCTGGGCAAGCTGCTAGGCCATGAAATCGGTCTGCGGTCCCAACTGGGCCAGGGCAGCGTGTTCTGGGTGGTGGTGCCGCTGGGCAATGCATCTGCACAACTGCCTGCATCGCAAGCGCCATCCCCTAGCGTTCAGGGTGACAGCCCCATGCAGGGAGGAAGCGTCTGGTATGTGGAAGACGACCCCGCCACCCGCGAAGCCACGGGCGCGCTGCTGCAGCGCTGGGGCTGTCAGGTGCCCTTCATCGGCGGGCCGGAAGGTGCGCTGGCCAAGGCTGCGGCAGGCAATGCCCCGCAGCTGGTGCTGCTGGACGTGCATTTGGGCCAGCACTACGGCCCGGACATCTATACCCAGCTCTGTGAGCGCTGGGGCCAGCAGCCTCCCGTCATCTTGCTCACCGCAGAAGGTGACAGCACGTTGCGCCGCCAGGCCGCCGAGCGCGGCTGGGGCTTTCTGGCCAAGCCGGTGCGGCCACCGGCTCTGCGCGCGCTGATGAGCCAGACTTTTCTGCGAGGTCAAGACGATGCAGGAGCATGATTACTTTGCACCTCAAGCCTATACACAGTATGCGCTAATTGCTATTTAAATCAAAGCATTAACCAGCACTTGATCATTTTTCAGGCTTTCCTGCCAGCGCCCTGTTGCATGCGCATCTCCGCTCCCGGGCTTTACCAGGAGTCCGATGACAAACATGCATCCAATCGCTAGCATGTAGGAAATATCCTATTTGGCAGCTATCGATCAGAAGGCCGGATAACTTGCCGACGGAAATAGCACTGCCGCCCCAACACCACAGGCTGCCTGTCGCTTCTTGTGATCTCGCCATCTGGCCGCTCACAAGCATGCATTCATCATGCTCACTTTCAAGCTTCCATCTCTGATGCCTTCGGGCTCCGTTAGCGCGGTTTCGCTGCTATGCCTGAGCCTTCTGCCTCCTGCTCTTGCTGCAGAGGCGACCGCTCAGCTCAACACTGCACTGGCCTCTCAGCCCAAAGTATTGAGCCTGAATGAGGCCGTCAAGGCCGCCAATGACTGGCACCCCTCGCTACGCAGCGCCACAGGACAGCTGCTGCAGACCGGCGAGGGCATCTCGGCAGCCAAAGCCAGTTACTACCCGCAGATCAATGCAGGTATCAGCAGCGAATCCACCAGCCAGCGCAGCACGACCACCGGCTCCTACCGCACCAATCAAGGCAAAGTCACTGTGTCGCAAATGCTGTACGACTTTGGCAAGGTCTCTAATTCGGTTGCGCAAGCAGAAGCCAGCGCTGAAGTAGCCCGCTTTCAGTTGCTTCTCACACAAGATGCTGTGGCACGCGAAACCGCTCTTGTCTGGGTTGAACTGAGCCGTCAGCAGGCCATGAGCCAGATTGCTACCTCGCAGGTCGAGGGCGTCAAGGCCTTGGCCGACCTGGCCATGGAGCGCGAAAAAAAAGGCGCCAGCACCCGCTCAGACTCCTTGCAGGCTCAGGCTCGCGTGGAGTCTGCTGCAGCCCAGGCCGTCAATATTGCCGCCCAGGTCCAGCGCAATCGCATCAGCCTGATGCAACTAACAGGCTCCAGAACCCTGGTCGCCTCCGACAGCGTTGCGCCGCAATTTCTGGCTCAGGCCTGCAATGCCGCCATGCCTGCGCTGCCCTCAACATCCGTCTTGCGTGCCCAAGCTCTGCGCGACGAAGCCAAGGCAGGCGTCAGCGTTGCGGACTCTGCCCGCATGCCAACGCTGTCTTTGAACGGCTCCGTGCAGCGCGGTATTGATAGTCAATCCCGAAGTAACAGCCAGAACAGTGGAATGGACGCCGCAATCACAGTGAATTTCACCGCTCCGTTATATGAAGGCGGCGGCAACCAGGCTCGCCTGCGTGCCGCCTTGCATGCGCTGGATGCAGCAGAGGCCGCCATCGAGCAGGCACAGTTGCAGGCTCAGCAAGGCCTGCAGGACGCTCAAGCCCAGTTCCAGGGTCAGCGCTCCAGAGAGCCTTTGCTGGCTCAGCGCATCGAGAGCATCAAGAGCACCAAAATTCTGTATGGCGAGCAATACCTGCAGCTGGGAACCCGCTCTCTTCTGGAGCTTCTCAACGCCGAGCAGGAATATCACAGTGCACGCTTCGACCAGATCGAAAGCCAGTACGAGCAGCTCCGCCTGGGTGTGGAATGCCTGTACCAGAACGGTCACTTGCGTGAAGCCTTCAACCTGGACATGCCGGTTGCTCAAGCCGGAGCCAAGCCATGAAAATCGACCACCAATCCATTGCCTCTGCAGGCGTGCTGGATGCCGTACTGGCCGTTGCCACGCACTACCAGCTCAACACCTCGCGCGAGCACCTGCGTGTCGCAGCGCAATGGAGCAGCAGCCAGAACACGCTGGAGCTGATGCACCAAACAGCGCTACAAGCAGGCCTGAGCTTCAAGCAAGTCGACCCACTTCTCACTTCGCTCACACCCTGGCGCTTACCTGTGGTGGTGATACTCAAAGACCAGCAGGTCGCCGTCATCACAGCCAAGACCACTGATGGCCTGCGACTGAGCTTCAGCGGTGACCAGGGTGCGGAAAGCGATGTTTCACTGGAATCGTTGCAACCCCAGGTCGAGGCCATGGCTGTGCTCAGACCCCTGCAGTCCGCCCCGGATTCGCGTGTAGACAGCTACATCCAGCCCGTCAAACCAAACTGGCTGCGGCAACTGGTGCTAACAGACCTGCGCCCCTACGCGCACATTCTGCTGGCATCGCTTATCACCAACCTCATGGCGCTGGGCAGTGTCCTGTTCTCCATGCAGGTCTATGACCGCGTGGTGCCTGCGCAATCTCTGCCAACGCTCTGGGTACTGTTTGGTGGCGTGGTTCTCTCCATGGTGTTTGCCTGGGTCATGCGCAGCGCGCGCATGCACATCACCGACATTCTGGGCAAGCGTGCCGACATGCGCATCTCCGACCGCGTTTTTGGTCACGCACTGCGCGTGCGCAACAGCGCGCGCCCCAAAGCAACAGGCACCTTCATCTCCCAGATTCGTGAGCTTGAGCCTGTGCGCGAGATGCTCACATCCACCACGATTGCGGCTGTGGCCGACCTGCCCTTCTTCCTGCTTTTCAGCGTGATCTTCTGGCTCATCGCAGGCGAGCTGGTCTGGGTTCCCGTGGCAGCCTTTATTGCGCTGCTGCTCCCCAGCCTGCTGGCCCAGCGCAAGCTACGTGAACTGGCTCAGACCAACACAAGAGAGTCGTCTTTGCGCAGCGCCATGCTGGTGGAAACTGTTCAGGGCATTGAAGACATCAAGCTACTGCAGGCAGAAGCTCGATTCCAGAACCAGTGGAACCACTACAACGCGGTGAGTGCGGAGTCGGGACTGAAAATGCGCGCACTTCTGCACAGCCTGAGCAACTGGCTGCAGACCGTGCAGGGCGGCGCTTTTGCAGTCGTCATTGTGGTTGGCGCGCCCAAGGTCATGGCTGGCGAAATCAGCACCGGTGTGCTTGTTGCCGCATCCATGCTGACATCCCGCATGCTGGCCCCACTGGCCAGCGTCACTCAGGTGCTGAACCGCTGGCAGCAGGCCAAGGTTGCCAGCCAGGCACTGGATCAGCTCATGAAGCTGCCGGTGGACCATGCTGCCGACGGCACACGCGTGCACCGCCCCGCACTGCAAGGCCAATACGAATTCAGCCAAGCCAACTTCAGCCATGACGGCAAGACCGTATGCCTGCAGGTCAAATCGCTCGGGATCAAGCCCGGCGAACGCATTGCGGTTCTGGGCCGCAATGGCGCTGGCAAATCCACCTTGCTGCAGGCTCTTTCCGGGCTGATGGAACCAGCCTCCGGTCAACTGCTGCTCGATGGTGTTGCGCTCCAGCACATAGACCCGGCTGATGTGCGTCGTGACATTGCCTTGCTCACACAAAACGCGCGCCTGTTCCACGGCTCGTTGCGCGACAACATGGTGCTGGGCGCACCTCACGCCACCGACGCTGAGATCATGGCGGCCCTCGAAGCAGTCGGCGCCTGGGCTTTTGTGCGCAAGTTGCCTACAGGACTCGATCACCCCATCCTTGAAGGTGGCCTGGGTCTGTCCGGCGGTCAGCGTCAGAGCCTGCTGCTGGCTCGTCTGCTATTACGCCAGCCCCGCGTCCTGCTGCTGGATGAGCCTACCGCCGCGCTGGACGAAGTCGCCGAGCGCGAAGTCATACAGAACCTGCGCAAGCTGCCACGCAACCACACCCTAGTCATCGCCACCCACCGCCCGGCAATTCTGGACATCGTGGACCGAATCATCGTCGTGGACGGCGGCGCCATCGTCGTTAACGGTCCCAGAGAAGCCGTCATGGCACAGCTGCGCGGCGCCCCGCAAGCGGCAAATGCCAAGCAAGGAGTCGCAGCATGATGAGCAAACTCTTTCCGTCGGCTGCCAAGCCACACAGCACAGCCCTGCCCAAACCCGATGACTTCGACGAAGTCAAGGCCAGCCGCTCCAACCAGGTTGTCTGGCTGAGTGCGCTATTCCTGCTCGCCTTCTTCGCCTGGGCCTGGTATTTTGAAATTGACGAAGTCTCCAGTGGTACGGGGCAGGTCATCCCCACCTCGCGCGAGCAGCGCATTCAATCTCTGGAAGGCGGCATTCTGGCCGAGCTGCGCGTTCGCGAAGGGCAGATTGTTGAAAAAGGTGAGGTTCTGGCCCGCCTTGACCCCACACGTGGTGAATCTAATGTGGAAGAAACAGCCGCTCGCTACCGTGCAGCACTGGCAGCAAGTGCCCGTCTTCAGGCTGAAATCAAGGGGTCCGACACACCGGATTTTCCAGATGAGCTCAAGACTCACCCTCAGCTGCTGGCCACAGAAACCGCCCTGCTGCGCTCACGGCGCAGCGCTCTGGCAGAAACCACCTCTGGCCTGAATCAAGCCCTTGGCCTAGTGCGCAAAGAGCTGGACATCACCCGCTCACTGCTCAGCAGTGGTGCGGCCAGCAATGTGGAGTTGATCCGGCTTGAGCGCCAGCGTGCAGAGCTGGACCTCAAAATCGGTGAAGCCCGCGCCGCCTATATGCTGCGCGCCCGCGAAGAGCTGGCCAAGGCTGAGGCCGAAGTCAAATCCCTGCAATCGGTGGTGCGCGGCCGGGCCGACACTCTCGATCGCATGACCCTCACCTCACCCGTGCGCGGCATCATCAAGGCACTGGACGTCACCACCATTGGCGGCGTTGTGCCTCCCAATGGCTCCATCATGACCTTGGTGCCAATGGACGACCAGTTGCTGATCGAAACGCGCATCTCCCCCCGCGATATCGCCTTCATCCATCCCGGTCAGGATGCGCTGGTCAAGGTCACCGCTTATGACTACGCCATCTACGGAGGCCTCAAAGGCAAGGTTGTCACCATCGCCCCAGACACCGTGCGCGATGAAGTCAAGCGCGAAGTGCTCTACTACCCTGTCATGGTGCGCACCGAGTCCGACGCCCTGGTCAACAAGGCTGGGCACCGCTTCCCCATCGTGCCGGGCATGGTAGCCAGCGCAGACATTCGCACAGGCCAGAAAACCATCTGGGAATACATCACCAAGCCCTTTAACAAAGCAGGCGAAGCGCTACGAGAAAGATAGCAAACACAGTACTCAAGGCGCCCACAAAAAAGCCCTGACAGAAAACTCTGTCAGGGCTTTTTTTGAGCTCATCGAACAAGTCGATGAGCCATTCTCCGTGGCTTAGCCCTTGGGCTGAACCAGATCCAGACACTGGTGACGACGCCAGACCGACTCACGCACCTTCTCGGCCTGATCGCCCTCAAAAACCACCTTGTACTGGCACACCAGATAGTTCTGCGACTGCGGCATCAGAAACTTGAAGTTGTAGTCCCACTCCAGACCACGCGATCCCTGAGTCTGCTTGAGAGGCTGCCCCAGCATGACCTGAATCTGCCGTGCAGTCATCCCGGCCTGCACCTGACGGAACCCTTCGGGCTTGGACACAATGCCATCGCGCACAAAAGGCTCGTTGAAGTCAGGCCAACCCACGCGCACATCGGTGTACTCCAGCTTGTCCGGGTTGCTGATCTTGTCGATCGGGTTGTGATGCCATGCCAGCGCAGCACTGGCTGCCACGAGACTCGCACCGCCCAGCAGCAAGGCAGCCAGGCTCTTGAGGTTGAAAGTTTTCTTCATCTTGAACTCGCCTTGCCTTGATCAGTAGTGAGCCACGCTCAATTGATTCAGCTCATCATCCAGTGCCGACTGCGGCAATGGCGCATAAAGAGCCGAGCTATCAGCAGCAGAAGAATCTGCCGCCACAGCAGCCAGCGTAGTGGTCGTTTGGGAGGATGCGGGCAGCACATTGTCCAGATTGATGGATCCGGAGTCAGTGCTGAGCAGATCGCTGTAGTCTGGCAGCGATGCGCTGCGCATTGACATCAGGCTCACCGGAGCAGCCCCATCCACTGTCACATTCACACTGGAATCAATGGTGACTGTCACATTCTTGCTGCTGTCGCCCGTATATGCACTGGTCCAGTTGTCTGTCCCAGCCACATGCGTCCACGCCGCCCAGTTGCCTCCCAGATTTTTCAGATCCACGGAATCTTGCGCATCTCCATGCACTGTCAACGTTCGCGTGCTTCCGAGAATATCCAGAACATTCTGAGCAGAAAGATCAGTGATCTTGTTTTCACCACCGACTGACAGGTCCAGCGCCTCCACGTTCTTCAGCTTGCCTGCCAACGTGTTGCCGCTCAGGTCCTCCCCATGACGCAGGCTCACCGTATCGTTACCTGAGCCGCCATTAATCGTCGAACCAGTCCACAGCAAGGTGTCAGCACCGCTAGTCGTCGATTGGTTAGACACGTTGAGCGTGATGCTCCCATTGACATGGGCAGATGTCGCTCCGTTGCTGCTCTCCACAGTCCATGCTTCCACGCCGATCTGCAATCCGGTAGTGGCGGAATCTTGGTCAACCAAAGCTCCCTTGGCTTGCAGGAACTCCAACTTGTCTAAGTCCGATTGGCTCAGCCCGCTGATCGTGTAGCTGCCATCTGGGTTGTAAGTCACCTGACTTTCAGCAAGCTGCGTACCGTTCACATAGAAGGAAGCGTACTGACCCAAGCCAGTGAGCTTGAGTGTTGTGGTCTCTGTACTGCCATCGGCCAGCGAAGCTGAGGCGGCTACCGAGTCCTTCATGGCAGCGTTCAGATTCAACGCGATCCGCTTGTTCTCGGAGCCAAAGGCCACCGTAGTGTTCAACGTCAAACCATCCGCGACGGGAGTGACCTTGATATCACCCAGTGTAGAGGTTTCGGTCAGCTTGGTATCGATACTGTTTTCACCCGACTCCACGCTCAGCTTCAAACCACTCAACGTACCACTCCAGTTCTTGGGCGGCAGGATGGCCACATAGCTTGGCAAGCCCCCGCTGGAGGACAGCAGCCAAGTGTTGGTACTGCCATTCAAGCCAGCGTTATCGGCCAGAACGATATTGCCTTGACCATCGCTCACATAGACCAAGAAACCAACCGGCACATTGGACAGCAAGATAGTTCCAATGGACTCAGATCCATCTGCATCATTGAGCGTCAGGCTCAGTCCACCGTCACCCGTAAGTTCAATGGCGTTAGTCTTATCTGAGCTACCGGGCTCTTTGCCAGTCACGGTCGGGCTGTTGATGGTCACGCCGTTGTTGATCGGCTGAATCGTGCCTGTACTGCTGCCCTGCGTGGTGTTCACATTGGTAGCAGGCAAGCCTGATGCATCAGCCTCCTTGGTCTGAACATAGACATCGAACTGCACCGTTCCAGGTTGGCTAACCGGTGGGGTGTAAGTCATATTGAAGGTGCCGCCGCTACTACCCACATCAATGACGTAGTAGTTGCCAGAAGCGATCCCCGGCACACCACTCACAGCCTCCAGGTTAACTGGGCTGCCGTTGTAGTTCAGTACATCGCCCTCCAGATTGTCGGAAGTGGCAGAGTTCAGTTGCAGGTAGAGCTTGCCATCGACAATCTGACCATACTGACCGTCTGCAGTGCCCACTGTCACGGAGACAGGAATGCTACTTGTTCCTTCGCCGATGCTACCCACCGTGATGGACAAATTAGCATCGTCAGTAACGGGAGCGACCGGAACCACCAGTACGCTATCGTCAATGGTCGCCACGTTGCTGCTGCCGCCGGCCACTGAGGCTGTCAGCGTGGCATTGAAGTGGAGTTCTCCTACAGCATTATTTTCGTTGCTGTTAGCGACGGGCGTAACCTTGATCTTGTCCAGCAAGTCATCCAGCGCCTTCTGTCCATCAGCAACCGAGCTGCCTGCAGGCACCGTCACGCTGGCAGTCCACACCGGCTTGAGCACGCCACCTTCGGTGACCCAAGTCTGCGTCATGCCACTGATCGTCACTCCTGCGGGTACATCGGTCAGCGTCACAGTCAGGACATTCGGCTGACTGTTATCCTGCAACGTGACTTTGCCGTCCACAACATGATTAAGTGAGAAGCTGGTGTCTTCCGTACCGTAGTTGTTGTTGTACGTCCATTCGTCGATGGTTGGTGCAGCACTACCTGGCGCCGTCGTGAAGTCGTTATGCAAGGTCCAGCCGACCAAATCAGACACACGATCCGTTCCGGGAGCAGCTTGATCACCATTGTCCTGCGCCTGCACAGTGAACGTGATATTGCCCGTCTTCTGTGCAGCATCAGGTCCGATCACAAACTCCACTGGCAAACCCAGACCACTGCCAGCAATTTGCTTTGCATCCGGGCCTTCGTAGACAAGCAACCAGGTGCCCAGAGCCGTCTGCTGCGCTCCCGTGACGGTGACACCAACAGGTACGCCTTCAATCAGCACACGAATTACATGTTCGCTGCCATCCATGTCTGCGGAGGTAACGTCCAGATTGACGATCACGATGCCAGTGCCATTCACCGTCGTCGTTGCTACATCGTTATCACCATCGTTGGTGACCGTTGTACCCTGAACACTGCCAAGCTCCACATTCACCGGGTCGGTGACAGCATTGGCCGTAACAGTGAAATCTGCGCTGCCAGTCTTGATGTCATTGCCCGTACTGGTGGCACCATACTTGCTGTCGACGACTTGATATTCATAGTGGAAGTTACCCAGATTACCGTCAGCCTGGGCTTTCCCCTTTGCAGCCAAGTTCGCAGCTTGGTCAGCGCTCAACTCGTAATACTGAACGCCACCGCGATCGACTTGCGTAATCAGGCCATCAGTCACCGCTTGCGCTAATGTCACGGCAGAGCTGCCGGTGCCCAGGTACAACGTGAAGGCATCACCAGATGCGCCTGTGCCAGCATCAGCAACCTTGATCCACACAGTCTTTAGCGTTTCGTCAGTGTCACCATTCTGGTGAACGATGCCAAAGTTCAATGAACCAATGACATCTTCAGTGATCGACCCTGCAGTCGAGGCTGTAGCTTCAGCCGACGGAGTGACCGTGAAGGACACATTCTTTGGCGTACCTGTAGACGAATCGCCGTCATTTTCAGTTGCCACACCGGCCACCGTGAAATTCACAGTACCGCTGTAGTTCGCAGGGACCTTGACATAAACCGTTGCCAATTGCGCCTCTGTCAGCAGCCACACACGGTTTTCACCGCTTCCGCCCTCCAGCACGGTACCACCGCTCAGCGTGAAACCGTCTGGCAGACCGGTAACGCGCACAGTCAGCTTCTCAGAGCCGTCATCACCATCGGGCAATGCCACACTCACCATATCCTTGAGATTCACTGTTGCAGAACCGCTGTCCAGATCAGCTTCTGTATAGGTCTGCATGGACTTGATCGTCACGACGGCTTCGTCTGCAACCCCCTTGACGCTCACCTTGAGATCCAGCTCCGCTGAAATCCATTCGGACTCATAAAGCATTCCATCGGCAGTCAGTTTATCCAGCGATTTCGCCGAAACCTTAAGCGTGAAGTCATCATTGCTGTTTGGAGGAGGCTGAATGCTGACTCCCAGACTTGCGTTGTAATTCGGGATCGAGACTTCACCACCAGCCGAAACAGTAACCTCCTGCCCGCCATAGAAAAGCTTGGATCCAGCCGGAATACCCTTGATAGTGACAGTCAAGCTCTCCGATGGGTCTGAGCTGGTGGGATTAATAGACAATGGGATTAGGGTGTCCTCCTTGCCCGAAGCACTACCGTTTAGCGCCAACGTCACCTCGTCAGCCACCGGCTTGATGAGGATATTCTCCAGCGTGGCGCCACCCGACACCTTGGTGCTCTCTGCGCCTGTATCCGGATCCGTATCAACGGTATAGGCTACAACCTTGATATTGAAACGCCCCGAGAAATTCGGTGCAGCCAAGAATTGCAATGTCTCCAGGTACTCAACGGGAATATCTGCATATCCGTTCGTTAGAGGCACAACAACCCATGCACCACCCTCTTCAGTGGTGACTCCATTCGTGGAGTAGCGGAACTGCGACCCGGAAGCATCAGCGATAGAACCATCTCCATCGATTAGTTCAGGTGTCAAGCGAGCATAAGTCTTCTCATCCGCATCCTGGTTAGCCCAGCCATCCGCAAGCTTGAAGCCGCCGTCAACGCCGAGAGAGAACCACTTATCCTCCTCGCCACTAGCGTTGTACTTGTGACCTGGAGTCATGGTCAGGTCGGTCGTGCCATTGCCATCGCTGTCCTTGCCGACTTCTTCGGCCACGGGTGTCACAGTGACATTCAGGGAATGCTCCCATTCCTTCGATGCTGGGGCACCAGACTCCAGGTTAGCGCTGGTTTCTGTGGTGGTCACATACACGCTGAAGCTGCCGTCCGCTGAACTATGTGCAGCCGGCGTTACCTTGAATTCTTTCAACTGTTCCAGAGTGTAGGAGCCACCTACTGTCAACGAAAGTCCACCTACTGGAATTGTTACTGCATTGCCATTGTGATCATGCACAGTCCAGCCAGCAGGCAAATCCCCAATGCGCACCTGAGTGATAGTTTCACTGCCATCAGTATCGGTGAGTCCCAGCGAAGCAAGGAACTTGACGGCCGTATCTTCGGTCGTAGTCAGTGCGGGCGTCAGTGTGACGTTGTCGGGCTGAGCATAGACACGCAGTTCAAGCTCAACACTCACCTGCTCAATGGCGGGGGTAGCGCTGCTGGAGTCACTATCGCGGTCCTGCACCTTGAGCGTAATGGTGGCTGCAATAGGGGTGCTATTTGAGTAGTTCGCGGGCGGCTTGATCGAGAAACTAGGGTTGGGCGTGGCGGAGCTCACGCTCATGTAGTCGGCGGCCGTCATCGTGACCGTGCCGTCTGCACCGGCTGTGTAATTCTTGCCGTTGATACTCACGACCGTACCCTCCGGCAGGCCAGTGATTTCGTACCAGAAACGCTCGGTGCCATCGAGGTCGGTGAAACCTTCGCTCAGCACACTCTGGAGTTTCAGCGTGCCGTCTTCGTTGATGGCGGCCGTGATCTTGGCGGGGACACCACCTGACGCAGGTGCAGTTGTCAGAGTGACCGCTCCCGCATCGGCTGCCGCTCCAGGCTGAGTGAGCGTAAGTGTCGGCGTGTCGGTGACTGCCAGCACATCAACGGAAACAGTAGCAGTCGATGTAGCAGATGGTACCTGCACGCCATTAATGGTGGCAATGTTGCCGCCATCGTCGACTTCATAGCTACTTCCCACCACAGTGACAGTGATGTTCTCGTGCTGATTTGCACCAGGCGTCAACTGCAGAGCCTCGAATTGGGCCGAGGTCATCCGCACTACGTTGCCAGAGATAGGCAAGTCTGCTGGATAAGGACGATCCGTCAGCAAAATAGTGATCTGCCCGCTATAGGTAATGTCCACCGCAGGAGACGCCCCATCAGCAGCAGCTGTCAACTTGATGCCGTTGGTCGCGCCCGAAGAGTTGATTGAGAGCGTGATCAGGCCCAGACGCTCCGCCGCATCACCTGCAGTAATCGTGCTGCTCTCGTTTTGATCCGTCGAGTCGGTTACAGCCGGAGCCTTCAGGCCAAGGGAAACAGGTGTGTCTTCAGAGGTACTTTGGGCTGGCAGGGTCACATTACCGCCAGTGGAAGGGCCGGACCCATCCATATCGGGCGCATCAGCCTTCGGCGTAACGGTCACATTGACGGTACGGGTTGTAGTGCTCCCATCGTCGTTCGTTACCGTATAAGTGAAGCTATCGCTGCCACTGTAGTCACCATTGGGCTCGTAGCTGATCTTGCCAGTTGCTGAATCGACGACAACCGAGCCATGCTGCGGGTGAGTCCCGATCGTCACCTGGGCATCAGCGCTGGTGTTGAAGCTATTTCCCGTGGTGGCGTAGCTGCTGTCTTCGCCCACCGTAATCTCCAGCGGCGTAGTCACAGGCTGGTCATCCACCACCGTGACAGTGAAGGTCGAACCGGCTGTGTCGCCGTCTCCATCGGTCACCAGGAAGTCGAAAGGCAGGTCCTTAGTCGCATCCGCGCCGTGGTCCAACGGGGCCTTGAGCACGAAGCTATAGCCAGCGTTGGACGCCGGATTGGTGATGGTGGCGACGAAGACCTGATCGGATGCCGCGCGTCCTGCGCCCTTGTAGGCGGTCAAGGTGTGGCCGTCACTGCTCAGCACGTATTCCAGGAGGGCACCACCTGACCTCAGGCCGAGTCCCTCCAGCGTGCTCAGATCGGCACTGAAGCGCGTGTCGGCCTGCGTAACCGTCGGGCTGGCATTGTCTGCGCCCAGCTTCAGGTCCAAGGTGCCCGTGACGGTGAGACCCGCGCTGTTGGGCGCACTGCCGTTGGCCAGTGCGCTTTCGTTCACCGTCACGCTACTGGGTGTACCGATGTTTGGACCATCATCCCTGAAGCCGAAACAGTTACCGATGTCAATGGTGCTGGAGGCCGAGTCGCCGTCACCATCCTTGATGGTGGCGGTCAGCCGCACGGCATCGGCCAGCAAATCGATCTGCTCGTCGTAATTGCCCTTGTCGGGGTGGCTCAGCGCACGCGACTGGGTCAGCGTAACGCTGCCGTTGCCATCCACGCTGATGGTGAAGGCAACGGTAGTGGTGCTACCCACGCGCCCCTCAATCACGCCGTTGTTGAGCACCAGCGTGATGGCTTGGCCCGTGGCTGTGTCGACCAAGCCGGACGTTGCGTTGCCCACGCTCAGCGCGTAGCTCAACGAGCCTGCGCCGTCAGCGCCAAAGACCGGCGTGAAGGCGCCAGCAAAGCCGGCACTGGTGGAAGCTGATGCGTTACCCAGATTGCTTTCATCCACTACCACGGCGGGCGCATTGCCGACATTGCCGGTGATGCTCGGGCCATCGTCCTTGAACGAGATGCGGTCACCGATGTCCACGGTGCTCTTCGCGGCATCACCATCGCGGTCGGTGGCGGTGACGCTCAAATTGATCACGTCCTTTGCGAAGCTCAGCACGTCATCGGAGTTGTTCTTGTCGGCGTGCTGCATCGCGCGGAACTGGGTCAGAGTGACCTCGCCAGTGGCCGGATCCAGCTTCAACGTGAACACGGTGTGCGAGACGCCATTGATGATGACGGTGCCCGCGATGGTGTCGCCACTGATGCTCAGGGTCACAGGCGCGCCGGATACTGTGTCCTTCAGGCCGCTGTCCACGTTGTCGCTTGCGCCACCTTTCAGGCCCAGCGCGTAGACGATGGCGTCACTGCTGGCCGCGCCATCGGCGCCCAGGTTCACATTGAACAAGCCACTGAGATTGCTCGTGCCCACGGTGCCCAGGGAGCTCAGGTTGGTTTCGTCCACCTGCACGCCTTGCGTGCCTGAGGTGTTCTGGGTGATCACGGGAATGTCATCCTTCACCGTAATGGTAAAGCTACCGTTGACCTTGTCGCCATCAGCCGCATCCGTCTCCTTGGCTTCAAAGCCGAAGCTCAGTGCCTGGTCGTTGTCCATTCCACCAGGGGCATGATCCAGTTGGCCTTGCAGTGTGAAGGTATAGCCAGGCGATCCACTGGCTCCGGTCGGGTCGGTAACCGTGACAGTGAACACTTCATTACCAACAGCTACGGAGCCCTTGTAGGCCGTCAGCGTGTGGCCGTCAGCGCTCAAGCCATAGACGATAGGCACACCACCCGAAGTCAAGCCAGCCGGTGCAGTGTCGACGCTAAGTTTGGTGTCGATGGCGTCGGCCCCCTTGGTCACAGCGAGCGAGCCGCTGACGCTCAAGGACTCCTTGCTACTGTCTGTGCCAGCGGCAAGATCGTCTTCATCCACCGTGCCGTTAACCGGCGTACCCAGCGTGGGTGCAGTGTCGGTCACGGTGATGGGCTGCTGCGCCCAATTGCTGACGTCGCCATCATTGTCGATCAGCGTGTAGCGGAACCCATCTTGCAGGTCACCATTGGCCGGATGCGGAGCATTAGGGTTGCTGATGTACTTCCAAGAGCCATCAGAGTTCACTGTCAGCGTACCGTACTGAGTGGTAAGAACCAGGGGCGTGCCGGCTGTGATGGTGGCCGTCACCGTCTGGCCTGCAGCATTGGTGTACTCAACCTGATGCACGCGTGCGCCATCCGCTCCTTGCTTGTCGTTGCCCAGCAGGTTGCTGGTGCCCGCGCTCCAAGTGCTGCCGACGATGTTGCCAACGGTCACGACGCCTTCGGCCAGTGTCACGCCTGCCTGATCAATGGCTTGCGGAGCATCGTCGACGACCTTGATATTGATACTGCCGGCGGTGTTAGTGTCCCCGTCACGATCCTTGGCCGTGATGGTGATGGTGTCGCGTGTGTCGGTGCCAGATACATTCGGTGCGCTGGTCAGCGTGTAGGTGTAGTCGACAGTGATCTGGCCGGTGATCGGGTCCTGGCTATAGCCCGTGAGTTCCAGCGTGCCGTACTGGGTGGTGAGCTGCTTGTGGGTGATTCCCAGCGCTTCCAACTCTGCCTTGGTCAGCTCCAGGGTTTGGCCACCGCAGGTGAGCGTGACGGCGACGTTCGGATCCAGGCCGTCCTTGGCATCGATCGTGAAGGAGGAGACAACCTCTGTATTGGCAGAGCTAGGCGAAGTACCGCCGTTCAGACCGCTTTCAAAGACGACGTGGTCGGTGTTGATGCCATCGGGCGTAGTGGCCGTATCGTTGGTCGGGACAGAGACTGTGACACCATCGTCCGAGCCCTTGACCTCAATTCTCAGAGAGGCGGTGGACTTGTCGCCATCGCCATCGGTGAGGGTGTAGCTGAATACATCGTTGACGACATCAGCGGCGTTCAGTCCTTGCGTGGCAAGCTTGCTATTGTCCAGCGTGTAGGTATAGCTGCCGTCTGCATGGATGACTAGCGTACCGTAGGTACCTTGCAGCACTATAGGCGCTCCATTGGAGGTGCTGACACCGCCGTCGGGCACATGGCCGCCGCCGCTCACAGGTCCTGCTTGTGCACCGGTGACCGTAGCGCCATCAGCACCTCGGGTATCGGCCACATCGGTACTGGCTGCGCCAGCGCCGCCGATTACATTGCCGTTGGCAGTGAGTACTGTGTCTTCCGTGACAGTATTGACGTCATCGCGCGCCGTAGGCGCATCGTCCGCAATGGTGATCAGCACCGTGTTGGTGACGGTGTTGCCTTGGGCATCCTGAGCCGTATAGGTGAAGCTGTTGGTTTCCGAGCCCGTACCGTCGTTTGTGCGACTGGTGAGCGTGAAGGTGTAGGTACCGTCAGCGTTGACCACGTAGCTGCCATTGGCAGTCGTCCCGCTGCTGGCCACTGCCGTAAAACCTGGCTGCAGATTGAGCGATCCACTACTGACTTCACTGTTGCTGGAAGCGCTCGACCCGGTAGGTAGTCCCGCTTCGTCCACACTGCCATTGGTTGTGGTGCCAGGCACACCCACGTTCGTGACATCGATGGTCAGCGTAGCGGTGGTGCGGTCTCCGTCGGCATCTTCCACTGTGTACGTAAAGATGTCCTGCTCGTCAGTGGTGATGGAGTCGGCGTTCGCTTTGTAGGTGTAGCTGCCATCAGGATTGAGCGTCAGCGTACCGTACTTTCCAGTAATGGTTGTGCCAACCCCGCCAATGCTGGGCGTACCTTGGCTGTTGCCTGCAACCACGCCGACGACAGCGCCCCCGCTTTTCCAGCCGTCCGCTCCGGACTTGTCATTGTCCAACACGCCAACCGTACTGGTCAGCAGACCGCCTTCGCTGACAGTACTGCTGTCATCAGTTGCAGTAGGTGCATCGTCGGTGATGGTTACAGTGACCGTGTGCGTGACCTCGTTGCCGCCTTCATCCCGCGTGATGTAGGTGAAGGTGTTGGTTTCGGGCGCGCCGTCAACATCGGTGCTGGGCTTGGTCAGCGTGAAGGTGTATGTGCCGTCACTCTTGACCTCGAAAGTGCCGTTCGATGTAGTGCCGCTGCTCGGAACAATGACCGAACCAACGGGCGGTGCAGGCACCTTGCCTGTGCTGATGTTCGAACCGTCATTCGTGGAACCACTACTCATGCCCGACTCGTTCACCGTCGCGGTCGTATTGGTGGACGAGCCAGTGACAGTGATGTCCAGCGTTGAGCTGTCCTGGCCACCGTTGCCATCACTGATGGTGTAGCTCACCTGGGGCACCGTACCGTACCAGCCCGGGTTGGGCGTGAAGGAATAGTCACCGTTCTCTTTGACGACCAGCGTTCCTTTGCCAGGAATGATGATGTTGCCGGTGGAGCCAGCAGTCATCTTGTACGTGGAGCCATCCACCGTGATCTCGGTCACTGTCAGCAGATCTCCATCAGGATCTAGGTCATTAGTGACGAGATTGCCATGCACCGGCGCACCTTCAGGCCCACTGTCTTGGTCAGGGCTGGCCACGGGAGGATCTTGCTCAGGGGTCACAATCACCGTGATGGTGCTGGTCGTGGTCTCGCCATCCGGATCGGTCACGATCACTTCGAAGGTGTCGGTGCCGCTCCAGTTTTTATTGGGCACATATTCGTAGCTACCGTCGGGCTTGAGCGTCACCGTGCCATGCTTGGGCGGTGTGCCTTCGGTATAGGTCAGCGGGTCGCCATCGGGGTCCGTGCCCACCACCGTGCCCGTGACGGGCGTGTCTTCCGGGGTCTTGTGGCTGTAATCAGGGGCTTCGGGCGCATCGTTGACCGGATCCACCACCACCGTGATGGTGCTGGTCGTGGTCTCGCCATCCGGATCGGTCACGATCACTTCGAAGGTGTCGGTGCCGCTCCAGTTCTTATTGGGCACATATTCGTAGCTACCGTCAGGCTTGAGCGTCACCGTGCCATGCTTGGGCGGTGTGCCTTCGGTATAGGTCAGCGGGTCGCCATCGGGGTCCGTGCCCACCACCGTGCCCGTGACAGGCGTGTCTTCCGGGGTCTTGTGGCTGTAATCAGGGGCTTCGGGCGCATCGTTGACCGGATCCACCACCACCGTGATGGTGCTGGTCGTGGTCTCGCCATCCGGATCGGTCACGATCACTTCGAAGGTGTCGGTGCCGCTCCAGTTCTTATTGGGCACATATTCGTAGCTACCGTCGGGCTTGAGCGTCACCGTGCCATGCTTGGGCGGTGTGCCTTCAGTATAGGTCAGCGGGTCGCCATCGGGGTCCGTGCCCACCACCTTGCCTGTGACAGGCGTGTCTTCCGGGGTCTTGTGGCTGTAGTCAGGAGCTTCGGGTTCATCGTTGACTGGCGTCACCGTCACATTGACTGTGACAGTTGAGGTCGTTCCGTCTGGGTTTTTGACGACCACAGTGAAGGAGTCTGGGCCGTGGTAGCCAGGGTTAGGCGTGTAGAGATAAGTTCCGTCAGGCTTGAGCGTGACCGTGCCATGCTCAGGGTCCGACCCCTTGCTATAGGTAGGCGTGCCAGCCGAGGGATTCTTGTTTTCGATCTGCCCACCGATGGGCTGATTCTCGGGGGTCACCAGAACAGGAGGCTTCACCGGAGGCGTAACACCCTCTTCCGTGTCCCCCCCCGAGCCGCCTGGAACGCTGCCACTGCTGCCACCGCCACTACCTGCGGCAACGCCAGCACCCAGGAGGCCCAAGGCAGCGGCAAGCCAGCCACCGTGATGCCATGGAGGAATCAGCGCAGCGTCATCCCATTCGATTTCCGTAAAGTGGAAATTGCTCCAGGGCGAGGTGTACTGCCCCCACCACATGACGCCCTCGTCATCTTCCAAAAGCAGGTCATTGCGCCCATCGTTGTCATAAACGACAAAGAAGTCTTTAACGACGGTCTCGCTGCCATCTTGGAGAAGGAGTACCAGATCATTGCCGCGACGTTCGAAGTGCTTTACCTTTTCCGGGGCCAGCTTCAGGCGAACAACAGATGGCTTATCCAGGGAAAGGTCCTCTGCCTTTACCTCACGAATCTCACCTGCTTCCTTGCGAATGACTTGCATGGACGTCTACTTTCTTCTTTGATCAGATACGAAGACGTCTTGCTGCAGAGACCTGCGCTGCGATGCTCCTGCAACAAGACATATAAAACCTTGGTTGCAGAAAAAGGGATGCTCGCTGCTTTCGCCCAATTCCACGACAACCAACTCATGCACATGAGCAGAGGCTGACGCGCGTACATGCCGCAAAGGCAAGGTAGGCGACCCGTTGAGTGCAGTACGTCACATTGCGAAGGTCCAAGCTTTGCCCAAACCGTGCCCTTTGACAGGCTCGCTAACTAGGTTCGCCGCTACTGCCTACGGCAGCTACCACGCAACTTGCGAAGAAAGATGTCCAAGCCATCACACCTGGCCCAAGTCACCCTCTAGCAATCAAGTCAGAACACCCATGAGTCGTACGAAAGCGATCAACAGCATCTCAGCTCACATGAATACGAGCAATTGTCTTACACATACAGAGGCGTTGAAACGGCATTAATCAAATTTCACATTTTGATGCAACTAACTGAAATTACGTCGCATTAATGACACTCATTGATCGTCCTGAAAGACATATAGTACTCCCAACCCCATATCTACCAAGGATTTTCAGCTATCAAATATGAATTGATTCTCAGCACTCGCTACTGCAAAAGCGGAATGCAGAAGTCCATTTCGGGGCGGACCATCATTCGCAGGCCAATCTTCCGATTTTTTTATTTAGTTGCTATTTAGCAACCAACAAGATTGACACTAACCAAGACAACTGTCTGATTGGCTCATCCCACCCATCACATGCCCAGATCAGGTCTCGTGACTGTTTTCCAGGCTCTTGACCAAGACTGCGGCCTGCGTACGGGAGTAGCACTCCAGCTTTTTTAGAACAGCCGTCACATGCACTTTGACGGTGTTCTCGGCCAGCCCCAGTTCATGTGCAATCTGCTTGTTGAGCAGTCCATCAGCCAGGCACAGCAGCACCCGGAACTGCTGGGGCGTGAGCTGGGCCAATTTTGCTGCCAGCGCCGCATCCGCTTCGGACTGTTCGGCCGCCATGGCGGGGAACCAGCTGTCGCCCTCCAGCACCATGGTCATGCCTGTGCGCATGTCCTGCGCCGATGCCGATTTGGAAATAAATCCCGCAGCGCCGAATTGATGGGCTCGCCGAATGACACGCGGGTCGTCTCTGGAGGAAACGACTATCACCGGCACCTCGGGATATTCGCCGCGCAGATGCAGCAGCGACGAGAACCCGCGCGCGCCGGGCATGGTCAGGTCCAGCAGCACCAGTTCGATCTCCGGGTGCTCCTGCATCGCAGTGCCAATGGTCTGGGCGCTGGCAGCTTCCACGATTCGGTACTGCGGAAAATTTTCGTGCAGCACCT
Organism: Comamonas testosteroni; assembly: GCF_003569915.1. GTDB lineage: Bacteria > Pseudomonadota > Gammaproteobacteria > Burkholderiales > Burkholderiaceae_C > Comamonas > Comamonas testosteroni_D. Next base: position 58,990 of record NZ_KZ984458.1, on the reverse strand, counting down.
GAATCAGCGCGGCGCGAAACAGCGGGTGATCATCGGCGACGAGTAAGGTGGGCTCTGACATGGGCGCAAGTCTGCCACGAGCGCTTTTGGCACGCCCGTACAGGGCCTATGGCGCGGTTGGTGCCCGATAGCCCAAACTGGCGCTGACGGTCGCCGCCTCGGCGCAGATAGCGCGGGCAATGGCGCCCTTCGGGTCAGGGTCAAAGCCGCCACTGGCCCCCAGCGCGCACAACACGGCCACAACATGACCGGTGTAGTCATACACGGGCGCAGCCACGGCGCTGATGCCGGGCAGGTTCGTGTCGCGGATAGATGCGCAGCCCGCAGCCCTGATGTCTGCGCGCAGCTTGTCCAGCGGGTCGTTCTTGCTGAGCAAGGCGCGCTTGGCCGCGGGGGCCTGCGCCAGTTCCTGCTGGCCCAGTGCATCGACCTGGCGACGGTCATCCATGAACGCAAAAAAGGCCCGCCCGGTGGCTGACCAAAGCAGGGACATGACGGAGCCCACACGCACATTGACCGTGACGGGCAGGCTGGGCTCTTCAAAACGCACGATCACCGGCCCCAGATTGCCCATGACGGCCACAAAGCTGGTGACCTGCAAGGTCTCGCGCAGATGCACCAACGCAGGCTCGGCCACCCGAATCGGGTCGCTTTGCCGCATGGCCGCCAACCCCACACGGATGGCCTCGCTACCCAGCGCGTACTGGGCGCCTCCCCGGTCCTGCTCCACCAGGCCTTCGGCCATCAGGCTGGCTAGGTAACGGTGCACCTTGGCCGGGCTTTCATCGACGGCCGCGCCAATGGCCGTGAGGCTGGCGCGCCCACCCAGCGTCGCCAGAGCCTTGAGCACGGCAAGACAGGTCTCCGCTGCCTGCACGCGCTGACGACGCTGATCAGGCTCCGGCGCCGAGTCCACTGCCCTGCGCGCCTTGCTGGAGGCGGTTCTGGCCGTTGCTGACATCGAAGCTTTCTTATCAATTTTCATAGCTACTTGCCTATATCAATCATGGACTTGAGTCCATTTTCACTGAATTCCAAGGTCTCTTTCGGGTATTCCCTCGCGATGAAATTACGCTATGCGTATCAAAATTACGCAAATTTATAAAACGCATTGAAGCGCAGCGGCAAGCCGGGCAGTACCCGGCAAACCCGCAGAAACAGATAACACCCAGCCCAGGAGACAAACCCGATGAACAAACGCCTCTTTACCGCCTCGGTTCTGGCCACCAGCATGCTCTGGCTGGCCGGTGCGCCCTCCGCCGCCGTGGCACAGGACAAGTTCCCCAGCAAGAACGTGCGCTGGATCGTGCCCTACGCTGCAGGCGGCGGCTCCGACTTTCTGGCCCGCACCATCGGTCAGGCCTGGGGCACGCAAGTGCACCAGCCCATCGTGGTGGACAACCGCCCCGGCGGCAACACAGCCATCGGCGCTTCGGAAACCGCACGCGCCCCGGCAGATGGCTACACCGTGGTCTCGGCCGACAACGGCACGCTGATCTTCAACCCCGTGCTCTACAAAAACCTGAGCTACAACCCCAGCAAGGATCTGACTCCCGTCACGCTGATGGGACGCTTTCCGATGATTCTGGTGGCCGGCCCCGGTGAGAAAGCCAAGACCGCCAAGGAATTCATTGCCGAAGCCAAGGCCAGCAAGGACGGCGTGAACTACGCCTCCGCCGGTGCAGGCAGCCCTCACCATCTGGCGATGGAATTGCTCAAGAGCGAAGCTGGTCTGAAGCTGTCTCACGCGCCCTACCGCGGCGCGGCCCCTGCGCTGGCCGATGTGGCCGGTGGTCAAGTGCCCGTGATGATGGTGGACCTGGCTGCAGGCGCAGGCTTTATCAAGGGCGGCAAGGTACGCCCGCTGGCCGTGGCCAATGCCACACGCCTGCCCCAGTTGCCTGATGTACCGACCTTTGCCGAAATCGGTCTGCCCAGCGTGCAGGCCGCAGCACTGGTAGGCATGGCCGCCCCCGCCAAGACTCCCGCCAGCGTGATTGCCGCACTGAACAAGCAGGTAGTGGCCGCCATCAACGAGCCCGCCGTGAAGCAAAAACTGATCGACTTTGGCATCGAGCCCGTGGGCAATACGCCCGAGCAGTTCCAGGCGCTGATCAACAGCGAAAGCACACGCTGGCACAAGCTGATCAAGGACTTGAATATCACCTTGGACTGATTGCGTATTGACTCCATGCAGAGGCTGGCGGCAGGCCGCCTCTGCACTTTCCCCTGATGGCTCCACACCATCACCCTGCCTCCCGAGTTAGTGAGATTGCCATGACTGCCCAGACTTCCCCCGCCCGCTGCCCCATCGACCACAGCCAGTTCACCCAACCCACAGCGCAAAAAGGCCCCACTGGTTGTCCCATCAGCCACGGTGCCGCCGAGTTCAACCCGTTTGGCGATGGCTACCAGCAAGACCCGCCCGAATATGTGCGCTGGGCGCGCGAGCAGGAACCGGTGTTCTACAGCCCGCAACTGGGCTACTGGGTGGTTACGCGCTATGAAGACATCAAGCCCATCTTCCGCGACAACATCACCTTCAGCCCGGCCAATGTGCTGGAGAAAATCACGCCCACCAGCGATGAAGCCAACGCCGTGCTGGCCAGCTACGGCTTTGCGCTGAACCGCACCCTGGTCAACGAAGACGAGCCCGCCCACATGCCGCGCCGCCGCGCGCTGATGGAGCCGTTCACGCCCGAAGAACTCAAGCACCACGAGCCCATGGTGCGCCAGCTGGCGCGCGAATATGTGGACCGCTTTATCAACGATGGCCGCGCCGATCTGGTCGACCAGATGCTGTGGGAAGTGCCGCTCACGGTCGCCATGCATTTCCTCGGCGTGCCCGAAGACGATATGGATGTGCTGCGCGAATACAGCATTGCCCACACCGTCAACACCTGGGGCCGCCCCAAGCCTGAGGAGCAAGTGGCCGTGGCGCATGCCGTGGGCAATTTCTGGCAGCACGCGGGCCGCATTCTCGACAAGATGCGCGCCAACCCCGATGCCGATGGCTGGATGCAATACGGAATCCGCAAGCAGCGCGAGCTGCCCGAGGTCGTCACCGACTCCTATCTGCACTCCATGATGATGGCGGGCATTGTGGCCGCGCACGAGACCACGGCCAACGCCACGGCCAATGCCATCAAGCTGCTGCTGCAACACCCCAAGGTCTGGCGTGAGATTTGCGAAGACCCGTCGCTGATCCCCAACGCGGTGGAAGAATGCCTGCGCCACAACGGCTCGGTGGCCGCATGGCGCCGCCAGGCCACCAAGGATGTAGTGATTGGCGGTCAGGCCATTCCAGCGGGCAGCAAACTGCTCATCGTCACCTCATCGGCCAACCACGACGAGCAGCATTTTGTCGATGCCGATCTGTTCGACATTCACCGCGACAACGCCAGCGACCACCTGACTTTTGGCTATGGTTCGCACCAGTGCATGGGCAAGAATCTGGCGCGCATGGAGATGCAGATCTTCCTCGAAGAATTCACGCGCCGCCTGCCCCACATGAAGCTGGCCGAACAGACTTTCAGCTATGTGCCCAACACATCCTTCCGTGGCCCCGAGCATCTGTGGGTGGAATGGGATGCAAACCAGAACCCCGAGCGCAGCAACCCCGCCGTGCTGCAGGCCCAACAGCCCGTGCGCATTGGCGAATCGTCGCAAGGCGGCGTGAGCCGCACCATGGTCGTGGACGGCACCGAGCTGATTGCCGATGGCGTGCTGCGCGTGCGCCTCAAAGCACCCGATGGCCGTGACCTGCCACGCTGGACGCCCGGCTCGCACATCGATCTGCAATGCGGTGATACCGGCATCTCGCGCCAATACTCGCTGTGCGGCAACCCGACGCAAGCCGATACCTACGAAATTGCCGTGCTGCGCGAAGAGCAAAGTCGTGGCGGATCGGCCTGGGTGCACAGCGCTCTCCAACCCGGCATGAAAGTGCAGATGCGCGGCCCGCGCAATCACTTCAAGCTTGATGAAACGGCGCAGCATCTGATCTTGGTCGCGGGCGGCATCGGCATCACGCCCATTGCCGCCATGGCCGCGCGCGCCAAGGCGCTTGGCATGTCTTACGAAATCCACTACAGCTGCAGCCAGCGCCAGCGCATGGCGCTGCTCAAAGAGCTGCAGGCGCTGCATAGTGAAAAACTGCACACCTATGTGGGCGCAGAAGGCCAGCGAGCCGATTACCCGGCTTTGCTGGCAGCGGTGCGGCCAGGCACGCAAACCTATGCCTGCGGCCCGCAGCGCATGCTCGATGGTCTGGAGCAAGCCAGCTCGCACTGGCCTGAAGACAGCCTGCGCGTGGAGCATTTCTCCACCACGCTGGGCGCACTCGACCCCAGCAAGGAGCTTGGCTTTGAGGTGGAGCTGCGCGAATCGGGCATCACGCTGCAGGTGCGCAATGACCAGACCCTGCTGGACGCTCTGCGCAGCGCCAATATCGATGTGGAATGCGACTGCCGCGAAGGCCTGTGCGGATCATGCGAAGTGCAGGTGCTGGAAGGCGATATCGACCACCGCGACATGGTGCTGACCCGCGCCGAGCGTGCCGCCTGCACCAAGATGATGAGCTGCTGCTCACGCGCCAAAAGCGCTGAGCAAAAAATTGTGTTGGCGCTGTAAAAGACCGGCCTACATCGACCAGATTCTGGGTGCGCTGCCCTGCAGCCCCCAGATTTCTTTCCTCCAATGCATCCACACGGTTTTCCACAACATCATCACAGACTCAACCACAGGTGATACACCGCGTAAAACCAGCATGTTTTCATTGGGAGAAGTGACACCGCTCATCACTTCCGGCGCGGCCGATTGCAGCAGCTCATGCGTGCTTTCCAGCAACTGCTCGCGCTGCTGGCGTGAAATCGGCGTGCCGCTGGCAAAAATCAGGCTGGCCATGCAGCGTTGCCCGGCCAGGCCCAGGTCACCGTTGAGCAGCAAATCATCGAGGGCGTTGACCACGCCGCGCTCCAGAAAACGCTCCGGCCATTCGATGTGCTGCTCAAACACGCCCAGCTCAAAAGGCTGGGCCGCGAGCGGCAAGCCCAGCGCCGTCACATCCCAGGTCAGCAACTGCGCGCCTTCGGCCAAATCAAACTCCAGGTGGTTCATCGCATCGCAGGCGTTATATGCAATCGCCTCCAGCGGTAGCCACTCCAGGCGCGCGCCCGCATCGAGCTTGAGCCTGGTGCGCTGCAGCGCAGGCTTGCCATTGCTTTTGTAAAAGCGCGTCGCACCCAGCGTGGTGACCAGCGCATGCGCACCTTCAGCCACCTGCACATCAATGTCCAGCACATCGCCACCCACCAGCCCGCCTGGTGGATGCACCAGCACGTTATGGCAGATGCCTGCACCCTCGGGGTAGAGACTTTTGAGAATGCGCAGCGGCCCGTCGTGCGTGAACTGCACCGAGGACTTACCTGCGCTTTGCGCGTAATTCAATGCCAGTTTTGCGTGCCAGGTCATAAAAGTGAATTGATCAAGATGACAAACAGACTGCCCGCTAAATCGCCACCAGCGAGCGCACATTCTTTTCCTGCATCTCGCTGCCCGGGCCGGACGCAATCACTTCACCGCGCTCCATCACCACATAGTGATCGGCCAGTTCTTCAGCAAAGTCGTAGTACTGCTCGCACAGCAAGATCGCCATATCACCCCGGTTGGCCAGCATGCGAATCACGCGGCCAATGTCTTTGATGATGCTGGGCTGAATGCCTTCGGTGGGCTCGTCCAGAATCAGAATCTTGGGCTTCGGCGCCAGTGCGCGCGCAATGGCGAGCTGCTGCTGCTGACCGCCGGAGAGGTCACCGCCACGGCGGTTCAGCATCTGCTTGAGCACGGGAAACAGCTCGTACAGCTCACCCGGAATTTTGGTGCGTGCCGAGCAGTACGACAGGCCCATGCGCAGGTTATCTTCCACCGACAGGCGCGAAAAAATCTCGCGCCCCTGCGGCACATAGCCAATGCCGCTGCGTGCACGCTCATACGGCGTTTGCCTGGCGATGTCCTTGCCCTGCCATTCGATGCTGCCGCTTTTGATGGGCACGAGACCCATCAGGCTTTTGAGCAAGGTCGTCTTGCCCACGCCATTGCGGCCGAGCAGCACGGTGACTTTGCCAACCTCGGCCTGGATATTCACATTACGCAGAATGTGCGAGCCGCCGTAGTACTGGTGCAGTTGATTGACTTTAAGCATTTTTGGCCTCTAGTGTGCTTTGGATAAGTACTAGCAGCTATTAAATTAATAGTTCAACGACCGAGATAAACCTCAATCACACGCTCATCGGCCTGCACCTGGGCGAGCGTTCCCTCGGCAAGAACCGAGCCATCGCACAGCACCGTCACCTTCTCGCTGATGGTGTCGATAAAGCTCATGTCATGCTCCACCACCATCAGCGAATGCTTGCCTTTGAGGGTCAGAAACAGCTCGGCCGTGCGCACGGTTTCTTCATCGGTCATGCCGGCCACGGGTTCATCGAGCAGCAGCAGCTTGGGCTCTTGCACCAGCAACATGCCAATTTCCAGCCACTGCTTCTGGCCATGGCTCAGCAAGCCGGCCTGACGCGTCACACTGCCTGCCAGATGAATGGTGTGCAGTACTTCGGCGATGCGGTCTTTTTGCGCACCACTGAGTTTGAACAGCATGGACGCCGCAACACCTTTGTGCGTCTTGAGCGCCAGTTCCAGGTTTTCAAACACGCTGAGTTCGGCAAACACCGTGGGCTTCTGGAACTTGCGACCAATGCCCATGGCGGCGATTTCAGGCTCGCTATAGCGCAGCAGATCAATCGTTGAGCCAAAGAACACCGTGCCGCTGTCTGGCCGCGTTTTGCCGGTGATGATGTCCATCATCGTGGTCTTGCCCGCGCCATTGGGCCCGATGATGCAGCGCAGCTCGCCGGGCGCGATATCGAGGTTCAGACCGTTGATGGCCTTGAAGCCATCAAAGCTCACATGCACGTCTTCGAGGTAGAGGATGCGGCCATGGGTTACGTCCACTTCGCCAGACACCACAGGGCGCGCCATGCTGGCATTGCGGCCACCGGATTCGGTGTGCAGCGCGGCAGCACGCTGCTGCTGGTAGCTGGCCAGACGCTCTGCGCCCTCTTGCATCAGATCGGGGGTCATGCGCTGGCTCCTTTCAGGCTGCTGGCTGTGCCTGCTTCTTGGACAACGGCGTCTGAGGCCCGGCTTGGCGTCGATTGAGCCTTGCGCTTTTCATTCCATTGCTTGATTTGCTGCGGCAGGCGAATCAGGCCACCGGGCATGAACAGCGTCACCACAATGAACAGCGCGCCCAGCACATAGAGCCAGTACTCTGGCGCGGCCACGGTCAGCCAGCTTTTGCCGCCGTTGACCACAAACGCACCCATGATGGGGCCGACCAGCGAAGCGCGGCCGCCAACTGCCGTCCACACCGCCATTTCAATGGAATTGCCCACGCTCATTTCGCTGGGGTTGATGATGCCCACTTGCGGCACATACAGCGCCCCCGCCAGGCCGCACATCATGGCCGAGATCACCCAGATGCTGAGCTTGTACGGCAGCGGGTTGTAGCCGCAGAACATGGTGCGCGTTTCAGCATCACGCACGGCCTGCAGCACACGTCCATATTTGCTGCAAATCAACCAGCGCGAGAACAGAAAGCAGGCCAGCAAGGCCAGCCCAGAGAGCGCAAACAGCAGCACATGCATGCCCTGGGTATTGATGGAATAACCCAGAATGCTTTTGAAGCCCGTGAAGCCATTGTTACCGCCAAAGCCCGTCTCATTGCGGAAGAACAGCAGCATGGCCGCGTAGGTCAACGCCTGCGTGATGATGGAAAAGTACACACCTTTGATACGCGAGCGAAAAGCAAAATAGCCAAACACGCCGCCAATCAAGCCGGGCACCAAAAACACCAGCAGCACGGTTGCCACAAAACTGCCCGACAGCGCCCAGTGCCAGGGCAGTGCCTTCCAGTCCAGGAAGCCCATAAAGGCAGGCAATGCATCGGGGCCCGCAGCTTCGCGCATCAGATACATGCCCATCACATAGCCGCCCAGCGCAAAGAACAGGCCGTGGCCCAGACTCAAGATGCCCGTGTAGCCCCAGATCAGATCAATCGCCAGCGCGCAAATGGCATAGCACATGAACTTGCCCAGCAGGCCCACCATATAGTCGGACAGATGCAGTGCGCTGCCTTCTGGCACCAGCAGATTAAGGGCGGGTGCCACGGCACAAATCACAATCAGTGCGAGCAGAAAAGCCGTCCAGCCCTTAGCCGATAGCAGCTGTTCAGGCTTGGGCAGTTCGATGGATATGGATTGGCTTGTCATGTCAGTTTTCCCTCATAGCGAGCAAAGCGCATGGCCTGCGCAACTGGCGCGGCCCAAGTACGTGACACCGAGGAAGGGCAGCCCCGCACCGAGGGTGTCGTCCCCCTTGAGGGGGAAGGCGCGAAGCGACTCAGGGGGTGTTCCATTTCATGCTTCCGCGCTGCGGCCTTTGAGGGCGAAGATTCCCTGTGGACGCTTTTGGATAAAGATCACGATGAACAGCAGCACGGCAATCTTGGCCAATACCGCGCCGGTCCAGCCTTCGAGCAGCTTGCTGAGCACACCCAGGCCCAGAGCCGCGTAGACAGTGCCTGCCAACTGGCCCACGCCGCCCAGCACCACGACGAGAAAGCTGTCCACGATGTAGTTCTGGCCCAGGTCGGGGCCCACATTGCCGATCTGACTCAGTGCACAACCGGCGAGGCCTGCGATGCCAGATCCCAGCGCAAACGCATAGGTATCGGTGCGAGCTGTGTTGACGCCCACGCAAGAGGCCATCGAGCGGTTTTGCGTAACGCCGCGCACAAACAGGCCCAGACGCGTTTTGGCGATCATGAAGGCCACGCCAGCGAGCACCGCAAACGCAAACACGATGATGGCAATGCGGTTGTAGGGCAAGGTCAGATTGGGCAGCAGCGTGATGCCGCCGCTCATCCACGCGGGGTTTTCCACACCCACGTTTTGCGCGCCAAAGATGGTGCGCACGGTTTGCTGCAGCACCAGGCTGATACCAAAGGTGGCCAGCAAGGTCTCCAGCGGGCGGCCGTACAGAAAGCGAATCACGCCACGCTCCAGCACTGCACCCACCAGGGCTGATGCCATGAATGCAATGGGAATGGCGACGACCAGATACCAGCCAAATGCGGCCTCTGGCACAAAGCGCTGGAACAGCATCTGCACCACATAGGTGGCGTACGCTCCAATCATGATCAGCTCGCCATGGGCCATATTGATCACGCCCATCAGTCCGTAGGTGATGGCCAGGCCCAGCGCGGCCAGCAGCAGTACCGAGCCCAGGCTGATGCCGCTGAAGATGGCACCCAGACGGTCGCCCCAGGCCAGTGATTCACCAATCGACGACAAGGCCGCTTTGATGGCTTTTTGCACCGCAGGATCAGATTCTTCAGACAGGCGCTGGTTCAGCAGCAACTGCGTGTCGGGCGTCTTTTGCTGCGCGAGTTGCTCCACCGCTTGCAGGCGTTGCTTGGCGTCGTCGCTGCCGAGCAGACTGGCCGCTTTGGCACGGCTTAGCAGCGCAATAACTTGTTCATCTTTTTCCGCCGCCAGCGCTTTTTCAATCACGGGCAGGCGTTCGGCATCGGGTTCAGCCGCCAGCTTCTCTGCAGCGCTGCGGCGGGCTTGCACATCGCTGCTGCCCAAAGCCAGTGCGGCTTGCGCTGTGTCGATGACAGAGCGCATGTAATTGTTGTTGACGACCTCTTCGGCGTCGGCAGGCAGCTTGGCTGCTTCGCCTGTAGTAGGGTCTGTTGCTGCATCGCCGCTCACCACATAGGCCTTGCCTGCAGCAGTCTTGACTTCATCGTTGGCCAGCGCAGTCAGATAAGCCGCCAGCTTGCCACCATCGCTTTGCGCGTCAGGTGCCAGCACGGCCTGGTTGATGGCTGCGGCGCGTTGCTCTGCATCTTCGGCAGCAGCCATGGCAAAGGCTTGTTCGGCGGTCAGTGCGTGACTGGGAAAACTGAGCAGTGCACTGAAGCCCGCCATGCTGGCCGCCGCAGCCAGCAACCAGGGCTTTCGCAAGAAGTTCATGATGAAACCCGTTATCAGTGCTTATGAATCAAGCACATTCAGCTATTGTTTGAAGAGCAGAGAAGCCCACCAGACCTTCTCTGCTCCTTGGTCAAAAATCAGGAACTCTTGCCGTTAGGCTCGTCCTTCTTTTTGTCATTGCCTTCGATGAACGGGCTCCAGGGCTGTGCCTTGATGGGGCCTTTGGTCTTCCACACCACGCTGAACTGACCATCTGCCTTGATCTCACCCACCATCACAGGCTTGTGCAGATGGTGGTTCTTCTCGTCCATCTTCACGGTGAAGCCATCAGGTGCCGTAAAGGTCTGACCGGCCATGGCGGCAATCACCTTGTCGGTATCGGTGCTCTTGGCTTTTTCCACGGCCTGCTTCCACATATGGATGCCCACCCAGGTCGCTTCCATCGGGTCGTTGGTCAGCGGCTTGTCTTTGTGGCCTGCAATGTTCTTGGCCTTGGCGTAATCGCTCCACTGCTTGATGAAAGCGGTGTTGGTGGGGTTCTTTACGCTCATGAAGTAGTTCCACGCTGCCAGGTGGCCCACGAGAGGCTTGGTGTCCACGCCGCGCAGTTCTTCCTCACCCACGCTAAAGGCCACCACGGGCACATCCTTGGCCTTCAGACCAGCATTGCCAAGTTCTTTGTAGAACGGCACGTTGGAGTCGCCATTGATGGTGGAGATCACCGCTGTCTTGCCACCGGTGGAGAACTTCTTCACGTCTGCCACGATGGTCTGGTAGTCGCTATGACCGAACGGGGTGTAGGTTTCCATGATGTCGGAATCCTTCACGCCCTTGCTCTTCAGGAAGGCACGCAGAATCTTGTTGGTGGTGCGGGGGTACACATAGTCGGTGCCCAGCAACACAAAACGCTTGGCACTGCCGCCTTCCTTGCTCATCAGGTATTCGACGGCAGGAATCGCTTGCTGGTTGGGCGCAGCACCGGTGTAGAACACGTTCTTGGAGAGTTCTTCGCCCTCGTACTGCACAGGGTAGAACAGCAGGCCATTGTTCTGTTCAAACACGGGCAGCACGGACTTGCGCGACACGCTGGTCCAGCAGCCAAACACCACGGCCACCTTGTCCTGTGTGATCAGCTGCTTGGCTTTTTCGGCAAACAGCGGCCAGTTGGAAGCAGGGTCAACCACCACGGGTTCGAGCTTTTTACCAAGCACACCGCCCTTGGCGTTGATGTCGTCGATGGCCATCAGCACCGTGTCCTTGAGCACGGTTTCCGAGATCGCCATGGTGCCCGAGAGGCTGTGCAGCACGCCAACCTTGATGGTGTCTGCAGCATGGACCTGCGAACACAAACCAAGGCCCAGAGCCATGGACGCAGCCAGTGTAGTGAGGGTTCCGCGACGATTCATTTCAGCACTCCCAGGAGGATTTGTTCGATCACATTGACCGCAAAACCTCAACTGCAAGGACCGTGCCAAACCTGATTTCCAGAGGCAGCCTGCCAAGAGCCGGTGCAAGGCGCTGCCGATTTTTCCTCTGCAGCCAGCTCAATCGGCAATCATGCGAGCACAAAAATGTGCAGATAGCACCAATTCAGTGCAGAACACTTCATGAGCGTGACTCTTGAGCGCACAGGCACTGTGCGAGTGCATGGCAGCGGAGTAAACCGGCTTTCATACACCCTGATGTCTTACGCAACCCCTGCGGCCTTCACACAAGCTGGAAGCGCCGCACTGCGCAGCTTGCCGGGGTTGAGCAGATTGAAAGGGTCCAGCTCGGCCTTGGTTTGCAGCAATGCAGGGTCAAGCTGATTGTTGGCCTTGCCATCTTCAACCACATAGACATGCGGATTGTTGATCTGCACGCCATGCTTGCGATAGATGTCCATGATGGCGTTCAGGCGCTCTGGCGTGGTGAAACGCACCAGCTCCAGCCCGCTGCAGTTGAACTGCCCTTCCTTGGTGCGCAGAAATTCCAGGTGAAACAGCACCTCATCGCCCAGCTCGCTACGCAGCGCCTGCAACTGCTCGGCAAAACGGCCAGGGACATAGCCGGTTTGCAGATAGGTCAAACTCTTGTCGAGCTTGAGCGCATGCAAGGTGGTGTGGTTCCAGCAGTATTCAATCAGCGATTTATAGCCAGACACGGCCTGCTCCGCTGGCCATTTACCGCGCTCGCAGTAGCTCAGCGTGCCGCCATGCCGCTCCATCAACAGCTGCATGGCTTCTTCGGCTTCTGGCGCGACCAGCACGATGACGGCATGGCAATCCTTGGGCAGATGCTCGGCCAGGCTGGTGAAGTAGGCAGGAATTGGCGCGGCCATCAGGCTTAGCTCTTTTTTGCGAATGCCGGGCGCATTGCCAATCTGCTGCGCAAACGCCAGCGCGCCATCAAAGTCAGTGAAAGTGGCAATGCATTCCGTCCAGTTGGTAGCCTCGGTCAGCGCCACTTCAATCTCGAGCACAATGCCGGTCGTGCCATAGGTATGGTGCAAACGCATGGCGTCTGCACCGCGCAGCTCCAGAATGCGCGGCTCGGCCTCGACGGTCATCACACGCACGGCCAGCACATTGCCGGGTGCCGCCAGCGGCCCATAGGTGATGGAGCCTGCGCCGCCAAAGCCGCCGCCGAACAAACCACCCAAGGTGGCACTGCGATAAGTGGACGGCAACCAGCGCAGCTCCTGGCCTCGGGCTCTCGCTAATTGGTCAAAGTCTGCCAACCGAATACCCGCCTGAGCACGCCCCACGCCGGCGCGCACCCAGCACAGGCTGTTGTAGCCGCTCAGATCCAGAATCACACCACCATGCAAAGGCGTGCTCTGGCCATAGTTGCCCGTGCCGCTGCCGCGCACGGTGACGGGAATGCCTTGGCGTGCGCAATGGGCAACGACTTCGGAAATCTCGGCCTCGGTACGCGGGCGCACGGCGATATCGCCACGCTTGCCATGCAGTGCTTCTTTGAGCACCGGGCTGAACCACGAAAAGTCCTGCGAAAGGCGAGAGACTTTCATGCTGTCGGTAATCCAGTCCAGCGCTGGCAAAGCGCTGGGCAGTTGGCTGCTGGTCTGGGCAATCTGATTGCTTGTCATGGGCTATTTCTCAAAATTTTGGATGAATTGAGCCTCATGTCCATATATCTAATGGACATGCTGCTATCAAAATTGGTGAATCAGAACTTAGTCGTTACCCGACTCGCTGGCATGCCAGCTACCCAAGGCTTTGCGCGTGCACCACGCCATCAGCACAAACAGCGCCACCCCAGTCAGAGAGATCAGCAGCAGCGCAGCAAACATGCGCGGGATATTGAGCTGAAAGCCTGCTTGCAGAATTTGATAAGCCAACCCAGCACCCTGCCCGCCGGTGCCGGCCACAAACTCAGCCACGACTGCACCGATCAACGCGAGACCGCAGGAGATACGCAGACCGCCAAAGAAATAAGGCAAAGCACTGGGAATGCGCAGACGCTTGAGCACCTGCCAACGGCTGGCGCGGTTGAGCTTGAAATAGGCCAGCAGATCAGGCTCCACACTGCGCAAGCCCAGCGTGGTGTTGCTGATGATGGGAAACAAAGCCACCAGCGCCGCGCAGATCACCATGGACAGCACAGGGTCCTTGACCCAGATGATGATGAGCGGCGCCACGGCCACAATCGGCGTGACCTGCAGCAGCACGGCATAGGGGAACAAAGCGGTTTCGATCAGCTTGCTTTGCACAAACAAAAAGCTGATCAACACACCGGCCACCGTTGCCAGGCCAAAAGCCAGCAAGGTGATCTTGAGCGTTACCCACAAGGACCAGCCCAGTGGGGCCCAGTCGATCACCAGGGTCTGCATCATCAGCACCGGTGATGGCACCAGATAAGGCGGCAGCTCCAGAAGCGTCACCAGTGCCTGCCAGATCAGCAGCAGCACAACGCCCACAAGAGAAGGCAGCAGCACACGTTGCACCTTGGGCTGCATCAGCCAAGGTGTACCTTGCTTCCTGGTCTTTGCAGATTTGGCAGATCGGCTGGTCGCGGAGGCCTTGGCAGCGTCATCGGCAATAGAAGCCGGCAAAGTTGAAGACGTTATGGCCGAAGAAGGTATGGCGCTCATGACAGGCTCTCCTCTTGCGATGCACTGGCACGCAGCAAACTCGATTGCAGTTGCTGGGCACGTTGGTTGAACTCGGGGCTGACCATGAACTCGGCTGGGCGCGGGAAGGGCGCATCAATGCGAAACTCTTCCACCACGCGGCCGGGACGTGCCGCCATCATCACCACGCGGCTTGAGAGATAGACCGCTTCGTGAATCGAATGGGTGACAAACATCACCGTGAGCTTTTTCTTGTGCCACAGCTCCAGCAACTCGGCATCAAGCTTGTGACGTGTGATTTCATCAAGCGCGCCAAAAGGCTCGTCCATCAGCAGCAGATCAGGTTCGGTCACCAAACCACGCGCAATCGAAACCCGCATTTGCATGCCCCCAGACAGCTCACGCGGCAAGGCCTTGGCAAAGCGCGAAAGCCCCACCAGCGCCAGCGCATCGGTCACGCGCGCATCGGCTTCTGCACGCGGCACGCCCGCCAGATCGAGCGGCAGCCGCACATTGGTGTGCACATCGGACCAGGGCATCAGTGTGGGTTGCTGAAAGACGAAGGCCATCTTCTTGCCACTGGCCTGCAATTGCTGCACGGGCTTGCGCCATAGCAGCAGCTTGCCGTCGCTGGGCTCCAGCAGGCCCGCCACCATCTTGAGCAAGGTGCTCTTGCCGCAGCCTGAGGGGCCCAGCAGCGTGACAAACTCACCTTCTTCAATGCGCAGATCAACGGGCAGCAGCGCCTGCGTGCCACCGGGGTAGGTTTTCTCGGCAGACAGCACCTCGACGGCGGGAGTTGCTGTTGCCAGGGTTTCAGAGCCAGTCATAGCCACCTTTCACTCGCGCAGCGGCTTGCGCCGCCGCGTCATTCATGCAACCAAAATCAGGGCAGAACCTTGATGTTCTGAATCAGGCTCAGGTTGTAGGCGTCTGACTGTTTGACCTTGGCCGGGTCAATCAGCTTGGCGCTGACCAGAAAGTCGTAACTGGCTTTGACACGCGCTTCGGTCATGGCACCGATGCCCAGCTTGGCGGCATCGCCACCGGTAACCATGCCCATCTCCTTGAGCTTGCCCACGCTATAGGCCAGCTGCTCGTCCGTCATATTGGGGTTGTCTTTTTTGATCAGCGCATTGCCGGGCGCTGGGTCTGCCAGATAGCTCTTCCAGCCTTCCATCGTGGCCTTCACAAAGGATTCCACGGCCTTGCTGCGCTCCTTGATGGTCTTGTCCATGCAGGAGATGGTGGTGGCATAGGCCGGGAAGCCCTGGTCGCTGAACATCAGCGTATTGGCCTTGACGCCCGCCTTTTGAATCGCAAACGGCTCCGAAGTCAGATAGCCTTGCTGGGCCGAGTTCTTGTCCACCAGAAAGGGCTGGATGTTGAAGGTGTAGGGGCGGGTCTGCGCATCGGTAAAGCCATACTTGGCCTTGAGCCATGGCCAGTAGCCGCGCTGCGCAGAAGAAGCGATCAGGATGGTCTTGCCCTTGAGGTCTTCAAACTTCTTCACATCCTCATGCGCAATCAGCACCTGCGGATCTTTCTGGAACACCGCTGCCACCGTAGTCACAGGCACGCCACCTTCGCGCATCTGCACCATCTGCAAGTCGCTGGACCCCATCACGCATTCAGCCTGGCCCGCAGCCATCATCTGCGTGATATTGACCTGTGGGCCACCCATCTTGATGCTGACATCCAGACCCGCTTTTTTGTAGAGACCGGTTGCCAGCGCCTGGTAGAAGCCACCATGCTCGGCCTGGGCGTACCAGTTGGTCATATAGGTGAACTTCTCTTGAGCGTGGCTGATGCCGCTCAGTCCGCAGGCAAGCAAGGCCGCGCAGGCCAGAGGTTTGAGGTGTTTGATCATGGCGCTTCTCCGGAGGGTGGGTAAACAGTGAATTTGGTCTTCGCGATCTCAGGCCAGTGCAGGCTCTACATGGCCCTGGTGCTGGGCACGGCCCCAGGTGGCTTCTTCACGCGCAGCCCACTGCAGCTCGTGCAATTCGGTGATGGCAGCAGCCCAGCTCTTGGCCAGCGATTCCAGAATCTCCTGGCCCTGCTCTGCCGTGGCGGGCGTGGGGTCGCCAATCACGCCGCTCGGGCCAAAGTCACGCGCCGTCCAGGCGCAAGCGGGGCGACCATCGGGCGACAGCAGGCTTGATGGAAATGCGGGCGGGTAGTTGATGACGGCACGTTCCATGTGCACGGTCTCGGGTGCCAGCGCCAGCATCAAAGCGGTCTCTGCATGACCGGCATGCATGGCCAGTTTTTTCTCCAGCGCGGACAAATACTGCCCCGCCACATGCGGCACGCGCCAGGTAAAACTGGGCACCACAATAAAGTCGCCATGGCGCAAACGCAGCTCGCGAGCGGCGATTTCCAGCACCTGGGGCTGACCGCCATGACCGTTGACAAACAGCAGCTTGCGAAAGCCTGCGCGATACACCGATTCGCCAATCTCATTGATGGTGGCCAGCAAGGTCTCGCCGGTCAGCGTCACGGTTCCGGGGAAGTGCAGATGCTCTTCGGACTTGCCATAGACGATGGGTGCCATGGCATAAGCTGGCACATCGGCAGGCAGATGTGCGAGCGCATGGCCCACCACCCCGGCAGCAATGATGGAGTCCACCGCACATGGCAGATGCGGGCCGTGCTGCTCCATAGCGCCCACGGGCAGAACAATCACGGTGTTGGCCTTGTCGGGCAGCTCAGCCACTTCGGTCCAGCTCAGGTAAGGAAGAAAGCGGTTGGCGGGGGTGTATCCGTGCAGCATGGGGTTCTCCGGTATCAGTGATGGATGGCGGCTTTAACGCAGTGGCAGATAGGCCGTGGCTTCGACCTCGATCAGAATTTCCGGGGTGGGCAACATGGCCGAGACTTCCACCACCGTGGATGCGGGCGGCTCGCCCGGAAAGAACAGCTTGCGCACGCGGCTGTAGTGCGGAAAGTGATCCAGATTGCGGAAGTACTGCACCAGCTTGAAGACATCGCTCATCTGCCCGCCTGCGCTCTCTACTGTCTGGCGAATGCTGTCCAGCACCGCCCAGCTTTGCGCGAGGATGGGGCCTTCCTTGATATCGGAGCTGAACTCGCCCGTGCGCCCCAGCAGCGTTGCAGCTTCTGCAGGAATATCGTCATAGCCACGCACGATGCGCTTGGCAGCGGGGTCCACCGCAATCACGCCAGACAGAAAAATAAAGTCGCCCGCTCTGCGCCAGGCCGCGTAGCGCGCCAGCGGTTGGGCAATGCCGGTGTTTGCGCTGCTCATGCGGCACTCCGTTCGATACAAGGGTTAAACCAGGCGGCCAAAGGCTCGCCATTGCTGACGCGGCCCGCCCGCAAAACCACGCGGCGCTGGGTACGGGATGGGAAGCCGCAGGCATTGGCTTGCGGAAAAATAATCAGATTCGCAACAGCGCCGGTTTGCAGCGGCAATGCACCCGCTTCGCGGCGCAGCCAGTCGCTGCGGCAAACGCTGTCGCTCCACAAATCAAACGCAGGGTTGAGCTGGGCCGCAGCCACGCCTGTTGTCAGCGCTTCCAGCGGGTCAAAGCTGCCCAGCGGACAGAAAGGGTCTTGCACGTTGTCGCTGGCCACCAGCAGCGGTATGCCGCGTTCTCTGGCTTCTTTGACCAGCGTCAACCCACGCTGACGCGGCGTGCTGCCGGTTTGTGCATCCTGCAGCAGCAGATTGGTCACCGGCAAAGTCACCATGGTGATGGGAGCCTGCGCCACGGCATCCAGGGTGCGCATGGCTTGATCCAGCGGCTGCGCAGCCAGTGCGCAGGTATGACCACAGACCACGCGACCTTTAAAGCTCAGTTCCTTAAGCAAAGCCGCAGTCGTAGCAAGGCCTTGGGCTGCGGGGTTGAGTTCTTCATCCACGTGCAGGTCCACATCCAGATCATGGGCTTGCGCGGCTTCAAACAGATTGCGCAGGGCCGCGGCGCTCCAGTTCGTGGAGTGCACAAAGCCGCCCAGCAAAGCGCCTGGGCCGCTGGCTGCCACCTGGGACGCCAGCTTCAGGGCCAGACTGCGGTCTTCATACAGATGCAAGGGAATGAGGCTGACGCGCTCCAGCACCAGCTTGCCCGCCCATTCCTGCGCCAGCTCTTTGAGCACATTCCAGGCCACCGGTTGAGCTTCTGGCTCCCACCAGTCGCAATGGGTGCGGGCGTGCGACACACCGGCCTCATAAGCCCATTGCAAGCCCTGGCCTGCACGGCGGCGCACATCGGCGGCCGTCCATTGGGCTTTGTCCACCATCATGGCGTCGATAGCGCCCAGCAAACCCGGCTGCACCTCGCCCATGCGTTCCAGCGTGAAGGCTTTGTCCAGATGCAGATGCGCATCCACCATGCTGGGCAAGACCAGAGCACCTTCCAGATCCCAAAGCTCTGAGCCGGCTGCACGCGGGTGCGATGCAGCCTCGGCCTTGATAGATGCAACACGTCCTGCAGCGATCTCGATACGCACCAAGGCTTCGTCTGCAGCAATGCCCAGGCCCGAGAGCAACCAGCGCGGCAGGCGTGCATTGCAAAGTGTCAGATGTGGCGACATAAGCATCTTCCTCAGGCAAAGCGGCGCATGGCCTGACCTACACGTTCTTTGAACGCCGTCAGACGCGGTGGGGTCGCCACATTCATGTGGTAGTACGCGTGGTAGTCAATGCGCGCCTTGCCACCAGTGAGAATGCGCAGATAGCGCTTGATGCATTTGCGTGGTGGATCGCCCATGAACAGCGCTGTCCAGCGCGGACGGCCATAGGTCACCACGGCGGCGATGCGCTTGAGATGGGTCAGCGCAGGTTTGACGTTCTGCGGATCGCTGATGTCAAAGGCCACACCGGGCATCAGCACGCGGTCAAAAAAGCCTTTGAGCATGGCAGGCAGGCCAAAGCACCATGTGGGAAAGCAGAACACCACGGCCTCGGCCCACAGCAGACGATCCACATATTTCTGCACCGGAATCTGGTTGTGCGGAACCTCGTGATAACCGAGGCGTTCCTCTCGCGACATCACGGGGTTAAAGCCTTCGGCATACAGATCGCAGTCATCAACCTCGTGCCCTGCGGCACGCAGTTGCTGCACCACCTCGACATGCAGCGCGGCCTGGTAACTGGTTTCTACGGGGTGAGAGAAGATCACAAGCACTCGCATCTTGTGCCCCTCTCACAGATCCAAAGTCAGCGTTGCGCTGCGACTGCGCGCACAGCACAAGGCCACATGGGTGCTGCGTTCAGCCTCGGTCAAGCAGCTGTCGTGATGCTCTGGATCACCATCGACCCAGCGCGTTACGCAGGTGCCGCAGATGCCTTGCTCGCACACGGTTTCGATCTCGACACCGGCCAGTTGCAGCACATCGGTAATGCTCTCGCCTGGCTCTACTGCAAGGCGCAGGCCCTGGCGCTGCAATATGAGTTCAAAGCCTTGTTCAGAGCTATTTTCAGCAGATGCTTCGAGAGTGTTCAGAGCCGTGTTTTGCATGATTGACCATCCGATTTGATCGATTGGTCAAATTAAGCAAACGCTGTGCCAGATCAAGACTACAGAGAGAAGCTCTGGCTAGCGCGTCGTCTCAAGCCTGAACATGCACCAAGCCCGCGCAAGCAGGCTTCAAACAGCCTTCAAATTGGTGCCATGCCGCAGCCCAGCAGCACAGAATTGGTGAGCTCACGCGCGATGTGTTCGCGGTCTATGGGCTGATCATCTTCCAGGCCCAACATCACCCTGGCCTGCACAGCGTAGTCGGCGTAATGCTGGGTCATGCCCCAGATCTGCATCAGCAGCACACGCGCATCGAGCTTGCGCATACGGCCCTGCGCCATCCACTCGCCCATCAGCTCCACTTTTTGCTGGGTCGATGCCAGCGCCAGCGGCCAGTACTTGCCCAGGCGCGAACCACCGCCCAGCACCTCGTTAGTGAAGATGCGCGACAGCTCGGGGTTGTCCAGCGCGTAATCAAGCTTGCGCCGCACATAGTTGCCAATGATCTGGGCGGGATCATCCAGCGCAGGATCAAATGCAAACGCAGCCGACCAGCCTTCTAGCAGCGCATACAACAGCTCGTCATACAGCGCCTGCTTGCTTTCTATGTAGTAGTGCAGCTGGGGCTTGGTCAGACCCGCGCGCTCTGAAATCGCCTGCGTGGAAGCGCCTTTGAAGCCATGGCTGCTGAACTCTGCAATCGCAGCTTCGCGAATGGCGAGCTGAATCTGCTCTCGGGTACGGCGAGCGACGGGCGTGGAATCGGTCATAAGGGCGGAAAAAACTGCGGGAGCCGGGGGCGTCTGTTACTCAACCGGAACTGGCATCAAGAATAGCGGCTGTCGCTCAATGCACGGCAAAGCGCAGCAAATATTCGTAGCTGTTCTCCGTGGTTTTGGCGTCGCCCTGCACCGCTTCACGCCAGATGGCCTGCAGCGTGTTACTGCCTGCCTTGGGGGTCATCACCGCCAGACCTTGTGCATCCGTCATCGTCGGGGCACCACTTTCGCCCCAGGACAGGCGCACACCCGCCTGAGGCCTGCCATTGAGGAAAACCTGCAGCTTGAGCGGCTGGCCTGCATGCGGGGCATGGCCTTGCTGCGGCACGACCTCAAACATCTGGCCCAGCGGTTTTTGCATGACTGCACCCCACTGCACCACGGTCTTGTGGAACTTGCGCGCATGAACGCCGCGCACGGAGCCAGGGTTCTGGTCCATGGGCAAAGGCAGCATCGCCCCATCCTGCCTGGCGCTGCTGAAGTAGCCGTTGTCCAGCTCCACCGCAATCAGTGCGGCCTTGGCATCCGGCTTGACGCGAATGCCATTAGCCACACGCTGCACATTGCTGTGCACCTCTCTGCCGCGCAGGTCATAAGCATGCACGCGCTGCAGCTTGGCCGGGTCAAACGACTCGGTCTTGCCCTCATGTCCGCCAAACTGCATCACATAGCCGCCCTGAGCATCGGGCTCCAGCCAGACGTTATGGGCATACACAGGGTTGACACTGAGCAGCCAGGCGGCAGCCGTGGTGCACAGAATGCGTGCAATCACCGAAGCACGGGGCGAAGAAGACAAGGGCATCAAAACTCCAAAAATCATCACAGTGGCCGCAAGCGCCACATAACGAATGTTGAAGCGAGCAAGCTTCATACCAGTGCACAACAGCCTGAATTCACCACTTACGCACCAATCAAAGGCAATAAATCACCATTTCAGTGCACCCAAAGCACCAAATTCAGACATTCAGTGCCAATTACGCAGACTGGCGACTGGCACAGCACTTGCATCCAATCGGTGCATGGAACTGACTCATCGCGTTCATTCGTGCCTGATGGATTGAAAAAATGGAATTGACTCCTCGCGAAAAAGACAAGCTGCTGATCTTTACCGCCGCCCTGCTGGCCGAGCGCCGCATGGCGCGTGGGCTCAAGCTCAACTACCCCGAGTCCATCGCCCTGATCAGCGCCTTTGTGATGGAAGGTGCACGTGACGGAAAAACCGTGGCGCAGTTGATGAGCGAAGGCCGCACCGTGCTGACCCGTGCCGATGTGATGGACGGCATCGCCGAGATGATTCCCGATATCCAGATCGAAGCCACCTTCCCGGACGGCACCAAGCTCGTCACCGTGCATGAGCCCATTATTTAGAGTGTTTCAGGCCTGTAGTCCTTAACTTATTTGCGCATACTGCTATGAAATTTAATAAATCCATTGACGTGTTTGCTGCGACGGCTGCAGCGCTTCCCCTGTCCGCACTGGCCCATGTAGGCGCGGATGGCGGCGGTCACCACAACTTTCTGGACAGCCTGACCCACGCCTTCGCTCACCCTTTTACTGGCGCTGACCACCTTGCTGCCATGCTGGCCGTAGGTGCCTGGAGCGCGCTGACTGTGACTCCCGCCTGGCGCGCACCTGCAGCCTTTGTCGCGCTGCTGCTGGCCGGTGCCATGGCAGGCTTTGCAGGCCTGTGGGTGCCCGGTGTGGAGCCCATGATTGCCGCATCCGTGCTGGTGCTGGGCCTGCTGGTTGCCGTGCAAAAAAAGATGCCCTGGGTGCTGGCCGCTACGCTGGCGGGCGTGTTTGCCTTCTTCCACGGCGCAGCCCATGGCTTTGAGCTGGCGGGTGACACCGGCTGGGCTGCCATTGGCGCGCTGACGGGTATTGCGCTGGGCTCTGGCCTGCTGCATATCTGCGGCATGGTGCTGGGCAAGGTGGTGATGCAGCGCCACCAGTGGGCGGCCAAGTTGGGTGGCGCAGCCACTGCGGCATTGGGTGCTTTCATGCTCACCCGACTGGCCTGAATCGGAGCACCACATGATCCCCGGTGAACTGCTTCTTGACGAGGGTGCGCATACCCTGAACCCCGGCCGCCGCACCATCACGCTGGTGGTGAGCAATGCGAGTGACCGGCCGATTCAGGTCGGCTCGCACTACCACTTTGCCGAGACCAATGCGGGCTTGTCCTTTGACCGCAACGCCGCACACGGCATGCGCCTGAATATCGCCAGCGGCATGGCCGTGCGCTTTGAGCCGGGCCAACAACGCACGGTGGAGCTGGTCGACATCGGCGGTAACCGCCAGATTTACGGCTTTCGCGGCCTGGTCCAAGGAGCGCTCTGACATGGCAACAATGGAGCGACGCGCCTACGCAGAAACCTTCGGCCCGACCGTGGGCGACCGCGTTCGCCTGGCCGATACCGAGCTGATCGTAGAGGTCGAAAAAGACTTCACCTTGGCTGCAGGTGGCTATGGCGAAGAAGTGAAGTTTGGCGGTGGTAAGACCATTCGCGATGGCATGGCGCAAAGCCAGCGCTCGCGTGCGCAAGGGGCGATGGACACGGTGCTGACCAATGCGCTGATCATCGACCACTGGGGCATCGTCAAGGCCGACATTGGCTTGCTCGGCGGCCGCATTGCCGCCATCGGCAAAGCAGGCAACCCAGACACGCAACCGGGCGTAGACATCATCATTGGCCCGGGCACCGAGATCATCAGCTGCGAGGGCAACATCGTCACCGCTGGCGGCATCGACACGCACATTCACTTCATCGCGCCGCAGCAGATTGAAGAGGCGCTGACCAGCGGCGTGACCACCATGATTGGCGGCGGCACCGGCCCGGCAACGGGCACTTTTGCCACCACCTGCACGCCAGGCCCGTGGAACATGGAGCGCATGCTGCAGGCGGCCGACGCCTTCCCCATGAACCTGGGCTTTCTGGGCAAGGGCAATGCCAGCTTGCCGCAGGGCTTGCACGAGCAAATCAACGCCGGCGCAATCGGCCTGAAGCTGCACGAGGACTGGGGCAGCACGCCAGCGGCCATCAGCAACTGCCTAGATGTGGCCGAAGAGACGGACACGCAAGTGGCCATCCACACCGACACGCTCAACGAGAGCGGCTTTGTCGAAGACACCGTCGCCGCCTTCAAGGGCCGCACCATCCACACCTTCCACACCGAAGGCGCGGGCGGCGGCCATGCGCCCGACATCCTGAAAGTGGTGGGCGAGGCCAATGTGCTGCCCAGCTCCACCAACCCCACCCGCCCTTACACCATCAACACGCTGGACGAGCATGTCGACATGCTGATGGTCTGTCACCATTTGGACGCCGGCATTGCAGAGGATTTGGCCTTTGCCGAAAGCCGCATCCGCAAGGAGACGATTGCGGCCGAAGACATCCTGCACGACATTGGCGCGATCAGCATGTTCAGCTCGGACAGCCAGGCCATGGGCCGCGTGGGCGAGGTGATTTTGCGCACCTGGCAAACCGCGCACAAGATGAAGCTGCAGCGCGGTGCCTTGAGCGGCGACGGTGCGCGCAACGACAACTTTCGCATCAAACGCTATATCGCCAAGTACACGATCAACCCCGCCATTGCGCACGGCATCAGCCACGAAGTGGGCAGCATCGAAGTGGGCAAGTGGGCCGACATCGTGATCTGGAAGCCGGCGTTTTTTGGCGTCAAACCCGCCTGCATTTTGAAAGGTGGCTTTATCGCCATGGCCGCCATGGGCGACCCGAATGCGTCCATTCCCACGCCGCAGCCCGTGCACTACCGGCCCATGTTTGGCGCCTTTGGTGGCGCGATTGCCAAGACCTCGCTCACCTTTGTCTCACAAGCTGGTCTGGCCGCAGACATTGGTCAGCGCTTTGGTCTGCACAAAACGCTGTCGGCCGTCAAAGGCATTCGCGGCGTGCAAAAGCAGCACATGATCCACAACGATCTGGCGCCGCGCATGGAAGTGGATGCGCAAACCTACGCCGTGCGCGCCAATGGCGATCTGCTGACCTGCGAGCCCGCCAGCAGCCTGCCGATGGCGCAGCGCTACTTTTTGTTCTGAGCGGTGTTGAGCTGAAACGCAGTGTCCGGATGCTGAATACCTTTGCCCTCAAACCATGCCAGCCAGTCGCTCACAGCAATCTCTGGCGCGGCAGCCACGGTTGCGGGCAAGGCTTCATAGACCAGCAGCGTGACGGGCTGCTGGCCGCCTGCTGTCAACATCACGGGCAAGGTCAGAATGCGTTTGGTGTACTCGCCCATGTCTTCAGGCCACAAACCTTCGGTGCGGTCCATGGCCTGCTCCAACGCACTGTCCATGGGGTAGACCTCGGCCAGTACCGCTTGCGAGCCTTGCAGTGTCAGGCCGGGGTACCAGCCCAGATCATGCAAAGTGCCCGTCAGCTGCGTCTTTCCCATGCAGGCAATACCGGGCTTGAGCTTGGCAATATCGTTGATGCCGCCAGCGCGCAAAGTGCCATACACCGCCACATAGGCAGCGCCGCAACCTTGCCAGCTGGCAGGCGAATCATGCAAAGAAGTTGGCGCGTCCATTTCCGCAAAAGCTTCCAAAGTAGTCATCTGGCTCAAACCTTCAAATCACAGAGATGCGCAAGACATGCAATATGCGCACCAATCTGGTTTGAGCCTCAAATATTGAAATTGAGTTCTCCATGCTGACAGCCAACAAACTGCTGGTGCAAGGCCAAGGTCTTTCGCCCGTCATTCTTAAACGTGCTGCAACGGTAGAGCTGGACTGGGATGTGCGCCAGAAATCCCGCTTTGCCGCCACCGACAGCCAGGGCCGCGAGCTGGCCATCTTCCTGCCACGCGGCCAGGCCGTGCGCGGCGGCGATGTACTGGTGGCCGAAGATGGCTCGCTGATCCGCGTGCTGGCCGCACCGCAAAAAGTGCTGCATATCACCGCTTGCGCCGAGCACGGCACGCCCTTTGATCTGATGCGCGCGGCCTACCATCTGGGTAACCGTCATGTGCCGATTGAGCTGCAGCCCGACCACCTGAAGATCGAGCCCGACCATGTGCTGGCCGATATGCTGCGCAGCATGCATATGACGGTGGTGGAGGCCGATATGCCGTTTGAGCCCGAAGGCGGCGCTTATGGCGGCCATGTGACCAACGACGGGCATAGCCACCATGCGCACAGTCATAGCCACGGACACGAGCATAGCCATGAGCACTCACATGACCTCGATCACAGCCATGGAAAGTGCAAGCACGGATGAACTGGCTGTTTCTGATCGCTGCCGGGCTGTGTGAAATTTTCTACGCCGCAGCCATGCCGCGCACCGAAGGTTTTACGCGCCTGCTGCCCAGTCTGTTCTGCGCGGCCTTTATCGCGGCCAGCATGTATTTGCTGTCGCTGGCCACGCGCAGCATTCCGGTCGGTACGGCCTACGCGGTCTGGGTGGGGATTGGCGCTGTGGGCACCGCCATCTACGGCATGGTGTTTCTGGACGAAGACCGCAGCCTCGCCCGCATGGCCTGCTTTGGCATGATTGTGATAGGCATTGTGGGACTCAAATTTTTGAGCCTGCGCGGGGAACCCGCATGAGCAGCAGCGCGCCACTACAGCTTGCACCCAGCAGTTTTTTGCAGCTGATGTGGCTGGCATCGCCTGCCTTGCCGATTGGTGGCTTTTCGTACTCCGAAGGGCTGGAAGCCGCCATCAATGCTGCGCTGGTCACTACAGAAAAAGAAGCATCCAACTGGCTGGTGCAGCAGTTGCACCTGACCCAGTCGCGCGGCGATATGGCGGTGATTGCGCAAGCGGCGCAGGCCTGGCAACGCGATGACCGCGAGCGCATTGCAGCGCTGAACCAATGGGTGCGCAGCACGCGCGAGACCAGCGAGCTGCGGCTGCAGACCGAGCAAATGGGCCGCTCGCTGGTGGACTGGCTCAAGAACCGCCATGCCGATGATGCAGTGCTGCAAGCCACCATCGCCTGGCTGGGCGCACAGGATGCGAGCTATCCCATCGCCTTCTCGTTCGCCGCGCATTGCACGGGCGCATCAGGCCGCGATGCGCTACTGGCCTATGCCTTTGGCTGGGCCGAGAACATGGTGCAAGCCGCCATCAAGGCCGTGCCACTGGGCCAGAGTGCCGGCCAGCGCATTCTGGCGCGGCTGACGCAAGAAATTCCGCAGGCGGTAGACCATGCGCTGGCCTTGCCAGACCATGGCCGCCAAGCCTTTTCGCCCATGCTGGCCATTCTGTCGGCCCAGCATGAACACCAGTATTCACGCCTCTTCCGATCATGAACACCACCGCACTGCACCACATCCCCAACCGCACCAAAAAACTGCCACCGCTGCGCGTAGGCATTGGCGGGCCGGTCGGCTCCGGCAAGACCACGATTCTGGAAATGCTGTGCAAAGCCATGCGCGATAAGTGGGACCTGATTGCCATCACCAACGATATCTACACCAAGGAAGACCAGCGCCTGCTGACCATCAGCGGCGCGCTGCCGGCCGAGCGCATCATGGGTGTGGAGACTGGCGGCTGCCCGCACACCGCCATTCGCGAAGACGCCTCCATCAATCTGGAAGCGATTGACCGCATGCTCAAGGACTTTCCTGATGCCGATATCGTCTTTATCGAATCGGGGGGGGACAACCTGGCTGCGACCTTCAGCCCTGAGTTGTCGGACTTGACGATTTATGTGATCGATGTGGCCGCTGGCGAAAAGATCCCGCGCAAGGGCGGCCCCGGCATCACCAAGAGTGATCTGTTCGTCATCAACAAGACCGATCTGGCCCCGCATGTGGGAGCCAATCTGGACATCATGCGCAGCGACACCATCAAGCAGCGCACAACACCCAAGGGGCTCAAGCCTTTTGTGATGACCAACCTCAAGACCCTCGACGGACTGGACGAAGTGGTGGCGTTTATTGAAAAGCAGGGTTTGCTGGTTGCCTGAGCCCTAGCTTGGGCCACAGTACAGACGAAAAAAAGCCGCCTCAATCGGCGGCTGTTTCTCAACCAGTGGGTTTACTGGTTTGCCAGATCCAGATGGAACTCGCGAGCTTCCTGGATGAACTCGATCAGGGAATTGATAGCTTGGCGCATGATGAACTTTCTATGGACTCAAGAGATGCACTTCAAGCGATGGACAGTACGCATCTCAAGCACTGCCAACACCGGGTTAAACCTTAAGGGTTAACCCTTGCTTCTAAGTATAAACCACTATCCGCTTTTTGACAAACGCCAGATTGCTCTCAGCCGGCAATGGCATTCATCATCCTGCAACAATCTGGCAGATTGCACACCTTCAGCCATTGATTGCGTCTGTTTTTGCGTGATTCCTGCAAGCAGATTGATCTGATCCAGCGCCGATTCGCCAGTAAGCCACCCGGTTTATGCACCGGCTGCTACGCTATGGTTTGTTGACAATACAAATGGCCAGCACAAGCAACTGGCTGGCGGAAAGCGGAAATGGTGTGTGATCGAGGTTTGCAGCAGATGACCAGGACTCTGGGCCATCCCATGAATGCCATCACCCTGCCAGGCAGCCATGACCGCGCGCCCCTTTTTCTGTCTCGGGAGGCTGCATGAGTACATCCAAGCTCTCCGATTCCAGCCGCCCCGCCGCCTGGCATATCACGCCCATGAACCCGGCAGAAGCGCCCTGGCCGCTGCTGCTGCTGGCCGATCCCTCGCGCGAAAAAGTCAAACGCTATCTGGAAGGCTCGACCTGCTTTGCCGCTCGGCAGACTGCGCAGTTCACACCCAGCGGTCTGGGTGCGCTGATTGGCGTTTGCGTGCTGCAACCCAAAAGCGATGGCGCGCAGACCTGGGAGCTTATGAATATGGCCGTGGCCCCAGCCTGGCAGCGCAATGGCATTGGTTCTGCACTGCTGCATCGCGCCATCCGCGAGTTGCGTGCTCTTGGCGCCAAGGTGCTGCAGGTAGGCACGGGCAGCTTTGGCGATCAGCTACTGTTTTACCAGCGCGTTGGCTTTCGCGTCACCGACATCGAGCGAGACTTCTTTCTGCTCAACTACACCACCGCCCTGTGGGAACGCGGTGTGCAGCACAAGGACATGCTGCGGCTGACGCTGGAACTATAAAAACAATAGCTATAAGCGCTTGATATTTCTAGACTAGAGCCCGAAAACACCATAAATTCTGCGCGACACTCAATCCACCGTCGCCGGAGTTAGCTGCACCAGATAACCCTTGCCGCGCCAGCCGGTGAGCACTTTGGAGCTTTGCTGGGCATGCATTTGCAGCGGCCGGTACTGCGCACGTTGCAGCACAGCATGCATGCTGGCACTGACGGCATAGCCGGGGCCGGCATCGAGCCCGCGAATCGATTTCCAGGTATCGAGCGGTTGGTCGGTGCGCAGATGGCGGTAGGTTGAGGGGCGCATGCGCAGCGGTTCCTTGGCAGGAAAAGCGTCGGGGGCTACCGGAATGGTCTGCGCTGCCACGCCATTCAATTCGCAGCGCAAGGTTTTCTTTTCGGTCTCGCGGCAGGCACGTTCGCCAAAGCCAATAAAGCCCGGCAAGCTAAACGCAAGGCCCTCGGTAAAAATCACCTCGCCCGGCGCCAGCGTGATGCTGGCCAGCGGCTTGCGCAGCTTGACATGCATGCCCAGCGCGTTGTCGTCCGTAAGCTCTTCCCCAACCACCGCGTTATAGCCCGGCGCCGTCTGCACCTCCTTGTCCACCACATCGGTGTGCACATAGGCGCAGCCGCCCATGTAGACATAGACCGAGGTGCAGTACTGCACTCTTTCACGGACCACCTTGGTGGTGGGTGGCCGCCATTCCGAGTGGTACACCACGTCGGTGTAAGTGCCGCGGCCAAACTCCACCGTGCCCAGCTCGCGGGTCTTGGGTGTTTTGGTAGCGATTTGATCCGTCACCTTGCGCGCTGGCATCTGGGCCCAGATTTCAGTCATGCCATAGGTACCTGCAGGCAGCAGCATGACCAGATAGTCCCCGTTGTCGTAACTCCCCACCAGCAGCGGCAGGCCCGCAGGCGCACGGCCACCGGTGGGCGTAGTCCACACCGTACTGCCTGAATAGATGTTGAGGGCCAACTCGAACCCGCTCAGCTCCTTGCCCACAGGCACGCTGGGCGCGGCCATGATGACCAGGGCCATGCCTTTTTTCAGGCCTTCTTCCCAGGTCTGGCCCAGTTGCTCCAGCTTGGGGTCGGAAGCTGGCAAGGCCGCTTCTCTGGATGAACTTGCGGTCGGGACCACAGATGCCAGCAGCGCAACCACGCCGGCGAACGCACCTGAACGCAGTCTGGAAAACAGCACATCATGCATCGCCAAGGCCTCCTTCATTCTTTGACTCAGGATCGGCCTTTAATCCACCGTCGCAGGCGTTGCGCGGTAGCCAAAGCCTTGGCCATTCCACACCACGGCCACGCCGGGATCGGGGTTGGCCAGCACCTGCAGCGGCTTGTACACGGCGCGCTGAATCACGGCATGCATGCGCGTGCTGACCCGGTACGAATTCCATAGCTCCACCTTGACATCCTCGCCCGTGTTCATGGCCTTGGCGCTGTCCATAGACTTGCCTTGCGACAGGTGCGTAAAAGTGGAATGGTTCATGCGCAGCGGTTCATTTTTCATCACATCCAGATTAGCGGGAAAGGTCTGTGCCGACACGCCGTTAAGTTCGCAGCGCACCGTTTTCTTGTCGGTACCCAGGCAGGCCCGCTCGCCAAAACCGATGAAGCTGGGCAGACGAAAAATCAGGCCATCGGTCAGCACCACTTCACCCGGTGCCAGCGTGATGCGGGCCAGTGGTTTCTTCAAGGTCACACGTACCGCCAGTGCATTGGGGTTGCTGCGCAGCTCCGCCGGATCCTTGTCGTAATAGCCGGGCTTGACCTGAGTTTCATAGCCACGATCCATTCGGTGGCTCACACACTGGTCGGTGCCCGCAATCACAGCTGCGCAAGACCAGCGATCCACCAGCTTTTGCTGCGTGGTCGGGCGCTTCCATGTCGTTTGATAAACCACCTCACTAAACGATCCCGGCGCAAACTCCACCGTACCTATGCCGCGATCTTGCGGCTGCTTCTGTGCCAGTTTTTCGTTGAGCTGCACGCCAGGCAGTTGCGCAAAAATATCGCTGAGCCCATAGATGCCCGCGGGGAGCATCAGCACGACGTAGTTTTCGTTCCCATATTGGTGGCTAGACAGCTGCAGCGGAAATCGCGGCGAGAGCACTCGTTGATCGTTAGACCACACGCTGTGCGCCGAGAAGCGCTGCTCCCCCTGCCATGAGCGAAAGCTGCCCAGCTCATCACCAGCGCGTATCTTGGGCCCTGCCACAATGAGCATGGCCATGCCCTTGGCCAGACCTTCTTCCCAGCTTTGGCCCAGGGCTTCCAGCTCGGGTGTGGTGTTGAGCGTGCGGGGCGGCGGTGGACTGACACCCCCACAGCCCGTCAGCGCCACAGTGAGCGCAATCGTGAACGCGATGGTCGCCA
The DNA here is from genome assembly GCF_003569915.1 of Comamonas testosteroni. Lineage (GTDB taxonomy): Bacteria > Pseudomonadota > Gammaproteobacteria > Burkholderiales > Burkholderiaceae_C > Comamonas > Comamonas testosteroni_D. The sequence goes on along the minus strand of NZ_KZ984458.1, from coordinate 28,123 downwards.
TGCGACGTGGTGGATACCTGGCAGCCATGGATTCTCTCCTTCGATTTTTCTGCTCAGAATTTGCAACAGAATGCCTAGCCGCGGCTTCTGCCTGCGGCCACTATGAGCGATGTCTTCAGGCGGCGCAAGATCAAGCATTGCAATGAAAAGTAGCAATCACCAGCCTGAGAACAGCTCCCCATTTGGAAGCAAAAAAGCCATTCTTCAGCGTGCTCCGCATGAAGAATGGCTTTGTCCTGGGATAAACACGCAGCCAGTGGCTGCCTGCGGTTCAGGTTATTTTGCGCGGCGTTCTCGCACAGCCTGCGCCAGCTGCTGCAGCACGGGAATGGTCTGCTCCATGCTGATGCAGGCGTCCGTCAGCGAGACACCGTATTGCAGCTCCTGGCCTTCCACAATGTCCTGACGGCCTTCGTGAATATGGCTCTCGATCATCACGCCCGTGATGCGCTTGTCACCACCCGCCACCTGCTGCGCCACATCGGTCGCCACATCGATCTGGCGGCGGTGCTGCTTGCTGCTGTTGGCGTGGGACAGGTCAATCATCACCTGCGCTTGAAGGCCGGATTTCTCCAGCAGCTCGCAAGCCGCTTGCACATGGGCGGCGTCGTAATTCGGAGCCTTGCCACCGCGCAAGATGATGTGGCAATCCTGATTGCCACGTGTCTCGAAAATCGCGCTCTGGCCCATCTTGGTCATGCCCATGAAGGCGTGCGATGACTGCGCAGCCAGAATGGCGTCGCTGGCCACTTTCACGCCGCCGTCCGTGCCGTTCTTGAAGCCCACCGGGCAGCTCAAACCGCTGGCCAGCTGGCGGTGGCTTTGGCTCTCCGTCGTGCGCGCGCCAATCGCGCCCCAGCTGACCAGATCGCTGATGAATTGAGGTGACAGCAAGTCGAGGAACTCCGTGCCCGCAGGCAGGCCCAGCTCCAGCACATCCAGCAGCAGGCGGCGCGCCAGCTCCAGCCCTTCGTTCACGGCAAAGCTGCCATCCCGGTAGGGGTCGTTGATATAGCCCTTCCAGCCCACGGTGGTGCGCGGCTTTTCAAAGTAGACGCGCATGACGATCAGCAGATCGTCCTTGAGCGCATCGGCCTGCACCTTGAGCTGACGGGCGTAATCCATGGCCTGATCGTGGTCGTGAATGGAGCAAGGCCCCACCACCACGACCAGCCGGTCATCCTGCCCATGCAGCACGCGCGAGATGGCGGCGCGGCTGGATTCGACCAGCTGGTGCGCCTCATCGCTGACAGGCAGCCATTCCTCCAGCAATGCCGGAGTGAGCAGCGGACGCACGATTTTGATGCGGGTGTCGTCGATGCGGGTCTTGTCCAGCGTGCGCAGACGCTGATCAGCGGAGGCTGCCTTGCGGCCAGTGTTCTGTGGGGCGGAAGAAGTCATGCCCACATTGTCACCCTGCCGCAGTTCAATGGCAGATTTGCGGCTTATTCGACAGAGGACAGCTTCATCAGCACCAGCCCGCTGACGATCAGCACCGCCGCGCCCACACGCATGGGCGTCAGTTGCTCGCCCAGCACAGTGATACCCACCACAAAAGCGCCCACCGCCCCGATGCCCGTCCAGATTGTGTAGGCCGTGCCCAGCGGCAGACTGCGCATGGCAATCGACAGCAGGCCAAAGCTGGCAATCATCGCCACGATGGTGATGGCGCTGTATTTGACGTTGGTGAAACCATTGGACTGCTTCATGGTGAAGGCCCAGACCACTTCCAGCACGCCAGCGATCAGCAGATAAACCCAAGCCATATCAAACCTCTTCAATTTGCATGGCCAGGTCGTCCCGGCGAAGTTCTGAGCCTTGTCCCGCATGGCTCGCAAGGTCGTCCCTGCGCTGGCAATACTAAGGCGGCATTGTTTTTCCAGGCCAGCCATGGGTGGTTAGCTCGCGACACTGCCTGCAGTCAGCGCATTGGCCGACTGCGCAATGTCGGGCATATCCATTAGGATTTCCCGCAAATAACCAGGGAGTGTTCCGTGAGCATCTACGTCAGCCAGCAATGCCGCTATGGCCAGATGATTTTCAACCGCCATGACAATACGATTGGCAGGAGCTTGCAGCATTACGGAGAGTGGTCAGAGCCGGAGACTTTTCTCTTCACGCAATTCCTGACCCTTGGCGATGTTGCCGTAGAAGCGGGAGCCAATATCGGTACGCACACGGTGATGCTGTCACAGGCCGTGGGCGACAGCGGAAAAGTCTATGCATTCGAGCCTCAACGCCATAGCTTTCAGCTGCTGTGCACGAATCTCGTCATCAACCAGCGCCTCAATGTTCATGCCCATCAGTGGGCTATTGGCGATACGGATGGCCGCATCGACTTTCCCGCGATCGCGCCTGGCCACGACGACAACTTCGGCGCGGTATCACTGCTCTTTGCCAGTCAGGCTCAGCAAACGGAAAGCGTTCCCGTCCAGCGCATCGATACCTTGAATCTCGCCCGAGTGGATTTTCTCAAAGCCGACGTCGAAGGCTATGAAGTCCAAGTGCTGCAGGGCGCCATGCAGACCATTGAACGCTGCCGCCCCATTCTTCATCTGGAGTACCTCAGCCATTACAGCAGTGACAGCTCTGCCCGGTACTTCGAGCTGCTTGCACCGCTGGGCTACCGGCTGTGGTTCTTTATCTCGCCGCTGTACAACAGCCAGAACCACCTAGGCAACCCGGTGAATCTGTTTGAAGGGCTCTGGTCCTTCGACATGATCTGCATTCCCAAGGAGCGAGGCTTGATGCAAGGGCTGCCCGAGATGCTCGCCCCCGGAGAGACCAGCAGATGCACCGATATCAACGCCTGGCGCTCGGCCCAGTTTGTGCGCCCCTAGAACAGACTCAGCCCATCGTCCACTTCAACGATGCCTGACCAGCACGCTAACAGCACAGTGCTGAAGCGGCTGCCTCTGCCCCAACAGCTGTCACTATCTGTCCTAGGGGTTGAAGAGAAAATCAAAAATGAATCGACTGCAAGGCCGCACGGCATTGATTACCGGCGCAGCTGCCGGCATTGGCAAAGGTGTGGCCCGCCGCTTTGCGGCTGAAGGTGCCAGTCTGTGGCTGGCCGATATCAACATCGCCGCTGGTGAAGCCGCCGCCGAAGAAATCCGCAGTGAATTTGGCGTGAACGTAAGCTTTGCTCCGGCAGATGTCAGCCAGCATGCGGCCGTGCAAGCCATGGTCGACGCAGCCCACACGCGTTTTGGCCATGTAGACATTCTGGTCAACAACGCCTGGGGCCGCCGACCAGGATCACAGCCCGGTTTTGCCAAGGTCGAAACGCTGACCGACATGGATGCCGACTGGGCCTGGCGCATCGGCACACAGTCAGCCCTGTGGGCCATGCAGGCTGTCTTCCCCGGCATGAAGGAGCGCGGCTGGGGGCGGGTCATCAATATGTGCTCGCTCAACGGCGTCAATGCCCACCCTTATTCGGTGGACTACAACATGGCTAAGGAAGCCCTGCGCACCCTCACCCGATCCGCTGCACGCGAATGGGCGGCCTACGGCATCTGCTGCAACGCCATCTGCCCCGGAGCCGCCACCGAGGCCTACAAGAAATTCGCTGATGCCCAGCCTGAAAATGCCGCCGATATGCTGCGCCTGAACCCCATGGGCTATATGGGGGACCCCGAGCGCGACATTGGCGGCGCCGCTCTCTTTCTGGCCAGTGACGACTGCCGCTATGTCACGGGCAACACGCTTTTTGTCGATGGCGGCAGCCATATCAATGGCGTGCCATGGTTGCCCAAGCAGAAAACCTGAGTCTCAAAAAAATAGCTGCTGGCGCTTTATCCATCAGCGCCAGCAGCTATTTTTATGCTCAGACCATTCAGGCTGCAGCAGCTTCTTCTTCCAGCACCACCACATTCCCCACCGTCGCGCCGTAGTGGGTGGCAACGCGTTTGCGCTGCTTGAGGACTGCACGGTCCTTGCTGACGAGGACGGCTTTGTGCAGGCTGGCCAGATCGAGGAAATGCTGGTCGTCCGGGTCGGTGCAGATAAAGCGGATCTTGGGCGCTTCAGCCACGTATTCCACGGCCGCATCAAACGCGGCCATCACGCCTTCGGGCGTTTTGCCGTAGTAGCTCACGCGCGGGGCAATCTGGCTGTAATGCAGCACGCGCTGCAGTTCGATGCGCTGGGCCTGGTCGGCAATCCAGCGCACTTCGCCCCTGGCGACGAGTTCCCGAATCGTGGGGATGTCCGGGTCATCAAAGATCAGCATGTCCAGCACCACATTGGTGTCCAGAATCATGGGGCGCGGCAACGGGCCTTCGTAACCAGCGTTGCAGGCCGGCCAGCGCAGAGGAGCGAGCTTCATGGCTGTGCGTCGCCCTGAGTATTGCCCTCTGCCGCTTTGCGCGGCTTGGCCGATCCCTTGATCATGTCGAAGCGGAACAGTCGGCATTCGATGGGGCCGTTCCACATCGGCGTGCGGCGCGATTCCTTCAGGCGCATCTTGCCGGGCAGCTTGAGGTCGGGCGTGAGCATATAGGCGCTCCAGCCGCTGTAGTTCTTCTTCCAGTGGCTGGCCAGTTGGCTGAAGAACTCACCGCCGTCTTCGGTCTGCGCGGTTTCGCGGCCCGCGCGTTCGACCTGGCCCATGCGCTCCGCCGCATTGCGGCCGGAAGCCCCGGCGGCGGCAATGCGCTCGCCATAGGGCGGGTTCAGAATCATCATGCCGGGCTGCTCGCTAGGCGGCATGCGCTGCAGAGCATCGCCGCCACGCAGGTTGACAGTGTCGGCCACGCCTGCACGCTCGGCATTGCGCTGGGCGAAGTCCACCATACGGAAGGCAATGTCCGAGCCGTAAATGCCGACGGGCGATTCGGGCAGGATTTGCGCTTCGGCCTCGTCCAGCATGGCTTCCCAGACATGGCGCTGAAACGGCACCAGTTTTTCAAACGCAAAGCGGCGCAGGATGCCAGCGGGAATCTTGCGCGCAATCTGCGCGGCCTCGATCACCACGGTGCCGCTACCGCAGCAGGGGTCATACAGCGGCTGAGGGTTGTCGCCATGCGGGTTCCAGCCAGAAGCGGCAATCATGGCGGCGGCCAGCGTTTCCTTCAGTGGTGCATCGCCCTTGTCCTCGCGCCAGCCGCGCTTGAACAGCGCTTCGCCCGAGGTATCGATATAGATGGTGGCGCCGTCCGTGGTCAGGTGCAGGTGCACGCGCACATCGGGGTGGTTGGTTTCCACGCTGGGGCGCACGCCATTGCGCTTGGCGCGGAAGCGGTCGGCAATCGCGTCCTTCACGCGCAGCGCAGCAAAGTTCAGGCTGGTCAGCGGGCTGTGCTGGGCCGTGACTTCGATCTTGAAGGTCTCTTTGGGCGAGAACCAGATTTCCCACGCCACCTCACTGGCTGCACGGTACAAGTCGTTCTCATTGCGGTACATGGTGTGGGACAGCTCGATCAGCACGCGCTGCGCCAGGCGGCTGTGCAGGTTCAAAAGCAAGGCGTCGCGCCACATGCCGCGCAGCATCACGCCGCCACGGCCCACGAGCAAGTCTTGCCCGGTGGCACCGGTGATGGCGTGGACCTCGTCGGCCAGATAGCCCTCGACGCCGGCGGCGCAGGGCAAAAACAGATGCAGTTGGTTCATAAAAAATCATGGCGCGCCAGCCGCAGAGCAGGCACTTGGCGCGGGTTTACAGGGCGTAAGCATACGCGCTAGGCCTTTTCCAGTGCCCGTGCACGACAAGCGTTGCTCTACAGATTTGCCCTGCGTCAGAGGCATGATCAGCCCCAAGGAGCAAGAACATGGAAGAAATCAGCTGGAACGACTTCATGAAGGTGGAACTGCGCGTGGGCCGCGTGCTGCAGGCCGAAGTCTTTGCCGAGGCCCGCAAACCTGCCTACAAGCTGCTGGTGGACTTTGGTCCGGAGCTTGGCCAGCGCAAGTCCAGCGCCCAGATCACCGCGCATTACCAGCCCGAGGAACTGGTGGGCCGCCTGGTCGCGGCCGTGGTGAACTTTCCCAAAAAGCAGATCGGCCCCTTGATGAGCGAATGCCTGGTCACCGGGTTTCACGACGCCAACGGCGCCGTGGCTCTGTGCGTGCCGGACAAGGATGTGCCGCTGGGGACCAGGCTGCTGTAACTTCGCTTGTCACCTGGCCTCTTTACAATCCGGCGGCAACACCACTCAGAGACTCGCCATGGCCTTTGCCGGAATTGGACTGCACGTCATCATTGCCCTGTTCTTTGCCGTGCATGCGGTGCGCACGGGGCAGAACAACTACTGGCTGTTCATCCTGCTGGCCTTTCCGTTTCTGGGCAGCGTGGTCTATGCGATTGCGATCTATCTGCCCAACTCCAGGCTGGAGCGCGGTGCGCGCCAACTGGCAACGCAGGCCGTCAAATCACTGGATCCGACGCGCGATCTACGTGATGCGCAGGCAGCCTTTGATTACTCGGCCACGGCGCAGAACGAGATTCGTCTCGCGCAGGCCCTGCTGGAGGCGGGCCAGCCCCAGCAGGCGCTGCAGCACTTTGAAGCCAGCATGAAGGGGCCATTCGCCAATGATCTGGAAATCCGCTGGGGCGCGGCGCGTGCGGCATTCCACGCGGGCCAGTCCCAGACGGCGCTGCAACACCTCAAAGTCATTGCCCAGACCGATATCAATTACCGCGCGGACGAAGTGGGGCTGCTGATTGCCCGGGCCTATGCGGCGCAGGGCGATACGTCCATGGCCCGCCAGTCTTTTGAGTTTCTGCACGAACGCTCGGGCAGCTTTGATGTGACGGCGGAATACGCCATCTGGTGCGCCGAGCAGGGCGACTGGGGGACGGCGCAGCGTCTTCACTGCGACATGGAAAAGGCCCAGACCCACTGGAGCAGCCACCAGCGCAGCCTGAACAGGGAGATGCTGCAGCGGGTCAAAGCCGCCTTTACAAAGCAGCCCTAGTCATAAAAATGGCATATAGCCTATGATTTACATAGACATATAGCTATAAATTAGATAGCAATAAACACCCCGCTGTTTGACCTGATGCATGGCCCGGATCGGGGTGGCCCGGTAAAATTTGCCCATATGGCAAAAATCATCGTTCTGGCTCTGGTGCTGCTGTTCTTTGGCTGCGGCCTTTACATGCACCTGCGTGGCAAGGTGCGTCACAAGGTCGTGAAGCAATTGTTTGACCACTCCACCTTCACGGCACCGTTCAACGTCTTCATGCTGATGTTCAGCAAGGTGCCGCGCACGCCCTATCTGCCCACCAGCACCTTCCCGGAGCTGGCTCCGCTGCAGGCCAACTGGCGTGAAATCCGCGAAGAAGCCGTCAATTTGCAGAAAAACATGCAAATCAAGGCCGCCGCCAACAATGATGACGCGGGCTTCAACTCCTTCTTCAAGACCGGCTGGAAGCGCTTTTACCTGAAGTGGTACGGCGACGCCCACCCGTCTGCCATGGAGCTGTGCCCCAAGACCACGGCGCTGGTCAAATCCATCCCCAGCGTCAAAGCCGCCATGTTTGCCGAGCTACCGCCCGGCGCCAAGCTCAATCTGCACCGCGACCCCTACGCAGGCTCGCTGCGCTACCACCTAGCCGTGCTGGCGCCCAATGACGACCGCTGCATGATCGAAGTCGACGGCACACCCTACAGCTGGCGCGAAGGCGAAGGTGTGATCTTTGACGAGACCTATATGCACTGGGCCGAGAACCGCTCGGAAGGCAACCGCATCGTGCTGTTTTGCGATGTGGAGCGCCCCATGACCAATGGCTTTGCGCAGTGGCTCAACCACTGGCTGGGCAAGAACGTGGTGTCCGCCGCCAGCTCGCCTAATAACGAGGGCGACCCGCGCGGCATGATCAGCAAGCTGTTCAAGATCTCGTTCTACATGGGCAAGTACCGCCGCGCCTTCCGCGACTGGAACCCGACCTTCTACAAGATTTTGAAGTTCGGGCTGATGATTGCCGTTCTGGTGCTTTTCATCTGGTGGTTGATTCCAAACTAAGCCGCCCCTCCCCAAAAGCCGCTGTGCACTGTACAGCGGCTTTTTTGTTGCCCAGCGCAATCCTTGGCAAGGAGCATTCGAGCCATGGTGACTTTCGGCATTTGGTGGTAAAAATCTGCGGCACTGTCAAAAAATAACGGATGGGACTGGCATTCCACATCCAACTGAGGGAGCTTTCGATGTCCAGTTCTATCCGTGGCGTTGCCGTGTGCAGCGTTGTCTGCCTGAGCCTGCTTGCGGGTTGCGGTGGAGGCGTGAATGAGAGCCCATCCACAGAAAGCCCGAGCAGCAGCAACCCAGACAACACCAGCACAGCGCCTAACCCGCCAGAAACATCCAGCAGCTTTGCCCAGCAATGTGCTGCCGACAACATGCTGGCCGACGCCCCGCTGCGCAGCGCCACGCTGGACATGGAAAAGCGCTGGCTGCGCACCTACTTTGACGAAGCCTATCTGTGGCGCGAAGAGGTCCCGACCGTAGACCCTCGCGCAGCCAACTTCAGCAGCGGCTACCACTACACCGACCTGAGCAATTACTTTGATGCCCTGTTGACGCCCGCCATTACCGAATCCGGTGCCCGGCGCGACCAGTTCAGCTTTATGTATCCCACGCAGCTATGGCAGTCAGTCTCCGAAAGCGCCACGGCGCCCAGCCACGGCATTGAGTGGCGAATGGGCAGCCCCACACCGCCGCGGGACTTGCGCATCGCCTATATCGAGCCCGGCAGTCCCGCAGATGTGGCAGGCCTGAGGCGTGGCGACACCCTGGTCTCTATCGATGACGTCTCCGCCGATGCGTCCGATGCCGCCAGCGTGGATGTTCTCAACGCCGGACTGTTCCCAGAAATACTGGGCGCCACGCACAACTTCATCCTGCAGCGCGGCGCAGCGCAACTGCCTGCGCTCAGCCTGACCAGCACCAATGTCACCACCACCCCGGTGCCGCAATCACGAGTACTCACGCTGAGCAGCGGGGCGCGTGCGGGCTATATCGTCTTCAACGACCATGTGCTGCCTGCCGAAGGCCAGCTGGTTACCGCCATTTCCCATCTGCGCAGCCAGAACGTGAGCGAGCTGGTGCTGGATCTGCGCTACAACGGCGGCGGCTTTTTGTTCATCGCCTCAGAGCTGGCAACCATGATTGCGGGCACCACCCAAACCGCTGGCAAGACTTTCGAGACGCTGCTCTACAACGCACGCCGCAGCGCAGACACAGAAGTAACGCCGTTTTTTGATACCTCCTGCTTTTTCATCAACAACCAATGCAGCAATATGCAGCCCTTGCCCACGCTCAACCTGAAGCGGGTTTATGTGCTGGCGCAATCGGGCACCTGTTCGGCCAGCGAAGCCTTGATCAACGGCCTGCGCGGCGTTGATGTGGAAGTCATCCTGATTGGCGGCACGACCTGCGGCAAGCCCTATGGCTTCACGGCCAAGGACAACTGCGGCATCAGCTACTTCCCGATCGAATTTGCCGGTATCAACGCCAAAGGCTTTGGCGATTACGCTGACGGCTTTACACCGGGCCACGGTCCCACACCGCGCTATGTGCCAGGCTGCAGCGTGCCCGATGATCTGGACCATGCACTGGGTGACCCACAGGAAGGCATGCTGGCTGCCGCCATGAACCATCTCAGCACGGGCATGTGCCCAGCCCAGCCTTTTGCTGCCGCAGCCCGCAAACGCAGCATCAGCCCTGGTCCGAATGCAGCGCCTCTCACACTCCGGCGCAATCCGGCGCGCAGCAACCGCCTGCTGCGGCCACGCTAAGCCTCACAGCGCCTTGCGCAGCGTCGTCGTCGGTATCTTGAGCTGCTCACGGTATTTGGCGACGGTACGGCGCGCGCACTCAATGCCTTGCTCCTTGAGCATATCGGCCAGTTTGGCGTCAGATAGCGGCTTTTTGCGGTCTTCCGAGTCGATGAACTGCTTGATCAGCGCCCGCACGGCCGTGCTCGACGCGCTACCGCCAGTTTCCGTGCCCAGGCCCGAGCCAAAGAAATACTTCAGCTCGAATGTGCCCTGCGGCGTGGCCATGTACTTGGCCGTGGTCACGCGACTGATGGTGGACTCGTGCAGGCCTAAAGTGTCCGCAATATCGCGCAACACCAGCGGGCGCATGGCCAGCTCGCCGTGCACGAAAAAGTTCTTCTGCCGCTCGACGATGGCTTCAGATACGCGCAAGATCGTGTCAAAACGCTGCTGAATGTTCTTGATGAACCAGCGCGCCTCCTGCAGGCGCTGCTGCAGTGCCGCATGGCTTTCGCTGTTCTTATGGCGGCGCAGCACGCTGGCGTAGATGTCATGCACCTTGAGCTTGGGCATGACTTCTGAATTGAGCTGCACCGCAAAATCGATGCGGCCCGAGCTATGGCGCACCGGGCGCACGATGACATCGGGCACCACGATATGGCGCTCCACATCCACAAAGCGACGACCGGGGCGCGGCTCCAGCCGGGCAATGAAAGCCATGGCCTCGCGCAACGGCTCCTCACGCGCACCGCACAGACTGGTGAGCTTGCGCAGATCGCGCCTCGCCAGCAAATCCATGGGCTGGGCGCAGATGCTCTGCGCCAGCAGCAGCAGATTCATATGCGCTTCGGTCGTGCCATCGTCCTCGGCGTTGCGAATCAGGTCGCGCAGCTGCAGCTGCAGGCATTCGGCCAGATCGCGCGCACCCACGCCCGCAGGCTCCAGGCTTTGCAGCAGCTTCAGCGTAATCGCAAAGCGTTCTTCCAGCTCTTCGCGCTCTTCCAGATCGTCGCCTGCCAGACTCTGGGCCAGCTCCGACAGCGAATCCTCCAGATAACCATCGTCGCTCAGCGACTCGATCAAAAAGCGCAACGCCGCCGTATCCTCCGCGCTCAAGTGCAGGCTCAGCGCCTGCCGGTGCAGATGGTCGGTGAGGCTTTCATGGCCGCGCGCCAGATCAATGGCGTCGGTTTCATCGTCACTGTCACGGTTGCGGGTGGAGCTAGTCGCAGAAGGCGAATCCCATTCGCTGCTGGATTCACCGCCCCATTCACCGTCCTGACCATCGATGCCATCGGCTTCCCAGTTCAGGTTCTCGGGAGTTTCCGGTGCCGAGGGTTCCGCTATGGATTCAGAAGCAGATTGTCCTGAAACAGCTTCCTTTTCAGCGCCATATCCATCTGTACTGATTGATTCGCAAGCAGTAGCAGCTACTTCTTCGGGAGCAGCCACCTCATCACCATCGCGCTCCAGAAAAGGGTTGTCGACCAGCATCTGCTCGACTTCCTGCGCCAGCTCCAGTGTGGACAGCTGCAGCAGCTGAATCGATTGCTGCAGCTGCGGCGTAAGCGACAGATGCTGCGAAACACGTAGCGAGAGACCTGGCTTCATCGAGGCGCGGCTCCAAGGCGATCTCTACAGACAATCGCGGTGGTAGGGGTTTGCCGCCGGGCCGCCCCAAGGCAAACCTCGGCACCGCCGGTCAGGGCCCCCCTGGGGGGCAGCGACCACACAAAGTGAGGGAGCGTGGGGGTCATCACATTCTGAAATGTTCACCCAAATACACCCGGCGCACATCGGCGTTCTCGACGATCTCTTCCGGTGTACCTTCGGCCAGCACATGCCCGTCGCTGATGATGAAAGCGTGATCGCAGATACCCAGGGTTTCGCGCACGTTGTGGTCGGTAATCAGCACGCCAATGCCGCGATCCTTGAGGAAACCGATGATGCGCTGAATCTCGATCACCGCGATGGGGTCGATACCGGCAAAAGGCTCGTCCAGCAGAATAAAGCGAGGCTGCGTGGCCAGCGCACGGGCAATTTCCACACGGCGGCGCTCACCGCCGGACAGCGCCAGCGCGGGCGACTGGCGCAGATGCTCCACGCGAAGTTCCTGCAACAGGCCCGTCAGGCGTTTTTCAATCTCGTCGCGGCTCAGCGGCTTGCCCTGCTCGTCTTTTTGCAGCTCCAGCACGGCGCGGACGTTGTCCTCCACGCTGAGCTTGCGAAAAATGGATGCCTCCTGCGGCAGGTAGGACAGCCCCAGACGAGAGCGCTGGTGAATCGGCATATTGCCCACCGCCTGACCGTCGATGAACACATCGCCGCCATCGCTGCGCACCAACCCCACGATCATGTAGAACGAGGTGGTCTTGCCCGCCCCGTTGGGGCCAAGCAGACCGACGACCTCCCCTTTTTGGACGGTGATCGACACATCCTTGACCACCTTGCGGCTGCCGTAGGACTTGGCCAGATGCTTGGCCTCCAGCCGGCTGTCGGACTCGCCGGAGCGGCTATTGCTGAAACCGGTGCCGCTCATTTCTTTTCTTCGGCCTTCTCGCCACCCAGCGTCATGCTGGGGCGCAGCGGTGTTTCAGGAGATGCAGGCTTGGGCTGAGCGCCCGGTGTGCCTTCGCGGGGCGCCATCGTGGCGCGCACCCGTCCGCCCTGCCCCACGGAGGAGCTGGGCAGGCCACCACTGGTCTTCTGACCATCGACCGTGTAGACATCGGTGATGTTGTTGTAGACGATGATGGAGCCTGTGACCTGGTCATTGAGCTGGCCACCACGATAGCGGCGCATCTCGCCACGGCGGATGAATTTGACGATATCGGCCTTGCCGTCGTATTCAATGGTCTCGCCTTCGCCTTCGATGAACTCCTCGGCCTGGCCGGGCTGGGTGTCGCGTTTCTGACGGAAAAAGGCGCGCTTGCCCGGTTCAGCCTGAATCACACCGTACTGATAGCCTTCGGCATCCTGACGCACATCCAGTCGTGCACCGCGCAGCACGATGGAACCCTTGGTCATCACCACATTGCCGGTGAAGACGCTGGTCTGCTTGAGCTCATCGTGGCGCAGCGCGTCCGCCTCGATATTCATGGGCTTGGCGCTGTCGGCCTTTTCGGCGTGGGCCATGCCGGTCACTGCCGCCATGACGCAGGCCAGTGCAAGGGGTAGGAGTGATTTTTTCATGAAAGGCACGTTGGAGGGTAGGGACAGTTCATTGCTGAACCATCCCCCCCTAAGAACCGGACTTGCGACTTTCACCGCATCCGGCTCAAGCACAACAAAGTTCAATCTTCGATACGTTCCATTCTAGGATGGATTGCTTTTCCTCGATTGAACCCTAAGCCCTTGAGAGGCCGGTTTCGCTACTTGTAAACCAAGTGCATGCAGTCGCCTATGACAGACCGGGTGCAAAAGCACCCGATTGGAGAGGTTGTCAGACCCGCCAGCCACCCTGTAGACAAGGTGGTGATCGTGCCAGCGTTCCTCTTGCTCCAATGGCTCTGCACATAGTGCGCAACGCCCGCTCTGGCTGATGTAAAGCATTGACGTTTCGTACTGATACGACATGTTCTTCAACATGCGCTTCGTCCTTAACGCCTCGCCGTACTCCTCCCAATTCGGGTCAAAGGGGTTGAAATCCCCTTTGATCTTTTCGTGCCTCACGATTTCTGTATCCGCAAGCTTCAACAGTTTGGTCGTGAGTGGGCCCTCAGCCGTTTTAACGGTTGCGGCGAACTCATCCCTGTCCTTGATGCGCCGCCAATAACGGCTTTTGCACCAGGGCCGGGATTTATTCGGATGTCGCCGTCTCGTCCAGCGCACAAGGCGCCAGTAGATCAGGCTATCCATCCGACTGAAGGCTTCCTTCGCCACCACCGGTTGGTGGTACTGTGCCCATCCCCGAAGGATTGGGTTCAGCTTGGCTATGAGATCCTCCTGCTTCATTGACACGTGTGTTTTCACGATTTCACTGACCTTGCGATAAAACGCTTGCGCGTTCTTCTTGCTCGGCTTGATGAGTAACTTTCCCGTGTATTTGCGGAAGTTCCACCCTAGAAAATCGAAGCCTTCATCCATGTGTATGACTTTGGTCTTCTCCGGTGATAGTTGCAGGCCTCGTTGTGCGAGGAATGCTTCTATCCATGGCTTGATCTCGGCCACCAGCAGTTCTTGCGAACCACCAGTGATAACGAAATCGTCGGCGTACCGGATCACATTGACTTTTAACTTCGCAGCTTTCTTTATGCCGAATCGCTCCCGAAGGTGTGCGATTAGACCCAATTCCAGCCCGTTTAAACACATGTTCGCCAGTGTCGGCGAGATGATGCCGCCTTGCGGCGTCCCTTCTGTGGTCGGCGATAGGCGGCCCTGATGGACTACCCCGGCCTTCAGCCATTTGAGCAAGATTGTCTTGTTCATAGGAACATGACGCACTAGCCATTCATGGTTGATATGGTCAAAACAGCCTCGAATATCCGCCTCCAGCACCCATGGGGCCGAGGCCTTTTTGGATGTGCAAACAAATATCTGGCCCATGGCGTCTGCCGTGGAGCGATTTCTCCTGAAACCGTAGCTGTTCGGATCGCTCGTGGTTTCTGCCACGGGTTCCAGTCCAAGCAGGTGTAAAGCCTGCATGGCCCGATCCAACATGGTTGGAATGCCCAGAGGGCGCTCCTTCCCGTTGGCTTTAGGGATGTAGACCCGCCTCAGAGGTTTAGGCCTATATCCCCGTTGCTGCCTTAACCGACCAATCGCCGCCCGTTTCAGGGCAGGAGAATCCCAAAGCTGGCGGTCGACTCCTGCCGTTCGCTTGCCTTGGTTTTCGGTAACTCGTCTTACCGCCAGAGCTCTGGCGGAAAACGAGTGGATTAAAGAGCGTTGCAGGGCTTTCACCCTGCGCCAGTCTTTTTCCAGCGTAGCCTTCGCTATGCGTTGCTGCGTCGTTCTCACGAACTGCTCGACCCGGTGCCAATCAATGGCGTGCCAGTCTTGCGGTTCGCGTGAGGACGCAGAACTACTGGAGACAGTTGTTTCTCTCATGCTTTCCTCTTTCAGGTTTGACCCTTTGGAGGACGCATGACTTCCCCAGAGGGAGGCAATGCGTCCCTTTGGGGCTGTGAAGTGAACACCAACAGTCGCGAGCGACGGTTGCACCAAGTGGAAGTGGGCACGCTTTCGCGTCAGGGCATGAGCCCCTATGCCACCCATTACAGGCAGCCATTCGCTTTTTCCACCATCCCATACCCCCTCATCCAACAGGTTGCCTTACGGCTTCCCTGCCATCACGCTTGCGCGTGCTGGCGGATAGTGGGGCTTACCACGTTCCCTGACCTACCGACATTGGCGGTTTGTGCCGCTTCCTGTCTATCCGTTTAGAGCTCATCTAGCCTGGGGCTGAGTAATGGTGACGTGTGTTTAGCAAGAACAAACACAACCTTCAGCGTACCTTTTGGTTATGGCCTATCAGCAGATTTGGCCATTCAATGATCACCCAGGTTCAGACAATGATTCACTTTACGTTGCCCATACGAAACTAGCCTGGCCCCTTCACCGCCTTTCTGCTGGCAGCGTCCACATCCGCCCTCACGGGTCAGATGTACCGCTTGCGCGGGGGTACTTTGTCGGGTGAGCTTCGCACAAATCCATTGCTGGTCTTGCACGTCACCTTAGGCTACTTGTGGTCGCACACAAGGTCATGGCACTCCGTTGTCGGAGACATGACAAGGCAGATCAGAGCTTTGCGCCCTTCCGTTTCCATAGCCACACAAGAAATCTCCGTGAAGAAAAATTTCAAACGTGTTTCATCCTCACCACATTTCTGAGGCGAAGATGAGCCAAAACGGCGCGCAAATCCTTGAAAAGGATGTGCAAATGCTTGCCCTTCCCTTGTGGGGAGAGGCTTGCAGCCGAATTGAGCCATTCGGCTGCGGATTGAAATTGCTACTTATTTAGTAGCAATGAAGCTTAGACCTCGAAGGCTTATCGCTCATTTGAAAGGTGGCACAAGGCCACAAAAGACGCGACACGTGTCGCACTCTTGCATCCATTGTAGTCATTCCCTTTTTGAAGCGAACGTAAAAATCACCCACAAAAAAGCCCGCACAGGGGCGGGCTTGTCGGGAATCAAGCGCTGACGCGGTTTCAGGCCTTGCGGCTGGATGCGATCAGCGAGTTCACCACGCGCAGCACATTGTCCATATTACCGGCCTTGGTGCCGTCCGTGTAGTAACGGCCAGCCACGCCCATGGCGGGCACGCCTTCAACGTCGTACTCGTTTTGCAGCTGAGTGGCCTTGCGCAGCTGGTTGCTCACGGTAAAGGAGTTGTAGACCCCCTTGAACTTGGCCACGTCCACACCTTGCTTGCCGATCCAGTCAAAGATGGCGTCATCGGTGGCCAGACGGTTGCGCTCCACATGAATGGCGCGGAACACCTTGGCATGCAGCTGAGGCAGCAGATTCATGCCTTCCAGCGCGAAATACAGCTTTTGCTGAGGCACAAACGAGGCGTTGAAGGCCACGGGCACGCGCTGCACCACCACCTCGGCTGGCTGGCTCTTGGCCCAGGCTTCGAACTGCGGCTCAAAGGCATTGCAGTGCGGGCAGCTGTACCAGAAGAACTCGATCACCTCAACCTTACCGGCTGGCGCGCTCACGCTGGCAGGCTTGCCGAGCTTGATGTAGTCCTTGCCTTCCTTGAAAGCAGCAGTCACTTGCGCCCAGCTGGAAGTTGCACCCAGCGTCAGGGCGCCAGCAGCTGCCGAGGCAGCCAGAGAGAATTCACGGCGTTTCATCTAAACAAACTCCTGTATCAGGTCTGCAGTATCAGAGCCTGCAGGCTCCAAAAAGTTCAGCTGACTATCAAAAACTGGCACGAACCAAGTCAGAGGCATCAAGCAAGGGCCGCCCCGCAGCGAAGATGCCGTCCCCCTCAGGGGGAAGCGGCAAAGCCGCTCAGGGGGGATTATTTAGCTGCGCGGACAAGAGTGGAATCCACCCCGGCCCCATCCAGCCTGCCCTTGAGCTGCTCTGCATCATCGCGCTTGCCGAACGGGCCCACGCGCACACGGAAGACGGTGATACCGTTTTGCTCACGCTCGCTGATGCGCGACTCCCAGCCCAGCATGGCCAGCTTGGCGCGCTGGGCTTCGGCTTCGCTCTGGCCGCGGAAAGCACCGGCCTGCACAAAGTAGTTGAAGGCCGCATCGCCAGCCTGCGCCATCTGGGTGGCTTTTTCCTTCTCGGCACGGGCTTTTTCGGCCTTGTCGGCAGCAGCAGAGCGCTCCTTGACCAGATCACCCAGAGGATCTCCGGGGGCGGGCTTGCTGGGCTTGTCGGCGCCGGCCGTCGATGTGGACGGCGTGGAAGATGGCACTTCAGGTGTGGTCACGCCGCCGGAAGCCGTGGGTTGTACTGGCGTCGTGGGTGTCGCAACCGTCACATCGCTGGGTGCAGGCGTGGCCGCTGGTGGCGGAGCGGGTTGACGGCTCTGCAACGGGGCGTTGGGGTCCCAGTTCCTGTTGCGTTCGGCCTCTGCCGCATCCCGCTCGGTGTTGTTGCCGCCCTTGTTCAGGAAAGGCACCGGCACCTTGGTCACATAGATGGCCACGGCCAGGGCCGCAGCCAGGCCAATGACCATGCCAAAGATCAGCCCCAGAATGGTTCCACCGCGTTGCTGGTTCTTCATATCAGTCGCTTAACGCTTTCTGCTTCAGTTACATGCGTTCGGGCGCAGACACGCCCAACACGGCCAGGCCATTGTGCAACACCTGCGCTGTGGCCGCGACCAGGGCCAGACGTGCGAGCTTGACCTTTTCATCGTCCACCAGAATACGCTCGGCGTCGTAGTAGCTGTGGTAGGCCGAAGCCAAATCCCGCAGGTAGAAAGTCACATCATGCGGTGCATTGCCTTCGGCGGCCGCAGTCAGCATCTCGGGGTACTTGGCCAGCAGCAGCATCAGCGCCTGGGCCTGCGGGCCTTCCAGAGCGGACAGGTCCACATCCTTGAGCGCGGGCACGCCAGCGCCGCCGGCTTCCTGCCAGGCGCGCAGCACGGACTGGATACGGGCGTGGGCGTACTGCACGTAGTACACGGGGTTGTCGTTGTTCTGGGCCACGGCCAGATCGACGTCAAAGGTGTATTCGGTGTCGGGTTTGCGCGACAGCAGGAAGAAGCGCACGGCGTCCTTGCTGGTCCATTCGATCAGATCGCGCAGCGTCACATAGGAACCCGCACGCTTGCTGATCTTGACCTCTTCGCCGTTGCGCACCACTCGCACCATGGTGTGCAGCACGTAGTCGGGGTAGCCCTTGGGGATACCCACATTGGCCGCCTGCAGACCGGCGCGCACGCGGGCGATCGTGCCGTGGTGGTCCGTGCCCTGAATGTTGACGACCTTGCCGTAGCCACGCTTGAACTTCTGGATGTGATAGGCCACATCGGGCAGGAAGTAGGTGTAGTGGCCGTCGGTCTTGCGCATCACGCGGTCTTTGTCGTCACCGAACTCGGTGGACTTGAGCCACAGCGCGCCGTCTTTTTCGTAGGTGTAGCCGCTGTCCACCAGACGCTTGACGGTGTCTTCCACGTAGCCGTTGGTGTACAGGCTCGACTCGAGGTAGTACTCGTCGAACTTGAGGTTGAAGGCCTGCAGGTCCTTGTCTTGCTCGTTGCGCAGATAGGCCACGGCGAAGTTGCGAATGTTTTCGTAGTCCTCTACATCGCCATTGGCGGTGAACTCGCGGTCATCGGCCTTGACGGTTTCCTTGTTCAGGAAGGCCTGGGCGATGTCGGCAATGTAGTCGCCGTTGTAGAAATTCTTGGCCAGCGGGTTTTCGCTGTCGGTCGGCCAGCATTCGTCACCGGGCTTGAAGCCCTTGGCGCGCAGCTGGGTGGACTTGGTCAGGGTGTCGATCTGCACGCCCGCGTCGTTGTAATAGAACTCGCGGTGCACCTTCCAGCCCTGGGTGGAGTACAGATTGCTGATGGCGTCGCCGATCGCCGCCTGGCGGCCGTGGCCCACGTGCAGCGGGCCGGTGGGGTTGGCCGAGACGAACTCGACCAGAATGTTCTCGCCGCGGTCAGCCTGGAAGCCGAACTTCTCGCCCTGCTCCAGCACTTCGCGCACGATTTGCTGCTTGGCGGCGGGCTTGAGGCGGATATTCAGAAAGCCAGGGCCTGCAATTTCGATAGCATCCACCCATTGCTGGAACGAGGGTGTAGCCTCCAGAGCGGTCTTGAGCTGTTCACCCAGGGCGCGGGGGTTGGCCTTCAGAGGCTTGGCCAGCTGCATGGCCGCCGTACAAGCGAAATCGCCATGAGCTGCCACTTTGGGGTTTTCGAACGCAGCGCGTGCGCCAGCGCCGGGCGAAAGGGTTTCGAGCTGCGCAGCCAAAGCTGCGAGCAATTCTTGTTTGACGGAAAGCATGGCGGGGATTTTACGTGCCTGCCCCGTTCCCCGCTGCCGAGCTGGATTGCATGCCTGCAACACTGTGTTGCAGGCGCACAAATTTACATGCCACGCGCCCAGAAAACCGCGACCACGGCAATCACCGGCACCAGATGGCCTTGCCACATCACCCATTTGCGGGTCTGCTTGACCTCCTCGGGCGCGGGCAGCTGGCCGGTGGCATCCAGCGTCTTTTTCCAGCGGCGGAAGGTGAAGGTGGGCTTGAGCGAGAGCAGCACCGCCACCACGAACAAGGTCATCTTGAGGTGAAACAGCGGCGATGCGACATAGGCACCCGGCCCTTTGACGCCCCAGAACAGCCGCACCAGACCACTGATCAGCACGATGACTGCGGCAATGCCGTAAATCATGTCCAGCCGCGCCAGGCGCTGCACGACAGCGGCGCTCATCCACTCCACACGGCACAGGGCAGCCTGGCTGGTCAGGAACACCACCAGGGTCAGAATGGCCAGCAGGTGCACGCTGGCAAGAACAGCTTCAAGAGTCATGGCTAGGCGATAGAGAAGATCAGGGAAGTTTGCAGCGACGGTGCCACTGCAGCGACCGGGCCATTGTCTACCCTTTTACGCCTGCCGCTCCAGCTCAGGCTTCCAGGCCCAGGCGGAAGAACTCCGGCTGGTTGTAATGGTGCTTGAGGTAGTCGATCCACATGCGCACGCGCAGCGGCATGTGCTTGCGCTGGGGGAAGACGACGAAGATGCCATTGGGCGGCGCGGCAAAGTCTTCCAGCACGGGCACCAGTCGGCCTGCGGCGATTTCGGCCTCCACCTCCCAGGTGCTGCGCCAGGCAATGCCCCAGCCGCCCAGGCACCAGTCGTGCAACACCTGACCGTCGGAGCAGTCCAGCGGACCACCCGGCTTGAAGTGCACGACTTCGCTGGTGCCGCTTTCGGGGTGGGGAATGCGAAACGCCCAGCCGCGCGTTTGCGAAGCGTCGGACGACAGCGTCAGGCAGTCATGCTGGGTCAGCTCGCTGGGGTGCTTGGGCGTGCCGCGGCGCTCCAGATAGGCGGGCGTGGCCACGCACAGGCGGCGATTGTCGGCAATACGCACGCTGACCAGGGCCGAGTCGGGCAGATCGCCCACACGCACCGCGCAGTCAAAGCCTTCACCGGCCAGATCGACCACGCGGTCGCTCAGGTTCAGCGAGATGGTGACTTCGGTGTGCAGATCACGAAAACGCGGCACCAGCGGCGCCACATGGCGGCGGCCAAAACCGGCAGGCGCGGTAATGCGCAGATGGCCCGTGGCCTTGACGCCGCCCGCGCTGACGCTGGCTTCGGCGTTGGACACGTCGGACAGCAGGCGCTGGCAATCTTCCAGAAACGCGCTGCCTTCATGCGTGAGGGAAATACGGCGCGTGGTGCGCACCATGAGCTTGACGCCCAGATGCTCTTCCAGCGCATCGAGGCGACGCCCCATGATGGCGGGCGCCACGCCTTCGGCCTTGGCGGCGGCGGTGAGGCTACCCCGGGTGGCGACTGATACGAATGACTCAAATGCCTTGAGTTTGTCCATGACCGCTGCTCCTGTCTGGTCGGTGTTGTCTCCTGCAGGGTCGCATTTTGCTATCTTTTAAATAGCATATACCCTACAAGCAGCTTTGAATGTTCAGTTATTTTTATTTGAAGTCATTGGACTTCAAGGGCTGACTGCTATCAGTATTCATGCAGTCAGTCAGCGTTGCGGCGGCTTCAGATGGCGTACGCATGAAGCGGCAATTTTTTATATCTTAACTAGAAGTCACAAGTTAAAAACGAATCATTGGTGTTTATATACGTTTGCATCAAAATTAAAAGGGATTTCGACACTGGCATATCGGTTATTCGCGGCAGCTATGGCTGTCTCTGGCCTGCCGGTCTTTGCCCTATGATTTTGGAAGCACCATTGCCAGGCACCCGCCAGCCCATGTCATGACGGATTCACAGCCATCCACTACCACCCCGGCCACGATGCAACCGCTGCCCGAGTTGCTGGGGCAGACCGGGCTGGGCTGCGCGCTCTGGGGCACCGACGGCCTGCTGCAGATGGCCACCGAGCCCTGGTGCCAGTGGTTTGGCCTGCCGCAGGCCACCGCCATCGGCCAGCCGCTGCAGCAGTTGCTCAAGCCCCAGGCCTGGGCCACGCACAGCCAGCACTTTGCAGCAGCAGCCCAGGGCCTGGCCCAGGAATATGACGAGACCCGCGAGGACGAGCTGGGCACGCCGCTGCACCGGCGCATTCGGCTGCGCCCCGCTGCGGTCGATGGCTCTGGCCGCCACGCGGTGCTGATGGTGATGCAGGACGTGAGCCGCGAATATGCGCGCGGCGAAGTCATTGCGCGCCAGCGCGAGCAGTTGCAGACCCTGCACCAGCAACTGCGCAGCAGCCGTCACGATGCGGGCGAGATGGACAAGCTGCGCACCCTGCTGGACTGGCGCACGGCCATGCTGGCCGAGCACAACGATATGCTGCAGTTGCTGTCGCACGAGATTCGCCAGCCGCTGAACAATGCCTCCGCCGCCATGCAGGCCACACTCAAGGCCATCGACGATCTGCATCTGCCGGACGCCACGCCCGCCACCAAGGCACTGCTGCGCGCCGAGCATGTGCTGCAGCAGGTCATTGGCACGCTGGACAACACGCTGGCCGCAGGCACCATCCTCGCCGTGGGTGGCAAGGCCGGGGCGTCGAGCGAGACCGATCTGCCCACGCTGATCAAGCTGGTGCTGCACGATATTGCCGCCGACCAGCGCCCGCGCATCGATGTGCAGTGGCTGACGCGGCCACGCACCGTGCAGCTGCACCCCGCGCTGATGCGGCTGACGATTCGCAATCTGCTCAACAACGCGCTGGCCTATGCGCCGGCGGATACGCAGGTGGCGCTGCGCATTTCAGAGTCCGACGAGCCGCTGGCCCTGATTCTGGAAGTGGCCGACCTCGGCCCCGGCATCCCCGAAGAGCTGCGCCCGCGCCTGTTTGACAAAGGCTCGCGCGGCCACAACAGCCGCCACCGCACGGGCGCGGGGCTGGGCCTGTTCATCGTGCGCTCCGTGCTGCAGCTGCACCAAGGTACAGTAGAAGCTCTGCCCAACCAGCCGCACGGCACCGTCATGCGACTGGTCATTCCCCAAGGCCTTGCCGAATAAAGCTACAGACACATGCTGCCCGCCACCCTCGCCCTGGTTGACGACGACACCGAGTACTGCGAATTTCTGGCTCAACACCTGCGCAGCCAAGACGTGAATGTCACGGCCTATGGCGACAGCAGCGACCTGCTGGCCGATGAAGCGCCCTACCGCTTTGACTTCTATGTGCTCGATCTGATGCTGCCCGGCGTGGCTGGTACCGAGCTGCTGCGCATCATCCGCAAGCGCACGCAGGCCGGTGTGCTCATCGTCTCCGGTCGCCTCGGGCCCGAAGTGTTTGCCGAGGTCATCAACGCCGGGGCCGACATGTATCTGACCAAGCCCGTGACCTTCGAGCAAGTGGAGCTGGCCGTGCGCGCCGTGCACCGCCGCATCATGACCACGGCCAAGACGGCCACGGCCTGGAAGCTGGACAGCCGCCGCAGCATCCTCACCGCGCCTGACGGCCAGACCGTGGAGCTGAGCGCCACCGACCTGATGCTGATGGAATGCTTTTTGCAGGCCAATGGCGACACCGTCAGCCGCGACCATATCCGCAGCCTGCTGGGGCTGAGCCATGCCGCGGACTCGGACAACAGCCTGCACGCCACCATCTACCGCCTGCGCCGCCGCATCGAGCGCGTGACGCCGCTGGCCGTGCCGCTGCAGTCGCAGCAAAAAGTGGGCTACCAGTTCCGCGCGCCGCTGATTGCTGCTTGATATATCGCGGCTTGATAGCGCGACCTGATTCAGCCCCACAAACAAAAACGGACCCGAGGGTCCGTTTCATGTCTTCAAGCCGCAGCCTGATTACATGGTGATCTTGGATTCCACGTCCGCAATCTTGCGACGGGCCAGAGCCAGGTTGGCGCGGCCGCTGTCCAGCACGTAATAGATGAAGATGCCGTTGAGCTTTTCTGCGGGGCGCAGGATGTGGTACTGCTTGCCCAGGGTGATCAGAATGTCTTCAATGCTGTCGTTCAGGCCCAGAGACTTCATGGTCTTCATCTTGGCGCGCACCACTTCGGTGTTGCCAGCAGCGGCCAGTTCCAGATCCACGCCGGAGCCGATGCTGCCCAGCAGCATGCCGCTGTTGTAGTCCACCACGGCTGCGCACAGAGCGCCGTCCAGGGTCATCAGATCTTGCAAGCTTTCATTCAGATTTGCCATTCGAGCCTCCTAAAGTGATAAATGACTGATTGAGATCAAACTCAATGCGGTGAACTCAGTGTAACCAGTCATTTCTGATTGCAATTGTGAATTTATGACAGACAAATTCGCATTAATTGCAAGCACGCACTCACATCGGAAACCGCGACATATTGAGTGTTTTAGGCCTTCTGTCTAATAAATACATAGGCTGATAGCTATCAATTTTGAAGAAGCTTTCTCGCGCATGCCTGCCGCCGAAGCGTTGCATTGAAGCCAGCATCACACCGCCACCCCATCAGAACTGATCAGCATGACGCTGGCCATGGCATTCCATATACAAACATCACTAGTTTTGAACTTTTTAGGTTATTTATGTACTCAAAAAATTCAAATACAGTGTCATCACAAGCTGCCCATGATGGGCAACGACTCCTGAATATCTAGAGACATCAACCAGAGGTTTCACATGACTGATCGCACCCAAGTCCACGGCCTGCAAGTCGCCACCGAGCTGTACAACTTTGTGAACACGCAAGTGCTGCCCGGCACTGGCGTGGATCAAGAAGCCTTCTGGAAGGGCTTTGATGCCATCGTGGCCGATCTGGCCCCCAAGAACGCTGCCCTGCTGGCCGAGCGTGACCGCCTGCAAGCAGAGCTGGACACCTGGCACAAGGCCAACCCCGGCCCTATCAAGGACATGGCTGCCTATCGCCAGTTCCTGACTACCATCGGCTATCTGGTGGAGCAACCCACCGGCGCCAAGGCCACGACCGAGAACGTGGACGCCGAGCTGGCCATTCAGGCCGGCCCTCAGCTGGTCGTGCCTATCCTGAACGCCCGCTACGCTCTGAACGCGGCCAACGCACGCTGGGGCTCTCTGTATGACGCGCTGTATGGCACGGACGCCATCAGCGAAGAAGGCGGCGCTGAAAAGGGCAAGGGCTACAACCCCGTGCGCGGCGCCAAGGTCATCGAATTTGCACGCAACTTCCTGGATCAGGCAGCACCTCTGGCCGCTGGTTCGCACAAGGATTCCACCGGCTACGCCATCGAAGGCGGCAAGCTGGTCGTGAGCCTGAAGGACGGCAGCAAGACCGGCCTGAAGGACGAAGCCAAGTTCATCGGCTACCAGGGCGATGCCGCAGCTCCCAAGTCCGTGCTGCTCAAGAACAATGGCATCCACATCGACATCATCATCAATAAGGCGACTCCCATTGGCGGCACTGACGCCGCTGGCGTGGCCGACGTGGTGGTGGAAGCCGCTCTGTCCACCATTCTGGACCTGGAAGACTCCGTGGCCGCTGTGGACGCGGAAGACAAGATCAACGGCTACGCCAACTGGCTGGGCATTCTGAAGGGCTCGCTGACCGAGTCCTTTGAAAAGGGCGGCAAGACCGTGACCCGCGGCCTGAACGCCGACCGCGAATACACCGGCGCTGACGGCAAGCCGCTCAAGCTGCATGGCCGCTCGCTGATGTTTGTGCGTAACGTGGGCCACCTGATGACCAACCCCGCCATTCTGTGGGGCGCGGACAAGAAGGAAATCCCCGAAGGCATCATGGACGCCATGGTGACCACCACCATCGCCATTCATGACCTGAAGGGCGGCGCCAACGGTATTCGCAACAGCCGCACCGGCAGCGTCTACATCGTCAAGCCCAAGATGCACGGCCCCGCTGAAGCTGCGTTCGCCAACGAACTGTTCGGCCGCGTCGAGAAGGTTCTGGGCCTGCCCGAGAACACCGTCAAGCTGGGCATCATGGACGAAGAGCGCCGCACCACCGTGAACCTGAAGGCTGCGATTGCTGCTGCTCCCGCACGCGTGGCCTTCATCAACACCGGCTTCCTGGACCGCACGGGCGACGAAATGCACACCGCCATGTACGCCGGCCCCATGGTGCGCAAGGCCGACATGAAGACCTGCGCCTGGCTGCCTGCTTACGAAAAGAGCAATGTGCTGGTCGGCCTGGGCATGGGCCTGCGCGGCCGCGCCCAGATCGGCAAGGGCATGTGGGCCATGCCTGACCTGATGAAGGCCATGCTGGAGCAAAAGATTGCCCAGCCCAAGGCCGGTGCCAACACCGCTTGGGTGCCCTCGCCCACCGGCGCTACGCTGCACGCTCTGCACTACCACCAGGTCAATGTGGCCGAAGTGCAGCAAGAGCTGGAAAAGACCGATGCCGACGCTGCCCGCGACGATCTGATCAACGCCATTCTGCAAGTGCCCGTGTCCAGCAACCCCAACTGGTCTGACGCTGAAAAGCAGCAGGAAGTGGACAACAACGTGCAAGGCATTCTGGGCTACGTCGTGCGCTGGATCGACCAGGGCGTGGGCTGCTCCAAGGTGCCCGACATCCACAACGTGGGCCTGATGGAAGACCGCGCCACGCTGCGCATCTCCAGCCAGCACATCGCCAACTGGCTGCAGCACGGCGTGGTGACCGAAGCCATGGTGCGTGACAGCTTTGCCCGCATGGCCAAGGTGGTGGACGAGCAAAACGCGGGCGACGCCGCTTACAAGAGCCTGGTGGCCAACCCCAACGGCGCAGCCTTCCAGGCCGCTCTGGACCTGGTCTTCAAGGGCAAGGAACAGCCTTCGGGCTACACCGAGCCGCTGCTGCACGCCTGGCGTCTGAAGGTCAAGGCCGGCGCCTGAAGCGCTTGACCACTCCTGATTCAGGAGTGGCATGCCCATGATATGTAATGACTTCAGCATGATTTTCATCTGAAGCCATTGCGGACTACGGACAAGCAGCTCTCAAAAATGCACTCTGCGGAGTGCATTTTTCTTGAGCGCTGCAGCAGGCAAGAGCGCGCCACCTACACTGGCGAGCATGCAAGTTTCCCAGTCCATCGACACCAGCTCCTGCCCGCTGTGCGGCCAGCCCAACCAGTGCGCCATCAGCGCAGGCCTGCCGCCCGAAAGCTGCTGGTGCATGCAGACACCCGTATCCAAAGAAGCGCTGGAGCGCCTGCCCGCCGAGGAACGTGGCAAACGCTGCATCTGCCCGGTATGCGCCCAGCCTCTGCCGCCTACCGATTCCACGGCCTGAGCCGCTGCAGCAAGCACTTCTTGCGCAGCCGGGGCCTATCACCACCACGCAAGGAGACCGAGATGCCCACCTATCACATCGAACTGTTTGAAGGCCGCACTGTCGAGCAAAAGCGCCAGCTCGTCGAAGCCGTGACCCGCGTCACCACCGAAGTGCTGGGCAGCGCGCCCGAGTCCGTGGACATCATCATCACCGACGTCAAACGCGAAAACTGGGCCACCGGCGGCAAGCTCTGGTCCGAGCAGAACTGAGCCTTTTCGCCAAGTATCATCAGCGCTTCATTCACAGGAGAGAACCCATGCCCACCTACCATGTCGAAATGATGGAAGGCCGCACCGTCGAACAAAAGCGCAAGCTGGTCGAAGAAATCACCCGCGTCAGCGTGGAAGTGCTGGGCGGCTCGCCCGAATCGGTGGACATCATCATCACCGACATCAAGCGCCACGACTGGGCCACCGGCGGCAAGCTCTGGTCCGAGCGCGAATAAGCGCTTTCACCCCATATTCAAGGCAGCTCAGGCTGCTTTTTTCATGCTCAGGTATTGGCTTGGGCTATAAAGGATTTTTGCTCAGTAAAGATGTGACGACCCCATGTGCCAGCTGCTTGGAATGAACTGCAACACGCCCACCGATGTGCGCTTTAGCTTCTCGGGCTTCACCCAGCGTGCGGGCAACACCGGCGATCACACCGACGGCTGGGGCATCGCCTTTTTTGAAGACAAAGGCCTGCGCCACTTCGTCGACCACGAACGCGCCATCGACTCCCAGATCGCCAAGCTCATCCGCGAATATCCAATCAAGAGCACCAACGTCATCGCCCATATCCGCAAGGCCACACAAGGCGTGGTCAGCCTGCAGAACTGCCACCCCTTTGTACGCGAGCTATGGGGCCGCAACTGGGTCTTTGCACACAACGGCGACCTCAAGAACTTCGCCCCCAAGCTGCACGCTCACTTTCAGCCCGTAGGCAACACCGACAGCGAACAAGCCTTCTGCTGGATCATGCAAGAGCTGTGGAAATCCCACGCCGCCCTGCCCAGCATCGAAGAACTGACCCGCACCCTGCGCGAGCTGGCCGCCAAGATTGCACCCCACGGCACCTTCAACTTCCTGCTCTCCAACGGTGAAGCCCTCTGGGCCCACGCCACCACCTACCTCTGCTACATCGAGCGCCAACACCCCTTCGCCCAGGCGCAGCTGGCCGACGAAGACCTCAGCGTGGACTTCTCCCGCGAAACCACACCCCAGGACAAGGTCGCCATCATCGTCACCGCCCCGCTGACCCAGAACGAACAATGGACCAGCTTCCAGAGCGGCGAACTGCGAGTGTTTGTGAATGGCCAGGCTGCGCCGTACTAAGCCAGCGATAGCTCCCTGAAGCTGCAAACAAAAAAGAGAGCGCCATGCGCTCTCTTTTTTGGTATTCGGTATTTATCGGCCTCAAGTCATTATTTGATCTTGGCTCGGCGCTCCTGTTTTTGAAGCACCCAATAAAAAACCCCGCAGCCTTGAGGACTGCGGGGTTTTCACTGTAAGAGCCTGACGATGACCTACTTTCACACGGGAACCCGCACTATCATCGGCGCAAATTCGTTTCACTGTCCTGTTCGGGATGG
>NZ_KZ984457.1 GCF_003569915.1 Comamonas testosteroni | reverse complement strand
CAGTCAGAAGTGGACCATGCCGATTCGGGATTGGA
Organism: Comamonas testosteroni; assembly: GCF_003569915.1. Taxonomy (GTDB): domain Bacteria; phylum Pseudomonadota; class Gammaproteobacteria; order Burkholderiales; family Burkholderiaceae_C; genus Comamonas; species Comamonas testosteroni_D. The sequence continues at coordinate 95,934 of NZ_KZ984457.1, read as the reverse complement.
AGGCAGCGTTGACCCGATTTACCATTCAGTTCGGAGACCGCATCTCCGTCAACTGAAGTCCGCCCCGTTTACACAAAAGTTCGGACACGCCCCATCGTATATTTACGTTAGCTATTTCCTTGGTCTGCAATGCCATTGATCGACTTGTACGCTATCCATGAAGATAAAGCGCGCGCTGGTCTTCTCTCCATTCACCCGTCACGATGGTTATACGCGGGGCGCAATATCGGCAGAGTTTTTGAAATTTTCTCTGACGACTATCAAGTGGTAGAAGTGGGGGGGCAACGTGCTGATCACTTCAAGCAACTTGCAGGCATGCGGTTACATGGCAAGTCTAGACAAAAACATGGGTACTACCTAGCGACTCAAGCGATAGCTGATCGTTACTTCAAGTACGTACCAAAAGGAGGAACCTTAGAATGTGCGGTTCGCGATCTGCTTGCCTTAGAGGAAACTAACGCTCAAGTTGAGGCTCACACGCCAGTAGGTTTTATCGACCTTCTTTGTTCAACGTCTGTCGTTGAAGTCAAGCATCTTTCTAAGTGGAAACAGGCGCTTGGCCAAGTGCTCGCGTATTCCACTTATTACCCAAAGCATTCAAAAATTCTGCACCTCTACAGTAGTGGCATTGGTAGCCGGGATATTGAAGAGCAAATGTTTGTTTGCCGAAATCTTAATGTGGACCTGAGGCATCAGGCCATTCTGTCAAGTGCTCATGGCCCCGCATCGCGAGTCGAAAGACCTGTAAAGTGGCTCTCTCTCAAGAAGTGCCAGGCCACTAGTTGATTTTTCTAGTGTTCAGGGTGTGTTGTTAGAGGGGCATGTGAAGCTCTCATTTCCCTGCACCACTTAAAAGTGGAGGTTGGAGAAACGCTTGACAGGATGCGCGATTGCCCGAATTAGGCTGATGGCTCATACATCCTGTTTCTGACCGATCTCAACCAGTCCAAAACAAACCTGCGTGCGTGATAAACGCCATCACTTGCGGGCCAACGGCGCGATTTGTAGGGAGGAAGTCTCAGGCGTTCTTGGCTACCTATCTTTCTGATCCGGAAAAACAATAGCGGCTTGCGCAGACCCAGTAAGCGCAAGCCGCTGTTTTGATAACAGACCTCAAATCAAGCATGTCCCAAAGCGAGGGATGCCGAGCAAGAGCCGCCTCGCGGCGAAGGCATCGTCCCCCTCCCGCGCAGCGAGAGAGGGGGAAGGCGCGAAGCGCCTCAGGGGGTGATCAGTATTCCCAGAACATCCGCTGCAGCTCAGCCGTGCCCGCCCCCTTGGTCAACGCCAGCATGGTCAGAATGCGGGCCTTTTCGGGGCGCATATCGTGGGCGACGACCCAGTCGTACTTGTCGTCAGGCTGCTCGGCATTGCGCAGCACAAAGCCGTAGGGCACGCGCGATGAGCGCACGATGAGGGTGCCCTTGGCGCGGGCGTCCTGCAGGGGTTTGACCATGCGGTCGGCCACGGAGCCATTGCCGGTGCCGGCGTGGACGATGGCCTTGGCACCCGCATCCACCAGCGCATTCACAGCCGTGGGCTGCACGCTGCCATAGGCGTAGACGATGTCCACCTGGGGCAGCTTGTCGATGCTGTCGATATTGAATTCGGAGTTGTTGGTATGGCGCTTGGCGGGCGCGCGGAACCAGTAGTTCTTGCCTTCGACCACCATGCCCAGCGGGCCCCACTGGCTCTTGAAGGCACCGGTCTGGATATTGACGTCCTTGTTCACATCGCGGGCGGTGTTGATTTCGTCATTCATGGTGACGAAGACGCCCTTGCCGCGTGCATCCTTGGAGCCTGCCACGCTGACCGCGTTGACCAGGTTCAGCGCACCATCAGCCGACAGAGCCGTGCCGGGGCGCATGGAGCCGACCACGGCGATGGGCTTGTCGGTGTGCACGACCAGGCTCAGAAAGTAGGCGGTCTCGGCCAGCGTGTCCGTGCCGTGGGTGACGACGATGCCGTCCACATCCGCTTGCTTGGACAGGGCGGAGACGCGCTTGGCCAGTGCCAGCAGGTTGTCGTTGGTAAAGCTTTCAGAGGCGATCTGGAACACCTGCTCGCCGCGCACATTGGCGACCTGGGCCAGCTCGGGCAGGCCGGCCAGCAGCTTGTCCACAGGTACCTTGGCTGCGGTGTAGGTGGCGCTGTTGACGGTGGAAGCGCCCGCGCCCGCAATCGTGCCGCCGGTGGCGAGCACCACCACATTGGGCTTGTTGGCTTGAACCGTTGAGTTTTTGGCGGCTGCCGAGGCTTCCTGGGCCAGCGTGGTGGCGGGAATGGCAATCAGCCCTGAAACGACCAGACTAGCGGCCAGCAGAGTCTGGCGAAAAATGTTTTTCTGCATGAAGTAGTGCTCCGTGATTGAAGAATCGGCCTCTTGTGGAGCCGAAGCCTGACACGATGCAATAGTCATGCCGCACTGCCCATTCGCGCAAATCCTGATGGTTTTCGACCGGCGTCAGTGCTTACTTTGATTTTGATAGCTGTCTGCCTATATCAATCAAGGACTTAAAGCCAAAAAGGCTTGAAATTCAGGCTCAGATGCTCAGCGGATCGACATCCACCAGCCAGCGCACGATGGCCTTGTGATCGGGCAGGCCGCGCAGCCAGTGCAGATATTGCTGCCAGGCATTCAGAAAGCGCAGCAGGGCGCTGCGGTTGGTGGCTTCGAGCAGCATCTGGGCGCGCTCCACATTGGCCACGCGCTGCACCGCCATGGGGATGGGCGGGTAGATAAAGACTTCGTCCAGATAGGGCAGGCTGGCGTCTTTGGCGACCTGAGTGGCGGCGGTCAGAAAAGCCTGCGCGGCCTCTTGCGAGCGTGCATCGGCCCGCACGATGGCCTGAAACGCATAGGGCGGCATGCCTGCGTCCAGACGCTCTTGCAGCTGCTGCCTGGCAAACGCCGGGTAGTCATGTTTGCGCAGTGCGGTATAGACGGCGTTTTGCGGGTCGTGGGACTGAATCCACATCTCCGGGTGGCTGCCCTGGGCCTTCACATATTGCGCATCGCGCCCGGCGCGGCCTGCGGCTTGCATCAGCAGGCAAAACAGGCGCTCTGGCGCGCGGTAGTCGCTGGAGTAAAGCGCGCTGTCGGGCTGCACGGCGGCCACTAGCGTGATGCGGCGGAAATCGTGGCCCTTGGCCACCATTTGGGTGCCAACCAGTACATCCACATCGCCCGCATGCACCAGAGCCAGCTGTTCTTCCAGACTGCCCTTGGCCTTGGTGGTGTCAGCATCGATGCGCGCCACGCGGGCCGGGTCGCCGTCGGGGCGCTGCACATTGCGCAGCAGCCGCTCCAGCTCTTCCTGCAACTGCTCCGTGCCCTTGCCCAGCGGCAGGATGTCGGGGTTGCCGCAACTGGGGCAGGCAAACGGCACGCGCTGGGTAAAGCCGCAGTGGTGGCAGCGCAGCGTGCGGTCGCCCTTGTGAAAAACTTGATGCGCGCTGCAATGCGGGCAGTCGCTTTTCCAGTTGCAGTCGGCGCAGAACAGCACGGGCGCAAAGCCACGGCGGTTGAGCAGAATCAGGCTTTGCTCGCCACGTTTGACGCGCTCGGTAATCGCATCGATCAGCGGCGGCGAGAACACGGCGCGCTTGGGCTGCTGGGTCATATCGACCAGACGCACCTTGGGCAGACTGGCAGAGCCGATGCGGCTGGGCATGCCAAGGCGCAGATAGCGGCCAGCGCCCCCGTTCTCGGCCGGTTCGCTGGCATGCCAGCTTTCCAGCGAAGGCGTGGCGCTGCCCAGAATCACTTTCGAGCCGGTATCGCGCCCGCGCCAGATGGCCAGATCGCGGGCCGAATAGCGCGCGCCTTCCTGCTGCTTGTAGCTGGCATCATGTTCTTCATCGACCACGATCAGCGCCAGTTGCGGCACGCTGGCAAAAATCGCCATGCGCGTACCCAGCACAATGCGCGCGCGGCCTGTGTGGGCGGCCAGCCAGCTTTTAAGGCGCTGCGGGTTGGTCATGCCGCTGTGCATGCTGACCACGGCTTCCTGCCCGTATTGCGGCGCAAAGCGGGCGATAAAGCGTTCTTCGAGCTGGGGCGTCAGATTGATCTCGGGCACCATCACCAGCGCCTGCGCTTCGGGGTTGGCGTCCAGCACGGCCTGCACGGCACGCAGATAAACCTCGGTCTTGCCGCTGCCCGTGCTGCCGTAGAGCAGGAAAGGGCCGGAGTTCTGCTCAATTTGCTCGAATACCTGTGTCTGTTCTGCGCTCAGTGCTACCAAAGGGATAGTGGGAGCGGGCTCGGGAGTCGTTTCAGCGGCGACTGCGCTCTCTTCGATGACTTCTTCAGCCTTGGCCTTCTTCTTGCTTTTGGGCTTGGCCACCTTGGGCGGAGCCAGCCGCCGCGCCAGCTGCTTGGGCGTCATATCGCGCAACTGGGGCGGCAGGGCGGTCACGGCAATCTCGCCCACGCTGCGCTGGTAGTAATGGGCGGCAAAGCCCACCAGCCGCCGCCAGCCCAGGCTCAGCGGTGCAATCCCGGGTAGCACGGCGGTAATGCTGCGCAGCTCCACCCCTTCGGGAATGGCGTCGGGCACGGCGGGCGCATCCCAGACCACGCCCAGCAACTCGCGCTTGCCCAGCGGCACACGCACCAGTTGGCCCGGCGGCAGGGCTGATTCACTGCTGTAGCTCAGCAACTCCCCCACGGCGCTATGGGCGGGCGTCTGAACGGCAACGTGAACGATATGGGGCATGGATGGGAGATGGGGATGAAGGGGCCGTAGCGCTCTGTCGCGCAGGCTGTGTCAACAGAGCTATAGCAGATTTTGATGCCAGTGCAGGCTTTGCAGTCTGTGGATAACTTTGTGGGAGAAATCGAGGCTCTGGAGCCGTGAAAGCGGCTGCACAAGCTGCTATGGTTTTTGAAATTCTACCGAATGGAACAAAAAATATAGATAAAACAATAACTTATTTTGATATTTCAAGCGCTGCGGGCCTGCTGAAAGCGTGCTTTGAGGTTCAGACCTGCTTGTGCACATCTGTGCATAAATGAGCACTCTGGTGCTGTCAAGGCAGAAGCTCCCTAGACCTAAATGCGTCTAAATTCTTTTGTAAAGCGCATAACTTGCTAAAAAATAGCGCTGAATCACTGTGAGCCAAGGCTTTGCAGTAGGCGCTCACCGCAGAATGTGGATAACTTTCAGCCCATCGCCAAGGTGCTGCGAAAAAATAAAAAAATAGTGAAACTGTGTAACGCCTATGAAATCTGTGATTCTTCTCTAAAAATCAATGAAATCATGGTGTTGCGATGCTTTATGCGGTTCGGGCGGCGACGAATGTCGCCCAATAACCATTCTTTGGAAAATGGCTTAATCCAAGGGTAAACCCTTGAATCAAGCCTTTTCACGATCGTCACATGGTCTTCAGCCGCGCAGCTTGCGCGAGTGGCTGTGCACGGCTTCCACCAGTGCCGCCACATGCTCGGGCGGGGTGAACTGGCTGATGCCATGGCCCAGGTTGAAGATATGGGTGGGGCCGGTGGTGGTCTTGTCGGTATGGGGCTTGCCAAAGCTGTCCAGCACGGCGCGGGCCTGCGCGGCGACCTGCTCGGGCGGGGCAAACAGCACGTTGGGGTCGATATTGCCTTGCAGCGCCTTGCCGGGGCCGCCGACTTCGCCACCCACAATGGCGCGGGCTTTGCCCAGGTTGGCCGTCCAGTCCAGGCCCAGCACTTCGCAGTCCAGGCTGTTCATGTCCTGCAGCCAGATGCCGCCGCCCTTGGTAAAGACGATACGGGGCACATCGGTGCCGTCCACGCCGGTGCGCTTGAGCTGGCTCAGAACGCGCTTGGTATAGGCCAGGCTGAACTGCTGGAACATGCCGTCGGCCAGCACGCCGCCCCAGCTGTCAAAAATCATCACGGCCTGTGCGCCTGCGTCGATCTGGGCGTTCAGATAGGCGGCCACGCTGTCGGCGTTGACTTCCAGAATGCGGTGCATCAGGTCGGGGCGCGCGTACATCAGGCTCTTGACCTGACGGTAGTCATCGCTGCCGCTGCCTTCGACCATATAGCAGGCCAGCGTCCAGGGGCTGCCAGAGAATCCGATCAGCGGCACGCGGCCGTTGAGTGCCTTGCGGATGCTGGTGACGGCATCAAACACATAGCGCAGCTTGTCCATATCGGGCACGGCCAGTTCGGCCACGGCGGCTTCGTCGCGCACGTTCTTGGCAAAGCGGGGGCCTTCGCCCTGGGCGAATGTCAGGCCCAGACCCATGGCGTCGGGCACGGTGAGGATGTCGCTGAACAAAATGGCGGCGTCGAGCGGGAAGCGCTCCAGCGGCTGCAGCGTCACTTCAGTGGCGTAGTCCACATTCGTGGCCAGTCCCATGAAGCTGCCGGCCTGGGCGCGGGTCGCCTTGTACTCGGGCAGGTAACGGCCCGCCTGGCGCATCAGCCACAGCGGCGTGTAGTCGGTAGCCTGGCGACGGCATGCGCGCAGGAAGGTGTCATTGGTCAGGGGGGCAAAGCTCATGTGCTGATTGTCGCCCACTCTGATGAAGAGCATTTGATGCAATCCCGAGCAAGAGTCAGCACATCTTTCATTGAACGTTAAGGGTTAGCTCGGGTTTGATGCAAATCAGAGGCGATTTACTATTTTTCGACCGGTCGGTAGATTTTGTTTGATCTGCCTCAAGCCAACCCCTGTGACAGGAGTGAGCATGTCGGAATCCCTTGTATTGGTGGAGCAGCGTGGTGCCGTGCGCACACTGACGCTCAACCGCCCCCAAGCACTCAACAGCTTTACCCAGGCCATGCATGTCGAGCTTCTGGCTGCACTGCGGGCTGCTGCTGCAGATTCAGGAGTGCGCTGCCTTGTGCTGACCGGAGCGGGGCGCGGTTTTTGTGCAGGGCAGGATCTGGCCGACGAGGGTGCTGCCCCAGCTCCCGAAGGCCAGCCGCCCACGGATTTGAGCGTGCTGATCGAGCGCCATTACAAGCCTTTGTGTGAGCAGTTGCGCGCCATGCCCATCCCCGTGATTGCCGCCGTCAACGGTGTGGCGGCTGGAGCGGGCGCCAATATTGCGCTGTGCTGCGATCTGGTCGTGGCCTGTGAGTCGGCCAGCTTTATTCAGGCCTTCACCAAGATCGGCCTGCTGCCCGACAGCGGCGGCACCTGGTTGCTGCCCCGGCTGGTGGGCCGCCAGCGCGCGCTGGGCCTAGCGCTGCTGGGTGACAAGCTGCCGGCTGCAGATGCCGAGGCCATGGGCCTGATCTGGCGCTGCCTACCCGACGCCGGTTTTGATCTGACGGTGGCCGATATGGCCGCCAAGCTGGCCGCCATGCCCACCAAGGCGCTGGTGGCTACGCGCAGCGCCATCGACGCGGCCCAGCATCTGAGCTTTGGCGAATCGCTGGCGCTGGAAGCGCACGAGCAAAAAGCGCTGGGCTCGTCCCACGACTATCTGGAAGGTGTGGCGGCATTCATGACCAAGCGCGCACCGGTGTTCACCGACCGCTGAAAGCGAGGCCGCCCATGACCCCCCAACAGACGGCAGAGCATGTGCGCGACGGCATGCTGGCCCGCGACCGCGCGGCACGGAATCTGGCCATGCGCATCACCCATATCGCGCCGGGCGAAGCCACGATAGAGATGGCCGTGCGCGACGACATGCTCAACGGCTTTGATACCTGCCACGGCGGCTATATCACCACGCTGGGTGACACGGCGTTTGCCTATGCCTGCAACACGCGCAACGAGATGACGGTGGCCTCGGGCCTGTCCGTGGACTTTGTGGCTCCGGGCCGCCCCGGCGATGTGCTGGTGGCCGAAGCCAAGGAGCAGTCGCAGGCAGGCCGCACCGGCGTCTATGACGTGACGATTCGCAATGCTCAGGGTCAGCTGATTGCCCTGTTTCGCGGCAAGTCCTATACGGTCAAGGGCAAACCTACCGTGCCTGTTCTGTCTGCAGAGTCCGCCTGATCATCAAGAGGTCACCCCATGGATGCTCGCAATCACTCAACCCCCGTGCTGGACGCGATTGAAACCGCCAGCCGTGACGAAATCGAAGCGCTGCAGCTGCAGCGCCTGCGCTGGACGCTGCAGCACGCGTATGACAAGGTGCCCCACTACCGCAAGGCGTTTGATGCCAAGGGCGTGCATCCGTCGGACCTGAAAACGCTGGCTGATATTGCCAAGTTTCCCTTCACCACCAAGAAGGACCTGCGCGACAACTACCCTTTTGGCATGTTTGCCGTGCCGCGCGAGCAGGTGGCGCGCGTTCATGCATCCAGCGGCACCACGGGCAAGCCCACGGTGGTGGGCTATACCAAGAAGGACATCGATGTCTGGGCCGATCTGGTGGCGCGCTCCATTCGCGCGGCAGGTGGCAAGGCGGGTGATTTGCTGCATGTGGCCTATGGTTATGGCCTGTTCACGGGAGGTCTGGGCGCGCACTACGGGGCCGAGCGTGCGGGCTGCACCGTCATCCCCATGTCCGGTGGGCAGACAGAAAAGCAGGTGCAGCTGATCACCGACTTCAAGCCTGACATCATCATGGTCACGCCCTCGTATATGCAGGTGATCATCGAGGAAATGCAGCGCCAGGGCATGGACCCTGCGAAAAGCTCGCTGCGCATAGGCATCTTCGGGGCCGAACCCTGGACCGAGGCCATGCGCCATGAGTTGCAGACCAAGGGTGGGCTCGATGCAGTGGATATCTATGGCCTGTCGGAAGTCATGGGCCCTGGCGTGGCCAGCGAGTGCGTGGAAACCAAGGATGGCCCTGTGATCTGGGAAGACCATTTCCTGGCCGAAATCATCGACCCCGACACCGGCGAAGTGCTGCCCGAAGGCAGCGAGGGTGAACTGGTGTTCACCTCGCTGTCCAAGGAGGCCATGCCCATCATCCGCTACCGCACGCGGGACCTGACGCGGCTGCTGCCGCCCACGGCGCGGTCCTTCCGGCGCATGGGCAAGATCGTGGGGCGCTCGGACGACATGCTCATCATTCGCGGCGTCAATGTCTTTCCCACGCAGATCGAAGAGATCGTGCTGCAAAACGAGCAGCTCAGCGGTCAGTACCAGATCGTGGTCACGCGGGACGGCAATCTCGATCAGGTAGCAGTGCGCTGTGAGCTGCAACCCGGCGGCTCGGGCGAAGCGCAGCAACTGGCCGACTGGGTGCAGCAGCGCATCAAGACCATGATCGGCATCAGCACGGCGGTGGAGGTGCTGGGTTCTGATTCCATAGAGCGCACGCTGGTGGGCAAGGCCCGTCGCGTGATCGACAAGCGTCCCCGCTGAAGCCGGGCACCAACAGGAGGTACCACCATGTACACCCAAGCCATGGATTTGATGGCCAAGGAAGGCAAGACCGAAGCGCCCGTGCTGCGCAGCGCCGAGGAAGTGCAGCTTGAAGAGCGCTTTGATGCGCGCATTGACGCGGGGGACTTCATCGAGGCCAAGGACTGGATGCCCGAGCATTACCGCAAGACCTTGCTGCGCCAGATCAGCCAGCATGCGCACTCGGAAATCGTGGGCATGCTGCCCGAGGGCAACTGGATCACGCGTGCGCCCACGCTCAAGCGCAAGGCCATCTTGCTGGCCAAGGTGCAGGACGAAGGCGGCCACGGCCTGTATCTGTATGCGGCGGCCGAGACGCTGGGCACCAGCCGCGACCAGATGTTCGATGCGCTGCACACCGGCAAGGCCAAGTACAGCTCCATCTTCAACTACCCCACGCTGAGCTGGGCGGACATGGGCGTGATCGGCTGGCTGGTCGATGGCGCGGCCATCATGAACCAGGTGCCCATCTGCCGCTGCTCCTATGCGCCCTATGCCCGCGCCATGGTGCGCATCTGCCGCGAGGAGAGCTTTCACCAGCGCCAGGGCTTTGACAGCCTGTTCGTCATGATGAAGCAAGGCACGCAGGCGCAAAAAGACATGGTGCAGGACGCCGTCAACCGCTGGTGGTGGGCCACGCTGATGATGTTCGGCCCCACCGATGACCAGTCGCCCAACTCGGCCCAGTCCATGCGCTGGGGCATCAAGCGCATCAGCAACGATGAGCTGCGCCAGAAGTTTGTCGACGCCACGGTAGAGCAGGCCCAGGTGCTGGGCGTGAGCCTGCCCGACCCCGATCTGCGCTGGAACGAAGAGCGCCAGCACTATGACTTTGGCGCCATCGACTGGAGCGAATTCTGGCGTGTGGTGGGCGGCGACGGCCCCTGCAACCGCGAGCGGCTTGGCGCGCGCGTCAAGGCCTGGGAAGACGGTGCCTGGGTGCGCGATGCGGCCCTGGCCCACGCCAGCAAACAGGCCGAGCGCAGCCGCAAGCACGCCTGAGTGTGAAGAAACAGATCAAGGAGTTCCCCATGAGTACAGCTTCTGAAACCCACGCCCAGCAGGAATGGCCGCTGTGGGAAGTCTTCATCCGCAGCAAGGCCGGGCTGGACCACAAGCACTGCGGCAGCCTGCACGCTGCTGACGCCGCCATGGCCATACAGATGGCGCGTGACGTCTATACGCGCCGCCAGGAAGGCACCAGCATCTGGGTCGTGCCATCGGCCCAGATCGTGGCCAGCGACCCCGGCGACAAGGATATGTACTTCGACCCTGCGCAGGACAAGGTGTACCGCCACCCCTCGTTCTATGAGCTGCCGCAGGCCGTCAACCACATGTGAGGAGGCGGCCATGCAACACAGCATCACCTTGCAGGACGATCTGGAGCAGCAGTATCTGCTGCGCATCGGCGATACCTGCCTGATTCTGGGTCAGCGCATCGCCCAGTGGTGCGGCCACGCGCCGATTCTGGAAGAGGACATTGCGTTGTCGAACATGGCACTGGACCTGATCGGTCAGGCCCGCGCCGTGCTGACGCTGGCGGGCAAGTCCTCCGGCCACGACGAAGACCAGCTGGCTTTTTTGCGCGAGGAGCGCCACTACTACAACCCCACACTGGTCGAGCTGCCGCGCGGCGACTTTGCCTTTACCGTGGTGCGCAACACCATGGCCGCCACCTTGCTGGCGCTGCTCTGGGAAGAGCTGCTGCAGTCCAGCAATGCCGAACTGGCCGCAATTGCCGGCCAGGCTCTGAAGGAAGCACGCTACCACCAGGAGCACGCCGCCGACTGGCTGGTCCGCCTCGGTGATGGCACGCAGGAATCGCACCAGCGTGCGCAGGCTGCCGTCAATGCGCTGTGGCTGTACACGCCAGAGCTGTTCAGCGGCGATGCAGTGGACCTGCACGCGGAGGAATCCGGGCTGGGTCCCAGCTGGGAGTCTCTGCAAAAACAGTGGCTAGTCCAGATGGAATATGTGCTCAATGCTGCAACTTTGGTAGCACCCAAGGCGTCGGCTTTCATCAGCAGCGGCAAGCGCGGCGTGCATAGCGAGCACATGGGCTACATCCTGGCCGAGATGCAGTACTTGCAACGCGCCTATCCCGGCGGAGCCTGGTGATGGTCGCCGCAGCCGTAGCCGCTACATCTGCTGAATCCGCCCGCGTGGCGCAGGCCTGGGCGGTGCTGGCACAGATCCCCGACCCGGAAGTGCCTGCCGTCACGCTGTGCGACCTGGGCATGGTGCGCTCTGTCGGTGAGATTGGCGAAGTGCTGGAAGTGGCGCTGACGCCTACTTATTCAGGGTGTCCAGCGACGGAAATGATAGAGCAGAGCGTGGTTGATGGCCTGCAGAGCGCCGGTCTTGGCCCCGTGCAGGTACGCCTGCAGCGCGCCCCGGCCTGGACTACGGACTGGATTACCGCCGAAGGCCGCGACAAGCTGCGTGCCTATGGCATTGCGCCGCCCGGCGCGACCCAGCCGCACCAGCCCATCACCCTGCGGTTCATGCCGCGTGATCAGTATCAGCAGCAACGTGCAGGTGGCGCAGCCGAGGTGAGCTGCCCGCGCTGCGGCAGTGCACAAACGGAACGCCTGGCGGCCTATGGCTCCACAGCGTGCAAGGCGCTGTACCGCTGCATGAGCTGCCGCGAGCCTTTCGAGTATTTCAAACCCATTTGACGGCGACAGAGGTGTCCTGATGAGTACCTTGTTCTATCCCCTGACGGTGCGCTCCGTGCAGCCCGATACGGCCGAGGCTGCGATTGTGAGTTTTGACGTGCCCGCCGAGCTGCGCGAGCAGTTTGCCTTCACGCAGGGCCAGTATCTGACCTTGCGCACCGAGATCGACGGGCAGGACCTGCGCCGCAGCTACTCCATCTGCGCGGGAGTCGATGACGGGCAATTGCGCGTCGGCGTGCGCCGCGTGGATGGAGGTGTTTTCTCGACCTGGATCAACGAGCAGCTCAAGGCGGGCGACCAGATTCAGGTCATGCCACCGCAAGGCCGCTTCTTTGTGCCTATGGAGGCGGCGGAGCAGCGCCGCTATCTGGCCATTGCGGGTGGCAGCGGCATCACGCCCATTCTGTCCATCATCAAGACCGTGCTGGCGCGCGAGCCGGGCAGCCACTTCACGCTGCTCTACGGCAACCGCAGCCTGCAGTCCACCATGTTCAAGGAAGAGCTGGACGACCTCAAGAATCGTTACCTGACCCGGCTGGTGCTGCACCATGTATTCTCGCGCGAGGAGACCGAGGCTCCGCTCAATATGGGGCGTCTGAACCAGGCCAAGGTGCAGCAGCTGCTCAAGGCCGTGGTACCCGTGCACAAGCTCGATGCCGTTTTTGTCTGCGGCCCCTATCAGATGAATGACGAGGTGGAAGCCGCTTTGCTGGCCTGCAATGTGCCGCCCGAGCGCATTCATATCGAGCGCTTTGGCGTGTTGCCTGCGGCAGGCGCTGCCGTCAAGAAGCAATATGCGCAGGATGCCAAGGCCGCGCAGATCACGCTGATCCGCGACGGGCTGACGCGCAACTTCCCCTTCAAGTCCGGTCACGACAATCTGCTGCAGGCTGCTGAAGCGGCGGGGCTGGAAGTGCCTTACTCCTGCACCTCAGGCGTCTGCGGCACCTGCCGTGCCAAATGCCTTGATGGAAAGGTAGAGATGGAGCGCAACTTCGCCCTCAATGCGCAGGAGGTGGAGCAAGGCTTTGTGCTGACCTGCCAGTGCCGCCCTCTGAGTGCATCGGTTACGCTATCGTTTGATGAGCGTTAACCACTTGGCATATCTATGAGACAGCACGAAATCTTCAATGCACAGCGGGAGGTGAGCCATGGCTAGAGGGCGCGCCGCAGGTTATGAGGATCAGCGTGAATTCATCCTGAATCAGGCCGCGCAGCTGTTTGCGCGCCAGGGCTATGCCGCGACCAGCATGAATGAGGTGGCAAAGGCTTGCGGGCTTTCCAAGCCCGCCATCTATCACTACTTTCGTGACAAATACGCGCTGCTGTTCGAGATCTGCGACACCCATCTGACGCGCCTGCAGGCTTTGCAGCAGGAAGCCAAGGCTGAGAACGGCATGGATGCACAGCGGCGCATGCGCAGCCTGATTGGCCGCTTCGTCGAGGAATATGCGCTTTCGGCCCATGCCCATCGTGTGCTGACGGAAAGCGTGCGTTATCTCAACGAGCAAGAGCGCCAGCAGGTGCTGGACAAGGAGCGTGCGCTGGTGGCGTATTTCAGCGCGACGCTGTCGCAGATGCGCCCGGAACTGGATGAGGCAGGGCTTTCCAAGGCCATCAGCATGCTGCTTTTTGGCATGATGAACTGGATGTTCACCTGGCTCAGGCCTGATGGCGCGCTGAATCAGGAAGATATGGCGCAGCTGGTGACGGATTTGTTCATGGGAGGCATCGGGGAGGTAAAAACCCCAAGCTCCAAAGCGGAAAAAATGCTGGCGTAAGACTAGTTAACAAGATAAATTGCGGTGCTCTGAAGGTACCGAGTGTGGCACTGGATACAAGAGCGGCAATCAATGTCAAGGCAGGCCGCCATCCAGTGATGTAGCAGTAGTGATTTTTGTGTGAACCACTTGAAGGAGACAAACATGAAGCGCATTGCAAAACTGGGTCTGGTGGCTGCGGCTCTGGCCACCGTATGGGGCACGGCACTGGCCGACATCACGGTCGGCGTGGTGGTCTCCGCCACTGGCCCCGCTGCCTCGCTGGGCATCCCCGAGAAAAACACGGTGGCCTTGATGCCCCAGACCATGGGTGGTCAGAAGGTCAATTACGTCATTCTGGATGATGCCTCCGACACCACGGCCGCTGTCTCCAACACCCGCAAGCTGATCAGCGAAAACAAGGCCGACATCATCATCGGCTCCAGCACCACGCCCAACTCGCTGGCCATGATCGACGTGGTGGCTGAGAACAAGACGCCCATGATCACGCTGGGCGCTTCTGCGCGCATCATCACGCCCATGGACGACAAGAAGAAGTGGGTCTTCAAGACCCCTCAGAACGACAGCATGATGGCTGGCGCCATCGTCGATCACATGGCCAAGAGCGGTGTGAAGACCGTGGGCTTCATCGGTTTCAATGATGCGTATGGCGAAGGCTGGCTGCAGGAGTTCAAGAAGTCTGCCGAAGCCAAGGGCATCAAGCTCGTCGCCACTGAAGCTTTCTCACGTACTGACACTTCGGTGACCGGCCAGGCTCTGAAGATCATGGGCGCCAAGCCTGATGCCGTGCTGGTCGCAGGTTCCGGCACTCCCGCAGCTCTGCCCGAGAAGACGCTCAAGGAGCGTGGCTACAAGGGCAAGTACTACCAGACCCACGGCGTAGCCAATGCGGACTTCCTGCGTGTGGGCGGCAAGGACGTGGAAGGCACGCTGCTGCCCGCTGGACCTGTGCTGGTGGCCCATCAGTTGCCAGAAGCGCACCCTGTGAAGAAGACATCGGTGGCTTATGTGGACGCCTATGAAGCCAAGTACGGCAAGGGCAGTGCAGCGACCTTTGGTGCCCACACCTGGGATGCCGGCAAGGTGCTGGAAGCGGCTGTGCCCGAAGCGCTGAAGAAGGGGCAGCCCGGAACCGCCGAGTTCCGCACGGCGCTGCGTGACTCGCTGGAAAAGACCACTAACGTGGCTGGTGCGCATGGCGTATTCACCATGTCGCCCACAGACCATCTGGGCATCCAGAACGGTGTGGTGATGGTCAAGATCGAAAACGGTACCTGGAAGTACCAGCCCTAAGTCCATTGCGCCCGCGATGATCTGCTCTGCCTGAGGCCGTCTGCGCTTCAGGGCAGGGTGGGCTGCGGGCGGCTTTAGCGAAAGTTTCGACCATGGATCTGCAGATCGCCTTGCTGCTGGGGCAGGATGGCATTGTCAATGGAGCCATTTATGGGCTGCTGGCAGTGGCTCTGGTGCTCGTTTTTTCGGTAACCCGCGTGATTTTCATCCCGCAGGGTGAGTTTGTTTCCTTTGGCGCGCTGACGCTGGCCATGATGCAGACCAAGCATCTGCCATCCACGCTGTGGCTGCTGCTGGCGCTGGCGGCTGCGGTACTGGTGATCGATATCTTTCGCTCGTTCACAGGCCGCGAAGTCAGCTGGCCTGCTTCGCTGTTCTGGACTGTGCTGGCACCGGGCCTGGCCTTTTTGCTGGCCTATGTGATGCGCCCGCAGTCGCTGATGCTGCAGGCCCTGACCACACTGGCCATCATCACGCCCATGGGGCCGCTGATGTATCGCCTGGTCTATCGCCCGCTGGCCAATGCCACAGTGCTCAGCTTGCTCATTGTTTCTGTAGCCATGCACGGCGTATTGGTGGGGCTGGGGCTGGTTTTCTTTGGCGCCGAAGGCTCGCGCACGCCGGCGTTTTCCGAAGCGTCTTTCCAGCTTGGTGATATTTCGATTTCCGGCCAGTCTCTGGTGGTGGTCGGTGTTGCCATTGCGCTGGTGCTGGCGCTGTTTGTGTTCTTTGGCCGCTCCATGGTGGGCAAGGCGCTGCGCGCCACGGCGATCAACCGTGTGGGTGCGCGTCTGATGGGAATTCCTACGGGCCTGGCCGGTGATGTGAGCTTTGCACTGGCAGCCCTGATTGGCGCGGTTTCTGGCTTGCTGATCGCGCCGCTTGCCACGGTGTATTACGACACCGGCTTTCTGATCGGCCTCAAAGGCTTTGTGGCGGCCATTGTGGGCGGTCTGGCCAGTTATCCGCTGGCGCTGGCGGCAGCAGTTCTGGTGGGCTTGCTGGAAGCGTTTTCGTCCTTCTGGGCCAGCGCATACAAGGAAGTGCTGGTCTTTACCCTGATCATCCCTGTGCTGTGGTGGCGCTCGCGTAACAGCCATCATGTGGAGGAAGAAGAATGAGCGCGCCCGTGTCTTCTCAAGCGGCTTCTGCGCCTGCCAAGCAAGCTGCGCCTCGTGGCCTGATCAGCGCTCGCATGCTGACCGCCATCGCCATTGTGCTGCTGGCGCTGAGCTGGAATTTTCTGCCGGACTTCACCATCGTTTTGCTGTGCTACATCGGCCTGTATTCGATGGTGGCGCTGGGTCTGGTCATGCTCACCGGCGTGGGCGGCATGACTTCGTTTGGTCAGGCCGCATTTGTGGGCGTGGGTGCCTATGCCACGGCCTGGGTCTGCACATCGCCCGTAGCTGTGCAGGCATTGGGCGGTGTATTTGGCATGCAAGGCTTGCCTTGGCTGGGCTTGCTGCTAGGCTTTTTGATAACGTTTGTAGTGGCCTGGGTGCTGGGTTCGGTGACTGTCAAGCTGCAGGGGCACTATCTGCCGCTTTGCACCATTGCCTGGGGGCTAAGCCTGTATTACCTGTTCGGCAATATGCAGTTTCTGGGCGGTCAGACCGGGATGACCGGCATTCCGGCCATCAGGATTGCCGGGCTCGATCTGTCTTCCTCGCGCACCATGGGTGTGGTGATCTGGGTGGTCATGCTGCTGGCCATGTGGCTGCTGCACAACCTGCTCGATTCGCGTGAAGGGAGAGCCATTCGCTCGCTCAAGGGTGGGCAGGTCATGGCGGAATCCATGGGCATCAACACGGCCCGCTATCGCGTCAAGCTGTTTGTGCTGGCGGCTTTGCTGGCGACTCTTTCGGGATGGTTGTATGCGCATATGCAGCGCTTTGTCAGCCCTGCGCCTTTCAACCTGAACATCGGCATTGAATACCTGTTCATGGCCGTGGTGGGCGGCGCGGGCCACCTGTGGGGCGCGGTGCTGGGTGCCACCATCATCACCATGCTCAAGGAAAAGCTGCAGGACATCCTGCCCGCGCTGCTGGGCAGCAATGGCAACTTTGAAATCATTGTGTTTGGTGCGTTGATGGTGCTGGTGCTGCAGCGTTTTGCGCAGGGCCTGTGGCCGACTTTGCAGCACCTGACGGCAGGACTGATTCGCCAGTCTGAGAAAAAAATCAAGGCTGAGCCCAAGGCGCTGGATCAGCACCCACTGCCTGCAGCTGGCTCGGTGCTATTGAATGCAGAGCATGTCACCAAGAGATTTGGCGGACTGGTGGCCAATAACGATGTATCCATGGATCTCAAGGCCGGAGAAGTGCATGCGCTGATCGGCCCCAATGGCGCTGGCAAGAGCACTTTCTTCAACATGATCTCGGGCGTGGACTTCCCCACCGAAGGCAAGGTGCAGATTCAGGGTCAGGTCATGGGCGATGCTCCAGCGCGCCGTTTTGCTGCGCTGGGCATGAGCCGCACTTTCCAGCATGTACGCCTGCTGGGCCAGCGCTCGGTGCTGGAAAACGTGGCGCTGGGCGCGCATCAGCGTGCTCACAAGGGCTGGCTGGCTTCCATGCTGCGTATGGACAGGCATGAGGAAGCCGCCTTGCTGGACGAAGCGCGCAAGCAGATTGAGCGCTGCGGTCTGGGCGCTTTTGCGGATGTGCCTGCGGCATCGCTGGCTCTGGGCCAGCAGCGCATTGTGGAAATCGCGCGAGCACTGGCCAGCCGCCCATCGGTGCTGCTGCTGGACGAGCCTGCAGCAGGCCTGCGCCACCTCGAAAAGCAGGCGCTGGCCGATCTTCTGCGCCAGTTGCGGGCCGAAGGCCTGGGCATTCTGGTGGTGGAGCACGATATGGAGTTTGTGATGAACCTGGCAGACCGCATCACCGTGCTGGAGTTCGGCACTGTGATCGCTGCAGGCTCGCCTGCTGAGATTCAGGTCAACAAGCGCGTGCTCGATGCCTATCTGGGCGGTGGCGACGATGAGGAGGCTGCAGCATGAGCAATACCAACTTGCTGGATCTGCGCGGGCTCAGCGTTTCCTACGGCCCGGTGGAGGCGGTGCATCAGGTGGATCTGAATGTAGGCACTGGCGAGATCGTGACCGTGATTGGCCCCAATGGCGCGGGCAAAACCACGTTGCTGTCAGCGGCCATGGGGCTGCTGCCCAGCAAGGGCGAGATCTGGCTGGACGGTCAACGCGTTGCCAAACCTTCGGTTGAAGCGCTGGTGGCGCGCGGCGTGGGGCTGGTGCCAGAAAAGCGTGAACTGTTTGGCGAAATGTCGGTGGAAGACAATCTGCTGCTGGGCGGCTTTTCGCTGTGGCGCAAAGGCCAGCGTGACCAGAGTGGGCGCATGGAGGAGGTCTTCGCCATCTTTCCGCGCCTGAAAGAGCGGCGTGCGCAGATGGCGTCCACGCTGTCGGGTGGTGAGCGCCAGATGCTGGCCATTGGCCGTGCGCTGATGGCCAAGCCCCGCCTGCTGATGCTCGACGAGCCTTCGCTGGGCCTGGCACCGCTGATCGTCAAAGAGGTGCTGCAGGTCGTTGCCAGTTTGCGCAACCACGGTGTGTCCGTGCTGCTGGTTGAGCAGAATGCCCGCGCCGCGCTCAAGGTGGCAGACCGCGCCTATGTGCTGGAGATGGGCGCCGTGGCGCTGACGGGCGCAGCCAAGGATTTGCTCAACGACAGGCGCATCATCGAAACCTATCTGGGCATGGGCAACAAGAAAGTGGACGAGACCGTGTAGAGCGCCTGAATCTCAGCAAAAAAGCGCAGCTTAGGGCTGCGCTTTTTACATGGGCGCGTGTCATGCAATCGTCATCAAAATGACGCGCAGTCTTCATTTGCATTTTCCAAAATATGGGCACGCAGACATACCGTGTGGCACAGGCAGGCCGCCGACTGCGTCCAATATGGAGAGGAAAGCGATATGAGGCATCCCGAGATCCTTGATGCACTGAGCAACGTGGCAGCCATCACGACCACGTCACAGTCTCCCGGGCTTGCGCTTTCTTCTCGCCCCGGCCCGATTGCCGCGGCGGCGCCCGCTTTGCGCCTGCAGGTGCGCTGGGCGAGGCACCTTGATGAAGTTCGCCAGGCCCAGCGCCTGCGCTACCAGGTGTTTGCCGAAGAAATGGGCGCGCTGCTGCAGACGCCGGTTCCTGGCCACGACATCGATGTGTTTGACGACTTCTGCGAGCACCTGATGATCTGCGACGAAGATCAAGACAAGGTCATCGGTACTTACCGGCTGCTCACTCCCGCACAGGCTCAGCGAGCGGGTGGCTTGTACAGCGACCAGGAATTTGACCTCAGCCCCATCAACGCCTGGCGTGACAGGACGGTGGAGCTGGGCCGCAGCTGCGTGCATGCCGAGCACCGCCAGGGTGGCGTGATTCTGGCGCTCTGGGGCGCTCTGGCCGAATTCATGCAGCGCAACCAGCTTGAAGCCATGGTGGGCTGCGCCAGCATTCCCATGCAGTACCCTGGTCTGGCGCATGGCGAAGGCCCGGCACGCATCTGGCAGCAGTTGCGTCAAAGTCATCTGGCCGAGCCTGAATTGCAGGTTCGCCCCCGTGTGGCCTTGCCCGAAGAGCTGGCCCATATCAGCGATGTCTCAGCGGACTCGCTCAAGGTGGAGCCGCCTGCGTTGATTCAGGGCTATTTGCGCGCTGGTGCCAAGGTGTTGGGTGCGCCCGCCTGGGACAGCGACTTCAACACCGCAGACCTGCCCATCATGATGCGCATGCAGGACTTGCCATCACGCTACCGCCGCCTGTTCGGGCGTAGCAAAGGCTAGGGCCTTGCCTCTGCCTGCTTCAATCCTTGCGAGGCTTGGCGTCCAGCACGGAGCGCACCTTCACAGCCAGTTCTTCCACTGAAAAAGGCTTGAACATGACGGGGTATCTGCCGTCGATCAAGCCTTCCTTGATGGCGATTTCTGCGGAATAGCCTGTGGCAAAGATGATGGGGTTGCGGTCGTGGGTTTCGATGTACTGAATCAAATCCAGGGCCGTCTTCTTGCCGGGCATTTTGATGTCGGAAAGAACGAGATCGGCCTTCAGTCCGCTGGACAGCATCATGATCGCATGCTCATGGCTGAAGGATGTGCTGATTTCATAGCCAAGCTCGAAGAGGAAGCTGGCCAGTGTCTGGCGCACGGCATCGTTGTCTTCCACCAGCAGCACAGTCTCCCGGCCGCCGACGATCATGCCTTCGCTGTTCGCCGTGTCATTGGGCGCCAGACCGCTTTGAGGGATATAGATGGAGATGCAAGTGCCCTGGTTGGGTGTGGAGCTGACTTCCAGATAGCCTTGCGAATTCTCGACAAAGGTCTTGACCATGACCAGACCCAGGCCGGTCCCCTTGCCCGGTGCCTTGGTGGTGAAGAAGGGCTCGAAGATACGCTCCTGAACTTCGGGGCTCATGCCGCTGCCATCATCCTCGACACTGAAGACGACATAGGCATTCTCCTGGCCATCGAAATGCGTGCTGCGGTTGGCGATCTTGACCGTGATGCGCCCACGTCCCTCCACGGCATCGCGCGCGTTGATGGCCAGATTGATGAGGGCGTTCTCCAGGTAGGTCTTGTCCACGTGAATGTTGTGCAGGTCCTGTGCCACCTCCATGCTGAACGAGACCTCGGCTCCCACGGCCTGTCTGAGCAGGCTGTGCAGGTCTTCAAAGGCAACGGCAGGGTTGAAGGTGGTTGCGTTCTGGGGCATGCGGCCGCTAAAGCCCGAGAGTTGGGAGGACAGGCGAGCTGCCTTTTTGACGCAGTCACGCACGGACTGGATGTTCTCCAGCAGCGCCTGATCCTGCACCCGCTTTCTCAGCGTGCCCAGATTGATGCCCATGACGAACAGCAGATTGTTCAGGTCATGGGCCACGCCACCTGCCAGATGGGCGACTAAATCCACCTTCTGCATATTCGCGAGCAGACCATGGGCATCACGCAGCCTCGATTGCAGGCGCTCCTTCTGTGCAGACAGTCTTTCGATATGTGCCTTGAGCTGTTCTTCCACTTTGACAAGTGCATCAATGTTGACGCTGGAGCCAGCCCAGTACTTCACCTGGCCCTGCTCATCCATCACGGGTGCGGCACTGAACAGGAACCAGTAGTACTGTCCCGTGTGCTCGCGCAGTCGATAGCGAAACGAGGTGGGTTTGCCGTCCACCATGGCTTTGGAGTACTGCGTGGTGGTGTGCAGCAGATCGTCCGGGTGGATTTTGCTGACGAACCTGGTGTTGCTCAGGTCAATGAACTCGTCTTTGCCGTAGGTGAAAAGGTCGGAAGTGCGATTGGTCCAGAACACCTCGCCCTTGAGGCTGCAAGCCCATAGGTTCAAGGGCAGATAGTCCACAATGCCCCGGAAGTCCGGCATGTCGGGAGCATGGCCGAAGCCCCCGGGGTGCTGCGCATGCATTCGCGGCAGTGCAATGCACTTGGCGACGCGCACAAACGCCCCGGACTCGTTGATGAGTTCCATGGGATGAAACTCCAGCCGGTGGCTGAGTTCTACGTCGTCATACGCGCTCAGGCGGTCCTCATCCAGGCACTGGCGCACGCGAACCTGAAATGCGGCCACATCCACAAGCAGGTTGATGCCTGTGTTGACGTGAATGGTTCTGACCCACTGGGCAAATGCGCTGTTGGAATACAGCACATTGCCGTTGCTTTCTATCAACGCGGTGGGTTGGCTGGACTGGTCAAAATACCGGCTCAGTTGTTGTTGTCGGTGCATGTGTGCCTTCGGATGGAGGGACTCGATGCTCGACTTGGTTCAGAACACCAGCTGCCATGACCAGCAGTTGCGGATGGCGAGCGCATCCGCAACGCATGCTATCTTCAACCCAAGATACAAGTGTTACATGTTGACTGTGACGTCGGGTTTTAGCCTGCGTGGACGGTGTCGTCCTCAAGCCCTCGCACGAGCAGGTCCAGCGCCGATACGGCCAGGCCCAGCATCAGGAACACATAGGCCGCAGTCGCCAGACCCAGGCTCATGCTGCCCGCCCACTGCAAGGCGGAGCAGGCCAGCTCGGACTGTGGGTAGAGCGCACTGCACAGCCCCATGGCGGGCATGTGCACATACCAGGTGATGGCCGCCCACATCAGCGCCAGCATGATGGCTGCCGTGAGAATCTTGTGCGTGGACCAGTGCATGCCGACCAGCAAGGCCGCAGGAATGCAGGCCCCAAGCACAAACATGGTCATCCAGCTGCTCACCGGCCATTGCGCCAGCGCATCCTGCAGCCCTTGCATCTTGGGCATCTGGTTGACCAGTTCCAGCAGGTTCCAGACAAAAGGAAGAATCAAACCTGCAATGGCCAGACTGGCAAGTGCCATGGCCCGAAGCAGCAGACCGCGGCGTTGGCTGAAGAAGCCGGGGGTTGGGGAGACGTTGGACAACATGACGCACCTCCTGTCGCAAAGCAGACCTGCCGCAGCACTGGCCAGGGCATTTGGAGCCGAACCGGGGCTGCGGCCAGCCCGGGTTGGGTTATGTGTCAGTACAGTCTAGGCCGATTGCCGCCGCGCCGCCATAGGAGAGACAAGGATGCTTACAACTGCCCCAGGGGGCGCAGGGCGTCCAGCACCTCGCCCTTGCTCAGCAGCTCTGACAGCACCACAGGCGGCTTGCCCGGCGCATACAGCACATAGACGGGCACGCCGCTGCGGCCCAGCGACTGCAGCGCCTGCGTGATGGCCGGGTCCTGACGAGTCCAGTCGGCGCGCAGCAACTGCACCTTGCGCTGGGCGAAGGCGTCCAGCACTTCGCCGCTGCTGAGCGTGGTGCGCTTGTTGACCTGGCAGGTCACGCACCAGGCGGCGGTGAAGTCCACAAACACGGGCTGACCGGCGGTCTGCAGGGCTTGTACTTTCTCTGCCGACCAAGGCTGCCACAGCTCGGAGGCTTCGGCCTGCACGGGGCTGGCCGCAGGAGCGGCAATCAGGGGCACGGCGTAGTAGGCCATGCCAGCTGTGAGCAGGGCGGCCAGAGTGCCCAGAATGGCGCGGCTTTTGCCGCTCAGGCCCAATGCCCAGATCAGCGCTGTCAAAACCAGTAGCAGGCCAAGCAATGCCGCTGCTGAGTCCATGCCGTTTTGATGGCCCAAAACCCAGACCAGCCAGACCACGGTGGCAAACATGGGGAAAGCCATGGCATGGCGGAAAGTCTGCATCCATGCGCCGGGGCGGGGCAGCCAGCGCACGATGGTCGGCACAAACGCCGCCAGCACATAAGGCAGGGCCATGCCCACGCCCAGCGCGGCAAACACGGTCAGTGCCTGTGCGGCGGGCATATCGATGGCAAAGCCCAGCGATGCGCCCATGAACGGGGCGGTGCAAGGCGAGGCAATGGCCACGGCCAGCACACCGGAGAGGAAGGAGTCCAGCACCGGGTTGCGAGCCTGCGCACTGGCAATGCGGCTGGGCAGCACATTGCCGAACTCGAACAGCCCGGCCAGATTCAGCCCCATCACGGTGAACAGCGTGGCCAGCAGAGCCACCACCACGGGCGACTGCAGCTGAAAGCCCCAGCCCAACTGCTGACCAGCAGCGCGCAGGCTCAGCAGCAAGGCTCCAAGGGCCACGAAGGAGAGAATGACACCTGCCGCATAAGCCACACCGCCCAGCCGCTGGGCGCGCGGGTTCTGACCATGACCGGCAAAGCCCAGCACCTTGATGGCCAGCACGGGGAAGACGCAGGGCATGAGGTTCAGAATCAGCCCGCCGAGCAGGCCGCCCAGCAGTGCTGCCCACAGACTGTCAGCGTTTGTGGCTGCAGGCATGGGTGCCGTGGAAGCATTGGCCTTATTGGCCTCCAGCGCGGCAGCCAGTGCGGGGGATACGCTGGCCAGCGTAGCGGGCGTCCACTGGCCTTCGGTGTCCAGCGTGCTGCGCCAGGCCATGCTCTCGCCCTTCTCCACCGCGGCGGCGCGGTCTGCAACGGGCAAGGCGACGACGACCGTCAGTTGCTTGGGTGTCTCGCCGCGCATATCTGACAGCGGCAGATTGTCGGCCACCCAGACATCGCCATCCCAGTGCTGCTGCCAGTCCTTGCTCGGTTCGGCTGCGTGCTTGAAGGTTTCGATGTTCTCGGGATAAAACTCCAGCGTCTTGCCCTTGAGCGAAGCGGGCAGGCCGGGGATACGCACGGTGATGCGGTCATCGACCACCTTGGCCTCACCCTGGCTGCTACCGGGCTGAATGCGGGCCTGACCATGGTCGCTGAGCGCTGCGGGCTGCTGGGCCTGTGCCTTGAAGAAGGCATCGCTATGGGCGGCGGTTGTGCCCTGAACGGGGATTTGCAGCGTGAACTCGCCGCTTTCGGGAATGCACTCCACGCGGCAGATCAGCCAACTGGCAGACAGGCGCACATCGACCATGCCGGAGGCTGGGGCTTTGAAATCGGGGCTGACCTTGACAGGGATGGGCAGCAGCACCGTCTTTTCATAGCCGTAGTTGACCAGCGGGCCCACGCGCAGTGCGTGGGGGGCAGGCCATTGAATCTCCTGAGCCTTCAGCCCCTCGGGCAGTTGCCACTGTAGCTCGGTCGGCAGGCCGGAGTCGCCTGCGTTCTTCCAGTAGGTGTGCCAGTCCGGCTCATGATCGAGCTTCAGCCCCAGCCAGAAGGACTGGCCCGCGCTGATTCCCTCGGGCGCCTGCGCCACCAGTTCGGCGCGCACGCGCGGCGTCTGCACCACGGCAGAAGTGGGGCTGGCCGATGTTTTGAGGTGAATTTGCGCGTAAGTCTTGGTGGATATTGCGCTGATTGCTATCAAAATCAGTGCAAAAAGCCACAGGGCAAAAGCGCTGCGGCGCAGGGAATGGGGAGAGAGGCGGAACGGCATGACGTATAGAGGGAGCCTGAAGCCGGATTTTGGTTCCAAAAGCGTTCCCCAGTATGGCGGGCCTGGATTAAGCCTGCATGAGAGGCATTCTTACGAAGCCTGGGCGGGCTTGGCCTGCGTGGCCACCGGGCTAGGGGGCTGGCCGCCGACTTCGGCAGGCATGGCCACCCGCTCGCAATCGTCGGCGCTCTCCAGCAGTTCATTGGCATTGACGGCATCTTCGCCTGCCGCGTTGGCCGGCACGGGGGCGCTGCGCGGCAGCATGCGGGCCTGGCGCCAGTTGCCCCAGCGGTAATAGGCCAGAATCATCAGTACCGAGGCCAGCGAGCTGATGGGAAAGCTCCACCAGATGGCGTCCACCCCCAGCACCGGCTGCAGCCATTTGGCCGCAGGCACGCGAATGCCCCACATGGCGATGGCCAGAATCACCATCGGCACCATCACTGCGCCGGTGGAGCGCACCACGCCGGAGAGTACAAAAGTCACGCCGAAGAACAGAAACGAGCCAATGGCGATGTGATTGAGGTGGCGTGCCAGCTCCAGCGAGGGGCTGCCCGTGGGCAGGAACCAGCCCAGCACCAGACGGTCCAGCAGCACGATGATGGCAATCAGCCCGCCCGTCAGCAGCACATTGGTCAGCATGCCTGCGCGGGCCGTGGCGTCCACCCGGTTCCACAGGCCAGCGCCCACGTTCTGCGCGGCCATGGTGGAGCAGGCCGCGCCAATGGCCATGGCGGGCATTTGCACATAGGTCCACAGCTGCAGCGCCGCGCTGTAGGCCGAGGCGGTGGTCACACCATAGGCGTTGACCAGCGAGATCATGGCAATCATGGCCATGGAAATCATCATCAGCTGCACACCCATGGGCAGGCCTTTGGTGATGAGGGTGCGGATGATGGTCAGATCCGGCTTGAACAGGCCCATCTGGCGACGTTCAATCCACAGCGGATGGCGGTGCAGGCGCAGCCACAGCAGCAGGGCGACAAAGCTCAGCGCGTTGGCTGCCAGCGTGGCCATGGCCGAGCCCTTGATGCCATAAGCTGGCACCGGCCCCCAGCCGAAGATCAGCAACGGGTTGAGCAGCATGTCCAGAATCACCACGATGAGCAAGAACCAGAACGGCGTTCGCGTATCCCCCGCGCCGCGCAGCACGGCCGAGACAAAGGTGAACATGAACAGCAGCGGAATGGCCAGAAAGATGATCTGCAGATAGGCCTCGGCCAGATGCAGGGCCTCGTCCGGCGTGCCCATCCACTGCATCAGCTTGCGTGACAGCGGCACGCCCAGCGCGGCGATGAGTAGCGATATCACTCCGAAAAACGTAGCGCTACTCCCAAGTACTCTCTTGGCTTGACCGAGTTTTTTAGCTCCCATGGACTGGGCGATCAGGATATTCGTCGCCATGCTGATGCCAAACACTGCCCCGATCAGCGCAAACATCACATTGTTGGCATTGGCCGTGGCTGTGAGCGCGGCCTCGCCCAGATGGCCGCCCACCCACATGGCGTTGACGGAGCCATTGAGCGACTGCAGCACATTGCCCGCCAGAATGGGCAAGGCAAAGATCAGCAGCGTGGGGGCGATAGCGCCCTGGGTCAGGTCCTTGGTGGGGGAGTGGGATGCAGCCATATCACCCCATTCTGAGGCAAGTTGCGTGGCGGGGCTGAGCAGGAGCTTGCTCGGCGCTACGATGTGGGCATGAATGCATCAGCCACCCTGTCCGCAAGTTCTTCAGCACAAACTGCACGATGGCCTTCGCGCTGGTGGGCCGAAGTCTCGGCCCATGACTTTGCGCTGGCCCAGACCAATGGCC
Organism: Comamonas testosteroni; assembly: GCF_003569915.1. GTDB lineage: Bacteria > Pseudomonadota > Gammaproteobacteria > Burkholderiales > Burkholderiaceae_C > Comamonas > Comamonas testosteroni_D. Next base: position 69,195 of record NZ_KZ984457.1, on the reverse strand, counting down.
TGGCCGCCGACACCGTGGCCGTGCTGCCTGTGGGCGCGGTGGAGCAGCATGGCCCCCATCTGCCGCTGGGTGTGGATGCCAAATTGATCGAAGGTGTGGTGGCGGACGCCTTGCCGCAGCTGCCGGCCGATCTGCCCGTGCTCTTTCTGCCGCCGCAGAACATCGGTTTTTCGGTGGAGCACACCAGTTATGCGGGCACGCTGACGCTGTCGCCCGTCACCTTGATCGCACTGTGGACTGAGTTGGGCGCTTGCGTGGCACGAGCAGGCATTAAAAAGCTGCTGCTGCTCAACGGCCATGGCGGCCAGGTCAGCATGATGGACGTGGTGGCGCGCGAGCTGCGCATGAAGCATGGCCTGCTGGTCTACAGCGCCAGCTGGTTTGGCCTGGTTGACGATGCGGCCAACCAGCAGTTCTGCGCCCATGAACACCGCTTTGGCGTGCATGGCGGCGAGGTGGAAACCTCGATGCTGCTGCACCTGGCCCCCGAGACCGTGCACATGGAGCGGGCGAAAAACTTTGCCTCCACATCTGAAATGCGCGCAGGCAAATACCACTTCATAGGCAATGGCCGCAGCGCCAAACTGGGCTGGGCTATTGAAGACTACAACCCCGCCGGTGCCGCTGGTAACGCAGCCGCAGCCACAGCAGAGCGCGGCGCAGTCATGGTCAAGTCATCCGCCGAAGGCTTGGTCGCGCTGCTCAAAGAAATTCATGATCTGCCCCTTGACACCGTAGGGCAAAAGCCGCAGCCGCTGTAAACGTCAAAACTGGCGCGCTCTAACATCAGAGATGCCGAGCAAGAGCCGCCTCGCGGCGAAGGCATCGTCCCCCTCCCGCGAAGCGAGAGAGGGGGAAGGCGCGCAGCGCCACAGGGGGTGTATTACTGCTTAGGAATTTTGGAAGCAGTGATCACATCCCCCCAGCGCTTGATTTCCGACTGCAGCAGCTTGGCCGTCTGCTCGGGCGTGCTGGCCTGGGCCTGAACATTCAGCTCCTTGAGCTTCTTGGCCACTTCAGGGTTGTTCACGGCCGCGTTGATTTCCTTGTTCAAGCGCGCAATCACGTCGGCAGGCGTTTTACTGGGGGCAGCCAGCGCATTCCAGGAAGAGGCCACAAAGCCTTTGACCCCGGACTCCTGCGCCGTGGGCACGTTCGGCAGCAGGGGCGAGCGCTTCTCGCCCGTCACGGCCAGCAGATTCACGGCCTTGGAATTGATCTGGCCCATGATGGGGGTGAGAATTTCCACGGCCGCGTCAATCTGCTTGCCGCGCAGCGCCGTCACCACGGCTGGCGTGCCGTTAAAGGGCACGATCTGCGCGTCAATGCCGGCGGTGGTCTTGAACAGCTCGGCCGCCAGATGCTGGGTGCTGCCCAGGTTCAGCTTGCCGGGGTTGGCCTTGGCGTAGCTCACCAGCTCGCCAAAGTTCTTGAACGGCGACTTGGCATCGGTGATGACGCCAATGTCAAAGTAGCCCAGCGTGGAGATAGGCGTCAGGTCCTTGACCATGTCGAAGGGCAGATGGTTGAACAGATTCACCGTCACCGCGCTGCCATTGGACATGAGGAACAGCGTATGGCCGTCCGGCGCGCTCTTGGCCACGGTATCGGCTGCCACAATGCCGCCGGCGCTGGGCTTGTTGTCGATCACCACGGGCTGGCCCAGCTGGGTGGACAGCTGCTGCGCCACAACGCGGGCCGTCACATCGGCCACGCCCCCTGCGCCAAATGGCACGACGATGCGGATGGGGCGGTTGGACAGGCCCTGGGCCTGTGCGCTGGTGGCAAAACCCGCCAGCAATGCAGCCCCCGCTGCAGCGCTGATCAGGGATTGGGTGAAATGGCGACGTTTCATGGTCTGTCTCTCTGTCATTGAAACTCAATGGGCACAGTTTGGCCCAAAAGCAAGGCCTTACACAGAAGGCAAGCGTTCTGTCAGTTATGCCGGGACGCGATGGCTAGAGGATGCTGATTTCCGTCATGCCCCAGTGGTGCATGGCTTCGCGCAGGATCAGCAGGGCGGCGGACGCCTCAGGTGTCTGCGCCAGTTGCAGGTCATGAAAGCCGGGCTGCTGGGACTGGCGGGCCAGGGCGCTAAACAGCGACTCCACGGCCTCGCGGCTGGCGCTGCGTGCATTCGGGTTGCCCGTGGTGCTGTGGATCAACTGGGCCAGCAGATGGTCGCGGGTCTTCATTGCCTGTACGCCTGCGGGCAACCATTGCGCGGCCGGCATGACGGCATCTTCCACATTGGCAATGGCATTTTCCAGCGCCAGGGCGTTGGGCATGCGATGGCCGAAAGCCTGGGTCAGTGTGGAGATGCCAATGGGCAGCAGAAGCTGCGCTGTGCCAGCCGTCAGCGTCAGCGTCGTTTCACCGAGATGGAGCGTGACTTGATGCATTCAAGTCTTGTAACAGATAGAGCGCCAGCCATCTAGGCCAGAAGTCATTCAGACGGGTATTGCGGGCCTGCCGTCAGGCGCTGGTAATCCAGCTGCGGTGCTCGTCGGTGTCGAGATGGTTCAAGGTGTTGAAGGTCTGCAGCATCAGCCGTTTGGGGTTGATCGTGAACTCGCTCACGGCAATATTGCGCAGCCGCATATTGAGGGCAATCGTCACCTCGGGCGATGTGCCCAGTACTTGCCCCACAGCGGTGGAAATCGGCCCGCCGCTGCTGACCAGCAGCACGTTCTGGCCGGTGTGCTGGTGGCGTACCTCTTCAAGCACCTGGTGCACGCCGTTCGAGAAGCCTTCCCAGTCGGGCATGCCTGCCGGGCTGATGGTGCCGTTCATCCACTGTGCCAGCGCATCGCACAGCATGCGAAAGTGCTGGCGGTACAGCTCAGGCGTGTCCGGCTTGGGCAGCGGCGCGGGATGAATCGCATGCACCAGCGCCTCGCTGTCGTATTCATTGAGGCCGGGACGGCGGTTGACGCCATCATCGGCAGTGATGCCCAGCCCTTGCACAATGCCCTCCAGCGTCTGCTGGTGGCGCTTGAGCGTGCCGCAGTAAACCGTATCGAATTTCAACCCTCGCTCGCGCCAATACTCGCCCAGGCGCACCGCCTGGGCATGGCCCCGCTCGCTGAGCTGATCGTAATCGTCCGCGCCAAACGAGGCCTGGCCGTGGCGCACAAGGTAGAGGGTTCCCATAGAGGACAAATTGTCCGGTTGCTTTTTGTCGCCACGCTGTCATGCCGGCGACCATTTCGCGCGGGAGCTACAGGTGCTATCCCTCAGTACCCGTCTGGATTGGACAACAACGGCTCAGTGCCGCTCGGTTAAGATAACTGAGAGCTATTCTCAAAAACATAACAGCACGCTCCACCACCTGAATTGGAATCATCGCTTTGCTGCAGTGCGACAAGGCCAGTTTTTGTTCCGGTGGCGGAGCGTGCTTTTTTGTGCGTTTTTCACCCCTCCCTCTGGAGACTTTCATGTTTCGACGACCCTTGTTTGCACTGGCCGCCGTTGCCAGCCTGTGCGCCCCCGCGCTGTCTGCCCATGCCGAGGACATCACCCTCTACACCACGCGTGAGCCCGCGCTGATCCAGCCGCTGCTGGCCGCGTTCACGGCGCAGACCAAGGTGGGCGTGAAGACGGTCTTTGTGAAGGACGGTCTGCTCGAACGTGTAAAGGCCGAAGGCGAGCGCTCCCCCGCTGATGTGCTGATGACGGTGGACATTGGCAATCTGGTGGATCTGGTCGACGGCGGCGTGACCCAGCCCGTGAAGTCTGCCGTGCTGGAGTCGGCCATCCCTGCCCAGCTGCGCGCCGCAGACAACCAGTGGTTTGCGCTGTCCATGCGCGCCCGTGTGCTGTATGCCGAAAAAGATTTGAAGATTGGCGCCTTCCGCTACGAAGACTTGGCCAGCCCCAAGTTCAAGGGCAAGGTCTGCAGCCGCGCCGGTCAGCACCCTTACAACACGGCGTTGATCGCCGCCATGATTGCCCATGATGGCGAAGCCAAGACCGAGCAGTGGCTGCAGGGCGTGAAGGCCAATCTGGCGCGCAAGGCCACGGGCGGCGACCGCGATGTGGCGCGTGACATTCTGGGCGGCATCTGCGATGTGGGTCTGGCCAACACCTATTACGTGGGCCAGATGAAGGCCTCCAAGGAAGGCACGGACGCACGCAAATGGGGCGATGCCATCAAGGTCATCAAGCCCACGTTTGCCGATGCCAAGAGCGGCACCCACATCAATATCAGCGGTGCATCTGTTGCCAAGCACGCACCCAACCGCGCCAATGCCGTGAAGCTGCTGGAGTTCCTGGTGTCCGAATCGGCCCAGAACATGTACGCCCAGGCCAACTACGAGCACCCTGTGCGCAAGGGTGTGGCGCTGGACCCTGTGGTGGCCCAGAGCATTGGCGAGATCAAGATTGATTCGCTGCCGCTGACCGAAATCGCAAAACACCGCAAGGCGGCGAGCTTGTTGGTGGACAAAGTAGGGTATGACAAGTAAGCACCCCTGAGCGGCTGCGCCGCTTCCCCTCTCTCTACGCGCTGCGCGCTAGGGGAGGGGGACGACAGCCTCGGTGCGGGGCGGCCCTTCCTCGCTGTCTCTTTGGTGGGGCATGCTTGATCGAGCTGTGTGCTTTGCTTTCAGCCCCTTGGTTGGGGCTTGCTCCTTTTTCTTTTGATGTTTTCTTCTCTTCGCTCGGGCCTCAGGCCCGTTGGTCTTTTGTGGCAGGGCGCAACCTGGTTGATTGCGCTGGGCGTGCTTGCGCCTATTGCCTCGCTGGTCTGGCTGGCGCTGGGGGCGGATTTTGCGCATTGGCGTGATCTGCTGCGCTATGTGCTGCCGGATGCTGCGGCCAATACGGGCATATTGCTGGCGGGCGTGGGTCTGCTGGTGCTGCTGGTGGGTACGGGCTGTGCCTGGCTGGTCACGGCCTATGACTTTGCTGGGCGGCGCTGGCTGCACTGGGCGCTGCTGCTGCCGCTGGCCATGCCGGCCTATATCGTGGCGTTTGCCTATCTGGATTTGCTGCACCCGATTGGCCCGGTGCAGGGCGCGCTGCGCTGGATGCTGGGCTATGACAGCCCGCGCCAGTGGCGGCTGCCTGATCTGCGCTCCATGGGCGGCGCGATTTTTGTGCTGGGTTTTACGCTCTACCCCTATGTGTATATGACGGCGCGGGCCATGTTCATGACCCAGCCTGCGCACCTGATGGAAGCGGCCCGTTCGCTGGGCGAGACGCGCTGGGGCGCTTTCTGGCGCGTGGCCCTGCCCATGGCGCGCCCGGCGCTGGCTGTGGGCCTGAGTCTGGCGCTGCTGGAGGCGCTCAACGATATTGGCGCTTCGGAATTTCTGGGCGTGCATACGCTGACCGTCTCGGTCTACACCACCTGGGTCACGCGCTCTGATCTGGCGGGCGCGGCGCAAATTGCCTGCTCCATGCTGCTTGCTGTCGTTGCTCTGGTCTGGCTGGAGCGCAAAGGCCGCAGCCGTCAGCGCTTTGGCTCGGCCCAGCGCATGCGTGCCATTGCGCCGCAGCGGCTGCGCGGAGTCTGGTCGGCGCTGGCGCTGCTGGCCTGTGCGCTGCCGGTGCTGATGGGTTTTGCCGCACCCGCAGCTTATCTGGCCTGGGAAAGCGCCAAGCGCTTTATGCAGGGCACGGGCGTGTCCGCTGGACTGGTGTCCAGCTTGCTCAACACGCTGGGGCTGGCTGCGGGTGTGACGGTGATCGCTGTGGCCGCCGGGCTGGTTGTGGCCTGGGCCACGCGCACAGGCATCAGCACCCGAGCACCTTCGCGCTGGCCTGCGCAGGTGGCGGCGCTGGGCTATGCCGTGCCGGGTACGGTGCTGGCCATTGGCTTGCTGACGCCCGCGCTGGCGCTGGATGCGGGGCTGGCCCATGTGTTTGGCGCTGAAGGCCTGCCGCTGATGGGCCTGGGTGTGGTGCTGGTCGTGGCCTGCGTGATTCGCTTTCTGGTCATGCCGGTGGGTGGTATCGAGGCCGGGTTGGCTCGCATTCCTCCGACACTGGAGCAAGCCTCGCGCCTGCTGGGCGAGGGCAGGCTGGGCACGCTGCGCCGTGTGCATCTACCGCTGCTGCGCCCGGCCTTGGCGACCAGCGCCATGCTGGTCTTTGTCGATGCCATGAAAGAGCTGCCCGCCACGCTGCTGCTGCGCCCGGCGGACTTTGACACGCTGGCCACCTGGCTCTATGCCGAAGCCGCACGCGGCACCTATGAAGAAGGCGCGATTGCGGCGCTGTGCATTGTGCTGGCGGGGCTGATCCCCGTCATGCTGTTGGCGCGCACCCAACTGGCGGGTTCACAGCATGATTAAGGGTTAAAAGTGCCTGTAGTCTATATTTTGTCTAGGCAAGCTGCTATCAAATTTGAAATCATTGCATGAGCGCCTCTCTCCACCTCCAGCAGCTGCAACTGGGCTACGACACGCCTCAGGGGCTGCACATCATTTTGCAAAGCTTTGATCTGCAAGTGCCTGCCGGTCATATCGCCAGTTTGCTGGGCCCTTCGGGCTGCGGCAAAACCTCGGTGCTGCGCGCAATTGCGGGTTTTGAGCCCGTGCGCGCGGGCAGCATTCATCTGGGCGAGCGGCTGCTGTCCGGCCCTCAAGTGCATCTGCCGCCCGAGCAGCGCCATGTGGGCATGATGTTTCAGGAGTACGGCCTGTTCCCGCATCTCACAGCTGCGCAGAACGTGGGTTTTGGACTGCGCCGCAGCAGCAAGGCTGAACGTGACCAGCGCGTGGCAGAGTTGCTGGCGGTAGTGGGCTTGGCGGATGCGGGCAGCAAGTTCCCGCACGAGCTATCTGGTGGTCAGCAGCAGCGCATTGCGCTGGCGCGGGCCTTGGCACCGTCCCCCGCCTTGCTGTTGCTCGATGAGCCTTTTTCCAATCTGGACGCTGCCACGCGCGAGCGGTTGACGGTGGAGGTGCGCGATATTCTGCGCGCCGCAGGGCAGACGGCGATTCTGGTAACCCACAACGCGCAAGAGGCCGAGACCATGGCAGACCAGATCTGCCATATGACTCCTGCGGATTAAAGCAGCACGCGGCCGCTGACGACGGTGACGGTATGCCCGCCCACCCACAGCTTGCCATTGCTGCCGCTCTGCACATGAACTTGCCCGTCGCGGCCCACGCATACGCCTTGCGCGGCGATGTAAGGCGCTTGCAGCAGGCCTTCGCCCGTCAGCCACTGGGCCAGCGCCGCGTTCAGGCTGCCAGTCACCGGGTCTTCGCTGGTGGTCTCGCCAATCAGGGCGCGCACTTCGAGTTGCGGCTGGCTTGATGCGCTCTTGCCCTGCGCGGCTTCTTCGGCTTGCTTGGCAAAAGCGCGGGCTTCGCGGCTGGAGCGGGCAATCAGCGCAGCTTCTTCAGGCTCATAGATGGCAGCCAGACCAGCTTTGGTGCCCAGTTTTTTGAGCGCCGCAAAGTCTGGCTCCACGCCCAGCACCGTGTCCGGGTCATCAAGCAGCAAGCCCAGCCAGGGCGAGCCATTGTGCAGATGGCGGGCCATTAGCAACTGATCGCGTTCCAGCCCCAGCGCCTGCAGCACGGGGGCTAGTTCCTCTTCAGAGACTGCTTGCGAATCCAGCGAAGGCGCTTCAAAAAACAGAGCGCCTTGCGTATTTGCAGTAATGGGTATCAGCCCTTTTTTGCATTGCTGCAGCACTTGGTCTGGGTTGCGCGGCTGCCCGCCTTGGGCCAGCCAGGCATGGCAGCTGCCCAGCGTGGGGTGGCCGGCAAAGGCCAGCTCGCCCGCAGGTGTGAAGATGCGTAGCTGATAGTCGGCACCGGCAGCCAGCGCATCGGGCGTGGGCTGCATCACAAAGGTGGTTTCCGACAGATTGGTCCAGCGCGCATAGGCCTGCATCTGCGCGTCGCTCAGCCCATCCGCACCCAGCACCACGGCAACAGGGTTGCCAAGCAAGGCGGTTTGCGTGAACACGTCCACAGTCATGGTGGGACGGGAGAGGGTGATGGGGGCGGTGGCAGACATGGGCTGCGATTGTCGGCAAAAAGAAAAACCGGCGCTGCACGGTGGTTCCGCGCAGCGCCGGTTTCAATCAGCGGGGAAGATCAGAGGCTTGCTTTGATAGCTTCGGCCAGAGACTTGATACCCGTGTTAATTTGCTCTGCCGAGACTGTCACGTAGGACAGACGCAGCGTGTTGTTTTGTGCATCACCCGCATAGAAAGGCGCACCGGGCACAAAAGCCATATTACGTTCCACGGCCTTGGCCAGCAGGGCCTGTGCGTCCATGCCAGCGGGCAGCTTGACCCACAGGAACATGCCGCCCACGGGGCGTGTCCACTTCACGTCGAGTCCAGCCATTTCGCGCTCCAACGCCATCAGCATCACATCGCGCTGGGCCTTGTACATGGCGCGGATGGTGGGCACATGGCGGTCCAGGAAACCGTCCTTGATGACTTCGGCCACCACGCGCTGGTTAAAGCTGGGGGTGTGCAGGTCGGCGGCCTGCTTGGCTTGGGTCAGCTTGCCGTACACGGACTTGGGCGCGACGATGAAGCCAATGCGCAGGCCGGGGGCCAGCACCTTGGAGAACGAGCCCATGTAGATCACGCCCTCGGGGTTGCGTGCAGCCAGCGGCAGAGGGGGCTGCTCTTCGTACCAGAGGTCGCCGTAGGGGTTGTCTTCGACCAGCGGAATGTCCAGTTCCTTGGCTTTTTCAACCAGAGCCTGACGGCGTGCGTCGCTCATGGTGCGGCCCGTGGGGTTCTGGAAATTGGGCAGCACATAGGCCAGACGGGCTTTGTCCGCGCCGGTGCCGACTTGCTTGGCAAAGTCGTCGATCAGCATGCCTTCGTCGTCGCTTTCCACGCCTACGGCCACGGGTTCCATGGGGGTGAAGGCCTGCAGCGCGCCCAGATAGGTGGGTTTTTCGACCAACAGACGGCTGCCTTCGTCGAGGAAAACCTTGCCGATCAAATCCAGCGCCTGCTGGCTGCCGGTGGTGATCAGGATTTGTTCGGGGTCGACGTTCCAGGGCAGGAAGTCGGCAATCGCCTGACGCAGAGGCGCAAAACCTTCGGTGGTGGAGTACTGCAGGGCGGCAGCGCCGTCACGCTGCATCACGGTCTGGCAGGCTTCGGTGAAGGCGTCCAGCGGGAAGGCCTTGGGGGAGGGCAGGCCACCGGCCATGCTGATGATGCCGGGGCGGTCCGTCAGTTTCAGGATTTCGCGGATGGCGGAGGAGTTCATCTTGGCAGCACGGGCTGCCAGCGTCCAGGTTGTCATAAAACAGGTCTCGATCTCTACGGTGTCAGCGCCATGGCAGGCACTGAGCAGTGTGCGGTCTCACGCCGTTGTACGGCATGTGTTGGCGGGAGCAAAAGCTCCTGAGGCAGCAGATTCTGCATGGTTTATGCAGCCCCTGTGCGCCAGCGGTGGGCTTATTGTGTCGCGGCCGGTTTGCCTGTGTGGGCTGGCGGGCAATTGCGACTGGGTGGTCTGCAGCCGGTGGGGCCGCTGGCCGTGGCCAAAGCCCTGTGTGCAGGGCGGCCAAGCGATTGGGATGGGGTCAATATACGCCCGAGACCATTACAGTACCGATACAGACAGTCTCACAATCAATGCTTCTGTACTGGTGGCGTTTTCAATACAGTTTCTGGCTTCACCATGACCATCTCCCTGTCCCGTCAGGCTGCGCTGACGCTGACTCAGCAACTGGCCGAGCGCCTGGCCGATCGCATACGCACGCGGCTGTTGCCCACCGGTGCGCGCCTGCCTTCGGTGCGCGAATGCGCGCGCCAGCAGAACGTCAGCCCCTATACGGTGGTGGCCGCCTATGACTTGTTGCAGGCCCAGGGTCTGGTCGAGGCCAGACCGCAGCGCGGCTTCTTTGTGCGTGATTTCTCGCAGAATCCGCTTCAAGTCCAGGAAATTGATAGGCAGTCAGCTATAAAAAATGGAGCAAACAATGCGACTTTGGACACGCCCGTAGGCATTCCGCCGGGCACGCGCATCAATGCCACCATGCTCATCCGCGGCATGTTTGTGGAAAGCGTGGCGGGCAAGCCCCAGCCCGGCGCGGGCGTGTTGCCAGCGGAATGGCTGGATGCGGGCTTTCTGGTCGCGGCCATGCGCAAGGTCACCAGCGGCCCGGCGCTGCGCGATTCTCTGGTGCGCTACGGCGAGCCCATGGGCGACAGCGGCCTGCGCGACGCGCTGGCGCGCCGCCTGCAGCGGCTGGGCATTGCGGCCGCGCCGGGACAGATCATCACCACCATGGGCGCGACCCAGGCGCTGGACATCGTCAGCCGCGCCCTGTTGCAGCCTGGCGACCCGGTGATGGTGGAAGAGCCGGGCTGGGCCGTGGAATATGCACGCCTGGCCGCCATGGGTATGCGCGTGCTGCCAGTGCCTCGCGGCCCTGAGGGACCGGATATGGCGGTGATGCAGCGCTACTGCGAAACCATGGCCCCCAAACTCTATGTGAGCGTGAGCGTGCTGCACAACCCCACGGGCTATAGCCTGAGCGCCGCCAGTGCCCACGAGGTGTTGCAGATGGCACACCGCTACGGCTTTTATGTGGTGGAAGACGATACCTATAGTCATATCGCCCCCGACCATGCCCCGCGTGTGACGGTGCTGGACCGTTTGCAGCGCAGCATCTATATCAGCGGCTTTGCCAAGGTGCTGGTGCCCAACTGGCGGCTGGGCTATATGGCTGCGCCGCCCGAGCTGGTGGAGCGGCTGCTCGATACCAAGCTGCTGTCTACGCTTTCCACGCCCACGCCCATGGAGCAGGCGCTGGCCCTGTGCATGGAGCAGGGACAGTTGCGTCGCCATGCGGAACGCCTGCGCCAGCATTTGGCCAAGGCGCGCACCCGCAGCGTGGCGCTGGCGCAGGCGGCGGGTTGCCGTTTTGTGGCCGAGCCCGCAGGCATGTTTGGCTGGGTGGACACGGGCGTGGACACCGAGGTGCTGACCCAGCGCCTGCTGGACGAGGGCTATATGATCGCGCCCGGCACCATGTTCCACGCCAGCCGAGGCTCCAGCACCTGCATGCGCATCAACTTTGCGACCACGCAGGATGCAGCCTTCTGGCGCGTTTTCGAGCGCGTGGTGGCGGCAATGAAGGCTTCAGGCTGAGATTTTCAGTAAAGGCTTGATGGGGCCTTGATGGATGCGGCAGCCGCTATCCGTCAGCAGTTTGCCAAACGCATCAGACATCAGATATTCAAACTCCACCGGGCGCTGCTGCCCAATGGCATCGCCCTCCACCACGCCGCTGGCCGGGTGGCACATCAGCAGGCCGCCATCCCGCATATGCGGCAGCCAGCTTGCCATCTGCGCGCCATAGCTGGCGGCATCGGGTGCGTCAAAGCCATACACGCCGCCAAAGCCGTGGTTCACCGGGACATTGGCATGCTGCAGATGCCGGGTTGTGGTCCAGCCGCCCAGCAGCGCAATGATGGCTGCCTTGGGGCTGCGCCACAGGCCGGACGCGGGGGCAGTGGAGCGCACCCATGGCATCTCATGCGCGGCATAGCGCGACTGCAGCTCGGCCTGCATGGCATCACGCAGGCCGGGCAACTGGTGCACATGCTGGTGGCCGTCCACAAAGTCGGGCGGCGTGCCCATGACCTGCTCAAAAGCATCGAGCTGCTTGCGCCAGGCCTCGCGCATCCGGGCCTGAGGTATCTGGCGGATATAGGTTTTGCGGATGACCTCGCCCAGCGCCAGTGCCGGGTGTTGATCACCATGACCTTCAGTCAGATTGAAGTGCAGGCCCACGGACAGCAAAGGGCGCAGGGGCTTGATACCTGCCGCAGCTTCCTTCCAGCGCGGCGAGGTTGTCATGCAACTGGTGGCAGACAGGCGACCGGCGTGGGTGAGCTGCTGCACGGCGTCATCGACCAGCGGGTGCAAGGCGTAGTCGTCTGCACACAGCAGGATGCGACGGGCGGTGGATTTTTCAGGGCTCATGCGGCCTCCCGGTTTTTGAAGGCCCAGAACTTGCTCATCACAAAAGTGCCTATGGCCACGAGCACCAACACAGCGGCCAGACTCCAGAAATAGTGCCAGTGCAGCCAGTGCAGTGCGATGTAGTACAGCAGCTCATTGGCAACAAAAGACAGGCAGGCTACCGCAAAAAAGCGCGCAAGCACAGGCCAGCCGCGCGCCTGCGACTCTGAAAAAGTGAGCAAAGCATGGCCGTTGTAGCTGACGACGAAGGCCACGAGAAACGCCAGCACATTGGCACCGAGTGGCGGCATCTGCAGCAGCGAAACCAGCAGGCCCACCACGGCCAGATGTGTGGCAGACGCGCCACCGCCCACCAGCACAAACTGAAGCAGCTGCGGCAGATTGCGCAGCGTTGGCAAAAGTGCGGGCATCAGGACTTGTCCCGCAGCGGGCTGCGATCTTCATCATGGGCCACCAGATAGATGGGGCGGCGTTTGACCTCGTCGTAAATGCGCCCGATGTACTCGCCCAGAATGCCGATGGACAGCAGTTGCACGCCAGAGAACAGCATGATGCTGGCCGCCAGTGTGGGCCAGCCACGCAAGGCATTGCCAAAGAACAGCGCTTCGGCCGCAATCCAAGATCCATAGGCCAGTGCCAGCAACGAAATGACGGCTCCTGCCATGCTCCACACGCGCAGTGGCAGCGTGGTAAACGAGGTCAGTCCCAGCAAGGCCAGCGAGCTCAGGCGGCGCAGATTGAAGCTGGAGTTGCCTGCGACGCGGTCCTTGGGCACAAAGGGCAGCGCGGCAGTCTTGAAGCCCACCCAGGCGTACAGGCCCTTCATGAAGCGGTTGTTCTCGGGTAGTGCCTTGAGTGCATCGGCCACCTTGCGGTCCATCCAGCGGAAATCGCCCGCATTGGGCGGCAGCTTGACCGAGTTGCCGGAGTTCATCACCTGATAGAACAGATTGGTGCCCACCCGCTTGGTGCCGCTTTCTGCACCGCGGTCGACGATGACGCCATAGACCATGTCATAGCCGCTTTGCCACAGTCCATGCATCTCGGGCAGCATCTCCAGCGGGTGCTGGAAGTCGGCGTCGATCAGCAGCACGGCATTGCCACGGGCGTGGTCGATACCGGCGCTCAAGGCAGCCTCTTTGCCGAAGTTGCGCGACAGGGCCAGATAGCGCAGTGGCAGCTCCTGGGTCAGTCGCATGGCCAGATCATGCGTGCCGTCGCGGCTGCCGTCATTGACGACGATAATTTCGAAATCTGGCGTCAGCGTCTGCACGGTTTGCGCCAGCGCGCGCAGAAAGCCTTCCAGATTGGCCTGTTCGTTATAGGCCGGAACTGCGCAGCTCAAACGCAATGCGCCCCTGGGCAATGCAGCCAGCGGCGCAGCAGGGGCGTATTCGGCATGGAAATCGGTCATATGCGTAGTTTTTCAATGGTTTTTGCATTCCGCTGGCGGTCGAGGCTGGCGTGGCTGAAATATGTCCATCGTTATACTCACGACCCCGGGCAATTTTGCCTTGTCGCCATTCTCTCTGTCTCTACCGATGACTGCTGTGCAACGCGATTCCCTGATTCTTTCTGGCCGCACAGCGGCCATTTTGCTGGCTATTTATGGGGTGATCTGGGTCGCAATGTACTGGGTGACGGCGCTGGCCGCGCCTGGCGACAATGTAGAGCAGCTGATCTGGATTCGATCTCTGGAGCTGGGTTATTTCAAACATCCGCCCATGCCGACCTGGATCATGGCCGTGGCGGCGGGCATCTTTGGTCCCTCCATTGGCCTGACCTATATCCTGGGAGCGGTGGTCACGCTCAGCTCTCTGGCCATTTTCTGGGCCTTGCTGTGCCGCATGCGGGGCAAGGGTTATGCCACCGTGGCCTTGCTGGGCGCGCTGTGCATCACCTTCTATTGCGGGCGGCTGTACTACTACAACCACAACGTGGTCATGATGCTGTGGATTTCCATGGCCGTGGCGCTGACCTGGCAGATCACCATCAAGCCGTCGCTGGCGGGCTGGGCCTTGCTGGGCGCGGTTTCGGGTCTGGCCATGCTCAGCAAATACCAGTATGTGCTGGCGCTGGCCGTGATTGGCCTATGGTGGCTGCGCATAGGGGCCTGGCGCAATCCCGTGCATCTCAAGGGCACAGTGCTCGCGGCTGTTGTGGGACTGCTGGTGCTCTCGCCCCATCTGTACTGGCTGACCACGCATGACTGGATGCCCATGCGCTACGCTGACCGCACTTCACTGGGTGTGCATCTGGATGCTGCGCAGCGCACCAAGATGACCTGGAAGTTCGGCGTGGACTGGATTTTCAACCGCTGCATGCCTGCCTGGATTTTGCTGGGCTTGGCGTTGTGGTGGGGGCGTCGTGCAGCCAAGGGCGAGTCTGCGCCGGCAGAGATGCCCGCCACCGCGCAGGGCCGCATGATCAGGGAGTTCTGGTGGCTGTGGGGGACGGTGCCCCTGATCAGCATTCTGGTGTTGGGTCTGGCCACGGGCTCCATCTTGCACCTGCAGTGGGGCACGGCCTTTATGTTTCTGTGCGTTCCTGCCGCCATGGAGCTGGTGCGTTCACCGGTAAGCTGGGGCAGTCCAGTAAGAGTGCGTGCGGCCTGGGTGAGCTTCTTTGTGCTGCAGGCGCTGCTGCTGCTGCAGTTCTGGCTGTCCTCGCCCTTGGGTCTGCCTGGCTACAAGACCAGTCACCAGAACCATATTCCCGTCGAAAAAATCGTGGAAGGACTGGCGCCTGCTGCGCACAAGGCCATGGGTGGCCCTATCGACATCATCATTGGCCCGCAGGCGCTGGCTGGGCGTATTGCCATGGAACTGCCCGAGCGCCCGCGCGTCTTTGTGGAGCGCAATTTGCAATACAGCCCCTGGATTCATGCGGATGAGCTTCCCACGGCGCGCATTATCGAAGTCATGGTGAGTACCGATCCTCTGCCTAAAGGATGGCAGCGTGCCTATGGCAAGTGGGCGTGGCGCCCGGTGCATATCGCTGAGGGTGAGGTGAAATAAGGCGCGCAGAGGCGGATTCGAGAGTGTAAGCGTGTACTCGCGCTCTTAGCTTGCCGCGTGATAGATGCGTGCGCGGCCCGAGCTTGCGGTCTTGCCCAGCAAACGCCCCTCATAAGTAGCATCCTCGCCGGAGGCGGGTACCAGGGTTTGGGCTCGGCGCTGGGCCAGCACCGTCAGGCGGGTGAGCTGGTCACGCAGCAGGGCCATGTCGGCCCCCAGCTTCTGCGCGCGCTCTCGTAGCGCAGGTGTCCAGTCTTCTGGGGAAAAGCGTTTGACCAACTGGGAGAACGCGATCATGGCGTCCCGCAGCCGGGTGCTGGACTGTTCCAGGGCTGACGCATCTGACGCATGCAGCGATGCCGAGACGGTCTGAATCACCGCATCCAGCGAATCGAGCATTTCCTGCAGAGTCATGGTTCAGCTTTCGCCTGTCTGGTCAGCCGCGGGCGTGGACCAGGAATTCTTCGGTATTGGCCAGCAACTTGTCGGCCACGGCATCGGCATTCACTTTGAAAGTGCCGTTGGCAATGGCTTCACGCATGGCCTTGACGCGGTCGGCGTCAAAGTCGGTATTGGTGCGGTTCTGGGTATCCAGGGCACGGGCCGAGGACGAGAACGAGACGGGCACGCCAGCGGCTCGATCGGGTAAACCCTTGGTCGATTCTTCGGCGGCAACCGTGGTTGCTGATTTGGGAGCCTGTTTGGCTGCAGCAGCAGCCTGGGGCAGCTCCGGCTTGTTACCTATCTTCATGCTGGTTCTCCAATCGCCCTGTAGCGGCGTAGGGCGCTGTAGCCTTGCTTTCGACAAGCGCTCGTGAAACTTGAGTAATTTCTTGCATGATTTCAGTAAAGTGAGTCATTGCTCTTGTTTACTGGACTACAACCACGCCATTGGCATTCACCGTGCCAGTGACAAGGCGGCCATTATCCATGCGAACCCGTACCTGCTGGCCTTCGCCGGCAGCGCTCATGGCCTTGCCCGAGGCGCTGATGCTGAAGCCTCCGCCATTGACCATGACCTGCACGGGAGAGCCTGCGGTGAACAGTGCAGGCGGGCGCACCATGTTCTGGCGCAGAGTCTGGCCGGAAGCCAGTGGTCTTGCGGCCACCATGCCAATGAAGTCCTGCGCGTTGGCAAATACGGGGGCATTGTCCTCGGCCCAGTCGACTTCGGCGGGAATGGCGTCCTCGGCACTCAGTGTCTTGCCAGCAGGGATATTGCCTTGCACCACCCAAGCCGGGCCAAAGGCCTGCACAGTGATGGGCAGAAACACATTCCAGTGCACTGCGCCCTGCACGCAGCGCAGACCCAACCGGCTGCGTCCCCAAAGGCGGCTGCCGGGGGGCAGATAGGGCTCCACTTTGGCGCAAGCCGCCAGACGCAAGCGTGAATCGAGCTGACCCATCTGCACTTGCATGCGCAGCGGCAGGCCATTGCCTGCCTTGGCTGGTTCGCCATCGCCGTGCTGCAGAGCGTGGTCAACAAAGCGCTGACCAATCTGGCTCAACTGTGCTGCGCCATCTTCTGCGCCGGCATTGCAAGGCATGGCTGCGCCCAGCACCCATGCCGCAGCCAGACCCACCATGGGGCGGCGCAGTGTGCGGGTGAAGAAGCTGGCAGGCATGTATCGATCCTTGGACCATCTGCGGGCACCAGTGCTGCAGACAATGCCAGCAAATATAGGTGAGCGGCTACCTGTGCGATGGCTGGAAGTGGCTGCGCAATACCGCTTTCTTCGCGCTTTAGTTTGGCGCAGTGATTTTCATAATCCTCGCATGCCGCAGTCTATGGGCTTCGGCAGCCCCCAAACACCAAGCGAGGCCGCAATGCTGAACAAGATGACTGAACGACTGGACTTTCAAAGCGAGGCGCTGCTGCTGCGCGCCGAGCGCCAGCGAACCATCGCCAGCAATATTGCCAATGCCGACACCCCCGGCTATGTGGCACGTGACTTCAATTTCCGCGAGGCGCTGCTATCTGCCACCAACGGCCCGCAGCCTCTGACGCAGGCCAGCACCACCGCAGCAGGTCATATTCCGCTGCAGCCACAGACCTCGGATGACGCCCTCAAGGCCAAGCTGGGCTACTCGGTCAATTCGCAGCCCAGCCTTGACAACAACACGGTGGATCTGGACCGCGAGCGCGCCAACTTTGTTGACAACTCCGTGCGCTACGAAGCCACACTGCGTTTCATCAACGGGCAGGCCAAGACCATGCTCAGCGCCATTCAGGGCCAGTAAGCCAGGAGCCAAACCATGTCCATGTTCTCCATCTTCAATATCTCGGGTAGCGCGGTCAGTGCCCAGTCGCAGCGCCTGAACGTGGTGGCCTCCAATCTGGCCAACGTTGATGCGGTGGCCGGGCCCGATGGCAGTGTCTACAAGGCACGCCAAGTGGTGTTTCAGACCGTGCCCATGGGCAATGACGGCAGCGCAGGTGTCAAGGTCAATGCCATCAGCGAGGACAACACGCCGGGCCGTCGCATTCACGACCCCAGCCACCCGCTGGCAGACGGTGAAGGCTATGTCACCCATTCCAATGTGAGCGCCGTGGACGAGATGGTCAACATGATCTCGGCATCGCGCTCGTACCAGAACAACGTGGAAGTCATGAACACGGCCAAGACGCTGCTGCTCAAGACTTTGCAGATGGGCCAGTAAGCCCGGGAGTGCCCACATGATTTACGGTGCCAACAGCGTGGATACCACCACGGCTACTACGACAGGTAGCAACAAGAACGCAGTCACCGACCCCAATGAGGCGCAGGACCGTTTCCTCAAGCTGCTGGTGGCGCAACTGAACAACCAGGATCCCATGAATCCCATGGACAACGCGGAAATGACCTCGCAAATGGCGCAGATCAATACCGTGACCGGGATTCAGCAGCTGAACCAGACCATGCAGTCCATGTCCAGCCAATTTACGGCCATGCAGGTACTGCAGGGTACGTCCATGATTGGTCGCACAGTGCTGACGGAAGGCAACACACTGGGTGTGGCAGCCGACGGCACGCATACCGCAGCGTTTGATCTGGAAAACCAGGCAGCCAGCGTCAAGGTGCAGATCACCACGGCCAGCGGCGAACTGGTGGACACGATTGATCTGGGGGCGGGGGCTGCAGGCCGCAACTACTTTACATGGGACGGCAAGGATAAGTTCAGCGGCGATAGCTCGCAGCTGCGCTACACCGTGACGGCCACCAATGGGACTACTGCGGTGGCGTCTACCCCGCTGGCTCCTCATGCGGTGATCGCAACCAGTGCGGCCGGCGGCAAGCTGTCGCTGGAGCTGGACAACGGCGACAGCGTGGACTATTCCGGCGTCAAAGCCGTTTACTGATACAGGAGCACATCATGGGTTTCCAACAAGGCCTCTCCGGCTTGAACGCCGCCAGCAAGAACCTGGACGTCATCGGCCACAATATTGCCAACTCCAACACCACGGGCTTTAAGGCTTCGCGTGCCGACTTTGCTGAAATGGTGGCCAGCGCGATTGGTTCGGCCAGCGGTCAGAGCAGTGGCATCGGCGTGAATGTGGCGGCTGTGTCCCAGCAGTTCAAGCAAGGCTCCATCACATCAACGGGCAACAGCCTGGACATTGCCATCAATGGCAATGGCTTCTTTGTCGTGCAGCAGTCCGATGGCAGTATTGCCTATACGCGCGCTGGCAACTTTGGCCTGGACAAGGCCGGCAACCTCAAGACCGTGGACAACGACAATGTGATGGGCTATGTGGTGGATCCGACCACGGGCAAGATCCAGTCCGGCGCCACTCCTGTGCCGCTGAGCTTCCCTACAGGTCAGCCCATTCCTGCCAAGCAGACCACTTCTGTCAATGTGGAGCTGAATCTTGATGCCCGCGCCACAGCTGCCGCAGGCGACCCAGCTGCCACGCCGCCCGTGGCAGCCACACCGCGCGCAACCTATGGCACATCGCTCAATGTCTATGACACCCAAGGCACGGCGATTCCCGTCAATCTGTACTTCGAGAAAAGCGCCACCGGCAATACCTGGGATATCTACAACTCGCTGGACAGCACGGCCACACCGATTGGTACCGCAACCTTTGATGCCAGTGGCAAGCTGACCAGTATTTCGCCTTCCACCACGCCTGGCGGCACCTCGTTGACGCTATCAGTCAGCGGCGGCACTGCCAACCCCAATGGTCTGCCTCCATTCAATGTCGAGATGGACTTTGGTGGCCTGACACAGTTTGGCACCAAGTTCGCGGTCAGCAGCCTGAAGCAGGACGGCTATACCTCGGGTGCGCTCACGGGTATCAATGTGGGCAAGGACGGCTCCATCGTGGCGTCCTACTCCAATGGCGTGACACGTACCGAAGGACAGTTGGCGCTGGCGGCTTTCACCAACACGCAGGGTCTCGGCTCCGTGGGCAATAACAAGTGGGTGCAGACGGCGGATTCCGGCCCTGCGCTCAATGGCTCGGCTCAGACTGGCACCTTTGGCTCGCTGCAGTCGGGGGCACTGGAGGAGTCCAACGTGGATCTGACCGCAGAGCTGGTCAACATGATGACGGCCCAGCGTTCCTATCAGGCCAACGCCCAGACTATCAAGACGCAGGATCAAGTGTTCTCGACACTCGTGAACTTGCGGTAATTGATAACCCCCTGAGGCGCTATGCGCCCTCCCCCTGAAAGGGGGACGACGCCCTCGCTGCGGGGCGGCCCTTGCTCGGCGTCTCTGGCTCAGATCGTGCCAGTGTCAAAGGGCTGCGCCAATGGCGATTGATTTGACGGAAGGAGTTCAGCATGGATCGAATAATCTACACAAGCATGACCGGGGCCAACGCAGCGGCTCAGCGTCAGGCCGTGCTGGCACATAACCTGGCCAATGCGGGCACCAATGGTTTTCGGGCCGAGATGTCCACCTTCCGCTCCGTACCTGTGCAGGGTAGTGGCTCCAGCACGCGTGTGTTCGCGCTGGAAGCCACGTCCGGTTATCTGGATGCTCCCGGCCCCGCGCAGCGCACAGGTCGTGCGTTGGACGCTATGGCCATGGGGCGCGCCTGGTTTGCGATTCAGGGCGTGGATGGACAGGAAGCCTATACGCGCAATGGTGTATTTGAAATATCGCCTGAGGGGCAACTGGTCAACAGCAATGGCCAAGCCGTTCTTTCGGATGGCGGCACACCGATAGATATTCCACCGGAATCCACGATTTCTTTGGGGTCGGACGGTACCTTGACTGCCAAGACCGGCAATCAGTTGCCAGTGGCCCTGGCTCGCGTCAAGCTGGTCACTCCTCCTGTTGATGAGCCGCTGGTGCGTGGTGATGATGGCTTTTTCCGTGCTGCGCAGGGCGATGCCCTACCCAATGACGAAACTGCGCGTTTGCTGTCCGGCTCGATTGAGGGCTCGAACGTGAACTCCGTCGAAACCATGGTCGGCATGATCGCCGCCTCGCGCCAGTTCGAGCAGCAGATGAAGTTGCTGCAGACGGCTGAAACGAATGACAAATCTGCCAGCCAGTTGCTGAGCATGAACGGCTGATAGGCCAAGGAGCACGCAATGATCAATTCTCTGTTCATCGCCAAGACCGGCATGGAAGCCCAGCAGACTCAGCTGGACGTGATCTCTCACAACCTGGCCAACGTTTCCACCACGGGCTACAAGCGCGCCAATGCGGTGTTCGAGGATCTGATCTATCAGAACCTGCGTCAGGTCGGCTCGCAAACCACTGAGCAAAGCCAGTTGCCAACCGGTCTGCACCTGGGCCTGGGTGTGCGCACTGTGGCCACGTCGCGCAATTTTCTGCAAGGCAGTCTGCAGCAGTCTAGTAATGCGCTGGATGTGGCGATCAACGGCAATGGCTTCTTTGAAGTGAACATGCCAGACGGCACGATTGCCTATACGCGTGATGGCTCTTTCGAAGTCGACTCGCAGGGCCAGTTGGTGACGTCCAGCGGTTTGCCTGTGGCCAACGGCATCACCATTCCCAATGGCGCGACCAAGGTGTCCATCAGTGCTGATGGGGTAGTCAGCGTCACCATGCCCGGCCAGGCTGCACCCCAGCAGGTAGGCAATATTGCGATGAGTCAGTTCATCAATCCGGCAGGGCTTGAACCACGCGGGCAGAACCTCTATGTGGAAACTGCTGCCTCGGGTCAGCCCCAGCAGGGCACGCCCGGCACCAATGGTCTGGGGACGATTCAGCAAGGCTATCTGGAAGCCTCGAACGTGAACGTGGTGCAGGAGCTGGTGACCATGATCCAGACCCAACGTGCCTATGAGATGAACTCCAAGGCTATTCAGACTTCCGATCAGATGCTGGCCAAGCTGGCGCAGCTCTGAATCAATTCACTCACTGAGCGGCTTTGCCGCTTCTCCCTCTCTCGCTGCGCGAGAGGAAGACGACGCCCTTGCTGCGGAGCGGCCCTTGCCAAGCGTCTGTGGCATGGCTGTCGGTGTTTTCGGCGTCGCGGCCATGTCCTGCGTTTAACGGGTTTAACTGCCATGACACAACGTATTTTTCTTCTGCTTGCCATGCTGCTGTCGGGCTGCGCACTCTCGCCGAATGCTCCGCCACCTGTGGATATGCCTGTGGCCACCACGCCACCGGTTTTGCAGCCGCGCGAGCCGTTGGCGCAGGTCGCAACGGGCAGTCTTTTCAATGCATCGCGCTATCGTCCTAATTTTGAAGACCGTCGCGCGCGCATTGTGGGTGATTTGGTGATGATCGAGATTAAAGAAAGTGTGACCGCAACCCAGAAGCAGGATTCCGGGGTTAAACGTGGCAACAAACTTGATGCGGGAATTGATGTTCTGCCTTTGTTTTCTGGCGGTGCCGCAGATACTGTCAAAAACCGCTTTAACGCCGGTGTTCATAACTCTTCCGACTTTTCTGGCTCGGGTTCTACAAGGAATGAAAATGCCTTTGTTGGCGTGTTGACCACCACGGTGGTTGAAGTGTTGCCCAATGGACATTTGGTGGTCTCCGGTGAGAAGCAGGTGGGCGTGAACCAGAACGTTGATGTGCTGCGCTTTACGGGCACGGTGGACCCGCGTTCACTGCGTCCAGGTAGCTACGTTCTGTCCAATCAAGTCGCCAATGTTCGTATCGAGTCGCGTGGCCGCGGTCAAGCCAGCGAAGCCCAGTCAATTGGCTGGTTGTCACGGTTCTTTTTGAACGTTATGCCGTTCTGATTCTTCCGAGAATGGGCAGTATGAAGTTACTGTCCACGCTCCTGTCACTGCGCCCGGCTCGCACCGCCTTGATGGTGCTGGCAGCCATCGGCGCCAGCGGGCTCACCCTGCCTGCGCATGCCTTACGCATCAAGGAGGTCGCTGCCATTCAGGGCGTGCGCAGCAACCAGTTGACCGGCTACGGTCTGGTGGTTGGCCTTGACGGCACCGGCGACCAGACCACGCAGATGCCTTATACCAAGCAGGCTCTGGCCAATTACCTGGAGCAGATGGGCATTGCTCTACCCGCCACGGGTAATACGGCGCAACTGCAGCTCAAGAACGTGGCTGCCGTCATCGTCACGGCCGAGCTGCCAGCCTTTGCGCAGCCGGGGCAGGGCATCGACATCAATGTGTCCTCCATGGGGAACGCCAAGTCGCTCAAGGGTGGCACGCTGGTGGCCACACCGCTGCGCGGAGCTGATGGCGAGATTTACGCCCTGGCGCAGGGCAATGTGGTTGTCGGTGGTGCGGGTGCCGCGGCCGGGGGCTCCAAGGTGCAGGTCAATCATCTGAGCGCCGGGCGCGTGCCGCAGGGGGCGCAGGTCGAACGTGCGGTGCCTACGCCCATCAATCAGGGCAACACCATCACTCTGGGTCTCAATCAGACTGACTTTCAGACGGCAGACAAAGTGGTGCGCGCCATCAATCAGCGCATGGGTTCAGGCACTGCCATGGCCCTGGATGGGCGTACGGTGCAAGTCAATGCGCCGATTGACCCAGGCTCGCGCGTGCGCATGATTGCCGAGATCCAGGAGATGTCCATCGAGACCTCCAAACCCGCGGCCAAGGTGGTCATCAATGCACGCACGGGCTCCATCGTGCTCAATCAGGCGGTGACGCTGGGCCCCTGCGCCATTGCGCACGGCAATCTGTCCATCACCATCAGCACCACGCCGGTCATCAGCCAGCCTGCGCCGTTTTCGCAAGGCCAGACCGTGGTGGCGCAAAGGTCCGACATTCAGGTCAAGCAGGAGCCGGGCAAGGTCATCAACATGCCCAATTCGCCACAGCTCACCGATGTGGTGCGGGCACTGAATTCTCTGGGCGCCACGCCTCAGGACTTGCTGGCCATCTTGCAGGCCATCAAGGCTGCGGGAGCGATGGACGCCGAGCTGGAGGTGATATGAGCGTTCCTCTGCCTCAATCTTCCACATTGGCGGCAAACAATGCGCTGGCCGTGGATGCACGCTCGCTCAATGCTCTGAAAACTGCAGCAGGTCAGAACAGCCCTGAAGCCGCACGCGAGACGGCCAAGCAGCTCGAATCGCTGTTCATGCGCGAGATGATCAAGAGCATGCGCGAGGCGACCATGAAGTCTCGCCTGCTCGACAGCGCGCAGGGTAATCTGAGCACTGATCTGCTGGACCAGCAACTGTCGGTCGCCATGGCGGGCCAGCCCGGAGGGCTGACCGATGCCATCACCAAACAGCTCGCTCGTAGCATGGGCGTCGAAGCGGCGGAAGATGCTGAAATTGCCGTTCCCTCCACGCTGAGCCTGAGCCGCAATGCCTGGCGCAATGTGGGCAGCTCCGGTGCCTGGAGCGGCAACCGCACGCAGGCGGCGCAATCCATCAATGCCTATGCGCCCGCGCCCAAGGGGCGCGACAACTTTGTGACGGCGCACAGCAGCGCCGCGCAGCGCGTAGCTCGTGAAAGCGGCATCCCTGCGAATTACATGCTGGGCCAGGCCGGGCATGAGACCGGCTGGGGCAAGAGCGAGATTCGCAACAAGGACGGCAGCAACTCCTTTAACCTGTTTGGCATCAAGGCCGGAGGCAGCTGGACGGGCAAGGTGGCCGAAGTCACAACGACCGAATACGTCAACGGCGTGCCCAAGAAGATGACGGCCAAGTTCCGCGCCTATGACTCGTATGAGGAGTCCTTCCGAGACTATGCACGTCTGATCGGCACCAACCCGCGCTATGAAAAAGCCATGAGCCAGACCGGCTCCGCGCATGCCTACGCCAGCGAGCTGCAAAAAGCCGGCTATGCCACAGACCCGGCGTATGCCCAAAAGCTCAGCCGAGCCATCCAGAGTGCCGCACAGGTCACCGCCGCCAATGCAGGTGGCGTCAACGCCAACATGCGCGCCGCCCAGATCAACAAGATCACCGAGAACCAGTCATGAGTCTTCTGAATGTGGGCGCGCGCGCCCTGATGGCCAATCAGCTAGCCCTGCAGACCACGGGCCACAATATCGCCAATGTCAACACGGCGGGCTATTCGCGCCAGACCGTGGCGTTTCAGACCTCGCAAGGTCAGAATCTGGGCAATGGCTACATCGGCAACGGCGTGGATGTGGCGACCATCGTGCGCAACTTCAGTGAGTTGCTTAACCGCCAGGCCGCGGCCGCAGCGGCCGTCAGCAGCGCCGATGCAGCGCGTTCGCAGTCGCTCAATCAGATGCAGGAAGTGTTTGCCGGTGGCAGCAGTGGTCTGGGAGCCGCCATCAATGACATGATGAATGCGTTTGCCGATGTGAGCAGCGCGCCGACAGATCTGACGTCGCGCAATGTCGTGCTCACGCGCATGAGCGAGCTGGCGGCTCGCTTTCGCTCGGCGTCGTCGCAACTCGACGAGCTGGACTACAACACCAAGCAGCAGATGAGCAACGACGTGAATGTCGTCAACAGTCTTGCCAGCCAGGTTGCAGCACTCAATGGCCAGATCAGCAGCGCCATCGCGACGGGGCATACACCCAACGATCTGCTCGATCAGCGCGATCAGCTGGTGCGCGATATCAACAAATATGTGCAGACCTCGCAGGTGGATGCGGGTGACGGCTCCATCACACTGTTCGTGGGCGGCAGCCAGCCGCTGGTAATGGGGCAGACTGCGGCGCAGTTGGCCGTCAAGGAGTCGCTGCAATACCCGGGCAGCGGCCAGATGAGTCTGTATTTTCAGCAAGGCAGCGGCCAGGCCGTGGAGCTGACGCCTTCCATGGTGGGGGGGGGCGAGCTGGCCGGGTTGCTGCAGTTCCAGAACAGCGATCTGAGCGAAGGCCGGAATCTGCTGGGCCGCATGAGTGCGACGCTGGGTGCGGCGCTCAATGAACAGCAGCAAAGCGGACTGACGCTGGATGGCAAGCGCGGCTCCGCCTTGTTCACTGTTCCCAGTACGGTAGCTGGTCATACCGCCATCACTGGCGTTACGGCGCAAGTTTCGTTTGTGGATCAGAGCTCCACCAGCATTCCGCAAAAGCCGCTGGATTTCACGGCCTACCAGGCGTCTGACTACAAGGTTCTGTTCAAGGACAACGGCGCGTTGTCGCTGATCCGACTTTCGGACAACAAGGTCACGGAATTCAACAGCGTGGGCGACCTCGCGAATGCGACGGTCGATGGGCTGAAGTTCAATGTCTCTGGCTCAGGTGCCAAGGGCGAATCCATTCTGTTCCAGCCCTATGCCAATGCCGCCCATGATTTCAAGGCGCTGGTGTCCTCGCCGCGTGATCTGGCGGCTGCCAACCCCATCACGGCGGGCATGTCGCAGGACAACAAAGGCAATATGCAGCTCTCATCGCTGAAGGTCGATACCAGCGATTTCACCGTGCCTTCGCCGGCGGGAGTGAAGCTGAGCTTTCAGGTGGACGCACAGGGCAATGTGACCTATACGGTTGCGGGCTCCAGCAATGCGAGCAGCAATGTCAGCGGGCAAGCCTATGTCTCGGGTCAGCCCATTGAGATCGATGGCTGGTCCATTACGTTGACCGGCACGCCGCACGAAGGTGACTCGGTGCTGGTGGGCAATGCGCTCGATCCGCAGTATGGTGATGCCTATACACGAAATGCAGGCAATGCGACGGCTTTCATGGATTTGCGCGACCAGACCCTGTTTGACGGTGGCACCACGCTCAGTGACGGCTACTCCAGTCTGATCGCGCAGGTCGGCACCCGCACCCAGAGCGCCAGCTATGCGGCCAAGCTCTCCAGCACGATTGCCAGCAATCTGGAGTCGGACCGTTCATCCGTCTCGGGTGTGAATCTGGACGAGGAAGCGGCCAAGCTGCTGCAGTTTCAGCAGGCCTATCAGGCGTCGGCCAAGATGCTGCAGGTGGCGCAGGGTATTTTTGACAGCGTGATCCAGGCCGTGGGCCGCTGATCCGGAAACAGGAGCAAATCATGACCAATATCGCTCGCGTTGGCACGGCCAGCATGTATGACAGCTCGGTACGCAACATCAACTCGCGCCAGAGCAATCTGGTCGGTCTGATGGACAAGATCACCTCGGGCAAAAGCGTGCTGCGCGCCAGCGATGACCCGGTGGCAGCTGCGCAGGCCGAGCGCGCCCGCACGCGCATCACTCGCACCGAATCCGACCAGCGTGCGCTGGATGCGCAGCGCAATCTGATCACCTACGGGGAGTCGACGCTCAACGAGGCCAATACGGCGCTGCAGGATTTTCGCGATCTGCTGGTCAGTGCCGGAAACGGCACCTTCAACCAGACATCGCGTGATGCGCTGGTGGCGCAGATGACCAGCTTGCGCGAGCAACTGATGACCTATGCCAACCGCAAGGACAGCAATGGCCTGCCGCTGTTCCGTGGCCTCGACAGCTCCGAGCAGCCGGTACAGGGCTATACCTTCGTGGGCCAGCCGGGACAGACCAGCGGTGCCGACAACAACATCCCCAACTCGCTGGACGGCGCGGCGGCCTGGATGAATGTGCCCACAGGCAATGGCGTGCTGGCGGTGGAGGCCGGAGCTGGCAACACCGGCAAGGCCTGGGCCGATGTGGGGGTGATTGCGGACCCCGCACAAGCCACGGCGCTGACCACGTCTGTCGATGTCGAGTTCTCCATGGATGCCGATGGCAAGCCGCAGTACAGCATCGACGGCGGCGCGACATTCAAGCCCTACAAGTCCGGTGAGGCCATCGAAGTGGCAGGCATGAAGCTGACCATTACCGGCGAGCCTGCCGCGGGTGACAAGTTCACCGTCAAGCCCAGCGAGCGCTCGGACATCTTCAGCGTGATGGACAGGGCCATCGAAGCCGTGCGCAACGGCAGCAATGCCGATGGCTCGACCGCCTCTGGCGCTCTGTCCCATGCCATTGCCAAGGGGCTGGCGGAAATCGATACCGGTATGAGCCGCATGCAGACCGTGCGCAGCTTTGCGGGCGACCTGCTCAACCGAGCGGACCGCATTGAAAACAGCCTGTCGGCGCAGGCGGTGCAGCAGGAGGCTGACCGCTCCAGAGCCGAAGATCTGGATATGATTCCCGCGCTCTCTGAAAAGGAAACCCAGACCGTGGGCCTGCAGGCTGCACTGCAGTCCTATGCCCAGATTCAGAAGCTTTCTCTGTTCAACTACATCAGCTGATCGAGGTCAGGGCTGTCCTGATCTTCTGCTGCCAACCTGCTCATTTTCGTCTGCGTTTTCATGGTCCAGTCCGTCCTCAGCTCCTTGACTCTTGGTTACCGACCTCTATGGGGTCGTGCGCGACGTCTGGCTGGCATTCAACTGTATGTGCATGAGGATCCTGGTGCCTCGGCGGATATGGCGCACCTGCTGCGCAGCCTCGATGAAATCTGGAGCAGCCAGGCTCCGCCGCTGCTGATTTCTCCGCAGTCGCGCCAGGTGCTGTGCAGCCTGCTGGAGACGGCTCCCAGGGGCAGCCCCTGGATCGAGGTGCGCGGCGACTGGCTGCAGCAGGACGAGGGCATTTACGCGCTGGTGCAAAAAGCCCATGCCCGCGGGCTGATGATGGTCTGGGGCGGAGCGCTGGCCGATGTGCCCGATGCCGATATGGCGCGCTGCTTTGCCAGCAGCCTGCTGAGCCTGCCGTCCGAGGGGGCTGCTGGCATGGCCAATACCGTGCGTGCAGGAGCGCCTGACAGAGCGGCGGAGAAGGAAAAGGAATCTGCGCCCGGCTTTTTCGCAGCGCAGCCCTTGCAACTGCTGGGTGGCCAGATGTATGAAGGGCTGCAGAGCCTGGAGCTGGCCCGTGCCTGTCTCGACGCGCATGAGGCGGGCGCCATTGCCGGCTGGCCGGTGGCGGACACCATGCAGGCCTACCGCCTGCAGCAGCCCCAGCCTTCGCGCGACGCGCTGTTTCGCCTCATGAAGGCCATCGACAAAGAGCAGCCCCTGGATGTGATGGAGCAGATTCTGGGCTCGGACCCGGTGCTGGCCTATCGCTTCATGCTCTACACCAACTCGGCGGCGCTGGGCTTGCGCCGGGGTGTGGATTCTCTGCGCCGGGGTCTGGTCATGCTGGGCCTGGGCACGCTGGAGCGCTGGCTGGCCGATCAACTGCCCCATGCCTGTACCGAGCAGGACCTGATTCCGCTGCGCACGCAGATCGTGATGCGCGCCAGACTGGCCGAGCTGCTGATCGAGGCTGGCATCAGTCTGGAGCTGCAGCGCGAGGTCTATCTGTGCAGCCTGTTTTCGCAACTCGATCTGCTGCTGCATGAGCCGGTGGCCAATATTCTGCGCCGCACGCCGCTCAACGAACGCATCTTCGACGGCATCGTCAGCCGCAGCGGACCGTATGCCGCCGTGCTGCAGATGAGCCAGGCGCTGGAAGGCGCGGATGCCGCGCCCATTCGGCATCTGCGCGAGCAGGAACAGTGGCAGGCCGAGGACCTTAACCGCCTGCTGCTGCGCATGCTCAGCGAGCTCAAGCTGGGCATGCCGCAAAGCGCCTCTTGAGATGATTTAAGGCCAAATCGACCTTTAGTCCATATATCAAATAGGCATATAGCTATCAAATTTGAAGTATCAGGTTGACTCTAGTCCTGCATAAACAGGGCTAGGCAGCCGCTTATCCGCGGTTTGCGCAGGTGCCGGATTTGGACAATTGGGTCATCCAATCCGTCCGTGCGCCATGGAATCGAGTCAAGACAAAAACCTGCCAGCCACCGAACGCAAGCTGCAAAAAACGCGTGCGGACGGGCAGGGTGCGCGCTCTCGAGACCTCTCTCACCTGGCCATTCTGGGCACGGGGGCGCTGCTGATGTTCATTGGCTCGCAGCCGCTGATCGATCATCTGCGTGAGGCCATGGCCAAGCAGCTGGTCTTCAACGCCGCTGCGGCCAAGACTCCGGCGCTGATGCTTGAGCGCCTGCAGTCCATGCTGGGCCTGGGTCTGGGCATCGCCATCATCTTTGCGCTGGTGACCACCACGGCTTCGGTGCTGTCCGGCGTGGCGGCGGGGGGCTGGATTTTCAGCTTCAAGCCCGTAACGCCGCAGTTCAGCCGGCTCAACCCGCTGTCGGGCATCAAGAACCTGTTTTCCAAGCAGCAACTGACCACCGTGGTCAAGATGGTGCTGATGACCACGATCCTGGGCTTTGTGGCCTGGAAGTACATGAGCAGCCGCATTGCCGAGGTGGCCTCGGTCTCGGCCCAGCCCTCGCCCATGGCGCTGTCCATGGTCGGCTCCTGGCTGGCGACGGGCATCACGCTGCTGCTGGTGGTGGTGTTGCTGGTCGCCGTGATCGACGTGCCGCTGCAGGCGTTTCTCTTCAAGTCGCGCCTGAAGATGAGCCATGAGGAAGTCAAGCAGGAGCACAAGGAATCCGAAGGCAACCCGCAGCTCAAAGGCAAGATTCGCCAGAAGCAGCGCGAGATCGCGGATCGCGCCAGCGTCTCCGCCGTGCCACGTGCCGACTTTGTGGTCACCAACCCCACGCATTACGCCGTGGCCCTGCGCTATGACGACGCGACCATGGCAGCGCCCCAGGTGATTGCCAAGGGCACGGATCTGGTCGCACTCAAGATTCGCGAGCTGGCGGGCGCACACCAGATTCCGGTGCTCGAATCCCCCATGCTGGCGCGGGCGCTTTATGCCCATGCCGATCTGGATCAGGCCATTCCTGCTGCGCTCTACACCGCCGTGGCGCAGGTGCTGGCCTATGTCTATCGCCTCAAGGCCGCTCTGCGCGGCGAAGGCCCCATGCCCGATGAAATGGGCGAGCCGCCCGTGCCGCTGGAGCTTGATCCCCAGCGCGGCCGCACGCATGCGCCAGCCGCCGATACGGCTGCGCCGCAGGAAGGTAGTGTTTGATGTCGACGTCCAATCCGCTGCAAATGTTCCAGAAATGGTCTGGCTCCAACGCAGGTGCGCTGCAGGGCATGACCGCGCCTATTCTGGTCGTGGCCATTCTGGGTTTGATGGTGCTGCCGGTTCCGCCGTGGATGCTGGACACCTTCTTTACCCTCAACATCGCCGTGGCGCTGATGGTGATGATGGTGGCTGCCTACATGATCAAGCCGCTGGACTTTGCGGCCTTCCCGTCGGTGCTGCTGCTGACGACGCTGATGCGTCTGTCGCTGAACGTGGCATCCACCCGTGTGGTGCTGATGGAAGGCCACACCGGCCCCGGCGCTGCGGGCGCCGTGATCGAGGCCTTCGGTCACTTCCTGATCGGCGGCAACTTTGCTGTGGGTCTGATTGTTTTCAGCATTCTGGTGGTGATCAACTTTGTGGTGATCACCAAGGGCGCCGAGCGTATTGCCGAAGTTTCGGCTCGCTTTACGCTGGATGCCATGCCCGGCAAACAGATGGCCGTGGACGCTGACCTGAACGCCGGCTTGATCGACGAAAAAGAAGCCAAGCGCCGCCGCGCCGAGGTGCAGGAAGAAGCCAACTTCTTCGGCTCCATGGACGGTGCCAGCAAGTTTGTGCGCGGCGATGCGATCGCGGGCATCTTGATTCTGGTCATCAACGTGATTGGTGGCCTGATCATCGGCATGGTGCAGCACGGCCTGTCTGCCGGGCAGGCGGCGGACAGCTACATTCTGCTGGCCGTCGGTGATGCGCTGGTGGCGCAGATTCCCGGCCTGCTGATCTCGGTGGCCGCGGCCATGGTGATCTCGCGCGTAGGCAAGGAGTCCGACATGGGCCGCCAGATCGTGCAGCAGCTTTTCATGTCGCCCAAGGTGCTGGGCATTACGGCAGGCGTGCTGATCATGCTGGGCCTGATTCCGGGCATGCCGCATGCCGTGTTCCTGCTCATGGGCTCCTTGCTGGGCTGGGGCGCATGGATGCTGGATAAAAAGGAGAAGGCCCGCGTGGCCGCCGAAAGCCGTGCGCCAGCACCGCAGCAGCAAGCCGCGCAGGCCGATGGTGAAGCTACCTGGGACGATCTGCAGCCCGTGGACCTGCTGGGGCTGGAGCTGGGCTACCGCCTGATCACGCTGGTGGACAAGAGCCGTCAGGGCGGCCTGTTGACGCGCATCAAGGGCGTGCGCCGCAAGTTTGCGCAGGAAGTGGGCTTTCTGCCGCCCGCCGTGCATGTGCGCGACAACCTGGAGCTCAAGCCCAGCGCCTACCGCATCACCCTGCGTGGCGTGATGGTGGGCGAGGGCGAAGCCTTCCCCGGCATGTTCCTGGCCATCAACCCCGGTGGCATCACCACGCCGCTGATTGGCACGGCCACCACTGACCCGGCTTTCGGTCTGCCCGCCCACTGGATTGATGAGCGGCAAAAGGAAGCGGCACAAATGGCTGGTTTTACCGTCGTTGATTCGGAAACCGTGATGGCCACCCATTTGTCACACTTGATGCAAGTGCACGCGGCCAAGCTGCTGTCCCGTACGGAGACGCAGCAGCTCGTCGAGCATGTGGCCAAGCTGGCTCCCAAATTGATTGAAGAAGTCATTCCGAAAATGGTGCCCATCACAACGTTCCAGAAAGTGCTCCAGCTGCTGCTGGAGGACTCTGTGCACATCCGTGATATCCGCAGCATCATCGAAACGCTGGCCGAAAACGCCACGCAGACAAGCGATCCCGTGGAGCTGGCGCGCCGCGTGCGCATTGCGCTGTCGCCTGCCATCGTGCAGCAAATCTATGGTCCCACCCGCGAGCTCAATGTGATTGCCATCGAGCCGGGTCTTGAGCGTCTGCTGGTGCAGGCACTGGCCAACCCCAATTCGCCATCGCTGGACCCCGGCGTGGCAGAAATCCTCACACAGAAGGCGGTGGACGTCGCCAACCAACAGGAAGAGCTGGGCCTGCCCGCCTGCTTGCTGGTGCCGGACGCCATCCGCAACTCGCTTGCCAAGCTGCTGCGTCGTGTGGCGCCGCGTCTGCAGGTACTCGCCCACAGCGAGATCCCCGAGACGCACACCATCCGCATCGGTCCGATTCTTAAAGGTGCATCCGCATGAACATCAAACGCTTCTACGCCCCGACCGCCCGTGAGGCCCTGGCCAAGGCGCGCATGGTCTTTGGCGACGGCACTCTGATTCTCTCCAACCGCCAGACACCGGATGGCGTGGAAGTCATGGCCACTGCTGAAGAAACCCTGCAGAACATGGATTCCGGCTTTCAAAGCCGCTCGCCGCTGCAGGATGCGCTGGAGCGCCGTGCCGCCGAGGAAGGCCGTGGTTTGCGTAAGGAAGCCCGCCCCGCACTGGCAGCGGCTGCTCAGGGTGCAGCGCCCATGAGCACGCTGGAGCATGTTCAGGCACGCAAGAAGCAGGCTGAGGAAAAGCGGCTGGAAGAAAAGCAGCTGGCGCAGGCCCAGTCCACGCCCGTCAAGTCCGCGCGCGAACTGGCCCAGCATTCCGTACAGGACGATGTGCAGGAGCTGTCCATGAGCACGCTGTCGTTTCAGGACTATGTGCGCGAGCGCATGCTGCGCCGTCGCCATGAAACCAGCCTGGACGACAACGAGCCACTGCCCACATTCGCCCAGCGTGCGCAGGCCCGCAATGAAGAGCGCCAAGGTGTGATTGCCAAGGCAGCGCCTGCTGCACAGCCCGTCAGCGCCGGTGTGCCTCGCCACAATCCGCTGCGCCACGAGCCCGTACAGACCCGCGAACAGCCCAAGCCGCAGGCTACTGCGTCTGCGGCGGCGCCGCAGAACTTCATGCAAGAGCTGCAGTCCATGAAGGACCTGATCGAGGAGCGCTTCAACACCCTGACCTGGCTGGGCCAGACGCGCCAGAACCCGATTCAGTCCAGCCTGATGCACAAGCTCATTCGTGCTGGCTACTCGCCCGCGCTTTCGCGTGCGCTGATCGAGCGCCTGCCAGAGCACCTGGGCGCAGGTGACGCCGTGCGCTGGCTGATGCAGGTGCTGGAGCGCAATCTGCGCACCGATGCTGCGCAGCCCGCCATTCATGAGCAAGGCGGCGTGTTTGCGCTGGTCGGCGCCACGGGCGTTGGCAAGACCACGACCACGGCCAAGCTGGCAGCGCTGTGCGCAGCCCAGCACGGCCCTGCGTCCGTGGGCCTGATCACGCTGGACACTTACCGCATTGGCGGCCACGAGCAGCTGCGCACCTATGCACGCATGCTGGGCATGGTGGCCCATCAGGCCCATGACAAGGCCGCGCTGCAAGACCTGCTGGGTCTGCTGCAAAGCAAGAAGATGGTGCTGATAGACACGACCGGTGTGGCTCCACGCGACCCACGCAAGGACGAAATCATGGATGTGCTGGCCATTGATGGTGTGCAGCAACTGCTGGCCATCAATGCTTCCGCTCAAGGTGATGCGCAGGACGATGTCATGAACGCCTTCAAGGCGCGTGGCTCGCACCAGGCCATCCTGACCAAGGTGGACGAAGCCGTGAAGGTCGGCCCTTCGGTCGATACGCTGATTCGCCACCAGATTCAGCTGCGCGGTGTGACCAATGGCCAGCGCGTGCCCGAAGACTGGGAGCGCGCCAATGCGCAGTTGCTGGTTTCGGCCTCCATGCGCTCCTCGGTCAAGTCGGCTTTCGATCCGCAATCGCTGGACATGGACTTCTTCTTCACGCCTTCCGCGACCGCTGCAGAGGCCGCCCATGCTTGAGCGCCGCGCACCCTTGCATCAGGGCATGGCCCTGCATGTCAGCGACACCAGCACCGCTGGTCTGCGCGTGCTGGTCGTGCTGCACAGCGCGCAGAGCGCGGCGGCTGAGCAGGCCGTGCTGTGGCCGCTGTGCGCGCAGCTGCAGCGCCTGGGGCAGAAGGTGCTGGTGCTCGACGGCAGCCAGAGCGAATCGTTTGACTCTCCGGGCCTGGCCCAATTGCTGGCCCAGCACGCCTGGCAGGCGCAGGCCGGTTTGCGCGCCACGGTCAAGGACCGTCACTCCGTGGCCAGCCTGCCTGCCCGCCAGGGTCTGAAGCAGTTGCAAAGCAATGCCGATGA
This sequence comes from Comamonas testosteroni, assembly GCF_003569915.1. GTDB lineage: Bacteria > Pseudomonadota > Gammaproteobacteria > Burkholderiales > Burkholderiaceae_C > Comamonas > Comamonas testosteroni_D. Next base: position 34,952 of record NZ_KZ984457.1, on the reverse strand, counting down.
GATGGGCTTGCCCGCCTTGCCAGCGCTGCAGGCCTATGTGCGCGGTTTTTCCACGCTGGTCATCTATGCCGGCGCTGAGACCTTGACGCCGCTGCTGCAAGGCCAGGGTCTGCAGCCGCTGCTGATCGTGCCGCCCGATGCGGAGCATCTGACGGACAGCTACCGCCAGCTCAAACATCTGGCCGTGTTTGCCGGAGTGGAATGCACGCTGGCAGCTCTGGAGGCGCCGCTGACCCAAGATGGTCCGCCCACCTATGACTGGAGCCGCAGGCAGTCGAGTTTGATGACGGCCAAACAGAACGCTCAGACACGCTTGCAGCGTCTGAATGCTCTGCTACAGTGTTCGCAGCGCCACCTCGGCGATGCACCGGTGCTCATGCGCCTGCGCTGGCGTCAGGCCAGCGATCTGCATCAGCTCACGCTGCACATGCTCAAGACCGCCTGCATTCTGCCCATGCACAGCCAGCCCGCAGCGGCTGCCGCCGTGCCTGATTCTCTTGCCTGGAGCCATTGACTGCCATGTACACCGCCAAAGGCCAACTCGACCGCGACGCGCTGATTCGTCAGCATGTGCCGCTCGTGCGTCGGATTGCCCTGCACATGATCGCCAAGCTGCCGCCGAATGTGGAGCTGGATGATTTGATCCAGGTCGGCATGATCGGCCTGGCCGAGGCGCTGTCGCGCTTCGAGAGCGAGCAAGGCGTGCAATTCGAGACGTTTGCCAGCCAGCGTATTCGCGGCGCCATGCTCGACGAATTGCGCGAAGGCGACTGGATGAGCCGCAGCTCACGCAAGAGCCAGAAGGAAATCGAGCAGGCGCTCAACCGCCTGGAGCAGCGCCTGGGGCGCTCGCCGCTCGAATCGGAAATTGCAGCCGAGCTGGGCATGGAGCTGGACGATTACCAGTCCCTGCTGGGCAAGGTGCGCGGTACGCAGCTGGTGTATCTGGAAGATATTGGCGGTGGTGATTCCGACGATAGCGATGACTATCTGGAGCGCCATGTGGCCGATGCGGATGCCGACCCGTTTGCGCTGCTGCGCGATCAGCGCCTGCGCGCGGCGCTGGTGGAGGCCATCAAGGCTTTGCCCGAGCGCGAGCAGTACGTGATGGGCATGTACTACGAGCACGACATGAACCTCAAGGAAATCGCTGCCGTGCTGGGCGTGACCGAGTCGCGCGTGTGCCAGTTGCACAGCCAGGCGATTGCACGCCTGCGCACCAAGATGCGCGCACACTAATTTTGAGTGTTTTTGGCTTCTAGTCCTTATTTAATATAGGCTAGAAGCTATTGAATTTATAGTGAAATCAGAACCCCAAACTCGCCAGCAAGTCGTCTACCTGTGACTGCGAAGTCACCACATCGGGCGTATTTTCCGGGTCCACCACGGGGCCGGCCAGCTTGGGTTGAATGGTTTCTGTGGGGGCCAGCGAAGGCGCCTGAGCGGAGTCAGGCGAGGTCTGGATCAGCAGCTCCAGCAGCTGAGATTCCAGATCAGCGGCCAGCGCCACCACCCGGGCAATGACCTGGCCCGTCAGGTCATGAAAGTCCTGAGCCATCATGATCTCGGTCAGGTGGCTGCCCGTCTGCTGCGTGCCTTCTTCCACTTCCTGCAGATAGTTCATCACCTTGCCCTTGGCCACGGCGGCCACAGGGTCCTGGATCAGTTCGGCGCGCATGGCCCGGGTGCGCTCGGCCAGCGCATCCTGCTGGCTCTGTGTCACCTCCACCTGGCTCAGCACCTTTTCTGCAGCCTCGCCCGTCAAGCGGGCGATATAGGACAGACGGCTTTGCGCATCGGGCAGTTCACCCATGCTGCCGCGCAAGCGATCCGCATAACCCAGCTCGTTGAGTGAGTTGTGCAACTGGCGTGTCAGCACACCAATCTTGTAGTGGACGTTGGCGGAAGCCTGATCGCTGCTCATGGCTTACAGGTCGAGTTTCTTGATGATGAGGTTGACCTTCTCTTCCAGCGTGGCCTTGGTGAAGGGCTTGACGATGTAGCCAGCCGCGCCGCCCTGGGCCGCGGCGACGATGTCTTCCTTGCGGGCTTCGGCCGTCACCATCAACACCGGCAGGTGCTTGAGCTTTTCATCCTGCTTGATTTCGCTCAGCAGCTGAAAGCCGTTCATGTTCGGCATATTGATGTCGGTCACCACAAAGTCGAACTTGCTGGCTCGCAGCTTGTTGATGGCAGCCACACCATCTTCGGCCTCATCGGCATCGGCAAAGCCGCTCTCCTTGAGCAGATTGCGCACGATGCGGCGCATGGTGGAGAAGTCATCAACAATCAAAAAACGCAGGGCATTAGCCACGAGAGGCCCTTTCGGTCGGAATAGGTGCGAGGAAACAAGTATCTAGCCCTGATAGTAACAATTTGTCAGCTTCATGGCGATGGTCGTGCATTGTCCGGCTTTTCGGCAGACTGTGGAGTAACTTCAGGACTTGTTACAAACTCTTCAGAAGGTCCCAGCGACTGGGTACCCTTTATTTCGGTGCTGGCCGTTGCGCCGGGGCTGCCAGCGCTGACGGCGGCTGCGGGTTTTTTAGCCTGCGCAGGCGCGCTGCCTGCCTTGTTCATGCTGCTGATGGCTTCGTCCGCGTTTTCGGCTTTTTCAGCGTCGGGGTTGCCCAGCACACGGCGCTCGGCCTCCTTGGTCAGCACGGTAATCGTGATGCGGCGGTTCTGTGGTGCGCGGGGCTGCTCGGGCATCAGCAGGTCGCTGCTGGCCATGCCCACCACGCGCGCCAGCTTGTCCAGAGGCATGCCGGCGGCCACCAGCTCGCGGCGCGAGGCATTGGCACGGTCGGCAGACAGCTCCCAGTTGCTATAGCCACGGTCCGCATTGCCATAGGGTGCGGCATCGGTGTGGCCGGAGAGGCTGATGCGGTTTTCCGCATTGCCCATGGCCGCGCCAATCTCGCGCAGGATGTCGCGCATATACGGTTTGACCACGGCACTGCCGCTGTCGAACATGGGGCGGTTCTGGTCATCGACGATCTGGATCATCAGGCCATCGAGGGTGATTTCGGTGCGGATCTGCGAACGGTACTCATTGAGCTTGGTGTTGTTCGCAATCATGCTGTCCACCTTGGCCTTGAGTGCATGCAGGCGCTGGGCATCGCGCGCCGACTCCTCGGCACGGCCCATGGCCTGGCTGGAGCGCCGGTTGGCGTTGTCATCCGCTTCGGAGCGGCGCACCTGACCGTGAACCTTGGATAAATCATTGCCGCCGCCGGGCACGATGCTGGAGCTATTGCCCGCACCGCTGCCGCCCGACATGGCGACTTTGAGTGGTGAGTTGAAATACGCCGCAATCCCCTGCAGTTCGCCCTGAGCGGTAGAGCCCAGCAGCCACATCAGCAAGAAAAAGGCCATCATCGCCGTCACAAAGTCGGCATAGGCGATCTTCCAGGCGCCGCCATGGTGAGCCGGAGCCACTTTTTTGACGCGCTTGATGATGATGGGCTGAAGTTTCTTGTCAGCCATGGACGCTCTCCATGTGCATCACTTCTTGCCCTTGACGTGAGACTCCAGCTCCAGAAAGCCGGGGCGCTCGGTCGAAAACAGCACCTTGCGGCCAAACTCGATGGCGGTGCCGGGGTTGTAGCCCTGCATGCTGGCCAGCAGCGTGGCCTTGATGCACTCAAACTCCTTGGCGCCATCCTGCGCGCGCTGCTCCAGCAGTGCCGCCATGGGCTCCACCAGCGCATAGGCCAGCAAAATGCCGAGGAAAGTACCGACCAGTGCCGAGGCAATCATGCCGCCCAGCACCGCAGGCGGCTGGCCCACAAAAGCCATGGTGTTCACCACACCCAGCACGGCGGCAATGATGCCGAACGCAGGCAGCGCGCCTGCCAGGCGGTTCAGCGCGGCCACAGGGCCATGGGCCTCGGCATGATGGGCCTCGATTTCGCTGTCCATCAGCGCTTCGATCTCATGAGAATTCAGATTGCCCGACACCATCATGCGCAGATAGTCGGTCAGAAACTCCATCACATGGTGGTCGGCCAGCAAAGACGGGTAGTTCTGAAAGACGGTGGATGTCTGCGGCTCTTCCACATCGGCTTCGATGGACATCAGCCCTTCCTTGCGGGCCTTTTGCAGCAGCTCATACAGCAGCGCCATGATCTCCATATAGCGCGCCTTGGTATAGCGCGAAGGCTTGAGCGCCGAGGGAATCGCCTTGGCTGTGGCCTTGAGTACTTTGGGCTGATTGCTCACGATAAACGCGCCCAGAGCACCGCCGCCAATGGTCACCAGCTCAAACGGCAGTGCCTTGACAAGAACGCCCACGCTGCCGCCATGCAGCACATACATGCCGAAGATGCAGCCGAAGGCGACGATATAACCGATGAGAACAAGCATGCTGTCGATTGTGAAAGCTGGACCCGCGCCTGTTGCGCGGAAAAACCGGGTGAATGCGTCCTAATCGGCAAGTTATGCCGATCACTAAAGCGCCGTCAGCAAAAAAGCCGCCCGGCTCAATGCCTGGGCGGCTTTGCTTGCGTGTCCGTGTTTAGCCTTGCAGCAGCTTGAGCACTTGCTGGGGAAGTTGGTTGGCCTGGGCCACCATGGCGGTACCGGCCTGCTGCAGGATCTGCGTGCGGCTCAGATTGGCCGTTTCTTTAGCAAAGTCCGCATCCACAATGCGGCCGCGCGCGGCAGACAGGTTCTCGGTCTGAATGTCGATATTGTTCACCGCATTTTCAAAGCGGCTTTGCATCGCACCCAGCGTGGCACGTGCGCTATTGACCTGATCAATGGCACTGTCGATTTTTTTCAGGGCAACCCATGCGCCTTGCTGAGTGGAGATGTCGATATCGTCCACGCCGCGTTGGTCGAGAAGTTGATTCTCTTTGTCTATATTCATTTCGGACGGAACTCCCGCTGCTTGCAAAGCCGAAGCAAATGCAGTGATTGCTGCCGATGCATCCTCAGTAGTCCAGCCTCCTGCAGTGCCCGTGGGGGGCGTCATGGCAGGGGTTAGGAATTTGTTGACTGCAGTCGCGTAAGCCGTGGCAAGCCCATCTGTTTTTGGGTTGGCGGCATCAAAGGCCGATTTGGCATCAATTAGAGCCTGATAGTCGGTATCACTAGCAGTTGCTAAAGCTGTTTTGAGTGCAGTTGCATTGGCACTGTTGGGTGTACCTTGATATGTCGTCAGCGCAACCTTTGCTGTTATGTTGTTGGCTAATGCTGGATTGTTCTGCAGCACTTTTGCCAATGCGGAGTCAAAACTCGTTTGATCAAACGGACTGCTGGCTGCCGCCGTAGTCAGCTGCGATGTGTATGACGTTGGTGTTGTTGCCAAGCCACCGCGAATCCCCGTGGTCTCAACATCAAAGCCTTCAAACGCAACAGGAACTGGTTGCCCATTGCCATCAAGCTTCGAAGACATCAGGCTGATGGTGTATTCGCTAGTGCCTTCCTTCTTGGTCATAAAGGCCGTCACACCGGTGTCCGCCGACTTGTTGTTAATTGCGGTGACGACTTGTCCAAGGCGCTCTAGGCTGCTGTTGGCTTCCCCAATCTTTTCGAGAGGAACAGAGGTCCCGCCGACGACGATGCGCAGATCACCAGCGGAAATAGGCTCCTTGAACTTGCTAATGGTCGGGATGGGCGTGTCGTTGGTGTCAATCGTCACGGCATCGCTGGAATAGCTGATGTTGGAGATTTGATTGGCGCGTGTATCTGCAAGCGCACCCAGTGTCACATTGTCGCCGGAGTTGGCACCCACTTGAAACACGGCGCCTGCAAAAGAACCGTCCAGAATTTTCTGGCCGTTGAAGTTGGTTTGCTTGGCCACACGGTCAATTTCTGCAGACAACTGGCTTACTTCTGATTGAAGGGCAGCACGGTCGCTGTCACTATTCGTGGCGTTACCTGCCTGCACGGCCAGGTCGCGCATGCGCTGCAGCATGTCACCCACTTTGCCCAATGCGCCTTCAGCGGTTTGTGCCAGCGAGATACCGTCGTTCGCATTGCGCGCTGCCACGGTCAGACCGCGCACCTGCGTGTTCATGCGCTCGGAGATAGCGAGGCCCGCCGCATCATCCTTGGCGCTGTTGATGCGCAACCCCGAAGAGATGCGCTGCATGGAAGTGGCCAGCGAACCGCCTGAAAGGTTCAGATTGCGCTGGGCATTGATCGAAGCAATATTGGTGTTGATGGTCGCAGCCATGTCTTGAAACCTCCGCAAATAAGGGCTTAGGGCATCGCTGCAGTACCAAGGGCACCCAATAAGCGATTGGCAAACCTAGCGATGGACGAATTTTTCTCGCAATAGCCCAAGTCTGGTGGGCGGAAAAAAGGTGCAAAGCCGCGCTATCTCAGATCTTCCTCGAGGCGGAGGATCACCTGTTTTGCCTCGAGATTGATGGCGGAAATGCATTGAAGTCATTGAAAACATTAGGGTGTCTGCTATCACAAAAATTTTTGTAAATCTCATTTAAGTTTTGCAACATATCGGCCGATAACTCACATAACAAGTTCAAACGAATTTGTGGACCGGCAAGCGATGGATGTGTTCATGTGACTGCCGCCCCGGTCTTGACGGCTGGCTTCTTTGATAGGGCCAGTGTTTGGATCGGCGGCTTCGCCGGCGCTTTATTCAAGGAGTGATCACCATGGCAATGACCATCAACACCAATATCTCGTCGATCAATGCTCAGCGCAATCTGAATGCTTCGGGCGGCTCGCTGGCGACTTCCATGCAACGCATCTCCTCGGGGTTGCGCATCAATAGCGCCAAGGACGATGCCGCCGGTCTGGCGATCTCCGAGCGCATGAACACCCAGGTTCGTGGCTTGACCGTGGCTGCACGCAATGCCAATGACGGCATCTCGCTGGCTCAGACCGCAGAAGGTGCCTTGGGCAAGGTCAGCGATATGCTGGGCCGTATGCGTGATCTGGCGGTGCAGGCCGGTAACTCCACCAACAGCGCGAGTGACCGCGCCGCACTGCAGGCGGAGGTCAAGCAGCTGACCGATGAAGTGGATCGTGTGGCCAAGACCGCCAATTTCAACGGTCAGAAGATTCTCGACGGCTCGTTTGCAGGCGCCGTATTCCAAGTGGGCGCCAACTCGGGTGAAAACATCACGGTGGGTGGCCTGACCAACGCATCTGCCAAGGGCTTGGCAAATGTTGAATACGCAACTTTCAAGATGGCTGATGCCGCTGCAGGCCTGACAGCTGCAGGTCTGGCGGAAGTGACCACTGCGCTGACCATTACCGTGGAAGGTGGTACAGCCATTGATCTCGGAACGCTGAAGGCAGCGAGCTCCAATGATGAACGTATGGGTCAGGTTGTGGCTGCTATCAATAACAAGACGGCAGATACCGGTGTGACGGCATTCCTGACAAAGGAGACTGATGGAAAGTTCACCATCAACTTCATGTCCGATGCAATGAAGGCTAATGGATCGGCCAAGTCCATTACGTTGGGAGGTGGCTTTGCAACTGCTGCAACCGGCGCAGTCAGCGGAACGGCAGTTGCGGTTGTAGCGGCAACTGGCTCTGCTGCATCCGGTATTGACACCATGAGTGTTGCAACCCAGAAAGACGCCTGGGTGGCTCTGAAGAAGATCGATAGCGCGATTGACCAGGTGAACTCGGCCCGTGCCGACCTGGGTGCTCTGCAAAGCCGCTTTGAGAACACCACAGCCAATATCGATATTCAGACCGAAAACCTGTCTGCCGCCCGTGGCCGTATTGTGGACACGGACTTCGCCAGCGAAACCGCCAACCTGAGCCGCACGCAGATCCTGCAGCAAGCCGGTACAGCCATGGTGGCCCAGGCCAACCAGCTGCCCCAGCAAGTGCTGTCTCTGCTGAAGTAATGGCAACAAGCTAGTTAGGAAGTAAACATCATGGCAATGACCATTAACACCAATATTTCGTCGATCAACGCTCAGCGCAATCTGAACTCCTCGGCGGGCTCGCTGGCGACTTCCATGCAGCGTATCTCCTCGGGTCTGCGTGTGAACAGCGCCAAGGACGATGCCGCCGGTCTGGCGATCTCCGAGCGCATGAATGCCCAGGTCAAGGGTTTGACGGTTGCCGCACGCAATGCCAATGACGGCATCTCGCTGGCGCAGACCGCTGAAGGCGCGCTGGGCAAGATGGGCGACATGCTGGGCCGCATGCGTGACCTGGCGGTGCAGGCTGGCAATGCGACCAATAGCAAGAGCGACCGTGAAGCTCTGCAGGCGGAAGTCAAGCAGCTGACCGATGAAATTGACCGCGTGGCCAAGACCGCCAACTTCAACGGTCAGAAGATTCTCGACGGCTCGTTCGCGGGTGCCGTGTTCCAGGTGGGTGCCAACTCGGGTGAAAACATCACGGTGGGCGGCCTGACAAATGCGTCCGCCAAGGGGCTGGCAAATGTGAGCTATGCCATGGGGGCTTCCGATCCTATTGACCCTGCCGATGTCACCGATCTGACTGCAATTACTTCCGATCTGACCATCCAAGTAGGAGGTGGTGCTATTGTTGATCTCGGCTCCCTGAAGGCTGCTAGCTCTGTTGACGAGCGAATGGGCCAAGTGGTTGCTGCGATCAACAACAAGACAGCCGATACCGGTTTGACCGCATTCCTGAGCAAGGACGAAGCTAGTGGTGAATTCACCATCGACTTCATGGCCCAAGACGGCACAGCAACCACTGTGACTTTGGGTGCAGGCTTCGACGCTACGAAAACAGGCATTGAGACTTCCGTCACGATCGCGGCAGCGACTGCGTCTGATGCCAAGGGTATCGACACCATGAGCGTTGCCACACAAAAGGACGCCTGGGTGGCCCTGAAGAAGATCGATAGCGCGATTGATCAGGTGAACTCGGCTCGTGCGGATCTGGGTGCTCTGCAAAGCCGCTTTGAGAACACCACTGCCAATATCGACATTCAGACCGAAAACCTGTCTGCCGCCCGTGGCCGTATTGTGGACACGGACTTCGCCAGCGAAACTGCCAACCTGAGCCGCACTCAGATCCTGCAGCAAGCCGGTACAGCCATGGTGGCCCAGGCCAACCAGCTGCCCCAGCAAGTGCTGTCTCTGCTGCGCTAATAGCAGGGGGCGTATAGCCCGGATTCTCTGGGTTATGCAGGGTTGAAAGCGGCTACAGGCAATGCCTGTGGTCGCTTTTCGCGCTTTAGCGCAGAGCGTTCTTTGCCAGAATGCTTCTCCAATCAGAGCCGTATCGTCAGGTGCGAGCGCATAAGGAGTTTGGACATGGGTATTTCATCGATCGGTATCGGTAGCGGCCTGAAGGTTTCGGACATCATCTCGCAGATGGTGGCACTGGAGAAAAAGCCTCTGGAAGGTTTGCAGACCAAGGCTGAAACCATTCAGACCAAGCTCTCGACTTATGCGCAGATCAAATCGCTGACCAGCACTTTGAATGATGCAGCGGGCAAGCTGACGCGTGATAGTGGCTGGAATGGTGTCAATGCGTCGTCCAGCAATTCTGCGGTTGCGATCAGCATCACCGGCATTGCCAGCAAGGGCACGTTTGATATTGGCGTGTCTCAGTTGTCGCAGGCGCAGACTTCGGTATCTGCGGCGCGCACGATCGATCAGAAGATGGGCGCGGATGGCATTCTCAAGCTGACCCAGGACGGTAAATCGGTGGATATCAAGTACACCGCCGAGGACACGCTGACGACTCTGGCTGCCAAGATCAATGATGGCGGAACTGGCGTGACCGCCACTTTGCTGCGCGATGCATCGGGCAAGGAGCAACTGATGCTGCGCTCCAAGGAAACCGGTGATGCTGCTGCCTTTACCGTGACATGGGGCGAAGACGGCCAAGGCGCTGCGCCGGTGGACATGGGCTTCAGCATGACCAAGGCTGCGCAGAATGCCAAGATCTCGGTCAATGGTGTGGAGCAGCAGTCGGCCACCGATTCCTTTGCAGATATTTTGCCTGGCGTGAAGATCACCGTGAGTGCGGTGACGACATCGGACTCGCGTGTGTCGCTGACGCAGGATACCGATGGCATGAAGAAGAATATTCAGGCTTTTGTCGATGCGTATAACGCGCTGAACTCGTTGCTCAGTGATTCGACCAAGTACGACTCGGAAAGCAAGGCCGCGGGTATTTTGCAGGCGGACTCCGCAACCATCAGCCTGCAAAACAGCATGCGCAATGTGATGCGTGGCGTGGCATCCAACGCCACAGGTGGCTTGAAGATGCTGTCGGATATTGGTTTGAAGGTTGCCTCTGATGGTTCCATGAGCATTGCAGACAGCGCCAAGTTGGATAAAGCGCTGGCCTCATCTCCTGATGCGATGAAGTCGCTGTTTGCCGCAACGTCTTCATCGGATGGATCGGGTGGCGGTATTGCCACCACCATGAAGAAGTACACCGATCAGCTTCTGTCCTATGACGGTGCGCTGAACAACAAGACGGACTCTCTGGAGTCTCTGAAAAAGTCGAACCTGGCCGATCAGGACAAGGTGAACAACCGCGCTGCGACGCTGGAAAAGCGCATGACGGCCCAGTACACGGCACTGGATACCAAGATGGCATCGCTGACCGCGCTGAGCACCTATATGGAGCAGCAGGTGGCGGCCTGGAACAAGAGCAAAGATTGATGATGGGCGGGCAGAAATTTCACTTGAGTTTGGGAGGCGGCTGCCGATAACAAAGGTAAGCCGTTAAATAGGATGTCCACCATGTATACCCCCGTCTCTTCTCGTGCCGCCAATGCTTATCGTCAAGTGGGTGTTCAGTCGGGTCTGGAGAGCGCATCTCCACATCGTCTGATTCAGATGCTGTTTGACGGTCTGCTGCAAAACCTCAACACCGCCATCGGTGCCTTGCAGCGTGGCGATATTGAGCTCAAGGGCCAGCAGATTGGCCGCGCCGTGCGCATTCTGGAGGAAGGCCTCAAAGGGGGCCTCAACCGTGAGCAGGGAGGCGAGCTGGCGGCCAACTTGGGCGCGCTGTATGACTATTGCGTGCAACGACTGACCGTGGCCAATCTGCGCAATGACGTGGCGGCTGTGGAAGAGGTGGTTGCCTTGATGAGCCCTGTTGCCAAGAGCTGGCAAGAGATTGGTGCAAGTTCGCAGCTTGCTGCCAACTGATGTTTCTTGTTTTATGGAGCACACATTGATCGACTTCTATCGCGCCATTGAGGAAAGCAGTGCCAAGATGCTGCATGCTGCCCAGAACAAGGACTGGGATGGCGTTGCGCGCTACGAGGGCACTTGTGCCGTGCTGATCGAGCAACTGCGCTTTCGCTCGAAGGATGAAAAGCTGGAGCCTGAGCTGCGCAAGGAAAAGGCGCGGATCATGCAGCGCATTTTGCGCAACGATGCCCAGATCCGCGTGCTGGCCGAGCCCTGGCTGGCGAGCTTTGAGCATATGTTCGACGGTCAGCCGCATGTGATGCACTGACGTTTCAGGACTCTGAGACCACAAAGCCCTGGTGCATCACTGCAGCAGGGCTTTGTGGTTTCTGAGTTTTGATGAAATTGGCCTCTAGTCCATTAATTACATAGACATATAGCTATCAAATTAATAGTTGCTGAGTGTAAAAAGCCCGCATGTCATCACAACATGCGGGCAAGCCTTGGAGGGCAACTTTTCTCTTGAGGGTGATCTGTGCAGGTTCAGACCTGCATATTCATGACATCGGTATAGGCCTGCACCAGGCGGTTGCGCACTTGCAGCGTGGCCTGGAAGCCGATTTGCGCTTTTTGCATGGCAACCATGGTCTGCTCCAGGCTGACGGCGGGGTTTTCCAGCTGCACTTCGCGCTGCAGGTGGCTGGAGTGGTTCTGTGCACTGCTCACCGATTGCAGAGCGCTTTGCAGGGCCTGGCCAAAGCCGCCCGCGGCAATGGGAGAGGTGGCGGAGCCGACTTTGCCAAGCTGGCTGCCCAGCTGGGCGGGAGAGATGGAAGGGATCTTGAGGTCCATGAGGTTTTCCAGCTTGAATGATTGACTGGGGCTGATCCTAGTTTTTTCAGCGCCTGGCAGACGGGGAATAAGTGGGTGAATCGGTGCGCTTATCGGGGGAACGCAGCAGGCGTGAGTCCGAATAATCCACTGGACGCTAGACCTCGTGTGGGGTCTGACACCTTGGAATTCACATGTCTGCTGTAGCTGAAGTACCCGTTCCCAATGCTGTGCCTGTTTCTCGCCCTGCCGTTGTGCAGCGCTGGAATGCGCTCGACCGTGGTCAACGCCTTCGCTGGGGTGCCCTGGCCGCGTTGGTGGCTGTCGGTCTGGTGGCGGCGGCGGTGTTCTACCGCCAGCCCGATTACAGGCTGTTGTTTGCCAATGTCAGCGACAAGGATGGCGGCGCCATCGTGGCCCAGCTGACGCAGATGAACGTGCCCTACAAGTACAGCGAGGGCGGCGGCGCGATCCTGATTCCTGCCGACCGCGTGCACGATGTGCGCCTGAAGCTGGCCACGCAAGGTCTGCCCAAGGGCTCGGTCACGGGCTTTGAGCTGATGGAGAACAGCAAGTTCGGCATCACGCAGTTTCAGGAACGCCTTAATTTCCAGCGTGGGCTGGAGGGCGAGCTGACGCGCTCCATCCTGGCACTCAATGCGGTGCAAAGCGCCCGTGTGCATCTGGCACTGCCTAACCAGAACGGATTTTTCCGTGAACAGCAAAAGCCTTCGGCTTCGGTGTTGTTGAGCCTGCACCCTGGCCGCGTGCTGGACCGCGCGCAGATCGCGGGCATCGTGCATCTGGTCGCATCCAGCGTGCCCGAGATGACCCCCACGGCCGTGAGCGTGGTGGATGACACGGGCAAGCTGCTGTCGCAGTCACCTGACGGCAATGCCGGTGGCGTAGACATGCAGCAGTTTCTCTACACCCAGCAGGTGGAGCAGCAGTATGTGCGCCGCATTCTGGACATTCTGGAACCCGTGGTTGGCAAGAACAATGTGAAGGCCCAGGTCTCGGCCGAGCTGGACTTCAGCCAGACCGAGTCCACCTCCGAGCAGCATCGACCCAATCAGACGGCGGACAGCGGCGCGATACGCAGCCAGCAAGTCATGGAAAGCGGCGTTGACAACAAGGCCACGCCGCCGACGGGTGTGCCGGGTGCCACCAGCAACCAGCCACCGCAAAACTCCACGGCTCCCATCAATGGGGCCAACCCCGCGCCACAGGCGGCTGATGCCTCGCAGGGCCGCAATGGCCAAGGCAGCGGTAGCAAGCGCGAGTCGATCACCAATTACGAGGTGGACAAGACCGTGCGAGTCACGCGCGGTGCCACAGGCAATATCAAGCGCCTGACTGCAGCGGTGGTCGTCAATGCCGCACCAACATTGCCTGCTGGCGCAGGTGCCGATGCAGCGACAGCTGCAGGAGCTGCCGCTGCCAGCGCGGGCCTGCGCCCCTTGACGGCGCAGCAGCAGGAACAGTTGCTGACGCTGGTGCGCGAAACCGTGGGCTATAGCGCCGATCGCGGTGACTCGGTGAATCTGGTCAGCGCCCCCTTTATGGATGCGACACCCGCAGCGGTGGATCTGCCGCTGTGGAAAGACCCCGAAATGCAGGCCATGGCCAAGAGCATGGGCATTCCACTGGCGCTGGCGCTGTTTGGCGCCCTGGTGCTGCTGGGGCTGGTGCGTCCGCTGCTCAAGGCGCGCAAGAGTGAGCCGGGTACGCAGCTCAATGCGGTGGCTGGCGAGGCGTTGGAGCGCCCCGCTCTGCCTGCTCCGCCGACAGAGCTGACACCGACCAAGGAACAGATACGCATGGATCAGGCCAGAAATCTGGCCAAGCAGAACCCGATTGCGGTGGCAAATATTGTCAAGACTTGGATTAATGGCGAGGGCTAGACGCTCCCCCTGAGCGGCTGCGCCGCTTCCCCCGGAGGGGACGACAGCCTCGCTGCGGGGTGGCCCTTGCTCGCTGTCACTGGCGAAAGAGCCGATGGCAAAGCGGATAGAGAGCCGCTCCTGCATTGTGAATACTGAACAGAGAGTTTGAATATGGACGATAGAGGTCTGAACGACGCTGCCATCTTGCTGGTCTCCCTTGGTGAGGAAGAGGCGGCCGAGGTGTTCAAGCACCTCACGCCCAAGGAAGTGCAGAAACTGGGCGAGACGATTGCGCGCATGCGCGGTGTGACGCGGGAGAAGGTCGATTTTGTGATCGACCGCTTCACCAACGATGCCGCTGCGCAAAGCCTGCTGGTCGATGACGCCAGCGACTATGTGCGCTCGGTGCTCAAGCGCGCGCTGGGGGACGACAAGGCGGCCTTGCTGATCGACCGCATCTTGCAGGGCGGTGATATCTCGGGCATCGAAAGCCTGAAGTGGATGGACCCGCTGTCCGTGGCCGAACTGCTGCGCGGCGAGCATCCGCAGATTGTGGCGGCGATTCTCGTGCACCTGGAGTACGAGCAGGCCGCTGCGGTGCTGATGCAGCTGCCCGAGCGCTTTCGCAGCGAGGTGATGCTGCGCGTGGCTACGCTGGAAGGCATTCAGCCCGCTGCACTCAAGGACCTGAACGAGGTGCTGTTCCAGGTGCTGGCCGGTGGCGACAAGGTACGCAAGACCTCACTGGGCGGCGTGAAGACGGCCGCTGAAATGCTCAACCAGCTGGGCGGCAACGCCGATGTGGCGGTGCTGGACTCCATCCGCAATTACGACGCGGAGCTGGCGCAGAAGATCATGGACAAGATGTTTGTCTTCGACGATCTGGTCAAGCTCGACGATCGCTCCATCCAGATGGTGCTGCGCGAGGTGGTGTCCGAGACGTTGATCGTGGCGCTCAAGGGCGGCTCCATGGAAGTGCGCGACAAGATTCTGGCCAATATGTCCATGCGCGCCGCCGAATCGCTGCGTGAAGACCTGGAAGGCCGTGGTCCCATGCGTCTGTCCGAGGTGGAAGCGCAGCAAAAGGAAATCCTCAAGGTCGTGCGCCGTCTGGTCGAAGAGGGCCAGGTGACGATCGGTAGCGGCCCGGAGGACAGCTATGTCTAACGGCCAGCCGCCACGCGTGCACTCGCGCTTTATTCCGCAGGAAGAGATTGACGACAGCACCGTGGTCCAGTGGCGCTTTGGTGCGGTGGATTCACAGGGTGGCGCATTTGCGCCCATGCAGCCCGCGCCGTTTGTGCCGGCGGGCGCACAGTTCAACGGCTTTTCGCCATCGCTGCAGCATCAGCCGCAGGCACAGCCCGAGGTGTCCGCGCCTGAGCCTGAGCAGCCGGCAGAGCCAGCTTTTGATGAAGCCCAGCTGCAGCAACTGCTGGAGCAGGCGCGTGCCGAAGGCCATGCCCAGGGGCTGGCGGAGGGGCGCTCCCAGATGCAGCAGCAGTGGCAGCAGCGCATGGACGACTATGTGGCCGGAGCGGGTCGTGAGCAGGCACAGAGCATCATCAAAGTGGTGCAAAGCCTGGAAGAGGAGTTCAAGCAGATGCAGGCCGCAACGGCGCAGGAGCTGCTGCATCTGGCCTGCGACATTGCCCGGCAGGTGGTGCGCCAGGAGCTGCGCAGCCAGCCGCAAGCCTTGCTGCCCGTGGTGCACGAGGCGCTGGACATGTTGGTCGATGAAAGCCGCCCGGTCACCGTGCGCCTGAACCCCGCCGACCACGCCGCGCTGGCGGATGCACTGCAGGCCGAGCATGGTGCGCACAGCCGCATTCAATGGCTGGGCGATGCCGCGATTGCCGCGGGCGATGTGAAGGTCGAATGCGGCGGCACGGAAATTGACGGTAGCCTGGAAAAGCGCTGGCGCCGTGCCGTGGCCGCGCTGGGTCTGGTGTCCACCTGGTATGACGGGGACAAGGCATGAACGCCTGGCAGCAATTCATGGACCAGGCGCGGGCACGCTATGCGCAGCCTGTGCCGCTGGAATGCCAGGGTCGGCTGACGCGGCTGACCGGGCTGGTGTTGGAGGCGTCGGGCCTGCGCGTGCCCGTGGGCGCGCAATGCCATATCAAGCAAAGCGGTCAGGAGCCTGTGCTGGCCGAAGTCGTGGGTTTTGCGGGTGAACGTGCCTATCTGATGCCTGCGGGCGATATTCAGGGCCTGTCCAGTGGCGCCATGGTGGTGCCAGCTGCGCCGTTTATCCCTGTGCCCCAGCTGGGTGTGGAGGAGACCGAGGTCATCAACCAGACCGTGGGCGTGCTGCGCCTGCCCATGGGCGATGGTTTGCTGGGCCGTGTGGTGGATTCGCAGGGCATTCCTCTCGATCATGCCGGCCCCATTGATGGCGTGGTGCCCGAGGTGCTGGACCGTAACCCCATCAACGCCATGGACCGCGACCCCGTGCGCGAGTCGCTGGACACGGGCGTCAAGGCGCTCAACGCTTTGCTGACCGTGGGGCGCGGCCAGCGCCTGGGTCTGTTTGCAGGTTCGGGCGTGGGCAAGTCCGTGCTGCTGGGCATGATGGCGCGCTACACCCAGGCCGATGTGATCGTGGTGGGCCTGATTGGTGAGCGGGGCCGCGAAGTCAAGGAATTCGTCGAAGACATTCTGGGCGCGCAGGACCGCAGCCGCGCCGTGGTGGTGGCCGCTCCCGCCGATGCGCCGCCGCTGCTGCGCATGCAAGGCGCAAGCTACGCCACGGCGATTGCCGAGCATTTCCGCGACAAGGGCAAGCATGTGCTGCTGCTCATGGATTCGCTGACCCGCTATGCCATGGCGCAGCGCGAGATTGCACTGGCCATTGGCGAGCCGCCTGCCACCAAGGGCTACCCGCCATCGTGCTTTGCCAAACTGCCCGCGCTGGTGGAGCGCAGCGGCAACGGCCTGCATGGTGTGGGCTCGATCACGGCCTTCTACACCGTGCTGTCCGAAGGCGATGACCAGCAGGACCCGATTGCCGATGCGGCGCGCGCCATTCTGGACGGGCACGTCGTGCTCTCGCGGGCGCTGGCCGAAACCGGGCATTACCCGGCCATCGACATTGAGCAGTCGGCCTCGCGCGTCATGCACAACGTGGTCTCGCGCGAGCATTTCGAGCTGGCGCGCCGGTTTCGCGCCGTCTATTCGCGCTACCAGAAGGGGCGTGATCTGGTGCAGGTCGGCGCCTATGTGGCGGGGTCGGACCCGCAGCTCGACGAGGCGATTGCGCTGCAGCCCGCGATGACCGGGTTTTTGCAGCAAAGCATGTTTGAAAGCTCCAGCATGGAGCAAAGCGTGGCGGGCATGGCACAGGCCATGCAGCACGGATAAGCGTCAACCGGTCAGCCAGAGGGAGTAAGCGCAGATGTCGTCCTTGAATGCATTGAACGTCGCCATTGAAGCCGCAGAGCGCAAGCGCGACGCCGCCCGCACCGCCATGCAAGAGCGCCTGAGCGCCCAGCAGGCCGCACAGGCCCAGATGGATCAGCTGCAGGGCTATGTGCTGGAGATGCAGGCCCGCTGGGGCGCGCAGGAAGGGCTGGCCGTGCAGCCCGAAGTCATGCACCACCAGTACCAGTTCATGGACCGGCTGCAGCACGCCATTGGCCTGCAGACCCGGGTGATTGCCGATCAGAACATTCGCCTGGAAACCGCGCGCCAGGCCTTGCTGGCTGCCGAGCTGCGCGTGACCAGCCTGCAGAAAGTGGTGCAGACGCGCAAGCGTGATATGGCACTGGCCCAGATGCGCCGCGAACAAAAGGAAACGGACGAGCGTGCAGCGCTCCAGTTCTTTCGGCGCAGCTTCGGGCTGCAGCTTCAAGAGGCCTGACGATGGCGGACACCCGGATTGAATCCCCCCGCAGCGGTGAGCCGCGTATCAGCAAGGCGGCGCAGTCCATGGCCTCGGCCCGCACGGCGGGCGCTGGGGACCAGCCTGCACAAGGCTTTTCATCGCTGCTGGCATCGCTGGACAGCTTTGCCGCCACCGGCCTGCCGCAGGCTCTGGTGCCAGATGAGGCCCAGACTACGACCACAACTGACCTCACCCCCCTGAATGCGCAAGACCAGCTCCTGGCCAGCCAGGTGCATGCGCCGTGGATGAGTCTGGTCGGCCAGACGGCGCGGCTGGATACCCAGGGCGATGCCGATCTGCGCCAGGGCGTGGCCAGCGACTTTCTTTCGGGCCGTGGCAACAGCACCTTGCTGGCGCACCGGCAGGCGCTGGACCCGGCTGCGGCGCAAGCCCATGCAGGGGTTCTACCAGATTCAGAGTCAAATGAGCCTCAAGTCCATGATTTAAATACGCTGAATGCTATAAATTTTGATGATTCAGCTACCGCTGCACTGACGGATAAAAAGGCACAGACGGCTGAAAGCGCCGCCATCAGTGCCGCCATGGCCGACATCGACAAGACGACGTCGCGTGCCGAGCCCGCTCAGCCCCAGCGCCCCGTGCCGGTGGCTTCGCAAGGCATCAGTCTGCAAGGCATGACAGCGGTGGCACCGCAGACGGCTGAGCATCTGAAAGAGCTGCTGCGCAGCGCAAAGTCTGAGTCCGCTTCTGTGGGTGCTGAAAAAACGGGCAGCGTTACGGGGGGCTCTGAACTGCTGGCTGCGGCGGCAGGGTTTGGCGCAGCGATGGGTGCGGCTAGTGCAGGCATGCAAGGTCAGGGTCAGAGCGCTTCTGACCTGAGTCAGTCTGCCAATCCCGATGCCATGCCCAGTGAGCGCGAGCAGGAAGTGTCCGAGCAGGTTGCGTTCTGGGTGCATCAGAAGACGCAGAACGCCGCCTTGTCGATTGAGCATCAGGGCAAGCCCATTCAGGTGCAGGTTCAGCTCAATGGGCAGGAGGCCCATGTGCGATTTGCCGCCGGTGATGAGCAGGCGCGCCAGTGGCTGGCGCAGGGGCAGGATCAGTTGCGTGAGCTGCTGCAGGCTCAGGGCTTGAACCTGAGCGGCGTGAGCGTGGGCGCTGATGGGGCTGGACAGCAGCAAAGTCAGGCCGATGCCCACGGCAGGCAGCCTGTCAATGCCGCCATCACCCGTGTGGGCGTGCAAAACGCGGCGGGTAATGCGGGCAATACCGGTCTGGCACGCCAGGCGCAAGGCAGTGTGGATCTGTTTGTCTGAGTGAGCCACTCCTAGCTCAAACACAGGACTGGAGTGAGGGATAAACCCCCGATTAACGCGGCAATCCCGCGTTTTTTCGGGCAATGGCTCTGAAGGCGGGCGGCGAATAATTCTGGCGTGGACCTTCCGTGCCGTGGCAATGGCCGCACCGCGGATGCAGTCCCTCACTTTTGAGGAAATTCCGCCGTGTCAGCCAATCCCAATGCCGCTCCTGCCGCCCCTGCGCCTGCCAAAAGCAAGAAGCTGATCGTCATCGTGGCCGTTGTCGCCGTGCTGGCCATTGTGGCGGCTGCCGCCTATGTGTTCATGATGCAGCGCCAGCACAGCAGCGCCGACGGCGACGAGGAGCGCTCGGCGCAGGTCACGGTGCCCACTTTTCTGCCGCTGGACAATATGGTGGCCAATCTGGCCGACCCCGGTGGTGACCGCTTTGTGCAGCTGGGCATCACGCTGGAGCTGGCCGACGAGAAGACGGCCTCCACCGTCAAGCAATACCTGCCCAGCATCCGCAGCGGCATTCTGATGCTGGTGTCCCAGCGCACGGCCGATGAGCTGCTGGCGCGCGAAGGCAAGGAAAAGCTGGCTGCCGACATCCTGGCCGAAGTCTCGGCTCCGCTGGGCTATGGCAACGCCAAAAAGCGTACCCGTGACGACGATGCCGAAGAGGACAGCCCGCGCTCCAGCCGCAAGAACCCGGTACGCCGCGTGCTGTTTTCCAGCTTCATCATCCAGTAAGCAGGAGGCCATGGCATGAGCGATTCCTTTCTCTCTCAGGAAGAAGTTGATGCGCTTCTGGAAGGTGTCACGGGCGAGAGCCAGCGCTCCGAGGTGGTGGAAGTCGATGTGGGCGAGATCCGCAACTACGACATCTCCAGCCAGGAGCGCATCGTGCGCGGGCGCATGCCGACGATGGAAATCGTCAACGAGCGCTTTGCCCGCAATTTCCGTATCGGCCTGTTCAACTTCATTCGTCGCAGCCCCGAGGTCTCCGTCGGCACAGTGACGGTGCAGCGCTACAGCGCCTTTTTGCGCGAGCTGGCCGTGCCCACCAATTTCAACATCATGGCCATTCGTCCGCTGCGCGGCAACGGCCTGATCGTCTGCGAGCCTTCGCTGGTCTTCGGCGTGATCGATACGCTGTACGGCGGCACTGGCCGCCTGCAGACCCGTATTGAGGGGCGCGACTTCTCGACCACCGAGCAGCGCGTGATCAACCGCATGGTCAATGTGATCTGCGAGGAATACAAAAAAGCCTGGCATGGCATCTATCCGCTGGAGCTGGCTTACCAGCGCTCGGAAATGCAGCCCCAGTTCGCCAATATCGCCACGCCCAGCGAAATTGTGGTCTCCACGGCTTTCCAGCTGGAGATTGGCGACATCACCGGCTCCATCCACATCTGCATGCCCTATGCGACGCTGGAGCCGATTCGCGACGTGCTGTATTCGTCCACGCAGGGGGATGCGATCGAGGTGGACCGCCGCTGGGTCAAGGTGCTGACACGCGAGATTCAGGCCGCCGAAGTGACGCTGGTGGCCGAGCTGGCCCGTGCCGACGCCACGGTGGAGCAACTGCTGGCCATGCGCCCTGGCGACTTTATCGAGCTGGACCGCGAGCCGCTGATTCGCGCCTCCATCGGCGAAGTACCGATTTTCGAGTGCCAGTACGGCACGCACAACGACAAATACGCAATCCGCGTGGAGCGCTGCCTGCGAGGCGGCGACACAGGCTGGATGGGAGAAAACCATGGCAATTGATGACAACAAGCCTGCGGGCGATGATCCTTTCTCCGGATGGGCCGAAGCGCTGGAAGAGCAGCGTCAGCATGACCAGGCCGCAGGCCCCGATACCTCCGAGCAGGGCGGCCCGCTGAGCGGCGACGCCACACGTGCCTATGGTGATGTGCCGGTGCACGACATCAATATGGTGCTGGACATCCCGGTGCAGCTCTCCGTGGAGCTGGGCCGCACCAAGGTGCCTATCAAATACATTCTGCAGCTGGCGCAGGGCTCGGTTGTGGAGCTTGACGCACTGGCCGGCGAGCCTATGGATGTGCTGGTCAATGGCTATCTGATCGCCCAGGGCGAAGTCGTGGTGGTCAATGACAAGTTCGGTATTCGTTTGACGGACGTGGTCACGCCGTCCGAGCGTCTGCGCCGGGTCAGCCGTGGTTGAGAGCGCGGCCAGCTCTGCTGCAGCGGCTCCTTCCATGTGGCCCACGCTGCTGCTGGTCGCCCTGTTTGTGGCGGCTATGGCAACACTGCCCTGGCTGGTGCGCCGCCTGCAGCAGAAAAACCTGTTGCCCCGCGCCGTAGGCATGGCCCGTGGCCAGAGCGCTGTGCCCGGCCAGGTGCTGGGCAGCCTGAGCATTGGCCCGCAGCAGCGCGTGGTGACGGTGCAAGTGGGCGAGGGTGATGAAGCCGTGCGACTGGTGCTGGGCGTGACGGCGCAGCAGATTCAATGCCTGCATACGCTTCCAGTCAAGACAGTATCTGGGCAGGTTGCTCATGCTTATGTAGCAAACCCGCCTTCGGTTCAGTCGTTTTCTGACTCGCTGATGCGTGCTCAGGCCGCTGCGCCTGCCCGGGATTCTGGAAATGTCTAAGTTTTTTGTTCGTGCAGCCGCTGCTGTCGCTTTGGCCATGCCTGTGCTGGCCGCAGCCCAGGGCGCGCCCGCCAGTCTGCCGCTGCTGGTGGGGCAGGGCGCGGGTGGCACCAGCTATTCGGTGCCTATTCAGACGCTGCTGTTCTTTACGGCACTGTCCTTTTTGCCGGCGATTTTGCTGCTGATGACGGGCTTTACCCGCATCGTCATTGTGCTGAGCCTGCTGCGCCAGGCCCTGGGCACGCAGTCCGCGCCGCCCAATCAGGTGGTGATTGGCCTGTCGCTGTTTCTCACCATGTTTGTGATGGGGCCCACGCTGGACAAGGTCTATCAGGAAGCCTATCTGCCCTACACGCAAAACAGCATCAGCTTTGAGCAGGCCATTGACAAGGCCGAAGCGCCCATGCGTGGCTTCATGCTCAAGCAGACGCGCCAGTCGGACTTTGCGCTGTTCAAGCGTCTGGCCAAGCTCGATGAAAACGTCACCGCCGAGACCGCGCCGCTGCGCGTGCTGGTGCCGGCGTTTGTGACCAGTGAGCTGAAAACGGCTTTTCAGATTGGCTTCATGATCTTTATCCCGTTTCTGGTCATCGACATGGTGGTGTCCTCCATCCTCATGTCGCTGGGCATGATGATGCTCTCGCCCGTGCTGGTGGCGCTGCCGTTCAAGCTGATGCTGTTTGTACTGGCCGATGGCTGGAATTTGATTATTGGGTCGATTGCTGCGAGCTTTGCTGTGTAGCGATACCCCCTGAGGCGCTGTGCGCCTTCCCCCAAGGGGGACGACACCCTCGGTGCGGGGCGGCCCTTCCTCGGTGTCTCTCATTTGAGTTACGCCAGTTTTCAAGACATCGGTTTTATAGGTAAGAGGAAGTCATGACTTCTCAGTTTGTTCTGACGTTTGGTGGCGAGGCGCTGACCTTGCTGCTGATGATTTCCATGCCTGTGCTGGGCGTGGTCATGGGCGTGGGTCTGCTCGTCAGCGTCTTCCAGGCTGTGACCCAGGTGCATGAGGCCACGCTGGCCTTTGTGCCCAAGCTGTTGGCCGCAGTGCTGGTGTTTGCCGTGGCCGGGCCGTGGATGCTGTCCACGCTGGTGGACTTCATTCGCAGAACCATCGAAAGCATTCCAGGCGCGGTGGGATGATTTCCTTTAGTGAAGCCCAGATTGCGGCCTGGCTGTCGCCACTGATCTGGCCTTTTGTGCGCGTGCTGGCGCTGTTCACCTCCGCGCCCGTGTTTTCGCAGCGTGCCATTCCGCTGCGGCTCAAGGTGGGGCTGGCATTTTTGATAGCGCTTTGCGCACAGCCCGTGCTGGGCGAGCAGCCCGTTGTCAGCATTGCCTCGGCCCAGGCGCTGGGTACGCTGGTGCAGCAGGTGGTGGTGGGGCTGTCCGTCGGCTTTGCCGTGCGACTGGTGATGGCGGCGGTGGAAGTGGCTGGCGAAGTCATCGGCCTGCAGATGGGCCTGAACTTTGCGTCCTTCTTCGATCCGACCAGCAACGCCCAGCTCAGCGCCGTGGCCCGCTTCATGGTGCAGATTGCGACGCTGCTGTTCATCGTCATCAACGGGCATTTGCTGGTGCTGATGGCGGTGCTCAAGAGCTTCGAGGCCTTCCCGGTGGATGGCAACTTTATGCACTCAATTGCCCAGATGCGCATTCATGAGATGGGCAGTGCCGTGTTCTCCAGCGCGTTCTGGATTGCCCTGCCCATGATTGCGATGCTGCTGTTCATGAACCTGGTGCTGGGCATCATCTCCCGCGTGGCGCCGCAGATGAATATCTATGCGGTGGGCTTTCCCGTCACGTTGACCGTGGGCCTGATGGGGCTGCTGGCGACACTGCCTTTGCTGGAGCAGCCGATGGTGGCTTTGCTGCAGAAGGGGATGGCGGTTTTTGGGGTGTGATCAGTCTTTGTTTTGGAGGCGTGCCTGATTTTTGTTCAGGAGCCGGGTTTCGCCCCGGCAGGCGACCTACTTTCTTCGCAAGAAAGTAGGCAAAGAGCTGCCCCCTACTGCCCACGTCCCCTTCGCTGCGCTACGGGGCAACCTGCGCCGACAACCTCTTGTTGCTGTACGGCAAAACTCACTGCGCGCTAAAGCGCTTCGCTCAAACACGTTGCCGTAAAAATGATGACGATGCAGTTGCACTCTGCGGTGCAACTGCGCGCCACAAGAGGCCGCCGTCGCAGGCGTGGGCACAAGGGGCAATACCGGATACGGGTGCGGGATAGCCTCTCTATGTTTTTGATAGCGGCTAGCCTATTTGATATCTTGACTAGAAGCCGATTCCGTCACAAATCAGGCAGGCCGCCCGCTCCCGTACCCACCCGTCTGGCTGCGCCTGCGGCACGCGGTTCAGGCTGCGGGCAACGCTGCCGCAGGACAGCGTTGCTTCGTGATCTGATTTACGGCAACGTGTTTGAACGGAGCGGCGTGCCGCGAAGTGAGTTTTGCCGTACGCAGCCTGAATTGCGTGACGCAGGTTTGCCCGGAGCGAAGCGCAGGGACGCAGACAATCGGGTTGTGTTCTTTGCTTACTTTCTTGCACAAGCAAGAAAGTGAGTCGGCAAGGCGGGCCGAGACCCGCCCTCTGTCCCATGCCAAGAAAGCGATAAAGCTAAATCAATTTGTTATGGATTGCATACGCGGTTAATTCCGCATTCGACCCCATCCCCAGCTTCTCCAGCACCCGCGCCCGGTAAACGCTCACCGTCTTGGGGCTGAGCATCAACTCCTGCGCAATATCCGTCTGCTTCTGGCCGCTGGCAATCTTCAGCAGCGTCTGCATCTCGCGCTCGGACAGGGCTTCGTGGGGCACGGGGGCGGCGGGCTGGGCCAGGCTGTCGGCCAGCATCTGGGCCACTTCGGCGGTCAGATACTTGCGGCCGCTGTGCACGGTGCGCACAGCTTCGATCAGCAGCATGGGGTCGCCCGCCTTGTTGGCGTAACCGGCCGCGCCGGCCTTGATGCTGCGCAGCGCGTACTGATCCTCGGGGTACATGGAGACCATGATGACGCGAATCTGCGGGTGGGTTTCGCGCACGCTGCTGAGCACTTCCAGGCCGCTGCGGCCCGGCATGTTGATGTCCAGCAGCAGCACATCGCAGCTGGCGGTACGCAGGGCTTCGCGCAGCTCGGAATAGCTGCCCGCCTCGGCGGTGACGCTGATGTCCGTGGCCTCGGCCAAGGTGTCCCGAATGCCTCTTCGCAAAATGGCATGGTCATCGCACAGCACCACGTGGATCAAAGTCGCTCTCCCAGGAAAACAAGGGGCTGCTCCTTGAGGAATATGCACTGCTTGCTCATATTTCAGGACCAGCCAGAGGAATGGTGAGGATGATAGAGCTTCCCCGGCCCGGCTGGCTGCTCACGTCCAGCCAGCCCTGCACGGTACGTGCGCGCTCGCTCAGGCCTCTGAGGCCGAAGGAATGGGGCTTCTCACGGTCTTCGGGGATGATGCCTACCCCGTTATCTGTTACTTCCAGTGTCAAAAAACCTTCATGGTCGGACAACTCCAGCGTCACCTGGCTGGCTTTTGCGTATTTGCTGATATTGGTCAAAGCTTCCTGGGCGGTGCGGTAGACCACGACCTGCAGCTCGGGGGCAAAGTCCGTTTGCGTGCAGCGGGTGTGCAGCCGGGTGGGGATGGCGTTGCGGCGCTCGAAGTCCTGCACCAGCCATTGCACGGCGGCCAGCAGGCCCTGGTCCAGCACGGGGGGGCGCAGGTTCTGCATGATGCGCTGGCTGGCGCCCAGGGCGTGCTCCAGCATTTGCAGCGCGCTCTGGGCATGTTCGCGCAGCGCGCCTTCGGGGCTGTTGCGCTGGATCCAGGCCAGATCGAATTTGACGGCGGTCAGCGAGCCGCCGATATCGTCATGGATCTCGCGCGAGATGCTGGCGCGCTCGCGCTCTATGCTGGTGTGCAGGTGCTCGGTCAGTTCGGCCAGCCGCTTTTCGGAGGCCGCCAGTTCCTGCTGGGCGCGGCGGCGGGCCAGACGGGCTTCGTGAATTTCGAGCGCGCGCTTGACCACATGGGGCAGGCTGGCGATCTGGTCCTTGAGCAGAAAGTCGCTGATGCCCAGGCGCATGATGTCCACGGCGGCGGACTCGCCGATCGCCCCTGACAGCAGCACGAAAGGCGGATGCCCGGGCCGCTTGCGCACCAGTTCCCAGACGTCGATGGCGGTAAAGCCCGGCAGGAAGTAATCGGCCAGGATCAGGTCAAAGTGCTGGGTCTGCAGCGCGGCCTGGGTGGCCTCCAGGCTATCCACCACGGTGAGGTCACAGGGTATACCCCCGCGCTTGAGACTCAGGCGTGCCAGGGCCTGATCGGCGGGGGAGTCTTCAATATGAAGGATGTTCACACGCTGTTCCTGCGATTGCGCATAGCCAAGGAGGCTATCATTGGATACATTTTGGAACATTGGATGGGCCTGTCGTCAAGTCGTGGACAAATCATCGGCGATGACGGGCTGAATCCGGTTCCTTGTTCGGTGCATGGCGGCCTGGGTCACCATGCGAGGCTTTTTGCTGTTGGAGTAACAATGCAGACCCTGCAAAACCCATCGGGTGAGCCTGCCGTCGCCATGCCTGTCATGGTGGCTGCGGAGCTACAAGATGCCTTGCTCGTCACGCTGCGTGACTTGCAGCGGCTTGAGGGTCTGCTCGACCACGCGACGCAGAATCTGATGCAGCGCTTTGACGAGGCCAATGGCCAATTGTCGCATTGCCCGTCGCCAGAGTCTGCTGCGCTGGAAGGCGCGCGCGCCGCTTTGCGTGCGGCCGTGACCGAGCTGCAGTTTCACGACATGTCCTCGCAGCTGATTGCCCATATGTCCTCGACCCTGCAGGCCTGCGCGCTGCGCCTGGGCGCGGCCACCATGGGCACGGACGAGGAAGAGGACGGCCCGGCCTCTCTGCCCGAATTACCTGACAAACCCAATCCCGTCACGCAAAGCGAGATGGATGCAGGCTCCGTGGAGCTGTTTTGACCTTTCACCCCCTTTCCTGTTGCCCATCTGTTGGAGCTGTACATGCGATCGATTCTGGCTGTTGATGATTCCCCCTCGATGCGAAAGATGGTGTCTTTCACTTTGACAGGTGCGGGCTTTAAGGTGGTGGAGGCGGTCGACGGAGTGGATGCGCTGGAAAAAGCACAGGCAGAAAACATCGATCTGGTGCTGGCCGACCAGAACATGCCCCGGCTCGACGGCATTGGCCTGACGCGCAAGCTGCGCGAGGACCCCAAGTTTCAGGGCACGCCGATTCTGATCCTGACCACGGAATCGAGCGATCTGATGAAGCAGGCCGGCCGTGCCGCAGGTGCCACAGGCTGGCTGGTCAAGCCGTTCGATCCCAATAGATTGATCGAAGTCATTCAAAAAGTGCTCCGTTAAGCCGATAACACTGAATAACAGCAGGAAACACCATGGCGGATACCCATCAGGATGGCGCAGGCTCGGGCGCGGACTTCGACCTCAGCCAGTTCTATCAAATCTTTTTCGAGGAAGCCAGCGAGAACCTCGACCAGATGGAGCAGATGCTGCTCAGTCTGGACCTGTCGGCAGCCAATGACGAAGAGCTCAATGGCATTTTTCGCTGCGCTCACTCCATCAAGGGCGGTGCGGCGACCTTTGGCTTTTCGGATGTGACCGAGCTGACCCACCGTATGGAGTCCCTGCTGGACCGTTTGCGCCGTCACGAAATCACGCCCATCCCCGAGATGGTGGATGTGTTGCTGGAGTCCGCAGACGCCAGCCGCAGCCTGCTGGCCCGCCATCAGGCCGGTGGCGAGGGCGAACCCGTCTCCACCTCCGAGCTGGTGGTGCGCATCGAGGCTTTGGCCCAGGGTTTGACCGATATTCCGCAGGTAGTCCGTGCTGAATCTGTGCCGGTAGCTCCTGTTGTTGTAGCAACTGAGCCGCAGGCCACGCCTGCCAAACCGGAAGCGGTGGCCATCTCCGATGCGGTGACCGGCACCGAGCCGCCTGCTGGCGCGCGCGTGCTGCATATCAACATCGGCCCGCTGAGCAATCCCGATCTGGGCGACGCCATCAAGGAGCTGTTCCGCGACATTCCCGGCCTGGGCACGATTCAGGACCTGCCCAGCGCTGCCGAAGGCCACCGCCTGTTCCTGGTCAAGACTGCATCCACGGACGACGAGCTGCGCGACCTGTTTGTGTTTCACGTCTCCAAGGAGCAGGTGCAGATCAGCGATGCGGGGCAGGCCGCGCAGTCTGAACAGCCTTCAGCCGCTGAAGCCGAAGTGACTGAAGTCGCCGCGCTGGCGCTGGGCGACGAGCAGGTTTCTCCGCCGAACAATCTGCCGCCCGAGGAAGCTTACGGCTTTTTCGCCGGTGCGCCTGGTGCCCCCGGTTTGCTCTCAAATTCAGAGCATTCAGTCCAAGAATCTAAAGGACTAGGAGTTCAAAATGCGCAAAAAGTGGCTCCCAAGGCCGCTGCAGCGCATATGGAGTCCACCAGCATCCGAGTGGATGTGAAAAAGGTCGATCAACTCATCAACCTGGTGGGCGAGCTGGTCATCACCCAGGCCATGCTGGCGCAAAACAGCCAGGGGCTGGACCCGACGACGTATCAACAGTTGCTGGCAGGGCTGGCCGATCTGGACCGCAACACACGGGATCTGCAAGAGTCCGTGATGTCGATCCGCATGATTCCCATGTCCACCGTGTTCAGCCGCTTCCCGCGCATGCTGCGCGATCTGGCGGGCAAGATGGGCAAGAAGATCGACCTGATCACGCTGGGTGAGGCCACGGAGCTGGACAAGGGCCTGGTCGAGAAGATCACCGACCCGCTGACCCATCTGGTGCGCAACAGCGTGGACCACGGCATCGAGATGCCCGAAGACCGTCTGGCAGCGGGCAAGTCCGACCACGGCACGCTGACGCTGGCGGCCTCGCACCAGGGCGGCTCCATCGTCATTGAAGTGCGCGATGATGGCCGTGGCATGAACCGCGACAAGATTCTGAACAAGGCCAGGGAGCGAGGCATGGATGTCTCCGACGCCATGCCGGACAGCGAAGTCTGGCAGCTGATCTTCGCGCCGGGCTTCTCCACCGCCGATGTGGTCACCGATGTCTCGGGGCGCGGCGTGGGCATGGACGTGGTCAAGCGCAATATCACCTCGCTGGGCGGCACGGTGGAGATCGAATCCATCGCCGGAGTCGGCATGAAGGTGGCCGTGCGCCTGCCGCTGACGCTGGCCATCATGGACGGCATGTCCGTGGGCGTGGAAGACGAGGTCTACATCCTGCCGCTGTCCTCCGTGGTCGAGTCCTTCCAGGTCAATGCCGACGATGTGAATACCGTGGCCAACGGCACGCAACTGGTCAAGGTGCGCGATGAATACATGCCGGTGATTGCGCTGGAGCGCACCTTCCAGGTGCCGCGCGCCGATGAGAGCAAGACCAGCAACATCATGGTCGTGGTGGAGGCCGATGGCAGCCGCGTGGCCTTGCTGGTCGACGAGCTGCTGGGTCAGCACCAGGTGGTGGTGAAGAACCTGGAGAGCAATTACCGCAAGGTGCCCAATGTCTCGGGCGCCACGATTTTGGGCGACGGCTCGGTCGCCCTGATTCTGGATACCGGCGCCCTGGTGCGCCGGACCCGGCATTGAGATGCCCCGACACTGAAGCCAACCCATTTATCCGCATGGCCAACGGGCCCAAGGAGCTGAGATGAACCAGACCAACAAGACTGCAGCAGGCGCGGCCAACGGTGCGCGCGAGTATCTGACCTTCCGCCTGGGCGAGGAGGAGTACGGCATCGACATCCTCAAGGTGCAGGAAATCCGTGGCTACGAGCAGCCCACGCGCATTGCCAATGCGCCCGAATTCATCAAGGGCGTGGTCAATCTGCGCGGCACCATCGTGCCCATCGTGGACATGCGTCTGCGCTTTAACTGCTCCGAGGTGGAGTACAACGCCTTCACAGTGGTCATCATCCTGAACCTGGGCACGCGCGTGGTGGGTATTGTGGTGGACTCGGTCAGCGACGTGATGGAGCTGTCCGCCGAAGCCATTCGCCCCGCACCCGATATTGAAAGCGCCATCGACAACGGCTGCATCCTGGGCCTGGGTTCGGTCGGCGAGCGCATGCTGATCCTGCTGGACATCGAGCGACTCATGGGCAATGTGGACATGGGCCTGGTGGCCTCTGAAGCCTGAGAATCGATGTGCTGAGCCAAGAACGCCGTGCCACGGCTGCCTCTGTCGCCAAAGCGATGTCCGGGGGCGAGGCGCCGCTGGTCGCCACACCAGGCCCGCTGGCGCAGGGGCGCGAGTTTGTCTGGTCCAACCGCGACTTCGCGCGCGTGCAGGCGCTGATCTACAAGCGCGCCGGCATCAGTCTGCATGACGGCAAGCACGCCATGGTCTACAGCCGCCTTTCGCGGCGACTGCGGGAGACCGGGCATGAGAGCTTTTCCAGTTATCTGGACTGGCTGGAGTCCATCAACGATGGGCCGGAGTGGCAGGAGTTCGTCAACGCGCTGACCACCAACCTGACCTCGTTTTTCCGCGAAGCACACCATTTCGAGATCCTGGCCCAGCATTTGCGCAACCACAAACCGGCGGGCAACGGCTGGAAGGTCTGGTGCAATGCGGCATCGACCGGCGAGGAGCCGTACTCCATCCTGATGACGGCGCAGGAGACTCTGGGCGCTTCGGCCAGCTTTCACCTCACGGCCAGCGATATCGACTCCCGCGTGCTGGAGACGGCTTCGCTGGGCATTTACCGGGCGGAGAACCTCAAGGGCGTGAGCACGGAGCGGCTGCACCGCTTTTTCCTGCGCGGGCGCTCGGCCAACTCCGGCATGGTGCGCGTCAAGCCCGAGCTGCGGCGCATGGTGGACTTCGTCAACATCAATCTGATTGCGGGCGACTATGCGTTTCGCGAGCACTTTGATGTGGTCTTCTGCCGCAACGTCATGATTTATTTCGATGCGCCGACCCAGCGTCGCGTGCTGGAGCGCATCCACAAGGTGATGCAGCCCGGCGGGCTGTTGTTTGTCGGGCATGCTGAAAATTTCAGCGACTCACGTGACCTGTTTGTTCTCAAGGGCAAGACGGTCTATGAGCGTCAGTAAGTCTGCATTTCGAGGTACAGCCGCATGAGAACCTTGTCTCTGGACACGTCGGTTGTTTCGCTGGAGAGGCTCAAACGTCAGCCGCGCCAGCGCGGCGAGGCCTCGT
Organism: Comamonas testosteroni; assembly: GCF_003569915.1. Taxonomy (GTDB): domain Bacteria; phylum Pseudomonadota; class Gammaproteobacteria; order Burkholderiales; family Burkholderiaceae_C; genus Comamonas; species Comamonas testosteroni_D. The sequence goes on along the minus strand of NZ_KZ984457.1, from coordinate 4,177 downwards.
TTTTCTACCGCGACTCGCATTTCCAGACCAACGCCGTCAAGGTGTTGCCGGGCGAGTATTTCGTCTCCAACGAGGACATGGCCATCGTCACCGTGCTGGGTTCCTGCATTGCGGCCTGCCTGTGGGACCGGCTGACGCGGGTGGGTGGCATGAACCACTTCATGCTGCCCCAGGGCGATAGCAGCGAAGCCTCGGGTCGTTACGGCTCGTATGCGATGGAGCTGCTGATCAATGAAATGCTCAAGCTGGGTGCGCGGCGCGAGTCCATGCAGGCCAAGATTTTTGGCGGTGGCCAGGTCATGGCTAATTTCACCAGCATGAATGTGGGTGAGCGCAATACCGAGTTCGTCACCGAATATCTGCAGACCGAGCGCATTCCCATCGTCTCTCAGGACGTGCTGGATATCTATCCGCGCAAGGTGGTGTTTTTTCCGTCCACCGGCAAGGCCATGGTCAAACGCCTGGCCCATGCCCACCCCGAGGCCCTGGTGCAGCAGGAGTTCAGCCGCGGCAGCGCTGCCGTGGTGGCCCGCGATACGGCCGGTGGGTCGGTGGACTTGTTTTGAGGAAGGTTGAGCGTTGATAAAGCCAAAAATCCGGGTGATCGTGGTTGATGACTCCGCACTGGTGCGCAGTCTGCTGTCCGAGATCATCAACCGCCAGCACGATATGGAGTGCATAGGCACGGCCAATGACCCTCTGATCGCCCGCGAGATGATTCGCGAGCTGAATCCGGACGTGATCACGCTGGACGTGGAAATGCCCCGCATGGACGGCATTGACTTTCTGGGTCGGCTCATGCGCCTGCGCCCCATGCCGGTGCTGATGATCTCCACGCTGACCGAGCGCGGAGCCGAAGTCACCATGCGCGCGCTGGAGCTGGGCGCCATCGACTTTGTGGCCAAGCCTCGCGTCGGCGTGAGCAACGGCCTGCAGGAGCTGGCCACCCAGATCGTGGACAAGATCCGCGTGGCCGCCGTGGCTCAGGTGCATCGTCTGCCGGTGGCGCCTGCGGCGGGGGCTGCCAGTGGCGGTGCCAGGCCTGCGGCAGCTCGCCCGGCGCCGGCATCGGGCCTGCTGGGGCGTATCTCCACCGAGAAAATCATTGCCATTGGCGCCTCGACGGGCGGCACGGAGGCCATCCGCGAAGTGCTCACGCATCTGCCCGCGGATTGTCCGGCCATCGTCATCACCCAGCATATGCCGCCGGGCTTTACCACCAGCTTTGCAGCGCGGCTCAACAGTCTGTGCCAGATGACGGTCAAGGAAGCCACACATGGCGAGCGTCTGCTGCCCGGCCACGCCTATATCGCTCCAGGCGGCAAGCATTTCTCCATCACCCGCAGCGGTGCCAACTATGTGGCCGTGGTGGACGACGCCCCGCCCGTGAACCGGCACAAGCCTTCGGTCGAGGTGCTGTTCAAGTCCGTGGCCGCCCATGCTGGGCGTAACGCCTACGGCATCATGCTCACCGGAATGGGTGCGGACGGCGCAGCCGCCATGCGTGAGATGCGGGATGCAGGCAGCTACAACCTGGTGCAGGACGAATCCACCTGCATCGTCTTTGGCATGCCCCGCGAAGCCATTGCCCATGGCGCGGCGGACGAGATTCTGCCGCTGCAGCAAGTCGCCCCGGCCTTGCTGGCCAAGCTGCGCGGTGGCTCCGACCAGGTTCATCACCGCATCTGAGGCCCATCAAAAAAGCACCTTGCGCCGGGTTTTGACTGGATTTCAAAGGTTTTTGCTCTTGAGTCCAATCAATACATAGACATGGTGCTCATTTATTGATAGTGAATGCTGCGCTATTCAGAAAGCAGCGTCCAGCGCTCCAGCGCTTCCATCAGTGCTTCATCGATTTCCGCATCACGCTGATGCATGGCCACGGCCTTGGCGTTGTCGGTAGAGAACAGGCTGCCGTCGGCCAGTGCTTCCTGAATCTGCTTTTGCTCCGCTTCCAGTGAGGCAATCCGCTCCGGCAAGGCTTCCAGCTCGCGCTGCTCCTTGTAGCTGAGCTTTTTCTTGGGTGCCAATGCCGAAGGAGCGCTGTCCGTGCGTGCGGCCGCGGGCTTGGCTTCCTCCTTGGGGGCGGCCTTGGCCTGCGCGGCTTCGGCAATGGCCTTGCTGCGCTTGGATTGTTCTTGCCAGTCCGTCACACCGCCTTCGTACTCACGCCAGTGGCCCGGGCCCTCCCAGGAAATGGTGCTGGTGACCACGTTATCGAGGAAGGTGCGGTCGTGGCTGACCAGGAAGACCGTGCCGTCATAGTTCTGCAGCAGCTCTTCGAGCATGTCCAGCGTCTCGATATCGAGGTCGTTGGTTGGCTCGTCCAGCACCAGCACATTGGCCGGGCGGGCAAACAGACGCGCCAGCAGCAAGCGGTTGCGCTCGCCGCCTGACAGCGAGCGCACGGGAGAGTGCGCTCGCGCTGGCGAGAACAGAAAGTCCGCCAGATAGCTCTTGACGTGCTTTTTCTGGCTGCCAATCTCAATCCACTCGCTGCCGGGGCTGATGAAGTCTTCCAGCGTCGCATCCAGATCGACCTGGTGGCGCATCTGGTCAAAGTACGCCACCTGCAGATTGCCGCCCAGGCGCACATTGCCGCTGTCCGGTGCCAGCTCGCCCAGAATCATCTTGAGCAGTGTTGTCTTGCCTGCACCGTTGGGGCCCAGTAAGCCCACCTTGTCACCCCGCAAAATGGTGCCGCTGAACTTCTCGACAATCTTCTTTTCGCCAAACGTCTTACTGACATCCGTCAGCTCGGCCACGATCTTGCCCTGGTAGCTATCGCCCTTGCCGGACGCGATATCCATATTCACGCCGCCCAGCACATCACGGCGCTGCGCACGGTTGGCCCGCAGCTCCTGCAGACGGGTAATACGGCTCTGGCTGCGGGTGCGACGCGCTTCCACGCCCTTGCGAATCCAGATTTCTTCCTGGGCCAGCAGCTTGTCGGCCTTGGCATTGATGATGGCCTCCTGCGCAAGCTGCTCTTCCTTTTGCAGCACATACTGCGAGAAGTTGCCCGGGTAGGTGCGCAAAATGCCGCGGTCCAGCTCCACGATGCGCGTGGCGATGCGGTCCAGAAAGCTGCGGTCGTGGGTAATCGTCACCACGCTACCCTTGAAGGCCAGCAGCAGCTCCTCCAGCCACTCGATGGAATCCAGGTCCAGGTGGTTGGTCGGCTCATCAAGCAGCAGCACATCGGGGCGAGCCACCAGCGCCTGGGCCAATGCCACGCGCTTGCGGGTACCGCCAGACAGGCTGCCTACCAGCGCATTCGGGTCCAGATGCAGGCGCTGCAGCGTCTCCTCCACGCGCTGCTCCCAGTTCCAGGCGTCATAAGCCTCGATCTGGGTCTGCAGTGCATCCAGGTCCTCACCCTCGCCACCGGCCAGATAGCGCTCGCGGATCGCAATCACCGCCGCAATGCCGTCCGAAGCCGACTGAAAGATCGTGTGCTCAGGATTCAGATCCGGCTCCTGCGCCACGTAGGTAATACGGATCCCGTTTTGAACCTGAAGCTGACCGTCATCGGCCTTGGCCAAGCCGCCCAGAATCTTGAGCAGCGAAGACTTGCCAGCGCCATTGCGGCCGATCAGACCGACGCGCTCGCCGGTCTCCAGGGAGAAAGTGGCGTGGTCCAGCAGGGCCACGTGCCCGAACGCCAATTGAGCGTCCAACAAAGTAATCAGTGCCATCGTGCGCGCATTATCGTTGTCCTCCATAGAGACAGCGGCCGTAAGGCCGCTGTCTCTATGCCTGGAGCAGGACCTCGAGCCGTAGAAGACCACGCTGTCCTGTGAAGCTTTCGTGTCAAAGTTGGCTGATCTAGGGTTTAACCTATGCTATAGTTCAACCCATCGCAGCAAACAACTGCTTCGCAAGAACTCAAAAAATTCTTCGCCAGGCTTCAAAAAGTTGTGCTACACTGCAAGGCTTCGCTGATCGCAGCAAGCAGATGAAATCTAAAGCGGCTTTAAGTCATTTAAAGCAAGTTTTTAGAGTTCGGTTCCTTAAAAAAATACAGCCGATAAGCGTGGGCGTTTGATGGCCAAGCAGCCAGTTCTTCGGAACAAACTCTTCGGAGTAATCAAGCGCTCACAAAAACAGTAATGAGGAAGAATTTATTCTTCTTGATTCCGTCAAGTGAGTGAGCAGTCGAAAGACTTTAAATTCA
>NZ_KZ984456.1 GCF_003569915.1 Comamonas testosteroni | reverse complement strand
ATCAGCCAGCAGTTTCGCCAGCAGTTCTTCAGGGACTTCGTGTTTCTTGGTTGTCATTGTGCTTACGGACATGCAGACTTGCGCCTGCGGTGGATTGTCCGTTTACACAAAATTCTGCACACCCTCGATTGGCAAATTGTTGTGCTCGGTTCCACTCGCAAGTACCGGTCACAGGGTGTCGGACGCCATCCTCTCCGACGGGCTTGCTGCCGTGTGCCGGCGGCGTTCCTCAATTAGAAAGCACTTTGATCAGAGGCATTCAACGGAGTCTCGATACGATGCTTTGTTGCGTACTGCTCTTACCGCAGCAGAAATTCTGATAGCCAGAAAGGTGCGCAGCTCTGTCGTCGATTATTTATTGGAAGAACTCAGTGCCCCCGAGCTGCGGCGCATCGAGCAGCGCAGCGGGTATGAGTCAAATAAGTTGGACATACTGCTCCGCAGTTTCACTCTGCAGCGCATGCGAAGTGGTTATGAACCCTCATCGGAAGACTTTTTCGTACCAAGGCCTGTCGAGCCAGTGGATCCGGAAAGCCCAGCATACGCACGGCGAGCTACTCGCCAGCATGAGCAGGAACACGACACTGAACTGGAGGAGTTAGTCGGCTCTGTCTTTGCGGTGTACCGTGCACGAGCCAGGGCGATTATCGGTGGGGCCTCAATGGAAGCATTAGCAGAGGAGCTCACCTCAACCGCAAGCAAAGCAAGCGAGAGTGAGTATCGCCGCCGACATTCGAACCAAGGCCGCGACTTGAAGGTCGAAGCTGCGATCAGCCTGATGGATCTGGTTGCAGTGGGCCTTTCCCCTTCGCTCGCCAAACAATGCTCAGATGCACTGCACTGGTCATGGGTGGATTCCGGCTCATCGCCTTCGGAGGCACTTGTTACACGACAGTCAGTGTGCGCCGAACTACACCCAGCGCTTGCAACCGACATTGTCCGCGCGGCTGACAACGTGTTTAAGCGACGCGTAGGCGCCTCCGAAAAATGCGCCGACATGGTGAGATTGGCCAAGCTTCTACGTCCGATCAGTCCGGACGATGCGAGTGCTGTCTTCAACAACGCCGTACAGGTCGCTGCGCATATAGACCGCGAAGCCATGTCACAGATCGAGCTGCTCGAAAAGCTCGTCACCCATGGAGCAGGGCAGTTCTCTGATCGGGCACAACTGTCGCGTAATGCTACGACTGTGGTTGCTGACGCCAGCTTGCGACTGGAAGGCTACGATGGCTTTCCATGGCCTGCCGCCATGTCGGCGTTGGCACGATTGGACGGTCCACGAGCGCTTGCGGACGTCGTCAGATGGGACGACGAAAACGTCGCAGAACTTCGAAACACCTTGCCTGACCTACTTCAGGCAGGCCTTGCCCAAGGCTGGCTTTCTCCTGCGCACGCATCGTCATTGGCCCTAATGACACGCTCAGATGGGGACACGGTCAACGAAGCTCTGGCTCTAGCAATAGCCACCGACTCCAAAGATGCCGCGATGCTGGCAGAAGCAGCTGCTCAGGATGCCCTGATTCGACATCGACACGACCGGAATTCAAAGCTCAGCCAACTGGTCCAGCGAGCTAAATTGACAGGTCCATGGTGTTCAGCTCTGCTGGCACAGGAGGCCTTTGTAGAGAGAATCCCCAAGCCCCAAGGCAGTGCATACCGCACTGAGTATGTGCCGGCGGATCGTCAAGACAACGTCGCCGACAGCCCTTGGACCTTACGAGATGTAACCGATGCCGACATGCTTCGCCGAGCACTCGATGTAAGGCAAAACGAGCTTCGAATTCAGCGACGCTATGTCAGTGTCCGCGATCTACTGCAACAAGTCCGTCACGTAGTGCCGCTCAGAGACCGGATTAAGCACTTGGATGCGCTCAGACTGCTTACGGCCGATAGTAACTCCTACGACACGTCCTGGGCGCTGGTAGACGCGGCTCAGGAATGGAGAGCAACGTCACCTGCCGTAGCTCAATGGTGCAAATCCAGCTTGCCGGAGTGCATCAAGTTAAGCTTGGTTCACTATGCCAACCCATATGGCTACAACGAAGATCACTTCGATACGGTTTTGGCCCTCGTAGAACTACAACCGGCCGAGATCACCGACCTCATGATTGCCGGTATCGGCGCGAATGTCAGCCGCCTCAGCGCAGAGCGCATACATCGTCTCGTCGGCCTCATTGCAAGTTACCTCGGAGCGCGGGATGCCGCACACCTTGCACAATGGTACGCGAGCCGACTTGTGAGTAGGCTCTCGGATGCGGATCGGGTAGCGCTGCCTCCAGACGACGATTACCCTACGAATGTGGATGCAGCTGTGGCGGGAGCGGTTTTCGCATGTTTTGGTGATCCTGACCACCGTGTGCGCTGGAGAGCAGCCCATGCTGCGCGCAGGCTCGCTACGACTGGCTGCGTCGCCGCACTGCGAAACCTAGCCTTCATGCACGAAGTGCGCCAAATGCCGGCATTTCGTTCGGCCGAACTTCCTTTCTACTGGCTTGCCGCCCGTCTATGGCTCGTTCTTATCTGGGAGCGTATCGCTCACGAACGTCCCGAAGTTGCGTTTCAGGCTGGCGAGAATCTCCTCAGTATCGCGCTCAATGATGAATTTCCACACATGCTAGTACGGGCTGTGGCACTCGATGCATGCCAGGCGCTGATTGCTGCAGGTTGGAGACCCCTGCAAGCCGATGCTCGAGCCGCGCTGGAGCGTGTCAACAAGTCCTGCATCCCTTATGCCAAACAAGCCGGTCAAAGCAGGAGGCGCGGATTGGTACACGGTCGTGGCTCGACTGAACGTACAACACGCTTTCACTTTGATGAAATGGATACCAAGCCCTACTGGTATAGCAACATCATCAATAGTTTCGCCAATGTCGATCTCGATCGTTTCTGCGCGGAAGCCGATCATTGGATCGTCGACATGTGGGGGGGCAATGAGGACTCCTACCGCTGGGATCACGAGCCACGGCGCAAGTCATTGGATCGGTACAACTACAACCTGACTAACCATAGCCACGGTTCGCTGCCAACTGTCGAGCGCTTCAGCACCTACCTCGAATGGCACGCCATGTGGTGTGCTGCAGGCGAACTGCTCAAAACAGAGCCGCTGCCAAAGCCTGACCGATCTGGTAGCAGTTGGGGAAGCCTTGACGAGCGAATTCGAAACATCCGTCCTGCCGAACCTCCGCTTTGGCCGATTGACCTGGCTTGTCCAACCCCGTTAGTGGCTCAGAACTGGTGCTTTAGCCCGGGAGATACACGCGGGTGGGTTGAGTCCGTCGATGAAGGTGAGCACCGGCGCGAGGTTTTCCCGGAGGATCGTCCAGATTATGCAGTTGTCTATGCACGTGCAACACGCTGCTTAGAAAAGCAGGAAGAGTCCATCAAGGTGTCGAGTGCTCTGGCCGACCGCCGCACGGCACCTGCGTTGGTCCGCGCGCTTCAGACTATGGAGAGTGCTTGGGACTATAGGTTGCCCCACGAAGAGGATGAGGGTGCCGAAGAGAGTAGTGGTCCTTTCAGGCTCACTGGTTGGCTGCATTCTGTTGAGGCAGATGGCGGTTTGAGCGACAAGGACGAGTTCAAAGGTTCGGTTGCGTGCATCCCCATGCGTCCTGGTCGGCTCGTCACGGAGCGCTACGCATTGGCCCGAGACTCCGAAGATTTGATGAAATGGACACGGTCAGATGCGGTGGGACACGCTCCTATGTTTATTTTTGAGTCCTGGGGTGCGGAAGTACCCGACGACAGGTATAGCACCGGCTTTAGCTCTGAAGGGCATCGGCTTCTTGCACATCGTCGACAACTCAGCGAGTTCCTAAACGATGCAAGGTTTGATTTGGTTATAGAGGTTGAGGTGGAACGACGTGAAAAATCAGAGCAAGAATATTCTTTCGAGAAAGAAGAACCCAGGGCACAGTTTGACCGCCTCTACCGACTTACCGGAGATGGTGAACTTAGCATCGCCGAAGGACACCTTGGCACTTGGCTTGGCGATAGTCGCTGAGCTGCGTCTCGACACGCGAGGCGAATTGCTCCAACGCTGGATGGCACACCATTTGGCAGAGACGATTCAGGCTGCAAAGTTGGCGACTGGCACCAAGAAGACCAAGTTGGAGCGCGACGCGGTCAATTTAGTCCTGAAACTTTGGGCGCATCGCTCCGCATTGCCGGAGCCTATCGACCCTCTGTCGGGCTGCCGCGAAGCCGTGGAAATGTTGAAGCGACTTCAACCAGAGGCGAATCCATGGGCTTATTTTTCAAGAAGGCAGCCTGACGAAACTCATTTACGCGAGATGTTCAACGCGATGAGTAAGGCCGTGCTAGCTGGCATTGCACTAACTCAACTCAAACAATCAAAAGAGCCCAGCGCTGAGGCGATGGCACATCTTGACCCCATCGAATTGGCGCTGCTAGACGCGTTCAAAGAGTGGCAACCTTTTGTTGATCGCACGCCCCATAACAAAGTGTCGTGGAAAACACAGGATGATGGCGGCGCAGCGCTTTCTTTCACCACAGAGCCCAAACATATCGAAGCAGTCTATGCCGACCCGAAAGACGAGATTCAGCTGCAGGATTTGGTAGGCGAAAACATGAAGGCACTACACCTTAGCTTAGGAAAGCTGATTGATCAGTGGGAGTCTCATCGCAAGTCAGACTCAATCCAACCTTCGTAGTAGCCTCCACCCACTACATTAGGCTTTCAAAAACAAGATGGTCTTCTGCGATTCAGCGTCGTACACAAGATGCTCTGCTTCCGGGCCCGCGAGCATTGCATCGACCGGTTGAATTCGCTTTAGACACAAGTACATCATTGCACGTAGAAGCGGCTCTTCGCGTAGGCACACTGAAAAACACATAATTGAGCTATCAGCTCCTAGGATACAGCGGAGGAACAGTGCAGACGCCCTTTAACGACTGGTATTGGTGACTTCTGTCGTTCAGGCGCTAGATTGTGAATGACTCAGGTCAGCCTTGACCTGCCGTTCACGGCCACCCGGCGGACGACAGCTACTGGCCGAGGCTGTGTGAAAACTCCGTCGGGAATGAGTCAGTTAGGAAGTCGACCTCTCAGATCGCATCAGGATCGACGATCACGGCATAGGGAATGGTTTTGCTACTCCCCAAAACGGGACTTTTGCGAGTTTTCACATAGCCTCGGCCGTGAGGAGCCTATCAGGGCGGGGCCTCAATCGCCTCGACCATCCTCTTATTCATTACTTGGCTGAAGCTGTCTGCAGACTGATCGCGAGAATTTGGTTTCGATGATCAATGTTGACGGTGAACGCATTGGCAAGTTTCGGCATCTGGCCAGCACCACTGCAGCTCAATGTGACTGAAATCTAGCTTGGCATGTTGCGCGCCACATAGTGTTGCGTTCGCAGGAGCATATCGACTTGCTCAACACCGGGTCAGCGACTTGGTAGCCCTCCAAAAACCACCTTACGTCCCTTAGCGGCACAAACCCTGCAAAGCTCGAATGCGCAGCCATCGTGCGAGGCTGCTGGGCATCAGTTCCTGCCTGCTTGAGCCTGGCACAGCTGCGTCTTCACCAAGGCCAACAAGGGGAGTACGGAAAAAACAAAATCACATGTTAAGAATTTCCGGTTTTTTTGAGAATTTTGCCTAATAAATAATCAGGCTCAGCATTGGGTAACTTGTGGAAATCAAAATTTCACCAATTAAATCAATTTGTTATGAATGTTCCTGGGCTTCGAAGCAGTACAAAACTCAGTGAGAAAAGTACAAAACTCAAGAAGAATCGACAAACATTTACACTGACAGCTCCCTCTATCAAGCACTTACAAAACCCCAGGGAACTTTGTCTTTAGCACTCCCTCTAACAGAGTGCTAATATGAAGATCATGGAAGAAAGGAAACCCGCAATGAAATCTGCCTCCGGCTCCATTGCTACAGCCTTGGCCCCCACGAACCCTTGGGCTCTGGTGCCACCGCTGGGCAACCTGGATGCCTATATCTCGGCTGCGAACCGACTGCCAATGCTCACCCAAGAGGAAGAGCAGGAGTACGCTCGCAAGCTCAAAGAAAACAACGATCTGGATGCCGCCGGGCGTCTGGTGATGTCTCACTTGCGCCTGGTAGTGTCAATTTCCCGACAGTACCTTGGCTATGGCCTGCCCCACGGTGACCTGATTCAGGAAGGTAATGTGGGCCTGATGAAGGCTGTCAAACGCTTCGACCCCGATCAGGGCGTGCGTCTGGTCAGCTATGCCATGCACTGGATCAAGGCTGAGATCCACGAATACATTCTGAAGAACTGGCGCATGGTCAAGGTCGCCACGACCAAGGCTCAGCGCAAGCTGTTCTTCAATCTGCGCTCGATGAAGCAGGACATGAAGTCTGACGCCGCCATGGCTGAAGATGAAGTCGTGATGCGCGAGACGCTGACCGCTCACGAAATTGACGCCATGGCTGCCAAGCTCAACGTCAAACGCGAAGAAGTCATCGAGATGGAAACCCGCCTCTCGGGTGGCGATGTGCTGCTGGACCCCTCGCCCAGCGATGATGGCGAACAAGCCTTTGGCCCCATCGCCTATCTGGCCGACGCCAACCATGAGCCCACCGCCATGATCGAGTCGCGCCAGCGTGACCATCTGGCGACCGACGGTCTGGCCACGGCTCTGGAAGGTCTGGACGACCGCAGCCGCCGCATCGTGGAAGAGCGCTGGCTCAAGGTCAACGACGATGGCTCGGGCGGCATGACGCTGCATGAGCTGGCTGCCGAATATGGCGTGAGCGCAGAGCGCATTCGCCAGATTGAAGTAGCTGCCATGAAAAAGATGAAAAAAGCGCTGGCCGAGTTTGCGTAAACGCTAACTTGCGCTGTGGCGACTGAAAAGGCAGAAATGCTGAACCCCAAACCCGGATAATTTCCGGGTTTTTTATTTTCTGGCGCTGATCTCGCATATCGGCGCAGAGTCCCATTCCAACAAGACACAAGAGACCTCTCATGCCACTGCACACTTTCAAGAACCTCTCCCGCCGCAGCCTGGTGGCTGCCAGTGCGGCGCTGATGGCCACCACTCTGGCCCCCGCCGCCATGGCCGCTGATAACTGGCCTGACAAGCCCCTGCACCTGATCGTGGGCTTTCCCGCAGGTTCATCCCCTGACCTGACGGCCCGCGCACTGGCCGAGCCGCTGGAAAAGAAGCTGGGCCAGACCATCATCGTGGAAAACCGCGTGGGCGCGGGCGGCAATATCGCCGGTGAATATGTGGCAAAGGCTGACGGCTACACCTTCAGCGTGATGATCAACGGCAATATGACGATTGCCAAGCTGCTCAACCCCGCAGTGCGCTATGACCCCGTCAAGGATCTGCAGCCCGTCAGCCTGATTGGCGTGGCACCGCTGGTGCTGGTCGCTCCCGCGTCTGCGCCGCAGGGCAAGGCCTTCCTCGACGCCGCTGCCAAGGCTGGCGACAAGTGGAGCTATGGCTCGCCCGGCGTCGGCACTGTGGGCCATCTGGGCATGGAGCTGCTCAAGAGCCGCTCGGCCATCAAGCCCGTGCATGTGCCCTATACCGGCTACCCGCAGGTGTTCAACGGCATTCAGGGCGGCGACCTGCAACTGTCCATGCTGCCCCCCGCTCTGGCCATGGCCCAGATTCAGGCCGGCAAGCTGCACGGCATTGGCGTGACTTCGGCGGCCCGCAGCCCGCTGGCGCCCGGCCTGCCTAGCTTGAAGGATCTGGGCATCAGCAACTTTGATCTGGAAATCTGGAACGCCGTGGCCGCGCCCAAGTCCATGCCCAAGGCCCATGTGGACAAGCTGGCTGCTGCCGTGAGCGAAATCGTGCGCACGCCCGAAATGCGCCAGAAGCTGGCCATGCAGGGCTGGCAGGCCATTGGCAGCTCCCCCGAAGGGCTGCACAACCGCATTCAGCAGGATGTGAAGGCGCTGGGGACGATTATTCGGGAGCAGAACATCAAGGCGCAGTAATTACTCCCCCTGAGCGGCGTTGCCGCTTCCCCCAAGGGGGACGACGCCATCGCCGGGGCGGCCCCGCCGCGAGGCGGCTCTTGCTCGGCGTCTCTCGCTTGGGCAGCGCCAGTTTTCACGCTGTACCTTCTTTGATGCGCCTTTGAGTATCAGATGGCGCTACTGGCTGTGTCCTTTATCATGCGCCCGACAGACATGCGTTTACGCTATGTCTTCGGGCGCTTTGCTTTATGCAGACTGCACATTCTGTTGATGGAGCCTTCATGGACGCTGGTACCTGGTTTACTCAGCTCAACGCCTGGCAGGTCATGGCTTTGGGACTGGTCTTTTTTGGTGGGATTTATGTGCTGGGAGCTCTGGCCATGCTGGGGCTGACGCGCACGCTGGGCCGCGCAGGTATTGGCAGGCCGCTGGATACGCGAGCACTCAAGCCCGATCAGCTGCAGCGCGAGTGGAAGCAGTCGTTTCATTCCATTCTGGTTTTTGGCATCGGCATGATCGTGCCTTGGGGCTTTTTGCAGCTGGGCTGGGCGCATCTGTCACCCACGGCCAGCGCGGGCCGCATTGCGCTCGAAATCGTGGTGCTGCTGATCTGGAACGATGTGCATTTCTGGTTCAACCACCGCCTGCTGCACACCCGCCGACTGGTGCGCTATCACGGCGATCATCACCGCTCCGTCGTGACCACGCCCTGGTCCACCTACAGCTTTCACCCCATCGAGGCGCTGATGCTGGGCAACATCATTTTGCTGCCCATGCTGGTGCATGACTTCTACTTCTGGTCGCTGGCATCCGTGCCCGTGCTGAGCCTGATCCTGAACCTGATCGGCCACTCCAACTGGGACTTTTTCCCCAAGGTCTCGGACACCCATCCTCTGGCTGCCAGCCGCCGCCACCATCTGCACCACGCGCGCCCTGCGGGCAACTATGGTTTTGCGCTGGCTTTCATGGACCAGATCATGGGCACCAAGGTCAAGACTGGCCCATCTCAGGCTTCGCAACCTCCCAGCCACTGAATGAGCAAACACCCCAGCCAGCGCCTGTTGCCCACGCTGCGCCATCGGCGTGACTGGCAGTCCGTGCTTTATATGGTGGTGATGCCGCTGATCGTCTGGTGGCAGTGGGTGCATGGATTTAGCTTCATTCTTTATAGCTTCCTGCTCTTTCTGACTCTGGGCGTGGGCGTGATTCACCACAATCACACCCATGTGCGCATGTGGTGGGGCCGCTGGACCAATCGCGCCACCGACTACTGGCTGACGCTGCTGCAAGGCCACCCCACTTTTGTGTTCTGGCCCGCCCATGTGGCCAACCACCACCGCTTTCGCCACGGCCCGCGCGATATCGCGCGCACTTACCGGCCTGAATGGGGAGGCGACACCAATAATCTCTGGGGCTACCTGATTCACCCGGTGCAAGCGGGCCTGAAGCTCTACCCGCTGTTCTTTCGCTGGCTGAACAATCTGCGCATTCACTGGCCCGGCGCGTTTCGCTACTGCATGGGCCAGTACGCACTGTGGCTGGGCAGCTGGGGAATTTTTCTGTGGCTGGACTGGCAAAAAGCGCTGATCTTCATCATCGTGCCGCAGCTGCACGGCCTTCACTGGCTGCTGGCCACCAACTATCTGCAGCATGCCCATGCCGATGGCAGGCCGCTGAGCAGAGCGCAGCGCAATACCCCGGGTATCGAGCTGAACTACGCGCGCAACTTTGAGGGGTTGGTCAACCCTCTGCTTTTTAATATTGGCCTGCACACCGCGCACCATGAGTGCCCGCATGCGCACTGGTCCGAGCTGACAACGCTGCATGCTCAGACCTACCGCCAGCGGGTCACGCCAACGCTCAACGAAGGCGGGCTGCTGCCCTATATGGCGCGTGTGTTTGTATGGGGTCTGGTATCGCCCGCGGCAAGAACCAAACCGCTGATGCCACCAGATGCTGTGAAGTGAAACCTGTAGAGGATTTATGCCTGTAGCTTATTCGAACGTCTATCTGCAATCCGCCGGCATGTACCTGCCCGGCTCCCCGGTGGACAACGCCGGCATGGATGCGTTCGTGGCCCCGCTGAACCGCATCTCCGAACGCATCAAGCGCCGCATCCTCGCGGAAAACGGCATCCAGACCCGCCACTACGCGATTGATGGCGAGGGCAACACCGTCTTCAGCAACACACAGATGGCCGCTGGCGCGATTGAGCACACATTGGCGCTGGCGGGCAAGACACTGGCCGATGTGGGCTATCTGTCCAGCGGCTCATCGGGCGGTGATGCGCTCATGCCGGGCTTTGCCAGCATGATTCAGGGCGAGATGGCCGCCCCGCCCATGGAAACGCTGTCTGTGCATGGCGTGTGCGCTGCCAGCGTGGGAGCCATGCAGGCCGCAGCCGTGGCGGTGGAAAGCGGCGCGCATTCTCTGGCACTGTCTGTGGCCAGTGAAATGCCCTCGCGCCTGTTCAAGCGCTCGCGCTTTGCGGCGCAAGGCTATGACACCGATTTTGACGCCCACTTTCTGCGCTGGATGCTGTCCGACGGCGCAGGTGCCGTGCTTCTGGGCGGGCCCAAGGCCTTGCCTCAGGCCAATGGCCTGCGCCTCAAACTCAAGTGGACGCACCAGCGCAGCTTTGCGGGCGACTACCCCGTGTGCATGCAACTGGGCCTGACAGCAGACCGCAGCAAAAGCCATCTGGACTTCCCCGCCTGGAGCGATGCCGAAGCCGCAGGCGCGCTGTCGCTGCGTCAGGACATTCGCCTGCTGCCGCATCTGTTTGACGTCTGCATTCACGAGTACGCCGACCTGGCGCACAAAGGCTGGGTGCCCGAGCGCGGCATCGATCACTTTCTGTGCCACTACTCGTCTGAGCGCTTCATTCCCGTGGTGGATGATCTGCTGAACAAAGCCCAGCTCAGCATCCCGCGTGAACGCTGGTGGAGCAATCTGGCCTGGCGCGGCAATACCGGTGCAGCGTCCATCTTCATCATGCTGTCCGAGTTCTTGCAGAAGGAAGGCTCGCGCCTGAAGGCCGGTGATACGGTGCTGTGCTTTATCCCTGAGTCGGGCCGTTTCACCGCAGGCTATATGCTATGGGAAGTAGAGCAGGATACCCATATATCTTCTGGACAAGCGGCCAATTTCCCTCACAAAACTGCCGCAGCGCCAGACATTGTTGCCAACGACGCCCTGCCCGATGTCTCCACCATCGCCGCACCGCATGACCCCGCCACCGCGCCCCAGCAACTGGCCCCGCTGCTGACCGAGCTGGCCAGCATCTGGCAGGACTACCGCTCACGTGTGTGGCGCACACCGCTGCTGCACCGCATTCGCACGCGCCAGCTGCAGACGCAGGACTATGTGCGCTGGATGAGCCACTGGGTACCCCAGGTGCGCGAAGGCAGCCTGTGGATGCGCGAAGGCGCGGCATCGCTGACGGGCGACTATGCACAGCTGGCCTCGCTGATCGACCTGCATGCGGGTGAAGAGCAGAACGACTTCAAGATTCTGCACAGCGACTATCTGAAGGCAGGCGGCACCGAAACCGATATCAGCAAGCTGCGCCGCAACCCCGGCGGCGAGGCGCTCAACGCCTATCTGCACGGCCTGGCCGCCACGCCCAACCCGATTGGTCTGCTGGGTGCCATCTACATCATCGAAGGCACGGGCCAGCGCATTGTGCCCAGCCTGCTGCCACTGCTGCGCGCCGCCCTGCCGCTGCCGCCCGATGCCTTCCGCTTTCTGGAATACCACGGTGCCAACGACGAAAACCATCTGGAGCGCTGGCTGATGGCCGTGCAGATGGCGCTGGAGCTGGACAGCGAAGGCACGGCCCAGCAGGCCATACTGCAGACGGCGCGCAATACGGCAGCCATGTATCTGATGCAGTTTCAGCATGTGCTGACTGAGCAATAACGAGAAGCGCCGGGAGACGCCATGAAAAACGAGTTCAACGACCATGTCTGGGACGAGAGAGACCCCAGCCCCTGGCTGGCCCTCTACCTCGACCAGAGCACGCCGCTACCCGACGACGTGAAAGCCGCCTGGCTGCGCGACTGCAGCAGCGGATCGCGCCAGTTTTTCCTGCCCGCCATGCGACCGCTGGCGCGGCTGTCGATGATTCTGATTCAGGCGCTCAAAATCTTTTTGCCAAGGCGCTGGGCGCACTCCATTTTGCTGCACCGCTTGCTGGCGTTTGGCATGAAGAAGTTTCTCTCGCCCGAGGCCAACTGGCTCATCATGCGGCACTTTCATTTGGGCTCGCAGGTGCTGCAATTCGTGGCGGCCAACTCCCCCACCAGAGTCAGTACCTCGCCGCTTTTTCCAATGGAAATTGACGATGTGAAGGACGAGCTGTTTCTCAAGCACGACCTGAACCTCTTTAACTTTGTCATTCGCCTGAACAAGGCGCTGCGCGAGAACAACCAGGAACTGGTGCCTGTGCCAGAGCCTGATTTTTCGATGATCCGCGAGCCTGACTTGAAGCTTGAAGACATGCCGCATGGCCGCTTCAATGTCATCGACCTGCAAAGCGCGATTGAGCTGTACACCCCCATCTACCAGCTGCTGCTGACCGACAACGACTTCTGGCGCGCCAGCAACTCGCTGCAGCTCGATGAAACGCTGGCTATCTACTGCGCCAAGATTCTGGCCTCGCCAGAGCATCTGGTCATGCTCAACAACAAACACCCCATGGTTCCGCTGTCCACGCTGTACGCAGCTTATCGGCTGGTGCTGCATGGACTGTCCACCGAGATGCTGCACGCGCTGCTGACACGCATGGCCAATGGAGAGCTCCCCATCCCCGCGCGCGAGCTGGCCAAGATGCACAAAGCCGCCAACGTAGTGATGGAGCAGACCTCAGCGGAGAACTAAGCCATGGACCCACAAAGCAACCGCATCACCGGCGTTCGCATTGACGAGCAAACCATCTGGCTCAGTCTGGCTGATGGGCGTGAGCTGACCGAGCCCATCAAGCGCCATATCCGCGTGGAAAAAGCCACGCCCGAGCAGCGCCTGCAATGGGAGCTGACCGATGACGACCATGGCCTCAACTGGCCCGCGCTGTGGCAACCTTCGCCCGAAGGCATGGTCAGTGTCTGGGACATGGATCAGGACAGCCTCTACAACCAGTCGCTGAACGCACTGCAAGCGGTGAAGTGGGATGTCACGCAGATCACTCGTACGCAATATGAGCTGGTGGCCCTGTGGCGCATGGAAGCCGATATCAACAACGGCGGCTTTCTGCAGTTTCTGGGCAACTGGGGTGTGGGCAACTATCAGGTCGCACTACAGGCGCTGCAAAACATCGGTGCGCCTGCTGCGCATCAGTGTCTGCAGGACATGTTTGCGGTGGTCAAACGCTTTGAAGATGCACCAGAGAACGTGGAGCTGTCCGATCTGCCAGCGCTGCTGACGGACGCTGAAAATGACCGGCTGCAGGAACTGGACGAAGCCTTCTGGGACTACCCGGAGCGGCTAAGCCAGCTAGTGGTCATGCACTATGGGCCGGTGAAATGAAAGCAAAGAAAATCTATTCGCTGGCCTTTCGCAAAGCCCTGGTGGACGAGGCGCTGAACCGCACACCAACGGGCGGATTTCCTGAACTGGAAAAGCGCCACAAGCTCAAGCCCGGTACCCTGTTTGACTGGGTGGATGAACTGGGCCCGACACCGCCGCCCGCGCCTTTTTCGGCCCTGCATTTCTGGATTGGCAATACGCCGCTCAGTGAAGAAGATTTTTTCCAGTACTTCGCCCATGCAGACGAGTACTGGAATCTGGAAGTGGAAGACATTGAAAGCGCGACGGAAGATGCCACAGGCTGCGGCTTCTGCAAAGACCTGGGCAGAAAATTTCTGTATGACGATGACCTGCTGCTGGTGATCTGCCTGCCCGCGCCCGTTCCTGTCGACGAGCTTGTCCGGCAAAGCACGCTGGACTCCGATGAGTCACTGGCACTTATCGTCAAAGACTGCAAGGCACAAGGCATACAAACGGCCAACGCCATGTTTGTGTACGCCGACCCCACGGAACGGATTGCCGAGCCGGACAAGCTCTACAACGGCCTGAGCTATATCGGCCTGTTTGACGACTGAATCACTTCTTAGCTTCGATGCAAGACTTCATCGCCCAGCTCTCGCAGCAATGGCTGCAACTGCCCGACTGCCAGATCGAAAGCAGGAATGCGGCCCAGACGCGCATCACCAGCAGCGCGGCTGCCGGTGCGATGGAGGTCGAGCT
Organism: Comamonas testosteroni; assembly: GCF_003569915.1. Classification (GTDB taxonomy): domain Bacteria; phylum Pseudomonadota; class Gammaproteobacteria; order Burkholderiales; family Burkholderiaceae_C; genus Comamonas; species Comamonas testosteroni_D. Next base: position 82,166 of record NZ_KZ984456.1, on the reverse strand, counting down.
GTTTGTGCACCATGACGGCGGCTTCTCGGCCACGCGTTATGAGCCCAGCATGGTGCTGGATGCAAAGCACCGCCTTCATGCCTGGATCACGCTGCGCGATGCGGGCGGTGCCGTCATCCACCACGAAGTGACTTGCAACCCGCAGCGCGTTTCGCAATTGCTGCAGGAGTGGCGCTCAGCGCCTGAAGCCGCGCCAACGCAGATCACTATCAAACCTGTAGCTGACCGCCCATATATTGGCTGGACTGAGGGCAGTATTCCTTCGATAAATCAGAATCTGGACCTCAGCCTGCTTGAAGCCCTGCCCGACGCCCCGCAGGCGCTGCAGCAGCTCAAGGACGATGTGGCCGCGCTGGACCCCATGCGCCTGGTGAAGGCCTGGCCGCGTGATGAGCGCGGACGACTGGCGGCGCGCACCACGGTCGTGCTGGCGGCCTATGGCCCGCCTACCCGCAAGCGTCAGCCCTGCTTGTTGATTCAGTCGACCATGCAATCAAAGATGCCCAGCTGGCAATTGCTGCTGTCTTCGGAATTTCTCGGCAACCAGCGCCATCAATGGAGCGATGCACGCTGGCTGTGGTCGGTACAGGAAGTACCTCAGGATTCAGCACAGGAGCACCAGGCCCGCAAGCTGATGGCGCAAGGCAAGATCAGCGAAGCCTGCGCACTGTATGACATTGCGCTGCATGAGCGTGTGCGCCAGCTGGCCGCTGGCCAGCCCTTTCAGCGTTTTGTACCGGTTCCAGCACCCTGGCCGCAGGAGCTGCAGGCCGCGCTTTTGCAGCTGGCGCCGTGGCGTATTGCAGCAGGGCTGCAGCGCATTCAGCAGCATCTGAGCGAGACCCATCGCAAGCCACCCAAGCTGGGCAGCTGGGAGCGCAAGCTGTTCTGGTTTTCAGGCCAGCGCCAGCAGATGCGCTGGGGGCCGGGAGTGCACCTCGATACCGATGGCAAGCCTGTGCTGGACCTGGTTCTCACCGCATCGAACGAGCATTTTCCAGAGCCTGACTGGAAGCAATAAACCGACTCGCTCAAGCCGCCGCCAGCCAGGCCTGCATCTGCTCGGCCGACATGGCACGCGAGTGCAGCCAGCCCTGAAAGCACTCGCAGCCAATATCGCGCAGCAGCTGCAACTGGTCGGGTTCCTCCACACCTTCGGCCACCACTTCCAGATCCAGCGCGTGGGCCATTTGCACAATGCCGCCCATCAGACGATCACGGCAGGGCGAGGGGAACAGAAATTCGCGCCCCAGCTTGACGCGCTGCAGCGGCAGATATTGCAAATAGGCCAGTGAGGAGTGGCCGGTGCCAAAGTCGTCCAGTGCAATCGTCACACCCAGCGCGGCCAGTTCGGACAGTACCTGCTTGCCCAGATCCGGGTTGATCATGGCCTGCGACTCGGTCACCTCCAGCTCCAGCCATTGCGGTGGCACTTCGTGGCGCTGCAGACAGCTTCTGATCTGCTCGACCAGATTGACCTGCCGCAGCTGGTAGGCCGACAGATTGACCGCCACGCGCAGCGGGCTTCCCGCCTTGAGCCAGAGCGCAATCTGCTTGCAGGCGGCGTCCAGCACATAGTTGCCCAGCGCCACGATCTGGCCCGAGGCCTCGGCCACTGGAATAAAACGCACGGGGCTGACATTGCCCAGCACCGGGTCATGCCAGCGCAGCAGCGCTTCCACACCCACAACCCGCCCGGTCTGCACATCCACCTGCGGCTGGTAATGCAGTTGCAGACCGCCGTAGCTCAGCGCCATGCGCAGGCGCTCGGCAAGCTGCACGCGCTCGGCCATTTCCTGGCCCATGCTGGGTTCGAAGAACACGGCATTGCCGCGCCCGCGGGCCTTGGCCGCATACATGGCCATGTCAGCAAAGCGCATGAGGTCGTCGCCGCTTTGGGCATTCTCCGGGTACAGCGCAATGCCGATGCTGGCGCCAAAATCCAGCGCCAGACCATCGTGCTTGAAAGGCGCAGACAGGGCAGCCAGGATCTGGTCGGCCCAGAACTCGACACGGCCCACGTTCTCGCCCACCAGCAGCAGCATGAACTCGTCCCCCCCCAGGCGCGCCAGCACGCCTTCGCTGCGCAACTGGGCCTTGAGGCGGCGTGCTACCTCTCTGAGCAACTGGTCACCTGCGGCATGGCCGTAGCCGTCGTTGATGGCCTTGAAGTTATCGAGGTCGAGCTGCAGCAGCGCCAGCATGTCGCCGCTGGCCTGCGCGATCTTGAGCTGCTCCTGCAGCTCCTGGCCAAACTGCCAGCGGTTGTTCAGCCCTGTGAGCGTGTCGCGCGTGGCCTGAAATTTCAGGCGCTGCTGCATCTGGTTGAGCTCCGTCACATCGCGCACAAAAGCCACGGCCAGACCATTGCGCTCATCGCCAAAATGGCCCAGCGCAATATCCACAGGCACTGCACTGCCCTGCTTGCGCTGCAGCCACAGAGAGCCGCCCAAGCCCATGGGACGGCGCGAGGGCCGCGCAAAATAGCTGTGCAGGTAGTGGCCATGCGTGGCGCGTAGGTCCTCGGGCAGCAGAATGTCGAGCGACTGCGACTCCAGCTCCCTGCGCTCATAGCCCGAGATCGCCAGCATGGCGGCATTGGCCGCGACGATGTAACCATCCCGGCTCACGAGCAAGATGCCATCGGGTGCAGCGTCCAGCGCCTCACGCTCACGGGGCGTGAGCAGGGCTCCCACATTCATCTGCCATGCTGAAAAAGCCTCCGCCAGTCTGCTTTGACATTCAAGCAGCGACGTCGCGGAAACAGGCTCCGACAACGTGGAAAACGGGCACTCGGCCATAAATGCAAGCTCCTAGCAGTCACCGCGGTGTACTGCACGTGCCGCATCCATCCATGCCGCATTCCCCGCCCGTGGACACCTGCCCACAAGCCACTACAGTCATCCGCCCAACAATTCAAGGTGTCCACTATGCGCAGTGAAATACGCCAGGGTGTTGCGCCAGATCAAACAGCAATATGTAACAAGGGGTTTCACTTACAAAGACAAGCTGCCGCAACTCGTGCCACAGAAGCCTCAGGCACCGCCGAGCAGCGTCTTTACATCCTGTGTCAGCAATTGCGGGCCAGCGCCGTAGCGCTCGTACACACGCAGCCGGCCCTGCGGGTCATAGAGGTAGGTGCCTGCGGAATGATCCAGCGTGTAGGTGCCTTCGGCCTTGCCCGGCACTTTCTTGAAGAAGATCTTGAAGTCCTTGGCCACGGCGGCGATTTCGTCGGGCGTGCCATGCAGGCCGACAAAGCTTTCGTCGAAGTTGGCCAGATAGGCCTTGAGCACCTCAGGCGTGTCGCGCTCGGGGTCCAGCGAGACAAACACGGCCTGCAGCTTGTTGCCATCAGCGCCCAGCGCCTGTTTGACTTCCAGCAGCTCCTGCAGCGTGGTGGGGCAGACATCGGGGCATTGCGTGTAGCCAAAGAACACGGCCACCACCTTGCCCGAGAAGTCCTTGAGGCTACGTTTTTGACCATTCACATCGGTGAGCGGAATGTCCTTGGCGTATTCCGCGCCCGTCACATCCACGCCCTGGAACTTGGGCTTGCTCTCGCCCTTGCAGGCGCTCAAGGTGAAGGTCAGTGTTGCTGCGCCGAATGCGCCCAGTACGCGCAGCGCGCCTCGTTTATCCATGGTCAGTCAGGCAATGTAATGATCCACCAGCAGGGCCGCGAACAGCACACTCAGGTGAATCAGTGAAAAGCGGAAGGTCTTGCGTGCCAGCGCATCCGAGTAGTTGCGCAGCAATGCCCAACCATAACCGCAAAAGCCCAACCCTAGGATCACTGCGGCAAAGAGGTAAACATAGCCGCACATGCCCACGACGAAAGGCAGCAGCGTGCCTGCCAACAGCACCACCGTGTAGAGAAACACCTGCAGCCGCGTGAAGGCATTGCCATGCGTCACCGGCAGCATGGGCAGGCCCGAGCGGCGGTAGTCTTCCACCCGGTACAGCGCCAACGCCCAGAAGTGCGGCGGCGTCCACAGAAAGATGATGAGAAACAGCAGCAGTGCTTCATGACCGACCTGCCCCGTCATGGCGGCCCAGCCCAGCACGGGCGGCATGGCACCCGATGCACCGCCAATCACGATGTTCTGCGGCGTCAGCGGCTTGAGCACCAGGGTATAGATCACCGCATAGCCGATAAAGGTGGCCAGCGTCAGCCACATGGTCAGCGCATTCACGGTCAAAAACAGCACCGCGCTGCCTGCGGCGCAGAGCAAGGCAGAGAACACCAGCGCCTGCGTGTTGGACAACTCGCCGCGCGCCGTGGGCCGCCATGCGGTGCGCTTCATGCGGGCATCAATGCCGCGCTCCACCAAGCAGTTAAAGGCCGCCGCAGCGGCTGCCACCAGCCAGATACCTGCACTGGCCAGCAGCATCAGGGACCAGTCGCTCCAGGTCGGCACACCGGGCACGGCCAGCACCATGCCGATAAAAGCGCAGAACACGATGAGTTGCACCACGCGCGGCTTGGTCAGTGCGTAGTACTGCGCCCAGCGCGAGGGCGTGGTCAGCGCCGCGGCGGGCTGAGGGGTGGTCTTCACATTCATGACATCTGCCTGCATGTTGCCCTCCAATACTATGATTTCGATAGCTACAAGTCTTTAATATTTATAGACTACAGGCCTTTTTGGCACTTATTTCAGACTGTTGCTCGTCTCAGCCCGCCCGGCTTCGTCCCAGGAGGATGAGGCGCGCAGCAAGCGCTCCAGATCACGCTTGGCCTTGCCTGCGCTGGCTTTATCCATGGCTGCAGGAAAGCGCAGCATCCAGTGACCTTGCGGATCGACCACATACAAATGCTCATCGAGCGCATGACCGGCCTCGGGCTTGAGCCAACCGGCGATGGTGGCTTCAGGTACGCGCAGCGCTGTGGCCTGATTCAGCGCCGGTGCGATCGCAGCTGGCACGGGCTGCTGGTCGTTGATCAGCCAGACCCAGTCCAGCCGGTCTTTTTCGCGGCCCAGTGTTTCGCGCAACTGGCGCTGCAGATAGAGATGGTCCTGGCAGCGCTGCTCGCACGCAGCAGCGCTGGTGCTGACCAGCAACCACTGGCCTTTGAGGCTGTTCAGATTCACGCTGCGGCCATCGAGCGTCTGCGCCTGCACATCGGGCAGTGCAGGCTGCTCGGCAATCAACTCGCCATAGCTGCGCTGCGCCGTGGGCCGCAGCACGTAATAGGTGAAGTAGGACGCCACCACGGGCGCAGCGCAGACCAGCAGCACGGCCAGCATCTTCCAGCGCCCGCCACGGGTGCGCTGTTGCGCATTGCTCTGGGCAGGATCGGGCAGGCTGTGCACGGCAAAGCTCAGCGGCTCATCATCCTCTGGCGCTTTCGTCTGCAACGCGGCGCGGGAGGAAAAAACGTCGGACGAGTTGAAACCAGACATAAAGCAACACCACCAGAATACTGAGTCCGAACCACTGAAACGCGTAGCCATAGTGCTTTTGCACCCCGGCATTGATTTGCGGCCAATCGCGCAGCAAGCCATCGCTGGCCCCAGCTTCGCCGGCCATGCCGGTTTGCACCAGACTCAGGCCCAGCAAAGGCATGCCGCTTTGCCGTGCCCACTGGGCAATATCTGCATTCTGTCGGATGCGCGACTTCTGCTCATCAGGGTCTGCCCCGCCATTACCCCGCGCTTCGAACTCCATCAGCTTGGAAGGGGGTGCTTCCAGCCGCCCCTCGATGCTGACCAGCCCCTCGGGTGTGCGCACCTCAGGCAAAGCGGTTCTGTCCATGAAATTGCGGGGAACCCAGCCGCGCTGCACAACGATGACTGCTCTGTCATCGGGCGCGGCAAGGCGAAATGGGGTCAGCACATAGAACCCGACCTTGCCTTGCATCTGCCGGTTTTCCAGAAAAAGCGTCTGATCGGCGATCCAGCTGCCCTGCAATTGCACAGGGCGATGCAACAGGTTCTGCGGCAGGTCCGCTCCATTCACACCTTGCGTGACCACGGGCACATTGGCAGCCAGCTGCGCGTTATGCCATGGTGCCAGCGCCTGCTGGTGGGCAATGGCTTCAAAAATGGCCTGCTTTTGCGCAGCACGGCCCAATTGCCAAAAGCCCAGTGAACTGGTGAGAGCCACCGCAAGCAAGGCGGCCACAGAGATCAGTACAAACCGCCAGAGGTCTGGAATTTGGGGAAGACGCACCAGATAATCCATCCATGAAATTCGTGATCATTCTCGCTTTTCTGGCGATTCTTGCGAGCCTGGGAAGTGCCCTGTTCTTCATGATGCGCAAGGGCGATAGCAGCGCCGACGATAGCCAGCGCAGCCAGAAGATGTTTCGCGCCCTGGCACTGCGTGTAGCCCTGTCCATCACGCTGTTCATCTGCATTCTGGTGGCGGCCAAGCTGGGCTGGGTGCAACCTACCGGCTGGCAGCCCGGACGGTAAACATCCTGCTCTGAAAATCAAAGCGCCTTGCGTCTGATCTGTTTGGGCATGGGCACTAAAGAGTGCCAAAACCCTTGCAGATCAAGCGCAAGGCGCTCTTGTATCAGCAGCAGTTACATCCAGTAGACCAGGATGTAGAGGAAGACCCAGACCACGTCCACAAAGTGCCAGTACCAAGCAGCGCCTTCAAAGCCGAAGTGGTGCTTGTCGGTAAAGTCACCCTTCATCAGACGGATGGTGATGAAGAACAGCATCAGCATGCCCACGAAGACGTGAAAGCCGTGAAAGCCTGTGAGCATGTAGAAGGTGGAGCCAAACACACCGGAGTTGAGCTTGAGGTTGTACTCGGTGTAGAGGTGGTGATATTCATAACCCTGCACGCACAGGAAGATGAAGCCCAGGGCCACCGTCATCCACATGAAGGCAATGCAGCGCGCGCGGTTGTTGGCCTGCAACGCATGGTGGGCAATGGTCAGCGTCACACCGGAGGTCAGCAGCAGCGCTGTATTGATGGTGGGCAGCCAGAATGGGCCAACGGTCTTGAACGGCTCCACAATACCGGCCGGCGATGCGGTGGCGCCTGCCGCAACACTGGGCCACACCGCCTGAAAGTCAGGCCACAGCAACGCATTGTTCAGACTGCCCAGAGCAGGCACGGAGTGCGAGCGCGCCCACCACAGGGCGGTAAAAAACGCGCCGAAGAACATCACTTCCGAGAAGATGAACCAGGCCATGCTCCAGCGGTAGGACAGATCGATCTTGCGGCCAAAAAGCCCCGCCTCGCTCTCGCGCGCTGCATCGCGAAACCAGACAAAAAGCACAGACAGCCACCAAATCAGCCCCACGAACAGGGAGTACATGCCCCATTCGTGGCCATTGATCCAAGTGCCTGCACCCAGAATCACAAAAAACAGGCCGATGGCCGCCATCACAGGATGGCTGGATTCGGCTGGCACATAGTAGTAAGGGGTTGCGCCCTGAGGGGTTGCACTCATCACTCGGCTCCTGACTCTGTTGATCGTTGTTCTAACCGCGCTCTCTCAACTGCTCTTGCACATGCCGCCTTGCTGATCGCGGCCCGGACTAGGCACCCAGGCTAAACGACGAGCTTGACGATCCATATCAACGCTAATACCAAGACCACAATCGCCACCAGCCCCACCGCAATCACATGCAGTGGTGTGATGCTGGCGAAATCCTTTTCATACTCACGGCCCTTGCGCACACCGAGCATGGCCCAGCACACCGCCACAATCGTGCGCCACAGCGTGGGCTTGTTCTCGGCCTCGTTCATGAGGCCTCGCCGGTTTTCTCTGCCGGAGCCGTCGCTGTCGAAGCTGCGCCCTGCGCCTTGCCATCCACTTCAAAGAAGGTGTACGACAGCGTAATGGTCTTCACATCCTTGGAGATGCGTGGGTCGATGTAGAACACCACGGGCCACTCGCGCTTTTCACCCGGCTCCAGCGTGTACTGCGAAAAGCAAAAGCATTCGAGCTTGTTGAAAAACGCCGTGGCCTGACGCGGTGCGTAGCTGGGAATGGCCTGTGCGGCCATGCGGCGGTTTTGCACATTCTGGAACTCATACATCACCGTCGCCATCTCGCCCGGATGCACCTGCATAGAACGCACGGCAGGTTTGAAGTCCCACAGGCTGCGGACATTGGAGTCAAACTCCACCGTGATGGTGCGGCTGGTATCGACCTGGGAATTGGCAGGCAGCTTGGCATTCTTGCCTGCCGCACCACCGCCGGGCACCTGACGCTCGGACAGAGACAGAATGTTGATGCCCGTGGCCTCGCAGATCTGCTGGTACAGCGGCACCAGCAGATAGCCAAACGCAAACATGCCCAGCGCCACTGTTGCCAGCTTGCCGACCATTTTTGCGTTTTCCTTGGCGATGCTCACATCCCTCTCCTGTGCATGTTCCGGATGGATGGCTGCTTTAGTGCAACCAAGCCATCTTCACCACAAAACCGATCAGAAACACCAGTGCGGTGGAGGCCAGAATCAGCCCCAGTCGCACATTGGCCTTGCGTTGTTCGGGCGTCATCATCCGATCACCTTGGTTGCGGTTTCATCAAGCTTGGGAGGTGTCTCGAAAGTGTGGAACGGTGCGGGCGAAGGCACTTCCCACTCCAGACCTTCAGCGGCCTCCCAGGGTTTTTGCGGCGCTTTCTCGCCATGACCTCGCATGGCAGGCCAGACGATGAACAGGAAGAAGTACACCTGCATCAGACCAAAGCCAAAGCCACCGATGGAGGCGACCATGTTGAAGTCAGCGAACTGCATGGGGTAGTCGGCATAGCGACGTGGCATGCCGGCCAGACCCAGGAAGTGCATGGGGAAGAAGGTGATGTTGAAGAAGATCAGCGAGCCCCAGAAGTGGATGCGGCCACGCGTTTCGGAATACATCACACCCGTCCACTTGGGCGCCCAGTAGTAGTAGCCCGCGAACATGGAGAACAGCGAACCGGCCACCAGCACATAGTGGAAGTGCGCCACCACGTAATAGGTGTCCTGCAGTTGAATATCAATCGGCGCCATGGACAGGATCAGACCTGTGAAGCCGCCCATGGTGAACACGAAGATAAAGCCCACGGCAAACAGCATGGGGGTCTCAAACGTCATGGAGCCGCGCCACATGGTGGCCGTCCAGTTGAACACTTTCACCGCCGTTGGCACAGAGATCAGCATGGTCGCGTACATGAAGAACAGCTGACCCGTCACCGGCATGCCGGTGGTGAACATGTGGTGAGCCCACACGATGAACGACAGGATGGCAATGGCTGCCACGGCATAGACCATGGAGGTGTAGCCGAACAGCTTCTTGCGGCTGAAGGCGGGCACGATCTGGCTGACGATGCCGAAGGCCGGCAAGATCATGATGTAGACCTCGGGGTGGCCGAAGAACCAGAAGATATGCTGGTACATCACCGGGTCACCGCCACCAGCGGGATTGAAGAAGCTGGTGCCGAAGTGACGATCTGTCAGCGTCATGGTGATCGCGCCAGCCAGCACTGGCATCACGGCAATCAGCAGATAGGCAGTGATCAGCCAGGTCCAGGCGAACATGGGCATCTTCATCAGCGTCATGCCAGGAGCGCGCATGTTCAGGATGGTCACGATGATGTTGATCGCGCCCATGATGGAGCTGGCACCCATGATGTGCATCGCGAAGATGCTGGTGTCCATGGAAGGACCCATCTGCAGCGTCAGTGGTGCGTACAGCGTCCAGCCCGCAGCGGGAGCGCCACCGGGCATGAAGAACGAGCCCACCAGCATGATGCCCGCTGGAATCAGCAGCCAGAAGCTGAAGTTGTTCATGCGCGCAAACGCCATGTCGGAGGCACCGATCTGCAGCGGCAGCATCCAGTTCGCAAAGCCCACGAAGGCCGGCATGATGGCGCCGAACACCATGATCAGGCCGTGCATGGTGGTGAGCTGGTTGAACAGCTCGGGGTTGACGATCTGCAGGCCGGGCTCGAACAGCTCGGCGCGAATCAGCATGGCCAGAATCCCGCCCACCATCAGCATGGTGAACGAGAACAGCAGGTACATCGTGCCGATGTCCTTGTGATTGGTCGCAAACAGCCAGCGACGCCAGCCCGTAGGCGCAGCGTGGTGATGGTCGTCATGGCCATGATCGTGACCATGCTCAGGCGCGTGGACGGGAGGAAGTACGGCGCTCATATTCGTTTCTCCAATCGTTCTTCTGTACGCGGGGCTTACTGCGCCGCCACGATGTCAACACGGCGCGCCTGTTTGTCTGCGCCATCGCTGCCTGCGGTCACCGTCTGGGGCTTGCGCAACTCGATACGATCTGCGGCCACACCGCTTTCCGTCAGCATCTTGGCCACGGCCTGCGCACGCTGCTTGGCCAGCTCGGCATTCTTGTCGGCGCTGCCTGTGGCATCCACGAAGCCAGACAGTGCAATCTTGCCGTCCTTGTGGGCATTCCAGTACTCCACGGCCTTTTTCACTTCGGCCTGAGCAGCATCATCCAAAGCACTCTTACCACTGCCAAAGAACACCTGGAATGTGTTGCTTTCAGCCGCTACCGCGGCAGGGTTGGCAGGTGCCGCCGCCGGTGTTTCAGCAGGTGCAGGAGTGGCTGCAGGTGCAGGAGCTGCAGAACCGCCGCCTTCAGGGAATTTGCCACCACGCGCAGCAACAAATTGCGCTGGCTGCACCATGGTGCCAGTCTTGTTGCTCCAGTGATTCTTGGTAAAGGTCACCACAGCGGCCAGTTCGGTATCGCTGAGCTGCTTCCACGAGGGCATGGCGCCGTTGGCGCGACCTTCCAGCACGGCATGCATCATGTCGGCCGTGGGGCCCAGCACCACGGGGCTACCGTCCAGCGCCTTGATGGGACCCGCGCCCTTGCCGTTGGCTTGGTGGCAGGCTGCGCAGTTGGCGGCATAGACTTTTTCACCACGGGCAATCAGATCAGCCAGCACCCAGACCTTGTTGGGGTCATCGGCCTTCGCCGCCATCTTCTTTTGCTCTGCCGTCACCCAGGCGGTGTAATCCTCGGCGGACAGCACCTTCACATGGATGGGCATGTAGGCATGTTCCTTGCCGCACAGCTCGGCGCACTGGCCGTAGTAGTCGCCGATCTTTTCGGCCTTGAACCAGGTATCGCGCACAAAGCCTGGAATCGCATCCTGCTTGATGCCGAAGGCCGGCACCATGAAGGAGTGGATCACGTCATTGGCTGTGGTGATGATGCGCACCTTCTTGCCCATGGGCACAACCAGCGGGTTGTCCACCTTGAGCAGATAGTCGTTGGGAGCCTGGCTCACATCACCGGAGTTGGACATCTGGCGCTGGGCCGTATCCAGCGTGGAGATATAGCTCAGGCCGGAGCCTTCACCCGTCAGATAGTCGTAGCCCCACTTCCACTGGTAGCCTGTGGCCTTGATGGTGAGGTCTGCGTTCGTAGTGTCCTTCTGCGCAACCAGCACCTTGGTAGCAGGCAGAGCAATCGCAATCACGATGAGGAAGGGAACGATAGTCCAGGCGATTTCGACTTTGACCGATTCATGAAAGTTCGCCGCCTGCGCGCCCTTGGATTTGCGATGCTTCCAGATGGAATAGAACATCACCCCGAACACGCCGACGAAGATCAAGGTGCAGATGATCAGCATCATCCAGTGCAGCCAGTGCTGCTCCACCGCGATGCGGGTGACAGGCGGGTGCAGGTTGAGCTGGTTGACGGCAGGTCCTCCCGGCAAATCCTGCACCGCATGCGCTGCAGAACTACCCCACGCTGCCAAGGCCAAACTCCAGGAAACCAGCTTGGTGGAAATGTTTTTCATCGTTTTCACTTACCTCAAAGCCTTAGTTTGTCCACTCGCTCACACCACTCCCGCACCATCTGGCCAGAAGGCTGTGACACTCACACTACCTTGCGAACTACACTGCAGCATGCCTCAGAATTTGATAGCAACGTCTGCGCGCATTCACTAATACATGTACCGGGAACCCATGCCAGCCGCGCGCAAAATGCGCACTACCGGACGCGAAACTCTTGACGTCCGGCACAGGCCGGACAAGGCGAAAACAGACCCGGCAGCCAAGGCATGCGAATCAGAAGAAGCAAGGGATGAGGAGCAATGCCCGCGCCACAGCGCAACGACGCTGGGCGGGAATGCGGCAGCACAGCCCGAAGCTGGCCTGTGGTGAAGATCAAACTCGCGAACCAGCCGCACTTGAACCCGCTGGCCAGTCCTCTTGGCAAAGCGAAACACCCGATATCTCCCCTGGCGACCTCCGGTCGCATCTGCTCTTGATTCATCAGGCGGAGACAGGCCCGATGAATTGGCTGCTATCTATCGAAATAACTGGGGAAATTGTAGGCAGCTTTGTGATGAATCAATGACTGGAAAACGACAGTTGCGCTATCGCAAACCCGCTATCGCAAACCGGCATTACGCGGTTGCTTGAGCATGGCTTTCATGTCCTGCAGAGACACGGAGCTGCTGGACTCCAGGCGCACCTTGGGTTGCGGCTTAAAGGCATGGCCATATACGATTTCAAAGGTCAAGGACAATTGACCGTCAGCCTGCTTGTCAGCCCATTTTTCTGCCATGTTCCTGAGCAGATCTGCCTTCCAGGCCCTGCCACGCAGGCCCGCAAAGCGCGCAGGGTGCAGATTGCGGCCCAGCTCGCGCAGCTCCTGCAGCAAGCGCTCCGGCGTGGCAAACGTGAGCGTGATGCGCTCCATGTCCATCACCGGCTCGGCAAAGCCGGAATGCACCAGCATGTCGCCCCAGTCATGCATATCGGTAAAAGCATGACCCGCAGGGCCCCAGCCCAGCTGGGCGTACAACCTGTGCAGCTGCTGCACCGTGTCCGGGCCCAGCCCTGAGAACATCACATAGCCATCTACCTTGAGTGCCTTGTGCCACTGCTCAATCAGGGTCTGCGGGTCGCCTGCGGTATGCAGCACCATATTGGCCCAGAGCATGTCCATGCAGGCTTCGGCGGGCTCCGCCACCTGAATGCCCGCTCCCTTCCAGCGCGCAAGCTGCCACCAGCGGCTGGTGAGCTTTTCCTCGGCCACGGCCTGGCGCTGGGCTACGGGTTCGTAAATCGTGCATTGAGCTTGCGGATAGCGCTCGCGCAGCAGGTTGTGCGCAGCCATGCCGCCGCGCACGGGCTCCCAGTGGCACCAGTTCTCAGGCGGCTTGACGATCCAGTCCAGGCGCTGCTGCATGCGACTGGCCACTTCTTCATGCAACCAGGGAGATTGCGCTGCTGCCGTTTCATGCCAATGCTTGGCCGCTACAGGATCGATAGTGGGAGGCAACTCGTGAGACATGGGCAAACAGTACTGACTGGACGGTGTGCCAGGCCCGCGGTCACAAGCCGCGCGCCAGCCACCCAAAGAGAAACAATGCCGCGCGAGTATATTGACTCCATGCCCGACCTTCATGCGACATGGCTTTCGCGCCTGCGCCGTCAGCGCCCTCTCTGGCCGGACACCCTGCCCAGCCAGTGCGCCGTCTGTCACCGCTGGCCGGGACCGCGCATTTGCCGGGACTGCCGTCTGCGATGGGCAGCTGACAGCCATCGCTGCCAGACCTGTGCACTGCCCTTGCCAGCCATGGTTTCCCACTGTGGCGCCTGTCTCGCACACCCACCCAGACTTGCGCACTGCAGCGCAGCCCTGGACTACGCCTACCCTTGGCAGGACTTGATCACGCGCTATAAATTTCAGGCCGACCTGGGGCTGGTGCGCAGCCTGGGCCGCCTGATGGCGGAGCACCCGGACATTCACCATCAGCTGCAGCAATGCGACGCGCTGCTCCCTATTCCGGCATCGGATGAGCGGCTGCGTGAGCGCGGTTTCGACCACACTTTGCTGCTGGCGCAATCGGTCACCAGACAGGCCGGGGGGCCAACCCTGCTCAGCCATGTGGTGCAGCGCCAGCATATCCAATTGCCGCAGCACAGCTCCAGCCGCGCCCAACGCCTGCGCCAGTTGCGCTCAGTCTTCAGCGTGAAAGCCGCTCAACAATCCGATATTGCCGGGCGCAAGTTGTTGTTGCTCGACGATGTGATGACCACGGGCGCCACACTCGACGCCCTGGCTGCGTGCCTGCTCTCGGCAGGCGCTGCATCGGTCTCGGCCATCGTGCTGGCGCGTACCCCATGAAGCTGTCCAATCCACCATATTGACCAGTCTGGAACTGGAGACGCGCACAGCAGCCAACAGGCCGCAACTGCACAATAGCGCCCCATGTTTCATATCGTTCTTGTGGCACCCGAGATTCCGCCAAACACGGGCAATGTCATCCGTCTGGCCGCCAACACGGGCTGCAGCCTGCATCTGATCGAGCCGCTGGGCTTTTCCATGGAAGACCGCCACATGCGCCGTGCGGGGCTGGATTACCACGAGTACGCCAATGTGGCCCGTCACGCCAGCTGGGAGGCGTTCATCGAGGCCTGCCAGCCTCAGCGTGATCGCATGTTTGCCATGACCACGCACAGCAGCAGCCCGGCTCACGCCATCAAATTTCAAGCAGGCGACTGGCTGGTATTTGGCTCGGAAAGCAAGGGCCTGCCCGCCGAGGTGCGCGCCCAGTTCCCCAATGAACAACGCCTGCGCCTGCCCATGCTGGCATCACAACGCAGCTTGAACCTGTCCAACGCCGTGGCAGTGACCGTGTTTGAGGCCTGGCGTCAGCAAGGCTTTGAGGGCGCAGCCCTGGCAGAGCCTGTTCCCGCGCCCTGATTAGTCTCAAATTCAGAACAATTATTTGTGATTCAGCGGATTTTTCTTTGAATTGAATGTGAATACAGTACGACTCATGGACTTGCAAACACGCAGAGCACACCGCCCTGCAGTGCAAGCCCCCTGACAAGGACTGGAGATCACATCATGAACAACGCCAATCGCTCTGTTGCCCGTTTGTCGACGCGTTTGTCGACGCACTTCACGCTGCTGGCCGCACTGGCCCTGTCTGCTGTTGCAGCCCAGGCCGCAGACCATACCCAGACCACACGCACCCGGGCCGAAGTCAAAGCCGAGGTGCTGCAAGCCATCGCCAAAGGGCAGATGCCATCGGCCGCCGATGCCTACCTGCCCCTGTCGGCACAGAATCCACTGTCGCTCACGACCCGTGAACAAGTGCGCCGCGATGCAGCAGCAACGGACAAGACAGCACTGTTACGGCAAAGCTATGGCGGCTGATGCGTTCAAGCGATTGTTTCCGCTCAAGAAAAAGCCCCGAGGCTCATCGCCCCGGGGCTTTTTTCTTGAGTCGGCCAGCTCAGACCGCTGCGCCATAGCTGCGGGCCAGCGATTCGGCCACGCACACAGGCTTGTCGCTGCCTTCGCGCTCCACGGTGACCAGCCAGGTCATCTGCACGCCCTCGGGTTCAATGCGCTCTGCGGCCTGCAGCGTCATGCGCGCACGCAGGCGGCTATTGACAGGCACCGGGGCCATGAAGCGCACCTTGTTCAGACCGTAGTTCACGCCCATCTTGGCACCTTCGATGGTGAACGTGCCTTCAAAGAACTGGGGCAGCAGCGACAGCGTGAGAAAGCCATGCGCAATCGGCGCACCAAACGGCCCCTTGGCCGCGCGCTCGGGGTCGGTATGAATCCACTGCTGGTCGCCCGTGGCGTCGGCAAACATCTGGATTTGCGCCTGGCTGATGGTGATCCAGTCGCTGACCGCGACTTCCTGCCCGATACAGGACAGCACTTCGGAGTAGGAGTGAAAGGTTTTCATGCCCTCAATGTAGAAGCCCCCTGCCCCTTGCCATGTCAGGCTCGGGACAAGGGGCTTACCCTAGATTCAGTACAAAAAGTGCCTCATGTCTATATGAAACATAGACAATAAGCTATATATTTAATAGCAATCAAGCTTCCGAAGAACGCTGCACAAAGAACAGGCCTGCGCCCACCGCCATCAGCAGGCCACCGAACAGGCGGTTCTGGTTGCGCATGGCACGCGCGCTGCGCATCAGGCCGCGCAAGGCGCTGGCACCTGCGGCGTAGCCATGCATGACGCAGGTATCCACCGCCAGCATGGTGATGGCAAGAATCGCCAGCTGCGGCGCGAGCGGGCGGCTGGAGGTCATGAACTGGGGCAGCACGGCCACCATGAAAATGATGCCCTTGGGGTTGGTGGCATTGGTCAGAAAACCGGTCAGTACCCGCTTTTTAAAGCTGATTTCGGGCATGGAGTCCAGCGCCGCCATGGGTGAGCTGCTGGAGCGCCACTGGCTGATGCCCAGATAGATCAGATAGCAGGCACCCACAATCTTCACCGCGTTGAAGGCCCATTCAGAGGCCATGAGCAGCGAGCCCACGCCCGCACCGGCGATCAGCAAAATCAGCAACAGGCCCAGTTGCAGCCCAAGAATGGTGGAGCTGGCCTTGCGCACACCGTACGACAGACCATGGCTCATGGACAGCACCGCGCCCGAACCCGGCGACACGGCAATGATCCAGGAAGCCACAAAAAACGCGAACCATGTATGCAAATCCATCTCAACCCCAAACTCCGGCCACAAAACGCCGATCTTAAAAGTTGCGCTATCAACTTGCAGACACCATCTGGACAACCCGATATAAGCAATCAGTAACGATTCATTCCGATTTTTTGCCTGTCAAAAGGCTGACGCTTGTTACAAAGTGCCAGAATGGCCTTTCACAAGGGTTAATACCAAGCAGACTCCATGGACCACGGCACCCCTATCTGGCTGACTTACGGCTTTATCTACCTCACCGCTGCCGTACTGGCCGTTCCCATCGCCCGCGCATTGGGGCTGGGCGCCATCATTGGCTATCTGGGTGCCGGCATCGCCATGGGGCCGTGGGGCTTCGGGCTGGTCAAGAATGTGGACGACATCCTGCACTTTGCCGAGTTCGGCGTGGTGCTGATGCTGTTTGTCATTGGGCTGGAGCTGCAGCCCAAGCGTTTGTGGGAGCTGCGGCGGCCCATCTTCGGCTGGGGCATGGCGCAGATGGCTGTCTGCACGGGCATTCTGTTTGTGGCGGCCTGGCTGTTCGGCTTTTCCTGGCGCGTCAGCCTGATTGCAGGCATGGGCCTGGCCCTGTCCTCCACCGCGATTTGCCTGCAGGTGATGGCCGAGCGCAATCTGATGCGCACGCCCAGCGGGCAAGCTGCATTCTCGATTTTGCTGTTTCAGGACGTGGCCGCCATCCCCATCCTGGCGCTGATTCCCATTCTCGGCGCCTACAAGGCGGCCAACGCAACCCATACCGATGGCCATATCTGGCTGGCCATCCTCAAGACCGTGGGCACGATTGGCGCGGTCATCATTGGTGGCCGCCTGCTGCTGCAGCCCGTGCTGCGTTGGATTGCCCGCAGCAAGACGCCTGAAATCTTCACCGCCACCTCGCTGCTGCTGGTCGTAGGCATTGCCATGCTGATGACGCAGGTGGGCCTGTCCATGGCGCTGGGCGCCTTCCTCGCTGGCGTGCTGCTGGCCGACAGCGAATACCGCAGCGAGCTGGAAACCAATATCGAGCCTTTCAAGGGCCTACTGCTGGGCCTGTTCTTCATGGCCGTGGGCATGAGCATCGACTTTGGCGTCATCCTCAAAGCGCCCTGGGCCATGGCCGCCATGGTGGTGGGCTTTATTGCGCTGAAGGCGCTGATGATCTTTGGTCTGGCCAAGGTCATGAAGCTGCCTTGGCGCGAGCGACCGGTCTTTACGCTGATGCTGGCGCAAGGCGGCGAGTTTGCCTTTGTGGTGTTCCAGACTGCCGCCCAGTACAAGGTCTTTCGCCACAGCGTCTCATCCATGCTGGTGGCTGCTGTGGCACTGTCCATGCTGCTGGGCCCGCTGCTGCTGGTGCTGCTGGACAAGCTGCTGCTGCGCCGCTTTTCCACCATCAAGGACGAAGACAGCAAAGCCGACAAGGCCAAGGAAATCTCCGAGCCGCAGGAGTCGCCCATCATCATTGCGGGCTTTGGCCGCTATGGTCAGATCGTCGCCCGCGTGCTGCTGGCTCAGGGGCAACACCCGACGATTCTGGACCACAGCGTGGAAATGCTGGAAGCCGCCCAGACCTATGGCTACCGCGTCTTCTATGGAGACGCCACGCGAGTCGACCTGCTGCGCATTGCCGGTGCCGCCAAGGCACGTGTTCTGGTGATTGCCGTGGACTCGCCCGAGCAGTCGATCAAGATTGCGACGCAGGTGCGCAAGCATTTCCCCAACCTGGAAGTCGTGGCCCGCGCGCGCGACATGGATCACTGGTTCCGTCTGCGCGACCAGGGAGTGGCCCATGCCCAGCGCGAGGTGTTCGAGTCCAGTCTGGTCTCCGCCCAGTCCGTGCTGGAGCTGATTGGCGAAAGCCCCGCCAAGGCCAAGCGCATGACCGAGCGTTTTCGGGAGCACAACCTGGCGCTGGCCGAGCGTATGTACCCCCACTACAAGGACCAGAACCAACTGATTGCCGTGGCCAAGCAAGGCCGCCAGCAACTGGTGGAGCAGATGGCCAAGGAACGCGCGGCTTTGCTGAAAAACGGCGCAGACACACAGCCCGCGCCCTTGCAGGACGATCAAGACCACAGGCCAGCCGACAGGCAACAGCCGTGATACGCTGCGCGCCATCATGTTCAACCCCAGTCAAGCCGACGTACGGCGATTTTTTTGCGGTGTGCGCGCCAAGATGATCAGCGGTGGCCCGATGGAGGCCATCGAGACGCTGGCCAGCCTGTGGATTGCCGAGCACCCCGAGTATTTTGATGAACTCTCCGACGTGGATGCGGCCCTGGCGCGCAACTACGACGCCGAGCCCGAGCGCACCAACCCGTTTCTGCACCTGTCCATGCACCTGTCCATCAGCGAGCAGTGCAGCGTGGACTCGCCACGCGGCATCCGCCAGGCCGTGGAGCTGCTGACCCGAAAGCGCGACCTGCATGACGCCCACCATGCGGCCATGGAGTGCCTGGGTCAGATGCTGTGGGAAAGCCAGCGCTCAGGCCGCCCGCCTGATGGGGAAGCCTATGTCGCCGGGGTGCAGCGTCTTGCTACCTCTGACGGTAGTTTTAAAAGCGCTCAATAAAGCAAAGCCCGCAGATGCGGGCTTTTTGCTGAATGGGCTCTTGCTGAGTGAAGAGGGCTTATTTCTGGCCTAGTCGGAAGTGCGGCTGATCCACCACTTTCAGCTCACTGTCCAGACTGCCTATGTACTTGGCCAGCTGCTGCAGCTCATCGTTCTTGAACTGCTTGGCGATACCGGCCATCACGCCGTTGCTGCGACCAATATGGGGATTGTTTTCGATCTTGTAAGACTGCAGGGCGCGGAACACATAGTCCGAATACTGGCCGGCAACTTTGGGGTAGGACGGGTCAATCGGTTTGGAAAAGCCTTCGCCATGGCAGGAAAAGCATGCTCCTTTTTGCAGCAGCGCCGTGACGGCGGCATTGGCTTCCTTGGGTTTGCCGTCCTTGGTTTTACCGTGGCCAGCGTAGAACGCGGCAACGTCGGCCATGTCCTGATCACTGAGCGAGTCCGCAATGCCGCGCATGGTCGGGTGCTTGCGGTCCCCTTTTTTATAGGCGTTCAGGGCCGAGACGATATAGGTCTCGTTCTGCCCACCAATCATGGGCACCTTGTACACCTCAGGGAAGCTGGCCTGATACCCGGGAATACCGTGGCAACCGATGCACATGGCAATCTTGCCTTCGCCTGCTTTTGCGTCGCCCTTGACGGCCTGGGCCTGTGCCATGCCGGTCACTGATGCGACAACAACTGCTAATACCGTGGTCCAAGTTTTTATCATTTTGCGCGCACAATCCTTCAAGAGTTCAGACGGGTGCTCAAATGTCTTGCTGCAGTGCAAACGATTATGGCAGTGAGAATCTGACACGTTTATCAATACTTACGCTGATACCGCCCATGAAGTTTCAAGGTTCCGACAAATACGTTGCCACGCAGGATCTGATGCTGGCTGTCAATGCTGCCGCCACCCTGCAGCGTCCTCTGCTCATCAAGGGTGAGCCCGGTACCGGCAAGACCATGCTGGCCGAGGAAGTGGCTTCCGAACTGAAGATGCCGCTGCTGCAGTGGCATATCAAGTCCACCACCAAGGCCCAGCAGGGTCTGTATGAATACGATGCCGTCAGCCGCCTGCGCGACTCACAGCTGGGCGACGAGAAGGTCAAGGACATCACCAACTACATCGTCAAGGGCGTGCTCTGGCAGGCCTTCATGGCCGATGAGCCGGTGGTGCTGCTGATCGACGAAATCGACAAGGCCGACATCGAGTTCCCCAACGACTTGCTGCGTGAAATCGACCGCATGGAGTTCTACTGCTACGAAACGCGCGAGATGATTCGCGCCAAGCACAGGCCTCTGGTGTTCATCACGTCCAACAACGAAAAAGAGCTGCCTGACGCGTTCTTGCGCCGCTGCTTCTTCCACTACATCAAGTTCCCCGAAGCGGACACCATGCGCCAGATCGTGGCCGTGCATTTCCCCAAGCTGCAGGGAGAATTGCTCAGCGCCGCGATGAAGGTGTTCTACGATGTGCGCAATCTGCCCGGTCTGAAGAAAAAGCCTTCGACCAGTGAGTTGATCGACTGGCTCAAGCTGCTGGTGGCCGAGGAAATACCGGCCTCGGCGCTGCAGTCGGAAGACGGCAAGGTCAGCGTGCCACCCATGGTGGGCGCGCTGCTGAAGAACGAGCAGGACATGAGTCTGTTTGAAAAGTTGGTCTTCATGAACCAGCGCAACCGCTAAAACAATATCCACAGGAGGAGACTGCCCATGAGCACTGCACAACAACTGCTGCTGGAGGGCAGCTCCGACGCCGTCGGCTTTGTCGGCGGTGCTCTGCTGGGCTGGGGTATTGCTCATCTGCTGGGGCTGGATCTGTTTGCCCAGGGTTACGGCGCGGGCAGCATTGCCGCCATTGCGCTGGTGGGCCTGGGCGGCGGGCTGGGCCTGAAGCTGGCCCGGCGCTGGCGCGCCAGCCGCGTGCCTTCTTCTTCAACGAATTGAATTGGCAAGACATGGCTTTTGTAGAACCTGTCACCCTGCGCGACCGCGGCGTGCTGCTGGAGCCACTGGCTCTGGAGCATGAAGCAGGCCTGATGGCCGCTGCCGCCGATGGTGAGCTGTGGAAGATTCGCGTGACTTCCGTGCCCGAGCCGCAGGAAACCCGCAGCTATATCGAAGCAGCCCTGCTGGGCCGCGAACAAGGCCACCGCTTTGCGTTTGCCGTCATCGATGAAGTCACGGGCAAGGTGCTGGGCACCACCAGTTATCACGACATCGTGCCTGCCGTGCGCCGCGTGGAGATTGGCTACACCTGGTACGCCAAAAGCGTGCAGCGCACCCATGTCAACACCTCGGCCAAGCTGCTGCTGCTGGCTCATGCTTTTGGCACACTGGGCTGCCATGTGGTGGGCTGGCGCACGGACAACTTCAACTTTGCCAGCCAGCGCGCCATTGAGCGGCTGGGTGCCAAGAAAGACGGCGTGCTGCGCGGCCACGCGCTGCGCCGCGATGGCACGATCCGCGACACGGTGATGTACTCCATGCGCAGCGGTGAATGGCCTGACGCCCGTGCCCAGTTGCTATATCTTTTAGAGCAGCATGCCTAAATAGTCTCTGGATTAGAGGGCTAAAAGGCTTCAATTTTTCCCCGCCTGCGCCGCGCAGGCCGCATACAGCAGCGCCAGCAGATCTTCGGGAGAATCCTTGGAATCCACCAGGGCTGTGACTTTTTCGTCCAGCGCTTCCCAAAAATCTTCATCGCCCATGGCATCCATGCAGGCCGCTCGCGCCTCCATGGCCTCGGGCGGCTGGCCATCGGGAAACTGCTGCACCACGGGCTCCAGCAAGGCCGCCAGCTTCACCGCCCCCATGTCCTTAAGCGCCTGCACCAGCTGTGGCGATGTCACGCCCGATGGATTGAAAAAATACTGGCCCACGCCACCATTGAGCACCTGGGTGTAGAAGTAGCCCACCAGATAGTGCATCTGCTCGTTGCGTGGCAAAGACTCATAGCCCTGGGCCTGCACTTTTTCATCGAGCTGAAAGCTATAGGCATACATCCATGAATAAAGCTCCTGCCCCGTCCATTGGCTCGCATTCTTGCGGCGAAACTTGAAAGCGCGCTTGCATTCTTCGCAGGCCAGCGCCTGCGCTGACGAACGGTGGCCGCAGTAATCGCAATCGATCTTCAGTCCGGGGTAATGCAGTGGTGTAGTTGACAGTGCCATACGATCTCCATGTCGGGGTAATGCAGCCAGCATAACGGCTGTCGCCGACTCAACTGCTCAAGCTTGACGCCGCAGCAAACCATCGCACAAGATCGAGAAACTGCACCTCTGGTGCCCCTACCCACCTTGCCCCGCCCATGCTGATCGATTTTTTCTACACTCTGCGCGCTGCCAAACTACCGGTGTCCGTCAAGGAGTTTCTGGCCTTGCTCGAAGCGCTGAATGCGGGCGTCATCGGCCCCAAGAGCGAGGACCGCTGGAGTCTGGACGACTTCTATCACCTGGGTCGCACCATCCTCGTCAAGGACGAGAAGCACTACGACAAGTACGACCGCGCGTTTTCCGCCTATTTCAAGGGCGTGGAAATGCTGGCCGATCTGACCAAGGAAATTCCACAGGACTGGCTGCAAAAGCTGCTGGAGCGGGAGCTCAGCGCCGAAGACAAGGCCAAGATCGAGGCCATGGGCTGGGATGAGCTGATGGAGACGCTCAAAAAACGCCTGGAAGAGCAAAAAGAGCGCCATGAGGGCGGCAGCAAGTGGATTGGCACGGGCGGCACCAGCCCCTTCGGCCATGGCGGCTACAACCCGGCAGGCATCCGCATTGGCGGGCCAGGGCGCAACAAGAGTGCCGTCAAGGTCTGGGAGCAGCGCGCCTACCGTGACTA
Organism: Comamonas testosteroni; assembly: GCF_003569915.1. Classification (GTDB taxonomy): domain Bacteria; phylum Pseudomonadota; class Gammaproteobacteria; order Burkholderiales; family Burkholderiaceae_C; genus Comamonas; species Comamonas testosteroni_D. Next base: position 59,357 of record NZ_KZ984456.1, on the reverse strand, counting down.
CGACGATACGCAGGAGCTGGGCACGCGCAACATCAAGGTGGCGCTGCGCCGTCTGCGCAAGTTTGCACGCCAGGGCAGCGAGCTGGAGCTGGATCTGCCAGACACCATCCGCTCCACGGCTGCCAACGCCGGTTATCTGGACATCAAGATGATTCCGGAGCGCCACAACAATGTGAAAGTGCTGCTGCTCATGGATGTGGGCGGCACCATGGACGAGCACATCAAGCGCGTGGAAGAGCTTTTCTCGGCTGTGAAAAGCGAGCTCAAACACCTGGAGTTCTATTACTTCCACAACTGCGTCTATGACTTCATGTGGAAAAACAACCGGCGCCGCTTTGCGGAAAAGTTCTCCACGTGGGACATCATCCGCAAGTACAACAAGGACTACAAACTGATTTTTGTAGGCGATGCGACCATGAGCCCGTACGAAATCCTCCAGCCGGGTGGCTCCGTCGAGTACATGAACGAGGAGCCCGGTGCCGAGTGGCTGCAGCGCCTGACCAATGCCTTCCCGCGTTTCGCGTGGATCAACCCCGAGCCGCAGGGCGTCTGGCAGTACCGCCAGAGCATCAGCATCATCCAGCAACTGATGGGGGACCGCATGTACCCTTTGTCACTCAAAGGCCTCGAAGACGCCATGCGCATGCTGTCAAAATAAGGCGATGCCCCAGACATTGCCCTCGAAGAAGCCGGCCCTGAGGCCGGCTTTGCTTTTGGGAGCCGCCTTACTGCTCAGCGGCTGCAGCCTTTTATCGCCCAAAGACAAAGAAGTCGAAGCCATGGGCATCGACACCAGCGGCCCGCCCGCTTTTTCACTCGAAGTCGATGCCCCCAAGGAAATCCGCGAACTGCTGGAAACCCATCTTGAGCTGCGCCGCTTTCGCTACCAGCCCGATATGCAGCGGCGCGAGCTGACGCGCCTGCTGGGGGCCACCGACGCCAATGTGCGCGAGCTGATCGGCACGCTGGGCTATTTCAGCCCCACGGTGACCGTGGAGCTGACCGACACGCCCGAAGCGGCGGAGCCGCGCAAGGTCGTCGTCAAGGTCAACCCCGGCCCGGCCACCATGATCGATCAGTCGCAGGTGCGCTTTACCGGCATCAACGCCCATGACCCTCTCGGTGCGGCCCAGCGCCAGCAGATTGAAGACACCTGGCCGCTCAAGCCCGGAGAGCAGTTTTCGCAATCCGCCTGGAGCCGCGCCAAAAGCGGCGGCCTGCGCGAGCTGCAGCAGCGCCGCTACCCGCTGGCACGCATCGACACCAGCCTGGCCGACATCGATGCCGACACCAGCAAAGCCAATGTCAACGTCACTTACGACCCGGGCCCGGCCTACACGTTCGGCCCCCTGAAGATCGAGGGTGCCGAGCGCTATGACCCCGTGGGCACGGCGCGCATCGGCCGCCTGCCCGAGGGCAAGGAGTACAACCAGCAAAGCATGCTGGATGCGCAGCAGCGTCTGGTCAGCAGCGGCTATTACGACTCGGTGTTTCTGACGCTGGCGGATGCGCCCACGCAGGGCGAGTCCGAGCAAAAGCTCGACCAGGACATCAAGAGCCAGGGGGCCGAAGTCACCTCGCCCGTGATCGCCAGAGTGCGCGAAGCCAAGATGCAGAAATGGGTGTTTGGTGTGGGCGTGAGCACCGACACCGGCCCGCGCCTGTCCATCGACCATATCTACAACAAGGTGCCGGGGCTGGACTGGCGCGCGGTCACCAAGCTGCAGCTGGACCGCAAGAACCCGATGATTTCCACCCAGCTCGTGGGCCTGCCCGGCGAAGACCTGTGGCGCTGGTTTGCAGGTGGCAAGCTCGAACGAGCGCCAACCGGTGACTTCGACACCAACAGCGCGCAGCTGCGCTTTGGCCGCTCCAAGGCCGAAGAGCACATCGAGCGCAACTATTACCTGCAGTACGACTACGCCAAGACCCAGGGCGAAGGCGCACCGCCCGGCGCCTCATCGCTGCTGGCCAACTATGGCTGGACGTCGCGCTACTTCGACAACAACCTGGCCCCTACCAAGGGCTATGGCCTGGCCCTGGAAGCCGGAGCGGGCACGACGCTGAACCCGCAAAAAACGCCCTTTGGCCGCCTCACCGGCCGCTGGATGTACCTGCTGCAGCTTGGCAAGCGCGATGAAGAGACACTGCGCTACAGCCGCCTGCAGTTCAAGGTCAACGCAGGTGCCGTCATTGCCAAGAAAGATGTGGAGCTGCCCACCACCATCATGTTCCTGACCGGTGGCGACAACACCGTGCGCGGCTATGGCTACCAGACCATTGGCGCGCGTACCGAAAACAGGCGCGTCATCGCCGGGCGCTACATGGCCATGGGCAGCCTGGAGTACCAGCGCCCGATCACCCTCAAGGGCAACTCGCAGGACTTCGAGCACGCCACCTTCATCGACGCGGGCACGGTAGGCGATGACCCCAACCGCATGTACATGCGCGTAGGCGTGGGCACGGGCCTGCGCTGGAAAAGCCCGGTCGGCCCGATTCAGGCCGATATCGCCTACGGCCTTCAGGAAAAGAACCTGCGCCTGCACTTCCGTCTGGGCTTTACGTTTTAAGCATGGCAGAACAAGAAATACGCAAACCATCTGACGCCGCGCCCGCCACCGCGCAGCCTGCCACTGCGCAGCCCACCCGAAAGCGCCGCCGCTGGCTGCGCGCCATCGGCTGGACGCTGGGCGCGCTGGTGCTGGTGCTGGTCATGGCCGTGGCAGGCCTGCTGTGGTGGATTGGCCGCGATGACTCGCTGAACCACACGCTCAGGCGCGTGGCGGGCTGGATGCCTGCCGACCAGACGCTGGTGGCCAAGGATGTGACCGGCAGCGTCAAGAACGGCGGCCATATCGGCTGGCTGCAATGGCAAAGCCCGACCATGAAGGTCGAAGTCAAGGACGCAAAAATCGGCTGGCAATTCCGCCCGCTGGTCTTCTCGCGTGCACTCAAGCTGGGTACGGTGCATATCGCCGAAGTCAATATCGCCAGCACGCCAGACCCCGACAAAAAACCCAGCGAGCCGCTGCAGTCGCTGACGCTGCCCGTGAAGATCGAGCTGCCCTTCAAGGTCGATCAGATCCACTGGCAAGGCCCGCCTGAAGTAGCTGTGCAGGAGCTGACCGGCGTTTACGAATACACCGGCACTCATCACGAATTGCAGATCAACCGCCTGCTGGTGGCCGACGGTGACTACCAGCTGTTTGCGCGCCTGCAAGGTGCCGCCCCCATGCAGCTCAAGGCCGAGCTGCAAGGCGAGCTGCAGACCCCCAACCCCTTGCAGGCCAAGGATGGCAAGGCCGCCGACCTGATCAAGGTACTGGCCAATGCGCAGGTGGAAGGCACGCTGGCGACAAAAGCTGCCAAGCTGCAAATCCGGGCCCATGCAGAGGCGCAGATCAAGGATTCAGATCAAAACACCCCCGAGTCCAGCAAAAATAAGCGCAAGCAGCTACCAAAAGAAGAGCAACTGGTTCTGGCGGATATCCGGGCCAGCATCATGCCCTGGCAGGATCAGCCGCTGCTGTCCGCCGATGCCATGCTCAAGAACGTGGATGTGGCCGCCTTCTGGCCGCAAGGCCCGCGCACCTTGCTGACCGGTGAACTCAAGGCCGCCCCGGGTGCGGCTGCCGTGGCGGACTCTGCCAGCGCCGTGGGTGAGCCCACCCCGCCGCCCTATGCGCAGCCCACGATGGATCTGAGCGCCAACTTCCGCAACGCCCTGCCCGGCCCCTGGGACAAGCAGCGCCTGCCCGTGCGCCAGTTGCAGGTTCAGGCCAATCTGTATGGTGGGCAGTGGCGGGTTTCCGACTCCCAGATCGACATCGGCAAAGGCTCGGTCAAGCTCAGCGGCAATTTCTTCTCGGACGGGAATCCGGGCAACCTCAACTTCGGCGGCCAGGTCGATGTGGATCAGCTCAACCCCGCCGACATCTACAGCACCCTGGAAGCCGCCCCGCTGCGTGGCAGCATCACCGCCCGCACCGAGCCCGCGCCCCTGCCAATCCACGCCGATGGATCGGCTGGCCCAGCGCCCGCGCCCATCATCGCGTTCAATATGGACCTGAAGGCCGCAGGCTCGGGTGCAGCCAATGCCCTGCGCATCCAGACTCTGGCTGCCAAGGGCCAGTGGCATGCGCCGCTGCTGCAGCTGGAAAAGCTGGATATCGAAGCGCTGCAGGCGCGCATCAACGCCCAGGTGCTGGAGTTCAACACCGAAACCCGGCAGGCCAAGACCATACTCAAGGCCGATGCCCCCGGAGCCAAGCTGGACCTGCGCGGCGAAATGGGCCCCACGAGTGGCAACGCGCACAGCAGCTTGCAGCTGTCATCGCTGAACACACTGGCGCAGTGGCTGCGCAAGCTGCCGGGCCTCAAAGACCCGCTGGGCGGTGCCCGGCTGGATGGCTCTGCCAATGCTCAACTGCAGCTCGATGGCGGCTGGGAAAACCTGCTCAAGCGCCTGAGCGCCGCCCATGGCGCGCAGATTCCTGCCAGCGGCCTGCGCATCAATGCCCAGGTGCAGGGCGAGAAAATCCGCTACCAGCCCGCAGGCACGGCGGCGGACAAGGCCATCGTCATGCCCACGCTGCAGCTCGCCCTCAAAGGCAGCCCCGAAAACGCCAATATCACCCTGACCGCCCAAGCGCAGCAGGCGGGTCAGAGCGTGCAGCTGGACACCGCCCTGCAGGCCGGCCTTGCCGGTGGCCGAGGCGCGGCGCCGCTGGACTGGCAAGCCACACTGGAGAAGCTGCAAGCCACGCTCAAGCCCGGCAAGGACAAGCCCGGCCCCTGGGGGCTTGAGCTGGTGCCCGGCGCACCCGTGCAGATCAGCCAGCGCACCAGCGGCAGCACGGTGCTGAGCACGGTCTACAAACTCAGCCCGGGCAGCCTGCAGGTCAAGCCGCCCAGCCAGAGCCTGCGCCGCACCAGCAGCGAGCCACTGGCCCCCGTGCTGCTGTCCTGGGATGAAAGCACCGTCACACGGCTTGGCAATGCCCAGTGGGGCGTGCGCTCCAGCGGCAAGGCCCAAGGTCTGGCCCTGGCCTGGGTGGATGCTTTCGCGGTCGGCGATGATGATCCGCCGCTGGCCGCTGCGGGCTTGTCCGGCGATCTGAGCTTCAATGGCCGCTGGAATCTGGACACGCTGGGTAAGGACCTCAAGGCCGACCTGACCATAGAGCGGGCCGCTGGTGATCTGCGTCTGGCCGTCGATGACGGCGGCAACGGCACCACGGTCATCCAGACCATCGGCCCCACGGCCACCCGCGCAGGCGGCACGCGAACCCGCACCATCAATGGCACGGGCATGCGCACGCGCATCAAGGACGTGCGCCTGAACGTGCAGGCACAGGGCAGCCAGGTCACCGCCAAGCTGATCTGGGACAGCGAGCGCGCGGGCACCATCAATGCCGATTTGCGCACCCAGCTCAGCTACCAGCAAGGTGGATGGTCGTTGCCGGATACTGCGCCCCTGTCCGGCCAGTTGCACGCCAGAATGCCCGACATCGGCCTCTGGGCGCTGTTTGCCCCGCCGGGCTGGCGTGTCAAGGGCACGCTGGCGGCCGATGCCACCATCGGTGGCACGCTGGCCAACCCCAATTGGCAGGGCAATATCAATGCCGACGAGCTGAGCATTCAGTCGCTGCTCGACGGCATCGATCTGCAAAACGGCATCCTGCGCGCCAAATTGCAGGGCACACGGCTGGACATTACCGAGCTGCGCATCCGCGGCGGCAAAGGCAGCCGCGCGCGCATTCTGGGCTACAGCGGCAATCTGACGGCTGCGCCTGAGGATGGCGGCACGCTGACCGGCACGGGCTATGCCCAGTTCACACCGCCCGGCCAGAGCAGTGAAAGCGGGCTGAGCATGAATCTGCAGGCCAAGGCCCGCAAGCTGCAGGTGCTGGTGCGCGCCGATCGGCAAGTCAGCGTCTCCGGCGATATGCAGGCCCGGCTGGAGCAAGGCCAGTTCACGCTGCGTGGCGACCTGACGGTGGACCGCGCCTCCATCATCCTGCCCGAGGAGTCTGCGCCCTCACTGGACAAGGACGTGGTCGTGCACTCCGCGGCTTCGCGCAAGGCCGAGGAAGAAGAGCGCCAGCGCGCCGAGCGCACGGCCCGCAAGGAGCAGGCCCGCGCCACACCGCGCAAGGTCCCCGACATACTCGTCAAGCTCAATCTGGGCCGCGACTTTGCGCTGCAGGGCTATGGCATCAACACGCGCCTGCTCGGCGAGTTGGAGGTCAAGGGTGCCAACTACGTTGGCGGGCCGCCCAGCGTGACGGGCGAAATCCGCACCGAGCAAGGCCGCTACCGCGCCTGGGGCCAGTCGCTGAATGTGGAAAACGGGCTGATCCGCTTCAACGGCCCCTATAACAACCCATCGCTGGACATTCTGGCGCTGCGCCCCAACATCGCCGTCAAAGCCGGTGTGCAGGTGCTGGGCACAGCCAGCGCACCTCGCGTGCTGCTGTACTCCGACCCCGACCTGCCGGATGCGGAAAAGCTCTCCTGGGTCGTCATGGGCCGCGACCCGGCCCAGGGCGGTGGCAGCAGTGCCATGCTGCAGCAGGCCGCCATGGCCTTGCTGGCAGGCGGCAACAGCAGCAGCGGCAAGATTGCAGGCAGCCTGGGGCTGGACGAAGTCGGCTTCAAGGGCGGCGGCGACGGCAGCACGGCCGGCGCCGCGCTGACCATGGGCAAGCGCCTGTCGGACAAGCTGTACCTGACCTATGAGCAAAGCCTGTCCGGGGCCATGGGGTTGATCTACATCTTCTACGACCTCTCGCGCAACGTCACCCTGCGCGCCCAGACCGGCATGACCAGTGCACTGGACCTGGTCTACACCTTGCGTAAAGACTAAACATGCCTCTAGTCCTTATTGAATATAGGCAAGCAGCTATCAATTTTGATATTCAATTTCACCATGCCACGCCAGCGCACGCCGCTTGAAGCTGCTGCCGGGCAGCTCATCTCGGCCATTCAGAAGGAATGGACGGCCGAGCTGGGTGAGCCTTGCGCAGCAGCTAGCGAACACGCCATGAACCAGGCCCATGAGCTGCTGCAAGCCGCCGCGCAGGACCGCTTGTCCCAACTGCTGCAAGGGCGCACGATTGCCGCATTTCTGGGCTGCCACTGGGTTGCTGCGCACCCCGTGGTTCTGCCCGCCATCAAGGCCATGAAGCAGCACTGCTGAGACACCAAGGAAGGCGCGATGAGCAAAAAACCCATGTCCACCGCTCGCGCTACCGTCATCAGCCTCATCGGCTGCGCCCTGCTCTTTGCGCTCTTTCACCGCTGGGGCGGCTGGCCGCTCAATGTGCTGGGCACGGCCGTGTTTGGCGGCGGCTGGGCCATCATGGTGTTTGCGGCCAAAAGCGTGGGAGAAGACAACGAAAAAACCTATACGCAGATTCGCGCCGAAGTCGAGCAGCAGCCACCGGTGCTGCGGCTGGCCGTGGCCATGGCCCAGCCGCTGCGCAGCTACCGGCTAAACATGCCCATCGTGCTGCTGACGGATAGCTTCAATGACTATGGCCTGTACATGGTGCACAGGCTCCATGCCGATCAATACCAGCGTGCGCAAAACGAGGTGCAGGACTGGCTGGACTATCTGCGCAGTGCTCTGAATCTGGCTCCCGATGCACCACTGGACTTTGTGCAGTCCCTGCCCATCTTGCTCAGTGGTCGGGTCGAACCAGACTCTGAAGTCGAAACCGAAGAACAGGCCATCTCCATCGTGCGCCTGTGCGAGCGCATCCACACCCTGCTCTGCGCCATCGAAGTCGATGCCATCTCTGTGGAGTTGGGCCAATCCCAGCTTCGCCCTTTGGTTGAACAAGTGCAGCAGCGCTATACCAGTTGGGAAGACTATGCCCGCGAACTCAAGCTGGGCAAGTGGACATATATGCGCAAAAACCTGTCTGGCATCACCGCGCAAACCGTGCATTTCAAGGACTTGCTGGGCAGCCGCATGAGCCCGTGGCAGCTGACCGATATTCAGTTGAAGCTGCCCAGCTAGGCCGCATTACTTCACATAAGAGCGCAGCACTTTCACGACCAGCTCCAGGTCCTGCTCGCGCTGCTCGGCGGGCACATCGGCATCACTGAGATGCTCGCGCATATGGCCTTCAAGCAGTTCCAGCATCAGGCCGTTCACCGCGCCGCGCACGGCGGCCAGCTGCTGCAGCACCACGGCACATTCCTGCCCTTCTTCGAGCGCGTTCTCCAGCGCCTGCGTCTGTCCCTTGATGCGCCTGATGCGCGCCAGCAAAGGCTTTTTATTCAAAACTGTATGCGACATAAGTGGCAATTTTAAGGCCTGGTTGCTGGCCACAAATATACTGGGGTAGAGTATATAAAATCAATCCAAAGCAGCCCCATGACCACCTTATCCAGCAGCCAGCCCAGCCACCCGCGCCAGCACTCCCACATCTTTGACGAAGGCAACCCGCTGGGAGAGAAAAACGCCAAGCTCGCCATGCTGCTCACGCTGGTCATGATGGTGGCCGAGATCTCTGCGGGCTACTACTTCAACTCCATGGCGCTGCTGGCCGATGGCTGGCATATGAGTTCCCACGCGCTGGCGCTGGGCCTGTCCGTAGGTGCCTATGCCGCAGCGCGCAAGTTCGCGGCGGACCGCCGCTTTAGCTTTGGCACCTGGAAGATGGAAGTTCTGGCCAGCTACACCAGCGCCATCTTCTTGCTGCTGGTTGCGGCCATCATGGTGTTCGAGTCCGTGCAGCGGCTGATCTCCCCTGCCGCCATCCATTACGAGCAAGCCATTGGCGTGGCTGTGCTCGGCCTGCTGGTCAATCTGGCCTGTGCCTGGTTGCTCAAGGATGGACACCACCATCATCACGGCCACGATCATGACCATGCGCACCACGATCACGGCCACGCACATGAGCATGGCGACCTCAATCTGCGCTCCGCCTATATGCATGTGGTTGCCGATGCAGCCACCTCCGTCATGGCCATCATCGCCCTGCTGGGTGGCATGTACTGGGGCCTGGGCTGGCTGGACCCCGTCATGGGCATTGTGGGTGCCGTGCTCGTCGCCAGCTGGGCGCTGGGCCTGCTGCGCGACAGCAGCCGCGTGCTGCTGGATGCGGAAATGGACGCCCCGGTCGTCGAAGAAGTGCGCGAAGCCATTGCAGACGGCCCGCTGCCCGCCACCATCACCGACCTACATGTCTGGCGCGTAGGCAAGAACCAGTACGCGGTGATCGTCGCCGTGCAAGGTTCTGCGCCACTGTCCGCAGATTACATACGCTCCCTGCTATCAATTCATGAGGAGCTGGTGCATGTCTCGGTAGAGGTCAACCCGGCAGCGGCCTAAAACCCCGGCTTGGAATTCCGAAGCCACCAACGCGGGTAGAATCCAGCGACCCCTCTCCATAGTTCAATGGATAGAACGAGTGCCTCCTAAGCGCTAGATACAGGTTCGATTCCTGTTGGAGGGACCATGTGATGGATCTCTGATCCTCCCAGAACACCTGAAAACCCGCACCCTCCCCAAGGATGCGGGTTTTTCTTTGTCTGTCCCTGACAGCGACATCACCTCAATCATGGAACTATTAATTTTCATAAATTTTTCATTATCAGAATCATTTTAATGATTGACAATGCATTGATAAATCTTCCTTGATTCTAATCAGAAGGTATATCTACATAGCCATGATTCAATATTGATAAGGTATGCTTAAAACAACGTTGAATTTCAATCGCAATACTTGGAGGCAATGATGGTTTATTTTACGGCAATCAAGTTTCAAAGGTCGTTGACTTTGGTTCGTATCAAGTGATTTATCAAGGCTCTGATATTAAAAATTACCAAGTTGTGAACTCCCTTGCGGATATTCTAAATCTCCTACAGCAATGATGAAAAATTAATTTTTCCATGGAAAAATGGACGATATTATTTCTATCCATTCTGCCTTTCAGTGGATTATGCCTCACCATTGATGACATCCCCGATTTAATCAAAGAGTGTGAAAAGGAAAAGGCAAAATCTGATTATGAAATGCGTGGTGCGCCTTCCTGTGATCTTTTAAGAGCTATTGCAGAGGTACAGCAGGGAGTTCTTCTGCCAAATGCAGGTTTGCTTTATGAATGGAATCCTGCGTTGCAGATGTATTGTCACTACACTAAGGACAAGGAACTCGTCAGTTGCCCCTAGTACACCGCAGTGGACCACCTCGATTCAAAAACACCTTTTGAGGTACTTTTTGCGTTGCTGAATGGTGCAAAAATCACGACCTTTGCACCATCACAAACGCCATGACCCTGCAATTCAACTGGAAGCACTTCGACGCCCTGAGCGCGCTGGAGATGTACGAAATCACCATGGCGCGCGAGGCCGTGTTTGTGGTGGAGCAGAACTGCGCCTATCAGGATGCGGACGGGGTTGACCCGCGCTGCTGGCATCTGCGTGTGATGCGCGATAGCGAGCTGGCCGCTTATTGCCGCGTGGTGGAGCCGGGCCTGAAGTTCACCGAGCCATCGATAGGCCGCGTGATCACGCTGCAGAAATTCCGCAGCCTCAAGATTGGCTATGCGCTGGTGGCGGAGGCGATTCGCTTTACCGAGGCGCAATTCCCCGGGCAGGGCATACGCATTGGCGCGCAGGCGCATCTGCAGAAGTTCTATGGCTCATTGGGCTTTGAGCCGGTGGGCGAGATTTATGACGAAGACGGCATTGCGCATATCGACATGGTCAAGCCTGCGCGCTGAACTTTGAGCGGGTTGGCCTGAAAGCCAGTCAGACAAACCTCAAGCCGCTGCCACTTTCTTCTGCCTTGCGGTCTTGACGCGGTACATGGCGGCATCGGCTTTTTGCAGCGCGTCGTCCACATCGGTGTCGTCCGGGCTCAGGCAGACCATGCCCACGCTGGCGCCTTCGTAGCTGATCTTGCGGCCATCAGACAGCGTGAATTCAAGCAGGGAAGCGGCAGACAGGCGTTGCTGCAGGTCTTTGACGACCTCGTCGCCATCGCTGTCCATCTGCGGGCCGATACCGACCATGACGAATTCATCGCCACCAAAACGCGCCAGCATGTCGCTGCCGCGCAGCGCGGCGCTCAGTTGTTCGGCCATGGTGCGCATGAGGCAGTCCCCCGCTTCATGGCCGAACTGGTCGTTGATCTGCTTGAAGTGGTCCAGATCGACAAATCCGACCAGCACCCATTCGCGCGTGCGGCGACAGTGGCTGATGAGGCGGTTGAGTTCTTCGGTGACGCAGCGGCGGTTGGGCAGACCGGTCAGGGCATCGAGCATGGCCAGCGAAGCCAGCTCGGCATTGGCGCGCTGCAGGGAGCTGACCAGTTGTTCGCGCTCGGCAAAGCCGGCAATGATGCGGGCAAACAGGCGCAGCACGTCTTCGGCTTCATCAGCCAGTTTGACGGACTGGTTGCTGGCCGCGCACAGCGTGCCGTAGAGCCTGCCGGACGCAAAGCGCACGGGGGTGCTGACATAGGTCTGTATGCCCAAAGCGCGGGCCGCGTCGGAGTCCCCCCAGCACTCACCCACATTGCCGGTGTAGGTGCGGCCTTCGTCCAGCGCGCGCTTGCACAGGGTGTCGTTCCAGGGCACTTCCAGCCCTTCGGGGATTTGCATCTCGCCGGTGTTGAGCGAGTACAGCACGTTCTGCACACCGCGCTCTTCGTCGATGGTGGTGAGGTAGGCCGAGTCGAGCTCGGTGACATCGACCATGATTTCCAGCAAAGGACGTGTGAGCGCAGGCAAAGTCTGCGAGGTGGTCGCCGTCCGCGACAGGCGCTGAACAATCGAAGGCATGAGGCTGGCTCCCGGTCTTGTGCTGTACCCGAGTTTAAGCAAAGACTGCTTTGGTAACCATCCGTCAAAAGCTCATGCTCAGAATTTGAGGCATTTTTGCCACCTAGTCTATGTAACAATTACGCCAATAGCTATCATTTTTGATAAGTCGATAGTGCGATCAAGCTCTGGGCCACCGCACTCTGACGCGCAGCCCACCCAGAGTTGGGGACTCATCCAGCAGCAATTCGGCCCCGTTTCGCTGCGCGATCGTCTGCACAATCGCCAGTCCCAGGCCGCTGCCACCTGCCACACCACCAGTCATTGCGTTCACGCCCTGCCCGCGCACAAAGCGCTGCAGCACGCGCTGGCGCTCTGCCACCGCGATGCCGGGGCCGGAGTCTTCCACTACCAGCGCGCGGCCTTGGGCATCCTGCAGCCAGCCCACATCAACACGGCCCCCGGCGGGCACATATTTGATGGCGTTGTCGAGCAGATTGCGCAGCAGCACAGCCAGCGCCTGTGCATCGGCTGGCACGCTGAAGGCGGTTTGCTGCTGCGGGTCTTCGCTCAGGCCCATGTCCAGCCCCTTGGCCTGCGCGGCTTCGGCGGTATCGGCCAGGGCCTGCTGGGCCAGTGCGCGCAGGTCCACAGGCTCGTTCTTGCTCAGTGCCTCTGCCGCAGACCCCGCCTCCTGGCGGGCCAGTGCCAGCAACTGCTCTACCAGCCGTCTTGCGCGTTCAATGCCTGCGGCCAGATCGTTCTGCGCGGCTTCACGCGCCGCTTCACCAGGGGCTTTGCGCAGCGCCTGAAGCTGCAGCGTGAGCGCAGCCAGCGGCGAGCGCAGCTCATGCGCTGCATCGGCCACAAAATGCTGCTGCGCTTCAAACGCCTGCTGCACGCGCTGCAGCAGGCTGTTGAGTTCTGCCACCAGCGGGCGCATTTCGTCGGGCAGGCCATCGGCATTCACCGCCGCCAGATCCTGCGGCTGGCGCGCGGCCAGTTCCTTGCGCACGCGCTGCACCGGAGCCAGCGAGCTGCGCACCACCCACCACACGGCCAGCGCCAGCAGCGGCAGCAGCAGGACCACGGGCAGCAGGCTGCGCCAGGCGGCTTCTCGCGCCAGTAGCTTGCGCACGCGCATGTCCTGCGCCACCTGTATGACCTGCGAGCGCGTCTGCAGCGAAAACACCCGGTACGTCGTTCCGCGCGCCGGAATATCTGCAAAGCCCAGCACGGCCATCTGCGGCAGGGCGGCGCCCAGCGCCGATTCAAAAATGCGCAGACCTTCATTGGTCCAGACCTGCACGATGAATTCGTTGTTTTCGTCCTCGGGCGGCGTGCCTTCGGGGCGGCCCTTGGCGTCCACCGGCAAACCGGCGCGCAGCGCAAACGCGGTCTGCTGCATCTGGTAGTCAAACAGGGTGTCCGTCTGCTCCAGCGCATTGCGATAGGCCAACGTGCCCTGCAGCACGGCCACCAGCGCCATGGCTGTGCCAATGAACAGCAGCAGACGGCCACCGAGCGAGGTGGGCAGGCTGAGCCTGCTTTTTTGCGCGCTCATGGCTTGGGCACCATATAGCCGACGCCGCGCACATTGAGCACGGCAGCCGCGCCCAGTTTTTTGCGCAGGCCGTGGATATAGACCTCGATGGCGTTGCTGCTGACTTCCTCGCCCCAACCGTAGAGCTTGTCCTCCAGCTGCTGGCGCGAAAGCGTGCTGCCGGGCCGCGCCAGCAATGCCTGCAGCACCGCCCATTCACGCCCGGAGAGCTGAACGGCCTGACCATTCACGCTGGCCTCGCGCGTCTGAAGATTGAGCATGACCGCGCCATGCTCATAAACCGATTCCAGATGCCCCGCCGCGCGCCGCGTCAGCGCCCGAATGCGGGCCAGCAGTTCGTCCATGTCATAGGGTTTGATGACATAGTCGTCCGCCCCGGCATCCAGCCCCGCAATGCGGTCACGCACCGCGTCCCGCGCAGTCGCCACCAGCACCGGCGTCGCATCACGCCGCGCACGCAACTGGCGCAGCACCTGCAAGCCATCGAGCTGCGGCAGCCCCAGATCCAGCAGCACCAGATCGTACTGATGACCGCGCAGCGCCGTATCGGCCTGGGCTCCGTCCTGAACCCAGTCCACCACATAACCATCACCGCGCAGCAGGCCGAGCACGGCCTGGCCGATCATGGAGTCATCTTCTACAAGCAGCATCCGCATAACTGGAGGATACCCCCTGTGGCGCTACGCGCCTTCCCCCTTTCTCTACGCGCTTCGCGCTAGGGAAGGGGGACGACACCAGCGCGGCGGGGCGGCCCTTGCGCGGTGTCCCGCTGATGGGTCGCGCCAGTTTTGAACCATGCGCAAAAAAGCAAAGGGCGCGCCGTTCAAAACTGGCGCGCCCTAAAAATCAGAAGCAGCGAGCAAGAGCCGCCTCGCGGCGAGGCTGCTGTCCCCCTTGGGGGAAGCGGCGAAGCCGCTCAGGGGGTATCCATCACACCGCGGCTTCGATGCCCGGCATCGCCATACGCGCCTTGGTCAGCGCCATGCCCAGATTGGCCGTGCGGCGGCAGACAAAGACGGCCACATAGTCGGGCACGGCCTTGCTGCGCAGAAAGACGTGGATCAGGTTGTCACTGTTGATGATGATCTCCTGAAAATAGTGGTGACCGTCGTCGGTAATGCCGCGCGAGCGCTTGAACAGCGTCTCGATCATCGACACATTGGGGCCGTTGAACAGATCGGCGGTTGCAGCAGCCACCAGGTCGATCACTTCGCGCGGATGGGAATCCACGGTGCGGATCGACAGCAGCATGCCCGAGGCAGCATCCACATAGCCGGCGGCCAGGCACTCTGGCACCGTTGCCACAGCCTGCGTCAGTACAGTATCCAAACTCATTACGTCCTCACTTTCACGTTATGTTTAATTCTCAAACCATCTTTTGCAGCAGAGCGTTCTCGTATTCGTAGAGAAGGGCCTCCTGCACCTGTGACTGCACGTATTGCGCATCGATCAGGCGCACGCGGCGCAGCGCTTCTTCGGCCGTCAGACCCTCGCGCACCAGCCAGGCAGCCAGCACGGTGCCGGTACGACCCAGCCCCGCCAGGCAGTGCACGGCCAGCACCTCACCGCGGCGCAGCGCGGCGGACATGCGCGCCAGCAGCATCTGAACCTGCGCCACGCTGGGCGACTCGTGGTCATAGACGGGCAGGTGAAGGTTCTTCAGGCCATTGCGCGCCAGCGCCTCCTGCGGAAAGTCTTTCTCCGTCAAGGTGATCAGCAGGGTCACACCGCAGCGGCGCAAGGCCTTGAGGTCGGCGTCCATGTCATGCACCACACCCGGCCAGGGGGTCCCAGCCAGGCGCCCCGGCACCAGCCATGCAAAGCCGCTGGGGCCACGGCTGGCGGGTACGGCATCCTGCGCTGGTGTCAAAGGCTGCATCTCCATCAACACCGAGGCGCTGACCGGACGCGGCTGAAAGGCCCGGGCTGGCGCCAGCACCGGGCTGCTCTGGTCAGGCACAGGCAATACAGAGGCGGCAGCCTCCACAGGCGCAGGTTCAGGTTCAGCTTCGGCTGCTGGCACGGGCTCAGCCGAAGCCTCGACGGCAGCCTCTACGGGTACCGCATCCTCGGGCTGCGCAAATTCGGCAATGGCAGCCAGCGCAGCAGTAGGCAACGGGGGCGGAGGCAGCACATCGTCCGCCAACTCATGCAAGGGCGTTCCGGGCATGGGTACATGGCAGCTTCCGGTACGCACAAACTGCTGACCAGCAGCACTATTGGGACGCTGCAAGAATTCGGCCATGGGCCGCGCTTCCTGAATGCGGCCACCGGCCAGCAGCATCATCTGCTGGGCCACGGCCTGCGCATGCTGCTGCTGATGGGTGATCAGCAGCACGCTGCTGTGCTGGCCCACCTGCTTGATGACATCGAGTAGCAAAAAAGCCTCATAGCCTTCAAGATCGGCCGTGGGCTCATCCACCATCAGCACGGCGGGCTTGGCCCAGGCCTCGCGCAGCAGGGCTACGGCGCGCTGCTGAGCTCCATCGTGGGTTTGTCCAGCATATGAATCAGCTCGGCAAAGCCGTATTTCTGCAATTGCTCGATTACCCATTCACGCCACTGCAGCGGCGAGCGCTGTTCACGCTGGCGGGCCATTTCGATCAGCGCGTCCAGCGTATTGGCCCGCATCAGGCGCGCATGCTGCTGCACCAGTTGAGGCCGGTTGTTCTGAGTGAGCGGCTGGCCCCCGATTTGCACCTTGCCCCAGCGGCGAAAGCGCGGGTTGCTATCGTTCAGCCCTGCCAGCGTTCGCAGCATCGTGGATTTGCCGGTACCCGCCGGGCCCAGCAGGGCCGTGACACCGGTCACAGGCAGCGCAAAGTCCACCTCAGCCAGGATGACACGCGGGCCGAAAGATGTACCCAGGCCCCATGCCTGCATGCTGTATTGCTGCTGATCCAAAGAAGCCTCCCTCGCTACGCTCCGCACCTGTTGGCAGAGCGTCTTTGTTATTTGCGCAAGGGTGGCTAGCGAATTGTGCAATCCGACGCTCAAAACCCGCCATTCAGACGAATGGGCGCTTAGAGAGTCAGTCTATTTCAATACACCTATTCAAACTCGTTACTTAATGAAACGTGACAATTCCATGGGGAAATCCCGATCCAGAACAAAGATTGCGATTATTTTTGAGATGAATCAATTCAAATTGTGTACAAAAAAAGCCGTGCTCCTGATGAGACGGCTTTTTTTGGGTACTCACCGGGTGCAGGTTTGATCAACCCAGCCGCACGGGCACAAAAATCTTGTTGCCATCACGCCAGATGAGCACGGCCACGGTTTTATCGGCCTTGGCGACTGCGGCACGCACCTCGTCCACATTGGCCGCAGGCGTGCCATTGATGGACAGCAGCACATCATTCTGAGTAATGCCTGCTGCCGCTGCCGGGCCGCTGGACTGGGCCACGACCAGCCCGGACTCCACGCCAATCTGCTTTTTCTCCTCAGGCTGCAGCGGGCGCAGCGCCAGGCCCAGCTTGCCCTTGCCTGCATCGGGTGCGCTTTGGGCCGTCTTGCTGGCCTTGTCGCTGGCGTCGCCCAGCGTGGCACTCAGCGTTTTGGCTTCGCCCTTGCGCCACACTTCCAATGACACCTTCTGCCCTGGCAGCGCCTGACCAATGAATGCGGGCAGATCGCTCGAGCTGACGATGGGCGTGCCATCGACCTTGCGTACCACGTCGCCGGGCTCAAGCCCAGCTGCGGCGGCGGGGCCGTTCTTGTCCACACTGGCCACCAGCGCGCCCTCGGGCTTGTCGAGCTTGAAGGAGTCGGCAAACGCCTGATTGACCTCCTGCACACTCACGCCCAGCTTGGCGTGCTGCGCCTTGCCATTGGTCTGAATCTGCTGCTGCACCCGCGTTGCCAGCTCGATGGGAATGGCAAAGGACACGCCCTGATACCCGCCCGAGCGGGTGTAGATCTGGCTGTTGATGCCCACGACCTCGCCTTGCGCATTGAACAGCGGGCCGCCCGAGTTGCCGGGGTTGATGGCCACATCGGTCTGCAGGAAGGGCACAAAGGAATCATCGGGCAGCGAACGGCCCTTGGCGCTGACCACGCCCGCCGTCACGCTGTTTTCAAAGCCAAAAGGCGAGCCAATGGCCAGTACCCAGTCGCCCACGCGCAGCTGGCTGGTCTGGCCCAGCTTGACCGTGGGCAGGCCCTTGGCCTCAATCTTGAGCACGGCCACATCAGTCTTGGGGTCCGAGCCCAGCACCTTGGCGCTGAATTCGCGGCGGTCGGTGAGCTTGACGGTCACTTCCTTGGCGCCGCGCACCACATGGGCGTTGGTCAGAATCACACCGTCACTGGAGACAATAAAGCCCGAGCCTTCGCCGCGCATGGGCGTATCGGGCTGCTGCGCGCGCGGGCCGGAACCCATGCCGCCGGGCATTCCGGGCAAGCCGAACTGGCGGAAGAATTCAAAGAAGGGATCGTCGGGATCTATGCCCTGCGGAGCCTGACGCGAGCCCTGACGCTCGGCCGCCTCATCGCCCTCGTCACCCCCCATGGAGCGCGATGAACCCACCACGCTGATATTGACCACGGCGGCGCCGTTACGGGCCGTGATGCTCGCAAAATCAGGAGCACTGACCGCAGGCAGATTGCTGACTACAGCAGGAATAGATGTAGAAGTCGCTGCAGCCTGAGCATGCGCATCGCTGCGTGCGCCCACCAGTCCCGCGCCGGTTGCGCCCAGCGCGCCAATGGCTCCGGCAGCGACCAGCGCCATGACCAGTCGGCGCGGTGTGGACAGAAATGTGTTCATGGCAAACCTTTCAGAGATACACCACAAGCGGTGTCGTTGAAAGGCAGTTTGAACCGCAACACTTAGGCCAGACTTAGGAACGAAGCTTTTGGCCAGATGCTCTTAAAAACAGAGCATTCAGCCTATTGGATATATAGACTTAAAGGCTGTTTGACTTGAATCGAGTCAATCAGAGCAGTTCCAGCACCAGCTCGGGCGGGCGGGCGGCACAGCTTGGCCCCTTTGGGCGTGACCACGATGGGGCGGTTCAGCAGCACCGGGTGGGCAGCGACGGCCTGAATCAGCTGCGCATCGCTGACGGCCGCGTTGTCCAGCCCCAGCTCCTTGTACTGCGCTTCCTTGGTGCGCAGCAGCTCACGCACAGGCACGCCCAGATGCGCGACCAGCTCGGCCAGTTCGGGCGCAGTCAGTGGCATGGCGATGTAGTCCACGATATTGGGCTCAATCCCGCGCTCGCGCAGCAGCGCCAGCGCACCGCGCGAGTTGCTGCAGCGGTTGTTGTGGAAGATGGTGATATCGGGGCGGTTCACGGGGGTGTCTTCGGGAATAGTCATGGTGAAAGTTTAGGGCACTTAGACCCGCAGGCCGCATAGCTGCTATGCCGCAAGCGCTGGTACCGTGCGGGCAGGCTTGCCCTAGACTGCTCTGCGAGCAAATCAAAAACACGCAGGAGACAACATGCCTACACAAGAGCCAGATCAGTTCACGCTGACCCGCCGCCAATGGGCGCAGTGGGCCGGGGCCGCAGCTATCGGCGGGCTTTCGGGCACTGCCTTTGCACAGGCCTACCCCAGCAAAGCCATACGCATGGTGATCCCGTTCACACCCGGTGGCTCTGCCGACATTCTGGGCCGCGCCATTGGCCATGAGCTGACGACGGCCTGGGGCCAGAGCGTGGTGCCCGAAAACGTGGCAGGCGCTGGCGGCAGCATTGGTGCGGATCGCGTAGCCAAGGCCGCGCCCGATGGCTATACGCTACTGATGGGCCATGTGGGCACGTTGGCCGTCACGCCCACGCTCTACCCCAAGCTGCCCTACGACCCGATCAAGAGCTTCACCCCGCTGGCCTGGGTGGCGCGCGTGCCCAATGTGCTGGTGGTTCACCCTTCCCTGCCCGTCACGGATCTGCAGTCCTTCATCAAATACGCCAAGGCCAACCCCGGCGCGGTGAACTACAGCTCCGGCGGCAATGGCAGCGCCGCGCATATGACCATGGCGTATCTGGCGCTGCAGGCGGGCCTGAAGATGCAGCATGTGCCGTACAAAGGCACCGCCCCTGCGGTCACCGATCTGGTCGCAGGCCAGGTTCAGGCCTTGTTCACGGGCGTGCCAGCGGTGCTGGCGCAGATTCGCTCAGGGCAGATCAAGGCGATTGCGGTTTCATCCCCGCAGCGCATTGCCGCCCTGCCCAATGTGCCCACCGTGGCCGAAGCAGGCCTGCCCGGCTTTGAAGCCGACCAGTGGTATGGCGTGGTGGGCCCCGCCAATATGCCTGCCGATGTGGTGAGCAAGATCAACAGCCAGATCAATGCCTCACTCAAAAGCCCTGCCATTCTGGAGCGCCTGCAAAACGAGGGTGCCCAGCCCATGCCCAGCACACCCCAGGTCTTTGCCGACCTGATCGCCAAGGACCTTGCGCGCTGGCGCAAGGTCATCATCGACAGCAAGATGACGCTCTGAGCGCTCTAAAAGCCTGGCCTTCAGGCAGCGGCGCCTGCAACCGCAGTCGTCGCTGTGTCCGGCTCTTCATCATGGGCATCAACCTCGCGCCCCGGCAGCAACAGGTTCAGACCGACGGCCACCAGCGCACCCACGGTAATGCCCGAGCCAAACACCTCGCGCACAAACGCAGGCATCTTGGACAGCAGATCAGGGCGTACCGTCACGGCCAGGCCGCAGCCCAGAGATACGGCGATGATGAGACTGCTGCGGCGTGATTGGGCGCAGCTGCTGAGCATGCGAATGCCCGCCACCACGATCATGCCGAACATCATCAGGCCCGCGCCGCCCATCACGGGCTGAGGAATGGTCACCACCAGCGCCCCCAGCACGGGGAACAGCCCCGCCAGCAACAGCATCACACCTGTCAGCATCACCACATGACGACTGGCCACACCGGTCAGCGAGACCACGCCCACATTCTGCGCAAATGTCGAGACTGGAGGGCTGGACATCACGGCAGCAAAGGCCGAGCCCACGCCATCACACAACATGCCGCGAGCCAGTCGCTTGCCGTGGATGGGAGTGCGCGTAGCCTCACCCAGAGCCATGAAGGTTCCGGTCGTTTCCACAATCGTCACCAGAAAGGCGATCGACATGGCGACGATGCCGGAGACGGGAAAGCTCATGCCGAAATGCAGCGGCTGTGGGATGGCAAAGATCGCGGCATTGCGAACCTGGGTGAAGTCGATCAGACCCAGAAACAGGCACAGCAGATAGCCGCAGGCAATACCCATCACCACCGCAGATGCCGAGATGATGCCCCTGCCCCACTGCACAAAGCCAATGACCAGCGCCAGCACAAAGCCAGCAATGGCCAGATTGCTGGCTGCGCCGTAGTTGCCGCTGTGCACACCGCCTGCTGCCCAGTCCACGGCAACCGGTGTCAGTGACAGGCCGATCATGGTCACCACCACACTGGTCACCGTATGCGGGAAAAAGCGACGAATCACCGGCATGAAAAAGCTGCCCACAATCATCACCAGCGAACCCACCAGCGACGAGCCCAGGATGCCCGGCACGCCATGCTCCAGACCCACGCTGATGCCCGCACCTACAAAGGCAAAGCTGGTGCCCATCACACAAGGCAGGCGTATGCCGACCGGCCCCACACCACGACACTGAATGATGGTGACAATGCCCGAGCCCAGCAGCGTCGCATTGACCAGAGCCACGATCTGATCAGCGGGCAGTTTGAGTGCTCCGCCGAACACCAGTGGCACGGCGATGATGCCGCCCAGCGCGGCCAGCAAATGCTGCAGCGAAAGCAGCGTGGTGGTGATGAGGCTGGGCGGACGGTCTTCCACCCCGTAAAGCAGCTTGTCCATGGTTTTGTCTCCTGTTTTTTGGTATGCAATCGTTTGGAATGGCCTCCCCACGAAGGCCACAAGACTACGCACGCAAGCAAGAGTTCTCATACCTCATCACCGATACAGCCTATGCGCGGCGCCGTATGGTTCTGCCAGCATTTCAAAGAAACTTCTGGAACTCCAAGTCACCTGACGTCAGCCCCCAGCCCCCTTCTCTTCAATCGATATCAGCCATCGCCAATTGCAAGCAATGACCTTCACCGAAAAGAACTCAATGCCCTGCGGCTGCCCGCTCAAAAAGGCTGCGCGCAAGATTGCGATGCTGGCCCAGCACCACAGGCAGGTCGGCAGTCAGCAAGCGGCCATCCTCGACCACCACACGGCCGTTGATGACGCTGCTGGACACATTGGCCGGAGTGCAGAACACCAGCGCCGCCACGGGGTCGTGACCGGCACCCGCATAGGCCACGCTCTCCATGTCGAAGGCCACAAAGTCAGCCGACATGCCAGGGGCCAGCGCGCCGATATCGTCGCGATTGAGCACACGCGCTCCGCCCAGCGTAGCGATCTCCAGTGCCTCTCTGGCACTCATGGCTGCCGGCCCGTAGCCCACGCGCTGCAGTAGCATGGCCTGGCGCACCTCGCCCAGCATGTGGGCGCCGTCGTTGGAGGCGCTGCCGTCCACGCCCAGGGCCACGGGCACGCCCGCGTCGCGCATGCTGCGGATGGGGGCAATGCCCGAGGCTAGGCGCATATTGGAGCAAGGGCAATGCGCCACACCGGTGCCGGTGCGCGCAAACAGCGCAATGCCTTCGGGGTCGAGCTTGACGCAATGCGCATGCCAGACATCGCGGCCCACCCAGCCCAAGTCTTCGGCATATTGCGCCGGGGTCAGGCCAAACTTTTCACGCGAAAAAGCCACGTCGTTGTCGTTCTCGGCCAGATGGGTGTGCAGCGACACACCGTGAGCACGCGCCAGCACAGCCGATTCGCGCATCAGTTCA
Organism: Comamonas testosteroni; assembly: GCF_003569915.1. Classification (GTDB taxonomy): domain Bacteria; phylum Pseudomonadota; class Gammaproteobacteria; order Burkholderiales; family Burkholderiaceae_C; genus Comamonas; species Comamonas testosteroni_D. Next base: position 37,211 of record NZ_KZ984456.1, on the reverse strand, counting down.
CGCGTCACCGAGAAGGGCGAGCATGGCGCCAGCACCACACGCAGCATGGAGTGGCGCGAGCCGTCGTGGTAGCGCTGAATCAGCCGCAGGCTATCGCGCAAGATGGCCTCTTCCTCCTCGACCACCACGTCGGGCGGCAAACCACCCTTGCTGCGCCCCAGACTCATGGAGCCTCGCGCCGCGTGAAAGCGCATGCCCATCTGCTGCGCCGCAGCGATGGAATCATCAAGGCGTGAACCATTGGGGAAAAGGTAGAGATGGTCGCTGGTCGTGGTGCAACCCGACAGCATGAGCTCGGCCATGGCCGTCTGGGTTGAGACATGGATCATCTCGGGCGTCAGATGCGACCACAGCATGTAGAGGTTCTGCAGCCATGAGAACAGCTCGGCGTCCTGAGCGGCAGGTACGGCACGCGTCAGGCTCTGGTACATATGGTGGTGGGTGTTGACCAGCCCCGGAGTCACGACCTTGCCGCGCATGTCCAGCACCTTTGCCGCGCCCTCGTCGGCCATGCGGCGGTATGGCTCTGGCAGATCAGCCGTTGCACCTACCCACAGCAAGGCGGGGCCGTCGGCCACCAGCGCGCCGTCTTTGATCTCGCGGCGCTGCGCATCCATGGTGACCAGTACGTCGGCATTCAGGGCAATCAGGCTCATGGGTCTCTTCCTCTCTAAACAAGAAACGCAAGTCTAGAGAGGCACCCATGCGCGCGATAGCGCCAAATTCAGCCAAGTGTGTCCACAAAATGTGGACAGAAAATCAATGCTTGCTGGCGTAAAGCCGCGCCAGCGCTGATTCAATGCTTTGCGCCATGAGTGCAGCCGCAGCGCTAGGCTCTGCCCCCTTGCGCCCGAACAGCGTCAAGGTCTGGCGCTGCAGATGTGCATCACGAAGCGGCACAAAACTGAGCGATCCGCGATCGAGCTCCTCCAGCACATCCAGCGCATTGAGCAAGGCAATGCCGTCACCGAGCATGACCAGGCGCTGTATCAAGGCCATGGAGGTGGACTCTGCCACCGGGGTGACCTCGATGGCGCTGCGCACAAAGACTTCGTTGAGCAAGCTGCGGATGGTCAGAGACGGCGCCGGCAATATCAGCGGATGCCCGACACATTCGCTGAGCAGCAGCGAGGACTGGCGTGCCATCGGGTGCTTGGTCGGCAGAACAGCGCCTATCTGCCATTCGCTGGCAGCCAGTATGCGCAGCCCGGGTCTATGAGAGAGATCGTAGGCAAGACCCAGATCGACCTCGCCCGCTTCCACGGCAGACACAATGGCTTCTGTTGGCAGATCAATGACACGCACGGCCATACCCGGATGGGTGCTGCGAAAGTCGTGCACCAGCGATGGCAGCAGGGAACCCGCCAGTCCCGAGGTCGCAGCCACGGTGATCTCACCGCGCCGCATGCCTTTGAAGTCGGCAATGCGCTCGCGCAGCGCCGCATGCTCACGCAAGGTGCTGCGCACATGGCTCAGCACCATCTCGCCCAAAGGTGTCAGGCGCAGACGTTTGTGAATACGGTCAAACAGTGGTGCACCCAGCTCTGCCTCCAGATCGAGAATCTGGCGATTCACGGCCGTTGGGGCAACATGCAGGTGCTCGGCTGCCTTACGGATGGAGCCGCGGCGAACCACTTCATCGAGATAGCGCAGAACTCTGGCGTGCATCGGCACAGCCTACACGGAATTGTGCGGCTCGCAAGCTAGCCTTGGCGCAGCTTGTCCACCTCGGCGTGCAAATCCTTGGCCCAGACACGGCGGTCACGCCCCTGGGCGGTTTCTGGCTTGCCGTAATGCACCACGGCCTGTAACTGGTCCGAGCTGAGCACACGCCAGACGGAGCCGAGCAGCGTCTCATCGCCCACATAGGTCGCCGCGTAGCTGGTCTCGCCCGTCTTGCCATCGACAAAGCGCAGGCCCACGGGTTGCACGGGGGCATCGCATTGCACGGCCGCTTCAAGCAAGTTGGAGTGAAACGACAGCAGCTCGCGCCCGTCGCCCGTGGTGCCTTCGGGAAAGACGGCCAGAATCTCGCCGCGCTTGAAGGCGGCTTCCATGTCCGTGACCATGCGCATGGCATCGCGGCGCGAACTGCGCTGGATATAGAGCGTGCCCGCCGCCGTAGCCAGCGTGCCGATGATGGGCCAGCCTTTGACGTCGGACTTGGAGATAAAACGGCAGTGGCGCGCCGCATGCATCATGGGGATGTCCAACCAGGAGATATGGTTGCTGACCAGCATGACCGGCCCTTTGACCGGAGGCTCGCCCTTGATCTGCAACTGCACGCCAGCGCGCAGCATCAAGGTGGCGGCCCAGGCCTGCACATGCTCATGCTGCTGCCAGTAATGCAGCTGCGGGAAGCGAAACGCCACAATCCACGCGCCCTTGCCCACATGGGCCAGCAGCCGCAAACCGCGCCAGATGGCACGCAGACTGTTTTTGATTTTGTGCAAGCCGTTTGCCATGAGTTCGTGAAGAATTACCGCGACATAGTACAGCGCAGCCAAAAACTGGCGTGACCCAACAAAGAGACGCCGAGCAAGAGCCGCCTCGCGGCGAGGGCGTCGTCCCCCTCCCGCGTAGCGAGAGAGGGGGAAGGCGCGGAGCGCCTCAGGGGGTGTCAACGTTGATAAGCGATAGCGCCATCAACGATGGTGCAGGTCACACGTGCAGGCAGCTCATAGCCGCCAAACGGTGTGCTCTTGCTCTGGCTTTGCAGCGCCTTGGGCTCGACCGTCCATTCGGCAGCCGGGTCCACAATGCACAGGTCGGCCACGCCGCCCACGTTCAGCTGACCCAGCAGCGCCTGCTGCTCGCCCAGCGCATTGCCCAGCACGGCCACGGGGGCCGAGGTGATCGCGGCCAGTGCGCGCTCCAAAGGCACGTTGTAGTCGCGGCTCCACTTCACGGCGACGGACAGCAGCAGCTCCACACCGGTGGCACCAGGTTCGGACTCGGCAAACGGCAGCACCTTGGCGTCTTCATCCACCGGGCAGTGGTCGGACACCAGAGCGTCGAGCGTGCCATCGGCCAGCGCAGCGCTGAGCGCATCGCGGTCACGCTGCTGGCGCAGGACGGGCACCACGCGGGCGTTGCTGTCAAAGTAGCCGATATCGTTTTCCGTCAGTAGCAGCGAGTTGATGGACACGTCAGCCGTCACGTTCAGACCTTCGGCCTTGGCACGGCGCACCAGTTCCACACCAGCAGCGCTGGAAATGCGGCACAGGTGAACACGCGTTTGCGAGCCACGAATCAGCTCGAAAATGGTGTGCAGCGCAATCGTCTCGGCAGCCACGGGCACGCCAGCCAGACCCATGCGGGTGGCCAGTGCGCCGCTGGCGGCCACGCCCTTGCCCAGGTCCTTGTCCTGCGGGCGCAGCCACACGGCATAGCCAAAGGTGTTGGCATAAGCCAGAGCACGGCTGAGCGTGGTGATGCTGGGCAGCGGCACATCGGCCTGACCAAAAGCCACACAGCCCGATTCGGTCAGCTCGGCCATCTCGGTCAGCGTCTCGCCCTTGAGGCCCACAGTCAGCGCGCCCATGGGGAACAGACGCGATTTGTGCTGCTTTTCGGCGCGGAACTTGAGCATTTCCACCAGACCCTGCTCGTCGAGCACGGGGTCGGTATCAGGCGGGCAGACCAGGCTGGTGACGCCACCGGCCACGGCGGCTGCCATTTCGGACTGCAGCATGCCTTCATGCTCATGACCGGGCTCGCGCAGACGCACGGCCAGATCGACCAGACCGGGCAGCACCCAGTTGCCCTTGGCGTCGATTTCACGATCAGCCACAAAACCGGCAGGCGCAGCGCCAATGGCTGCAATTTTGTTGCCATCAATAGCGATATCGGCCTGCTGGTCGAAACCTCGTGCCGGGTCCATCACCCGGCCATTGCGAATCAAAATCTTCATGGTTTGGCACCAAATGGGCCGCCAGTCCTTACAGCATAAGCACTGGCAGCTATCAAAAACATAATCAGGCTTCGTTACCGGCGACGATGGACATGACCGCCATGCGCACTGCAATGCCGAAAGTCACCTGCGACAAGATCACGGCCTGCGGGCCATCCACCACGGCGGAGTCGATCTCCACGCCGCGGTTGATGGGGCCGGGGTGCATGACGATGGCGTCGGGCTTGGCCAGCTCCAGGCGCTTTTCGGTCAGGCCAAAGCTCTTGAAGTATTCCTGGCTGGACGGCAGCAGCGCGCCGCTCATGCGTTCGTTTTGCAGGCGCAGCATGATGATGACGTCGCAGTCCTTGATGCCCTCTTCCAGGTTGTGGAAGACGCGCACGCCCATGCTGGACATATCCGAAGGCACCAGTGTGCGGGGGCCGACCACACGCACCTCGGCCGCGCCCAGCGTGGTCAAAGCGTGGATGTCCGAGCGCGCCACACGCGAGTGCAGCACGTCGCCCACGATCGCCACGCGCAGGTTGCTGAAGTCCTGCTTGTAGTGGCGGATGGTGTACATGTCCAGCAGACCCTGCGTGGGGTGAGCATGGCGGCCGTCGCCGGCGTTGACCACGTGAACATGCGGAGCCACATGCTTGGCGATCAGATAGGGCGCACCCGATTCACTGTGGCGCACGACAAAGATATCGGCGGCCATGGCCGAGAGGTTGTCGATGGTGTCTAGCAGGGTCTCGCCCTTGCTGGCCGAGCTGCGCGAGATGTCGAGGTTGAACACGTCAGCCGACAGGCGCTTGGCAGCAATCTCGAAGGTGGTGCGGGTGCGCGTGCTGTTTTCAAAGAACAGGTTGAACACGCTCTTGCCACGCAGCAGCGGCACCTTTTTCACTTCGCGGTCATTGACGCTGACGAAGTTGCTGGCCGTGTCGAGGATGTGGGTCAGGATGTCCTTGGACAGACCTTCGGTGGAGAGCAGGTGAATCAGCTCGCCATTCTTGTTGAGTTGGGGGTTGCGCTTGTACAGCACGATCAGGCCTCTTGAATGCGAAAGTGGAAAACACCGCCCTCATCGCGCGCCAGCGCCAGGGAACGGTCCGCCGGCAGCGCCACGCGGGCTGCGGCAAAGTCGGCCTGGAAGGGCAGCTCGCGCCCACCACGGTCCACCAGAACAGCCAGACGCACGCAAGCGGGTCGGCCATAGTCATACAACTCGTTGATCACGGCGCGCACGGTGCGGCCGGTGTAGAGCACATCGTCCAGAATCAGCACATCAGCGCCATTCACGTCGAACGCAATTTGCGTCTGCGCGCTGGTGGCCATACCGCGCTGGGCAAAGTCATCGCGGTGCAGTGCCGAGGACAGCACGCTGGGCTTGCCCTTGAGGTTCAAGTCCTTGTGCAGACGCTCGACCAGCCATGCGCCGCCCGAGGTAATGCCCGCCAGGCGGGTATTGGGCCCCATGATGCGCTGCACGCCGCGCAGCAGCTCGCTGTACAGGGCTTCGGCGTCAAGGATCAGGCTACCTTGTCCCGACTGGTTTCCTGCAATGGTTTCACTCATGGGAGACTCCTCAAAAACTGTTCAAGAATGATGCAGGCCGAAGCCGCGTCGGCGTCGCGTGCGCCACCCGCCAGGGCTTCGGTCGTGCTGTAGCGTTCATCCACCTCATACACCGGCAATTGGAAGCGGCTTCTGAGCTGGCGGCCAAATTTCAGGGCGCGCGCCGTGTTCTCGTGCGCTGCGCCATCAGGGTGGTAGGGCACGCCAATGACCAGCGCATTGGGTTGCCACTCACGGACCAACTTTTCCACGGCCTGCAAACGGGCGTCCGCACCTTCGGCCTTGATGGTGGGCAGCGGGTTAGCCCCGCCGAGCACCCGATTGCCAGAGGCACAGCCCGTGCGCTTAATGCCAAAGTCAAAACCCAGGAACTGCTGGAAATGCGCAGGCACCTCGGGCTTTTGAGGCAGCGGCGCCGCCGCAGCCGGTTTTTCAGCCGAGGAAAAGGCCGCATCGGCGGCCTTGTTGGAAGAGGAAATATCGCTCATGCGCGTCCCGCTTCGGGAGAGAGCATCCAGCGCTGCAGGCCCAGCAGGCCCAGCGCTCTGTCATAGCGTTCTTCCACCGGGGTGGAAAAGATCACTTCCGGGTCGGCCTCGACGGTCAGCCAGGCGTTTTCGCCGATTTCAGACTCCAACTGGCCCTCATCCCAGGACGCATAACCCAGCGTGACCAGCACGCGCTTGGGGCCAGCGCCATCGGACAAGGCTTCGAGCACATCCTTGGACGTGGTCATTTCCAGACCCCCGGGAATGGTCATGGTCGAGGCATAGGCCGATTCGTTCTCGGGTGCGCCCTCGATCACCATGGGCTCGTGCAGCACAAAACCGCGATCGGTCTGCACCGGGCCGCCGGAATAGACTTGCGCCTCGCGCAAATCCTCGCGCTTGAGGCCCAAGTCCACTTTTTGTAGCAGGCCTTCCAGGCTCAGCTTGGAAGGCTTATTGATAATGAGACCGAGCGCGCCACGCTCGCTGTGCTCGCACAGGTAGACCACACTGCGCGAAAACGACTCATCTTCCAGCCCCGGCATGGCAATCAGGAAGTGGTGCGTCAAGTTGATAGGCGCAGATTCTGCAGACATACGGCGATTTTACCGGCGATCCATGACTCCTATGTACCCTGTGGGCTTGATCTGGCTGCGGCGCGACCTGCGCCTGTCCGACAATGCCGCGATTTACCACGCTGCGCAGCACTGCGAAAAGCTGTATTGCGTCTTTGTTTTCGATGACAGCATCCTCAACGCCCTGCCCCGCGCCGACCGCCGCGTGGAGTTCATCTGCCAGAGCCTGGCCGAACTGGACGCCGCTTTGCGCACCACCGCAGGCCGCCCGCGAGCCGGTCTGATCACCCGTCGAGGGCTGCCGCAGGACATCATCCCGGCACTGGCGCAGCAACTGGGCGCGGCCGCCGTCTTCTGCAATGACGATGACGAACCCGCCGCACTGGCGCGCGATGCACAGGTTGCGCGCAGTCTCAAAGCCGATGGCCGCCTGCTGCTGCGCTACAAAGACCACCGCATCTTTGGCCGTGACGAGGTGCTGACCCAGAGCCTGTCCCCATTTTCGGTATTCACACCCTACAAAAACGCCTGGCTCAAGAAAGTCACGCCGTTTTATCTGTCCAGTTACCCCAGCGAGCGCGACTTGGCCGCCAAGCTGACCGATCTGCCGGAAACAGAGCGCCGCCCCGTCCCCACCGCCGCAGCGCTGGGCTTTGCCTCCGACACTTTGGCGGGTCTGCGCCTGCCCACCGGTACGAGCGGTGCGCGCCAGTTGCTGGCCGACTTTCTGCCCCGATTGCCACAGTACAAGGCGGCGCGGGACTTTCCGGCGCTCAAAGGCCCCAGCTACCTCAGCGTACATCTGCGCTTTGGCACGGTCTCAATACGCGAGCTGGCGCGCCTGGCTCATGAGGCCGCGCACAACGGGGACTGGCCCGCTGCTGCCCGCGAAGGTGCGGCGACATGGCTGAGCGAGCTGATCTGGCGTGATTTTTATTTTCAGATTCTGGCCCACCACCCGCATGTGGTGGAGCGCAGCTTCAAACCTGCGTATGACGCGATTGAATGGGAAGCAGGCCCCGAAGCCGACGCACTGTTCACCGCCTGGTGCGCAGGCCGTACCGGCTACCCGCTGGTCGATGCAGCCATGCGCCAGTTGAACACCAGCGGCTATATGCACAACCGGCTGCGCATGGTCACGGCCAGCTTTCTGGTCAAAGACCTGGGCATTGATTGGCGGTGTGGCGAGGCCTGGTTTGCCGAAAAGCTCAATGACTTTGACCTGGCCGCCAACAACGGCGGCTGGCAGTGGGCCGCGTCCACGGGCTGTGATGCCCAGCCCTGGTTTCGCATCTTCAACCCCATCACGCAAAGCGAAAAGTTCGACCCCGAAGGCAAGTTCATCGCCCGCTATGTGCCGGAGCTGGCTGCGCTGCCAGCCAAGCTGCGGCATGCGCCGTGGCTGGCTAAGCCGATTGAGCTGGTGGAGGCTGGGCTTGCTTTGGGGTCTGATTACCCATTGCCCGTTGTGGACCATGCGCAGGCACGGGAGAGGACGCTGGCTCGGTATGGGATTTTGAAGAAGGAGTCTTGAAGTTTTTGGCTTCTTGGCTTGCTACAGAGGCCGGGATTTCGCCCCGGCAGGCGACCTACTTTCTGTCGCCAGAAAGTAGGCAAAGAGCCAGCCCCTACAGTCCACGTCCCTCCGGCTTCGCCTGCGGGCAACCTGCGCCGTCAACCTCTTGTTGCTGTACGGCAAAACTCACTGCGAGCTTCGCTCTCCGTTCAAACACGTTGCCGTAAAAGTGATGACGATGCGTCTGCACTCTGCGGTGCAGCCGCGCGCAACAAGAGGCCGCCGTCACAGGCGTGGACACAAGGGGCAATACCAAATACAGGATCGGGATAGCTTCTTTCAAATTTGATAGCTGCTACCGTATTCAATACTTGGACTAGAAGCCAATTTCGTCACAACTCTTGCAGGCCGCCCGATCCCACCCGTCTGGCTGCGCCTGCGGCACGCAATTCAGACTGTGGGCAACGCTGCCGCAGGACAGCGTTGCTTCGTGCTCTGACTTGCCGCCGTTTGTCTGAGCGGAGCGGCGTGCCGCGCAGCGAGTTGGGCGGCACCACAGTCTGAATTGCGTGACGCAGGTTTGCCCGTAGGCGAAGCCGAAGGGACGCAGACACTCGGGTCGCCTTTTCTTTGGCTACTGTTCTTTTGGCGAAGCACCGGATCGCCGGCCGAAAGAAAGTACCTCGGCTGGCGGGCCGAGACCCGCCCTCTGAACTCAAAAAAGCCAATGCACCAAATCCAAGATCACACACGTAAAACAGAAGCGGCTTGAGCAAGTCCCAAATAGATTTCAAGGCCAAATCACCTCAAAACCCATTCGAGACCAGCGCAAGCCGCTTCTCTATCAATAGCTAACCTTACTCGGCAGCCGCCCCCGATTCATCCGCCACCGGCTCACTGAGCGGATTGCGCTCAGGCGCCGGACCGCTGCGCTGCAGGGCGTAATGCTGAATCAGGCCCAGCAGCTCTTCATCAGAGTACGGCTTGCCCAGATAGTGGTTGGCTCCCAACTCGCGTGCCATTTCGCGGTGCTTTTGGGCGATGCGCGAAGTGATCATGATCACCGGCAGGCCTTCGAGCTTGTGATCGGCGCGAATATTGCGCAGCAAGTCGAAGCCGTCCATGCGCGGCATCTCGATGTCCGACAGCACAATCGTTGGGCGCTCGTCCTGCAGTCGCTCCATGGCCTGCAAGCCGTCGGCAGCCAGCGTGACACGGTAGCCTTCACGCTGCAGCAGACGCTGCGTGACGCGGCGCACGGTGATGGAATCGTCCACTACCAGCACCATGGGCACCGTGGTCTGGCCACCTTCGGCACCCAGCAGACCGGCGCCTGCCGCCTGAGCCTGCAGCTCGCCTTCGGCGGCGGCCTGCTCAGCCTTGGCCAGCATGGCGCGCACGCTGTCGCCGTGCACTGTCGCCAGCGCCACGGGGTTGTAGATCTGTACCACCGCGCCCGAGGGCAGCACGGACATGCCGGTCAGACCAGGCAGACGCGAGAGCTGCGGGCCCAGGTTCTTGATCACCACTTCCTGGTTGCCCAGCACTTCGTCCACGTGCAGTGCCACGCGCTGCGAAGCGCTTCGCACGATCACCACGGGACGTGTACGGCCCACGTTTTCATCACTGCGCAGCGAGGCCTGCCACAGCGCACCAGCCCAGTAGAAGGGCATGACTTCGCTGCCGTCCTGGAACTGGTGCTGGCGATAGCTTTCCTCCAGCGTTTCCACGGGCACACGGCGCACGATTTCCACCAGATTGGCGGGCACGCCCATGGAGATTGAGCCCATGCGCAGCATGACCACCTGCGTCACCGCTGTTGTCAGCGGCAGCACCAGCCGGAAAGCGCTGCCACGACCTTCTTCGGAGTGGGTTTCGATACGGCCGCCCAGCGCATTCACTTCGGAGCGCACCACGTCCATGCCGATACCGCGACCCGCCACGCCGGTCACTTCGGTGGCCGTGCTGAAGCCCGGCTCGAAGATCAGACGGCCTGCGTCTTCCATGCTCATGTACTGGCCAGCCTGCCAGAGGTTCAGGCTGATGGCCTTGCTCTGGATGCGCTCCAGATTCAGGCCCGCACCATCGTCCTCGACCGACAGCGCCACATCATTGCGCTCCTGGCTCAGAATGATTTCGATCGTGCCAACCGCAGGCTTGCCCAGCGCAGCACGCTGCTCGGGCGACTCGATGCCGTGGGCCACGCAGTTACGCAGCAGATGCTCGAAGGCCGGCATCATGCGCTCGAGCATGCCGCGGTCCATTTCGATGGTGCCGCCCAGAATGTTCAGGCGCACCTGCTTGCCCATCTCCTTGGAGGTCTGGCGCACCACAGCGTACAGACGCTCGGCAAACGAGTCGAACTCCACCATGCGCGTGCGCAGCAGGTCGCGCTGCAGATCACGCGCCTGGCGGCCCTGGGCGACCAGGTCGTCTTCGGCCGCTGCCAGATCCCGCTGCAGATTACGCTGCACGGTCGCTACGTCGTTGACCGACTCAGCCATCATGCGGGTCAACTCCTGCACGCGGGTGAAGCGGTCAAACTCCAGCGGGTCAAAGCCCACGGCCGTGTCCTTGGACAAGGCCAGACGCGACTGCATCTGGCTTTCGGCCTGCACCTCGATATCGCGCAACTGGGCACGCAAGCGCTCCAGGTTACCGGTCAGATCGTTCAGCGCGCTGCGTGCCTGGTTCAGGCGCGAGTCCACACGCGAGCGGGCGATCAGCACTTCACCCGTCTGAGAAATCAGACGGTCCAGCAACTGGGCGCGCACACGCACGGTCTGCTGCGAAGTGGCACGCGGCACCACGGGCGCAGGCATCTGGATGGCGACCGGCGCAGCAGCGGCAACCTCTGTGTCTTCGTCAGCGGCATCTTCAGCATGGGCCTCGACTTGCGCTTCGCCCGCTCCCAGGTGCAGAGGCGCCTGGGCCAGCGAGTCTTCCAGCTGGTCCAGCGGCTGCTCGGGCACCTGCTCGCCGGCCATGCGCAGCACATCAAAGCTGGCCTGCAGCGCGTCAAAGCTGCTCAGCAGCGGCTCGATGCTGTCGGCCGTCGGCTTTTCCTGGTCCACACGCTCAACGGCGGATTCCAGCCGATGCGCCATCTCACCCATGCGCATGGCACCGGCCAGACGGGCACTGCCCTTGAGGGTGTGCAGCGCACGCAGGGTTTCGTTGCGCGCATCTTCCAATGCAGGACGGCCATGCCAGCGGCGCAGCGCAGCGCCCAGCTTGGGCAGCAGGTCCACGGCTTCTTCTTCAAAGATGGGGAACAGATCGGGATCGACCTGATCGAGCACATCAATGTCATCCTCATCGTCATCGGCGTGCACAGCCAGTGCAATCGCTTCGTCGATGCGGCGCTGCAACTCGGCTTCCTGATCCACGCTATGGCCACTAGGCACCAACGAGTAAGGTGCCTGCAGAGCAGCAGGCTCGGCCACATCCAGCACCTGATCGGCGTGAGCCTCCACCTCAGCCTGCGATGGCTGAGGTTCGGCGGCTTCAGGCTCAAGCTCAGGCTCAGGTTCTGCGGCCAGCTCCGGCACCTGCAGCGATTCTGCGGGCTCGATCACTTCGGCCGCAAAGTCCAGCGGCTGATCCTTGGGGTCGCTGGGCGCGGTCAGAGCCGCATCGGGCCACTCGGTATCCAGCCCCATCAGCTCGTCGTCAGCACCTGCCTCGGATTGCTCGGCGGCTTGCACATCGCTGGCCAGAATTTCGCGCAGCGCGTCTTCCACTGCGGGCAGCGGCGTCTTGAGGAAACCGGCAGCAAACTGGTGCAGCAAACGGCGAATTTCGTCCGATGCATCCAGGCACTGGCGAATATGCGGCTCGCTGGCGAAACGCTGGGGCTGCAAGTGCAGCAGGGCATGTTCGAGCAGACGCGCCAACTCGGACAAGGCCTTGAAACCGACGGTGCCGGAGCTGCCCGCCAGCGAATGCGCAAGCGCGATCGCATCGTCAGGAATCTCCTGCTGCGGCTGCTTAACCCAGTGCTGCAGCGTGCTGTCCAGCCGGGCCGACCATTCATCGGCTTCGTTCAGATAGACGCTGTACAGCGGCGCACTGATGCGCAGGCCATCGATATTCTTGTAGCCTTCATCCTCGTCAGCCTGTGCCTGCTGCTCTTCGGGCAATGCCAGCTCTGCAACGGGTTCAGGCTCGGCAGCAACAGGTTCGGGCAAAAGAGACTCGGCTTGAACTGGCTCGGCTTGAACTGGCTCGGCTTGAACTGGTTCAGCCGAAATGGGCTCGGCCTGCGCTGCAATGGCGGCTTGCTCGCTTTCGCGCATCGCCGCTTCAAACGCCGCAAAGTCCAGCTCTTCGACCACATCGGCAGCCGGTGGGACAGCGTCCGTGCTCTCAGACTCAGGCGCTTGTGCAGCCTCGGGCAGTTGCAGATCGGGCAGATCGTCAAAAGCCAGATCGGAAGACAGGTCCAGCGTAGACGCAGGCGGCACTGGCAGATCTGAACTTGGCTCAGGCACTGGCTCGGGCTGCACTTCAAGCGCAGCTTGCGATGCAGCGGGCTCTTGCGGCACAAGGTCCGGGAACTCCAGCGCGGGAATCTCGGGCGTCCATTCCAGCTCAGGCAATGTCGCTGCTTCGACCCGCTCATCTGCTGCGGCTTCGGCTGGGACTTCAAGCTCAGGAGCTTCAAGGACCGGCTCAGGCTGGGAATCCAGAGCCAGTACAGGCTCAACCGGTTCGATGGGTTCGATGGGTTCGACTGGCTCTACCGCCTCGGCTGTTTCGAGCAATGGCTCGGCCACTGGCTCGACCAGCTCTTCGCGTGCGCCACGGCGTGGCACCAGGGCCACTTCGGCGCGCTCGCCATGCATGCGCATGGCATCGGCTGCCGCGCGGAAGGGCGTGGCCGACCAGTTCTGCGCCTGGTGCAGCTCCAGGTCCTGCGCCCAGGCACCAAAGGCCTTGAGGGCATCTCTGGCCAGAGCCTGCATGGGCTCAGGCATGGGTTGCTGCTCAGCCAGCCAGGCATTGAGCATCTGCTCCATGGCCCAGCCTGCTTCGCCAAACTCGTCCAGCCCGACCATGCGGGAGCTGCCCTTGAGCGTGTGGAAGGCGCGGCGCAGCGTGGTCTGCTCGCTCAGGTTGGCCGGCTCATCGGCCAGGGTCAGCAAGGCTTGCAGGCCGTTGTCCACCACTTCACGGGCTTCTTCGAGGAAGATGCCCAGCAATTCGTCGTCGCCATCCAGATCTTGCGCGCTCAGCTCTACAGGCTGTGCCACAGGAGCAGGCTGGGGCTGCGGCGCGGACTGAGGCGCAGGGGCCGAGAAGTCCAGAGCAAACTCCAGACTCTGCGCTTCGTCCACCGTTGTCTTGCCGGACTGCATGCCCGCAAGGACCTGGGCCATGGCATCGGCCAGCGCATCGGAGCCTGCAGGAGCAGCCGCAGGCGGCTCCAGATCCGCCAGCGAGGCCGGTTCGGTCTGCGCCCAAGGATTGGCCTCGGCTTCGCTCAGGGCCGGGAAGCTTGCAGACAGATCCGCAGGCAGCGCAACTGGTGCAGGTTCCGGCATTTGCGGCTGCGGCGGAGTTTGAGGCTCCAATACGGCTTCTGTCTTTACAGTATCTAGGCTAGGTGCTATGACAGGCATAGCATCTTCAAGCACTGGTGCAGGCGCTGGCTCGGGCACCGGTTCGACGGCTGGCACCTGAGGGGCGGCAGGCGCTGTTGCAACCGGCTCCGGAGCAACGGCCTCGGCAGCGGCAGGGGGCATTGCGGTCACGGCCACCGGCGCAGCCACATCGGTGGCAATGTCCACCGCAGGCGCGGCAAGCGCAGGTCCACGGCCACGGTTCTGGCCCATGACGATGCGCAACTCATCCTTTTCCTCGTCGTACACAAACAGCTTGCGCGCCATGTTGCGCTGGTAGCTGAGCATGTCGATCAAAAAGCCCATGGCGCCCAGGCTGCTGCCCAGCTTGTCGAAAATGCGGGGACGGCTCTGCTGAGTGACTTCGCCAAGCATCAGGTGCTCGACGGTCTCGCGCATGCGCTGCATGGCAGTCGCCGCCTGGTCAAAGCCCAGCACCATGAGCACGCCGCGCATCTGCGACATCTGGCCCGGCACAGGGGCCAGCACCGAGGCGTCGCCTGGGTTGCGGAAGTACTGATCCAGATTCTTCTCTGCCTCACCCAGCGTCACACGCAACTCGCCCACCACGGATCCCATGGTCTGCTGATCGCTGGCCTGACGGTACAGTTCTTCCATCCACGATTCCAGCGGCTGGGAAGGCGCACCGTGCAAGGCTGCATCCAGCCGCTGCACCAGCACGCTGGACTGAATGGCCTGGGTCTGCTCGTCATGGCCTCCGGTCATGAACGAAGCCTGCAGATACAGCACGGCCGTCGCCACTTCCATGGCCAGCTCGGCCGGCGGCGGCTCGCCGATGCGATCCACGGTTTCCGCCACACGAATCAGGCCGCGTGCAAGGCCATGGCTGGCAGGCTGCAGCTTGACCAGTGATTCCGCAACCTGGCCGAATTGATCGACCATGTTGCGAATTTTGGCGCGCTCGCCACCAGCGACAGCAGACCAGGTCTCGGCAGCGGCAGCAATACGCTTGCGCGCCTGCACCAGCACGGCGGGGTCATAGCGGCCAAAGCGGGCCACCTGATAATCCACCAGTGGCATGGCCTGCATGGAGTAGGCCTCCTGCACTGCCTGCAGCACCGGACCCGCCTGCTCGCGCGGCTTGGCCTGGGCACAGAAGAACATCAAGTCCTGCAGCAGACGCGCGGGTGGCAGGCTGTCACCCTTGGCCATGCTGGCGTACTGCATGAGCACGCGCGAAGCCATGCGCTTGACATAGAGGTCCGCCGTGATCAGGCCGCGAGCGAGACCATCAAAGAAGGCCGCTGCAATCTTCCAGAAGCTGCGCGCACCAATATCTTCGGGCTGACCGGCGGCGAAGCGCAGGCACAGCTCACGCATTTGTGCGGCCGCTTCCCGGTCATCACTTTTGACCATGCGCAGCACCACACCATCGAGCATGGCGCGGGCTTCAGGGCCATAGGCCAGAGGATCGGGCACAGCCGTCGCCCAGCGCGGCTCGCGCGCACGGCGCTCGGAAGGCCAAAGATCCGCAGGGTGGGCCTTGTCGTTGCCCGCCAATACCTGTGTATCACGGTACTGAGGAAACAGCGCCACGGCGGAAACTTGCTTGCCTGCGAGCACGGCTTCCAGATATTCCATCAGCGCAAAATGCGTGCGCTCCAGCGTAGTGGCCGCTTCCAGGGGGCAGTATTCGGGGCGTTGCACAAAGCGGTTCACGGCCGCTTCCATGCCGCGCAGCACCTGCGCAGGGCCGCTGATGCCCACCATCTCCAGCGCGCCGCATGCCTGATGCAATTGCTGGCGGGCAATGCGCAGCGCCGAGGTGTCCAGCGTTTCCAGATCCGACTGGCGTGCCGCATCGGCATCCCGCACAAAACGGCCTACGGCCTTGGTCGCAGCTTCCAGCGACTTTCGCACTTCATCGAGCACCCAGGCCAAAGGGCCCAGATCTTGCTCGGCGGGTGCAGGGCTCGCTGCACGTGTTGGCGAGTCGTCAACCACTGACATGCTCAATTTCCTTGACCTGAGAAGGTCCGTGCAATGTTGAAGAGGACGTTATGCAATTTCAGGCAATCTTGAAACGAGAGACCGATTGACGCAGCTCTTCAGCCATATGAGAGAGTTCCCGCACCTGCTGGGCAGTGGTGCGCGTACCTTCACCAGTCTGTTCGGTCACGGCAAAAATGTGCTGGATGTTTTCCGCCACGCCGTTGGCCAGATTGGCTTCACGCGAGGTGGAGTTCGAAATCACTTCAATCAGCTCGGCAAGGCGACGTGACACGCTGTCGATTTCGGTCAGGGCCGTACCGGCGGAGTCGGACAGACGCGCCCCTTCCACCACACCCTGAGTTGAGCGCTCCATAGCGGCCACGGCATCCTGGGTGTCGGTCTGAATGGCCTTCACCAGCGCCGCAATCTGACGCGTCGCATCACCCGAGCGTTCAGCCAGTCGCTGCACTTCTTCCGCCACCACCGAGAAGCCACGACCGGCTTCACCGGCCGATGCGGCCTGAATGGCGGCATTCAGCGCCAGCACGTTGGTCTGCTCGGTAATGTCCGAAATCAGTTCGGTAATTTCACCAATCTCCTGCGAGGATTCACCCAGACGCTTGATTCGCTTGGAGGTGTCCTGAATCTGGTCACGGATGGAGTTCATACCGCCGATGGCATTCTGCACCGCCTGCAGACCGGAGTCGGCAGCCTGCAGCGATTGGCGGGCCACCAGAGCCGATTCCTGCGCCTGAGCCGACACATCGTTAATACGACCGGCCATATCCAGAATCGACTTGCCGGTTTCGCGAATTTCGTGCAGCTGTTCATTGGATGCGGCCAGCAGCTCGGTGGAGGTCACGTCCACCTGCTCCGTCGTCTGCGCCACGCGGGTGACCGTGTTCTGTACCGAGCCCACCAGAGCGCGCAGCTCTTCCACCGTGTAGTTCACCGAGTCGGCAATCGCGCCGGTGATGTCTTCCGTCACGGTGGCCTCCTGGGTCAAGTCACCTTCAGCGACCGACTGCAGCTCGTTCATCAAACGCAAAATGGCGGCCTGGTTGGCGTCGTTGATGCGCTTGGCTTCCTGCTCCTGCAAACGGGCATCCATCTGGTGGCGTTCGGCTTCCTTCTGGCGTGCACGGCTGTCCATCAGTTGCACGCGGGAAATGCCCACGCCGCAAAGCAGAGCCACCAACAGGGCCAGCGCCAGAGCACCGAGCTGGCCAATGTTGGCACCGCCCACGCCCTGCAGCGCGCCTTTCAACTGC
Source organism: Comamonas testosteroni (assembly GCF_003569915.1). Taxonomy (GTDB): domain Bacteria; phylum Pseudomonadota; class Gammaproteobacteria; order Burkholderiales; family Burkholderiaceae_C; genus Comamonas; species Comamonas testosteroni_D. The sequence goes on along the minus strand of NZ_KZ984456.1, from coordinate 20,311 downwards.
TCCAGTTGCACACGCAGCGGCTCGCTATCGTTATTGATGGTGGTCTGGGCTTCACGCGCAGACACCAGGCCTTGCAGATTGCCCAGAATCGCGCTGGCCTGGCTGCGGGTGTCGTCGTACTGCTTGATCAGTGTCTGCAGTTGCTCGCGCACCTGCGCGTCACGCGCTGCAGGCAGGCGCAGCTCGCTGCTGCCGTTGAGCAGACCTTCAGCAATTTCCTTGAAGGAGTTCAAGTCCTTGCCCAGCAGGAACACGGCCTCGGGGCTCACGCCTTCGAGGGTCTGGAACTCGTTGGCAGACTTACCGATACGCTGGGTCAACATCACCAGCTGACCGGCAGCGGCAATCTCGGCAGGGCTGGAGCCCTGCTGCAGCTTGAGCGAGGAAATGGTTTCTGCGGTTTCCAGCAGGTCCGAAGACTGGCGGTTGATGGTGCGCAGCGCCTCTCCCACCTGCGTCAGAATCTTTTGCTGACCCAGAATCAGCGATGCGCTTTTTTCCGCGCGCTCGGTCAGGGTGCTGATGCCTGCGGCGTCGCCCTGCAGGCTATCGCTCACAGCGTTCACGCCCATATCCGAGTCACCCGATGTCAGCGCGCGCACGTTGCGCGCCAGCACGCCAGAGCTGTCCTTCACATCGTTGAAGGCCTGTGCCGCGCCCGTCATGGCCAGCGAAACCGACTTGGCCAGTCGCTGTGACTGCATCAGGGCCTGGCCAGTGGCCGCCAGCTGCTGGTTGGAGTTGTTGGCCTCGCGCAGCATCCATGCTGACAACACCACCAGCACCAGCACCGAGCCTCCCAGCACCGTGAACAGCGTACGCTGGTGCTTGGCAACCGTGGCTCTGCCCAGAATCGGCAGGCTGACCAGCTCGTCGGTACGGGTTTCTTCATCCATACCGATGATGGAGGGGGCTCCCTGCACGCTGTTGAGCGCTCCGTCATACATATCCTGCACGATCGTATCGCCCATCGCGCTGGCACTCGCTGCCTCAGCCACGGGCTTGCGTTGGAACCACTGATTCACTTTGTTTGCAAAAGACATAGCGCTGTATCCAGAAACTTCAGGCACGAATGCTCAAAAACTTGGCGGTTTGAGACAGACGCTGCAGTTGCAGCTCCTGCCAGCGGCGGCCTGTGCCATCCACATGGACAGCGCCGTAGAAACTTGGAGAACGTTCGGGGGGCGGCTCGGTTTGAGTGAAGGCATCTGCCGCGCGAAGGCCCAGCAGCTTGTCCACCAGCAGGGCGGCATTGGTTTCCAGCGCCGGGTTGAAGACCAGCAGGCTGCATTCAAGCAATTCCTGCTCGTTGCGCACATGGCCGTGACCGAGCAGTTGCGCAATATCGACCACGCCCATCAAGGCGCCGCGCAAATTGGCAATCCCCAGGAACCAGGGCTGCGTATAGGGAACCGGCTGAACGCCGGTCCAAGGGAAGATCTCGCCCGAATGGGTCAAGGGCAGCAGATAGTCACGACCACCAGCTTGCACCGCCAGCCAGGCAGCGACGTTGACGCCTTCGCTGCGTGCTGCCTGCAGGCGGCCGGCCAGACGGGATTGGAGATCTCGGAGGGCTTCGCGGTTCGCCATGGGCAGCGCCGCCTTTTACAGAGCTGCGATCTTGGCTTGCAGCTCGGCTGCATCCACGGGCTTGGTGATATAGCCCCTGGCACCTTGCCGCATGCCCCAGACGCGATCTGTTTCCTGATTCTTGCTGGTGCACATGATGATGGGCACATCGGCATACAGAGGATCTCGCGAGATGGCACGGGTCAGCTGAAAGCCATTTTGACCGGGCATGACCACATCCATCAGGATCAGATCAGGCTTGTCTTCGGCCAGACGCTGCAGCGCTTCTTCGCCGTTCTCGGCGGTACGCACCTGCAGGCCCTGCTTTTGCAGCATATCGCTCAGAGCCATCAGCTCTGTCTTGGAATCATCTACGACCAATACTTTTTGAATTGTCATCATGCAGCTCCCACACCTGCAGACTGCCTGCCGAACTGTTCCACGGCCTGCAGCAGTTGATCTTTGGTAAACGGTTTGGTCAGATAGTCTTGGCAGCCGACCATGCGGCCGCGAGCCTTGTCGAAAACACCGTCCTTGGAGGACAGCATCACCACAGGCGTACTCGCAAAGCGGGCATTGCGCTTGATGATGGCGCATGTCTGATAGCCATCGAGCTTGGGCATCAGAATGTCGCAAAAGATAAGCTGGGGCTGGTAGTCGTTGACCTTGGAGAGGGCATCAAAGCCATCATCGGCCAGAAGCACCTCGTAGCCACCTTGCTTGAGGAAGATTTCCGCGCTGCGGCGAATGGTGTTGCTGTCATCCACCACCAGAACCCTCAGGGGCGCACTGGATGCTGTCACGGTGAAACTCCTCCCAGATATCTTTCTTTGTGGATAGCGCGGTGAACCCGCTCAGATTTCCACCATCTCAAAATCGTCTTTTCGCGCACCGCATTCCGGGCAGGTCCAGTTCATGGGCACGTCTTCCCAGCGCGTGTTTGGTGCAATACCGTGTTCAGGGCTTCCCTGGGCCTCGTCATAGAGCCAGCCACAGGTCAAACACATCCAAGTTTTAGGGTCGGTCACAGCTTAAAGGGGCTTCACATAGAATGCAATGATTGTATCTAGTCATAACCCCGGCTCTCACCCTTGCATTCCCGGGTGCACACTGGGGTTCGCCATGGCACTCAACCCCAACACTCCCTCCTCCCTGCGTTCCACCAGCGAAGAACAAGCTGCTGAAACAGCTCCCGTCTGCGTGCTGATCTTCAACAGCAGCGACCCCAGCGGCGCCGGTGGACTGTCTGCCGACATCTCGACGATTTCCTCCGTGGGCGGCCACGCCCTGCCCGTGACCTGCGGCGCCTATGCCCGTGATACGGCGCGTATTTATGAGCACTTTCCTCTCGATGACGAAGCCGTCACCGAGCAGGCTCGCGCTGTGCTCGAAGACATTCCGGTCGCGGCCATCAAGGTCGGTTTTGTGGGTGGCCCGGCCAATCTGGCGGTCATCGCGGAGATTTCCTCGGACTATCCGGACATTCCCATCATCAGTTACATGCCAGACCTGTCCTGGTGGGAGGACGACAAGCAGGATCAGTATCTGGACGCATTCAAAGAACTTGTCCTGCCTCAAACCTCGGTGTTGGTTGGAAACCACAATACCCTGTGGCGCTGGCTGCTACCAGACTGGGAGCACAGCCGCAGCCCCACACCGCGCGACATCGCCATGGCCGCTGAAGCCCTGGAAGTGCCTTATGTGTTGGTCACTGGCGTGCCTTTGCCCGACCAGTTTGTGGACAACGTGCTGACCACGGCCCAGACCGTATTGGGCAACAGCAAGTACGAGATGTTTGACGCCACCTTTACCGGTGCCGGTGATACGCTGTCCGCCGCACTCACAGCCCTGTTGGCCACCGGCAACGACCTGGGCGTGGCCACGCTGGAAGCGCTGGAATACCTGGACCACAGCCTGGATGCAGGCTTTAGGCCCGGCATGGGCCACTATGTGCCCGACCGTCTGTTCTGGGCCCAGCCCGAAGAAGACGACGACGAAGAGGCCGACGAGGCCGAACCTTCCACTGATGAACCTGAGACAAAGCCCATCGAAGGCTTTGTGATGCCCTCTCATGACACAAAACACTGACTTGAATATTGCATTGTTTGAACGCGCCAAGGCCGTGATCCCTGGCGGCGTGAACTCGCCCGTGCGCGCTTTTGCCGCTGTGGGCGGCACTCCCCGCTTTGTGCAGCGCGCCCAGGGCCCCTATTTCTGGGACCAGAACGAGCAGCAGTTCACCGACTACATCGGCAGTTGGGGCCCGATGATTCTGGGCCACGGCCACCCCGAAGTGGTGCAAGCCGTGCAGGCGGCCGTGCTCGAAGGCTTCAGCTACGGAGCACCTACCGAACGCGAAGTCGTGCTGGCCGAAAAAATCCGTGAACTCATGCCCAGCATGGACATGGTGCGCATGGTCAGCTCCGGCACCGAAGCGGGCATGAGCGCGCTGCGCCTGGCGCGCGGCTACACGGGCCGCAACAAGATCATCAAGTTCAACGGCTGCTACCACGGCCATGCGGATGCGTTGCTGGTCAAGGCGGGCTCCGGTCTGGCCACCTTTGGCGCATCGTCGTCAGCGGGCGTGCCTGCCGATGTGGCCAAGGACACCATCGTTCTTGAATACAACGACGTAGCCCAGCTGGAAGAAGCGTTTGCCAAGATGGGCAGCGAGATCGCCTGCGTGATCATGGAGCCGATTGCCGGCAATATGAACTTTGTGCGTGCTTCGGTGGATTTCACGCGTCGTATCAGCGAACTGACCAAAGAACATGGCGCGCTGCTGATCTACGATGAAGTCATGACCGGTTTCCGCGTGGCTTTGGGCGGTGCTCAAAGCCTGTATGCCAAGGAGATTGAAGGCTTCAAGCCTGACATCACGGTAATGGGCAAGGTCATTGGCGGCGGCATGCCGATGGCCGCCTTTGGCGCGCGCCGCGAGATCATGGAAAAGCTCTCGCCGCTGGGCCCGGTCTACCAGGCCGGTACGCTATCGGGCAACCCGATTGCCACGGCCTGCGGCCTGAAGACGCTGGAGCTGATCAGCCGCACCGGCTTCCACGCCGATCTGCACCTGAAGACCGGCCACCTGATGCAAGGCCTGAAGTCCGAAGCCAAAGCCGCAGGCATTCCTTTCAGTGTGGACTGGCAAGGCGGCCTGTTTGGCTTCTATTTCCTGCCCGAGCTGCCCAAGACCTATGCCGAAGTCATGAAGACCGATGGCAAGGTGTTCAACAAGTTCTATCACGGCATGCTGGACCGCGGTCACTACTTTGCGCCTGCGCTGTATGAAGCAGGCTTTGTGAGCGCCGCTCACACTGAGGAAGATATCGACCGCACGATTGAGGCGGCGCGCGAAGTCTTCAAATTACTTTGAAGACCTCCCCCTGAGCCGCTACGCGGCTTCCCCCTCTCTCGCTACGCGGGAGGGGGACGACATCCTCGCTGCGGGGCGGCCCTTGCTCGATGTCCCTGACATGCAGCGCGCCCCATTCGACGATTCATGTATTTCGAAGCCCCGTGTCAAACGAGCGGGGCTTTGTTCATTTCGGCAGCTTGAAAGCCTTGCGCGCCTTGTCCACCGCAGCACGCGTCACGCAGCCCGGCGCGTGATCGTTGACCATACCCATGGCCTGCATCAGCGCATACATGGTGGTGGGGCCAACAAACTTCCAGCCGCGCTTTTTCAGCTCTTTGGACAGGGCCAGAGATTCCGCCGTCTGCGCCTGAATCTCCGTGCCTGTCGATGGCTTGGCAGGCTGGTAGCGCCAGAAGAACGCTGCCAGAGAGCCTTCAACCTCTACCATTTCGATAGCGCGCTGCGCATTGTTGATCACGGCTTCGATCTTGCCGCGATGGCGAACAATGCCTGCGTCCTGCAGCAGGCGCTGCACATCGGCCTCATCAAACCGGGCGACTTTATGGAAGTCAAAGCCCACAAATGCAGCGCGAAAATTCTCGCGCTTGTTCAGAATGGTCAGCCAGCTCAGGCCGGACTGAAAGCCTTCCAGACAGAGCTTTTCAAACAGGCGCTGGTCGCTGCCTACCGGAAAGCCCCATTCAAGGTCGTGGTAGTTCACATACAGCGGCGTTGCCAGGCACCAGCGGCAGCGGTGCTGGCCGTCTTCAGCGGGTTCGGTTGTCATGACCTCCACTCTACCCAATGAAAAAGCCCTGCGGCATATTTGTCGCAGGGCTTTTATTTTGATAGCAATCAGTCCATGATATTCATAGACTTGAGTACTAAAACACTCAAACTCTATGAATGCGAAGCTGGATCAGGCATTTTCAGGATGTGCCAGCTTCGAGTGGCGCATGCCGTAGGCAATGTAGATGCAGGCCCCGATTGCCATCCAGCCCAGAAAGCGCGCCCAGGTCAGTGTGGTCAGGTTCAGCGCCAGATAGGTGCACAGCAGTGCCGACAGCAAGGGCACCAGAGGCACCAGTGGCACGCGGTAACCGCGCGGCAGATCGGGGCGTTTTTTGCGCAGCACCAGAATGCCGATGCTGACCAGCACAAAGGCCGACAGCGTGCCGATGTTGATCATCTCTTCAAGCATCTCCACCTGGGTAAAGCCCGCCAACACGGCAATGATCACGCCCACCAGCAGTTGCAGGCGCACCGGCGTCTTGCGCGTGGCCGAGGTCACGCTCCAGCTGCGCGGCAGCAGGCCGTCGCGGCACAAGGCCAGCAGAATGCGGGCCGATCCCATCAGCAGCACCATCACCACGGTGGTCAACCCCATGAGCACGCCCACGGCAATGACTTGTGCAGCCCAGGTAGCACCGACATTGACGAAAGCGGTGGCCAGCGACGGATTCTCAGCCTTGGCCAGCTCGGTATAGGGCACCATGCCGGTCAGCGCCAGCGTGACCAGAATATAGAGCACGGTGACCATAAGCAGGCCGCCAAAGATGCCGCGCGGCAGCGTCTTTTGCGGGTCTTTGACTTCCTCGGCCGAGGTGGCGACCACGTCAAAACCGATAAAGGCAAAGAACACCAGCGAGGCTCCCGAGATCACGCCCAGCCAGCCGTACTGGCTGGGCTGCGCACCAAACAGCCAGGCCAGCATGGGCTGACCCCAGATATCAGCCGTCACGCCATGGCCCGCCACCGGCGGCTGTGCGGGCGGCACAAACGGCGCATAGTTCTTCACATCGATATAGCTAAAGCCTACGACGATCACAAACAGCGTGATGGCGATCTTGATCAGCGTGAACACATTGTTGACCTTGGCCGAGACCTTGGTGCCCAGCATCAGCAGCGCCGTGAAGATGGTCACGATGACAAACGGTCCCCACTCCATGGCCACGCCGCCCAGATGCACGGTGCTGGGCACATGCACACCCGCCGTGGCAAAGATGGTGGACAGATAAATGCCCCAGTACTTGGCGATCACGGCCCCGGCCGAGATCATCTCCAGCAGCAGATTCCAGCCAATGATCCAGGCCACGCCCTCGCCCAGCGTCAGATAGGTATAGGTGTAGGCACTGCCGGTGACAGGCACGCTGGACGCGAACTCCGCATAGCACATGGTGGCCAGCGCGCAGGTCGCTGCGGCCAGAATGAAGGAGAAGATCACCGCAGGCCCGGCAAAGCTGCCTGCGGCCCGCGCACCTACGGAAAAGATACCGGCGCCGACGGCCACTGCCACGCCCAGAATCATCAGATCGAAAACGCCCAGCGTACGCTTGAGCTGGCGCCCCGGCTCGTCGGAGTCGGCCATGGCCTGTTCAATGGTTTTGGTTTTCAGCCACTGCATGCAAATCTCCAGAGCCTCTCTGGCGCACGCTTGTGGCATGCAGCCCGGCCCTGTTTGGTCATCAAAATGGCATCCTAGATATTCGAGCCTGAGCGTGCAGCTTCCCTGCGGCATCACCGCCTGAGGTGCATGTTTTCTGCAGGGCAGCCTGCAGACCCTGCGCAAAAAAGACTAGCCAGCATCGCTGCTCACGATGCCTGCGCAGCTCGCTGAAAGCGCAGCGTAATCCTGCAAGCAATCACTCACTCAAGCAGGATTCAAAGGCAGCAGGGGGAAGCCGGATTTCAGATTCTTGAAGGCTCTGGCGGCACATTGGCCGGGCGAATCACCACCCAGAGTAGCGCCACCAGCATCAGCGCGGTCACCACATCCAGAATATGGTGCTGGTGCACCAGCATGGTGGAAGCGCAAATCGCCACGCTCCAGACCACGATCAGCAGACACAGCCACCAGCGCCCTCTGGGCCACTGGGCCTTGCAGATGGCCGTACCCGTCAGCGCTGTATAGACGATGTGCAGCGAAGGCAGCAGATTGTGCGGCTTGTCCACAAAGAACATGGCGGAAAAAATGCTGCGGTAGGGCTCGGTCTCGGGAATCACGCGGTCAAAGGCCAGATTGCCGGGAAACAGCACAAAGATCACACCGCAGATCAGCGTGCCCGCAATCTGGCGCTTGCCCAGCGCTGAAATATCGGGCTGGCCCACCAGCCAGAACGGCAGGGCCAGGAAGGGGAAAAAGGAAAAATAGACAAAGATGAATTCCGGCACCAGCGGAATCATCGCGTCCCAGGGCGTGATGAAGTCATAGCGGTGATCGCGCAGACTGGCCAGCCAGTTGGCCGTGGGGTAGACCGCATACGACGCAATCAGCACCCAGACCGCCCAGAAGACAAAGCCGCGCTGCTTGCGGGCACCTGGGGCATGGGGAAACGATGGCTTGCTGCGCGATGCGGTCACGGGTTCGGTCATGCGCGGATTATGAAATGCAAGCCTGGCCTGCGCCGTAGGCCGAAAGAGAAAAGGCTGAAAGCATTGCGCCTTCAGCCTTTGGGTATCACCTCTGCAACCTGTTTGTCTATTTGCTCAAAGGCTGCGCCGACATCACCCAGCGCGCCATCTGCAGCGCATCTTCTTCACTGACCTGCGGGTGGCGCGGCATGATCACACTGCCCCACACGCCCACGCTACCGCTGCGAATCTTGCCCGCCAGATAGCTTTGCGCATCGGCCTGAGCCGCGTACTTCTGCGCAATCTCGTTAAAGCCCGGGCCCACAAATTTGCGCTCCAGACCATGGCAGCGCATGCAGTCTGCCCCTTCGGTCAGCTTGCGAGCCTGCGCCAGATCAGGCTGGGCCGCCACCAGCGCATCCGCCGCTTTTTCTGCCGTGCTGACCCGCATGATGCGCCAGCCAATATTGGCCACCCCCAGCGCGCTAGCCGCCATGACCAGCCCGATCAGCCAGCCAATCCAGCGCGGACGGGGCGGGTAGTTTTCTTCGTCATCGATAGGATCAGTCATAGCTCATTCGAAAATGCAGATCGGCCCGCAAAGGCGAGCCGAAGATAGATGTCTTCAGCGGTAAAGACAGGTCAGCGAATCTTTAGATTCGCGGTTCAGACGAGGCGTCGCAGTCGAAGACAGTAGCAGCGCTACGGCGAGACTGCGCGCGGCCTGCGTGGCAACGAAGTATGAAGACCTGTATTTACCGCAGCCAAGATCAGTGGCGGAAGTGGCGCACGCCGGTGAAGACCATGGCCACGCCACGCTCGTTCGCCGCATCAATCACTTCCTGGTCACGCATGGAACCGCCAGGCTGTGCCACGCAAGTCGCGCCAGCATCCACCACCACATCCAGACCATCGCGGAACGGGAAGAAAGCGTCCGACGCCACGACCGTGTTCTTCAGGCTCAGCTTGGCCGCTTCAGCCTTGATCGAGGCGATGCGAGCCGAGTCCAGACGCGACATCTGGCCAGCGCCCACGCCCATGGTCATGCCGTTCTTGCAGAACACGATGGCGTTGGACTTGACGAACTTGGCGACCTTCCAGGCAAACAGCAGGTCTTGCAGTTCTTCTTGCGTCGGTTGCTTGACGGTCACGACCTTCAGCTCTTCGAGCTTCAGTTCATGGTTGTCGGCCGATTGCAGCAGCAGGCCCGAGCCCACGCGCTTAGTTTCCAGCGCATTGCGCACGCTGCCGTAGTTGGCGGGCAGTGCAATCTTCATCAGGCGCACATTGACCTTGGCCTTGAAGATTTCCAGCGCTTCGGCGCTGAACTCAGGAGCCATCAGCACTTCAACGAACTGCTTGGAAACAGCTTCGGCAGCAGCCTTGTCCACAGGGCGGTTGAAGGCGATGATGCCGCCGAACGCGCTGGTGGGGTCGGTCTGGAAGGCCTTGGAATAAGCCTCAAAGGGGTTGGCGCCCACGGCCACGCCGCAGGGGTTGGCATGCTTGATGATGACGCAGGCAGGCACCTCAAAGCTCTTCACGCATTCCCAGGCGGCATCGGCGTCGGCAATGTTGTTGTAGCTCAGTTCCTTGCCTTGCAGTTGTACGCCGGTGGCCAGCGAGCCGGCTGCGGGAGCCAGATCGCGGTACCAGGCGGCTTGCTGGTGGCTGTTCTCGCCGTAGCGCAGGTCTTGCACCTTCAGGTACTGCTCGTTGAACTGGCCGGGGAAGGCAGCGCGCTCGGGCACGTATTCTTCGCTCAGCTTTTCGTCTTCAAACTTCACCGACGACAGGTAGTTGCTGATGGCACCGTCGTACTGGCTGATGCGGTTGAACGCCGCTACCGAGAGCTCAAAACGCAGCTTGTTGCTGAGCTTGCAACCTTGGGAATGGGTGGCCTTCAGTTCGCCCAACACAGCGTCGTACTGGTCGGCAGCAGTGACCACGCCCACGTCTTTCCAGTTTTTGGCGGCAGAGCGCACCATGGCGGGGCCGCCAATGTCGATGTTCTCGATGGCGTCAGCCAGCGTGCAACCAGGCTTTGCCACGGTGGCTTCAAACGGGTAGAGGTTGACCACCAGCAGATCGATGGTCTCGATGCCATGTTCCTTGAGAGCCGCCATGTGCTCGGGGAAGTCGCGGCGGGCCAGCAGGCCGCCGTGCACCATGGGGTGCAGGGTCTTGACGCGGCCGTCCAGCATTTCGGGGAACTTGGTGACTTCGGCCACTTCGGTCACGGGCAGGCCCTTGTCGGCCAGCAGCTTGGCGGTGCCACCAGTGGACAGCAGTTGCACGCCAAGAGCGTGCAGGGCTTGCGCAAATTCAACGATGCCGGTCTTGTCAGAGACGGAGATCAGAGCTTTCATGGGCGTCAATGTAAAGTTGGGATAAAAACAAGCTGCAAGTCCTTATTGATTAAAGACTTGCAGCTATAGATTCGTGAGTAATTCCGTTCAGAGCAACTGGTGATCCACCAGTTTCTTGCGCAGGGTGTTGCGGTTCAGGCCCAGCCATTCCGCGGCGCGAGACTGGTTGTTGTCAGCGTGGTTCATGACCACTTCCAGCAACGGCTTTTCAACAAGACGGATCACCATGTCATAGACGTTGGCCGGTGTTTCGCCCTCAAGATCGCGGAAGTAGCCCTCCAGGCTATCGCGAACGCATTGTTCTAGGTTCTGGTTGCTCATGCAGTCGTTCCTGCGGGTTCTTCCAGCGCGCTGCCTTCTGGGGCAGCGGCCGTGGCGGCCGGAATCCGGTCCATCTGTTGCGCCAAGGCATCCAGATAGTCGGCAACGGCCTGCCATTGCACCGCGCAGTCCTCAATGGTGTTGATGTGTTTTCTGAACTCTTCCCCGCCCGGCAGGGCGCGCAGATACCACGCAATATGCTTGCGGGCGCTGCGCACGCCGACTCCCTCGCCATACAGGCTGTAGTGATCCTGCAGATGGTCCAGCAGCAGGCGGCGCAGCTCGGCCACCAGCGGTGGTGCCATGTGCTCGCCCGTGGCCAGAAAATGCGCAATCTCACGAAATATCCATGGCCTGCCCTGCGCCGCACGGCCCACCATGATGGCGTCCGCGCCTGTGTAGGCCAGCACATCGCGGGCTTTTTCAGGGCTGTTGATATCGCCATTGGCCACCACCGGCACTTTCACGGCCTGCTTGACGGCTGCAATCGTGTCGTACTCGGCAAAGCCTTTGTAGCCTTGCTCGCGCGTGCGGCCATGCACGGTGAGCATCTGAATGCCCACATCCTCAAACTGCCTGGCCAGCACAATCGCGTTCTTGTGCTCATCGCACCAGCCGGTGCGCATTTTCAGCGTCACAGGTACGTTGTAGGGGCGTGCGGCCTCCACCACGGCGCGGGCAATTTCCACGGCCAGAGGCTCGTTCTGCATCAGGGCGGAACCCGCCCATTTGTTGCAGACCTTCTTGGCCGGGCAGCCCATATTGATATCGATGATCTGCGCGCCGCGCTCGATGTTGTAAACAGCGGCCTCGGCCATCATCGGCCCCTCGGTGCCGGCAATCTGTACCGAAATAGGCCCAGGCTCACCTTCGTGGTTGGCACGGCGGCTGGTCTTGAGGCTATTCCACAGATCCTTGCGGCTGGTCACCATCTCGCTGACCGCGTAGCCGGCGCCCAAGGCCTTGCACAATTGGCGAAATGGCCGGTCCGTCACACCCGCCATGGGAGCGACAAACAGACGATTTGCCAATGGAATATGACCAATGTGCAGGGCGGGCATGGGGGAGTTTCAGCGGCGGCGCAAGGAGTGGGCCTCACGCAGACCGGGAGCAGGAAAAGAGGGGGCGATTATAACTGCTCAAAATTTGGGCAACCCACAAAATACTCACATCCCCCTGCCGCGCAAGTCACTATCGCGCGGGCTGCTTTACAGGCACATCGAAATACTGATCGGGATAGGGCTCATTCACCAGCGTGTAGTGCCACCACTCTTCGGGCAGGTTCTTCCAGCCATGGCGCTGCATCAGGCTGCGCAGCCAGCGGCGGTTGTGCTGCACATCGGGCGATTGCTGGGCGTTGTCGGTATGCGACTGCTCGTCAAACATATCAAAAGGCGTGCCCATGTCCACGTCGATGCCGTCCGCCAGCGGTCCCCTCACCAGCTTGCTGGCACGCTTGCCATCCACCACCATCAGCGTCATGTCCACCGTGCTGGCGCGGCTGTGGCCGGATTTTTCAGCGATATAGCCGCGCTTGAACAGCTCGCTCTTGGGCACGCGCGGGTAGTACATGTCCTTGTTCTTCTGGTCGGCCATGTCCTTGCCCCAGCGTACAAAGTCGTTCACCGCCGTCTGGGGGCGGTAGCAGTCATAGACCTTGAGGCTCAGGCCCTGCTCGGCCAGCTCTTTTTGCACCGCTGCCAGTGACTGCGCTGCCGTGCGGCTGAGCCAGCAGACGCCAGCCTCGTAACCCGCAATGGGCTTGCCCATGAAGTTATGCCGTGTGGCATAGCGCATGTCCTGCTTCACACCGGGCGCCAGCGAAGCCAGCGGCACCAGGTCGGCCTGGGCCGCCCCTTTGGACCCCAACACCTCTTTAGTGCTGGTGTTGTTTGCACATCCAGCTATCAAAATCAAAGCAGCACATGCCCATGCCAAACGCGGGTGAAAGCTCATGTCCAATCCTCCTGAGCCGACACGATACGCCATTGCACCGGCAGGATATTTCAATGCAGCAAATACCCGCCGCCCCCTACACTAACCGCCCTATGGAAGCGTGGATTCAACAGTTGCTGCAATGGCTGGCCCTGCCCGAGCTGGGCCTGAGCACGGTTTTTGTCGTCGCCCTGATCTCGGCGACCTTGCTGCCGCTGGGCTCCGAGCCAGTGGTCGCCGCCCTGGTCACGGCCAGCCCTCACCTGTTCTGGCCCGCCGTGCTGGTGGCTACTGCGGGCAACACCATTGGCGGGGCCATCAGCTGGTGGATGGGCCTGGGCGCACACAAAGCCTGGCGCAAGGCCCGCCAACTGCGCCACCACAAGGATGGCGAGCCTGCGAAAAAAAGCATGCACCACCAGTCGCGCTCGCACCGGCTGGCCCGCTACTGGCTGCGCAAATACGGGGCCAAGGCCTGCCTGTTGAGCTGGCTGCCCGTGGTGGGCGACCCGCTATGCGCCGTGGCAGGCTGGGCTCGCCTGCCCTTCTGGCCCTGCGTCTTCTATATGGCGATTGGCAAGTTTCTGCGCTATGCACTGATGACAGCCGGTCTGCACCAGATCATCAGCCGCCTGTTCTGATCAGGGCAGAAAAGCGGGAGTCAGCAGGCGCAAGCCCAGAGAAAACCAGCGCTCGCTGCCCTCTCCCATGCGGTTGCCATAGGTCGCATCGATCTGCACACGATCAGGCACCAGCCAGTGGCGCACGCCGAACTGGAAAAAAGGCTTGCCACGGTTTTGCCCGTAGGTCTCGGCAATCAGCCAGGTACGCTCCTGCAACTGGGTCTCGCTGCCCAGTCCCCATGTCAGGCGATTGCTGCGCGAACCCTGCTCACGCAGCCAGCCCACATTGGTGTGCAGCACAAACTTGTCATCGCTGAAGGAAAAGCTGGTCGGCATATAGGCATACATATCATGGCCGCCCCCCGCATCCCGGCGCGGGTCACGTGCCATGCCCGCAGCCAACCCCCAACCCCAGCCGTTGGGCTCCATGGTCTTGAACAGCGTCTTGCCCTGCAGCATCTGCGCACTCGCGCGCGTGCTGCCATCCATGCGACTGAGCGCCGCGCCCATGGTCAGTTCCAGATTGCCCGTGAAGTTGCAGGCGGGCTGCGCCCAGAATTCGGCATGCCCCTTGGGGTGCTTGATCCAGCTCTCGAGCTGGCAGGCCTTGGCATCCACAATGCGCGCATCATCGGTGTTCATGGGTCGCGCAGCATGTGCAGCCGCCGAAACAGCCGCCATGGCGATGATGAAAAAAGGCTTGAAGGTCATGGAGCGTCCTCCCTGTTGTATGCGTTATCAGAGGATCCTGCTTGGCACAGGCAGCAAATTAGCGCCGGACTGTGACACAGGTTTGGCAGCGCGACAAATTCCGGTCATTCCTATCCACCAGAAAAAAGGCCCGATATCCGCTCGGGCCTTTTGATGGTTCAGGTGATTAAGTTCGATTGACAGGCTGGCAATCACCGCAGGTACACCCAAGCGCAACACAAGCCAGAGACAACGCGCAAGAGCCTAGCGGCCCGCTGCGATGCCGCAAGGCTGTCCTCCCCTTTGAGGGAAGCGGCAAAGCCCCTCAGGAGGAATTCAATGTCATGCGTCCAGCCCAATATCCAGCACCTTCGCGCTATGTGTGAGCCAGCCCACGGCAATCTGGTCCACGCCTGTCGCAGCCACCGCCGGCGCGGTTTCTGGCGTGATGCGGCCTGAGGCTTCGGTAACCGCCCTGCCCTTGCACATGCCCACGGCGGTGCGCAGGTCATCCAGGCTCATATTGTCCAACAGCACCACATCCACACCCAGTTGCAGCGCGACTTCCAGCTGGGCCAGCGTGTCCACTTCCAGCTCGATCTTGACCATATGGCCCACACCGGCGCGGGCGCGGCCCACGGCGGTGGCCACATCACCGGCCAGCGCAATATGGTTGTCTTTGATAAGCACCGCATCATCCAGACCAAAGCGGTGATTGCTGCCGCCCCCCACGCGCACAGCGTACTTCTGCAACGAACGCAGGCCGGGCATGGTCTTGCGCGTGCAGGTCACACGGGTGCCAAAGGGCTTGATGGCTTCGGCAATGGAATGCGTGGCCGTCGCCACGCCGCTCAGGTGGCACAGATAGTTGAGCGCCGTGCGCTCCGCCGTCAGGATGGCGCGGCTTTTGCCCCGGATGCGGGCGATCTCCATACCGGGCTCAAGCAGCGTTCCATCGGCCTTGCTGACGTCAAACTGCATCTGGCCATCCATCAGCGTGAACGCCAAACGCGCCAGATCCAGCCCGGCCAGCACACCGTCCTGACGTGCCACCAGTCGCAGCTCGTCTGTCGCACCGGCAGGAACAATGGTGTCCGTGGTCAGGTCGCCCGCGCGGCCCAGGTCTTCCAGCAAGGCCATGCGCACCAGCGGCTCCAGCATCACATCGGGCAAGGCAGGCACAGGCAGGGCTTCAATTCGATTAATGCTCATTTTGAGTATTTGTATAGAAATAAAAAGCGCGATGACTGTCTCCCTCATCGCGCAGGCTTTGCGGCAATAGACTTATGCTAAGGCTGAGCATTAGTCAGGTCAAGCAAAGCCGTCACAAAGACGGCTCGGAGGGCAAGCAGCAAAAACCGTTCAGTGCGTGCGGGCCAACGGCAACTTATTGCCCGCAATTGCGCGCTCCAGCATCACATTGCGCTGAAAGCGAAATAGCTTGGCCGGGCGGCCTGCGCCAGCGGCCGTCATCTGGCCGGTTTCCTCGACCAGCGCCTGCTGCTCGATCAGGCGGCGGAAGTTCTGCTTGTGCAGGCTGCGGCCTGCCAGCGCTTCCACGGCCTGCTGCAGCTGCAGCAGAGAAAACTCATCGGGCATCAGCTCGTACACCACAGGCCGGTACTTGATCTTGGCACGCAGCCGCGCCATGCCGGTGGCCAGAATGCGGCGATGGTCGTTGCTCATGGCGAAACCCGGCATCAACTGCGCAGCCGGGGCATTGGCACCCGCGCGCAGGGCCTCGGGCACAAAACCGGCCTCGAAGAGCAGCTCATAGCGCTGCAGCACCAGTTCCTCATTCCACTCATGGCCATCAAGTCCAAAAGTCATGGCAGCCCGCTGCCATCTTGCGCCTCTAGCTACACTATCCGAAGCACTCTCAGCCCACGAAGTCAACGCTGGTGCAATATGCTCGGCCACCACGGCAGGCATGCCGTCGCGCCAGTCTTCCCACGGAAAGTAGCGGTACCAGTCCTGCCAGCCAGGCTGCCCCTGACCCGCCTCGTCAAGCTCGCGCGTCAGCGCCAGATAGCTGATGGAGATGGCTCGCATGCCAATCTCCTGCGAGCGGTCGCGGTCGGCAAAGGTGTAGAGCTGCTCCACAAAACCCAGCGGGTGGTGGGTCTGCTTCTCCACCCAGGCACGCAGGCTGACCTGCAGCGAGCGGTGGTTGCTGGTAAACGGGCCGGCAGGCAACATCAGCCCCGATCCGGTGGTCAGGATGCGGGGCTGACCATTGGTGACGGCAACCAGCACCGCCACCAGATCGGCCTGTACAGAGTGCAGCTCTGTCTCGCTCAAAGGCTGGGCCTTAGACGTTGAACAGGAAGAACAAGGGTGTAGCCCGCGCCAATACTAGCTTTTCAGTCATATTACCCCTATCCGTACCCGCTTTCATACCCACTAAAAAACAGGTGCCTAAAGTCGGCCGAAGCACGCTTTCCGCGCCACACCAACGAGCCAGCAGGCTAGGCTCACCCCACCTGCTACATGCACCCATCAACAAGCCTTGATTATCACCGTTGCGCACCACTTGATGCATCAACACCCTACTCAAACTTATCCCACAACGCCGCCTTGAACCAGGCAGGCATTTCATCAGTTTTCATTTCGATTTCCAGGCCATCCGTCACTTCGGCCACCCACACCCGCTCAGCCCCTGAGTTGTCGAAAATATAAGCTCGGTCAGCGTATGTCACGGCCTGCGGCAGCAGCTCCAACGAGCGCACATAGCGACTACGGATCTTGTCTTCCGCCACAGGGTGGCCACCAACTTGCACGCGGTACTTCACTCGCGACACATTGATGTCAGCATCTTCCGTCGCCACAAAGTACAAGTAGGTGCGATAGCCCACCTGCTGCGCCTTCTGCAAAAATGCCACTTTGTCAGGCGATGACATCACCGTCTCAAACGTGAAGGATGCCTTCGATGCCAACAGCTTGTGGCGAATAAAGTCGGCCAGTACCGATGCCCAGTATGAGTTGACCGCCACGGGGCCAAACACCACACGCCCGTCAACCAAGGCCAACTGTGAGGCTTGCGCTATAAGCCCAGCTTTTTCCAGCAGCGTAGACGCCTGCAAGAACGCTTGCAATTCTTGCGCAGTAGCCTCGACTGCAAACTCAGCCAAACTCAAGTAGCCATCGGCACGGATAGTCTTTTCGATTTCGTCTGCATTAACGTAGATACCAAGCCATTGCTGCGGAAGCATGTCCTTGATCGTGCTTTTGCCGGAGCCATTTGGCCCTGCGAACATTCGCAGGCGAGGAATGGGTGCACTCATGCCTTAGATGTCCGCACACGCTTCTCGCCCACACGCACGGGTATTGGCTTGGCGATATTGCGAATGACACGCACACTACCTTCAGCAGTGGTTTCAACCAACTGGCCGTGACGCGCTTCCATAACCTTGCCGTTGGTCGTCAGTGCTTGCAAATAAGCCAGCTTCAACGCGCTCCCAGCCAACTCGGGAATGCGTGCTTCCATGCGCTGCATGGACTCTTCGCTCATTCGAGAGTGGTTCATTGTTCATGATCCTCCATGGTTCATCGCTACTTATACCAGTCAAAACCATACAGCGCTCTAGCAGGCCATTGCTCACGCCACACTTTCACAGCTCAACATTCCTTTGAGCATCAGCACATATTCCATCACCTGCAGCGCCGTGTCGATGGCCCAAGTCAGAACCTCTGCCTGATCAAGGTTTGAAGGCTTCCAAAGCCCATCACACCAGCAGCAGCTGATTTTCCACTTGGTAGCACTGATGCGCTCAAACATGGGCTGCTGCAGTTGCGCTGCTTTCCAGCGTTTTGCGATGTTCAGCTGCAGCTGAGCTGGCAACGCGCCTTCGCCTTGCAGCAGCAAGCGTAGCCCCAGCCCAGTCCCCCAGCCCTCTTGCCGTAGCTGCACCATGGTCAAGTTGGGCCATGCTGGCGCAGCACCAAATGCACGGGGCAGCTGAATCGTCAGCATGGGTTGCCCCTGGCGCAGGTGCACGGCCAACGACAGCGACAAAGGCTCTTTGACTCCCTGCACTTGCAGTTTGACCGATGTAGCGTTGGTCAGCTGTGCTTGCAAAGTGCGCTTCACGCACCGCCACCACGCAAGTCGAAATTCGGGCACGTCGCCCAAAGCTTGAAACAGCCGTTCATGCCAAGCAATGCGCCTGGCTAAAGCCTTGGCACTCAGGTTCATGGCTTCGGCCATTTCTTGAATAGCCAGCATGACATGACCATGCGCGGGACCTTGACCCAACACCCGCCTTGCAAACGTCAGCACCCATGGCACATCACAGCGCCCGCTGTCCAAGTGCCACAGCAAAGCGTGAACCGTGTCTGGCGCTTGATGCGGTGCACCGTGCACAACCGCTTGCGCATCTGCCGAATCCCGCCACTGCAACCAACGGGCTGTATCCGTGATGCCCTGGCTTTGCAAGAATGCGACCAGGCGGCGCAAACGCTGCACAGCCTTGAGTTCTGCTACTTGCTGGGTGATTTCTCCTTGCCACAGCAATACCGCTAGCTCAGCATCTTCATCAGACCCGTATTGCTGCAGCAGTGCTACCAGCCGCGCCAAACTGCCCAAACCCAACTGGGGCAAGGCACACCGTGCAAATGCCTGCCATGCAGCGGTGCGCTGGCTGATTGGCTCAACCCCCTGCAAAGCTGCATCAGCCAGTTCGAGCACCATGGCTGATTGCGGCTCCATGCATGGCTTGGCTGCATGTACATAGCGGCCAGCTTCTGCACAGCCATTGAAGCAGCACGGCCACTGGCCGCTGAATTCATGCGGAACAGGGGTTGAGGTATCCAGCGCAGGCAATGTCATCACCGCTGCCAACAAACGCCGGTAGCGGTACCACCTCAAGTGATAAGGGTGCATGGTCAAACTTTCAAAACAGGCACGCCGCAACGGCACCTGAGTGCAGCTTTAAAAGCCAAGCACCAGGCGCACAACGTGCACAAGGGAAATCAGAAGAAAGAGAGCGAGAAACTGAAACTCAAGCCAGCGCAATGGCTGTACCACGGCGGCTGCGCAAACCGACTTGCACCACCTTGTCCAAGGTGGCTTTTTCTGACCAGCGGGCGTTGGTGTTGCGCAGCTTTTTACTACCCCAATGCTCCAGCAAGGCATTCCAAGGAGTGAGCGGCACACCGTCCATCAAGGGATCGAGCACCAGCAAGGAATGTGGCTTGCCATCGGCATACATCACACCCACTGCCAGCACCCAATGGCTGTAGCTGGGCGAAGTGAAGCGCACCAGGCACACATGGTCAGATTCCAGTGCAGCCACTGTGCGGGCCTCGACATTGCGGCGCAGTTGGCGGCACTGCAGTTGCTCAGAAAACGGGGCAAACTGCTCTCTGATGGCTGCACTGCTACAGCCGCTAAAGTACAAAGCTTGGCCCATGGCGCTGACCTCCATCAGCCGTGCATCAAGGTCGCCTTCATACAGGGCATCGCGTGACACCTGGCCCAACAGCATCAAAGCCATCAACACGCAGTGGTGCCCGCAAGCCATGTCGTTTTCGCCCTGGCGCAGCAGCAGCTTGTTTTGATAGGCCATTGCACCTGAGCGGCCCACACTCAGCTGCGAGTGCACCACAAAGTGCCGCCCCAGCATCAGTACTCCTCGGGCAACAACAGCGTGGTGCTACTGCGGTCAGCCTCCGTGATGATCCATAAGCGTTCTGTCTTGGAAATCACATACACCGACATCAGCCTGTAGCCGTACTGCAAAGCGTCAGCGTTGGCTTGGCGATCTTCAGCACATATATCGCCCCAATCGCCCGACACATGGCGCAGCACAAACGGCAGTGCTGTCAGTTCATGGGTTTCCAGAAGCTCCAATGCCCCAGGTGTCGCTAATAACTGGCCCAGGGCAAACAAGGGCGTACCAGCAGCAGCCTTGTCATGAGCAGCAGGAGAAGAATCGTTTGGGCATGCGGCGGCCTGACCTGTATCAGTCAGGCTTTGTTGCATAAATCGGCCATAGGCCAAGGCATCCCCAATCCCAAATAGATTTACGCAGCAGCGACTGTCTGGGGCGTGCCCAGAGCGGTAAATTGATTGAGGATTGAAGCTCGGATGTGCA
>NZ_KZ984455.1 GCF_003569915.1 Comamonas testosteroni | reverse complement strand
TGTACAACCACCACTTGCCACAAAAGGCACTGGGGCATGAAGCCCCAGTCCAAGCACTCAAAAAATGGAAGATGAAAGCTCCTGATTTATTCGTCAAGAACGTGCGTAATCATCCGGGACCCGACAACTAGGTAGGCAGTAAAGAATAGCGAACACAAGAATGAATGAGATAGATCAGGTCACAGAGGGACATGCATCCATGCACAAGAACAACAAGACATCATTCAGCCGGCTCAGCCCGGCGCTGCTGCTTTGGGCTGCAACTTCCGCCTGGGCGCAGTCCGGCAACCCGCTCAATACCCTGCCCTCGACAACGGACGCCAGCAAACGCCCTCAGGTACCCGTTCAGATCGACAAGCCCCAGACAGGCCCGCAGGACGTTGCCAGTGTGCAGGTTGCTGTGCGCGGCGTGAACGTACAGGGCAGCACGGCTATCCCGTTCGAGGAGGTCAGCGCCCTCTTCACTCCCTTCATCAATGGCACGCACACCGTGGGCGAGCTGGTCACGGCAGCACAAAAGGTCAGCGAGATTTACCAGCGCCATGGCTACGCGCTGTCGTTTGCCTATCTGCCCCCCCAGAATTTTGCCAATGGTGTGGTGCAGGTGAATGTCGTGGAAGGCTTTGTGGGCAGTCTGAGCATGGAGGGCGACTTTGGCCGCTCCGAGGACAGCATCCGCGAACTGGCCCAGCCTCTGCTCAATGAAAAACCGCTGACCACCAAGACCTTTCAGCATCAAACCCAGCTCATGGCACGCCTGCCGGGTGTGCAGATTTCGGCCTCGGCAAACCTTCCCACCACCACCGACGGCGCGGTACCGCTGATCATCAAATCCAAGCACAAGCCCATCGCCGTGACCTTGGGCGGCGATATGCGCAAGCCCACGCCGCGCGTGATTGGCACGGTGACGCTCAACGACCCGCTGTGGGAGGGCAGCCAGTTGCAGGCCTCAGCCATGCTGCAAAACCCCGACAAGGAGCGCTATGCCATGGTGGGCATGACGCAGCAGCTCACCCCTGAAGGCACGCAGGCGCGGCTGAGTTACTCCAACTACCGCAGCTTCAATAACCCGGCCACCCGTGTCGCCGGTATCGATGACCTCACGCGCCAGAGCAAGCTGGACTTCAATATCAGCCACCCCTGGATTCTGAGTGGCAGCCAACAGCTGACGAGCACGGCAGGCCTGTATGCCATCAACTACAACAAGGAGCTGCAAACCACGGCTGAGTATCTGCAGAACGAAGAACGTGTACGCACCTTGTACGGGCAGCTTGCCTGGTCGGCAGGCAATGCCCAGGTCTCACGTGCAGCTTCGGTGCTCGTGGCACATGGCATTGACTCTCTGGGTGCCAGAGCGGGCCTGGTCTATGCCACCAGCGCTGGCGAGACTGCTTTGATCTCCCCCGTCAAACTGAATTTCACCCGCATCACGGCGGACTACACGCAGCGCCACCGCTTTGCCAGCAAGATGGGGGCCGCCTTCTCCGTGGGTGGTCAGTACAGCGAGGACATTCTTCCCATCCCCGAGCGCATCTCCTTCGGCTCCACCCGCTTTGGCCGGGGCTACCAGGCGGGCGAGTTCTCGGGCGACTCGGGCCTGGGCGTCAGTGCAGAAGTCAACTACCAGTTCGCCATCAACCAGCCCTGGGTGAAGTCTGCCGAGCCTTACCTGCTCTATGAATGGGCGCGAACGCACTATCAATCCAGCAACTACCATGGCAACACGCTCAAATCGGCCAGCCTGGGTCTGCGCCTGTCGGACAGCCGTTACTACGCGCTGGACCTGGCCATGAGCAAGCCGCTGGGCGACCGATCTGCCAACAACCCGGACCGCAAGCTGCGCTACAGCCTGGTGCTGAGCTACAACCTGGACCCATAAGCTAGAACCCACCCGAACCCAAAGCCGCTGCCGCATGCAGCGGCTTTTCTTTTCAAGCAGCACAACGAACACGCCACAATAGCGAGATGAAGAAAAACGATATAGCGCCGTTTTTTGCCGCGCTCAAAGCCGCCAACCCCACGCCGCAGACCGAACTGGAATACACCACGGTGTTCGAGCTGCTCACCGCCGTGCTGCTGTCCGCACAGGCCACCGATGTGGGCGTGAACAAGGCCACGCGCAAGCTGTTTCCCGTCGCCAACACGCCGCAGGCCATTCTGAATCTGGGCCTGGAAGGGCTGGAGAGCTATATCAAGACCATTGGCCTGTACCGCAGCAAAGCAAAGCATCTGATGGAAACCTGCCGCATGCTGGTTGAGCTGCACGGCGGCCAGGTGCCACGCACGCGCGAGGAGCTCGAAGCCCTGCCCGGCGTAGGCCGCAAAACCGCTAATGTGGTGCTGAATGTGGCTTTTGGCCAGCCCACCATGGCGGTGGACACGCATATCTTTCGCGTCAGCAACCGCACGGGTCTTGCGCCCGGCAAAAACCCGCTGGAAGTCGAAAAGCAGCTCCTCAAGCGCGTGCCCGATGAATACGCCATGGACTCGCACCACTGGCTGATTCTGCTGGGCCGCTATGTCTGCCAGGCCCGCAAGCCGCGCTGCTGGGAATGTGTGGCCTCGCAGTACTGCGATTTCACGCCCAAAACGGCGGCTCCTGCCAAAAAATAAGCCAAAACAGGCTCAAGTCCTTAAAGAACATCCACTATTAGCTATCAAACTAATAGTGGATAGCGGCATTATTCACTCTTGGTGCTCACACCGGCGGATTCAAAACTCGCCATCTCATTGAGCATGGTGCAGGCCGACTGCAGCAGCGGCCAGGCCAGCGCCGCACCCGAGCCTTCGCCCAGGCGCAGCTGCCAATCCAGCAGCGCCGTGGCCTGCAGATGCGCCAGCATGCGTGTGTGGCCGGGCTCGCCCGAGCGATGGGCATAGACGCAGCGCTGCAGCACATGGGGCTGCAGGCGGCTGGCCACCAGCACGGCAGCGGTTGTGATAAAGCCGTCCACCACAATCACGCGGCGCTCAGCCGCAGCCTGCAGCACCGCGCCCGTCATGGTCGCAATTTCCAGCCCACCCATGGCGGCCAGCACTTGCAGCGGCTGCTGCACATCGGTATGCAAGGCCAGCACCTGCTTGAGCACGGCCACCTTGCGCGCCAGGCCTTCGGCGTTCAGGCCTGTGCCTGCGCCCGTCACCGCCTCAATCGACTCGCCACACAGCCGCGCCAGCAGCAGCGATGCAGCCGAGGTATTGCCAATGCCCATCTCGCCCAGCAGCAGCGCATTGCCGGGCAGTTTTTTAACCAGTTCGCCGCCATTGCGCAGCGCCATCGCGCATTGCTGCTCGGTCATGGCCGGGCCCTGGCTGCAGTCTGCCGTGCCATAGGCCACTTTGCGGCGCCACAGGCGTGGCTCGCTGGCCTTGGGCAGCTTGTCGTGCGGGTCTTGCTCGCGCGCTTCAAAGTCGCGGGCCACACCGCAGTCCACCACATTGAGCGCCACCCCGTTCTGGCGCGAGAGCACGCTCACCGCCGCGCCGCCAGCCAGAAAGTTCTCTACCATCTGCCAGGTCACATCGACGGGGTAGGCCGAAACGCCCTGCGCCGCCAGCCCATGGTCTGCCGCAAACACCACCATCTGCGGAGCTTCAAGCTCAGGCTTGTCCGTGCCCAGAATGCAGCCCAGGCGCAGCGCCACCTGCTCCAGCACGCCGAGCGAACCCACGGGCTTGGTCTTGAAATCGAGCTGATGCTGAATGCGCTGGGTCAGCGCTGCGTCCTCAATGTCCGCAACCTGCGGGCAAGTCCAAAGCGTGGACAGGGATGCATCGGAGAAGTGAACGGAACTCATGCTGGCAATCTTGCCCGGTGCACCACAAAACCATGCCAGCCGCCACCGGGACGCGATCGGCACGCCGCGAAGTATCGCGCGTTCTGCCCTGCCCGGATTCCACGCCCATGAAAAAAGGCCCACAAGGGGCCTTCTCTGGTTGAAAAAGCACGCTCAACGCGCCACGGGCACTTCGATGGTGGACTCGCGCAGAATGCCGCCATCCTGCACCGAACCACTGGCCGCACCTTGCTTGACACGATCCGCGCAGGCGCGGCGATCGATATCCGTCTTGAACACCTGGCAGCGGGCAAACGCATTGCGCTCGTACTCAGTCATCGTCTTGCCGTCAGCCAGCCTGCCCTTCTGGGCTTCGGCGCGGGCAGCTGCGGCCTCGCGTGAGGCGGGCTTGCCATCATGGTGATGACGGTGAGCGTGCTTGTGACCGTGGTGGTGTTTGTGATGATGCTTTTTCCCCGCCGCAGGCTTGGGGGCATCTGCCGGAGCGGCAACTGGGGCAGCAGGAGCCGCAGCCGGGGCGACGGCATTTCCCGTCTGAGCGCTGACCAGACCCGCTGCCGACAGCACTGCCGCGCCCAACGCCAATTGCAGGGTACGCATGGAGAAACCGACCATATAGAACTCCGTTCCCGATAAGTGAATGACCGCGCTAGCTTGCGCGGTTTCCATGCTCGCTTTTATCGGTTCAGCGCACAAGCCAGTGCAGGGCCAGACCTACACCGGTTACAAACTTTTCTGCGCTGGCTCAAAGCTCCGAGGTGAAAACCACTGCTCCACACCCCGGGCCAAGCCCTCGAACACTTGGTCCAGACTGGGCGCCGCGTGACCAAACAGAGCGTGAATCACGGTTGCATTTTCAAACAGGCCATGCAGATAGGTGCCTAACACCGCAGGATTTGCGCCCTGCCACAGCATGCCGGGCAGCAACTCCTGCGCGGGCGTGGCCAAGCCCGCCTGCATATCGGCGCGCAGCTCGGTCTGACCATGGTGAATTTCATAGCCACGCGTCTTCACACCAGTCAAACCCTGCCAGGGCGCTTGCAACCCGGGCAAGGTGATCGTAGTGGGCTGCACGGTCTTGTCTTGCGCAAACAAGGTGGCCAGCGGCAGCAGGCCTAGGCCTGCGGCATTGCCATCCACTCCATGCAGATCGATCAGCGCCTCACCCAGCATTTGCAGGCCACCGCAAATGCCGAGAACCCGCTTGCCGGCATGGGCATGCGCGACCACCGCAGCATCCAGCCCTTGCGTGCGCATCCAGGCCAGATCGGCTGCTGTGGCCTTGCTGCCCGGCAGAATCACCCAGTCGGCATCCGCCAATTGCGCAGGCGATCGCGCCCAGACCACGCGCACGCCGGGTAGTTGCAGCAGCGGCTGGAACTCATCGAGGTTGCTGATGCGCGGATAGGCGACGATGGCAATCGTGGTGTGGATGGCCTGCCCTGCGCCTGCGCTGCCACGGTCGTCAAACACGCCGTCTTCTTCGGGCAAGCCATGATGGAACTGCATGGGGATGCAGGCCACCGTAGGCACACCGGTTTTGTCCTGCAGCATCTGCGGCGCAGGGGCCAGCAGCGATGCATCGCCGCGAAACTTGTTGAGCACAAAGCCTTGAATCAGCTGCTGCTCATCCTCCGGCAGCAGCGCCCAGGTGCCATACAGGTGGGCAAACGCCCCGCCCCGGTCGATATCGGACACCAGCAGACAATGCGCGCCGCAGTGCTTGGCCACGCGCATATTCACCACATCGCTGGCATGCAGATTGATCTCGGCCGGCGAGCCTGCGCCTTCGATCACCACCACATCGTTTTCGGCCCGCAAATCATCCAGAGCCTGCGCAATCTGCGGCCAGACTTTGAGGCTGCGGCCCCGCCAGGGCATGGCGCTCAGTTCGTCATTGACCTGACCGAACAGCACCACCTGGCTGCGCGTATCGGCCTCGGGCTTGAGCAGCAGCGGGTTCATGCGCACATCGGGCACGGCACCGGCCGCCAGCGCCTGCAGATATTGCGCTGTGCCGATCTCGCCCCACTTACCATCGGGTGTGGCAACGACGCGGGCGTTGTTGCTCATGTTCTGCGCCTTGAACGGTGCCACCTTGTAGCCCTGGGCGCGGTACCAGGCACACAGTGCCGTGGTCACCCAGCTTTTGCCCGCGCCGCTGCTGGTGCCCAGCACCATCACGCACAGCGCGGGGCGCTGGCCAACATTTGGGCGTGGCAGTTGAATTGTGGTGTTGCTCATGTTCTAGTTCTCGGTCTCTTTCCAGGCCTGCTCCAGTGCCGCCTGCGATGCGGGCGGCAGCACGCCCAGACGCACATGGCCGGGCAGACCAAAGCTGGCGCAATCGCGCAGCTTGATACCTTGGGTTCTCAAAGTTGCCAACTTGTGCGCCATCTCTTCGAGCTGAAGCGGCAGGCGCGCAACAAAATAGTTCGCTTGGTGACCTTCAATGACCTGCCAGCCTAGGCGCGCGCACAGCGCCAGTTGCTGCGCTTTCCATTCACGCAAGGTGTTCAGGCTCTGCGCCAGCCAGTGCTGCACCGGCGCTGTCACCCAGGCTTGCAGCATGGCCACACCGTGGGAGCCAACTACCCAGGAAGCCGCCAAGTCGCCCAGCTCACTCAAATCCAGGGCCGTGGCCTGCAGCGGCGCAATTGCATAGGCCGCGCGCACGCCCGTCATGCCCAGCGCTTTGTTGGGCGTCCACAATTGCCAGACGCTATCCAGGTCGCGATGCGGCGGTGCACCTTCCAGCCACAACGGACGGTAAGCGCAGTCCAGCACCCTCCATTCACGGCTCTGGCTTTGCGTGGAAAGCGGCAACGGCGGCTTCGCCCAGACGGGCCAGATATCGTCCAGCGCGCCCAGCGGGCTGGAGGGCTCGCAGGCCCAGTGCAGCCCCGCACGCGGGTGGCCATCTGCGGGGCGAGGCCGCACCGGAATGCCCCAGACTTGGGCCGCTTTCAGATAGTCGCCATAGTGGTGGCGCGGCAAGCTCAGGGCATCGGCACCGCTGCGCACGGCATGCTGAGTCAGGCGATGAATCAGCTCACTGCTACTGCCGCCAATGACGATGCGCTCGGCGGCCACGCCATGGAAAGCCGCCAGTTGCGCACGCAACTCGGTATAGAGCGGATCGGGGTACTGCGCCACATGCGCGGCCTGCAATGCCTCTACTGCCGCAGGACAAGGCCCGCAGGCATTGCGATTGGTGGAGAAATCATGCGCGGGCACGCCCAGCGCATCGGTGCCGCCATGGGTAAAACTAGCCATGGGCCGCAACTTTCCACATCCAGAATGCCATCAAAATCATAGCTAACAGCGTAATTAATACCTGGACTACAAGCACTTTGGATGCCAAATCAATAGCTCGCAGCAGATCTCGGGCCTCTGGCGCTCTGCCTTCAGGGTTGAGCTGGTACACACCGGGTTTGGACAGATGCACACCCAGCGCCTGTGCCATGCAACCCATGGGCCAGCCGCCATTGGGCGATGGAGTCACCGCCGCATCACGCTTGAGTGCTGACCACGACACTCCGCCCGCGACCAGCGCCAGCCAGGCCGCCGTGATGCGCGCGGGAATCCAGTTCAGCACATCGTCGGCCCGCGCGGCCCATTTACCTGCCCACTGCCAGTAGCGGCGTTTCTCACCTTCGCCGCGCCAGCCGGGGTAGCCCCACATGGCGTCCGCCGTATTGGCCAAGCGATAGACGGCAGCGCCAGGCAGGCCTGCGACCACAAACCAGAACAGCGGTGCAATCACTGAATCGCTCAGATTCTCGGCCAGCGTTTCGATGGCGCTTTCACGCACAGTGGCGGCATCGAGTTGCGAGGTGTCGCGGCTGACCAACCAGGTCAGGCGCTCACGGCCTGCGGGCAGCGATTGCTGCAAGGCTGCTTCCACGGCCAGCACCTCGTCCTTGAGCATGCGCCAGGACAGCAGCGGCTTGAGCAGCAGGCCCACCAGAATGCCCGGCAACCACCAGGGCTTGTATGGCAGCAGAAATTGGATGACCCAATAGACTACGAAAACCATAGCAGCCACCGCAATCCATACCAAGGCAGCAAGCATAAAACGCAGGTAATCCCGCTCCACCTCGCGGCGCGGTGCAATCCATGCGCCCAGCCAGCCCAGCAGCTTGCCCATATAGACAACAGGGTGCAGCCACACAGGCGGCTCGCCCCAGAGCCGGTCCAGCGCCAGCGCAACCAGAATGGCGATCAGCACATTGCACAGATTGTGCGCAGAGGGAAGAAAAGACTGCGCATCGGCCGCCGTCGCGGCCTTCCATAGCCAGCCCAGGGGGCTGAAGGACCAGGCCAGCAGCTCCCACCAACTGATGGTTGTCATATTCATGGCACGGGCTTGGTCTGGCCCGGCGTCAGATGTTCATCCCAGACATCGTCCATCAGCATGTCTTCCAGCGGGGCGCGGCAGGCCCATTTTTCCTGCTGCAGCATGGGCGCGGCGTAATAGGCGTCCACTGGGCCCAGACACAGCACGCCCAGCGGGTGTGCGCCTTCGGGCATCTTGAGCAACTGCGCAAGAGCGACGGGGTCAAAAATCGACACCCAGCCCATGCCCAGACCTTCGGCGCGTGCAGCCAGCCACAGGTTTTGAATCGCGCAGGCGCTGCTGGCGATGTCCATCTCGGGCAAGGTGCGGCGGCCAAAGATATGCGCTTCGCGGCCCGGCGGCATGGCGACGACCAGCACCTCGGCGGCGTCCAGCACGCCCTGCACCTTGAGCTTCATGAAGTCTTCTTCACGCTCGCCCAGTGCCTGGGCGGTGCGCACACGTTCTTCCTCGACCAGCGCGTGAATCTGCTGGCGCAGTGCTTGATTTCTGACGCGGATAAAGCGCCAGGGTTGCATAAAGCCGACGCTGGGCGCATGGTGGGCCGCGCGCAGCAGGCGCAGCAGCACCTCGTCACTGACCTGACCGCCCGCAAAGTGGCGCATGTCCCGGCGCTCATAAATGGCGCGATAGACGGCGGCTCGCTCGGCCTCGGTAAAAGGCGTGGCGGGGATGGTGGGCGAACCCTGAGTTTTGTCTGGTGCTGACATGGCCTGATTGTCCTGCAACACACCGGCTTGCAACAGCGAAAAAGCGCTAGCGGAAAACACAATCGTCCATTCTTGATTTCAGGCCAGAAACGGCAAAAAGCACAGAAGGCCTTTTGTCACTTCTTGTGCTTTTTTGCGCAGCTTCTACTTGCTGCTCAGCGCTTAACCCACCCTGTGTGAGGCCGATCAACTGCCCACATGCATGGTGAAGCGCGCTCCGTTGTTGAGCTCACACTGGCCTGTGCCCAGCGTGCTGGAGTTCATCTGATAGGTGCAGCGCATCCAACCGCCACGCGCACCCACGCCGTTGGCCACACCACCTCTTGCGCTGTTGGCATTGCGCGTGGCTTCGCCGGTATAGGTTTCACCCAGAATGTTTGCGGTAAAGATGCCGCGCCCATGCATATCGTTGGTGACCGTGCCCTGCACCATGCCGTAGCGGGCCGCCAGGTCGTTGGCAGGGTACATGCGGGCGTTGAAGGTCACCGCGCTATTGACGGGTGCCACGCTGGCCACCGCTGCGGCGGGTGACTGGACAGGGCCGCCGGGCACGGGCTGCACCGGCACCACATAGCAGGCAGTCAGCATGACGCTGGATGCAGCCAGTGCGGCGATCTGCGCGGCAAGACGGCTGTAACGGGAAACGGATGCAGTGCTGTGAGACATATGACTTGAACAAGGCCCAGGTAAATTCCTGTGACTGCAGTCTGCGCGGGCAGACCGCCGGCGGGCCTGTTCTATGTCACAAGTGGCAAGGCATCGGCTTCGCAGCATCTTGCGGTGATACTTTGCCTCAGTCCTCGATGCCGCGCTGGGCGGGAACACCGGCCTGAAACGCGTGCTTGATGAGCTTCATCTCGGTCACCGTATCGGCCATGTCGATGATTTCCTGCGGGCAGCGGCGTCCAGTCAGGCAGACATGCACATCCTTGGGGCGGGCCGCCAGCGTGTCCAGCACATCCTGCAGCGGCAGCCAGCCGTAGATCAGCGGGTAGGTGATTTCGTCGAGCACCACGAGAAAGTACTCGCCGGAAAGAATATCGGCCTTGGCCTGTTCCCAGCCATCGCGTGCAAGCTGGCCGGACTGTTCCAGGTCCTTGCTCTTCCAGCTGAAGCCATCGCCCAAACCGACGATGGGCAGGCCCACCTTGTCGGCCAGACGGTGCTCGCCAAAGCGGGCCGTGGGCACTTTCATGAACTGATAGACCTTGACGGCCTTGCCACGGCCTGTGGCGCGAAACGCCAGACCAAAGGCAGCTGTGCTCTTGCCCTTGCCGTCGCCGGTGTTGACGATGACCAGGCCACGGCGCTCGCCCTCGGGCTTTTCATAGGGCTTTTCGGTCGGTGGGGTTTCAATATTCATAGCTGCTCGCGTATATCCAATAAGGACTAGAAGGCAAAAACAATCAAAAATCGGTCAGCTCAAGCGCGGCAGGGCCAGCCAGTGGCCGTCCAGCGCCTTGACCTGAATGCGATGCTCAAA
Source organism: Comamonas testosteroni (assembly GCF_003569915.1). Taxonomy (GTDB): domain Bacteria; phylum Pseudomonadota; class Gammaproteobacteria; order Burkholderiales; family Burkholderiaceae_C; genus Comamonas; species Comamonas testosteroni_D. The sequence continues at coordinate 93,696 of NZ_KZ984455.1, read as the reverse complement.
CACGGCTTCCAGCGCACGGTGCGTGGCCGGATCGGCGCAAGCGCCGTGCTGAACCACGCGGCCATCCTGCATGATCACCATCTCGTCGGCCAGCAAGGCAAACGACAGCTCATGCAGCACGCTGACCACGGTGACGCCCTGCTGCACCAGAGCGCGTGCGGTCAGCATCCAGTCGGTCTGGTGCGGCGGGTCCAAATTGGCCAGTGGCTCGTCCATCAGCAGCACCTGTGCCTGCACGGCCAGCGCCCGGGCCAGCAGCACGCGCTGGCGCTCGCCGCCTGACAACTCACCCAGACTGCGGCTGCGCCAGTCCCAGCCATGTGTCTGGCGCAGGGCCTGCTCCACGGCTGCATGGTCGGCTGCGCTGGCCGGGGCCAGCCAGCCCTGGTGTGGCAAGCGGCCCAGCATGACCACGTCATACACCGACATCTCACCAGCCACCGCCTGGTTCTGGCCCAGCCAGGCCAGCGCCCTGGCGCGTTCGCGGCTGCTCCAGCTGTCCAGTGCGCGGCCTTGCAGCAGCACCTGCCCACTCTGGCGCTGGTGACCGGCCTTCATACCCGCCAAGGCGCGCAGCAAGGTGGATTTGCCCGCACCGTTGGGGCCAACAATCGCCGTCCAGCGCGCGGGGGCGATGCGCAAATCAATCTGGCGCAGCACTTCACGCTCGCCCAGATGAACCTGCAGCTTTGAAACTTGCAGCGCAGCTTGTTGGATTTCGCTCATGCGCCCTCCCCGCCTTGCAGCGCGCCACGGCGGTGCATCAGCCACAGCAGATAGCTGCCGCCCAGCACGGCAGTGAGCACGCCAATTGGCAGCTCCTGCGGGGCCATCAGCCAGCGTGCCAGCAGATCGGCGGCCAGCAGCAGCACTGCGCCCATCAAGCTGCTGAGCACCAGCAGCCAGCGGTGCAGCGCGCGCACCATGGAGCGCACCAGATGCGGCGCGGCCAGACCCACAAAGGCAATCAAGCCCGTCTGCGCCACCGCCGTGCCCGTGGCCAGGGCCAGCAGCACAATCAGCAACAGGCGCAGTGGTGCCAGCGGCAGGCCCAGGCTATGGGCCGTGGCCTCGCCCAGCGCCAAGCCATCGAGCACGCGGCTCAGGCTCCAGGCCAGGGCCAGCGTGGGCAGCAGCACCCACAGCATCAGCGCGCAGGCGCTCCAGCCCACAAAGGCGGTGCTACCCAGCATGAAGGACTGCATGGCCTGCATGATGTCCGGGTTCATCAGCAGCACCAGCGACGACGCCGCGCCCAGCACCACGCCTACCACCACACCGGCCAGCAGCAGGCGCATGGTGTTGTGCACGCCCTTGGCCAGCGCCAGCGTAAGCACCACGGCCAGCACCGCCCCCATGAAGGCCGCGCCCGTGACGCCCCAGCGCGCCAGCCCGGCCAGCGCAAAAGGCGATGCGCCCAGCGCCGCCATGGCCAGCGCCACTCCCAGCGATGCGCCCGAGGCACTGCCCAGCAGATAGGGGTCAGCCAGTGGATTGCGAAACACGCCCTGCGCTATCGCCCCGGCCAGACCCAGCAGGCCGCCAGCGAGCAAGGCACCCACGGTGCGCGGCAGGCGAATATCCATCACGATCTGCCAGGCCAGCGGGTCGGTACGGGCCCTCCACACGCTCTCAAAACCCGTGCTGCCAACGCCCGCACCCAGCACGGCCAGCGCCGCGCCAATCACCGCCAGCCATAGCAGCAGCCAAGGGGCGGCCAGACCTTGGGATTCGCGTGAACTCATTGCGCCTTGCCCTGTTTGGCTGCCACGCGCTGCAGGCACTGCGCCATGATGTGCGCGGCCTCGGCCATGCGCGGGCCGGGGCGCACCAGCACGTCAGACTGCTCGGGTGTAAAGCGGCAGACGGCGCCCTGCTTGACGGCCCGCATCTGCGCCCAGCCCGGGTACTCGGGCACATCGCTTTTCCACGAACGCTCGCCAGCCATGAGCAGGTCCGGGTCGGCCTTGACCACATATTCGGGGTTGATGCGCGGGAAGGGGCCGAGCTTGGCTTCGATCACATTGCGCATATGCAATCGAGTCAGTGTCTCGCCAATAAAGGAATGCTCACCGGCCGCAAACGGGCCACGGCTGGCTTCAAAGTACACGCGCTGGCCGCGCATGGCGACCGGTACGCTGTCGGCAGCGCGCTGCATATCGGCCTCGATCGCGGCCCAGACTTTGTCCGCGCCCTGCGCGGGCGGCAATTGCAGCAGCGTGCCGATTTTCTGCATCACCACACGCGCCTCGGCGTGGGTGCGCGGCTCAAGCGCCACGACTTTCAGGCCCAGCGCCTCCAGCCGCGCCACGGCCCGCGATGCGGTGGAGACCAGCACCAGATCAGGCTTGAGCGCAATGATGGCTTCCACATTCGGGTCCAGCCCGCCGCCCACCACGGGCACGGTCTTCACATGGGCAGGCCAGTTGGAATAGCGATCCACGCCGACCAGACGCTTGCAGGCATCCAGCGCGCACAGGCTTTCGGTCAGCGAAGGCAGCAGGCTGACAATGCGCTGCGGCGGCTGCGCCAGACTGACCTGCACACCGCGTGCATCGGTAATCTGGGCGGCTTGCACTTGTGCACCAGCAACAAGCCCCGCTGCTGCAACCAAAAAGGAGAGCAGGCCGCGTTTGATTGGCATGGCTTTCACGGCTGCATTCCTTTCAAAGCCAGCGGCAGGCCCGCGCACATCAGCGTGACGCTTTCGCAATGCTCAGCGACTTGCTGGTTGAGCACGCCCAGCGCATCGACAAAGGCGCGTACCTCGCGGCCCATGGGAATCACGCCCAGACCGATCTCGTTGCCGACAATGATGATGGGGCCTGCAGCCTGATCGATTGCTTCCAAAAAGAGAGCTAACTGCCTATTCCAATCCTGGACTGGAGGCTGATTTGATTCAGATTCTTCGGTATGAACTGGCATCAGCCAGTTGGTCAGCCACAGCGTCAGGCAGTCGATGACCAGCAGTCGCTCGGGGCTGCTGTGTGTGCTCAAAATTGTGGCCAGATCCCGCGGCTCCTCGATGGTCTGCATGCCCGGCACACGCTCGGCGCGGTCGCGTTGATGGCGCGCAATGCGCTCGACCATCTCGGCGTCCCAGGCCTGACCGGTGGCGACCAGCGCGGCCTCATGGCGGCTATCGGCCTGCAGCCACTGGCGCGCCAGCAGCTCGGCACGGCGGGATTTGCCACTTTTCTGGCCGCCCAGCAAAAACAGGCTGCGCGGCAGGATGGGGTTGGATGTGCTTGCGGGACTCATGGTGATCGTTGGAAAGCTCAGCCCTCAATTGTTGCGCCAAACAGCCAAGCCGCAGCCGCAGGGTTGGACGCAAACCAGGCATGAAAGTAACTGGCGCGCACGCTGCCGGCCTCATAAAACGCCTCGCCGCGATCTGCCTGCACCGCCATACCAGGCCGGCTGCTGCGGGTGCTAAAGCGCATGCTGGTCTCCAGTCGGCTGTAGTGAAACGTATGGCCGCGCAGCAAGCCCACCACGGGCAGCGCCAGCTGCTGCATGCCCAGGCCGCCTAGCCGACTTTGCATGATGACCTGCCCCGGCAGCACACCCCATAGCGGCTGGCTCTGGCCCTGCAGATCGGTCATCGCATCGCACAGCGCCAGCATGCCACCGCATTCGGCCCACACGGGCTTTTCCTGCTGCACATGCGCTGCAATCTGATCGCGCAGCGCCTGATTGCTGTGCAGCGCCTTGGCATGCAGCTCCGGGTAGCCGCCGGGCAGCCACAGCGCATCGCATGGCGGCAAACCATCACCCGCCAGCGGCGAGAAAAATTGCAACTGCGCGCCCATGGCCTGCAGGCAGTCCAGATTGGCCGGGTAGATAAACGAGAACGCCGCATCACGGGCAATGGCGATGCGCTTGCCCGCCAGCCAGGGCTGCAGCGCAGGCTGCTCACCAGCAGGGGCAGGAAAGTCCACCACCCAGTCCTGCCAGCTGGGCTGGTCTTCTTCAGCCACCCAGGGGCGCTGGCCCAGTGGGGTCTGTGCCAGTGCATCGGCGGCCGCATCAAGGCGTTGCACGGCATCGCTCAATTCATGGGCGGCAATCAGGCCCAGATGGCGCTCTGGCAGCAGGGATGTAGATTTGGCTGCGGGGCTTGCGCCCAGTTGCACACCGGGCATGGCACCCAGCCACAATGCCGGGTCGCGCATGCCCTGCTGCAGCAAATCCGCATGGTGGCTGGTCGCGATGCGGTTGGCCAGCATGCCCGCCCAGCGCAAGCCGGGCTGGTACATCTGCAAGCCCAGCACCAGCGCCCCGAAGGTGCGCGACATGGCCGAAGCATCGATCACGGCCATCACCGGCAGGCCCAGCTTCTGCGCCAGGTCTGCCGCGCTGGGGGCACCGTCAAACAGGCCCATCACGCCTTCGACCAGAATCAGATCAGCCTCTTGCGCGGCTGCGTGTAGCCGGGCACGCACATCGGCCTCGCCCGTCATCCACAAGTCCACCGAATGCACGCTGGCACCGCTGGCCAGCTCATGCCAGTACGGGTCCAGAAAATCCGGCCCGCACTTGAACACGCGCACCTTGCGCCCCTGGCGCGCATGCAGTCGCGCCAGCGCTGCGGTCAGCGTGGTCTTGCCCTGACCGGAGGCCGTGGAGCTGATGAGCAGAACCGGGCAGCGCGCGCCGCCTTCATGCATTGCGGTGGAGTTGGTCATGGCCTCAGTTTCCCGTCCAGGTCACGCCCACATAGCCGCTGCGGCCTTCGGTGGCATAGGTGCGGGCAGTTTCATAGTGCTTGTCGGTCAGGTTGTTGATGCGCGCCACCAGGCTCCACTGGCGATTCAACTGCTTTTGCGCAGTCAGATTCCACAAGGTGTAGCCACCCAGCACATTCTTGTTGGCCGCATCATCAAAGCGCTTGCCGCTGGTCTGCATTTCTGCACCCAGCTTCCAGCCTGCAAGCTGGGTGTCTGCCGACAGATTGGCATAGCGCTTGGCACGGCGCGCCAGTTGCAGGTCCTTGTCCGTATCGCGCGGGTTCTGGAAATCCAGCGAGCCTTGCAGATTGACGACGCCTACGCGGGTGGTTGCCGCAAAAGTGATGCCTTCATAGCGCGCATTGGCCACGTTGGCATAGCAGCCGCCCTTGGGGCCGGATGTGGCGACGCTGGGGCAACTGCCTTTGCCACCCACATAGTTGATGAGGTTGGAGAGGTTGTTGCGATAGACGGTGGCCGAGAAGCTGCTGCTGCCCTGGCCCCATTTCAGACCCAGCTCGATATTGCGGCCTTTTTCGGGCTGCAGTGTGGAGTCGCCATACATGCTGAAACGCTGGTACAGCGTGGGCGCGCGAAACGCCGTGCCTGCAGACGCCGTGGCGCGCCAGTTGGGCATGAAGGCATAGCCATAGGCGGCGCTGCCCGTGGTATTGCCACCAAATTCGCTGTCGCGGTCATGGCGGGCGTTGAGCTGCAGCGTGTGCTTGCCCGAATGCAGACCATAGCCCAGCGCCAGCGCGTTCTGCGAGCGGCTGCGGTCAATATTGCCGTTGACGATGCTGTCTTCGCGGCGCTCCAGCGCTGCCGTCACGGTCTGCGCGCCCAGCTTCCACTCGTTCTGGAACAGATAGTTGTGCAACCGGGTATCGGTCTCATAAGGCAAAGGCTTGGTCTGGTAAAAGTCGCGCGACTGGGTGTACTGCAAACGCGTGCTGTAAACCTCGCTCCACCTGGCCTGCCAGTTCAGGCCCAGCGTGTTCATCTTGTAGATGCTGCGGTCATCGGCCATGCTGGTGTCATAGCCCGAATTCATATAGCTGGTCAGCGCCGTCGCCTCCACGCGCTGATTGGGCGTGATCTGATAGCCCAGACGGCCATTGAAAGCGTTGTTGCGATAGCCGTCCGCATCAGGATTGGCCCCTGCCGAAGTTCTGGCGTTAAAACCATTGCTGCTGGCGTGAGACACGCCCAGCGTATAGTCCCAGCCCGCCTCAGCGCCGCTGATGCCCGCCTTGGCCTTGACCGTGCCACGGCTACCCCAGCCCAGGCCCACATAAGGTGTGGGCGTTCCCTCACCCTTCTTGGTAAAAATCTGAATCACGCCGCCAATTGCGTCCGAGCCATAGACGGCTGCAGCGGGGCCGCGCAGCACTTCGATGCGCTCAATCGACTCCAGCGGAATGTCCTGCCACGAAGCACCGCCGGTGGACTGGGAGTCCACACGCACGCCATCGATATAAACCGCCGTAAAGCGCGTTTCCGCACCGCGCAGATAAACGCTGGTGGTGGAACCTGCACCGCCATTGCGCACCATCTGAATGCCGGGCAGACGCGCCAGCACATCGGCCACGCCTGCCGCACCGGCGGCCTCTATGGTTTCGCGGTCCACGATGGACATATCGGCCACCAGATCGGACAGCGGCTGCTCCACACGGTTGGCTGTGACTACGGTCTCCTGCAGGCGGGCCGTATCGGCCAACGCCACTTGCTGGGCCTGTGCCGCCGCAGCAAGCAATGCTAGAGAAGCGATGAAAGTGGGACGAAAAGCGAAAGCAGCGCCGAAAGCCGAAGAGACAAGCGCACTGGAAGCTGCCTGGGCCGAAGTGGCGCGCAGCAGCGAAGATGGGGAACGCATGGAAAACAATCACAAAGACGCCCCGGCCAGCCTACCCGCCAGCCATGGGCAACACAATGCCGGCGCAAGCGCAGGCACACCTTTGTTGGCCGGTATCCGGGCTAGGCAAATCTCTCTTTTCCAGCCTTCCCAGCGCGCATGCGCCAGTGGCCATGAAGGAAAAGAAGGTGCACGCTTAACTTAGCTTAAGCACACCATTCGCCGACCGTTGCGGGGGCAGCGCAGGCTCGGAGCCGCCAGTCATGCTGGCCCTCTCCTCCCTGCTTCCCGTTGAACTGAGGCGGCAGACCTGCCTCCTCGAGCACCAACAGCCGCGCATTGTAATGAGGTAAATCCACGCTTCATCCTCCGTCTGGATGAGTCGGGTGACGATTTTTTACGTTAAAAATGCCGTTAGTGCAGACGCGGCAAGCGTATCGCGCTACGATTTTGTGAAAAATCAGGCGCTCATCTGCAAAGGACTGATTGACTCTGGCCCGCAACGCCATGCGGACAAAGGTCAAACATGTACCCTGGTCAGGTTTTGCGTGTGTATTAATGCCCACCTACGGACTGCAAGACCTACAATGGCAGAGTCTATGACCCCCCAGCCTTCTCTTGATCTCATTGCCGAGCGCGTGGAGCGTCTGCTGGTCCGCCATGAGGAACTCCAGCGCACCAATGCATTGCTCACCGACCAGGTCATCGCTCTGACGCAAGAGCGCGATTTGCTGCGCCTGCGCCTGCAGGCCGCCCGCGCCCGCGTAGATGCCTTGATCGAGCGCCTGCCCGCCAACCAGGGAGAGTGACCCCGTCACGCCCCAACACCAGACCCAGCCACAGACGCCCATGAAGCAGATCGATGTGCAAATCATGCAGCAAAGCTATGTGCTGACCTGCCCCGATGGCCAAGAAGAACGTGTGATGGAAGCCGTGCGCCGCGTAGACGACGCCATGACCCGCATCCGCGACACCGGCAAGGTACGCTCACGCGAGCGCGTGGCCGTTCTGGCGGCTCTGAACATGGCTTTCGACGTGCTGGACCGCGATGCCCAGCAGGCCCATCTGGCCAGTGCTCAGGCCGAGATGCAGGCCCTGCAGCAGGAACAGGCCGCCATGCCCGCCGAAGTCAGCGAAGCCGCCCAGGCCGAGCAGCAGCGCCAGCAGGAACTGGCCGAGCAACTGGTGCTCAAGCTCGATCAGGCGCTGGAGAACGACGCCCGTCTGCTGTAAGCCATTTGAGCCAGTTGCTCAAGACCTGAAAACCTTGAGACAAAGCTGTTTTGATGGTCATGGGCTGAACATTCCCCGTTAAAATAGCACCCGTCTGCAAATCTGCTGGTTTTTATATTTCCTTGAACCAATGCTCACTGAGCACGGGCTTGGTACATCACCTATTGAGCGTGATCGTCTCGCGTCAGATGAACCCAACGATAGGTTGCCCTCGCCCACCTGAACCCCCGGTTCAGGATGACGAACCAGTGGCGTTTGCAGACACCTGATACCCGAAGGGCCGCATCCAGCGGCCCTTTTCTTTGGGCACACGCTCCTTAGTGATTGCCAAGCCAGGCCACGCTGTTGAGAAACAGGCGCACCAGCTCGGTCTGACGACGCACTCCGGTCTTGGAGAAAATCGAGCGCAGATGGGCGCGTGCCGTGTTCAGGCGGATATTGAGCTCCTGCGCCGCCTCATCCAGCGACAGGCCATTGGCCAGCTGAATGGCCAGCGCAGTCTCGGCCGGCGTGAGCTGAAACAGCTGCTGGGCCAGCTTGACGGGCGGGTCCGAGCGGCCCGTGGTATCGCGCACAAACACGGCCACGCTGGGGCGCTGCTTGCCCTCGGTCCATTCGTCGGGAGAGATGTTCTGCACCACCACGCCCCAGTTGAGCTGGCCGGACTGCCTCCCCACGGACATGCCTTCGGTCATGGCCCGAATCTGATCTTGCGGATGGATCAGCGCATCACGAATCAGGCGCTGCAGCTTGCGGTTGTCGTTGGCATAGGCCGCTTCCAGCGCGCCGTCCTTGACGCGCAGGCCATCGCCGCTATTGAGGATGGTGGTAGCTGCGGGATTGGTTTCGATGACCATGCCGTTCTGATCGAGAATCACCACCCCCACCATCAGCTGAGCCGTGGCTCGGCCATACAGAGAGATCAGTTGCCGGTCACGGTTGAGCGCCAGATGCATTTTGAGCGCACGCTTGAGGTGCGGATGCAGCAGAGTCATCAGCGCTTTTTCACGCGGACCAAAAGGCGCTGCATGCTCGGGCCGCGTGGCGCGCAGGCCGTAGCAGCAGCCGTCATCGGTCTCGATATCGAGCGCGATGATGTGAAAGACATCCACATGCTTGCACCAGTCGGTGTAGTAGCGGCAGGCCCGCCATTCACGCTCGGGCAGCCATTCGGCCATGGTGACCACCGTGCCCTGGGGCATGTCACGCAAAGGGCTGCAGTACCCGTACGGGTCATGCTGAAGCAATGTGCGGCGCGTATTGGCAGCGGAAATCACCCAGCCGATATGGTCGCCCAGGGTGTCGCGCACGATCAGCGAGCCGTAGTTGCCGCCAATCTGCAGGCGAAACAGCTCCAGAAAATCCTTCCAGGCATCCACATCGGTCGCCGCCACATAGAGCGCGCCGACCAACTGACTGAAGTTCTCGGCAGAGATGCCTGACGTCATCTCGCCCGCAGCGGACAGCTCGCCAGCGGGCTCTGCCTGAGCCGCCACGGGGACATCTTTCAGAACGCAGTCCTGAGACGATTCTTTGTAAGCAGAAAATCCGATCTTGGAGAAAGCGCTCTCAGGCATGCACACCTCAAAAAAACAAGAACCCGCCCGAATGCCTGCCCCAGTGATTTAAGAGTCAAATCCCGCTTTAGTCCTTATAAAACATAGGCATAAAGCTATTGTTTTGGAAGCAATCGACTGCAGCACAGACCTCAGTCACTCCATCCATCTGTGGACAAAGACTTGGGCGCTATTGTTGCCGCCAAAGCAGTGGCTCACATCGTCAACATAGACGATGGCGCAGCATGGCTGCACTCAATCGGCGTGGTGGCCGTGCGCGGGCCGCGATGTCCGCGCCTGGCCCTGTTCGCGCTCGTTTTCCTCAGTGCGGTGGCCTTGCGCCAGGAGGCTTTGGCGGAACTGCGGCGCAGGTATGGCAGGCGAGCACAGGTAGCCCTGGTAGTAGTCGCCGCGCATCTGCTCAATGGCGGCGCACTGCTGCTGCGTCTCCACCCCTTCGGCCACCGTCTCCAGGCCCAGAGCCTGGGCCATGCTGATGATGGCGCCCACAATGGCCTTGTCCTCGGCCTCGTGCGGCAGGCCGCGCACAAAGCTCTGGTCGATCTTGAGCTTGGAAATCGGCAGCTTCTTCAGATAAGACAGGTTGGAGTAACCCGTGCCAAAGTCGTCGATCACCAGCCCGACGCCCAGCTCGGCAATCTGGTTCACACGCATGGACATCTCCTGCACATCCTGCAGCAAAATGCTCTCGGTCAGCTCCAGCTCCAGCCACTGCGCGGGCAAGGTGCTGCTGGCCAGCACGGCCACCAGACGCTCGACAAAATCAGGTTGCCTGAACTCCAGAGCCGAGACGTTGACCGAGACCGTCACCGGCGTGCCCTGGGCATGCCAGCGCGCAGCCTCCTGCACCGACTGCTCGAGCACCCAGGCATCGAGCGCCACCACATAGCCGGACTCTTCGGCCAGCGGGATGAACACTGCCGGCGAGACCACGCCCAGCTCCGGGTCGGTCCAGCGCAGCAAGGCTTCAGCCGCCACGATGCGCTGCGATGGAATATGCACCTGCGGCTGGAAGTAAACCGCCATATGGCCCTTATCCAGCGCCTGGCGCATGGCGTGCTCCAGCTTCATGCGCGAAAGCAGGCCTGCGCTCATTTGCGGCTGGTAGAAGCTGAAATTGCCCCGCCCACGCTCCTTGACGCGGTACATGGCGATATCGGCCTGGCGAATCAGCTCATCGAGCGTCAGTCCATCTGCGGGGAACTGCGCCGCGCCAATGCTGCACTGCACGGAAAAACCCAGGCCATCGAGCATGAAGGGCTGGCGCATTTCTTCCAGAATGCGCTCTGCCACACGCGCCGCGCCTTCGCCACTGCAGCCATGCAGATAGAGCACGAACTCGTCGCCGCCAAGACGGCACAGCAAGTCGCAGGGGCGCAGCAAGCCCCCCAGGCGCTCGGAGACAAGGCGCAGCACACGGTCACCGAAGTCATGACCGAGCGAATCGTTGATGATCTTGAAGCGGTCCAGATCCAGAAACAGAATGCTGAACGGCTCCTGCGTGCGCTGGGCCTGCGCAATCGCGTTTTGCACATGGCGGCTCAGGCTCAACCGGTTGGGCAGGCCCGTGAGTGCATCGTTGAAGGCCAGCTCCTCGATCTTTTTCTGCGCCCTACGCTGCTGCGTCATATCGCGGATAAAACCCATGCTCTGCACCACGCAGCCATAACCATCGCGCAGCGCCACCCAGGACAGCCAGACCGCGCAACGCTCCCCGTCGCTCTGGCGCAGCCACAGATTGCCTTCCCAAAAGCCCCCCAGCTCCCAGCGCGCCTGTGCTTCCTCCAACAAGCCCGTCGCTGCGCCGGCCTCCGTCTCGAACAGCTCCCAGGCGGACTGACCCAGGACATGGGCCTCCTGCAGCAACTGGCGTCCTGCGGGGTTGATCTGCACGATGCGACCTTGCTCATCGGCAATGAAGATGCCGTCCAGGCTGGACTCGAACACCCGGGCGGCGAGGCGCTGCTCGCTGGCGGCCAGTGACTCCGCCGTGATGTCGCGGTAGGAATAGATGCGACCAATGGCCACGCCGCGGCTGAGCTGCGGCACGGAGCGGCGCTCGATCACACGGCCCTGGCGCAGTTGCAGCACTTCGGTCGTCTCCGGCGCAGACAGATCGGGCGCATCGTCCTGCAGCAGCGTGAATTCGCTGCCGCTGCTGGCGATCTGCGACTCCAGATGGGCAAAGATCGCTGCATCATCGCGCTGCGTCAGCAACTCGGCAGGCAGTTGCCAGAGCTGGGCAAAACGGTGGTTGAAGGCGCGTATTCCGCCTTTGAGATCACAGACCAGAATGCCGTCCGCCGTGGACTCCAGCGTGGCGCGCATCTCGGCCAGCAAGGTTTCCAGCTCGGCCTCGTGGGCCAGTTGCTGGCTGCGGTCCAACATGGTCAGCAGCAGCATGGGCGGCTGGGCGGCCAGCGGCTGCACCGCCATTTCCACGGCCACCGATGTGCCGTCGGCGCGCTGGATCTGCGAGAGAAAACGTGCGCCGTGGCTCCAGTTGCTCGCATCCTGCCAGAAAGCCTTCTGCACCAGCGTGTCGCACAGCACATCGACATGCAGACCCTGCGCGGCGTGGACCACATAGCCTGTCAGTGCCGCACTGGCGGCATTGACGTGCAGCACCTGCAATGTCCGCGCATCCAACAGCCAGACTGCTTCTTGCAGGCCGTCGAGCATGGCAGTGATCAGGGTCTCGTCGAGACGATCTGTGATTGCGTGCGACGGCTGCAATGTCACGATGCGGCTTTCTCTGCGGCGGTGGCGGCAGAACTATCAAAAAAGTAGCACAAGTGCCTATTGGGTTGCAGAGCTGCGAGTGCTTTGGGCTGAACCTGTTCCTTGTTCAGTCCACGCCTGATGCCCAGTTCGGCCTGCTGCGACAGCTCCACCAATTGCTGCGTGCCCTGCCCTCCCAGCGGTTTGTAGGCCAGCACGCTGGGCCTGAGTGCCTGCTGGGTGTTCACGCTCACGACCATGCCCTGGGTGCCATCGCTGAGCTCCACCCACGAGCCTGGCGGATACACGCCCAGCGTCTGCACAAAGGCGCGCAGCACATCCCCGGCATAGCGATGGCGGTACTGACCATAGAGACTGGCAAGTGCCTCATGCGGAGTTTGGGCAGCGAGAGCGGCCGGTGGATTGCACAGCCGCTCGTAATTGTTGACCAGTGCCAGAATCTGCCCGCCCAGCTCCATGTCTGCAGCCAGCAGACCCAATGGAAAGCCACTGCCGTCGGCCCATTCGTGGTGCTGGGCAATGGCCGTGGTCACTGAAGGAGCAAAGCCCATGGCCTGAGCCAGCGCGACGGACTCGCCCACATGACGGGCATACAGCGAAGGCGCTTGGGTGATGTCCTGCAGCTTTTGATTGAGCACGCAGGCAGAGGCGGGAATATGCAGGGGCAGCTTGCCCAGATCGTGCAGCAGGGCTGCCACGCCCAGGTCATGCAGCACTTGCTCCCGCATGCCCAGCGTCTTGCCCAGCAGCAAGGCCAGCACCGCTGTGTTCACCCCATGCGCGCTGGCCGAGCCACCCGTTTCGTCAAACAGCAGATGCAGGCTGACATTGCTGCTCTGCGCCAGCTGCACCACATATTCGCCCACCAACTCGTCGCTGCGCGAACGCGCTGCGGGCAGATTGGCGGGCACCAGCGACTGCACCGAGTCAAAACGGGAAACGGCTGCCTGAAAGCGCTCTTGCACCGACTGCAGATCTACGCGCCAAATATCTGCGCCGTGAACGAACTCCCGCGCAGGAGCTGCAATTTCGGAGGGTGACAGCGCGGGCGGCGTTTGATCGGGCTGCGGCTCCGGATCGCTGCGTGCAGGGTCGTACTGAATCTGCGCCAGTTGCAGGGCTTGAAGGGCCTGCAACTGTTCGATAGTCGTGATCTTGAAGCTATTGACCGGAAACGGATGGCTGAGCCAGCCCATCTCCAGATGAACATACATGCCGATACGCAGCTGTCCGATATCAATAGCGACGAAACGATTCACTTTTAGCTAGACATACAAGATGTTGCATTATGCGCAGTTCTGCCCTTGCTCAAGACAAGAGTTCAGAAGTTTTGCGTCGGCCCCAACCGGGATAACACTCTTATCGGCACCAAAGACTGGGTTTGTAGACCAGATCCATCCACAAGGCCCAGGCCGCCACGCCAATCAGCATGACGCCAGCGATGCGTGTACCCCACTGGGCGCGAAAAGCGTTCACACGGGTTTGTCCCAAACGCCACAGCATAGGGCCGCCCACCAGCCAGACACCACTGCCTATCGCAAAAGCCGCCATCGACAGACCGCCCTGCCATGCGCCGCCACTGAGCGCCGCGACCAATACCGCCGAATACAGCAGACCGCAGGGCATGAGCGCCCAGGCAAAACCTGCGGCCAGACTACCGCCCGGTGCGCTGACCCAGGGCTGAACCTTGGCCCAGGCCGCACGCCCAGCGCGCTCGAGCCAGATGGGCTGACGCGCCTGCACCACCATGGCCAGCCCCCAGGCCATGACGGCCACATGCATCAATGTCCAGAGTTTTTGCAGCGCGGTGGTCTGGCTGGTGAGCCAGGACAGACTCTCCATGGCCACCGCCGCCACGGCACCAATCAACGCGTAACCGGCAATACGCCCCAGATGAAACAGGCCGGCGCGCAGCCACTGGTACTTTTGCAGCCCGTGCACGGTCACAGGCTGACCCGCCGCCGGGCCAGCACCCGTGACCGCACTGCAAGGCGCAGCACACATGACAAGACAATGGGGCCCACCCACGAGCCCCATGATCAAAGCAGTCCAGACCAGCGAAAACAACATGCGCTAGATGATGCGTGAAAACCGCGCGCGGGTCTTGTCGGCCTGCAAATAGCGGTCAAACAGCATGGCTACTCCGCGCACAAAGAACCAGCCCAGCGCCGTGACCTGAAACCCTTCTTCATCGCAGGTCAGCAAGCCGTTCTTCTGCATCTCGTCCAGCGCCTTCATCTCTGGCGCGAAATATTCACGAAAGCTGATCAGCCAGGCCTGCTCCATGGGCTCAAACAGCACCGCCCCCTGGCACATCACGGCCATGATGACCGCGCGGCGCACCATATCATCACGAGACAATGCCAGGCCACGCTGCACAGGCAGCTGTCCTGCGTCGATGGCGTCGTAGTACTCCTCCAGCGTCTTGACGTTCTGGCTGTAGGTGGCCCCCACTTTGCCAATGGCCGACACGCCCAGCGCAATCAGATCGCAGTCAGGCTGGGTGCTGTAGCCTTGGAAGTTGCGGTGCAGACGGCCTTGACGCTTGGCAATGGCCAGCGAGTCATCAGGCAGCGCAAAGTGGTCCATGCCCACATAGACGTAACCAGCGCCCATGAAGGCGTCGATGGCGCTGGACAGCATATTGAGCTTGTCCTGCCCCATGGGCAGGTCTGCCGACTCGATGCGCCGCTGCGGCTTGAAGCGCTCCGGCAGGTGCGCATAGGCGTACAGCGCAATACGGTCAGGGCGCAGCGCATTGACTTGCTCCAGCGTGCGCGCAAATGACTGCGGAGTCTGCTTGGGCAAGCCGTAGATCAGGTCCACGTTGATGGAGACAAAACCCAGGCGGCGCGCCTCTGCCACGAGTGCGAATACCTGCTCTGCAGGCTGCACGCGGTGCACGGCTTTCTGCACATCGGGGTCAAAGTCCTGCACGCCAAAGCTCAGGCGGTTAAAGCCCATCTCCTTGAGTGCCAGCAGGCGCTCATTGCTGACCGTGCGCGGGTCCACCTCCACCGAGTACTCGCCTGCGGGGTCCAGCTTGAAATGCTCGCGCATCAACGCCATCAGCTGGCGCAATTCATCATCATTGAAGAACGTGGGCGTTCCGCCGCCCAGGTGCAGTTGGCTGACCACCTGCCCCTTGCCGCAATGCGCGGTATGCATGGCGACTTCGCGGCGCAGATAGTCCAGGTACTGGGCGCCTTTTTCATGGTGCTTGGTGACGATCTTGTTGCAGGCGCAGTAGTAGCACAGCGACTCGCAAAACGGCACATGGATATAAAGTGACAGCGGCAGGGGCCGTGCGCCCGAATAGGACTTGCGCTGCTGCAATGCCAAGGTATAGTCGTCAGGACCGAAAGCCTCAACAAAACGGTCAGCTGTTGGAAACGACGTGTAGCGAGGCCCAGGAATATCAAAACGGCTTAGCAGATCGGGCGTAACGGCGGTCATAGTGTGTTTGTCAGGGTGTGCTCACATTGCAGCAGACGACAGCACCGAGCGCTTTTCGGACGGCACCAGCTCTTGCCCAGTTGCAGTGAGCGCATGTTTTTTAGAATCAGTGTGCTCAATGTGCCCCAAGGCAAACACCCTGTCCTTGATTCACATCAAGGGATGCCAAGGCAAGTGCTGCGACAATTTGATCCATCTCATCCCCAACCACGAGGTCAATAATCAGCGTGACTTCTCATTTCAGAGTCTGTCTGCGCTGTTGCTCTAAAGCCCATGAATCTTCAGACCATCAAAGCATCCTGCTCCAACTGCAATCTGCGTGAACTGTGCATGCCCATGGGCCTGGACGATGAGCAGATGGAGCGCATTGACTCTATTGTGGCCACGCGCCGCAAGATCAAGCGCGGGGGCCTGCTTTTTCGCAATGGCGAAGAGTTCACCTCGCTGTACGCCATTCGCACCGGCTTTTTCAAGACCTGCGTGGCGACCGAGGACGGACGCGACCAGGTCACCGGCTTTCAGATGGCGGGGGAAATCATCGGCCTGGACGGTATCGTCAACGACCACCACACCTGCGACGCCGTGGCGCTGGAGGATGCCGAGGTTTGCGTGATGCCCTTCGACAAGCTCGAAGAACTCTCGCGCGAAGTGACTGCATTGCAAAACCATGTGCACAAGGTCATGAGCCGCGAGATCGTGCGCGAGCATGGCGTGATGCTGCTGCTGGGCAGCATGCGCGCTGAAGAGCGTCTGGCGGCCTTTGTGCTCAATCTGGTGCAGCGTCTGTCGGCCCGTGGTTTTTCCAAGTCCGAGCTGGTGCTGCGCATGACGCGCGAGGAAATCGGCAGCTACCTGGGCCTGAAGCTCGAAACCGTGAGCCGCACTTTCTCCAAGTTCGCCGAAGAAGGCATTGTGGAAGTCAAGCAGCGCCATCTGCGCATTCTGGACACCGAGGCGCTCAAGCGCATCGTCAACAGCCAGCAGTGCCAGAGCTGATCAGCACGCGCTAAAAACCAAAGCCCGCTCGATTGCGGGCTTTGTTGTTTGGGTCTTAGCCAGCTCAGTCAGTGAGCGGCTCCGAAACGATCCCGCCATTGAGGTCTTGCGCCGATTGCGCGAGCATGCGCGTCATCAGACTGCACAGCAGTGTCACCGCCCAGAAAGCGAAGAAGGCCGCCGTGTAGATGGCGCTGCGCGACCATTCCAGCGGAGCGCCCAGCCAGTGCACGTCGAGCGGATCGACAAAGGCAAACACCACCATTTCCATGATTGCTGCAGCCAGAAATGCGGGCCAGGCAATCCTCATCCAGCGCTGAGTCTCCATCACGAATCTCCTTGGGCTGTTGGGCTTGAAATCATTGTGCACGCCATGCAGTGCTGATGCGCATCCTCCAAGGGCAAGCACCGAGGCGGCAAACCCGCAGACGCTCTTGAATTCATAGCATCTAGTCCTTGTAATTCATTGACTTCAATATCAAATGAATCCAAGGCCAAGAAATATTCGGGACTACCAGCTTGCGTTTCTGTAGCAACACACAGCACAAAGGCCGCTAAGCGGCCTTTGAATGCATGCCCAGCCACGCAAATGGCTATCAGCGATCGGTCGGGTGGTCCTGAGCAGGCGTGGCTGCGTGGTTGCGCCCGGTGATGGCGGGCGCCAGGCTTTTTTGCGACTCCGTCAGACGCTGGTTGATTTCCAGGCCGTGGCGGTAGTAGTCAGGATCGATCACGGGATCGGGCTTGCTGATGGCGATATAGGCCGTCACAAAACCCGCGATCACCACAATCACCGGGCCTGCCAGAATCAGCCAGACGTGGGCGAACTTCCACCAGGGCTTGCCGTCCTCGGGATGCTGGGGTTTAGCTGCGCTTGCAGATGTTGCCGACATGGTGGACCTCTTTCTGTAGGGATGCATGGCCTGCATTGCGTTCAGGCCATGCTGATTGTTGCGGATTGTCGATAACCTTGGTGTGTCGCCAGCAACCTAGCGCGGCACCAGGAAGACCGCTTTCTCGGACACACGCCCTCCTCCGGGCTGCACGGCATCCACATTGAAGTGGACGGTGTGCGAGCCTGACTGCGCCGAGCCGTAGGGAATCTGCAGGCGCACGGCAATGCCGCGGGTTT
Organism: Comamonas testosteroni; assembly: GCF_003569915.1. Classification (GTDB taxonomy): domain Bacteria; phylum Pseudomonadota; class Gammaproteobacteria; order Burkholderiales; family Burkholderiaceae_C; genus Comamonas; species Comamonas testosteroni_D. Next base: position 75,975 of record NZ_KZ984455.1, on the reverse strand, counting down.
CCGCAGGTCCGACGGTGACTTCCTGCTCGGAGGCCACTTCCAGATGATCCAGACCGGTTGCGCTGATGCGGTAGCGCTGCTCGGACTCGGTGGCGTTCATGAGCTGCAGACGATAGACGTTTTCCAGCTTGCCGCCCGCGACAATGCGCGAGAGCGAGGCACGGTCACGGATCACATCGGCCTTGACAGGCTGGCGCAGCACCAGGCTGGCAATCATGGCGCCGCTGAGCGCCAGCAGCACCGTGCCATAGATCAGAACGCGGGGACGGAAGATGCGGCGAATCATCTGCATCTGCTTCCAGGCCTTGGACACAGCGTTCTGCGTGGTCAGCCGGATCAGGCCGCGCGGATAGTCCATCTTGTCCATCACGCCATTGCAGGCGTCAATGCACAGACCGCAGCCAATGCATTCGTATTGCAGCCCCTTGCGGATGTCGATGCCCACGGGGCAGACCTGCACGCACAGCTTGCAGTCAATACAGTCGCCCAGGCCCTGGGCCTTGTAGTCAATGCCTTTTTTGCGCGGGCCGCGACCTTCACCACGCGCCGCATCGTAGCTGACGATCATGGTGTCCTTGTCGAACATGGCGCTCTGAAAACGTGCATAGGGGCACATGTATTTGCAGACCTGCTCGCGCATGTAGCCGGCATTGCCATAGGTGGCAAAACCATAGAACAGCACCCAGAAGATCTGCCAGCCGCCTTGCAGCGCCATCAGCTCCACACCAAGGGAGCGGATGGGCACAAAGTAGCCCACAAAGGTAAAGCCCGTCCACAGCGCCACGGCAACCCAGAGGAACTGCTTGAGCGACTTCTTCCAGACTTTCTCGAAGGTCCAGCCGTTCTTATCGAGACGCATGCGCGCGCTGCGGTCGCCTTCGACCTTGCTTTCGATCCAGACAAAGATCTCGGTATAGACCGTCTGCGGGCAGGAAAAACCGCACCACAGCCGCCCGGCGACTGCCGTGAACAGAAACAGCGCCAGCGCGCTGATGATGAGCAGACCCGTCAGGTAGATGAAGTCCTGCGGATACAGCACCAGCCCAAAGAGGTAAAAGCGCCGCGCTTCCAGATCGAACAGCACCATCTGGCGCTCGCCCCAATTCAGCCAGGGCAAGCCGTAGAAGACCAACTGGGTGAGAAACACCATGATCCAGCGCCAGCGCGCAAAGACGCCGCTGATGGAGCGCGAGTAGACCTTCTGCTCCGACACGAACATGGGCACGCGGTCAGAGTTGTCGTTTGAGGGCTCGGGTGTGATCGGGATGATCTTGCGCGGTTTCCCGGGATCGCATGACATCGCAGTTCCTTAATATTTTTGTAATTACTGAAATTTCCAACGAGAAAAAGGCGGTGCCGCCGGCACCGCCTTGGAGTCAGATCACTTCTGTGCCTGGCCGTTGGAGAAGCTCCAGACATAGGAAGCCAGCACTGCAATCTGGGCTTCCGTCAACTTGTCCTTCTGGGCAGGCATTTCGTTGTGCTTGCCGTTGTTGATCATGTTCACGATGGTCGCTTCACCCCAGCCATGCAGCCAGATGTCATCGGTCAGGTTGGGTGCGCCCAGTGCGGGGTTACCCTTGCCATCCATGCCGTGGCAGGCAGCGCAGGCTACGAACTTGGACTTGCCCAGTGATGCCCTGACGGCGTCATGGGGGCTGCCCGACAGGCTCAGCGCATAGTTGGCCACGTTGCGCACATCGTCCGCAGTGCCCACGGCTGCGGCCATGGGAGGCATCACACCGATACGACCATTGGTGATGGTTTCCTTGATCTTCTCGGGCGTGCCGCCATGCAGCCAGTCGCCATCGGTCAGATTGGGGAAGCTCTTGCCGCCGCGTGCGTCAGAGCCGTGGCACTGTGCGCAGTTGTTCATGAACAGGCGCTCGCCAATGGCCATGGCCTGGGGGTCCTTGGCCATTTCTTCGGTGGGCATGCTGACGAACTTGGCGTACATGGGCTCCAGGTCGGTCTTGGCCTTTTCCATTTCCTTGTCGTAGGCACCGTACTGGCTCCAGCCCAGCTTGCCGTTAAAGGCACCCAGACCGGGGTAAGCGGCCAGATAGGCCAGGCCGAAGATCACGGTGATCACGAACAGCCCCATCCACCACTTGGGCATGGGGTTGTTGAGTTCACGCAGGTCTTCGTCCCAGACGTGACCGGTGGTGTTGTCCGTAGAAGGGATGACCTTCTTGCGCGCCACCAGCACCAGCAGCAAAAAGCAGCCAAGAATGCCTACCAGGGTGACGGCCGCGATGTACACGGACCAGAAGTAGTTAAAGAAGTCGCTCATGGGATGTTCTCGTTGTGGTGAACAGACTCAGTCTTCCAAGAAGGGAAGTTGAGCTGCTTCGTCAAAACGGGCCTGGTTGCGGCGGGCATACGCCCACCACCAGATGCCCACGAAACACGCCAGCGATGCCAGCGTGGCCACGACACGCATGGTGGTGATATCCATTTCCAGCCCTTCCTCTCTTTACTTGACTGCGCGACCCAGAACCTGCAGATAGGAGATCACAGCCTCCATCTCGGTCTTGTCCTTGACCTCGGCCTGAGCACCGGCGATTTCCGCATCGGTGTAAGGCACGCCAACCTTGCGCAAAGCGCTCATGCGCGTCGCCACAGCCGTGTCATCGACCTTGCTGGTTTCCAGCCAGGGGTAGGCAGGCATATTGGACTCGGGCACCACGTCGCGCGGGTTGTTCAGGTGAATGCGATGCCATTCATCGCTGTACTTGCCGCCCACACGGTGCAGGTCAGGACCGGTACGCTTGGAGCCCCACTGGAAGGGGTGGTCGTACACGAACTCACCGGCAACCGAGTAGTGGCCGTAGCGCATGGTCTCGGCGCGGAAGGGGCGAATCATCTGCGAGTGGCAGTTGTAGCAACCTTCGCGCAGATAGACGTCACGGCCCATCAGTTGCAGCGGTGTGTAGGGCTTGAGGCCCGCCACGGCTTCCGTGGTGGACTTCTGGAAGAACAGAGGGACGATTTCCACCAGACCACCGATAGCCAGCACGAACAGTGTGAGGGCGATCAGCAAAAAGTTGTTGGTTTCAATCTTCTCGTGGGAAAAGCTCTTGGGAGCGGCGTTGTTAGATTCAGACATTGCTTTGACTCCTCAATGCTCAGGCGTGGGCGACGACAGCAGGCACTGCCACCTTCACGGAACGACCAGCCATGGCAGTCTTCCAGGTGTTCCAGCCCATCACCAGCATGCCGCCCAGATACAGCAGACCGCCGGTCACGCGAATCACATAGAAGGGATAAGTCGCCTTCACGCTTTCCACAAAGGTGTAGGTCAGCGTGCCATCGGGGTTCACAGCGCGCCACATCAGGCCCTGCATCACACCGGCAATCCACATCGCAGCGATGTACAGCACGATGCCGATGGTCGCCATCCAGAAGTGCAGCTCAATGGCGGGCACGGAGTGCATTTTTTCGCGGCCAAACAGACGCGGGATCAGGTAGTAGAGCGAGCCCATGGTGATCAGACCCACCCAGCCCAGAGCGCCGGAGTGCACGTGACCCACAGTCCAGTCGGTGTAGTGCGACAGAGCGTTGACGGTCTTGATGGCCATCATCGGGCCTTCAAACGTGGACATGCCGTAGAACGACAGGGACACGATCAGGAAACGCAGGATGGGGTCGTCACGCAGCTTGTGCCATGCACCCGACAGCGTCATGATGCCGTTGATCATGCCGCCCCAGCTCGGAGCCAGCAAAATCAGCGAGAACACCATGCCCAGCGATTGCGCCCAATCAGGCAGCGCGGTGTAGTGCAGGTGGTGAGGACCCGCCCACATGTACGTGAAGATCAGCGCCCAGAAGTGCACGATCGACAGGCGATACGAGTACACAGGACGACCGGCCTGCTTGGGGATGAAGTAATACATCATGCCCAGGAAGCCTGCGGTCAGGAAGAAGCCCACGGCGTTATGGCCGTACCACCACTGCACCATGGCGTCCTGCACACCTGCGTAGGCAGAGTAGCTCTTCATCCAGCCAGCGGGAATCGAGACGTTGTTGACAACGTGCAGCAGCGCCACGGCCAGAATGAAAGCACCGAAGAACCAGTTGGCCACATAGATGTGCTTGACCTTGCGGGTACCGATGGTGCCGAAGAACACGATGGCGTAAGACACCCAGGTCACGGTGATCAGCAGGTCAATCGGCCATTCCAGTTCTGCGTATTCCTTGCCCTGGGTGTAGCCCAGAGGCAGGCTGATGGCAGCGGCCACGATGACCAATTGCCAGGCCCAGAAAGTCAGGCTGGCCAGCTTGGGCATGAAAAGCTTGGTCTGGCAGGTGCGCTGCACCACGTAGTAGCTGGTGGCAAACAACGCCGAGCCGCCAAAGGCGAAGATCACGGCGTTGGTGTGCAGCGGACGCAGACGCCCGTAGCTCAGCCAGGGAATGCCGAAGTTGAGTTCCGGCCAAGCCAGCTGGGACGCGATAAACACGCCCACAGCCATACCTACCACCCCCCATACCACGGCCATGATAGAGAACTGTCTTACGACGGTGTCGTCGTAATAGACAGCATTATTTTTTGTTGCTTCCATCGGGCACCTCTTAGATTTCTTGCAAAGTGTTCATTGGTTTCTCATTGGGCTCGTTGAGCCAAATCAATCGTCTCGAAGAATGCGTTCACCTTCTTGTTCCACGCTCTCGAACTGACCCCGGTAAACGGCCCACCACAGGGCTGCCACAATGGCCAGCACCAGTACGACGGAGAGCGGAATCAACACATACAGAACGTCCATCAACGGCCTCCTTGAGTCAGTGGCATGACGGTGCCCCGCGGCGCAAGAGGCGCGGGGTCGGACGCGTTGCTATCGGCCGCCTGCAGCGGCAACGCACGTGCAAGACGGGCTGCGTTGGCGACGACCAGCAAGGAGCTCAGCGCCATGCCGAGCCCTGCCAGCCAGGCAGGCATCCAGCCCATGAGGGCCAGAGGAATAGAGATCGCGTTATAGGCTGCTGCCCAGCCCAGGTTCTGGCGCACCACGGACAGGGTCCGGCGCGCCAGCAACAGGCTTTGCAGCACTAACTCCAGGCTGTCTCCCAGTACCACGAAGTCTGCTCGCGATTGTGCCAGCGGCACTGCTCTACCAAACGCAAAAGAGACATGCGCTCCAGCTAAAACTGGGCCGTCATTCAGACCGTCGCCCACCATGGCAACCTTGTGCCCTGCGGCCTGTGCTGCCTGCATGGCAGCGAGCTTGTCTTGAGGCTTGCAATCGCCTCTAGCCTTTTCAATACCTAGGCTTTCCGCTATTGTTTTTACAGCAACAGAGCGGTCACCGGACAGCAGCTGCACATCCACACCCAGTTGCTTGAGCTGTGCAATCACACCGGCAGCTTCGGTGCGCAAGTCCTCACTCAGATGAAACTGCGCCAGCGCCACCCAGCCCTGATTGGTTTCTTCGGCCAGCATCACGCACTGGCCGGTTTCATGCGGAGCCAACTCAGCCACGCCGCAGTGCAAGGCAGAGCCCAGACGCAGATGGCGGCGCAAGTCAGCATTCGCTTTTCCTGCGGCTCTGGCCTGCACCCAGACATCGAGTCCACTGCCCGCCATTTCCTGCACCGAATCCAGCGCCCATGCGCCTGCGGGCAACTGCGCCACCTCGGCGGCCTGCGCCAGCGACCTCGAAGCTGGGTGCATGGACTGGCGCGCCAGCAAGGCCGCCAGCGTCAGCACTTCATCAGCGCTCTGGCCTGCCGCCGGAGTCAGCGCTCGCAAAACCAGGCCATCGCGCGTCAGCGTGCCGGTTTTGTCAAAGACCAAGGTGTCCACCGCAGCCAGCGCTTCCAGACCTTGCAGATTGCGCACCATCACGCCGCTGCGCGCCAGCGTGCCCGCTGCCGTGAGCATGGCCACGGGCGTGGCCAGCGACAACGCGCAGGGGCAGGTCACGATGAGCACGGCCACCGCCACCATCATGGCCTTGCCGGGATCGGTGGGCCACCACCAGATGGCAGCCCCCAGAGCGGCCAGCAGCACCACGACCAGAAAAGGACGCGCCACCTTGTCTGCGATCTGCGCCAGACGCGGCTTTTGCAGCGAGGCGCTTTCCATCAGGCTGACGATCTGTGCAAAACGTGTGCCCTCACCCACGCTGTCCACGCGCACATCCACCACGCTATCAAGGTTGTAGCTACCTGCCGTAACTGTATCTCCCTCGGCGCGCAATACCGGTGTAGATTCACCAGTCAGCAAGGCTTCATCAGCATGGGTGCTGCCGCGCACGATGGTGCCGTCCGCAGGGAAGGCCTCGCCCGTGAGCACACGCACCACATCGCCCACGCGCAGGCGGCGCGTGGCCACGCGCTCAAAGTCAGAACCATCTGCCGAACCATCGGATTGACGCAATACGGAATCGGGCAGCCGGTTCATCACGGCTTCCAGCGCACCGGCCGTGCGGTCACGCAGGCGCAGCTCCAGCCAGCGGCCCGTGAGCAAAAAGAAAACAAACATGGTCAGCGAGTCAAAGAAGACTTCGTGACCGAAAGGGCCCGTGGGATCGAAAGTGCCCAGCGTGCTGATGACAAAGGTAATCAGCATGCCGATGGCCACGGGCAAATCCATGCTCACACGGCGCTGACTGATGTCCTTGAGCGCGCTTTTGAAGAAAGGCCCGCAGCAAAACAGCACCACGGGCAGCGAAATCACCCAGGATGCCCAGCGCATCAGCGTCTCGAACTCCATGTCCAGATCGCCGGGCTTGGCCGTGTAGGAAGGCCACGCATACATCATGACCTGCATCATGCAAAAGCCGGCCACCAGCCAGCGCCACAGCGCACGGCGGGTTTCGGCCTGACGAATCTCGCGCGCAAACGCATCGCGCGCGGGCATGGCTCGGTAGCCGGCACGCACCACAGCTTCCATCCACTGGGATGGAAGCACTTGGGCGTGACGCCACACAACTCGGGCTCGGCGCGTGGCGGCGCTGACTTCGGCTCCCTCGACTCCGGGCACGGCGCGCAGCGCTTCCTCAATGGTCAGCGCGCAGGCAGCGCAATGCATGCCTTCCAAAACCACAAAGGAATCCCACACCGGGGATTCGGTCGGATCTTCGGGGATTGGAGCCTGTGGGTTCTGGCCAGCGGGGCGGCCAAAGGAACTCCACTCTTGCGGATCGTCCAGTAAGTGGCTTAATGCCTGTGACTGGACAAGGGAACCAGATTCAGCAACAGCCTGCGGGGCCGGTTGGGGCTGGGCAGGGTTCGTCTGGTACATGTTTCAAGCGTAACGGGGCGTCATGATAGCGACCTTGACATTAATCAACCGTTAACAGCCCCAAGCTTCTATGCTTGTATACATACAACGCTAAACCTGAAAGGAGCACCCTATGTACAACCGCATTCTGATTGCTACGGACGGAACCGAACTCTCTGACAAGGCCGTGCACGCGGGCCTCGATCTGGCAGCGCTTTGCGGTGCCAATGTCGTCGCGCTCAAGGTGGTATCGCACTACCCGCGCAGTTACCTGGAAGGCAGCGACCTGCTGGACATCAAGGAAGCCAAGCGCGTTGAAGATCAATGGACGAACCAGGCCGAGACCATGCTCAATGGCATCAAGACCTTCGGCCAAGAGCGCAAAGTCAGCGTCACCACGCTGGTAGCGCACTCTGACCTGGTGGCCGAGTCGATCGTGGAGGCGGCCAAGAAGCATGACTGCGACCTGATCGTCATGGCATCGCATGGCCGCAAGGGCCTGCAGCGCCTGCTGCTGGGCAGCGAGACGCAGCACGTGCTGACGCACTCGCCAGTTCCCGTGCTGGTATTGCGCTAAGCACTACCCGCGCCCCAAGCGGGCGCTCATAAAACAAAAGCAGCTCCCGTAATAGCTGCTTTTGTTTTTAATGGTTTTTAGCCTGAAACGTACTAAAAGCCTGGGCTAAGTGCTTCAATTTCAGGAGTCAAGTTCAAACACAATCACCGAAAAACCACCCAATCCAGATCTAAGCCACCACAGTTGTTGCGAGCAGATGCAACATCACTCCTCGGCCACCAGAGCCTGCGAGCAGGATCGCTGCGGGCGCGCGCTCATACCTTGGCGAGGAAGGCCGCCGCATCACCCGCTTCACACTTCCAGTCTGCGAAGACCCCGACCAGATTGCATTCCACGCAGTGGCAAGCAATGTAGTACCAGCGCACATCATGTGTGCCCTCGTACACGGAGACGCCGGACACCAGCTCGAACACCTCGTTCTCGCACACGCACTCGTGCGCCTCAGGGGCGGCCTCTTCAACGTAGTCCGCGCTGTCGCCCATCAGGTGCACCTCCCCGCAGTCGGTGCAGGTGCGGATGGCCACGCCAGCTTCTTCATCGGTCTGCAGCGCAAAAGTCCGGCACCCGCAATCGCATTTGGACGAGGCAAACCGGACAGCCTCATGGCGATTCGCAATACTGTAGCTGCGCAGTTCGGCTTGGGTGTCGCCGGACGTCGTCCCGTACATGAACTCGCCCTTTTTCGTCAGTGCCATTGATGTTGTTCCATTCTTCAAGGTCGGCTTCCCGGCAGACCTGACGCCAGGCTGCCGCTATCGTCTGGATTTTGCCTGAAGGCACGATGGATCGACCTCAAGGGGCCGATGCTCCCCGACAAGGGCTGCGAAAATCCTTGAGTGCCGATTCTTGGAGATTACAGCCAGAGTCCCTCGAGTTCAGCGCATGATCGCCGCCAACACTCGGTGCTGACGACATCCTCCCAGAATTGAGTAGCACTTGAGCTTGGAGCCAATTCCAGAGACCGCTCCTAGCCGATAGCACCCATTCAAGAATACGAAAACCCAATTGATCGACTGTCACCGGCTTTTCATCTTGGAAAGTCTGTGTGGCAGTCGCACTTACTTTGGCGGCCTGCGCTATGCAGTGGTAAACCAGTGGTAGTGAATGAATAAGGCATCGCTGATGAGCAACAGATGCACATCGTTCCATTCCGGCTCATCCAGGCAGAAAACCTGCCAAAAACTGGCATCACCGAGCTCAATTTGCGCGTGCTGAGCCAGATGTTCGCGAACCATGGCGTGCTGCTGCAGCCCGGCCAGCGGCTGAGGCTGCGGAGCCTGCACCGCTGGCCAAGCAATATCCAGAGCCTGCAAAAAAGCACTCAGGGAAAGCTCGCCAGACTCGGCAATATCCAGCGCCAGCGACTCTTCGCTGCAGTCGCTTTCAAAGTCTTTGGGCTCTAGCCGGATGGAGCGCATCAGACTTCAGGAAAATTCTTTCTGATACTGATCGCGCAGCAGCTTTTTCTGCACCTTGCCCATGGTGTTGCGCGGCAGGGTGTCCACCACATAGCAGCGCTTGGGCACCTTGAAGTTGGCCAGTTGCGCCTTCAGCGTGTCGATGATCTTCTGTCCATCCAGCTGCGCGCCCTTGCGTGGCACGACGACGGCCACGCCGACCTCACCAAAGTCCGGGTGCGGCACGCCAATCACCGCACTTTCATCGACGCCCGCCAGTTCATTGATAAAGCCTTCCACCTCGGCCGGATAGACGTTGTAGCCGCCCGAGATGATCAAGTCCTTGCTGCGCCCCACGATGGAGACATAGCCGCGCGCGTCCTGCTGGCCCACGTCGCCGGTCTTGAACCAGCCGTCTGCCGTGAATTCCTCGGCCGTCTTTTCGGGCATGCGCCAGTAGCCCTTGAAGACATTGGGGCCCTGCACTTCGATATTGCCAATCTCGCCCGCTGGCAAAGGCTTGCCATCGTCGCCTTGAATGCGCACGCCCACACCGGGCAAGGGAAAGCCCACCGTGCCGCCACGGCGCTCGCCCTCGTTGCCATAGCGCGGGTCGGCGCTGTAGGGGTTGGAGGTCAGCATGATGGTCTCGCTCATGCCATAGCGTTCCAGAATCGTGTGGCCGGTGCGCGTCTTCCAGGCGCGGAAGGTTTCGATCAGCATCGGGGCCGAGCCCGAGATAAACAAGCGCATATGCGCTGCTGTGTCACGGTCCAGTCGCGGGTCGGCCAGCATGCGCACATACAGCGTGGGCACGCCCATGAAGACCGTGGCATCCTTGAAGCGGGCCATCACCGCCTCGGGCTCAAACTTGGCAAACCAGATCATGGGACTGCCATTGAGCAGCGCACCATGAATCGCCACAAACAGGCCGTGCACATGGAAGATGGGCAGCGCGTGAATCAGCACATCGCCATCCTTCCAGCCCCAGTACACCTTGAGCATGGCCGCATTGCTCAGCAAATTGCCATGCGTGAGCATCGCGCCCTTGCTGCGCCCTGTGGTGCCACTGGTGTAGAGAATCGCGGCCAGGTCATCGGACTTGCGCGCCACGGGCTGCTGCTCATCGCCATGGTGAGCGGCGCGCTCCAGCAGCGTGCCCGTGCGATCAGTGCCCAGTGTGTAGACATGGCCCACGCCGTTGTTGAAGGCCAGCTTGGAGACCCAGCCAAAGCTGCCGGGGTCGCAGACCACCACGGCAGGCTCAGCATTGGTGATGAAGTACTCCACCTCTGCCGTCTGATAGGCCGTGTTCAGCGGCAAAAACACATGGCCGGCACGCAGCGTGGCTAGGTACAGCATCATGGCTTCGACCGACTTTTCCACCTGCACCGCAATGCGGCTGCCTTCGGGCAGATTCAGCGACACCAGCAAATTGGCAATGCGCGCGCTGCCATGGTCCAGATCGGCCCAGGTGTAGTAAAGGCTCTGGCCATCAGGCTCCACGGCCTCGACCGCCACTTGCTTGAGATCCGCAGGAAACGCCGCGCGCAGTGCGCTGAAAAGATTGGCTTGATGCATATCGGTCATGGTGATTCGAGTCAGCTCAACAACAGAGGAAAGCAGGAAACAAACAAAAAATGCAGGCCCATCATAGGGCCTGCCCGTCCGCAAATATTTTTCAGTTCACGCCCCAAAATCAGGCATGTCCCAACTCAGAGATATCAAGCAAGGGCCGCCCCGCCGCGAGGATGTCGTCCCCTCGGGGGAAGCCGCGGGGCCGCCTAGGCGAAGCGGCTCAGGGGGGAGGCTACGAGTCTAGTTTCACCCCAGACGCCTTCACCACCTGCGCCCAGCGCTGAATCTCGCTGTGAATCATGACGCCAAACTGCTGCGGGCTGAGCTTGCCGTATTCCGCACCGTTCTTGGCCCAGGCAGTCTTGATCTCTTCACTGGCGCCAATCTTGCGCACTTCCTCCAGCATCTGCTGCTGGGCCGCTTCAGGCGTACCTTTGGGTGCCCACAGGCCATACCAGGTGCTGACGGTGTAATCCGGCAGGCCGCACTCTGCCGCGCAGGGCACATCAGGGAAGGCAGGGTTGCGCTGCGCACCAGCCACCATCAAGGCCTTGATGCGCCCGCTCTTGATGTGCTGGGCCGACGAGCCCAAGCCGTCAAACACCATGTCCACATTGCCGGCTATCAAATCCTGTAGCGCCGGGCCTGCCCCCTTGTAGGGGATATGCAGGATTTTGGTCTTGGTCTGTAGCTTGAACAACTCACCCGCCAGATGGTGGGAGCTGCCCGAGCCTGCAGAACCGTAGTTGTACTTGCCGGGCTTGGTACGCATATCGGCCATCAACTCCTGAATCGTGTTGAAAGGCACGTTCTTGGGGTTGACCACCACCACCTGCGGCACGCTGGCCAGCAAGGCCAGAGGCACAAAGTCGCGTTCCAGGTCGTAGTCCAGCTTGGGATAGACCGAGGGCGCAATCACATGGTGGGTGCCGCCCATGAAGAAGTTATAGCCGTCGGGCGCAGCCTTGGCCGCAATGCCTGCGCCCAACGTGCCGCCCGCGCCACCCCGGTTATCAATCACCAGCGTCTTGCCTGCGGTCTTGGCAAACTGGGCCGAGAACGGGCGCGCAAATGTGTCTGTGCCCCCGCCTGCGGGGAAAGGCACGACCAGATTGACGGGCTTGGAAGGCCAGTCACTGGCCGCATGCGCCAGACCGGCCCAACCGGATGCACCGGTCGCGGCCAGCGCGCCTGCCACTTTGAGCAGCTTGCGCCGCCCCTGCTCTGCCATCGGATCTGCCAGTGAAAAAGCCTGCATTGCGTGTCTCCTGCGTGCTCGATTCGCTCTGAGCTGTCGAGCTTGTGGTTATCAGGCGCGGGAGTGCAGGCGATGCGTCAGTGACTCACCCCTTGCACAGCGATTCAATCTCGGAGGAGACCGCAATCTTGCCCTGCGCCAACAGACTGCGGTGCTTGTCCAGGCGCTTCAAGTCATACAGATAGTTGACCATCAGCCCCATGGATTGCTTGAGCCCTTTGGCCGACAGATCTGCCGCCCAGTTCAGACGCTCCACGCGCGCACCATTGCCCAGGTGAAAGCGTGCCACGGCATCAAGCGGGCGGCCCTTGGCAGTTTCCCGCCCCAGATAACGTGCCGCGCAGAACATGGCCGCCTGGCGCACGGGGGATTTTTCGTTCAGCGAGTCCGGTGCTTCGAGCGCCGCCAGCAGATGCGCGACATCTACGCCACCAGCGGCTTTTTCCAGCGCCGCTTTTTGCTTGTCGTCCAGCCCGGCCAGCAGGGCTTCGCCGTTCTTGCTGATCCAGTTGCGCAGGCCCGGAATGGGCGACAGCGTGGCGAACTGCTTGAGCTTGGGGAACTCCTGGGTGAGCGTCTCCACCACATGCTTGATCAGCGAGTCACCAAAGCTCACGCCCTTGAGGCCGGTCTGCGTATTGCTGATCGAGTAGAAGATGGCGGTATTGGCCTTGGACAGATCGGCTGCCGCAGCAGTCTCGTCCAGCAGCGGCGCCATGCTGCCCGCCATCTTGTCGAGCAGCGCCACTTCCACAAAGATCAGCGGCACATTGGGCATGCGCGGGTGAAAAAAGCCGTAGCAGCGGCGGTCACTGTCTAGGCGATTTTTCAGATCGGCCCAGCTGCGAATATCGTGCACCGCTTCGTACTGGATCAGTTTTTCGATCAGCGACGCGGGTGAATCCCAGCTCAGGCGGCGCAGTTCCAGCAACGCCACATCAAACCAGTTGGAGAAAAGATGCTCCAGCTCCGCGTCCAGCGCCACATAACGCTGTTCGGCCTTGGGCAGAGCCAGCAACTCGGCGCGCATATCGACCAGAAAACCCATGCCGCCCTGCGGCTGGGCAAAACGCTGCAGCAGCCGCGTGCGCGATGAGATCAGCGCGCGGCGCAGCGCCATCTCGGCTTCGCTGCGCTCCACATCGCTTTCGGCTTTGTCATAGCGCTCGCGTGCGGCCTGCAGTGCCTTGGCGTCAGGGCCAAACTGTTCGATGGCCAGCAGCCAGAAGTCCTTGTGCGCAGGCGCATCGGCCTTGGCATACCAGTCCATCAGCAGCTGCGCGTAGCGGCCCCCTTCCACATCGCTGAGCGAGGCATCAGCCACCTGCTGCATATCCTGCAGCAGACGGCGCAGCTCACGCGGCGACAGCGCCTCCTGCCCGCGCCGCAGTGTGGCGTCCAAGCGCTGCGCCAGCGGGCGCTGCTGCTCGTCGGCCTTGCCGCCTTCGGCCCCTCGCGCCCAGAGTTTGGTTTGCTCAATCCAGTCTGCTGCCCAGCCCATATCGGTCTCCCATGCTTTGAAGGAATGATGCTCTCATTCGCGAAGCAAATACCGCATATACAGTAACGCTTTGCGCCATTATGTGCATTGTTCGGGCACAAAAAAGCAGACCCTGAGGTCTGCTTTGTTTCATGCGCTGGGTGCTCAAGCTGCCGTTCGCTGCACATCGTAGGGCTGGCGCTTGCCGCACAGCCACCACATCAGCACGCCGCCCACGATCATGGGAATGCACAGCCACTGGCCCATGCTCATGCCCAGCGAGAGAATGCCCAGGAAGTCGTCTGGCTCGCGGAAGTATTCAGCCATAAAACGGAACACGCCATAGCCCAGCAGGAAGACTGCGGCCACCTGCCCTGGCTTGTGCTCCTTGCGCGCATAAATCCACAGGATGATGAACAGCAAAATGCCTTCCATCAGCACCTGATAGATCTGCGAGGGGTGACGCGGGATCATGGAGCCGCTTTGCGGAAACACCATGGCCCAGGGCAGATCGGCGCTGGCAGCGCGCCCCCAGAGTTCGCCGTTGATGAAGTTGCCAATTCGGCCTGCAGCCAGCCCGGTAGGTACGCAGGGTGCTACAAAATCTGCAACTTCCAGCCAGTTGCGCTTGCGCGAGCGGGCAAACCAGATCATGGAAGCAATCACGCCCAGCAGACCACCGTGAAAGCTCATGCCGCCTTGCCAGACGGCAAAAATCTCCAGCGGATGCGTGAGGTAGTAACCGGGCTTGTAGAACAGGCAGTAGCCGATGCGGCCACCAACGACCACGCCCAGCACGCCGAGGAACAGAATGTCCTCCACATCCTTTCGCGACCAGGCGCGCTCGCCGGTCATGAAGCTAAACGGAGGATGGTGCAGGCGGCGCGTTCCCAGAAACAGGAACAGGCCGAAGGCAGCCAGATAGGTCAAGCCATACCAGTGCACGGCCAGCGGGCCAATCTGCACGGCAACGGGATCAATGTGCGGATACATCAGCATGGCAGGCATTGTGCCGCAGAGCTGGATGCACTGCGGCAAACAAGCCCTGCCGCGCGATGGCTGGCCGCCGCATGCGCTCTCGGCACCTCTGGCCGAAGTGGCAAAAATTGTGGGCTCAATGTCATTGCTGCCAACTGGATTGCGGCGCACACTGCAGCCATGTCTTCTCGCCCTGCCCCATCCCGACGCTCAGGCTCCCTCAAGGCCGCCCTTGGCCATCAGGTGCTGTGCATGGGCTATGCCAATGCCATGAGTCTTGATATCACCGGCCCGCTGCAGGTGTTTGCCACGGCCAATGATGTGCGCGCCAAGCAGGGGCTTGAGCCGTTTTACCAGGTCGCGCTGCTGGCCGCACAAGCAGGCCCGCTGACCACCAGTTGCGGCCTGCAGATGCTGGCAACGCAAAGCTGGAAAGGCGTGGTACCGCAAGCCAACTGCACCGTGCTGGTGCCCGGCGGCGATGGTGTGGATGTCGCCCAGCACGATGAAGCCCTGCGCCTGTGGCTGCGCAAGGCCGAGCCTGTGGTGCAGCGCCTGGGCTCGGTCTGCTCGGGCGCCTTGATTCTGGCCAATGCCGGGCTGCTGCAAGGCCGCAGCGCCACCACGCACTGGTGCCGCGTGCAAGAGCTAAGCCAGGCCCACCCCGATATCGCGGTCGATCATGACCGGCTGCACACCTATGACACGAACGATGCCCAGGCTCGCCATGTGTTTACTTCGGCAGGCGTGACGGCAGGGATCGATCTGGCTCTGGCGCTGGTGGAGGACGATCTGGGCAGCGCCATGGCGCTGGCCGTGGCGCGCCAGCTGGTGATGTTTGTGCGCCGGCCCGGCGGGCAGGCCCAGTTCTCGCCGCTGCTCACGCCCGAGCCTTCGCATGCGCCGCGTCTGGCGCAGTTGCTGGAGTGGATTCCAGGGCAGCTCGGCAGCGACCTCAGCGTGGAGCGGCTGGCCGACCAGTCCTGCCTGCCGCCGCGCACGCTGGCGCGCGTCTTTCAGCGCGAGCTGGGCACCACGCCCGCGCGTTATGTGGAGCATGTGCGTGTGCAGGCCGCCGCCACCTTGCTGGGCCAGCGACAGGCATCGGTCTCCACCGTGGCGCGGCTGTGCGGCTTTGGCCACCCGGAAAACCTGCGCCGCAGTTTTCACAAGCATCTGTCCATCAGCCCGCAGGCTTTTGCCGAGCGCTTTGGCGCAGGCTGATTTCAAGCAAAAGCAGGCTCTAGTCCTTACAACATAAGCGCTAGCAGCTACTCATTTCATAGTACCGCAACCCAATGGCGTGCCGCTGCGCCAGGGGATTGCTTGGCCTTCTTCACGAGAAAGAGAGAACACCATGTTGCGTCGCTACCCTGCTCTGGGGCTGCTGAGTCTGGCTCAGGCCCTGTACTGGAGTTGCTCCATCATTGGCATTGCGCTGACGGGGCTGATGGGCCAGAAGCTCACGCCCTGGCCCATGCTTGCCACCTTGCCGCTGACACTGCTGGTCGTGGGCAATCTGCTGGCCATTGGCCGGCTGGCGCGCTGGATGCAGCAGTGCGGCCGCTCCATCGGCCTGCAGCGCGGTGCGGCGCTGGGCGTGCTGGCGGGGCTGGCGGCTGCGGCGGCACTCTATCTGCAGAGCTTTGCGCTGTTTTGCGCGGCCATGCTGCTGCTGGGCGGCTATCAGGCGTCGAGCGGCTTTTACCGCTTTGCCGCGCTCGATGGGGTGGACGCCCAGCACAAGGGCCGCGCGGCATCATGGGTGGTGGGCGGCGGCATTCTGGCTGCGCTGCTTGCGCCCAGTCTGGCCTTGCAGGCGCAGAACTGGCTAAGCGTGGCCGCTGCCGGGGCTTATCTGTGCATTGCGGTGCTGGCGGCCTGCGCCATGGTGCTGCTGCGTTATCTGCCAGATGCGGCAAGCCCAGCCGCACCGCCCCAGTCCGGCATGCCAGCAACGCTCAAGGCGCAGCGCAAGGCTTTGCTGCAGCGCCCTGCCATCCGTCAGGCGCTGGTGGTCACGGCCTGCGGCCATGGGCTGATGATTCTGGTGATGAATGCCACGCCGCTGGCCATGCATGGGCTGGGCATGAGTCTGGCCCACTCCACCCATGTGATTCAGTGGCATGTGCTGGGCATGTTTGCGCCATCGCTGCTGGCCGGCCCCGCAATTGACAAGCTGGGCGCGCGGCGGGTGGCCTGGCTGGGCACCGCTTTGCTGGCCACCAGTGCCACGCTGGCCTTGAGCGGGCTGTCTCAAACGCTATTTCTGGCCAGCTCGCTGCTGCTGGGCGCGGGCTGGAATCTGATGCTGCTGGCAGGTACCACGCTGCTGTCGCAGGCCCATACGCCCGATGAACGCGCCGCCGCCCAGCCCTTGATGGAGTGGAGCAATAACGGCATGGCCGCCGCCATGTCGCTGAGCTGCGGCGTGCTGGTGCAGACGCTGGGCTGGGAGGCCATCAATCTGGCCGCGCTGCTGGTGATTGCGGTGCTGGCGCTGTGGATGTGGCGCAGCCCTCGCGCAGGTGCTGCGGCAGTGATTTGAAGCCAAACAAGGCTGATGTCTAAATGATATATAGGCCATCAGCTATCAAAACAGAAGCAATCAGCGCACTGTGAGCTGCCCGCCATGCTCCTGCACCGTTTCGCGCACGGTCTGGGCGGTCTCATCCATCATCTCGCGCAGGCGCTGCGCGGGGCCGCCCAGCGGCTGCACGCCCAGGCTTTGCAGGCGGTCCAGCACGGCAGGGTCCTGCAGCGCG
The DNA here is from genome assembly GCF_003569915.1 of Comamonas testosteroni. Classification (GTDB taxonomy): domain Bacteria; phylum Pseudomonadota; class Gammaproteobacteria; order Burkholderiales; family Burkholderiaceae_C; genus Comamonas; species Comamonas testosteroni_D. The sequence continues at coordinate 58,717 of NZ_KZ984455.1, read as the reverse complement.
GCATTGGCGGCGCTGTTCAGGGTCTGGATCACCACCGCAGGCGTGCCTGCCGGGGCCACGATGCCAAACCAGGTAATCGCCAGATTGTTGAGCGTGGGGTGGCCCAGTTCCTTGAAAGTGGGCACCTGTGGCAAGGCTGGCAGGCGCTGCTGGGCCGCCACGGCGAAGGGAATCAAGCGGCCCGATGCCACATGCGGCGCTGATGACGGGTACTGGTCGCTGAGCACCTGCGTCTCTCCCGACAAGGCGCTGCTGACCACCGGGCCCTGACCTTTGTAGGGAATGTGGTGCAGCTTGATCTTGAGGTCCGCATTGATGCGCTCGGCAATCAGGTGGCCGATGGAGCCCACGCCTGCAGAGCCGATATTGAGTTGGTCAGGCTTGCTGCGCGCCAGCGCCACCAGTTGTGCCGTGCTGCGCACACCCAGCGCCGGGTTGACGGAAAACACCGAAGGAATGGAGGCCAACGCCACCACGGGCACAAAGGCTTTGGCTGGGTCAATGCGTGTGGACTGGGGCAGCATGACGGGGTTGACCACCAGCGTGCTGATGGTGCCAAGACCAATGGTGTAGCCGTCCGGCGCGGCATGGGCCACGTACTCCGCGCCAATCAGGCCGCTGGCACCCGAGCGGTTGTCCACCACCACAGGCTGCCCCAGACTGCTGTGCATGGCCTCGGCAATCACTCGCGCCACGATGTCGGTGGAGCCGCCGGGGGTGAAAGGCACGACCAGCCGCACAGGCCGCTGCGGGTAGCGCGGCTCATTGGCTTGCGCAGCGCCGCTGACTGCCGCCCCCATCAGCGCCAGCAAGGCCAGGGCACAGGCTCTGCGCCCCCTGCTTGCAGTGAGTGAGGAGGCAAGGCGCGTGAGGGCAGCAGACTGGAACTTCATTTCGGACAACACCATTGAAAACAGCCGCCCGATTTGCACCGGGCGGCTGCCGCATTGTCCGTCAACACGGAAGGCCGTGCTGACGATATGACGAAACAAGCGTAACTTAGTCGTCCAGCAAAGACAGGTCGCGCACGGCGCCCGTGTCGGCGCTGGTCACCAGCTTGGCATAGGCCTTGAGTGCAGCAGACACCTTGCGGGGACGAGCTTCGGCAGGCTTCCAGCCCTTGGCGTTCTGCGCTTCGCGGCGCTTGGCCAGTTCTTCGTCGCTGACCAGCATATTGATGGTGCGGTTCGGAATGTCGATGCGGATGATGTCGCCATTCTTGACCAAACCAATCGCGCCGCCAGCAGCCGCTTCGGGCGAGCAGTGACCAATCGACAGGCCAGAGGTACCGCCCGAGAAGCGGCCATCGGTCAGCAGCGCGCAGGCTTTGCCCAGGCCCTTGGACTTGATGTAGCTCGTGGGGTAGAGCATTTCCTGCATGCCGGGGCCGCCCTTGGGGCCTTCGTAGCGCACGATGACCACATCACCAGCCTTGACCTGGTCGTTGAGGATATGCTCCACGGCTTCGTCCTGCGACTCCACCACGTGGGCGGGGCCTTCAAAGACCAGAATGGATTCGTCCACGCCAGCGGACTTCACCACGCAACCCTTTTCAGCGATATTGCCGGTCAGCACGGCCAGGCCGCCTTCCTTGCTGAAAGCGTGCTCGTAAGAGCGGATGCAGCCTTCGGCGCGGTCCAGATCCAGGCTGGGCCAGCGCGTGTTCTGGCTGAACGCCACTTGCGTGGGGATGCCTGCGGGGCCCGCCATGTAGAAGTGGCGCACGGCTTCGTCCTGCGTGCGCACGATGTCCCACTGGTCCAGCGCTTCCTTCATGGTCTTGGCGTGCACGGTGGGCACATCGGTGTGCAGCTTGCCGGCGCGGTCCAGCTCACCCAGGATGGCCATGATGCCGCCAGCGCGGTGGACGTCTTCGATGTGGTACTTCTGCGTATTGGGCGCCACCTTGCACAGCTGGGGCACGACGCGCGAGAGGCGGTCGATGTCGGCCATGGTGAAGTCGATACCGGCTTCCTGGGCAATCGCCAGCAGGTGCAGGATGGTGTTGGTGGAGCCGCCCATGGCGATGTCCAGCGTGATGGCGTTCTCGAAGGCCTTGAAGCCCACGGAGCGCGGCAGCACGGAGTCGTCATCCTGCTCGTAGTGCTGGCGGGCCAGCTCCACAATGCGGCGACCGGCGCGCAGGAACAGCTCTTCACGGTCGGCGTGCGTGGCCACCACCGTGCCGTTACCGGGCAGGGACAGGCCCAGCGCCTCGGTCAGGCAGTTCATGGAGTTGGCGGTAAACATGCCCGAGCACGAACCGCAGGTGGGGCAGGCCGAGCGCTCGACCTGGGCCACTTCTTCGTCAGAAAAACGCTGGTCGGCCGCAATCACCATGGCGTCCACCAGGTCCAGCTTCTTGAACTCGATGACCTTGGTGTCGGGGTTGGCCAGCTTGGTCTTGCCCGCTTCCATGGGGCCACCGGAGACAAAGATCACCGGAATGTTCAGGCGCATGGCGGCCATCAGCATGCCGGGGGTGATCTTGTCGCAGTTGGAGATGCACACCAGCGCATCGGCGCAATGGGCATTGACCATGTACTCGACCGAATCCGCAATCAGGTCACGGCTGGGCAGCGAATACAGCATGCCGTCGTGGCCCATGGCAATGCCATCGTCCACGGCGATGGTGTTGAATTCCTTGGCCACGCCACCGGCCTTTTCGATCTCGCGCGCGACCAGCTGGCCCAGGTCCTTCAGGTGCACATGGCCGGGCACGAACTGGGTGAAGGAGTTGGCAATGGCGATGATGGGCTTGTCAAAGTCGCCATCTTTCATGCCAGTGGCACGCCACAGGGCGCGCGCACCAGCCATGTTGCGGCCGCCAGTGGAGGTTTTGGAACGGTATGCGGGCATGGGGTTCGCTATCAGACGTTATCGAAATGAACTTTGGATTATGGCGCAGCACTGCGCGGCAGTGCATGCAGCCTCTGACGGCGCTGGGTCAATCGGGCGACACAGACATCGTCAATCACGATGTCTGCACCTCGCTTTCAGCGACGCTCAGCGTCGTTTGCCCGGTTGCATCGCCTCTTTCTGGCGGTTGACGCGGTCCTGAACCCGCTTGTCCATCTTCTGCATGGCCTTGCGCTTGGTATAGCCCGATGCGTCCGCCCAGGCCCACCATACCGCCGTGGCGCCGTACACGGCGAGGATGTACCACCAACTCCAGGTGGCGGGCGGGCCGATTTCAGCCAGTTTGAGCAGCGATAACAAAATGGCCAGACCTAACAAATACATACACCCTCCTTGGTTTTCTCAACAATGCGTTCACCATTACATACGCAATGAACGCCTTAGAATGCGCTACAAATACACCCCCCACTATAAATTTGTATCGGGAACTCATGATGAAGAAAACTCTGATCGCCCTCGCCCTGTCCGCTGCTGCTGTGGCTCCCGCCATGGCTGACCAGGCGCTGGCCCAGTCCAAGAACTGCATGGCCTGCCACGCCGTGGACAAGAAGCTGGTCGGCCCCGCCTTCAAGGAAGTGGCTGCCAAGTACGCCGGCCAGAAGGACGCTGCGGACAAGCTGGCCACCAAGGTCATCAAGGGTGGCTCTGGCGTCTGGGGCCCCGTGCCCATGCCCGCCAATGCTCAGGTGAACGAAGCCGACGCCAAGAAGCTGGTCGCCTGGATTCTGGCGCAGAAGTGATCATGGCCCGCAGCGCCCGCTGCAAATCAGAAAAACCGCATGCCAGCCATGCGGTTTTTTTGTTTTTGGGCGCTGCAAAATTCAGCACACCATGGCGCGCAATGCGCCATCGGTGTTCAGCGCGTGACGATGGGAAAGTCCGGCTTGCTGCCGTCAAAGAGTTGCAGAAACTGACCAAGCGCGGCCCTGTCACCTTCAATTTTCATAGCAGCAGGCGCTTGTTCTGTCCTGACTGCACCCGATAAAAGCCTCAAAAATGCCGCTCGGGTCAAGCGCAGAGAGACATGGGCATCTTTTTGCGGCTCACCGCGGCGGAAATGCAGCACGGCATTCTCCAGCCAGATCACATAGCGCTCGCCCACATCGTCCAGCGCCAGATTCATGGCAAAGCGTCGGCCTGCGGCCTTGCTGGCGTCCAGCCGCGTGGCCAGCAGCTCCAGAAAGCGCTCGGTGGGGATATGGGCCGTCATCTCGGCCATGGCGGATACGTCCTTGGACATCGGCGCAACGCCTGCACGCAACTCCTGCGCTGCCGTCAGATAGCTGTTGCGCCAGGTGGCCGATTCTGCGCGGTAGCCCAGTTGCTCATGGCAGCGGGCCAGAAGCTCCTTGGCCTCGGCATGGTCCGGCGCAGCAAATACCAGTTGCTGCAGCAGCTCCACCGCCCAGCGATAGTCGCCCTGCTCTGCCGCCAGCCGGCCTTGCTCAAGCACCTTGCCTGCGCCGCCCAGCGCAGCCACATATTTCTGCGCTTTTTCCTGGGGCGGCAAGGGGTCCAGATGGGCTGGATTGCCGTCGTAGTGACCCAGATAGAACTGGTAGATGGCCTTGACGTTGTGGCGCAGATCGCCGTAGTAGCCACGCCCGCCCCAGAAGGCAGCCAGCTCGGGCGGCAGACGGATCTGCGTTGCAATCTCGCTGGGCACCAGGCCCTGATTCATCAGGCGCACCGTCTGGTCATGCATGAATTTATAGAGATCACGCTGGCGGCTGATAAAACTGGCAATACGCGCCTGCCCCCACACGGGCCAGTTGTGCTGGTTGAAGACGACCTCGGCATCGCGGCTGTGCTCCAGCGCCTGTTGCAGATAGGCAGACCACTGCAGCGCATCGCGCACCTTGGCCCCGCGGATGGGCAGAAGGTTGTGCATGGTCTGGGCCAGAATTTCCGCGCCGCCAAAGGCCTTGCGCTCGGGGATGCTGAAAGTCAGCTCCGCTGGGGCTTCGGCCCCCGGCATGTTGTGAAAGACAAAGCGCACACCGTCCAGCACCAGTTCCTGATTCGCTTTCTCGATGCTGATGGTGGGCGCAAGTATGCCCATGTGGCCGCTGACCAGATCCTTGCCCAGGCCGGTGTCTACATTGCCGCTGGCCGACTGCGGCAACCGAGTCCCGAACTGGTAGATGGCGCGTCTGGCCATGGCCGTGCCTGCGAGCAGGTTCTCGCTGGTCGCTTCATCCATAAACCCGGCGGGTGCCACCACGGGCACAAGGCGCTGAGCGACTTCGGCGGGCGTGATGATGCCTAGCGCGCCGCCAAAATGGTCCACATGGCTGTGGGTGAAGATCAGTGCGGTGACGGGTTTGTTGCCCAGGTGCTGGCGCGCAAAAGCCATGGCCGCTGCCGCGATTTCGCGGCTGGTCAGCGCGTCCACCACAATCCAGCCCGATTGGCCATCGACCAGCGTGATATTGCCCATGTCGAAGCCACGCAACTGGTAGATGCCGTCCGTGACCTTGAACAGCCCTGCCTGCGCATTGAGCTGGGCATGACGCCAGAGGCTGGGGTTGACGGTGCCGGGCGCTGGCGCTTTCACAAAGTCATAAGCGCCGAAGTCCTTGAGCACGCGGCCATCGGCTGCCTTGATCTGCCCTGTTGCCTGCGCAATCAGGCCGCGCTGGGCGTCTTCGCGGTCCTGCGCATCATCGGGCGGCAAGGTCTGCGCAAACGCGGCCAGTGCCTGCTGCGTGTGCACGCTAGCTTGCCCCGCCTGCAAGGTGGCTGCGCTTTGCTGTGCGCCCGGGTCGTGGGCACAGGCCGCCAGCAAAGTGCTCGCCATCAATGCCGCAGTGCCGGCCTTCAAAGTCCACTGAGGTCTCATGTCTGTCTCCTGTTTTTATAGCTATCAGCCTTTAATAGTTCTGGACTAGAGGGCTAAAACCCTCAAAATTTCAGAAACGCTGTCACATTCTGGGCAGCGCTTTGGCTTGCGTCCAATGCATAGTCAATGCAATTTCAATGCACTGAAGTCATTGCCATGGACATACGCCGCCTGCAGCATCTGGTCACGCTGGCCGACAAGGCCAACTACGCACGCGCTGCCGAGCAGCTGCATCTGAGTCAGCCCGCACTCACGCGCAGCGTGCAGGCGGCCGAGCAGGAATTTGGCGTGCGCCTGTTCGACCGGGGCGCGGGCGAAGTGCGGCCCACGGCGGCCGGGCTTTTTGTGCTGGAGCGCGCACGTCAGTTGGTACAACAAAGCCGCAATCTGCAGCGCGATATGCAGCTGTACCGCGAACGGCTGATGGGCGACACGGCCTGCGGGTTTGGGCCGTTTCCCACGCAGTTTCTACTGGCTCCGCTGCTGCAGCGCGCCCGCAACCAGTACCCGCAGGTGCATGTGCGCGCCATCATGGGCAACTGGCAGCAGTTGCTGCAGCGGCTCAAGGATGAGGAGATTGAATTCTTTGTGGCAGAGACCCGCGAGCTGCCTGTCAGCGGCGACTGGGTCATCCGCCCTCTGCCGCCCCAGCGCGGCGGGCTGTATGTGCGCAGCGGCCATCCGCTGCTGCAACAGGCTGGCACCCGCTTTACGCTGCCCCAGCTGCATGCCTATGGGCTGGCTGCCGTGCGCCTGCCGCAGACCGTGCGCGAAGCCCTGTGCGCTCAGCTGCAACTGGGGCATGAGCGCGAGCTGCTGGCCGTGGAATGTGATGATGTGCACAGCCTGATTGCGCTGACGCTACAGACCGATACCGTGCTGGCCGCCATCGAGCCTTCTGTGCGTCATTTGCTGCAAGGCAGCCAACTTCAACAGGTTCATGCCAGAGATGTGCCCTCCATGACATCGCACTATGGCGTGGTCTGGCAGCGCGGGCGCAGTCTTTCGCCCATGGCCGAATGGCTGGTGCAGCAGGTGAGCGAGCTGGCCGTACCGGCATGAAAAAAGGCCCCGGAGGGCCTTTTTTGTAAGCGTCAGACGAGGCTGATCAGGCTTCGCGGGAAGCACGCTTGCGGTCGTGTTCCTTCAGGTGACGCTTGCGCACGCGCAGGCTGGTGGGGGTGATTTCCAGCAGCTCGTCGTCTTCGATGAATTCCACGCCGTATTCCAGCGACAGCTCGATGGGAGGCGTGATCTTGATCGCGTCTTCCTTGCCGCTCACGCGGAAGTTGGTCAGCTGCTTGGTACGGGTAGCGTTCACCACCAGGTCGTTGTCGCGGCTGTGGATGCCGACGATCATGCCTTCGTACACGGGGTCGTTGGGCTTGACGAACATGCGGCCACGGTCATCCAGCTTGCCCAGGGCGTAGGTGAAGATTTCACCGTCGTCCATGGAGATCAGCACGCCGTTCTTGCGGCCACCGATGTCGCCCTTATGGGGTTCGTAGCTGTCGAAGATGTTGGCGATCAGACCGGAACCACGTGTCAGGTTCAGGAATTCGTTGGTGAAACCGATCAGGCCACGGGCAGGAATGCGGTATTCCAGACGCACGCGACCGCGGCCATCGGGTTCCATGTTCACCAGCTCGCCCTTGCGCTCGCCCAGAGCTTGCATCACGCCGCCTTGGTGGCCTTCTTCGATGTCGGCAGTCACCAATTCGATTGGCTCGTACTTCACGCCGTCGATCATCTGCATCACCACGCGGGGCTTGGACACGGCCAGCTCGTAGCCTTCGCGGCGCATTTCTTCCAGCAGAATGGTCAAGTGCAGTTCACCACGGCCGGAGACCTCAAAGATACCGTCTTCGTCGGTTTCCTTGACGCGCAGAGCCACGTTGGAGCGCAGTTCCTTTTGCAGACGGTCCCAGATCTGGCGGCTGGTCACGTACTTGCCTTCACGACCTGCCAGGGGCGAGGTGTTCACGCAGAAGTTCATGGTCAGTGTGGGCTCGTCAATCTTCAGCATGGGCAGAGGCTGGGGATTGGCGGGGTCGGTGATGGTTTCACCGATACCGATGTTTTCGATACCGCTGACCAGCACGATCTCGGAAGGACCAGCTTCGGTGGCCTGCACGCGATCCAGACCCTGGAAGGTGTGGACCTGGTTGATCTTGCCGGTGTAGGGCTTGCCTTCGGGGCCCGCCATGATGGCCACTTGCTGACCGGGCTTGAGCGTACCTTGAGTGATACGGCCCACGCCAATACGGCCCACGAAGGTGGAGTAGTCCAGCGCGGAGATTTGCAGCTGCAGAGGTGCCGAAGCATCGCCTTGCACGGAAGGCACGTGTTCGAGGATGGTGTCGAACAGAGCCGACATGTCTTCACCCCACTTGGCACCGGGCTCGCCCTCGACCTTGGAGGACCAGCCGTTGATACCGGAGGCGTACACCACGGGGAAGTCCAGCTGTTCGTCGGTAGCGCCGAGCTTGTCGAACAGGTCGAAAGCAGCGTTGATCACCTTGTCGGGGTTGGCACCGGGCTTGTCAACCTTGTTGACCACCACGATGGGGCGCAGACCCAGGGCCAGAGCCTTCTTGGTCACGAAACGCGTTTGAGGCATGGGGCCTTCTTGCGCATCGATCAGCAGCACCACGCCGTCAACCATGGACAGAGCACGTTCAACTTCACCGCCGAAGTCCGCGTGGCCGGGTGTGTCGAGAATATTGATGTGGGTGTCCTTCCAGGACACGGCGCAGTTCTTGGCCAGAATGGTGATGCCGCGCTCGCGTTCGATGGCATGGTTGTCCATCACGGTGTCGACGACTTTTTCGTGCTCGGCAAAAGTGCCGGACTGGCGCAGCAGCTGGTCCACCATGGTGGTCTTACCGTGGTCAACGTGCGCAATGATCGCAATGTTGCGGATTTGTTTGCTCATAATGTTTCCAAAATGCCGCTTGCTTGTGGACGCGGCGTTCCTTCCAAAATCTGTTGAATTTCCAGCGGACTGAGCAGGCGCTCGGGGATCAGCTCCCCGCGCACCACTCGGCCTACCCCCAAAAGGGCATGCGGGCGCTCACCATACACCGCCACGGCCGGAGCGTCTGCCCAAGCCCCTCGGCGGCGCAGGCCTGACAGAAAGCGCCCTGCATCCTCTTGCCCCAGCGTGACGACGGCGTGACGGTGCAGCAGCGTATCCACCGGTTGCACCTGGGCCACGCGTTCTTCGTCACCCATGGCCTCCAGCGCCTCCAGCGTCACGCAACGCGCAACGTCCAGGCCACCGGTTTCCACACGGCGCAAAAAGCGCAAGTGAGCGCCGAAGCCCAAGGCCTCGCCCACATCTTCACCCAGCGTGCGGATGTAGGTTCCCTTGCTGCAGGTCACTCTCATCTTGATAGCTGGATACCCTTGATCGTCCTGGACTAGAGCCAGATTCAGTGCATGAATCGTGACATCACGAGCAGGACGCTCGACCTCTATGCCCGCACGGGCATATTCGTACAAGGCCTTGCCATCTTTCTTCAGCGCGCTGTGCATGGGCGGCACCTGCTGGATATCGCCCGTGAACTGCGCCTGCACCTGAGCCAGGCGCTCAGGCGTGATGGAGGCCAGATCCACTGCGCGCTCCAGCACCACATCGCCCTCGGCATCTGCCGTGGTCGTGGTCTGACCCAGGCGGGCAATGGCTTCGTAAGTCTTTTCAGCTTCAAGCTGAAGCTGACTGAATTTGGTGGCTGCGCCAAAGCACAGCGGCAGCACGCCACTGGCCAGCGGGTCAAGCGTGCCTGTATGCCCGGCTTTTTCAGCGCGCAGCAGCCACTTGACCTTCTGCAAGATATCGTTGCTGGACCATCCCAGCGGTTTGTCGAGCAGCAACACCCCATGCACAGGGCGCCGCTGCACCCGGGTGCGAGGGGCGTTCATGTGCTATTCCTGTTCGGGACCGCGCGACGCCACCGCCTTGGCGATCAGGGCGTTCATATCGGCAGCGCGTTCAGTCGTGCGGTCGTAGATGAAGTGCAGCGTGGGCACGGTGTGAATGTGCAGACGCTTGAACAGGCCGTTGCGCAGAAAGCCTGCGGCCTGATTGAGTGCATCCTTGGTCACTTCAGGGTCGCCAACGAGCACGCTGAAGAACACCTTGGCGTGGGCATAGTCAGGAGTCACCTCCACGCCTTGCAGCGTGACCATGCCGACGCGCGGGTCCTTCAACTCGCGGGCGATCAGCTCCGACAGATCGCGCTGGATCTGGTCGGAGACCTTGAAGCTGCGGTTGGGTGCAGCGGATTTGCGTTTGGTTGCCATTGATTCAAAGAGCATGCAGTGCCTGATTCACAAAGGGTTCAAGGCTGTTAAAGCCTCAAACCCTTGTTCTTCCTGCACTAGCAGCTATAGCTTTTACAGCGTACGAGCGATTTCCTTGATCTCGAAGACTTCCAGCATGTCGCCTTCTTTGATGTCGTTGTAGTTGCGCAGCTTGATACCGCACTCGAAGCCTTCCTTGACTTCCTTGACATCGTCCTTCATGCGACGCAGCGACTCGATTTCGCCCGTGTAGACGACCACGTTGTCGCGCAGCAGACGGAAGTGTGCGTTGCGGGTGACGTGACCTTGCGTGATGTACGAACCGGCAATCGTGCCGATCTTCGTTGCCACGAACACGGTGCGGATCTCGGCCATACCGATGATCTCTTCGCGCTTTTCGGGAGCCAGCATGCCCGACATGGCCGCCTTCACTTCATCCACGGCGTCGTAAATGATGTTGTAGTAGCGGATATCCACATCGTTGCCTTCGGCCGTCTTGCGGGCCTGGGCGTCGGCACGGACGTTGAAACCAATGATGATGGCCTTGGAAGCCAGCGCCAGGTTGACGTCGGACTCGGAGATACCACCCACGCCGGAGTACACCAGCTGGACCTTGATCTCGTCGGTGGACAGCTTGAGCAGCGAGGCAGCCAGAGCTTCCTGCGAGCCTTGCATGTCGGCCTTGATGATGATGGGCAGCGTCTGCACATCGCCAGCGGACATTTCGGCGAACATGTTCTCCAGCTTGGCCGCTTGTTGCTTGGCCAGCTTGGTATTGCGGAACTTGCCAGCGCGGTAGGTCGCGATTTCGCGGGCGCGGCGTTCGTCCTGCAGCACCATGAAGTCGTCACCAGCCATGGGCACTTCGTTCAGACCCTGAATTTCCACAGGGATCGAAGGACCGGCTTCCTTGGTCTGCTTGCCGTCTTCGTCCAGCATGGCACGCACGCGGCCATAGGTCTGACCTGCCAGCACCACGTCGCCGACCTTCAGCGTACCGGACTGCACCAGCACGGTGGCCACGGTACCGCGGCCCTTGTCCAGCTGGGCTTCGATCACGATACCCTTGGCTGCGGCATCCACAGGCGCCTTCAGCTCCAGCACTTCGGCCTGCAGCAGCACTTGCTCCAGCAGATCGTCGATGCCCTGGCCGGTCTTGGAGGACACGGCGATGAACGGAGAGTCTCCGCCGTATTCTTCCGGCACCACCTCTTCTACGACCAGCTCCTGCTTGACGCGTTCGGGGTTGGCTTCGGGCTTGTCGGCCTTGGTGATGGCCACCACGATAGGAACACCAGCCGCCTTGGCGTGTTTGATGGCTTCCTTGGTCTGGGGCATCACGCCGTCGTCGGCAGCGGCCACCAGAATCACGATGTCGGTGGACTTGGCACCGCGAGCACGCATGGCCGTGAAGGCCTCGTGACCGGGAGTGTCCAGGAAGGTGACGATGCCGCGAGGCGTCTTCACGTGATAGGCACCGATGTGCTGGGTAATGCCACCGGCTTCGCCCGACGCCACCTTGGTGCGACGGATGTAGTCCAGCAGCGAGGTCTTGCCGTGGTCCACGTGACCCATGACGGTCACCACAGGAGCGCGGGCAATCAGCTCGGCTTCGGCGTTGGAGACTTCCTCGGCCGTGAAGGCTTCGGGATCGTCCAGTGCGGCAACCTTGGCGGTGTGGCCCATTTCTTCCACCACGATCATGGCGGTGTCTTGGTCCAGCGGCTGGTTGATGGTGACCATCTGGCCCATCTTCATCAGCACCTTGATGACTTCGGAAGCCTTGATGGCCATCTTGTGCGCCAGTTCGGCCACTGTGATGGTCTCGGGCACCGAGATCTCCAGCTGACGGAACTCGGGGGCCTGCTGCTGGTGCTGATCATTGCGATCATTACCACGGCGGCCGCCGCCACGAGGACCACCGCGCCAGTTCGAACGGCCCACGCCGCCCGAGCTGTCGCCGCGGGTCTTGATTTCCTTTTTCTTGCCGTTGCTGTCGTTGGACCAGCTCGAAGACAGCTTGGCCGACTTGACTTCCTTGCCAGGACGCGCACCGGCTCCAGCGCTGGCACCCGCGCCTGCAGCAGGCTTGGCACCATCCTTGGCGGGAGCCGCCTTCTTGGCTTCGGCAGCAGCGGGAGCAGCCTTCTTGGGCTCCTCGGGCTTCTTGGCGACCAGCACCTTCTTGGGCGCTGCCATCATGGCGCGAATGGCTTCGGCTTCGGCCAGGGCCTTACGACGACGCTCGTCCAGATCCTTGGCGCGCGAAGCCTCTTCAGCAGCCTTGGCCTGAGATTCTGCTTCAGCCTTGGCACGAGCTTCAGCTTGTGCGGCATTGCGAGCTGCAGCTTCCGCAGCATGCTCGCGCTTTTCCTCTTCCTTGGCAGCCTTGGCTTCAGCCACTTTAGCGGCTTCGGCTGCAGCGTATGCAGCGGCGCGCTCTTCGGCTTCGCGCTCACGGCGCTCGCGCTCTTCGCGCTCTTGACGTTCCTTGGCCAATTCTTCTTCCTGATGGAGCAACTGCTCGGCCTGACGGCGAGCTTCTTCTTCACGGCGTGCCAGCTCTTGAGTGGCGGCACGCTCCTGCACGGCCTTGGCCATGCTTTCCGCATTGGCCTGGACCTCTGCGGGCGTATCTTCACGCTTGACGAAAGTGCGCTTCTTGCGCACTTCCACCTGAATCGTACGGGCACGGCCCGTGGCATCCGCCTGCTTGATTTCGCTGGTGGACTTCTTGGTCAGCGTGATCTTCTTGGCTCCGCTGCCATGACTGGCCTGCAGGTGACTCAGCAAACGCTGCTTGTCGCCTTCTGTCAGTGCGTCGGCAGCATTGGCTTTGTCAACCCCGGCGGCCTTGAGCTGCTGCAGCAAGGTATCAGGGGTCGTGTTGCGCTCTTTCGCAAATTCTGCAACCGTATTACTCGACATAAATGCTCTGAACCTCCCTGACCTTACTCTTGCCCATCGGTAAACCAGTGCTCACGTGCCTTCATGATCAAGGCCTTGGCCTCTTCAGCGGTCTGACCGGTAATTTCGGTCAGCTCGTCGATGGCCAGATCGGCCAGATCATCACGGGTGTGCACGCCGGCGCCTGCCAGCTTGTCCACCAGTTCGGACGTGATGCCTTCCAGCGACAGCAGATCCTCGGACGCCTTGCTCACATTTTCCTCGCGAGCGATTTCCTGACTCAGCAGAGCGTCCTTGGCGCGGCTACGCAGCTCGTTCACCGTCTCTTCATCGAAGGATTCGATTTCGAGCATTTCCTGCAGCGGCACATAGGCCACTTCTTCCAGGGTCTCGAAACCTTCTTCGATCAGGATGTTGGCGATTTCCTCGTCCACATCCAGCTTCTCCATGAACAGCTTGCGCGAGACAGCCGACTCGTCGGCCTGCTTCTGAGCAGACTCGGCAGCGTCCATGATGTTGATCTTCCAGCCCGTCAGTTCGGAGGCCAGACGCACGTTCTGGCCGCCGCGACCGATAGCGATGGCCAGGTTTTCCTCGTCCACCACCACGTCCATGGCGTGCTTTTCCTCGTCCACCATGATGGAGGAGACATTGGCAGGAGCCAGAGCACCGATCACGAACTGGGCGGGGTCTTCGGACCACAGCACGATGTCCACGCGCTCGCCAGCCAGTTCATTGGTCACGGCGTTCACACGGGTGCCGCGCACGCCGACGCAGGTGCCGATGGGGTCCACGCGCTTGTCGTGGCTCAGCACGGCAATCTTGGCACGGCTGCCAGCGTCACGGGCGCAGCTCTTGATCTCCAGCAGGCCCTGCTCGATTTCAGGCACTTCATTGCGGAACAGTTCCACCATGAATTCAGGGGCCGAGCGCGACAGGATGATGGGAGCGCCACGCAGGGTTGCGTCCACTTCCATGATCATGGCGCGCACGCGGTCACCGCTGCGCAGATTCTCCTTGGGGATCATCTCGCCGCGCTTCAGACGTCCTTCCACACGGCCGGATTCGACAATGATGTCGCCCTTGTCCATGCGCTTGACGGTGCCGGTGAAGATCTTGTCGCCACGAGCCAGAAACTCGTTGAGCAGCATTTCGCGCTCGGCGTCACGAATCTTCTGCAGGATGACCTGCTTAGCAGCCATGGCGCCGATACGGCCAATGGGCAGGGATTCGATCTGTTCCTCGATGAACTCACCGATCTGAATACCGGGCACGCGGTCTTCCGCGTCCATCAGCATTTCTTCAGCTTCGGGATTTTGCAGACCCGCATCATCGGACACGACCACCCAGCGGCGGAAGGTGTCGTAGTCGCCGCTTTCGCGATCGATGGACACGCGGATGTCTACTTCACCTTGGTACAGCTTCTTGGTGGCCTGTGCCAGCGCGGATTCCACGGCACCAAAAACCACATCGCGTTCCACGTTCTTTTCACGCGAAATGGCTTCAACCAACATCAACAGTTCGCGATTCATGCGACGACTCTCCTATTTCAATCACACAAAGAGGACACAGTTTTCAGCCTCTTTGCCCCAACGACTCAAACACGCCAGCGGCCTTACTCAGGCTTGGCTGCGCGTCCTTTGAAATTCACAATCGGTGCCAGACGAGCTTCACGCAGCTCATCGAGCGTAAAACCCATGGCCTGCAGTGGTGCTGGCTCACGCTTCTTGCTCACACGCACGCCGGGCTTGACGGGAGGCTCATCGCTCCAGACGATCTGCCAGCCACCTTCTTCAGTACGCTCGAGCGTGCCGCGAAATTTTTTGCGATTTGCGTTGATCGTCTCGCCACCAGCAGCTCCGATAGGCTGCTTGAGCGTCAAGTCCACCACAGCGCCTTCAAAGCGCGTGAAGTCCTGTTCGTGACGCAGCAAGCGATCAATACCTGGAGAGGAAACCTCCAGGCGGGCGTAATCCACGCCATCGACTTCCAGCGCAAACTGCAGCTGGCGTGTCACCTTCTCGCAGTCATCCACCGTCACAAACTGCTCGGGGGCAGCCCCAGCGGGCAGCTCAGGCGCAGCTTCCTCCGGCGCCTGCCAAGGCAAATCAATCGTGATGCGCAGCAGTCCACCTGCTGTGCGTTCAATTTCGACCAGGTCATAACCAAGACCCGTCACGGTTTGTTCAACGATTTGCTGTAATGCCACGTGTATTCAGTTCAGTCCCGAAAAATCCGTCAAATCAAGTACTTAGCTCTGTTTTCAGCAGGCTTCACTTTGATTTGCCCAAAAAAAACGGGCGGTGAGTACCCGCCCGTTTGGTCGTGAAGCCGCAATTGTAGCCGCAAACCATTGTTTCCGCAAAAAGCACCGTGCATAAAAACAGCGTCAGCGCAAGGCATCCGGCAAGTCATCAGCGCGTAACAGGCGCTGCAGCAAATCCTGGGCCTGCTGCACATCGGCCGGTTTGGCACCCGCATCATGGAGCAACGACTGCAGCATGCGCACCAGTACGGCTGGCTGAGGCAGCACCGGCCCCAGAAAGCGCGCCTGCTCGCCCTGCGCCACCAAAATGGAGGGGAAAGTTTCTATGTCCAGGTCGCCGGCCAGCTCTTCATGGTCTTCCACATCCAGCCAGACAAAGCGCATTTGCGGAAACTGGGCTGCCATCTCGGCAAAAGGCTGCTGGTACTGTTTGCAGGTACCACACCATTCGGCACACAGGCAAACCACCAGCCATTCACCGGCCTTGTTTATTTCTTGCGTCATCTCTGTTCATGCCCATGGGGTCGGCGGCTGCCGATCCAGCTTTTAGCGGGCGGGCCAATATTAGCGCCAAACAGCCATGCCCTAGGGCCTGTTCACATAACGCACGGGGATCGCGTTGGGAATCTTGGGATGGGATGCAAGGCGCAGGGACGCAGCAAGGTAGGTACCTTGCAAGTACCTGCAACGCCGCAGACCGCCCAAGATTCTCAACCCGAAGGGCAAGCTGGGCAGGGCTACCACTGCTTTGTTGCGTGCCTTGTGCGGGTCCCGACCCGCACTGCATCACGCGTCGCGCATTGGCAGCCCTGTCCAGCTTGCGCGACCCCGAGGGTTATGTGAACAGGCCCTAGGCCGACCGTAAGCGTTACCACTGGCAGCACTGTCACGCTTGAAGCGCAAGAGCTGCGCCCTTATTCTGTATCTATGGCAATAGCATGTGCACTGAAGTGCAGCTCTGCTCCGTTTTGGCTCGATAACCGGTGAACCCATGGACTACAAGGACTATTACAAGATACTTGGTGTGGACAAGAGCGCTTCGGCCGACGATATAAAAAAGGCCTTTCGAAAGCTCGCCCGCAAATACCACCCTGACATCAGCAAGGAAAAAGATGCCGCCGCACGCATGGCCGAGGTCAACGAGGCCAATACCGTGCTGTCGGACCCCGAAAAGCGTGCCGCCTATGACGCCATGGGCGATGGATCGCAATACGCGCGCGGCGCGGGCGGCGCAGGTGCAGGCTTTCAGCCGCCTCCGGGCTGGGACCAGCAGGACTTTCACTTCCACAGCCAGGATGGCGCAGGCGGAGCCAGCGACGCCGACTTCAGCGACTTTTTCTCGCAGATGTTCGGCCAGGCCCAGCGCGCACGCCGCAGCCAGGGCCCGCGCAGCGCGCCCGACATGCGCGGCCAGGATCAGCATGCCAGCATAGAGCTGGACCTGCAGGACAGCTATAGCGGCGCGATGCGCTCGATTCATCTGCGCACTACCGTGCTTGATGATCAGGGCATGCCTGCGTACAAGAACAAAGAGCTGCAAGTCAGCATTCCCAAGGGCGTGCGTGAAGGGCAGATGATCCGTCTGGCCGGCCAGGGCAACCCCGGCCTGGGCAAAGGCGCGGCGGGCGATCTGCTGCTGGAAGTGCACTTCAACAGCGACCCGCGCTGGTGGGCCGAAGGCAAGGATGTCTATCAGCGTGTGCCGCTGGCACCGTGGGAGGCCGAGCTGGGCGGCCCCATCCCGTTCAAGACACTGGCGGGTGAGCTGGAAGTGACCGTGCCCGCAGGCTACCGCAGCGGGCGCAAGCTGCGCATCAAGGGCAAGGGCCTGCCCGCTTCCACGCCCGGCGATCTGTATCTGGTGCTGGACGTGGTGTTTCCGCCCGCCGTCAGCCCCGAACAAAAACAGGCTTATGCCGAGTTTGCCAAGGCATTTCCGGGTTTTGATGCCCGCAGTCTGAGCTGAGAGGCCCGAAGATGAGCACGAAACACTACCCTTTTTACGAGCCCGCCGAGCTGCTGGACCATGCCATGCTGAGCCTGCACGATCTGGCCCGCCACTGCAGCACCAGCCCGCAGTGGGTGATTGAGCATGTGCAGACGGGCGTGATCAGCTACGAGAGTGCTGATGGCACGGCCACCGCACAAGTCACTACCGAGATCACGTCAGAGAACACTGCAGAGCAATGGCGCTTCAGCAGCCAGACGCTGGTGCGAGCGCGCCGCATTGCCCAGCTGGAGCACAGCTTTGATGCCGACCCGCAGCTCGCTGCGCTGACTACTGACCTGATCGAAGAAGTCCACCAGCTGCGCCGCAAGCTGCAGAACCTGCAGCGCTAGACCAGCGCCGCCAAAAACGAAAGCCCTCGCAACCGAAGTTGACAAGGGCTTTTTCGCAGCGACCGCAGCAGGCTGCGGCCAGCGGCAGGAATTAACCGTGGCGCTTGCCGGGTTGCTTCTTGCTGCGAGTGTGCGAACCACGCTCCAGGCTCACGCGCTGGCCACGGCCGGGAGTGGGCAGTGTCACGCCATTAGGAGCTTGGGGACGGGGAGAGGCCTTGCGGTCTGCTTCGGTAACGATCTTGTTGCCCATGTCGAATTCTCAAATGGTTGGTTAGAAAAACGTCATATTAGGCCACAGCCAGAGAAATCCCGCCGAAAAAATGCAGACTTTCGAGTGGGGACTCCGTGTATTGCGGGGCGCAAAAGCCTGAAATCCAGCCAAGTCGCCCATATTTCAGGCGTTTCAGCCCTCAAGTCATTACGTGACATAGGCTGTGCGCTATCAATTCAGAGAGCTTGCTGCACGCCAGCGACGCTTGCCGCTTCGACCAGCTTGCAGGTATAGGCTTCGCGCGGCGCTGACAGAATGGTCTGGACGCTGCCCTGCTCCACGATCTGGCCATCCTTCATCACCAGCACCTCATGCGCCATGGCGCGAATCACGTCCATATCGTGGGTAATCAGCAGATAGGCCAGTCCACGCTCTTTTTGCAGGCGCTGCAGCAAGGCCAGCACCTGCTGCTGAATCGTCACATCAAGCGCGCTGGTCGGCTCATCGAGCACCAGCACCTCGGGCTCCATGATCAGCGCACGCGAAACCGCCAGCCGCTGCCGCTGCCCTCCCGAAAATTCATGCGGATAGCGCTGCAGCAGGCCGGGAAATTGCGCCTCGGTCATCCCGACCTCGGCCAGCATCTGCACGATTTTTTCCTGGCGCTGGGCGGCGTTCAGCTGCGGAGCGTGAATCTGCAGACCCTCGCCCACGATTTCTTCCACCGTCATGCGCGGCGACAGGGACGAGAACGGGTCCTGAAACACCACCTGCACCTTGCGCCGCAATGCCAGATTGGCCGCACTGTTGCGGATGGCCGGTTGCTGCCAGGCCTTGCCCGCCACCCGCAAGTCGCCCGCATGGGGCAGCAAACCGAGCACGGCCTGCGCCAGAGTGGACTTGCCCGAGCCGGACTCACCAATCACACCCAGAGTGCGACCGGGCTTCAAGGTCATGTCTGCGCCTTTGACGGCCACAAACTCGCCTTTGCGAAACCAGCCACGTATGCCGGGCAGCGGCGTGGCATAGCTCACGCGCAGCGACCGGGCCTGCACCACATCTTTGGCGTCCGGGCCGGGCGGCGTTTCGTCCACATCGCGCACCGGCGTGCTGGCCAGCAGCTTGCGGGTATAGGCGTGCTGCGGGTCTTGCATGACTTGGGCCACAGCGCCTTGCTCCAACAGCAGGCCTTTTTCCATCACTGCCACGCGGTCGGCAAAGCGGCGCACCAGGTTCAGGTCGTGGGTGATCATCAGCACGGCCATGCCAGTCTGGCGCTGCAAATCGGCCAGCAGGTCCAGAATCTGGCCGCGCAGCGTGACATCAAGCGCCGTGGTCGGCTCATCGGCCAGCAGCAAGCGCGGGCGGCTGGCCAGTGCCATGGCAATCATGGCACGCTGACGCTGACCGCCGCTGAGCTGGTGCGGAAAGCTCTGCGCGCGGCGCTGCGGCTCAGGGATGCCCGTGGTTGCCAGCAGCTCCACCGCCTGCTTACCTGCTTGGACCTTGCTCAGCGCCTGCTTGAGCTGCAGCACCTCGGCCACTTGCTCGCCCACGGTCATCAGCGGGTTGAGCGCCGTCATCGGCTCCTGAAAGATCATGGCGATATCACCACCGCGCACGGCCTGCATCTCGCGCTCTGAAAAGCGTAGCAGATCACGTCCGTCCAGCATGGCCTGGCCGCTCAGTTGGCCATCACCGACCAGCCGCAGCAGCGACAGCGCGGTGACGGACTTGCCCGAGCCGGACTCTCCCACCAGCGCCAGCTTTTCGCCAGCGGCCATCTCAAAGCTCACGCCCTGCACCACCTGTTTGCTGCCAAAGCGCACACCCAGATCACGCACTGAAAGCAGCTTGCCCTGCTCGCTCATAACTTGCCTTTCGTTGCTGGTGTGGCAGCCTGCTTGCGCGGATCGAGCGCATCGCGCAGCGCGTCGCCCATGAAGGTCAGCAGCAGCAGCGTGATGACCAGCACACCAAAGGTGGACAGAGAAATCCACCACGCATCAATATTGTTCTTGCCCTGGCTCAGCAGCTCGCCCAGGCTGGGCGTTCCGGGCGGCACACCCAGACCTAGAAAATCGAGCGAAGTCAGCGCCAGAATTGCGCCGCTCATGCGAAACGGCAAAAAGGTGATCACCGGCGTCATGCTATTGGGCAGGATGTGGCGAAAGATGATGGAGCGGTTGCTGGCACCCAGCGCCTGCGCAGACTTCACATAGTCGAGCTGGCGATTGCGCAGAAACTCGGCGCGCACATAGTCGGCCAGCCCCATCCAGCCGAACAGGCTGAGCAAGATCAGCAGCAGCGAGACGCTGGGCGCAAACAGCGCGCTGAAGATGATGAGCAGATACAGCTCGGGCATGGAGCCCCAGATTTCCGTAAAGCGCTGGAAGGCCAGATCGGTCTTGCCGCCAAAAAAGCCCTGCACTGCCCCGGCCAGCACACCCAGCAGCACGCCCACCACCGTCAGCGCCAGCCCGAACAGCACGCTGACGCGAAAGCCATAGATCAGCTGCGCCAGCAGGTCGCGCCCGCGGTCGTCCGTGCCCAGCCAGTTGTCCGCCGATGGTGCAGACGGATTGGGCTGTTTGGCAAAGTAGTTGATCGTGGCCTTGCCGTAGCGGTTGATGGGGAAGATGGCCCAGTTATCGCCTTCGCTGAGCTTTTGCCGGATGAACGGGTCCAGATAGTCGGTAGGCGTATGGAAGTCGCCGCCAAATGTGGTCTCGGGGTAGTCATGCAGCAGCGGCAGATAGGTCTGGCCTTCATAACGCACGATGAGCGGTTTGTCGTTGGACAGCAGCTCGGCAAACAGGCTGAGCACGACCAGCACGCCGAAGATCACCAGACTGACAAAGCCCAGCCGGTTGGCCTTGAAGCGCCGCCAGGCCCGGCGGCCAGGTGACTCGGACTTTGTCGCTGCATTCACTCCTGAATTCATAGCTACCTGCGTATTCATTGTCTGGACTAGAGGCTGTTTTTGCATGAAATCAGTCAAATTTGACTCTAGGATCGACCCAGACATAGCAAAGGTCGCTGACCAGCTTGGTCACCAACCCGATCAGCGTGAACAGATACAAGGTACCCAGCACGACCGGAAAGTCGCGGCGAATCACGCTCTCGTAGCTGAGCAGGCCCAGCCCGTCCAGCGAAAACAGCGTCTCGATCAGCAGCGCCCCGGCAAAGAACGCGCCGATAAACGCCGATGGGAAGCCCGTGATGATGGGAATCAGCGCATTGCGAAACACATGCTTGTAGAGCACCTGCTTCTCGGACAGGCCCTTGGCCCGCGCCGTCAGCACATATTGCTTGCGGATTTCTTCGAGAAACGAGTTCTTGGTCAGCATGGCCGTCACCGCAAAGCTGCCCGCCACCATGGCCGTGACCGGCAGCGCGATATGCCAGAGGTAATCGACCACCTTGCCCATGGCGCTCAATTCATCAAAGTTCGATGAGGTCAGCCCGCGCAGCGGAAACCACTGCAACTGCCCACCAAAGATGACCAGCAGCGCCACGCCCAGCACAAAGCCCGGAATCGCGTAGCCAATCAGAATCAGCACCGTGGTGGCCAGATCAAAGCGCGAGCCTGCACGCACGGCCTTGGCAATGCCCAGCGGCACGGCAACCAGATAGCTGATGAAGAACGTCCACAGGCCCAGGCTGATGGAGACGGGCAACTTTTCCTTGACCAGCGCCCAGACGCTTTTGTTCTGGAAAAAACTGGTGCCCAGATCAAAGCGCGCAAACTGGCCCAGCATCTGCACAAAGCGCTCCACGGGCGGCTTGTCAAAGCCATACAGCGCCTTGATTTCTTCCAGCCGCTTCGGGTCCACCCCCTGCCCGCCGCGATAGCTCATGGATGCGCCTTCGGCACCGCTTCCCGCCCCCGCCTTGGCTTCGGCCAGATATTGCTCCACCGGGCCACCGGGCACAAACTGGATGACGATAAAGGTCAGCAGCAGCACACCCAGCAACGTGGGGATCATCAGCAAAATGCGTTTGAGAATATAGGCAAACATCTTCGATCAACCCTTGTTTTCAGCCTCTGCGGCGGGGGCCGCAGCGCCGGGCCGCCCCAAGCAAGGCCAGCCCCCGCGGGGGGCAGCGACCCGTGCAACGGTGGAGCGTGGGGGCCTCATTTACTTTGCCCACCAGGTATAGACAGCCCACAGCTCGCCCGGCGAATAAGCAGGAATCTGCGCTGGCAGCGCCAGCCGCCATGCGTCATAAACCATGCGGTGCGTGCCCGAGTAGTACTGCGGAATCAGATAGTGGCCATGGGCAATGATGCGCTCCAGTGCATGGCAGGCAGGCAGCATCTCCTGCTCGGACTTGGCCGATGCCATCTGCGCAATGATCGCGTCCACGGCCTTGCTCTTGAGGCCCACATAGTTGGAGCCGCCCTCCACATCAGCCGCTGCGCTGCCAAACAGCTCGGCATATTCCTGGCCCGGGTTGTGCGTGCCAGGCACGTTCAGCGTCACGATGTCGAAGTCGTACTTGTCCATGCGCTGCTGATAAAGCGCGTAGTCCACATTACGCACCTTGAGCGTGATGCCCAGCTTTTCCAGATTGCGCATCCAGCTGCTGACGATCTTGACGCCGCTTTCGCCGCTATCCAGATACTCGATCACCATGGGCTCGCCCTTGGCATTGCGCAACGCTCCGTCCCTGACCGTCCAGCCCGCCTCGGCCAGCAGCTTCTGGGCGCGGCGCAGATTGCCGCGCAGGCCGTCCGGGCCATCGGTGCGCGGAGGCTCGGCCATCGCGCCCAGCGTGGCAGCGGGCAGGCTGCCCGCATAGGGCTTGAGCAGCGCCAGTTCTGCCTCGGTCGACTGGCCACGGGTTTCGCAGGCCGTGTTGCCAAACAGCCCATGCACGCGCTGGTAGGCGCCGTAGAACATCTGGCGGCTCATCCACTCAAAGTCATAGGCCAGCCCCAGCGCCTCGCGCACGCGCACATCGGCCAGCTGCGGGCGGCGCGTGTTGATGAAAAAGCTCTGAAAGCCCGAGGGCAGCTTGTTCTCAAACTGGCCCTTGACCAGCTCGCCCGAATCAAAGCGCCGCCCGGTCAGGCGCCTGGCCCAGTCGCCCGCGCTGTTGATGCGCATGAGATCGAACTCACCGGCCTTCAGGGCCTCCAGCCGCGCCGTGCCGTCCTTGTAGATCTTGATGGTGATGCGATCGAAATTGCCTGTGCCCACGCGCACCGGCAAATCCTTGCCCCAGTAAGCCGGGTCACGCACATAGGTGATGTCCTTGCCGAACTTGACCGGCCCCACCTTGTACGGGCCGCTGCCAATCGGCATATCCGTCACCACCTGATCAAAGGGCTTGGGCTTGCCATCCGCGCCCAGCCCCCAGTCGCGGCTGAAGACCGGCAGCGCCGCGCCCACGGTCAGCGGCAGGTCGCGGTTGGGCTTTTTGAAGCGAAAGCGCACGGTACGGTCATCGAGCACATCGCAGCCCGCGACTTCTGCAAACACCGTCTTGTAGCCCGGCGAGACATATTTGCTCAGCAGCGTCTCGTAGCTGTGCTTCACATCCTGCGCCTGCACCGGCTTGCCATTGTGAAAGCGGGCCTGCTTGCGCAGCCTGAAGGTGGCCGCCATGCCGTCGGCAGCAACCTCCACGTCCTCGGCCAGCAGGCCGTAGCCCGTGGCGGTCTCGTCCAGACTGGGCGCGAGCAAGGTCTCGAACAACATATCGGCCAGATAGGCTGGCGGCGAGCCCTTGATGGTGAAGGGGTTGTACTTGTCGAAGGTGGAATAGCGCAGATTGCTGACCATGCGCAGCTCGCCGCCCTTGGGGGCCTGCGGATTCACATAATCAAAGTGCTTGAAATCTGCCGCGTAGCGAGGCTGCCCCCACAGTGCATAGGCGTGAGCGGCCCAGGCAGGACTGGCAACTTGGGTGCCCGCAATCAGGGCTGAACAAATCATCCAATGGCGCATGCGACAATTCTGCCCTAGCCCGGCTGGCTGCGACCTAGCTTGCCGGGACATGTGTTCAAAAGATTGCGCAGTTGCCACAGGCGGCGCAATTTCCCCTTTTCAATCTTCTCTGGAGAACAACAATGGGTTTTCTCGCCGGTAAAAAACTGCTGATCACGGGCGTTCTGTCCAACCGCTCCATTGCCTATGGCATTGCCAAGGCCTGCCACGAGCAAGGTGCAGAACTGGCCTTCAGCTATGTGGGCGAGCGCTTCAAGGACCGTATCACCGAATTCGCTTCCGAGTTCAACTCGACTCTGGTGTTTGACTGCGACGTGGCCAACGACGCACAGATCGAAGCCATGTTCAAGGGCCTGGGCGACGCCTGGGGCAAGTTCGACGGTTTTGTGCACTCCATCGGCTTCGCGCCCCGCGAAGCGATTGCCGGCAACTTCCTGGAAGGTCTGAGCCGCGAATCCTTCAAGATCGCCCACGACATCAGCGCCTACAGCTTCCCCGCCATGGCCAAGGCGGCCCTGCCTTACCTGAACGACAAGTCCTCGCTGCTGACTCTGTCGTACCTGGGTGCGCTGCGCTCCATCCCCAACTACAACACCATGGGTCTGGCCAAGGCATCGCTGGAAGCTTCCGTGCGCTACCTGGCTGAAGCCGTGGGCCGCACCGAAGATGGCCGCGCCATCCGCGCCAACGGCATCTCCGCCGGCCCCATCAAGACCCTGGCCGCTTCGGGCATCAAGGACTTCGGCAAGCTGCTGGGCCGCGTGGCCGACGCTGCGCCTCTGCGCCGCAATGTGACGATTGAAGACGTGGGCAATGTCGCCGCCTTCCTGCTGAGCGACCTGGCTTCGGGCGTGACTGCCGAGATCACCTATGTGGACGGCGGCTTCAGCCAGACTGCAGGCCTGTCGGCCGATCAAGTCTAAGAGCCGTTAACACAACCCTTGATACGTCGTTGCTTTGCCTTGTCGTACTGAAGTACTGCCTGCGGCTCCGCGCCTCGTCTCAAACGCAAACCTTCGGTTTGCTGGGCCGTGTTAACCGCTCCAAGTAAGCACCGACTTGACACCTAAAGCCCCGCAGCGCTGCCAGGCCTGCGGGGCTTTGTTTTGCGCGCTGATCGCGCCCTTTGACTGAAGTTCACTGAAATACAGCACCGCCATTCCCCTACAAGCGCAGTGATTCCGAGCAGATAAGGTTGGCTGGCTTTGATCCATTCCATTCACTCATCCAAGGAAACACCATGAAATACGGCTTTGTCATTCTCGCCCTCAGCGCTGCCGCCTTGACGGCCTGCAGCAGCACCGATCTGGAACAAGCCAAGGCCGTGGGCAAGCTGCAAGCCACCAGCGGTAGCAATGTCTCCGGTGAGGTGACATTCACGCAAAAGCCCGGCGGCCGCGTGGTGATGAATGCACTGGTGCGCGGCCTCAAGCCCAATTCCGAGCATGGCTTTCACATCCATGAAAACGGCAACTGCGCCGACAATGGCAATGCCGCCGGCGGCCACTTCAACCCCAAGCAAGGCAGCCATGGCAAGTACGACGCTGTCATGCACCATGTGGGTGACCTGCCCAGCCTGCAGGCCGACTCCAATGGCGTGGCCAAGCTGAATATGGAATCCAACGACATCACGCTGCTCGCTGGCCCCACCAACATCATCGGCCGTGGCCTGATCGTGCATGCCAACCCCGATGACTATGTGAGCCAACCCACGGGCAATGCGGGCGGACGCATCGCCTGCGCAGTGATTGAGCGCGACTGATCGCTGACTGATCACTGAAGCTCACTCAGCCGCTGCGCTGTAAAGCCACCGCCTTCCAAAGCGGTGGCTTTTTTGCTTCAAATAGCACTCTAGTCCAGATTATTCATAGGCTATCCGCTATCAAATCAGGACTACACAGCATCGACCTCGACAAGCCCCACGAGCTTGACTAGCATCATTCAGACCACCGTCCCGGCTTCAAGCAGGAGCTGTCATGCATGTTTTCTCACGGCTTGCTCTGTACCTTCAGCTGATACTCGCGGCCACGCTGCTGCTGGCCGAACCCGCACAGGCGGCGCAGCCGTCCCCCAAGGCTCCGGCGCTGATGCTCGCTCAAATCTGGGAAAAAGGCCTGCCGCTGCAGGATTACTGGGTCAGCGAGAAATACGACGGCGTGCGCGGCTACTGGAACGGTCAGCAGCTCATCAGCCGTGGGGGCCAACCGATTGCCGCGCCAGCGTGGTTCACCGCTGGCTGGCCAGCGACGCCGATGGACGGCGAACTCTGGGCCGGACGCGGCCAGTTCAGCCATGCACAGTCCACCACCGCACAAGGCCCCGTACAAGGCACCGCTAATGACGCCGCCTGGCGGCAAATGCGCTTTATGGTGTTTGATCTGCCTGCGGCTCCTGGCAGCTTTGACCAGCGTCTGCCCGTGCTGCAGAGCACCGTGGCCGCGATTGGCCAAAGCTGGGTGCAAGCCGTTGAGCAGCGCAAGCTCAAAAACGAAACCGAGCTGCAGCAATGGCTGAATCAAGTCGTCAAAGCAGGCGGCGAAGGCCTGATGCTGCACAAAGGCAGCGCCCCCTATCGATCAGGGCGCAGCGACGACCTGCTCAAGCTCAAACCGTTTGATGATGCCGAAGCCCGTGTCATTGGCTACAAACCGGGGCGCGGCCAGTGGCAAGGCATGACCGGTGCGCTGCTGGTGCAAAGCCCCGAGGGGAGGCAGTTCTGGCTGGGCGCGGGCCTGACTGCAGAGCTGCGCCAAAACCCGCCGCCGCTGGGCAGTTGGGTCACCTACCGTTATCAGGGCCTGCATGAAAAAAGCGGCCTGCCGCGCTTTGCACGTTTCATGCGGGTGCGCAATGAGCTGGGGGTTCAGCCGGATTCATCGGCACAAACGCTCCCAAAACAATAGCTTGATGTCCATATAAATGATGGACTACCGCATTGTTTAACTCACATTATCTGCTCAAGGCAGGTTTGCCCCCAGCTCGCGCGCAGCCTCCAGCACATTCTTCACATAGCGCTCGTCATAGCGATGCACGGGCATGGTCAGCGTCAGTGCTGCTGTCAGTTCACCATCCTTGCGAAACACAGGCGCCGAGATACCCGCAATCTCACTATGCCGATCGCCCACCAGCGCCTCATAGCCATCGGCGCGCACCCGGGCGTAATGGTTGCGGTCTTTCTTGACCCAGTCGCCCAGCTCCGGGTCAAACGCCACCAGCACGCGCCCACCGGCCCCTTTGCCCAGCGGCAGCAGATCGCCCACACGCGCGTGGTCGCGCACGGGGTGGGGGGAATCAACGCGATACAGACACAGCCGCTCCCGGCCCTGGCGCACATGGTAGGCCGCACTCTCGCCCGTAGCCCTGACCAAGGCCTTGAGCACAGGCATGACCAGCTTATCCAGCGAAAAACTCTGCTCATACACCGCATGCAGCCGCGCCACTGCGGGCCCTACGGCATAGCGGCCATCGTCCTGGCGCTGCACCCAGCCGCCATGCTCCAGCGATGCCAACAAACGCAGCACCGTGCTTTTGTACAAGCGCGTACGCTCGGCCAGCTC
This sequence comes from Comamonas testosteroni, assembly GCF_003569915.1. GTDB lineage: Bacteria > Pseudomonadota > Gammaproteobacteria > Burkholderiales > Burkholderiaceae_C > Comamonas > Comamonas testosteroni_D. The sequence continues at coordinate 31,410 of NZ_KZ984455.1, read as the reverse complement.
AGCCAGACTCAGCGCGGCATCGCCATCCTTGAATGCGGCCAGCACGCTCAGCGCGCGGTCCACCGCGGCGACCCCGCCCTCTGCCGCGTTTTCATCGGCCACCGACTCATTTTGAGATTTGCGCGGCATAAAACTCCTGCCTCCAAAAAACGCTCTGGCGCTTGACAGCAGCGCAAAGCCCCATGCAATATTTCAATAGAAAGAATTTAGTTCTATCAGATAGAACTTCAATTACAACACCCGCCGCGCCGCAAGGCAAGTACAAACTCTCCGTCAGGCTTTCACTCCTATGTCTTTTCAACCCCGTTTCGATGTCCTGATCAGCGAAGTCGGTCCGCGCGACGGGCTGCAATCCATTTCCGCCACCATGAGCACTGCCGATAAATGCGCGTGGATCGACGCGCTGGTCGCCGCTGGTGTGCAGGAGATCGAAGTCGGCAGCTTTGTCTCGCCCAAGCTGCTGCCGCAAATGGCCGATGCCGCGCAAGTCGTGCAGCACGCCGTCACCCACGCTGATGTCACCATCATGGCGCTGGTGCCCAATCTCAAGGGCGCAGAAGCTGCGATGCGCGCAGGCGCGCACAAGATCACCCTGCCCGTTTCGGCCAGCCCCGCCCACTCCATGGCCAATGTGCGCAAGACGCCCGAGCAGATGGTGGAAGAAGTGCGTGCCATCGCCATGCTGCGTGATGAGATTGCGCCGCAGGTGTACATCGAAGCTGGCATCTCCACCGCCTTTGGCTGCACGCTGCAAGGCCTGATTCCTGAAGATGATGTGATTGCTCTGTCTGTCGCCTGCGTGGCCGCTGGCGCCAATGAATCCGGCCTGTCGGACACCACCGGCATGGCCAACCCGGCCCAGGTCAAGCGCCTGTTTACGCGACTGCGTGCCGAGCTGGGTGACAAGGCGGGTGCGGCCCATATGCACAATACGCGCGGGCTGGGCCTGGCCAACTGCCTGGCAGCCTATGAAGCTGGCGTGCGCACTTTTGACTCATCCCAAGCCGGGCTTGGCGGCTGCCCTTATGCGCCCGGTGCTTCGGGCAATGTGGTGACCGAAGACTTGGTCTTCATGTTTGAAGCCATGGGCCTGCGCACCGGCATTGATATTGAGCGATTGCTCGCTGCGCGAGAAACGCTGGCCGCAGGCCTGCCCGGCGAAGCGCTTTACGGCATGCTGCCTCCCGCAGGCCTGCCCAAGGGCTTTGCGCCGCACCGCTATTTTTAACGCCTCAATATTCCTGAACCCATAACAAGAACAGAGATGAACATGCACTCTTCCACAGAAACCTCAACCCAATCCGCCGCGCCGCTGCCCTATGCGGGCGTGCGCGTGGTGGAGTTCACGCACATGGTCATGGGCCCGAGCTGCGGCCTGATGCTGGCCGACTTGGGGGCCGAAGTCATCAAGGTCGAGCCCGTGGGCCATGGCCGCAATGGCGATGCCACACGCAAGCTGCTGGGCTCTGGCGCGGGCTTTTTTCCGCTGTTCAACCGCAACAAGAAAAGCCTGACGCTGGATTTGCAGACGCCCGAAGGCAAGGAAGCCGCTCTCAAGCTGATTGCCACGGCTGATCTGGTGACCGAAAACTTCAAGCCCGGCACCATGAAAAAGCTGGGGCTGGACTATGACAGCCTCAAAGAACAGTTCCCCCGCCTGATCTATGTCAGCCACAAAGGCTTTCTGCCCGGCCCTTACGAGCACCGCACGGCGCTCGATGAAGTCGTGCAGATGATGGGCGGGCTGGCTTATATGACGGGCCGCCCCGGCGACCCTCTGCGCGCGGGCACCAGCGTCAACGACATCATGGGCGGCATGTTTGGCGCCATGGGTGCCATGGCTGCCCTGGCTCAGCGCGAGAAGACCGGCAAGGGCCAGGAAGTGCAAAGCGCGCTGTTCGAGAACAATGTGTTCCTCATCGCCCAGCATATGATGCAGTTTGCCGTGACCGGCAAGCCTGCTGCGCCCATGCCCGCACGCATTTCGGCTTGGGCGATTTACGACGTGTTTGAAGTCAAGGATGGCGAGCAGATTTTCCTGGCCGTGGTCAGCGACGGCGCGTGGCGCGAGTTCTGCAATGCGTTTGAGCTGCAGGAGCTGCAGGGCGACCCGCGCCTTGCCAGCAATAACGACCGCGTGCAGGCCCGCAGCTGGCTGATGCCGCTGCTGCGCGAAAAAATGGCGACCTACAGCGCCGCGCATATCGCCAAAGTGTTTGAAGGAAAAGGCCTGCCGTTTGCGCCCATCGTGCGCCCACATGACCTGCTGGACGATCCGCACCTGAACGCCACGGGTGCGCTCTCGCCCATCACCTTGCCCGATGGCCGCGACAGCAAAACCGTGCTGCTGCCGCTGACGCTGGACGGCAAGCACCTTGAAGTGCGCCTGTCGCCGCCCAAGCTGGGTGAGCACAGCCTGGAAATTCTGAGCGCGCTGGGTTACAGCCTGCAAGAAGCCCAGGCACTGGCACAGGGCCAGACGACTTAAACCCACACCCTCCCCCAGACAGCCATCGACAGAGCGCCATCGCGCGCTCTGCGGGGATGGCTTTACCCAAAATTTTCCAGATTCAGGAGACAAAACAATGCAGCAAGCCAGCTACTCGAAAACCGCAAAATCGCATTTCAATCGCCGTGCAGTCCTTACATCTTCTGCGCTGCTAGCTATGACTATTGCAGCAGGCAGTGTTCAGGCGCAGCCCGGCGAATGGCCTGCGAAATCGATTCGCATGGTCGTGCCCTATACACCGGGTGGCGGTACTGACGCCGTCACGCGCCAGATCAGCGAGCGCGTGGGCACGGCCAACCGCTGGGTCATCGTAGTGGACAACAAGCCCGGCGCTGGCGGCAATATTGGTCTGGATGCAGTGGCCAAGGCTGCCGCCGATGGCTACACCTTTGGCATGGGACAGACGGCCAATCTGGCCATCAATCCGGCTCTGCTGCCCAGCATGCCCTTCAACCCCAAGACAGACTTTATTCCGGTCGCGCTTGTGGCATCGCAACCTGTAGTGCTGGTGGTTCCTGCTGACTCACCATGGAAGTCGCTGCAGGACATGATTGCCGCGGCCAAGGCCCAGCCCGGCGGCATCAAGCAAGGCCTGGCATCGACCGGCACCGTGGGCCATCTGGCCGGAGAGATGCTGTCGTATCGCGCCAAGATCGATGTGCTCAACGTGCCGTACAAAGGCGCGGCACCAGCGGTAACCGATTTGCTGGGCAAGCAGACCCACTATATGTTTGGCACGCCGCAGGCCGTGTACCCGCTGCTCAAGGGCCAGCGACTGCGCGCCCTGGCCGTGACCTCCGCCAAGCGTCTGCCGATCCTGCCGCAGGTGCCCACCGTGGCTGAATCAGGATTTCCGGGCTTTGAAGCGGTGGACTGGAAGCTGATCGTCGCGCCCAAGAACACACCCGCCGCCATTGCGCAAAAGCTCAACACCGCGGTGAACACGGCCCTGAAAGACCCCGGTGTGCTCAAACAGCTTCAGGACGAAGGCAGCACGCCCATGGGCGGCAACATGCAGGACGCGCAAGGCTATCTGCAAAAAGAGCAAGCCAGCTGGAGCTCCCTGATCCGCGACGCCAAGATCACGCTGGAATGATGGCTGGGTCTGCATGACCTGAGCCGCCAGCCCTTCAGACTCGTGAACCTGGATTTGAGATAAAACAGCTCTCTAGTCCAGTATTTACATAGGCAACTAGCTATCTTTTTTGATGATTAGAGCACGCAAGCCTTGCCAAAGCAGCACGGCCAGGCTTGCACCTGTGGTGTTTGCCAGCGCATCCAGCCACTCTGCACCGCGCGTGGTGGTGAGGCTGGCCTGCAGCAGCTCGATCACGCCGCCATAGGCTGCGCACAGCAGCACAATTGCCAACGCCCATGCTGCCGTCCAGTGCTGCACATGCGCTTTTGCACGCGCCACGCCCGTGCACCACAGCAGCGTCGCCAGCACGCCATGCAGCCCGGCATGCACCAGCTTGTCGGTATACGCAAAGCCTTTGAGAAACGGGAACAGCCGCAGGATCAGCCCGCCGCTGGCCCCGGTTTCCGTCAAGCAGCCCCATAGCACAAACAGCGCCCAGCACAGGCTCAGTGTAACCAGAGCCTTCCAGAACCGGTGGATTGAAAGCGATGTGGATACAGCGTTCATCGTCAGACAAGAAAAAGCCCGAAGTGCTTGGCACCCCGGGCTGATGGAGAGCGGACGCCGGGCTGACATGCCCGGTCAGTCAACGATCAGATCGTACGGCCGAAGGGGCCGTTGTCGCCAACCTGCACTTCGATCTTGCCTTTTTTGGCGGGCTTGGCAGCCGTGCCGACCACGCGCACATCCATGTCGGCAGGGGCCTTTTTGCTGGTTTTCTTTGCAGCGGGCTTGGCTGCAGGTTTGGTGGTGGCCTTGGCAACCGCCTTTGCGGCCGGCTTGGCAACCTTCAAAGCCTTGGTGCCCACGGTCTCACCCGCCTTCACCACATTCTTGGTCGCAGGCTTCTTCGCAGCCGCCACCTTCTTGGCAGGTTCTGCCACGCAGTCAGCGTAGTAGCGGATTTCGCCGTTCTCGTCTTCCAGCTCCACCAGACCGTGGATATCGGTCTCGAAGCCCGGGCACTCCTTGGCAAATTCGCGCGCGAACACAAGGTAGTCCACGATCTTCTTGTTGAAGACTTCGCCGGGAATCAGCAGCGGAATGCCGGGTGGGTACGGCGTGACCAGACCCACGGTGGTGCGACCCACCAGATGGTCGATCTCCACGCGCTCGGTCTTGCGCTGGGCAATGTGGGCGTAGGCGTCCGAAGGCTTCATCGCAGGCTTCAGATCGGACAGGTACATCTCGGTCGTCAGGCGGGCGATGTCGTACTTGGCGTACAGCTCGTGCACATGCTGGCACAGATCCTTCAGGCCCATGCGCTCGTAGCGGCGGTGCTGCTGCACAAACTCGGGCAGGATGCGCGCCAGCGGCTGGTTGCGGTCATAGTCATCCTTGAACTGCTGCAGCGCGGTCAGCATGGTGTTCCAGCGGCCCTTGGTGATGCCGATGGTGAACATGATGAAGAACGAGTACAGACCCGTCTTCTCGACCACCACGCCGTGCTCGGCCAGGTACTTGGTGACGATGGAGGCGGGAATGCCGGTGTCGGCGAAGTCGCCGTCCAGGTCCAGACCGGGCGTGACGATGGTGGACTTGATCGGGTCCAGCATGTTGAAGCCATCGGCCAGATCGCCAAAGCCATGCCAGTTGTCGAATTCCTTGCCGTTCTTGCCCTTGGCCTTGTGCTTGCGCGAGGCATCGGGGCCACGAATGATCCAGTCCTGGGCCGTGCCCACGCCTTCTTCGGCGAGAGCCTCCGGGCCCCAGACTTCGAACCACCAGTCGTCGTCACCAAACTCATCATCCACCTTGCGCATGGCGCGGCGGAAGTTCAGCGCTTCCAGAATCGACTCCTCCACCAGCGCGGTGCCGCCGGGCGGCTCCATCATGGCAGCGGCCACGTCGCAACTGGCGATGATGCTGTACTGCGGCGAAGTCGAGGTGTGCATCAAATACGCCTCGTTGAACAGCGGGTGGTCCAGCTTTTCGGTCTGGCTGTCCTGCACCAGCACATGCGATGCCTGGCTGATACCGGCCAGCAGCTTGTGGATGGACTGCGTCGCGTAGACCACGGAATGCTTTGGACGCGCACGCTTCTTGCCCATGGCGTGGTAGCTGCCATAGAAGGGGTGGAAGGCAGCGTGGGGCAGCCAGGCTTCATCAAAGTGCAGATTGGCCACGTAGCCGTCCAGCATGCCCTTGATGGTTTCGGTGTTGTAGAGCACGCCGTCGTAGGTGGACTGCGTCAGCGTCAGCACGCGCGGCTTGACGGCCTTGGCATCCACGCCCTTGAGCAGCGGGTTGGCGGCAATCTTGGCCTGGATCGATTCCACGCTGAATTCGCTTTGCGGAATCGGGCCGATGATGCCGAAATGGTTGCGCGTGGGCTTCAAGAACACCGGAATCGCACCCGTCATGATGATGGAGTGCAGGATGGACTTGTGGCAGTTGCGGTCCACGACCACCACATCGCCGGGGGCCACGGTGTGGTGCCAGACGATCTTGTTGGAGGTCGATGTGCCATTGGTCACAAAGTAGCAGTGATCGGCATTGAAGATGCGTGCGGCATTGCGCTCGGACTCGCCAATCGCACCATTGTGGTCCAGCAACTGGCCCAGCTCTTCCACGGCGTTGCACACGTCGGCGCGCAGCATGTTTTCACCATAGAACTGGTGGTACATCTGGCCCACGGGGCTCTTCAAAAAGGCCACGCCACCCGAGTGACCGGGGCAATGCCAGCTGTACGAGCCGTCTTCGGCGTAGTCCAGCAGCGCCTTGAAGAACGGGGGCTGCACGCTTTCCAGGTAGCTCTTGGCTTCGCGGATGATGTGCTTGGCCACGAATTCGGGGGTGTCCTCGAACATGTGGATGAAACCGTGCAGCTCGCGCAGGATGTCGTTGGGCAAATGCTGGCTGGTCTTGGTCTCGCCGTAGATGTAGATGGGCACATCTTCATTTTTGCGGCGCACTTCACCGATGAAGTCACGCAGGCTGTGAATGATGGGGTCCTTGTCGCCGCCGAGCTGAAACTCTTCGTCGTCGATGGACAGGATGAAGGCGCTGGCACGGCTTTGCTGCTGCGCGAACTGACTCAGGTCACCATAGCTGGTCACGCCCAGAACTTCAAAGCCTTCTTCCTCAATGGCTTGCGCAAGGGCACGGATGCCCAGACCCGAGGTGTTCTCGGAACGATAGTCCTCGTCGATGATGACGATGGGAAAGCGAAACTTCATGGACAGCCTCCGGTACCAATCAGGCCTAAAAAACGAAACAGCCGCGAAGTGTAAGGAATATCCTTATTGCGGCTTTGAAACATGAGCTTTTTAACCCAGAATGTGGTGCACTAAATACATGGAACAAACGGGAGCTTAGGTATGGATCATTCCACCATGTGGTGGTTGCTTGCAGGTTTGCTGGTCATTGCAGAACTGCTGACAGGCACCTTTTATCTTCTGATGCTGGCCCTGGGTGCCGTCATCGGAGCGCTGGTGGCTCTCTCCGGCTTCGGCCTCGTTCCTCAGATTGTTGCAGCCGCCCTGCTCGCCTCGGCCGCCGTGCTGGTCTGCTACCTCAAGCGCAAGCGCAACCCGCGCAGACAACCGGCCTCCAGCAATCGTGATGTCAACATGGATGTGGGCGAGACCGTGGTGGTCGAGCAATGGGGCTCCGACGGCACGGCGCAGGTTCGCTACCGAGGTGCCACATGGACGGTCTTCGGCCGCCCCGGCTCCCTGTCCATTCCCGGCACGCACCGGGTCGCAGAAGTGGTGGGCAACCGCCTCCTCGTTGACAAAGTCTGACGCCTTTTCATTCTCGGCATGCTTATGCTGAGTGCGACAAAGTTCACCCTATCCTTTACGCCATTGCCCCAAAAGGGCCGGAGACAATATGGAATACGCAGTTCCTTTGGCTATTGCCATCATCGCCATCATCTTCATCGTTCGCTCGGTCAAGGTGGTGCCTCAACAGCATGCATGGGTCAAGGAGCGTCTGGGTAAATATGCGGGCACGCTGACTCCTGGTCTGAACTTTCTGATTCCCTTTGTGGATCGCATCGCATACAAGCACAGCCTGAAGGAAATTCCCCTCGACGTGCCCAGCCAGGTCTGCATCACACGCGACAACACCCAGCTGACGGTGGACGGCATTCTGTACTTCCAGGTCACCGACCCCATGCGCGCCAGCTATGGCTCGTCCAACTACATCATGGCCGTGACGCAACTCGCGCAGACCTCGCTGCGCAGCGTGATCGGTAAGCTGGAGCTCGACAAGACCTTTGAAGAGCGCGACATGATCAACGCGCAAGTGGTGTCCGCCATTGACGAAGCCGCACTGAACTGGGGCGTAAAGGTGCTGCGTTATGAAATCAAGGACCTGACACCACCCGCAGAAATTCTGCGCTCCATGCAAGCCCAGATCACCGCAGAGCGCGAAAAGCGCGCGCTGATTGCCGCCTCCGAAGGCCGCCGCCAAGAACAGATCAATATCGCCACCGGTGAACGCGAAGCCTTCATTGCGCGCTCTGAAGGTGAAAAGCAAGCCGCCATCAACCAGGCACAAGGTGAGGCAGCATCGATTACCGCCGTGGCTGACGCCACTGCGCAGGCGCTGGAGCGCATTGCCACCGCCATCCGCCAGCCCGGCGGCGAGCAGGCCGTGCAGTTGAAGGTGGCTGAAAGCGCCGTTCAGGCCTACAGCAAGGTTGCAGCAGACTCCAACACCACGCTGGTGGTGCCTGGCAATATGACTGAGGTCTCGGGCCTGATTGCCTCCGCCATGAAGATGGTGCAGGTCGGCAAGAACGCCTGATTCCCAAGCTTTCCACACCGTGCCGCAAAGAACTTGCGGCACTTTTCTTTTGTGGCCTGGATTTCTGGTTAGAATAGCGGCTTCATCACACGGAGCGGTGGATGAGTGGTTTAAGTCGCACGCCTGGAAAGCGTGTGTGGGTTAATAGCCCACCGCGGGTTCGAATCCCGCCTGCTCCGCCAGATTTGAAAACCAAGCTTGAACCGGCTTGGTTTTTTACTTCAGCCATGAAGTAATTCCGGTATTGCGTGGAGCGGTGGATGAGTGGTTTAAGTCGCACGCCTGGAAAGCGTGTGTGGGTTAATAGCCCACCGCGGGTTCGAATCCCGCCTGCTCCGCCAAAAGACAAAAGGCCTTGAAGCAATTCAAGGCCTTTTTTCTTTGCCTGCGTCATGCAGGCAAATTTCCCAATTACAGACCCATGCCCAGAATCGAATTGTCGGCATGCAGCTCGCTGCCACTCATCACACTGGACTCGTCGCTGGCCAAGAACAGCACCAGTTGCGCAATGCGCTCAGGCATGTAGGCACGACCTGCACGGTTGTTCTTGGCGTTGTGCAACACCATTTCCTTGCTTACGCCCTTGGGCAACGAGGCCTGCATCATCGGCGTGTAGATGCCATCGGGGTGAATGGAGTTCACACGAATCGCGTAGCCCTGCTTGCGGCAGTTGAGGGCTGCGGCGCGCGTCAGCGCAGACACTGCAGCCTTGCTGGCGCTGTAGCCTGCATATTGCTCAACGGGCAGCCAGCTTGACACCGAGGCCATATTGATGATCGAGCCGCCACCCTCTTTCATTGCCGCAATGCCTTGCTGACAGCCAATGAAGACGGACTCGGTGTTGATCTTGAGCAGACGACTGAAGTCCTCCACACGACCCGTTTCCATGTCGCCCGGCAGCAGAATGCCGGCGTTGTTGACCAGCACATTGATCGTGCCCAGCTTTTGCTGCACGGTGCTCATCACCTGCTTCCAGTCGGCTTCGCTGCTCACATCATGGCGCACGAACAGCGCACGCTCGCCCAGCTCCATCGCCAGCGGCTGACCCACTGCCTCATTGAGATCACTGAATGCCACTGTTGCCCCTTCCTTGAGCAGCAGCTTGACGACTTCCAGCCCCACACCACTGGCACCACCGGTCACCAGTGCAATTTTTCCCTGCAGACGATCTGCCATACCTGTCTCCTCACAAGTTGTTATCGGCCTGGGCCAGCCTGTTGTTCAATGCCCATGAAAAAGGAGGCGCACTGCGCCTCCTGACTGCAATGGCAAGACGCACCACCTGTTTCAGCAGCCGTCTTGACATATCTGCTTAGTTGCCTGCGTTGCGGGCTGCCTCCGGTGTGAACATGGAAGCGTTCATATTGCCCTTGTTCAACACAGGACCGAGCGGGCGCTCCTGGAACAGGTTGTAGGCCACATAGCTACCCGAGTTCAGGTCGTGATAGAAGCTGGTGCCTGCGTGCCAGATCTTCGCATCAAACGCGTAGTAGTGATTGACCAAAGCATGCAACCAGAGCTGGCCACGCACGTCGTAGTAATCGCTCATCAGCGCCTGGCCAGTATCTTCATCCAGGAAGAGCACGCGCTTGCCGAACATGTGGCGGTAGCCGTCCTTGAGCGTGGCTTCCAGCACCCACACGCGGCGCGGCTCATAGCGCATGAAATCGGGGTTTTCGTGACCGGGCTTGAGCAGATCGGCGTACTTCACGGTATTGGCGTGGATCTTGTACGCGTTGGCGGGAACAAAGATTTCCTTCTTGCCCAGATTCTTCCAGTTGTAGCGGATGGGCGAGCCGTTGAACAAGCGGTCCGAATCAATGGTCAGCTTGCCGCCGGTGCCGGACAGCGGCTGGTCAAAGCCATATTCGGGAATCTGACGCACACGGCGAGTGCCAGGGTCGTAGCTCCAGCCCAGACGCTTTTCCTTGCCGAACTCCACAGGCTCGGAAACGATGCTCACGCCCCCTTTTTCACGCTCAGGCAGTTTGACGGCATTGGAGCCCTGCGACATGGGGCTGGTCAGAGGTTGCCCCACATTGGCGGGGTCATTGATCTGGCTGAACGCCTTGTTGTCTGCACGACCCCAGACGATGGAGCCATCGGCCAGCACATTGGCGTTGTCACGCAGCGTGTGCTCGGTAAAGGCGCGCGAAGGCAGCAGGTTGTTGAAGGCTAGCTCCAGACCGCTCTTGGGAATGGGGAATGGCAGTGCGCCCTTGACAGCGCCATTGGTGCCGAGCCCGTCGGCATCCAGTGTGGCATTCTCGGCATTCTTCTTGGCTGCGGCGCAGACGGCATCCGAGAAACGGAAGTCACGATGACCTGGGTACACCGGAATGCGATAGGTCTTGGGATACTTGGCGAACATGGCCTTCTGACCATCGCTCAGGCGCTCCGCATACTGGCTCAGGTTTTCAGCCGTGATGGTAAACAGCGGCTTTTCGCTCGCATACGGGTCCACCGGGTGCTGGCCGCTATGGGCCTCGTATTTCACACCAGGAGGCGTACCCAGCCACTTGCCTGTGAACTCCGGCACGCCGCTGGCCGTACCTGCTTTTTCACCTCCGGTGCAATTGAGCGATTTGCCCAGCTTTGCAACTTCGTCGGGCGTCGCCTTTGCCCATGCCGAACCCATTGTCAGTGCGCCTACTGCACAGGCCACCAGCAAGCGTGGCCCCATTCCTGCCGTCATTCTCAGTCTCCTTTGATGCATCCCTGATGCATCGTCTTTCATCGAACATTCGCGTCTCCTGCGGCTTTTTGCTTAAAGCTCTGGAGGTGACGAAACCATTGTTCGACTGCCCACTCTCAGCAACATCGTCAAATGGGACTAGACCGCGCGAATCTTGCAGATATAAAAAAGCGAGCACTAGGCTCGCTTGCTGGGTAGTTGTAGGGTTTAGCGCTTGATTCCAAAGACTCCAAGCATCTGTTCGGTCTGCTTTTGCATCTGCTCCTGCATCTGGGTGAACATATTCTGGGACTTCTCCATATAGCTGCCCATCATGGCCTGCATGGCCGCAGGTTGCATGCCCATGAACTGCTTCCAGGCTTCAGGACTCACGCTGTGAGAGTTCTCCGCCAGCTTGTTTTGAAAATCCGTGAACATCTGCACATTTTTTTCGATGTAGCTGCCCATGAAACCCTGCATGGCATGCCCATAAAAGCGAATGATGTTGGCCAGCATGGCTTCGGAGAACATAGGCGCCCCGCCGGCCTCCTCTTCCAGAATGATCTGCAAAAGGATGGAGCGGGTCAGGTCTTCACCGGTTTTCGCATCCTTGATGACCACGGCTTCGTTGTCCATCACCAGTTGCTTGACTTCTGCCAGCGTGATGTAGGAAGAAGTGTCGGTGTCGTAGAGACGGCGGTTGGGATATTTTTTGATGACGCGCTGGGCAGCACCCTCATGATTTTCTGACATCGGAAATCCTCCGTGGTGATCCGTAGTGGTGGGGCAGACCCAAAATTCAAGCTTGCTATTGCACTGCAACAGATTTTAGGCAAGCAAGTCGCTGCTTTTGCAGGCAGTAACCCTGACTTGTAAGACATTCCGTACATTAATTACAAGACTTAAATCAGAGACAGCTTGCTGTCTTGCACAGAAGAGCTTGCAGAAGGTTTACAGTGGGTAGGTTGTTTGACGAAAGGCTCAATGAATGGTTTCCACTAAAACATCCAAAACTCTGCTTCTGACCGCTGTGCTGGCATCCACAGGTTTCATGGCCAGCGCACAGGCTCAACAACCTGCAGCACCGGCCGCCAATGGCGCAGCCCCTCAGGCCGATGCCGCTCCTGCGATCAACGTTGACGCAGCCGCCGCTGATGCAGCTCTGCGCAAGCGTCTGCAGGCCATTACCGCAGCGCTGGACGGCAAGACCAAGCTGGCATCGAACAATTTCACCGAAGAGTTTCTGAAAAACTCGCCTCTGGACACCGTGCAAAAGGCTCTGGAGACCGTGCGCACCGGTGTTGGCACCTGCCAGACAGCTGGCCGTATGCAGACTGGCACCCCCATTGCCACCAGCGTGCTGCTGAACTGCACCAAGGGCTATGTGCCTCTGGAGTTCGCGATCGAGCCCAAGGAGCCCTATCGCATCGTCGGTATCTCGCTGCACCCTGCTTTCTGGAAGTAAGCCTTCCCGCTCGCAAAAATGGGTCCTTGATGGACCCATTTTTTTTATGTCGGAACCAGCTCAGATCACCACAGGCTCGGGCTCCAGACGAATGCCAAAGCGCTCATAGACACTGGTCTGAATCGCGCCAGCCAGGGTCATCACCTCGCCGCCCGTCACACTGCCTTCTGCGCTATGACGATCGCCGCGGTTGACCAGCACCAGCGCCTGCTTGTCATAAACCCCGGCGCGCCCCAGCGTCTTGCCCTTCCAGCCACAGGCGTCAATCAGCCAGCCAGCAGCCAGCTTGATGGAGCCATCTGCCATGGGGTAGTGCACGATCTTGGGCTCACGCGCGATGATGTCCGCGCATTGCTCTGGAGTGACGGTGGGGTTCTTGAAGAAGCTGCCCGCATTGCCGATGACTTCAGGGTCAGGCAGCTTGGCGCTGCGAATTTCGCAAACCCATTCAAAAATTTGCTGCGCCGTGGGCTGCTCAATGCCTTTTTCGGCCTGCTTGCGCTGCAGGTCCAGATAACCCATATCCGGCTTCCAGGCCTTGGGCAGCGCCAGCCGTACATGGGTGATTACCGCCCTGCCCTTGAGTCCCAGCCCGCGCGGCGCGGCCGAGCTGCCGGTGACAGGCCAGTATTTGGGCTGCGCAGGCGCATGCTTGAAGACGGAGTCACGGTAGCCAAATGCGCACTGCGCCGCATCCAGACTGAACTGCTCACCTGTGACCAAGTCAATCGCATCCAGCGAGTCGAAGCGATCCTGCAGTTCAAGCCCGTAAGCACCAATGTTCTGCACAGGGGCCGCGCCTACGGTGCCGGGAATCAGTGCCATGTTCTCGAGGCCTGTATAGCCCTGGGCCAGCGTCCAGGCCACCATGTCGTGCCAACGCTCGCCCGCGCCGATCTCGACAATCCAGTGCTTGTCTGTCTCACGCAGCAGGCGCTTGCCCATGATTTCCATCTTCAGAACCACAGGAGCGACGTCGCCCGTCAGCACCACATTGCTGCCACCGCCCAGCACAAACACCGGCTGACGCCCCCATAGCGGATCACTCAGGAATTGGCGAATATCTTCCTGACTGCGGATACGTACCAGCGTTTCGGCACGCGCAGCAATGCCAAAGGTGTTGCAATGCTGCAGGGGAACATTTTTCTCGACTAACATCCAAGCAATTGTCGCACTGCGTCTGCACCACTGCTGGCAACAGCCCCATCTCCAGCGGGCACACTGTGACTTGTTACCGTATTGATATTGATAGGAATTGTTTCATGCCCTCTTTTGACACCGTTTGCGAAGCCAATTTCGTCGAAGTCAAGAACGCCGTTGACAACGCGACCAAGGAAATTGGCACCCGTTTTGACTTCAAGGGCACATCCGCTGCCGTCGAGCTCAAGGACAAGGAAATCACCATGTTTGGCGATGCCGAGTTCCAGCTGCAGCAAGTCGAAGACCTGCTGCGCAACAAGCTGACCAAGCGCAATGTGGATGTGCGCTTCCTCGACATCCAGAAGGCCCAGAAGATCGGCGGCGACAAGGTCAAGCAGGTCATCAAGGTCAAGAACGGCATCGAGTCCGAGCTGGGCAAGCAAATCCAGAAGCTGATGAAGGAAAGCAAGCTCAAGGTGCAGGCCGCCATTCAGGAAGACAAGGTGCGCGTGACGGGTGCCAAGCGTGATGATCTGCAAGCCGCGATGGCACTGATCCGCAAGGATCTGTCCGACCATCCTCTGTCTTTCAATAACTTCAGGGATTGAGATGGATCACCCCCTGAGCGGCGTTGCCGCTTCCCCCTTGAAGGGGGACGCTGCCCTCGCAGCGGGGCGGCGCGGCCAGCCTAGGCCCTTGCTTGGCATCTCTCGCTTGGGCCGCGCCGGTTTTGTGCTCTTGCTGACAATGGCAACTGCCTCGGCCTGGGCTCAATCTGTCGCGCTGACGGGGGTGTTGGGAAGCAAGGCCTTGCTGGTGGTCAACGGCGGGCCGCCGAAGGCGCTCGCCGTCAATGAAACACATCAGGGGGTGCGTTTGCTGCAGCTTGCCGGCGAATCTGCTGTGGTGGAGATCAAGGGCGAGCGCCAGAGCCTGCGACTGGGCGAGGCGCCAGTGAGCGTGGGCAGCCGTGGCGGGGCGGGGGGCGGTTCGCGCTCCAACACGCTGGTACTGATTGCAGATTCACGCGGGCACTTCATCGACCGGGGCTTTATCAATGGCAAGACCATGCAGTACATGGTCGATACCGGTGCCAGCACCATCTCCATGGGCCGCGCCGATGCCGAGCGCCTGGGTCTGCCCTACCAGCAAGGCACACCCGTGATGATGCGCACGGCCAATGGCACCGCACAGGGCTGGCGCGTCAAGCTCGACAGCGTGCGCCTTGGCGATATTGAAGTCTACGGCCTCGAAGCCGTCGTCGGCCCGGAGTCCATGCCTTATGTGCTGCTGGGCAATAATTTTCTGGCCCAGTTTCAGATGACGCGCAAAGGCAACCAGATGGTGCTGGAAAAGCACTGATACCCATGCGAGCAGCCCGCTACGACGAGCCTTACGAAGACCTGCTAGGCCTGTGGTCAGACCTGGAGGCGGCGCTGTCCGTGCTGCTGAGCGAGCCACTGCGCATACCGGGCTTCACGCTCAAGCTGCAGCAGATCGACCTGTGGCTGCAGGACCTGATCACCCACGACACTGATGTGGCGCTGTACCTGATGTTCCAGCGCGCCAGCTCCACCACCGTGGGCTACAGCCCTTCGCATGCGCTGGTTTGCGCCAGTCTATGCCATGTGCTGGCCAAGCGGCTGCAGCTGATCCAGAGCGAGCGCGATACGCTGATTCAAGCGGCGCTGACCATGAATATCGGCATGACGGCGCTGCAAAACCAACTGGCCGAGCAGCGCGAGCCGCTGTCGCCGTCTCAGGCAGAAACCGTGAAGCTGCACCCCATGGAAGGCCGCGTGCTGCTGGAGCGCCTGCTGGTGCGCGATGCGCTGTGGCTGGAGACCGTGCAGCACCACCATGAAGTGCTGCCCCCTGTGCCGCTGGCGCAATTGCAGCCCGTGCAGCGGCTAGTACGCATTCTGGGCACGGTGGACCGCTATGCCGCGCTGATCAGCCCGCGCAAGACGCGTAGCGGGCGCTCGGCCACCGAGTCGCTGCAGATTCTGCAGCAGGGCCAGCAATATGCCGATGAGGTCAAACAAGCACTGGCCGATGTGGTGGGCCTGTACCCGCCCGGCACCTATGTGCAGCTGGACAACGGTGAGATCGCCGTGGTGCTGCGCCGTGGCCCCACGGCTGCAGACCCGCAGATTGCCAGCGTGATTGACGCGAGCGGCCACGGCCTGTATCCACCGATCTTGCACATGGCAGACCGCAAGCCGCAAATCAGCTCGGCTCTCGCGCGCTCGTCGCTGACGCTGGATCTGGACCTGCGCTCCATGGCCCAGCTGGGCGTGCACAGCGCACGCGGCAGTGCGGCGCTTTATCGCATGGTCAAGCTGCCGGGCAGCAAGGTGTATTAAGACCCACTAACACAACCCTTGATACGTCGTTGCTTCGCCTTGTTGTACTACCGTACTGCCTGCGGCTTCGCGCCTCGTCTCAAACGCAAACCTTCGGTTTGCTGGGTCGTGTTAGCGGCTCTAAGAGCGGGCTCTAAAGCTGATGCGCGGCCCACAGGCCTGCATGGTGGCCACGGGTAAAAGCTTCTTCCAGCACCGAATATCCGGCCCAGTCCGAATGCGCAAAAGCCAGACGGCCTGCTATTGGTGTGGGCAGCAGCTCCACCCGCTCTCCATTTGATAGCTGCTTGCCTATATCTTTTCTGGACTTCAAGGCGATTTCACTCAAAATCTGCTGATCACCCACTCTGGGCACCGGCATGGCGTGACCGTAGCGCGTGATCTCCATGCGCGTGGCGCGCTGCAGCAGGTCGGCATGTGGCTCGCTCAACGTTTTGACAATGCGCTCGCGCCAGAAGGCAAACGGCTGCTGCAGCAACTGCTTGCGGCCATCTTCCCAGTCGCCCAGCGCCTGGTAATAGCTCAGCACCGTAGGCTGGCGCGTAATGCGGTCCAGCCGCTGCCCGCCTGCGTCCACATAGCCCAGCCCGCCCGCATTGCCGTCCTGGTACAGCACATTGTCCCAGGCTGGCTCCGCCCCCGGGTAGTCGGCCAGTTGCTGGTCGATATGAATATTGGCCACCAGCCACGGTGCCCAGTCCAGACGTTCAGCCACGCTGCGCAGAAAATCCGGCGGGTTACGCAACACACGCGCCGCAATGAATGTGGGCAGCGCCACCACGCAGCTCTGAGCCAGCCAGCGCTCATGCTGCTGGCGGCCATGGTGCCAGGTATCGATCTGCACGCCGTCCCGTCCCTCGGTGATCGAGAGCACGCTGCAGTCCGTGATGAGCTGCGTGGCCTTGAGCCGCGCCACCAGTTGCTGCGACAGCCAGCCATTGCCCTGCGGCCAGGTCAGCACCTGCTCGCCCTCTTCTTCATGAGCATGCTCTGAGGCAGAGCGTGGTGCATGAAAGCCATGGCGGCTGGCAAAGTAATGAATACCGGCCCAGGCCGAGACGCGCTGTATGCCCGCACCAAAGTCGTCGCGGCAGCAGTAATTCAGGTACCAGAGCAGATATTCATCATCCAGCCCCTGCTGGGCCAGCCACTGGTCAAAGCGCTGCGCATCCAGCCGCGCATGAGATGCAGGCAAGCGTCCCTCGCGCTGCCAGACGCGGATCGAGGGCATGGCAAAGGCGGATTCGGCCATGGCTGCATTCATGCACTGCTCAAAGCGCACATATTGGGCCAGCGTGCGCTCGCCCACGCTTTGCACGGGTAGCAGGCCTTCCTGCCAGTGGCCGTGCAGGTACAGCCGCTCCTGCGGGCTGTGGCATAGATAGCGCTCGTCGTAGACCCAGCGCCCCGCAATCTGCTGGCGCAGACCCAGCTCCTGCAGCCAGTCCTGTACCTCGCTGGCGTCATCGCCGGGCACGGGCAGATAGTGCGCGCCCAGAGGGCAGGCAATGCCTTTGATCTGACCTCCCTGGCTGTTGCCGCCCATGGCAGCCTGCGTATCGAGCAACGCCGCGCCCTGCACGCCAGCAGACTCCAGCGCGCGCGTGGCGGCCATGCCTGCCATGCCGCCACCGGCAATCACTACAGGCGCGTGGTGCACCACGGCAGGCGCGGGCAAGTCCAGCCCTTGCGCCAGACGCTGCCAGAACGGGCGCAAGCTATGGCCACGCTCCAGCGCCACGCCGGTAAAGCCGCCGGGCAGTTCATCCAGCAAAGGGGCCGCTGGTTTGCAGCCAGAAAGTGCAGCAGCGCCCGCGGCTGCCAGCTTGAGCCAGTCACGGCGATGCAACTCGCCGCTCATCAATGCTCCACCTTGCCCCATTCGCGCTCGTAAGTGTTGACCAGCACCTGATTGGACAGGCGATTCACCTCGGTGGGCACGCGCGCCATATCCAGCGGAAAGTCAAACATCAGCCGCAGCGTGGGCAGCGTGAGAAAGCGCATGCCCTCAGGCAGGCTGGTCGGCTCGTGCCAGGGCCGGTGGCTGGCCATGACAAAGCCCCACTCGCCAAAGCTGGGCACATGCACGTGATAGGGCTTGGCCGTCAGGCCCACGGATTCAATGGTGGTTGCCACCGTCCAGAAACTTTGCCGCGCAATCAACGGTGATGTGGTCTGCACCACGGCATAGCCGCTGGCAGCCAGGCGCTTGTCCATCAGCGAATAAAAACTGTTGGTGAACAGCTTGCCAATGGCAAAGTTGGTGGGGTCGGGAAAGTCCACCACAATGACATCAAAAGTGTCCGCCGCCTCCTGCAGCCAGTGAAAAGCGTCGGTATTGACGATCTTCACACGTGGGTCGTTGAGCGCGTTATGGTTCAGCGCCGTCATCATGGCGTTGGTTCGGAACAGATCGGTCATGGCCGGGTCCAGCTCCACCAGCGTGACGGATTCGACGCTGGGGTACTTGAGCACTTCGCGCACTGCCATACCATCACCGCCACCCAGAACAGCTACTTTTTTCGGAGCACCATGCGCAGCCATGACGGGGTGAACCAGCGCTTCGTGATAGCGATACTCATCACTCTGGGCAAACTGCAGATTGCCATTCAGATACAGGCGCGCGCCCTGACGCCCCTGGGTGACCACGATGCGCTGATAAGGCGAGCTGCTGCTCAGCACAATGCGGTCCTGATAGAAATGGTCGTCTGCCAGCCGGGTCAGATGGTCTGCGCCAAAGACGCCCAGAGCCAGCGTAGTCATCACCACCGCGCAGGCCCAGGCATGGGCGCGCAGATTGCGCAGCTCACGTTTGAACAGCACCAGCGCCCACACGGCAATGGCCGCATTCATAAAGCCAAACAGCAGGCCCGTGCGCACCAGCCCCAGCTTGGGCACCAGCACGATAGGGAAAGCCAGCGACACGGCCAGCGCGCCCAGATAGTCAAAAGTCAGAACCTTGGAGACCAGATCCTTGAGCGAGGCGCTGCGCTTCAGGATACGCATGACCAGCGGAATCTCCAGCCCCACCAGCGTACCAACCAGCAGCACCATGCCGTAGAGCAGAAAACGAAACGCCCCCGGCGCATAGGCATTGGCCAGAAACAGCACCGCAGGCAAGGCGCCGCCAATCAGCGCCACCATCAGCTCCACGCGCAGAAAATGCGCAGGCAGCTGCTCCTCAAAATAACGCGACAGCCATGAGCCTATGCCCATGGCAAACAGATAGGTGCCGATGATGGTGGAAAACTGCAGAACCGAATCGCCCAGCAGATAGGACGCCAGCGCCCCCGCAGCCAGCTCATACAGCAGACCACAGGCCGCAATGACAAACACGCTGGCCAGCAAAGCCACATCAACAGGCCGCGGCCCCTGGCGAGCGCTATCAGGCTCAGCCACCATCGAAGTCATCCAATTCCTTTAACCGTAAAACAGGCACAACTCGCCAAAACTGGCGCGCCCCAACAAAGAGACAGCGAGCAAGCGCCGCCGCGCAGCGAGGCTGTCGTCCCCCTCCCGCAAGCGCAGCGCAGCGAGAGAGGGGGAAGCGGCAAAGCCGCTCAGGGGGAGCCTCAATGAATAGCCGCGGCAACAATGATCGATATCCCCAGACACATCGCCGCCACCACCATGGCCAACGCCTTGTTGTGTTTTTCGATGATCTCCGCCCACAGGTCCACGGGCGTGATCTTGTCGATGATGATGAAGCTGACCCAGAACACCGCCACGCCAACTACGGCATAGGTGACGGTGCCCAGCAAGTTCATCGGGGTAAACCATTCAGCGATCATGTTTGTTCTCCTTGAATCAGAGGGTCTGACTTACTTGTGGCTGCCGCCAGAGGTATAGCCGCCGTAGGAGCCGCTGCTGGAGCGGCTGTAGCTGCAATTGGGGTCGGTGCGCGGGTCGCAGTTGGGGCTGGACACGCAGGCGCGAATGAATGGCAGTATGAACAGCAGCACAAACAGCCAGAACAAAATCGTGCCCCAGCTAAAACGGCTGCCCGACAGAGGATTGACCTGTGAGCGATCCTTGAGCTTGTCTACGCCAAAAGCACTGGCAATGGTCTGCGCCGATGCGCGCTGGCCATGCGTCCAGGTGGTTTCGTTGTTGGCTGTTTCCTGCGCCAGCGTGGACTGCTTGCCGCCATAGGCATAGTCCACATTGCTGCTCTTTTGGCCTTTGTACACCGGCCAGTAGAACTCGCCTTCGGCGTAGTCCGTCACGGCCAGATAGGCATAGTCGCGCTGGTATTTGCGCTGCAGATAGGTGGCCGTTGCGCCATTTTTGGTGAGCTTGGGCGCCCCCGAGACAACCCGCGCCGTGCTCCAGCCGTCTTCCGAATCGACGATGAAGGAAAAGCCTGCCTTCTTGTTGTAGAGCAGGTACTCATCCCAGAAAAAGCTGTCGTCCTCATCCTCGCCCACACCGCGACCGCTGCGGCGCTGAAAGCCGACAACCTGCCACTTCAGGCCGTCCAGCATGCCTTCGCTGCCCAGCGGGATGGCGGGCTTGACCTTCTTGCGCTGCTCGGCATAGCTGAGTTCACCGCCCATGCCCTTGGACATATCGACCAGACTGCCGCAGCTCGGGCAGCTCATGGCCTTGGTGCTCTCAAACTTGACGGGCACCACCGCGCCACACTCGGGGCAGTTGAAGTGGCGGCCCTGCTCCTTCTTGGTCACATCGCGCAGGCCCTGCATCTGCAGGCCGTCGAGCTGTACCGGCACACCCAGCGTATAGCCGGGCTGCTTGCCGCTGAAGTCCACCGACAGAATCTGGTTCTTGTCGTTTCTCAGCTCTACCAGCTTGAAGCTTTTGCCCAGCGCAGGCAGTTGGGCCAGCTCGCCCTGCGCAGCCATTAGCTGGGCGTCCTGAATGCTGGTGACGGTAAACGATTCCGTGCCCGCCTTCAGCTCACGCCCCATGCGCCATTCGTTGGGGGAAAAGCCTTTGTGCTCCCAGCCCGGAGGCTGCCAGGACATGGCAAAGACAAAGCTGCCGTTGTCCTCGCTCAGATAGGCCAGATCGCCGTCGTGCAGCGTGGCAAGCCATTCCGACCAGTTGCCCGCCCCGCTCTTGTACTGGGCGCGGCCCACGATGGTGAAGGCTTCGGCCTTGCCGTTGCGCTTGAACATGCCCGTGGCACCGATGCGCAGCGGGCTGTAGTCCTCGAACACCTCGGCCATGGAGCCGATGCGCTTGAGCACCTCACCGTCGCGCACCACGGTGCTGCGACAAAACTCGCAGACGGCAAAGCTGGCCTGCGCGCTGCTGAAATGAACCGGCGCGCCACAACCAGGACAGGGAGCGCTGTAGTCACGCTGCGATGGGCTGGATGCCATACTGAAGTGCTATTTTGTTAGGAGCTAAAAGCGCTCTTTGATATTAGGCTTGGGCAGAAAAATACAGAAAATTCAGTCCCTATTGAGATGAACTGGGCGGGCCGAGTATCCCATGCGGCTCGCATCCTGCGGCGGGCGCTCAGCGGCGCTTACCCTTGCTTGCATTTTTGGGGGCGGCCGGTGCAGGCTTGGCCGCATCGGCTTTTTTCTGGCCCAGCTTGGATTCCTTGCCTGCCATCAGGCGCTGGATGTTCTCGCGGTGACGCCAGATCAGCAGCATGGACATCACCACAATCGCCACGGTGACCGGGGTTTCGGCATCCCACACCAGGCCGCTGCACAGCACGTAGTACACCGGCGCGAACACCGCAGCCACCAGCGCAGCCAGCGACGAGTAACGGAAGAACACGGCAATGATCAGCCATGTCAGCGCCGTCGCCAGCCCCAGCCAGCCGCTGATGCCCAGCAGCACGCCCAGTGCCGTGGCCACGCCCTTGCCGCCCTTGAAGCTGAAGAACACGGGGTAAAGATGGCCCAGAAAGGCCGCCAGCGCGACCAGCGCCAGCGTGTTGTCGCCCAGACCGAACTGGGGGCCAAACCACTTGACCAGCACCACGGGCACCCAGCCCTTGACAGCGTCCAGCAGCAGCGTGACGGCCGCTGCCGCCTTGCTGCCCGAGCGCAGCACATTGGTAGCACCGGGGTTGCCGCTGCCATAGGTGCGCGGGTCGTTCAGGCCCATGACACGGCTGACGATGACGGCGAATGACAGAGAGCCGATCAGATAGGCCGCGACCACGGCGATCAGGGGATAGAGGGCGTTCAATTGAAATCCTTGCCAGGTTCTGGCCTGTGTTGTTATTGGCAAAGCAGCGACTGCTGCCACAGTGCTTATTCTGCCAGCGCGCAGTGCACCGGCTTGGCATTGAGCAACCGGGTACAAACCTCAGGGGCCAGTTGCACCAGATAGCCACGCCGCCCGCCGTTGATGGCAATGCGCGGCAGCTCCAAAATTGTGTCCTCGATATAGACCGGCATCTCGCGCTTGGTGCCGAAGGGTGAAGTACCGCCCACCAGATAGCCGCTGTGGCGATTGGCCACCTCGGGCTTGCAGGGCTCCACGCTCTTGGCTCCGATCTGGCGGGCCAGATTCTTGGTTGAGACCTTGCAGTCTCCATGCATGAGCACGATCAGCGGCTTGGCATCCTGATCCTGCATGACCAGCGTCTTGACGACCATATGCTCGGGCAAGCCCAGTTGTTTGGCGGATTCCTCCGTACCGCCATGCTCGACATACTCATACGGATGCTCGGTAAATTCGACCTTGTGGGCCTTGAGCATCTGCGTAGCCAGGGTTTCGCTCACATGGGCGTTTTTGTCTTTTTTTGCCATGATTCAAATTTGATAGCAACAAGTCTATGTTTTATATAGACATGATGCCAATTTCACTTCATTTTCTGAAATTTCAACCTCAAACCGCCGGGTCGCGGCTTTCCCAGCGGATCTTGTCAATCTGCGCCAGCAGCTCAGGCGAAAGCTGCGTGCCCCAGGCGTTCAGGTCTTCGTCAAGCTGCGCCACCGAAGTCACGCCGATGATGGTGCTCGCTACCTGCCACTTGGTGTAGCAGAACGCCAGCGCCATCTGCACCGGCGTCATGCCGTTTTCGCGCGCCAGCGCGTTGTAGCGGCGCGCGGCGGCCAAGGCGTCAGGGCGGCCCCAGCGCTGCTTTTGCACGGATTCATATTTGGCAATGCGCGCTTGCTTGGGAGCAGCAGCATCGGTGGGGGCAAATTCGTCAAATTTGCCGGTCAGCAGGCCAAAGGCCAGTGGCGAATAAGCCAGCAGCGACACATTCAGGCGGTGGCAGGTTTCATCCAGCGCGTTTTCATAGCTGCGGTTGACCAGGCAATACGGGTTCTGCGTGGTGGCAACGCGCGGCAGACCATGCTGCTCGGCCAGGCGCACAAACTCATGCACACCATAGGGCGACTCATTCGAGAGGCCGATATGGCGAATCTTGCCCTGCTTGACCAGCGCAGCCAGCGCTTCAAGCTGCTCATGAATCGGCGTGGCCGAGGTTTCCTTCTTCGGGTCGTAATACATGGCGCCAAAGGCCGGCACATGGCGCTCGGGCCAGTGAATCTGGTAAAGGTCGATCACCTCGGTCTGCAGGCGCTTGAGGCTGGCATCGCAAGAGCGCTGAATATCGGCGGCCGTCATGCCCGAGCCCTCACGAATCCAGGGCATGCCGCGCGATGGGCCGGCCACCTTGCTGGCGATGGTCAGCTTCTCGCGCATGCCGGGCCGGGCCTTGAGCCAGCGGCCAATAATGGCTTCCGTCGCGCCAAACGTCGCTTCGCGGGCGGGCACAGCGTACATCTCGGCCGTGTCGAAAAAGTCCACACCGCGCTCCACCGCACGGTCCATGATGCGGTGGGCTTCGGCCTCGACCACCTGCTCACCAAAAGTCATGGTGCCCAGACAGATGGGGCTGACGCGCAGATCGCTCTGGCCCAGAGCAACAGGATTCATGGAAAGACGGTGGGTATTGGCGGCTGAAGTCATGCGCCCAAGTTTATGTCCTGCCGCCCCAAGACCACGAGCTGGACGCGGTGTTTTTTGCTCACAGCAGAGCCCGCCCTGTCTCGTGCACGACGAAGGCTAGATGGGCTGCCGCAATAATGAATGCCCACGGAGACAAAAAATATGAATACCGACACCCAGCCTGATATCCAATCCGCCAACCAACCCTACGAGCCCCGCAGACTGTGGAAATCTCAGATGCTGCCGGTGCGCAATATGCACTACCACCTGCGCAGCTGGGAGCCCGAGCAGGTCAACCCCGATCTGCCGCTGCTGGTGCTGGCTCACGGCTGGATGGATGTGGCTGCGTCCTACCAATTTGTGGTCGATGCCTTCAGCGACGCCTTTGTGCAGGGCCGCCGCATCGTCGCCGCCGACTGGCGTGGTTTTGGCTTGAGCCGCACAGCCGCGCCTTGCGACAGCTTTTACTTCACCGACTATCTGGCCGATCTGGACATGCTGCTCGAGCAGCTCTCGCCCGATCAGCCCATTGACCTGGTGGGCCACAGCATGGGCGGCAATGTCTCTTGCTGGTACGCAGGAGCCAGAGCCGAGCGCATTCGCCGCTTTGTCAACCTGGAAGGCTTTGGCATGCCCGATATGCCAGCGGCCAAAGCACCGGAGCGCCTGGCGCAGTGGATGAACGAACTGCGCGAGCAGCGTGCGGGCGGCATGGCGCTGGCCCCTTACGACAGCGTGGAAGCCGTGGCCAACCGTCTGCAAAAAACCAACCGCCGCCTGCCGCGCGACAAGGCGCTGTGGCTGGCCCATCACTGGTCTGCGCCCGATGAGCAAGGCCAGTGGCGCATTCTGGGTGACGCCTCGCACAAAGTCGTCAACCCTTATGTGTACCGTGCCGACGAAGCCATTGCCTGCCTGGCCGCCATCACCGCGCCCACGCTGTCAGTGGAAGCCTCGGATGACAGCCTGGGCGGCTGGTACAAGGAGCGCTACACGCTTGCGCAATATCACCAGCGCCTGCAGCACATCAAGCAGTGCGAAATTGCCGTGGTGCAGGACGCAGGTCACATGCTGCACCACGACCAGCCCGAGGCCGTGGCCGGGCTGATCGAGGACTTCCTGAGCACGAAGTAAGAGCGTGAAGTAAGAGAGGCTCAGGCCAGGGCCTCCTCCACAAACTGCAGGCGGTCCTGGCCCCAAAACATCTCATCGCCCACAAAGAAGGTCGGCGCGCCAAACACGCCGCGCGCCACAGCCTGTTGCGTGGCGCGCTTGAGTTCATCCTTGACTTCCGGCTGCTGAATCAGCGCCATGAACTCTGCCGCATCAATGCCTGCTCGCTGCAGCACCTGCGCCACCTCCTGCGGCTCCTGCAGATTTCTCGGCTGATGAAACATGGCATCAAACACCGCTGCCAGATAGCGCTGAAACGCCGCCTCATCGCGCATCAGCAGGCCGGTTGCGCCGCGCATGAGCTGCAAGGTATTGATGGGAAAGAAGGGATTGTGCTCAAACGGCACCTCAAAATGCCGCGCCCAGCGTTTGAGGTCCACATTCAGGTGCTCGCTTTTGAGCGGAATCTCCGCCGGGCTGTGGTTACCCGTGGCCTGAAACACGCCACCCAGCAACATGGGCCGCCACACAATCTGCGCGCCCCTGGCCTGCGCAATCTTCTGCAACTGATGGTAGGCCAGATAGCTGTAGGGGCTGCCCACGTCGAAATAGAACTCCACTTGCTTCATGGTTCTGTCTCCTTATTGTTCGGCTCTTACCAGCGCTCGATCCAGGGGCGCAGATCCAGCTCATGCGTCCACGCATCACGCGGCTGGGTGTGCAGATGCCAGTAGTTGTCGGCGATATGGGCGGGGTTCAGAATGCCGTCCTCGCTGCGCAGCGCATAGCGCTCGGGGAAGTTCTCGCGGATGAAATCGGTGTCGATCGCACCATCGACCACCACATGCGCCACATGCACGCCGCGCGGACCCAGCTCCCGCGCCATGCTCTGGGCCAGTGCGCGCAGCGCATGCTTGGCGCCGGCAAAGGCCGCAAAATTGGCTGCGCCACGCATGCCTGCGGTTGCGCCCGTAAAGATGATGGTGCCGCGCCCACGGCTGACCATGCGCTTGGCCACTTCACGCCCCACCAGAAAGGCGCTGAAGCAGGCCATCTCCCAGATCTTGAAGTATTTGCGCGCTGTCTCGTCCAGAATGCTGCACGGCACGTTGGCGCCGATATTGAAGACCATGACTTCAATCGGCGCGATCTCGCTCTCGATGCGCTCGACCAGCGCCACAACCTCTTCCTCCTTGCGCGCGTCCGATGCAAAGCCGTGCGCCTGACCGCCTGCGGCCTTGATCTCGTCAATCAGCGGCTGCAGCTTGTCGGCTGAGCGGCGCGTGGCGCAGGCAATCAGCCCTTCGCGCGCAAAACGCTTGGCGATTTCACCGCCGGTGGCATCGCCCGCACCAATGACAAGTGCGGCCTGTGGACTGGAAGTCATGAGGTCTCCTTTTTAAAATAACGACCGTTACCGTAACGAACGTTATGATTGCCTCGAATCGCTGTCAAGCGAGACACTACGAAGACACCGAGGAGATATTTCCATGCGCTACCAGCCCGGCCACAAAACAGAAAAACGCCAGCACCTGCTGCAGGCCAGTGCCGCCATGGTCAAACAAAATGGTTTTGCGGCCAGCGGCGTGGATGCGCTGATGAAAGCCGCAGGCGTGACCAGCGGCGCGTTCTACAGCCACTTTGGCTCCAAGAACGAGTTGCTCAAGGCCGTCGTCAGCCATGAGCTGGCCGCCAGCCGCGAGCTATGGGCGGGCAACCCGCATGAATCCTTGCCAGACTGGCTGGAGCATGAGCTAAACCGCTATCTGACGCTGAGCCATGTGCGCCACCCTGAGGCCGGCTGCATCATCCCCACGCTGGCCGCCGAAATTGCGCGCGCTGATGAAGCTGTGAAAACGCTGTACCAGCAGGAGCTGGCCAAAGGCCTTGCCGTGATGGAGCAGCGCCTGGGCAGCGCGGCCCTGGCTCAGGCTTTTTTGCAGCAGATGGTGGGTGCGGTGATGATGGCCCGCGCCCTGCCTGATGAAACGTCCCAGCGCGCTTGTCTGGATGCCGCCAAGCAGATGCTGCGGCAGATGGCGGCCACGCTCACCGCAGCTCAAGCACCTCAGCAGAAGCCCAAAGCCAAACCTCAAGGCAAAAGCAAGGCGCTTTGAAATGGAAGCTGGCAGCTCAGCATCAAAGTGAATCAAATACCAATTTGATGCCTTTTAGCCCTATAGTCCTTAAATCATATAGGCTTAAAGCTTCTCTTTTAATAGCAATCAGCTACGGCACAAGTTGCAGGCTATGCGCCCAGCGTGCAGGCTTCATCTGCAACGGGCGATAGCGGCCACTGGCCCATTCATCGCGCATATTGGCATAGCGGCCCGAAAGCGCCAGCCCGCTTTGCCCCGTCTGATAGATAAAGCGCGAAGACTCCAGATCGCTCAGGTCATAGATGGCACGCAACGATGGCGCATGGCGATTGACAAAGCGCCCAGCCAGCGCACCTTTGGCGTCCGCTGGCAAAGGGTTGGGGTTGTACTGGCCCACGTTCACCGTGTAGTTGTCACCGCTTGATGCCACGCTGACATTGAAGACCGGAGCCAGCGCTGCCACGGCACCGAACGGACGATGGGCACTGAGCGCCGGATGTGCATCGCCCCAGCGCCACTTTGACAGATCAGCGCCATAAGCCGCCTGCAGCTTGCTCAGCGTGCGGGTCAAGGCATCACCCGCCTGCTGCTCGCAGCTTTGCGGCGCGCACCACCAGGCGTCATTGCGCGCCAGAATGCCTTCCAGCCCGGCGCGGAAGTCGCGTTTGCCGTAGGTCATGACAAAGCGCTGCTCACCAATGCGGGGGATGACAATGCCGCGCGTCAGCTCATCAACCCAGACGGAAAAGATCAGCGGCTCGGCCCGGTTCCTGTCCATGCGCCCGTCAAACTCGCTCATCAATTGCTGCGCCTTGGCTGCCAGTGCGTGGCTGGACGCGGCTTTGCGCAGATAAGGCATCAGCGTCTGCACCGCCAGCGACTGCACATCGTTCTGAATAGCCGCCATGCTCGCCGCGTCATGCTTGTCACTGGCCGCCAGCAATTGCTCTATGCGCTGGTAGCGGTAAGGCAGGCTCCAGTCCTGGGTCAGAAAATGCGCATAACCGGCAGCCGTCACACGCTGGTTAGCCGTGGCCACAAAGCCGCGCGCGCTGCCATCATCCTGCGGGGTCTGGTCGTAGCTAAGCCAACCTTGCCAGTCATAGCGCGCATCCCAGCCCGGTGCCGGGGCCACACCGCGCAAATCATGGTCTGCCGCGCGTACAGGCACCTTGCCAGCGGCCTTGAAGCCGATATGCCCTTGCACATCAGCCGCCACAATGCTCTGCATGGGCGAGTGGTAGTCGGCAAAGGCATCAAACAACTGCTGCACGGTGCGCGCGCCATTGGCTTTGAGGCCGGCCTCCACCGTGCGGTTGTCCGTATCCAGCGCGGCCCAGCGCAAAGCCAGTGCGTATCTGGCCGTGTTGATGACCTTGCCATACTGCAACTGCGCATCGCTGATGACCGGGCCATGGCGGGTGCTGCGCAAGCTGATCTTCACATCGCCCTGCCCTTTGACCTTGAAGACTTCCTCGCGCACGCCAAATTTTTACCAGCCTGTGGGCGTTCGGTACTGGGTGCTGTCCTGCGGGTTGATCTGCTCGATATACAGGTCCTGCACATCGGGGTTGGTATTGGTAAAGCCCCAGGCCACTTCTGCCGTGCGGCCCAGCACCACGAATGGCATGCCGGGCAAGGTCGCGCCCGTCACATCCAGCGCCGCCAGTGCACTGCCATCGGCAGCCTTGCCTTCGGGTGCCTGCAGATGGGCAAAGTACCAGATGGCCGGAGCGTTCAGGCCCAGATGCGGGTCATTGGCCAGCAAGGGCTTGCCACTTTTTGTCTTGCTGCCCGCCACCACCCAGTTATTGCTGCCCAGCCCATCGTTCGTGCCCATATCACGCACGGTGGCCGCTGCCCATTGCTGCAAGGCAGACTGAATCTGTGCGGCGGGTTCAGAGACCTGGGCAGCTTTTTCATCACGGTACACACCCATTTCGCGGTACAGCCGGGCCAGATCAACCGCTGTGGCGGGCTGCTCACCCGGATACGCAGGCATCAGCTGCCACAGCTGCTCGGTACTCAAGGTCTGTAGCAAATTAAGCCGCGCAAATTCATTGCCCCAGTTGCCACCCAGGTCCAGCGCCATCATCAGCGCCCAGCCCACCGTGTCTTGTGGCTCCCATGCTTTGTCAGTGCCCGCACCGGCACTGGTGCCCAGCAGCAGAAATTCAGGCGCTTTGGCTTGGGATGGACTGGCGTAAAAAGCGGCAATGCCCTGGCTATAGGCCTGCAAAGCCTCCTGCACCAATGGCGGCATGGCCTGATACTGGCGCTGCGCCGTGCCTTTGATATCCAGAGCGCGCATCAGCTTGTCCAGCTCCAGCGTGGCAGGGCCAAGAATCTCGGACAGCCTGCCCTGCATCAGGCGGCGGTTGAATTCCAGCTGCCAGCCGCGCTCCTGCGCATGAACAAAACCCAGTGCGCGCCATGCGTCCTGCGGAGATTGAGCGCTGATGTGCGTGACATCCGATGCATCACGGCGTACCTGCACCTTCTGGCTCAAGCCCGCCATGCTCAGCTTACCGTCCAATTGGGGCTGCGCCCGCACGCCATACACCGCGACCACACTGCCTGCCAGCAGCACCAGCCCCGTCACCGCGGCGACGGCCTGCAGCCCACGGCGAGTCCAGGAGCGGCTCTCGCCTCGAGCCGAAATTGTCTTTGTCATGCGCCCTCTTTTTATGAAAATGTCCGCAACAACCACATCGCCGCAGCCTTGATCCATCAGAGACAATACCCGTTTGGGCCATGGCCCGGTCTTAGGAATTCAACGCATGTGGCCTTTTAGCCTGCTCAAAAAACTCAGCCAGGACCCGGAGGTGGGTCAGACCCGCGGCGACTATATCGGCTGCTATCTGCTGGGCACGCACACCAGCGGGCGCGACGATGACATCAGCTATATCTCGCTGGCCACCACGCGCGAGCAACTGGACAAGGACGCCCGCGAGTACCTGCAGCGTTTTTTGCAGGAGCACCCGCAGCTGAGCGACGCCAGCCGCAGCACCTTGCAGAGCCTGCTCAATGACTGGACGAATCGCGCAGACACTCACCTAGCAGCAGCCACCGGCAAACCACTGGCCGTGCAGGATGGCAGCGAACTGTTTTTACGCACCGGCATGCGTGCGCGCAAAAAAGAAAAAGGCGTTTACCTGGAGTAAACGCCTTGGTAGGTATTGATGGTTCTTCGCGCTATTGCGCCAGGTCTACCCTGAAGCCTTTTTCGGTCAGCTGAATTTCGCCCTCAGGCCCCTGCAGCAACCAGCCTTTGCTGTATGCCAGCTCCAGCCCCGCCTTCTGATCGGCGGCTGAAACACCGTGTTTGTCCAGGTCCTGACCCAGCAACTGGGGCGAAATGCCTTCGCCGGCGCGCAGCTTCTGCACGGATACCAGCAAATACATGATCTTGTGCATGACGCTGGAAGTATCGGAATCAGCCATCTTGAAAGCTCCTGTGTGTCTGAACATGGGAATCAGCTCAGAACATGGTTATACGCGCCCAACCAGCACGCACGCCTTAACTCTACGCAAGAGCCTGTCAGGCAATGGCTTCTCTCACTGAAAACCGACAACTCAATTCCAGCTCACCTCGATTTTGCTCGGTTGCTGCGTGCCATCCTGCACCGAAGACTGCTGCGCCACCAATCCCGCGTATTTGGCATCGGAGAAATACCAGTTGCTCCAGCTGACAATGCCCGGAGAGCCAACGCCTGTGGATGTGAAATCAATTCTGCAAGTGTCAAAAGTGCCAAATGCGGTGGTGATGGACTCTCTGCCGCGGTAGGTCGCCGTCTGGGTGATCGATGCGGTCGTGCTGGTTCCTCCTTGAATCGTCACGCTCTGGTAGGTCTGGCTATAGGTTTGATTGAGCGGCAAATCCAGTGGCATGGCCATGCTGGGCTGATAGCGGAACTCATAGGCCAGGCCCTGCGAGAAACCGCCCCAAGTATGAGCCACACCGGAAATTACATTTGAGTAAAGATCCGTGACCACGGTGCCGTTGCTCGTCTGGGTATGGTCTGCATTGGCATGGCCGTTAAAAGTCGCGGGAGCCAGCACAACTTGCGTCTCAGAGAAGTGGTCCCGGTTTTTTGAACAAGTAGCTAAGCGAGATCTTTCCGTAAAAATAGGCCTGAGTCAGGGCCCAATTTGGAGAGATCTATGACCATCAAATCACGACGTAAACACAGCCCAGCCTTCAAAGCCAAGGTGGCGCTGGAAGCGGTGCGCGGTGAGCGCACCGTTGCTGAGCTGGCTC
>NZ_KZ984454.1 GCF_003569915.1 Comamonas testosteroni | reverse complement strand
AGTCAGAAGTGGACCATGCCGATTCGGGATTGGAAGGCAGCGTTGACCCGATTTACCATTCAGTTCGGAGACCGCATCTCCGTCAACTGAAGTCCGCCCCGTTTACACAAAAGTTCGGACACGCCCGCTTCCGGCTCGAAAGAGTGCACGCTGACGT
This sequence comes from Comamonas testosteroni, assembly GCF_003569915.1. Taxonomy (GTDB): domain Bacteria; phylum Pseudomonadota; class Gammaproteobacteria; order Burkholderiales; family Burkholderiaceae_C; genus Comamonas; species Comamonas testosteroni_D. Next base: position 104,116 of record NZ_KZ984454.1, on the reverse strand, counting down.
TGGCCGAGATGCGGGGTAGAACCATGTCGCCACTGATGAGGACTTTCAGGTCTGCACAATAAAGCGCCATGTGTTCAGGCGCGTGGCCATAACCTGCGATGCATTGCCAGTCGTGATCACCGATGCGGATTTGAAAGCCGTCCATGATGCGGTGATGGATGTTGGGAAGTGGTCCGACCAGAGACGAGTAGTAGCTGCGCCGGCCACGAACATGCTGAAGAAAGTCAGCATCGGTCTGACCGTGCAGGATGTAGAAGTCGGCACCTGATTCGCCGCCGAAGCCGTCGCGGTCTTTCATGGCGACACTGGCAACGTGGTAGTCGGTGGCGCTGATCCACAGAGGGGCATTCCAGTGCTCGCACAGCCAGCCTGCCAGGCCAATGTGGTCTGGGTGCATGTGGGTGACGATGATGCGCAGAATAGGCAGGCCTTCAAGCTGGGTGGCGAAGATCTGTTCCCACTGTTTGCGGGCTTCGGTGCGGTTGACGCAGCAGTCCACCACAGTCCAGCCTTCAATGAGCTTGCCATGCATATCCTCTTGTCGATCGCGTAGCAGCCAGAGATTGATATGGTCCAGCGCAAATGGTAGGGACATGCGAATCCACTTGATGCCGGGAGCGACCTCCAGACACTGGCCAACAGCGGGCAGGCTGTCACCCATGGGGTAGTGAAGAGCGGATTCTTGGGGATGGGTCATGAAAGGCCTATATCGTTTAGCATTGACGTTAACGTAAACGTCAAAATTTTCAAAACATTTTAGAGAATGAGCTGTGCTTCGCAGTCGCATGTGCGATGCGTTCTGGCCGTAGAACTATGTCTAACAACTACACCATCAGCGATCTTGCCAAGGAGTTCGATCTCACCACGCGGGCCATTCGCTTTTACGAGGACATGGGCCTGCTCCAGCCGGAGCGCTCGGGCGCGGGGGGGCGCAACCGTGTCTATTCGCCCAGGGACAGGGCGCGTCTGCGCCTGACATTGCGGGCCAAGCGCCTGGGGCTTTCGCTGTCCGAGGCCAAGGAGATCATCGATCTGTACGACAGCCCGCGGGACACTGGCGTGCAGCTCAAGAAATTCCTGGATGTGCTGGCCGTGCACCGCAAGCAGCTCGAAGACCAGATGGCCGATTTGCAGGCCACGCTCGATGAGGTTCGGGAGCAAGAAAAGGAGGCACGTCAGTTGCTCAAGAAGTCTGGCGACAAAAATAACGCATAATTGACGTTTACGTAAACGTCAATTGATGACGATTCTTTGTCCAGGAGTTGCCCATGCCAGCCAGCCCCACCACCGAGACTGCGGATCTTGTGACCCGCGTAAAGCAAAGCTTTGCCCTGCAGGGGGCGATGCAGACATTGGGCGCAGAGCTGACACGCATCGAGCCGGGCGCTGTCGATATCTGTCTGGACTGGGCACAGGGGCTGACGCAGCAGCACGGCTTTCTGCATGCGGGCATGGTGTCCACGGCGCTGGACTCGGCCTGTGGCTATGCGGGTTTGACCCAGATGCCTGCCGATGCCGCAGTGCTCACCATCGAATTCAAGATCAATCTGCTGGCCCCCGCGAAAGGGCAGCGCTTTCGCATGGAAGGCCGCGTCATCAAGCCGGGGCGCACCATCACCGTGACTGAAGGCCGCGCCTATGCGATCGATAACGGCCAGGAAAAGCTGATTGCCACCATGGGCTGCACGCTGATGTGCCTGCAAAACCGTGCCGGCCTGAATAACTGACTCATACATACCTACAGGAGACAACCATGAGCCTTGCCAATCTGCCCGGACTGAACTTCCAACTGGGTGAAGACATTGATGCACTGCGCGATGCCGTGCGTGAATTTGCCCAGAGCGAAATTGCCCCGCGCGCTGCGGACATTGACCGCAACGACCAGTTTCCTATGGATCTGTGGCGCAAGTTTGGCGATCTGGGCGTGCTGGGTATCACCGTGCCTGAGGAATACGGCGGCGCGAATATGGGCTATCTGGCGCATATGGTGGCCATGGAGGAAATCTCGCGTGCCAGCGCCTCTGTGGGCCTGTCCTATGGCGCGCACAGCAATCTGTGCGTGAATCAAATCAACCGCAACGGCAACGAAGCGCAAAAGGCCAAGTACCTGCCCAAGCTGATCAGCGGCGAGCATGTGGGCGCGCTGGCCATGAGTGAGCCCGGTGCGGGCTCTGACGTCATCAGCATGAAGCTAAAGGCCGAGGACAAGGGCGGTTACTACCTGCTCAACGGCAGCAAGATGTGGATCACCAACGGCCCTGATGCGGACACCCTGGTGGTCTACGCGAAGACCGAGCCTGAAATGGGCGCGCGTGGTGTGACGGCTTTTTTGATTGAAAAAGGCATGAAGGGCTTTTCGATTGCGCAAAAGCTCGACAAGCTGGGTATGCGCGGCAGCCACACGGGCGAGCTGGTCTTCCAGAACGTGGAAGTGCCTGCTGAAAACGTGCTGGGCGGTCTGAACATGGGTGCCAAGGTGCTGATGAGTGGTCTGGACTATGAGCGCGCCGTGCTGACCGGCGGGCCGCTGGGCATCATGCAATCCGTGATGGACAACGTGGTTCCCTACATCCATGACCGCAAGCAGTTCGGCCAGAGCATTGGTGAGTTCCAGCTCATCCAGGGCAAGGTGGCTGATATGTACACCGTGCTGCAAGCGGGTCGCTCTTTCGCCTATACGGTCGCTAAAAACCTTGATCTGCTGGGAACTGACCATGTTCGCCAGGTTCGCAAGGACTGCGCCAGCGTCATTCTGTGGTGCGCCGAGAAGGCCACGTGGATGGCGGGCGAAGGCGTGCAAATCTATGGTGGCAATGGGTATATCAACGAGTATCCTCTGGGCCGTTTGTGGCGAGATGCGAAACTCTATGAGATTGGCGCTGGAACCAGCGAGATCCGCCGCATGCTGATTGGGCGCGAACTTTTCGCTGAAACCTGCTGATGCAGCAGGCTTGCGCGCCATCCTTGTAAGACAACACCAAAGGATTGCTTTATGACCACTACCTCCATCGAAGAGCTGTTTGTCCATAACCGCCAATGGGCAGATCAGATGGAGCGTGATCGCCCCGGATTTTTTACGGGGCTGATGGCGCAGCAAAAACCCAAGTACATGTGGATCGGCTGCTCTGACAGCCGTGTGCCAGCCAACCAGATCACCGGTCTGGAACCTGGTGAAGTCTTTGTGCACCGCAACGTGGCCAACGTGGTGGTGCCCAGCGATCTGAACTGCCTGTCCACCATCCAGTACTCGGTTGACCACCTCAAGATCGAGCACCTGATGGTCGTTGGCCACTACGGCTGCGGCGGCGTGTATGCCGCGCTGAACAATCTGCGTCTGGGTCTGGTGGATAACTGGACCCGTCACGTGCGCGATGTGCGCGACAAACACGTCAAGCTGCTGGAAGCGATTCCTACCCAGTTCCGCCACGATGCGCTGTGCGAGTTGAATGCCATCGAGCAGGTCGTCAATGTGGCCCAGTCCACGGTGATGCAGGACGCCTGGGCCCGTGGCCAAAAGGTCACGCTGCATGGCTGGTGCTACAGCCTCAAGAACGGTCACATCACCAATTTGGAGATGACGGTTCCTGGCGTGGGCGGTCTGGAAGAGGTCTACAACGCGGCCGTTGAGAAGGTCGCTTCGCGCAAGCGCGACTGATAGGTGAGGGATTGCTGCGTTGACGCAGCTGCAGTGCTGTCAACAGTGTTTTTGGCCTCTAGTCTTGATACTGTTTGACTGCACTGCTCATATTTCTGGAGCGACTGGCCTGCCATGTTTCCGCAACGACTGGACGCCCCCGAGGCTTATGCAATCGCCCAGGCTTTGATGCAGGGCTTCAATCAGCATTACCGCAACTTCAGTGCGGAGGCCGCCAGAGCCAAGCAGCGCTTTGAAACCATGGACTGGCTGGGCCAGCAGCGCGCCCAGCGTGAGCGCATCGAGTTCTATGACCTGCAGGTCAAAGCCTGCATACAGCGGCTGGAAGAAGAATTTGCCGCCAGCGCGCAGACCATGGCGGTCTGGCAGCAGGTCAAGCTGCACTACATCGGTCTGATGGTGGACCATCTGCAGCCCGAGCTGGCCGAGACCTTCTTCAACTCGGTCACCACCAAAATCCTGCACCGCACGCACTTTCAGAACGACTTCATCTTTGTGCGTGCTGCCGTCAGCACCGAATATCTGGAAAACACCGCGCCCGGTGCCATCCCTACCTATCTGGCCTACTACCCCGCCAGTCTGCTGCAGCTGGAAGGCACGCTGCAAAACGTGTTTGAGCAACTGCAGCTGCAATGCGTGTTTGAAGACTTGCAGCGCGATGTTGAACGGCTGGCCACTCGCGTGCGCGAAAAGCTGGCCCATCTCACGCTGCGCGCCAATTTTCAGATTCAGGTGCTCTCCAGCCTGTTCTACCGCAACAAGGGCGCGTATCTGGTCGGCAAAATCATCACCGGCTATACCGAGCTGGCCTTTGCCGTCCCCATTATTCATAGCAACCAGGGCAAGCTGATACTGCACGCCGCGCTGTTTGGGGAAGATGATCTGCACGCACTGTTCAGCTTTGCGCGGGCCTACTTCATGGTGCTGATGGATGTGCCCAGCGCCTATGTGAGCTTTTTGCGCAGCCTGATGCCGCGCAAGCCCAAGGCCGAAATCTATAACGCGCTGGGTCTGGCCAAGCAGGGCAAGACGCTGTTCTACCGCGACTTTCTGCACCATCTGCGCCATTCCAGCGACAAGCTGCGCATTGCGCCGGGCATCAAGGGGCTGGTCATGCTGGTGTTTGATCTGCCCAGCTTTCCTTATGTGTTCAAGCTCATAAAGGACCGCATCGCCAGCAGCAAGGACATCACGCGCGATCAGGTCAAGGCCAAGTACCAGATGGTGCGCCACCACGACCGTGGCGGGCGCATGGCCGACACCATGGAATACAGCCTGGTCGCTCTGCCCAAAGAGCGTTTCAGCGAAGAGCTGCTGGCAGAGCTGCTTGATCTGGCCCCCAGTCAGATTGAAATCAGTGACCGCGATGGTGATGGGCAGATGGAAGTCATCATCAGCCACCTCTATATCGAGCGTCGTCTGGTCCCGCTCAATATGTTTTTGCTCGAATGCCTGGCCGAGGTCGACACCAAGCCCGAGCGCCGCGCCGCCATGGAGCGCGCCGTCATCGAATACGGCAACGCCATCAAGGACCTGGTGGCCACCAATATCTTCCCCGGTGACATGCTGTGGAAGAACTTTGGCGTCACACGCGGCGGCAAGGTGGTGTTCTATGACTATGACGAAATCGAGTACCTGACCGACTGCAACTTCCGCAAAGTGCCAGAGCCGCGCAACGAGGAAGAAGAGATGTCGGGCGAGATCTGGTACTCCGTGCGGCCCGGCGATGTGTTCCCCGAAACCTTTGGCCCGTTCCTGCTGGGCCACCCGGCCGTGCGCGACATTTTCATGCGCCACCACGCCGATCTGCTGGACGCCCAATTCTGGCAAGGCCACCAGAGCCGCATCCGTGATGGCCAGATTTTGGACGTCTTCCCTTACGAGCGCAGCCGCTTTCTGCACGCAGGCGATGCCGGGCTCGACACCGAAGTTTCAACCCTCAGCTCTGCCTGAAGCGCAGACCCATCCACCACCATTGCAGGAGACAAACCATGCATCAAGATCCCGTCGTCATCGTCAGCGCAGCCCGCACGCCCATGGGCGCGTTTCAGGGCGATTTTTCCGATCTGGCAGCCCATGATCTGGGGGGCGCAGCCATCAAGGCCGCTGTAGAGCGCGCAGGCATCAAGCCCGAGCAGGTCGAAGAAGTGCTGTTTGGCAACTGCCTGATGGCTGGTCAAGGTCAGGCCCCGGCGCGTCAGGCGGGCTTCAAGGGCGGTTTGCCCCAGAGCACGGGCGCGGTGACCCTGTCCAAGATGTGCGGCGCGGGCATGGAAGCCACCATCCTCGCCCACGACCAGTTGATTGCCGGCAGCCGCGATGTGATGATCTCCGGCGGCATGGAAAGCATGACCAATGCGCCCTATCTGCTGAAGAAAGGCCGTGGTGGCTACCGCATGGGCCACGACAAGATTTTTGACCACATGATGCTCGACGGCTTGGAAGACGCATACGAGCCTGGCCGCTCCATGGGCACGTTTGGTGAAGACTGCGCAGCCAAATACCACTTCACGCGCGAGGCGCAGGACGCGTTTGCCATCGCCAGCGTGGAGCGCGCGCAGGCCGCCGCCAAAAGCGGTGCCTTTGATGCGGAAATCACGCCCGTCACCGTCAAGACCCGCAAGGGCGATGTGACCGTGAGCGTGGACGAAGGCCCGGCCAAGGCCAAGCTCGACAAGATCAGCAGCCTGAAGCCCGCATTCAAGAAGGACGGCACGATCACAGCAGCATCGAGCTCCAGCATCAACGACGGCGCTGCCGCCATGGTGCTGATGCGCGAATCCACCGCCAAGCAACTGGGCTGCAAGCCGCTGGCGCGCATCGTCTCCCACGCCACGCTGGCGCAGGCCCCTGAATGGTTCACCACAGCCCCCGTCGGCGCGACCGAGAAGGCGCTGAAGAAGGCGGGCTGGAAGGTGGAGGACGTGGACCTGTGGGAAATCAACGAGGCTTTTGCCGTGGTGCCCATGGCGCTGATGGCCGACCTGAAAGTACCGCACGACAAGGTCAATGTGAACGGCGGCGCCTGCGCTCTGGGCCACCCCATCGGTGCCAGCGGCGCGCGCATTCTGGTCACGCTGCTGCATGCGCTGCAGGCACGTGGCAAGAAGAAGGGGCTGGCCACGCTGTGCATTGGCGGCGGTGAAGCCACGGCCATGGCCATCGAGCTGGTCTAAGCGCTCTGGCATGTCAGTGACAGCGGCCGCCGTTGCGTAAAGCTGTCATTGGCTTGCGATACATTGAAGCCATGTTCAACGGCTGCCGCTCCTGCCTGCGGCCGCCCCTTCACGAAAGTTCCTCATGAGCGCAGATGCTGACCACAACGACTCCCAGACCGTAGTACCGCTGAGCGATGCACAGGCCCAGGCTTTCTGGAGCGAATTTGCGCGCCAGCTGCCTGAGCTGCAGGCTATGGTTGGTCATGACTTTGTGAGCACGGCCAATGAGCTGCTGCGTGAATATGCGCCGGGCCTGGCGATCGAGCTGGAAGGCGTGGCGCAGGAGGCAGGCTCCAGACTCGTGATCTCGGCCCATGGCAACACGGCCGAGTTCGAGAACGCCCAGGTTCTGGTGCGCAATGCGCCTCAACTACAGAACTTCAGTGTGGACGCCTACCGCAGCCGCACGCTGGGCGCGGACTTTGGCATGCGCATGGAAGACTTCGAGCTGACCAGCGCCGATGTGCTGGTCGGTTACTACGACGCTGGTGGCATCACCGGGCTGGAGCTGGCCTTTGCCAAGCCCATCCCCATGGACATGCAAGGCCATGCGCAGCATATGTCCTTCATCATGCTCGACCATGTGCTGGGCGAGTGGGACTTTTCGGTGCGCGTGGGCCCGGTGGAGTTTGTGGACGAAATCTCGCAGGGCATGGGTGGGCCGGTCAAGCTGTCGGAGTTTCCGCCCGTGTTCGATGACTTTGTGCGCCAGAAGCTGGGCCGCAGCTACGAATACCCGCAGGAGCAGGACAGCCGCTGGCTGTCGCTGGAAGTGCGCTCGCGCGATGCCGAGGAAGATGCCCCGCCCGATATTCTGAGTTTTCACGACTCCGCCAACGCCGTGGCCACGCGTGCCGATATGTCGTACTTTGTGGAGTGGAGCTTTCCGTTCGACAGCCAGAAGCAGCTCGACCAGGTGCGCGATGCACAGGACGCGCTGGACGCGGAACTGGCGCGCCATCAGCGCGGTATTCTGGTCTTTAGCCGTGTGGAAAACATGCGCTCGCGCACGGCCGCCTATTACGTGGATGACCCCGTGCATGCGCAGCAACTGGTCAGCCAGTTTGCCGCCCAGCATGCCGCAGGGCTTGAAGGCCAGCTCAATGTGAGCTTTGACCCGGCCTGGAACGAGTATCTGTCGCTGTACGGCGCCATCCACCGCCGGGACGCTGAAGAATGATCCACACGCAAGAACAGTTGCGCCAGCTCTATGCCGCGCCTGCCGAGCGGGCTTTGCTCAAGCAGCAACTGGAGCTGGACCGTTACTGTCTGCGCTTTATCGCCCTGTCGCCATTCGTGGTCATGGCCACGGGCGGCAACAGCAGCAACGGTGCGCTGCTCGATGCATCGCCGCGCGGCGGAAAGCCCGGTTTTGTAAAGGCCCCCGATGCGCAGACGCTGCTGATCCCAGACGCTGGCGGCAACAACCGGCTGGACAGCCTTAGCAATCTGATCGACGACCCGCGTGTGGGCCTGCTGTTTTTTGTGCCAGGCTTTGATGAAACCCTGCGCGTCAACGGCAAGGCGCAGCTGCGCGATGAGGCGCATTACACGGCGCTGTTTGCGACCGACCATTTCCGGCCCAAGCTGGTGATCGAGGTGCGGGTGCAGGAAGCCTATCTGCACTGCGCCAAGGCGCTGATGCGCTCCCGGCTGTGGAGCGCCGAGGCGCAGGTATCGCGCAACGTCATGCCCACGCTCAATCAGATGATTCAGTCGCAGATGGGCATGACCAGCGAGCCCGAATCGCAGGAGCTGATGGTGGCCCGCTACAGCGCCTTGATTGCGGCAGAGCAAGGCAAGAAAAATTGATAGCTGACTGCGCAGGTATTGAAAGGACTTCTTATGAAAACAGCATTGAAATCCATTGAAGACCAGCGCAATCAGCTATGGCTTTAATACTGATTTTGGGAGCCTCGCGCGGGCTGGGCAAGGCGCTCACCACCGCCTATGTGGAGCAAGGCCATCGCGTCATTGCCACCGTGCGCAAGTCCGAAGACATGGCCGCTGTGCAGGCGCTGGGCGCGCAGGTGCTCAAGGTCGATCTGGCCAGCCCCGCCAGCGTCAGCGGTCTGGCCTGGCAGCTCGATGGTGAAAGCATTGATCTGGCGCTGTATGTGGCCGGAGTCTGGGACGGCCATGCCGCAGGCGTGCCGCCCACGCAGCAGCAGTTTGATGCCGTCATGCACAGCAATGTGCTGGGCTTTATGCAGGCGCTGCCGCAGATTGCACCCATGGTGCAGGAGGCTGGCGGCGTGATTGCCGCTTTCTCCAGCGAAATGTCGCTGCTGGACAGCGCTGACGCCAGCGCCTGGCTGTACCGCGTCAGCAAGGCCGCACTGAATATGGCCGTGGTCTCTGCCTGCCAGCAATGGCCGGGCCTGACGCTGCTGGCGCTGGACCCCGGCTGGACGCAGACCGAGATGGGCGGCGCGGCAGCCCCGGTGACGGTGGAGCAAAGCGTGCAAGGGCTGATGCAGGTGCTGGAAAAAGTGATGCCGAAAGACCGCGGCAGCTTGCTGCGCTATGACGGCAGCATTACAAGACTTTTCAATCCATAGCCTAGGAAATATATAGGCTGATAGCTATAAAAATAGGAGACAACGATGTTGCTGAATCAAGACCAGGAAATGATCCGCGATGCGCTGCGCGACTTTGTGCGCGAGCAGATCACCCCCCATGCTGCGCGCTGGGACAAGGAGCACCACTTTCCCAAGGACGTGCATCAGGGCCTGGCCGCGCTGGGCGCTTATGGCATCTGCGTGCCCGAAGAACTGGGCGGCGCGGGGTTGGACTACATCAGCTTGGCGCTGGTGCTGGAAGAGATTGCGGCGGGTGACGGCGGTACCAGCACCGTCATCAGCGTGACCAACTGCCCCGTCAACGCCATTCTCATGAAATACGGCAACGCCCAGCAGCAGGAGCAATGGTTGCGCCCCCTCGCGCAAGGCCAGATGCTGGGCGCCTTCTGCCTGACCGAGCCGCATGTGGGCTCTGACGCATCGGCGCTGCGCACCACGGCGACCAAGGACGGCGGCGACTATGTGATCAACGGCGTCAAGCAGTTCATCACCAGCGGCAAAAACGGCGACGTGGCGATTGTGATTGCCGTCACCGACAAGGCTGCGGGCAAGAAAGGCATGAGCGCCTTTATCGTGCCCACCAGCAACCCCGGCTATCAGGTCGCGCGGCTGGAAGACAAGCTGGGCCAGCATTCCAGCGACACGGCGCAGATCAACTTCGAGAACTGCCGCATTCCCGCCGCCAATCTGATCGGCGCGGAAGGCGAGGGCTACAAGATTGCGCTCTCGGCACTCGAAGGTGGCCGCATCGGCATTGCCGCGCAAAGCGTGGGCATGGCCCGCGCCGCATTTGAATGCGCACTGCAATACAGCAAGGAGCGAGAGAGCTTTGGCCAGCCCATCTTCAACCATCAGGCTGTTGGTTTCAGGCTTGCGGACTGCGCTACGCAAATCGAAGCAGCGCGGCAATTGATCTGGCATGCGGCCAGCCTGCGCGATGCGGGCCTGCCTTGCCTCAAGGAAGCGGCCATGGCCAAGCTGTTTGCCAGCGAGATGGCCGAGCGTGTGTGCAGCATGGCGATTCAGACGCTGGGCGGCTATGGCGTGGTCAATGACTTTCCGGTGGAGCGCATCTACCGTGATGTGCGCGTGTGCCAGATTTATGAGGGCACGAGTGACGTGCAAAAGATCATCATCCAGCGCGCGCTGGCTTGAGATTGATTCACCCCCTGAGGCGCTTCGCGCCTTCACCCCTCTCTCTACGCGCTGCGCGCTAGGGGAGGGGGACGACAGCCTCGCTGCGCGGCGGCGCTTGCTTGCTGTCTCTGATGTGGGAAGGGGTGATGGCTAGGCGGGTGCTGGGTTGATATAGATATTTAAGAGAGGGAGCATGAACACCATTGATACCCGGCGGGCGCTGGATGGGCAGGCCGTGGGCCTGATGCTGCTGCTGTGCCTGATCTGGAGCCTGCAGCAGATTGTGCTCAAGGCCACGGCGCTGGATTTTTCGCCGACCTTGCAGCTGGCGCTGCGTTCGGGCATCGCGGCGGTGCTGGTGTGGTTGTATATGCGCTTCAAGGGCGAGCAGCTCAATCTGCAGCCCAGCGTCTGGCAGCCGGGGCTGCTGGTCGGCTTTCTTTTTGCGCTGGAGTTTGTGATGGTCGGCCAGGCCGTGCGGCTGACGACGGCGGGCCATGTCGTGGTGTTCCTCTATGCCGCGCCGGTGTTTGCGGCGCTGGGTCTGCATATCAAGTTGCCGTCCGAGCGGCTGGCGCCTTTGCAGTGGGTGGGCATTGCGCTGGCCTTTGGCGGCATTGCCGTGGCGTTTCTGGGGCATGGGGGCAAAGGCAATCAGCAGACTTCCTTGCTGGGCGATGCGATGGCGCTGGGCGGCGCTCTGGCCTGGGGGCTGACCACGGTGGCCATTCGCACTACGGCGCTATCTACACAGCCAGCCACGCAGACGTTGCTTTATCAGCTGGCCGTGGGCTTTGTGCTGCTGATGCTGGCGGCTCTGGCGCTGGGTGAGACCGTTTTTCGCTCAAGCTTGCCGGTGTGGAGTGCTCTGGCTTTTAATGCCGTGGTCGTCAGTTTTTTCAGTTTCTTGATCTGGTTCAGCCTGCTGCGCAAATATCTGGCTTCCCGGCTGGGCGTGTTCTCGTTTCTGACGCCTATTCTGGGTGTGGTACTGGGCGCATGGCTGCTCAAGGAGCCGATAGAGCCTGATTTCGCCATCGGTGCGCTGCTGGTGCTGGCCGGTATCGTTCTGGTCAGCGGCTATGGCTGGCTGGCGCGCTATCTGCCTGGAGGCTTGGGAGGCAAAAGCTAGCTGCTGTCAACCAGCACAGGCGCATTTGTGGCGGCCTAGGGCCATGCCGGTTGCCCTTGTCACCGGCTCTGCCTAGGATGTTTTCAATCAGGGGCCCTGCGTGGCCCCGCCTATCCCACTGTTGCAGGAGTCCACAACATGCCTTTTGCCCCGGTCAACGGCCAAAATATCTACTACGAAGACACAGGCGGGCGTGGCCCGGTGCTGGTGTTCTCTCACGGCTTGCTGATGGACCGCAGCATGTTCGACCCACAGATCGAGGCCTTGCAGGGGCAGTTCCGCTGCATCAGCTGGGACGAGCGCGGCCATGGCCAGACGGCCACCCCCGATCACTGCGCGCCATTCAACTATTACGACAGTGCCGATGATCTGGCGGCGCTGCTCAAATTTCTGGGCGTGGACAAGGCTGTGCTGATCGGTATGTCGCAAGGCGGCTATCTGTCGCTGCGCTGCGCGCTGATTCACCCGGAGGTGGTGGCTGCGCTGGTGCTGATCGACACCCAGGCCATGATGGAAGACCCGGAGCTACTGCCCCAGCACGAGGCGCTGCTCAAGGCATGGATGGAGCATGGCCTGTCCGACGACATGGCTGCGATGGTGGAGCACATTGTTCTGGGAGAGGGCTGGGGTGGCGCAGCCGCATGGCGGGCCAAATGGAAGCAGGCCTCACCAGCGAACCTGGGCCAGAGCTTTGCCGCGCTGGCGCTGCGCGACGACATCAGCCCGCGTCTGGCAGAGATCAAGGTGCCTGCGCTGGTCATTCATGGTGACAAGGACGCCGCCATTGCGCCCGAGCGCGCACGTGCGATGTTCAAGGCCTTGCCCAATGCCCAGTGGGTGGACGTGGTGGGCGCGGGTCATGCGTCCAATCTCACCCATCCCGAACCCGTCAATGAAGCGATCAAGCAGTTTCTGAACACACTCTGAGTTTTGGGGCGCAGTGCATGTGCTAAAAATGGCTTGCAGCGCTTGTATATCAAGCGCATACAGCTATGAATATGGATGCAGGCTTGGCGCCTGCCCGAGAAAGACTGCACCGTGAGCTCCAAAAGCCAGACCTTAGACTGCCCCTGCGGCAAGACCTCTGCCAAGGGCAAGCCGCTGGCCTATGCCGATTGCTGCGGCCGCTATATCGATGACTGGGATGACCAGCCTGCCCCCGATGCGCGGGCGCTGATGCGTTCGCGCTACACCGCGTTTGTGCGCGAGGACGCCCGCTATCTGCAGGCGACCTGGCATGCCAGCCAGCGCCCTCAGGAGCTGGACTTTGATGCGGGCACCAAGTGGCTGGGCCTGGAGGTCAAGGACTTCAAGACCACTGGTGGTGACCGGGCCGAGGTCGAGTTTGTGGCCCGCTACCGCGTCGCAGGCCGCGCCGTGCGCCTGCATGAGCGCAGCCGCTTTGTGCGCGAGGCGGGACGCTGGTACTACGTGGATGGCGAGCAGTTCTGACGCCGAATCCGGGCCGCTGATACGGCTGCGGGCCAGGCTGCGTCTGCTGCAGTCGCTGGCCTCGCGGGGATCGTCCGAGATTGCTGCACTGCTGATTCCTCCTGCCCTGCTGTGGATCAGCACCCGCATCAGCCCCGAGGTCAGCCACAGGCTGGCGCTGTGGTGGGGCGTGATGGTCATCATGGCGCTGGGCCTGATGCTGTTTCGCCGCAGCCTGCATCGCCGCTGGCAACAGGCCAGGGATTGGTCGCCGCAGCAACTGGAGGCGGCGCTGCCCGTCTGGCAGCGGCAGCTGGCGCTGGCCGCGCTGATCAATGGCCTGCTCTGGTCCAGCGTGCTGGGCTTTACCTGGGGCGACAGCCATACCGAGCTGCGCATGCTGGTCTTTCTGGTGCTGGCAGGCGTCATGGCTTCGGCGGCGACGTTTCTGGCTCCGGTGCTGCCCGTGTTCACGGCCTTCATGGCGGGCATCTATCTGCCCATGCTGCTGGCCACGCTGGACTACTTTCCCAACAAAGGGGTGTATCTGCTGCCCTTGCTGCTGCTGTACGGCGCCATACTGGGTCGTCACGCCTGGGGCGCGCGCCGCTTTGTGCAGCAGCAGATGGCGCATGAGCTGGAGCGCCAGGCCCTGGCAGAGCGTTACCGCGAGGCGCAGATTCAGGCCGAAACCGCGCTGGCCGAAAAGAACTGGTTTGTCTCTGCCGCCAGCCATGATCTGCGTCAACCCCTGCATGCCATGGGTCTGATGCTGGAGGCAGCGCATCAGCGCAATCAGGATGCGCAAGTGCTGCAGCTGCTGCAGGAAATGCAGGCCTGCACGCGCGACCTGGGCTCCATGTTTAATGACCTGATGGACTTGTCGCGCCTGGAAGGTGACAGTTTTGCACCCCAATGGCAGGCCGTGAATATGACGACAGTGCTGGATGAGGCGCAGCGTCTGTTTGCCCGGGAAGCCTCGCAGCGCGGCCTACGCCTGCACATGCATTTGCCGCCTCATGTGCCGGTATTGCGGGCCGATGCGGTGCTGCTGCGGCAAATGGTCTTCAACCTGCTACAAAACGCCTTGCGCTACACGGACAAGGGCGGTGTGCTGCTGGCGCTGCGCCGCAAACAGGGGCGCTGGCTGCTGCAGGTCTGGGACAGTGGTAGCGGCATGACAGCGCAGGAGTGTGAGTGGGTGTTTGTGCGCCACTATCGCAGCCCCGTCAGCCAGCAGCGCGAGGCCAGCGCCGCCGTGCCGGCGCCGCTGCGAGGGCGTGGCCTCGGGCTCTCCGTGGTCGCGCTGGCAGCGCAACGTCTGGGTGTGGAATATGGGGTGAACTCCATACCGGGCAAAGGCTCGTGCTTCTGGCTGCATTGGCCGTCCTCTGCCGAGCAGATCGCGTCAGAGCCGGTATCGGTACCGGCGCTGCAGCCGACCTCAAGCCCCGCAAGCGGCAGCGCATTGCTCGCCAATCTGCAGGGGCGCTGCCTGTTGGTGGAAAGCGATGCGCTGGCCGCCGCAGTGCTGGAGACCTTGCTGCAAAGCTGGGGTGTGCAGGTGCGAAAAGCACAGGACCTGGCACAGGCGCAGCAGATGGCCTGCGATGAGGCGCCTGACTTTGTGCTCTGCGGGCAGCTTGCGGATGGCGCAAGCAGCGGCTTGGACGGCCTGATGCAACTGCTCGATCAATGCCCTGCCGCCAGCGGAGCACTGCTCAGTGACGACGATGCGCTGCTGGAGCAGGCGCAGGACCAGGGCTATCTGACGCTGACCCGGCCGCTGCAGCCTGAGCAGTTGCATGCGGTGCTGGCGCGCTGCATGGCGGGTTCAGTCCGTGAAGTTGGCCATTAACCCAGATCAATCTCGATGCCGCGCATGCGCGTGATCAGCTCCACGCGGTTGCCCGCCTCCAGCCGCTGCAGCAGTGCGGTGACATGTTCCTTGACTGTGTGTTCCGAAAGATTGAGTGCCTGCGCAATGGCACGGTTGGGCTTGCCCAGCAATACCAGCTTGAGCACCTCAGCCTGACGGCTGGTGATGCCCAGCTCCTTGGCCGTCATGTGCAGTGTGTTGGTAGATGTAGCGCAAGGGCTGGTGAGCGCTTCTGCAAACCAGGTACGTCCCGCCAGCAGTGCCTGCACGGCGGCCTGAAATTCGCTGCCCGGGCTGCTTTTGGGCACAAAACCATGGGCGCCTGCTGCGCGCACCTTGCTGACCAGCGCCGGATGTTTGTCACCACTGGTGACCAGAATCCGCGTGCCCGGAGCCATGGCCAGAATGCTTTGGATAAAGGGCAGAGAGTCTCCGTTTTCCAGCCAGAAGTCCACCACGGTGATGACCGGCTCCCCCATGGCGGCAATCATGGTGAGGGCCTCGTCTCCGTGACTGGCGCAGCGCACCTGATGTACGCCCGCGCTGGTTGTCAGCACATGGGCGGCACCCTGAGCGACCAGCGGATGATCGTCCACCACCAGCGCATAGGGCCGGGCATCAAGATGGCTGGTGCTCAGTAACGGAGGAAGGTCTGGCATAGGGTTTCCTGTCTGCCTGTTGGTAACAAATACCCCACTTTAGTGGGGAGTGGGGCGCTTGTGGAGGTTCTGACAATGAATTCAAGGCGGCATTGGCCGTCTTTGCAGATGCAGGCAGGAACATTTTCAGAAAACTTTGCAGGAGCACCATCATGGCAACCATCACCCAACTGACACGTAGAACCGCAGCTTTGCTGCTGATTGCATCCCTGGCTGCCTGCGGAGGCGGTGGAGGGGGAGATGGTGGCAGCAGCGGTGGCGGCAGCACAGGCGGTGGTGGTACAGGTGGTACAGGTGGTGGTGGTACGGGTGGTGGTGGTACGGGTGGTGGAGGTACGGGTGGCGGCACCGGTGGTGGTGGGGGCGGTACGCAGACCGTGACTGGCACCTATAAGCTCAAGGCCGCAGCTACCAACCACGCCCAGATGCTCAGCGATGCCAACAGCATGGGCGCTGACGGCTATGTGTTTCTCAGCTCTCTGGCGGGCACCTACACCGCCACGTCGGTGGAAATCGGGGACTTCTACCTCACCGATACGGCCCATACGGGGCGCAAGTTCAGCTACATCAATCCTGCTGCAGCAAGCACGATGGCTGACTTCGTAACCCAGCTCAACCAGCAGGGCAGCAGTGGCTATATGTACAAGTCGGATGCTGTGTTCAGCAATGTCAGCGATATCAAGAGCGTCTATGTCAAGGACAACAGCCGCAGCGACCAGTTCACCTACAGGGCGGTGTCTCCCGTGGGCGTGACGGCGGCAGCCTTCTCGGCAGAGCTCAATGCGCAGGGCGCGGCAGGCTATCGCTATCTGGGGCCGCAGATCGACAGCAAGGGCACGATCTTCAGCCTGTATGCCAAGCGCAACGACAGTGTGACCTACAAGTACGACGTCATTCCCCTGAGCAGCGCTTCTCCTGCGGCCGACAACGCCGGCCTGCAGAAGCTGCTGACGGACAAGGGGTCTCAGGGCTGGTTCATGCGGGGCACGGAAGGTCTGGGCGCTCAGGGCACGACGTTTGTCGATGTCTATGAAAAAAGCTCGGCCCAGAGCGGCGCCATCGAGTATCTGGTGGAGTCCACTTCCTCCAATGTTCCTGTGCAGACCCAGCTCACCAGCATGAACACGAATGCGGCCAAGGGCTTCTTCTACCTGAGCCAGTTCAGCACGAGCGATGGCAAGTTCAGCAACATCTCGGTCAAGAACAGTGTGTGGATGATTCACCCGCTGGCCGGAGTGTCCTTCCCATGAACTTGAAACAGGGCTTGGGCGCATAATTGCGCGTCCTTTTTCTGATCAAAGGCGCCTTGTGGCGCCTTTTTTGCATCGTGCGCGATGTGCTGGTGACGTTTTCATGACTGCTTTTGATGCTGTGCTTTTCGACTGTGATGGTGTGCTGGTGGACAGCGAATCCATCACCAACCGCGTGCTGTGCACCATGCTCAACGAGTCCGGCTGGGCCATCAGTCAGGAGCAGTGCACACGCGACTTCATCGGCAAGACCGTGCGCAGCCAGGCTGCAGTGATCGAAGCGCATACCGGCAAGCCGCTGACCGACGCCTGGATGGCCGAGTTCTACGAGCGCCGCAACGCCGCGCTGCGCGCCGAGCTGGTAGCTATTGATGGTGCGCTGGAAGCCGTCAAGCAGGTGCATGCCCAGTGCCAGGGCCGCATCGCCTGCGCCTCCGGTGCTGATCGTGCCAAGGTCGAGATGCAACTGGCCAAGGTGGGCATGGCGCCTTACTTTGAGGGCCATGTTTTCAGCGGCCACGAGCTGCCACGCAGCAAGCCCTTCCCCGATGTCTATCTGGCGGCTGCCGCTGCGCTGAAGGTGGACCCAGCCAACTGCCTGGTGATCGAGGACACGGTCACCGGCGTGCAGGCCGGTGTGGCTGCGGGTGCCACGGTCTGGGGCTACTTTCCCGCCGACCAGGGCCATGCCTCGGCAGAGCAACTGCTGGAAGCTGGCGCTGCCTGCGTGTTTGGCCATATGGGCGACTTGCCCGCCATGTTTGAAGCCGTGCGCAAAAGCGTGGTCAACGCCATCGAGGGCGACGGCTACGAGCACGAGATTCAGTAAATCAGTCCCAAATTGATAGCGCTTCGCCTAAGCGTTCTCTGGACTGGGACTCAATAATGCTGTTATGCAGCAAGATCACGCGCTGCACCGGCCATTTTTTGATCTGCTGAACGCAGGCCTGCAGCGCCGCCTTGTCCTTGACCAGCAGGCGCACGGTGCGTGGCACGGTCAGGCGTTCGTGCCCACCCGTCAGCCCCAGATACAGGCGCACGGGCAGGCTCAGCGGCCCTTGCCAGCACTGCAGAATGTCCGTGGCAATCAGACTGCCGCTGGCCGGGTGAAACCACACCGTCTCTTTCAGCATCGGAATGCCAGCCACCGGCAGGCACTGCAACTGGCCCGCCCAGGGCGCGGCGGCATCCTCGGGGATCAGCTGCATCTGCGGTAGTTCGGGGTGTTTGCGCAGCACGGCTTTGGGTCCGTAGAGCGCCGCCTGTGGATAAAGCTGGGCCAGCGCGGGCACAAACAGATGGTGCATGGCGCTGGGCGCAACGATATGGCGCAGCGGCCCGAAGGTATCCAGCTCGGCTTTTTGCTCGGCCGTCAGCGGCACGGCGGAATGCGCGAACAGGCTGCCATCGGCCAGCCGTATCACCGTCATGCGGGTGCTGACCTGCATGCCTTTGTTACTGAATTGATAGCTGATAGCCCAGATGTTATCTGTGACAGCGGCCCATTTTGGTGTGGATGTCTGCATGGATGGCCTCAGGCGGGGCGCTGGCCCGCGCTCTTGCGGAATTCGGAAGGGGACAGCCCCGTCCACAGCCGGAAGGCGCGGATAAAGCTCTTGTCGTTGAGAAAGCCGCAGGCCTGGGCCACGCGCTTGATGGGGCGGCTGGTGCGCAGCAGCAGCGCAATCGCGCGCTCGCGGCGGATTTCGTCCTTGAGGGCCTGCAGCGACACGCCTTCGTCCTTGAGCTGGCGGTGCAGGCTGCGCTGCGACAAGTGCAACTGGCGTGACAGGGTCTCGGCCGTCTGCTGCTCCTCGCCGCTGGCGGCCAGCAGGTGGCGCACGCGCTGCACCAGCGTCTTCTCGCGCTGATAGGGGCGCACCTGAATCGGCAGCGCGCGCTGCAGCATGCGGTTCAGGGCGGTCTCATCGCGCGCCAGCGGGGCCTGCAGCCAGCGCGCCTCGAACTGCAGGCTGGCCACAGGCGCCTCAAACTCCACGCTGCCGGGCGCGAACAGCACCTGGTACACGCTGGCATGGGCCGGGGCCGCAAACGGAAAGCTGGCATGTTGCAGAGGGATGGGTTCGTTGATCAGCCAACTGGCAAAGCCGTGGATATTGCGCAGCACCGAAATCAGGCAGAACTCGCGCATCTCGCCAAGTGCCCGGCTCTCGTGCAGCGTCAGTGTGGCGATGCCGGCCTGCTCGCTGAGGCTGAGCACGATATCCCCGCCTGAAATCAGCCGGTGGTGGCGGCACCAGCGCGCCAGAGCCAGCCCCAGATGCGGGGCGCTGATGCTGGCGCGCGCCAGCATGCCGTAGCTGCCCCAGGGCATGGTGCGTTCGAACCAGCCCAGCGCCTCGTCGTCCAGCTCACGCATGGCGGCGTCCGAAAGCGCCTCCATTTGCAAGGCGGTGATGCACTCTTTTGCATCCTTCACCAACTCTGGCGGGATTTGTGCCTTTTCAAGAGCGGCCAGCGGTGACATCTGCCTTTTTTCGTAGGCTCGGACAATGGCCTGAACAAAGGCCATGGGGGTAATTGCCGGGTGCGCCTTGACGACGGAACTAGCATGGTGCGGCAGCGGAGTCTTGACCAGAGAAGGTGTCAGCATTTGGCAATTATTGCAACCTGACTGACTTCTTCTGAACAGGGCTTGCCCTTATTCTGAGCTGAATACGGTGCCGAGGAGACAAACCATGCCATCGCAATCGAATACGCTGACCGCCAGCTATTCCCAAGGCCGCACAGACGTGCCTTTGATTGAGCAGACGATTGGAGATTTTTTTGCCGCCATGGCGCAGCGCCATGGCGCGCGCGATGCGCTGATCAGCCGCCATCAGGGGCTGCGCTACACCTATGGCGAGCTGCATGCCGCCGCACGCCAGCTGGCCAGCGCCTTGCTCAACCAGGGTCTGGTCAAAGGCGACCGCGTGGGTATCTGGAGCCATAACAACGCCGAATGGGTGCTGATGCAGCTGGCCACGGCGCAGGTGGGTCTGGTGCTGGTCAATATCAACCCGGCCTACCGCACGTCCGAGGTGGAATACGCACTCAACAAGGTGGGCTGCAAGGCGCTGGTGTCCATGCCGCAGTTCAAGACCAGCGACTACCTGGGCATGCTGCGCGAGCTGGCCCCTGAGCTGGCGAGCGCCGAGCCGGGCAAGCTGCAGGCCAGGCGCCTGCCAGCGCTGCGCTCGATCATCTGGATTGATGTGGCTGGACAAGGCGATGAGCACCCCGGAATGCTCCGCTTTTCGCAGCTGATGGCCAAAGGTGCATCCGGGGATGAGCGCATTAACGCCATTGCAGCGACGCTGAAGAACACCGATCCCATCAATATCCAGTTCACCAGCGGCACCACGGGCTTTCCCAAAGGCGCGACGCTGACGCACCGCAATATTCTGAACAACGGCTTTTTCATCGGCGAGTGCATGCGCCTGACCCATGAAGACCGCTTGTGCATTCCCGTGCCGCTGTACCACTGCTTTGGCATGGTGCTGGGCAATCTGGCTTGCTTCACGCATGGCTCGGCCATCGTCTACCCCAATGACGGCTTTGAGCCGCTGAGCGTGCTGGAGGCCGTGCAGGCCGAGAAATGCACGGGCCTGCACGGCGTGCCCACCATGTTCATTGCCGAGCTGGACCACCCGCGCTTTGCGGAGTTTGATCTGTCCACGCTGCGCACCGGCATCATGGTGGGCTCGCCTTGCCCCATCGAAGTGATGAAGCGTGTGGTGCGTGATATGAATTTGAGCGAGATCACCATCGCTTACGGCATGACCGAGACCAGCCCTGTCAGCTGCCAGAGCGAGGCCGATACGCCGCTGGACCGCCGGGTCTCTACCGTGGGCAAGGTGCAGCCGCATCTGGAGGTGAAGATTGTCGACCCCGTATCGGGCGAAATCGTGGCGCCAGGCGTATCTGGCGAGCTGTGCACGCGCGGCTACTCCGTCATGCACGGTTACTGGGAAGATGAGGTCAAAACCCGCGAGGCCATTGACGCCGAACACTGGATGCACACCGGCGATCTGGCCACCATGGATGCCGAGGGCTACGTCAACATCGTGGGCCGCATCAAGGACATGGTGATTCGCGGTGGCGAGAACATCTACCCGCGTGAGATCGAGGAATTCCTCTACCGCCACCCCAAGGTGCAGGACGTGCAGGTGGTGGGCGTGCCCGACATCAAATACGGCGAGGAGCTGTGTGCCTGGGTCATCGTCAAGCCCGGCATTGAGTTGAGTGAGGACGAGGTGCGTGATTTCTGCAAAGGCCAGATTGCCCACTACAAGGTGCCGCGCTATATCCGCTTTGTGCAGGCCTTCCCGATGACGGTGACGGGCAAGATCCAGAAGTTCAAGATTCGCGACGAGATGATCGAACTCTTGGACTTGCGCACTATTAAAACGGCTTGAGCCCACGATGCTTCGCATGCACCGCTCCACAAAAAAGCCCCGCATTGGCGGGGCTGGTGGAGTCATGCGTGCACCGGCTTTAGTGGTGGCTACTCGTATCGCTTGCAGGCAGGCCCGCCGCACGGCGCGCCACGGCCAGACGCTTGCGCATGGCGATTTCCTGCATGTCCAGCTCGCTGACCAGGCTGCGCAGCGACTCGTCGTTGATGCGGTGGGCCTGCCGCTCGGCGTAGTAGAAGTCCCGCTCGGCGTGAATGCAGTCGATGCGGGCTTCAATCTCCACCACATAGCGCAGCTTGCGCTGGCGCACGATCTCGGGCGCTTCGCGCTGGGCTTCCAGGCTCAGCACCGTGCCGCTGCCGTCGTCCAGCATCTGGATACGGTTGCGGTACTCCTGCGTCAGGTGGCCGTTGACCTCCTGGCGCATGGCCACCCATTCGGGGTCGCGGTGCTGAATCTCTTCTTCGGTCAAGGCCAGTCGGCCCATGGCTGCCATGCAGGCCTGCTCACGCGCCAGACGCTCTTCGCGCACGGTGGGCGATTCCTCGTGGGGCGGCAGCAGGCGCAGCACCAGTGGCAGGCCCACGGAGCCGATGACCAGCGTGAAAAGAATCACGCCAGTGGCCAGAAACACCAGCATGTCGCGGGCGGGGAAGGGTTGGCCATTGTTCAGCAGCATGGGCACGGACAGCGCGCCAGCCAGCGTGACCGCACCGCGAATGCCGGCCAGCGTGGTGGCCAGGTTCAGCAGTGGCGAGGGGCGCTCGGCGATCTTGCCCTGCTTGTGGGCGCGCAGCAGCGAGCCATGCACACCGACGACCAGCCAGATCCAGCGCATCAGCAGCAGGGCAAACGAGATCGCGGCCACATAGCCGACCAGAATCCACCAGTCGTGGCCCGCCTGATGCAGGGGCACGCCAATGATGGATGGCAGCTGCAGCCCCAGCAGCAGGAAGATGGCGCCGTTGAAGGCCGCTTCCACCATGCTCCAGGTTCCGGCAGTCTGCATGCGTTCGCTGATATAGCTGCTGCGCTCCAGGTCGGCAAAGTTGGTGGCAATGCCAGCGGCCACGGCCGCCAGAATCCCCGACACACCAATCTTTTCGCCCACGATGTAGGCGGCAAAGGGCAGCAGCACCAGCAGCAGCACCATCTGCGTGGCGGCGACATCGCCCAGACGGCGTGTGATGGTGCCGCGCGCGTAGCTGAAGGCCCAGCCGATCAGCGCGCCAATGCCCAGGCCCCCCACGGCCATCCAGGTGAACTCCTTGGCCACTTCGCCCCAGGAAAAAAGCCCGGTCAGCGTGGCGGCGACGGCAAATTTCAGTGCCACCAGACCCGATGCATCGTTGAGCAGCGACTCGCCTTCGAGAATCGTCATGGTCTTCTCGGGCATGCCCAGATTGCGGGTGATGGCCGAAACCGCCACAGCGTCCGTGGGCGAGACCACGGCGGCCAGCGCAAAGGCGACGGTCAGCGGAATCTCGGGAATCATCCAGTGGATCAGATAGCCCAGACCCAGTACCGTGAACAGCACCAGACCCAGAGCCAGCAGCAGGATGGGTTTGGCCAGGGCAAAGAATTCGCGCTTGGGAATGCGCCATCCGTCGGCAAACAGCAGCGGTGGGATGAACAGCAGCAGGAACAGTTCAGGGTCGAAGGCGATGTGCAGACCGGCCTGCGGCCAGGCAATCAGCGCGCCCAGCGCAATTTGGATCAGAGGCAAGGGAATGGCCCGTATGTAGCGGGCCACGATGCCGGTCAAAGCTCCCAGGAGCAGGACCAGCAAAACAGTTTCAACAGCGTGCATATGACTGCATTTTCTTCAACTGCGGTTTCTGCATGGTGTCTGAGTCGAGAAAAAACCAAGCTCACGTAACGGGCAAAGCATTCATGAGGTGTGATCAATGAGCATTCTGGGGACACAACTGAATCCGCGTTCTGCGGACTTTCTGGCCAACGCCGCCGCCATGCAGTCGCTGGTCGATGACCTGCGTGCGCGTTGCGATGAAGCGGGCCTGGGTGGCAACGAAGCCGCCCGCGCCAAGCATGTGGCTCGCGGCAAACTGCTGCCGCGCGAGCGTGTGCAGCGTCTGCTGGACCCCGGCACGCCGTTTCTGGAGCTGTCGCCGCTGGCGGCGCTCAATATGTACAACAACGATGCGCCGGGCGCAGGCGTGATTGCCGGTGTGGGCCGTGTCAGCGGTGTGGACTGCATCATCGTGTGCAATGACGCCACCGTGAAGGGCGGCACCTACTACCCCATGACGGTGAAAAAGCACCTGCGCGCGCAGGAGATTGCCGCGCAGAACCGTCTGCCCTGCATCTATCTGGTGGACTCGGGTGGTGCCAATCTGCCCAATCAGGACGAAGTCTTCCCCGACCGTGAACACTTTGGTCGCATCTTCTTCAACCAGGCCAATATGAGCGCGCAGGGCATCTCGCAGATTGCCGTGGTCATGGGCTCGTGCACGGCCGGTGGCGCCTATGTGCCTGCGATGAGCGATGAGTCCATCATCGTCAAGAACCAGGGCACCATCTTTCTGGGTGGCCCTCCGCTGGTCAAGGCGGCCACGGGCGAGGTTGTCAGCGCCGAAGATCTGGGCGGTGGCGATGTGCACACACGCCTGTCGGGCGTGGCCGATCATCTGGCCGAAAACGACCTGCACGCGATTGCTCTGGCACGTCAGGCTGTGAGCAATTTGAATAAAAACAAGCCGCCAGTCCAGGCAGATCATGTGCCGGCAGCTCCTCTTTTTGATAGTCAAGAGCTGTATGGCGTGATTCCCGTGGATACCCGCAAGCCCTTCGATGTGCGTGAAATCATTGCCCGCATCGTGGACGGCAGTCAGTTCGACGAGTTCAAGGCCCGCTTTGGCAATACCCTGGTCTGCGGCTTTGCGCGGGTCGAAGGCATGCAGGTCGGCATCATCGCCAACAACGGCATTTTGTTCAGCGAATCGGCGGTCAAGGGCGCGCACTTTATCGAGCTGTGCTGCCAGCGCAAGATTCCGCTGGTGTTCCTGCAGAACATCACGGGCTTCATGGTGGGCCGCAAGTACGAGAACGAAGGCATTGCCCGCCACGGCGCCAAGCTGGTGACGGCGGTGGCCACGGCCAGCGTTCCCAAGTTCACCATCATCATCGGCGGCAGCTTTGGCGCGGGCAATTACGGCATGTGTGGCCGCGCCTACTCGCCACGCTTTTTGTGGATGTGGCCCAACGCGCGCATCTCCGTGATGGGCGGCGAGCAGGCCGCCAGCGTGCTGGCCACCGTCAAGCGCGATGGCATTGAAGCCAAGGGCGGTGCGTGGACGGCAGCGGAAGAAGAAGCCTTCAAGGCCCCGATTCGCCAGCAGTATGAAGACCAGGGCCACCCTTACTACGCCACGGCCCGCCTGTGGGATGACGGCGTGATCGACCCCGCCGACACACGCCGCGTGCTGGCGCTGGGCCTGTCGGCCAGCCGCAATGCGCCGATTGAAGACACCAAGTTTGGTGTGTTCCGCATGTAATCGCCAAGGCCTCAGATGCTGCGCCGCTTTGCCCCATGTCTGATGCAAGTCCTGCTGTGTGCAGGGCTGGCTCTGCCCATGGTGGCCCAAGCGCAGTCAGCCCAGTCAATGCAGCAGGCCGATGTGCAGCAGTTTGATGCGCGCATTCCCGTCTGGGTGCCGGGCACGGAGAAGGCGGCGGCGCATACCGCCCATCTGGCAGGCCATGTCTACAGACCGCAAGGCACAGGCCCCTGGGGACTGGTGGTGCTCAGCCACGGCACACCCGGCGGGCAGGAAGCGCGTGAGGCGCTGACGGACCGCTACGGAGCGCAGGCCCGCGCAATTGCGGCACTGGGCTATGTGGTCATCACCGGCCTGCGCCGGGGCTATGGCGCATCGGACGGCCCGCTTGCTGACCGCTATGGCAGCTGCGATGCACCCGACTATGCGCATGCCGCACAGGAGTCGGCACGCGATGTGGCCGCCATCATGCACTGGGGGCAGAAGCTGCCCTATGTGAATAGTGGCAATGTGGTGCTGCTGGGCAAATCGGCGGGCGGTTTTGCCTCGCTGGCGCTGGCAGCGCAGCAGCCCGTGGGCCTGCGCGGCGTCATCAACTTTGCCGGTGGGCGGGGTGCCCAGCCGCGGATGCGTGAGAAGCAGACCGTGTGCGGCGAAGCTGCACTGCTCCAGACCGTGGAAGCTTTCGCTGCAACGACCCGCGTGCCCATGCTCTGGGTCTATGCCGAAAACGACAGCTATTTTCGTCCGGCGCTGGTGCAGAAGATGGCGCAGCGCTATCAAAAATCCAGTCCGAATCTGGACCTGACGCTGCTCATGGTCAAGCCCGCAGACGGGCCCCTGCACGAAGGCCATGGCTATTTTGACCGGGCCAGCAATATCGACTTCTGGCTGCCAGAGGTGCGCAATTTTCTGATGAAGCAGGTGCCGGGAACGGCGCAGGCTTTGCTCAAGCCATAAAGCAAAGGGAGACTGAAGATGACAGCTTTGACTCTGACCGTGAATGGCGGCATCGCCCGCATCACGCTGACTCAGCCAGAGATTCGCAATGCCTTCAGCGATGAGGTGATTGCCGATCTCACGGCCGCATTTCGCACCGCAGGCGAGCGCCCCGATGTGCGCGCCATTGTGCTGGCGGCCGAAGGCCCGGCCTTCTGCGCCGGCGCCAATCTGAACTGGATGCGCCGCATGGCCGATTACTCCCGCGATGAAAACCGCGTGGATGCAGGCTTGCTGGCCGAGATGCTGCGCGTCATCTACGAATGCCCCAAACCCACGATTGCGCGCGTGCAAGGCGATGTCTATGCCGGTGGCATGGGGCT
This sequence comes from Comamonas testosteroni, assembly GCF_003569915.1. Classification (GTDB taxonomy): domain Bacteria; phylum Pseudomonadota; class Gammaproteobacteria; order Burkholderiales; family Burkholderiaceae_C; genus Comamonas; species Comamonas testosteroni_D. The sequence continues at coordinate 77,915 of NZ_KZ984454.1, read as the reverse complement.
GGTGGCCTGCTGCGATATGGCCGTGGCCGTGGATACCGCAGGTTTTTGCCTGAGCGAAGTGAAGATCGGCTTGATTCCCGCCACCATCAGCCCCTATGTGATTCGCGCCATGGGCGCGCGTGCTTCGCACCGCTACTTCCTCACGGGCGAGCGCTTTTCCGCGCAGGAAGCTCACCGCATCGGCTATGTGCACGAAGTGGTCGAGGCCGAGCAGCTGGACTCCGTGGTCGATGGCTGGCTCAAGCATCTGCTCAGCGCAGGCCCTGCCGCCGTGCGTGCCTGCAAGCGACTGGTGCTGGATGTGGCCGAGCGCGAAATCAATGAGCAGCTGATTGCCTCCACCGTGGAGCAGATTGCGAACATCCGCGCCAGCAGCGAAGGCAAGGAAGGCGTGCAGGCCTTTCTGAGCAAGAGCAAACCCAGCTGGCTGCCGGGCTGAATGGGCAAACCTTGTGTGCAAGTCGCTATAGAGTTCCGCCTCTGAGCACAAGGAAAGAACACCATGGATATCTGGCAAACCATCATCAACTGGCTGCACGGCGCAGGCCTGCATGTCGATCCTGATACGGCCAAGGCCGTAGGCGACGCTGCGGGCCAGATCGGCGATGTGGCGGCCAGGGCTGGCAATGCCGTGGGCCAGATGGACATGGGCTCCATGCTGGCGCTGGCAGCGGCGCTGGGCTGGGCCAGTGGCTTTCGCCTCTATGCCGTGGTGTTTGTGGTGGGCTTGCTGGGCGCGACGGGCCTGATGCCGCTGCCCGGCGGTCTGCATGTGCTGCAGCACCCCATGGTGCTCATCATCAGCGGCGGGCTGCTGTTTGTGGAGTTCTTTGCCGACAAAATTCCGCTGGTCGATTCGGCCTGGGACATGTTCCAGAGCGTGCTGCGCATTCCTGCCGGTGCGGCGCTGGCGGCCATGGTCTTTGGTGCGGACAACGCCACCATGGCCACGGTGGCGGGCCTGATGGGCGGCACGCTGGCTGCCACCAGCCAGGCGGCCAAGACCACAACGCGGGCGCTGATCAATACCTCGCCCGAGCCTTTTTCCAACGTGGGCGCAAGCCTTGCGGAAGACACGGCATCCATGGGTGCCATCTGGCTGGCGCTGGCCAACCCGCTGGTGTTTGGTGGCCTGCTGCTGATCGTGGTGATTGTGATGTGGCTGGTGATATGGGCGCTGTGGCGCTTTCTCAAGGCTGCAATTCGACGTTTGCGTGGCGTACCCAGCTCGCAGGAAATAGTGCAAAAAACATAGCTGCTTGCGCTTGATAAATATGCGCTAGCGGGCAATTTGACCTGAAATATTTGGAGACAGCATGTTCAAGAAAATTCTGATTGCCAACCGTGGTGAAATCGCCTGCCGAGTTGCCGCTACTGCCCGCCGCATGGGCGTGAAGACCGTGGCCGTTTATTCGGACGCCGATGCGCTGGCCAAGCATGTGGCGGCCTGCGACGAGGCCGTTCATATCGGCGGCAGCGCGCCCAAGGACAGCTATCTGCGCTGGGAGCGCATCCTTGAAGCCGCCAAGGCCACGGGCGCCGAAGCCATCCACCCCGGCTATGGTTTTCTGTCTGAAAACGAAGACTTTGCCAACGCCTGCGCGGCGGCAGGTCTGGTCTTTATCGGCCCGCCCGCCAGCGCGATTCGCGCCATGGGCCTGAAGGCTGAATCCAAGCAGTTGATGGAAAAAGCCAAGGTGCCACTGGTGCCCGGCTACCACGGCGCAGGTCAGGACCCCGCCATGCTGCACAAAGAGGCGGATCGCATCGGCTACCCCGTGCTGATCAAGGCCAGCGCGGGCGGTGGCGGCAAAGGCATGCGTCTGGTCGAGAAGACCGAAGACTTTGCCGCAGCGCTCGAATCCTGCAAGCGCGAGGCCATCAACAGCTTTGGCAATGACGCGGTGCTGATCGAGAAATACGTGCTGCGTCCCCGCCATATCGAGATTCAGGTGTTTGGCGACACGCATGGCAACTGCGTCTATCTGTTTGAGCGCGATTGCTCCGTGCAGCGCCGCCACCAGAAGGTGCTGGAAGAAGCGCCTGCACCCGGCATGACCGAAGCGCTGCGCAAGCAAATGGGCGAGGCCGCTGTGGCCGCAGCCAAGGCCGTGAACTATGTGGGCGCAGGCACAGTGGAATTCATCGTCGAGCAGCCTGGCGGCTACGATCAGCCTGACGCCATGAAGTTCTACTTCATGGAAATGAACACCCGCCTGCAGGTGGAGCACCCCGTTACTGAAGCGATTACTGGCGAAGACCTGGTGCAGTGGCAACTGCTGGTGGCCAGCGGCAAGCCCCTGCCCAAGCAGCAAAGCGAACTCAAGATCATTGGTCACGCGATTGAAGCGCGTATCTGCGCCGAGAACCCTGAAAACAACTTCCTGCCCGCCACCGGCACGCTGGCCGTGTACCGCAAGCCCGAGTGCACCAGCTTTGCCATCAGCGATGTGCGCGTGGACGACGGCGTGCGCGAAGGCGATGCCATCAGCCCCTTCTATGACTCCATGATCGCCAAGCTCATCGTGCATGGTGATGACCGTGCGCAGGCGCTGGCACGTCTGGATGCGGCGCTGGCCAAGACCCATATCGTGGGCCTCACCACCAATGTGCAGTTTCTGCGTCAGGTGGTGAAGAGCCAGGCTTTCAGCAATGCGCTGCTGGACACCGCGCTGATCGAGCGCGAGCGCGACGCGCTGTTCGGCAAGGACTTTGTGGGCCGCGATCTGGCCGTGGCCGTGGCCATTGTTCAGCAACTCAAACAAGAGCAGGCGCAGCAGGGCGCGGACCCCTTCAGCCACCGCGACGGCTGGCGCATGTCAGGTAGCAACACACGGCACTTCGCGTTTGACTATCGCGGTGAAGAAGTCAGCGCGGGTCTGAGCTATGGCCGCGATGGCCAGACTCACCAGATCGGCGTGGGCGAGGGCGAGCAGCGCAGCGATTTCAGCCTGCAATGGCGCGCGCTGCCCGATGGTCGTCTGGAGCTGAACCTGGGTGGCCAGCGAACAGTAGCCGTGGTTCACGCGCAAGGCGAGGCGCTGTCCGTCTTTACCGACGCTGGCAGCAGCCAGATCACCGTGGTGGACCAGTTGGCCCACGCCGCAGGTGGTGGCAACGAAGGTGGTCGCCTGACGGCCCCCATGCCCGGCAAGGTGGTGTCGTTTGCCGTCAAGGCGGGCGACAAGGTCAGCAAGGGCCAGCCGCTGGCGGTGATGGAGGCCATGAAGATGGAGCACACGATTGCAGCGCCTGGCGACGGTGTGGTGCTGGAGCTGCTCTATGTGCCCGGCGATCAGGTCAGCGAAGGCGCGGAGCTGCTGCGTATCGAAGTAGCAGCCTGAAAGATAGCTCCCCCCTGAGTCGCTTCGCCTGGGCGGCCCCGCGCCTTCCCCCGGGGGACGCAGCCCTCGCTGCAGGGCGGCGCGGCTGGCTCAGGCCTTGGCTCGGCTGCTCTGGCCTGGGCTCTGTCATCTGGGTTGAACTGTTTTACAAAAAGAGTAATTTGCCGGATAAATTTCGTGGATCTTGAGTCTTTTTGCTTTGATGTCCATGAAATATATAGGCAGTCAGCTTCTGTATTGATAGCAATCTGTCTGTAGCAACTGCGTCGGAGTGCATCACCAAACCGTTAGGCTTCGCATCTATGAAAGTCCTATTTTGCTGTGAAGATACGCGGCCAGAACCCTGGCTCAAAGGTTTGCATGATGCACTGCCCGGCGCGGAGATCGCCATCTGGGAGCCGGGTGCAGCCCAGGCCGACTACGCACTGGTCTGGGCACCGCCCCAGCAGTTCATCGACGAGCAGGCCGCTGGCCTCAAAGCCATGTTCAATATCGGCGCGGGTGTGGATGCCCTGCTGCCGCTGACCATCCCCGCCGCTTTGCCCGTTTACCGCCTTGAAGATGCGGGCATGTCCGTGCAGATGGCTGAATATGTGGCGCAGGCCGTGATCCGTTTCTTTCGGGGTCTGCAGTCGTATGAAAATGATATGGCCGAAGGCATCTGGCAGCACCAGCGCAACCCCAAGCGTGCGGACTATCCGGTCGGCGTGATGGGACTGGGCAAGATGGGCGAGCGCGTAGCCAGGGCGCTGACCGTGTTTGATTTCAAGGTTAACGGCTGGAGCCGCTCGCAGCGCGCCATTGATGGTGTGAAGTGCTTTGGCGGCATGGAGCAGCTGGATGACTTTCTGAGCCAGACCCGCATCCTCGTTAATCTGCTGCCGCTGCATGCGGAAACCGAAAACATCATCAACGCCCGCACGCTGGCCAGGTTGCAGCCCGGCGCATTTGTGATCAATGTGGGGCGCGGCGGTCATGTGGTGGATGACGATCTGATTGCACAGATCGACTCCGGCCATGTCAGCGGCGCGCTGCTTGATGTGTTCCGCGAAGAGCCGCTGCCCGAGAGCCATCCGTTCTGGAAACATCCGAAAATCACCCTCACCCCCCATACCTCGGCACGCACTTTGGCCGCAGACAGCATTGCCCAGATTGTGGGCAAGGTCGCAGCCATGAGCCGGGGTGAGCCCGTCACAGGTCAGGTCGATCTGGTTAAGGGCTATTGATCCCAAGGAGACAGGAATGAAGTACCCCGCACGCGTAAAACTCATCGACGTTGGCCCGCGCGATGGTCTGCAGAATGAAAAGCAGCCAGTGCCGGCAGCGGTCAAGATCGAGCTGGTGCAGCGCCTGCAGAATGCGGGACTCAAGGAGATTGAGGTCACCAGCTATGTGTCGCCCAAATGGGTGCCGCAGATGGCTGACAACGCCGAAGTCATGGCCGGGATTACGCGTGACAGCGGGGTGCTTTATTCGGTGCTCACGCCCAATATGAAAGGCTTTGAGGCCGCGGTCGCATCGAAGCCCGACGAAATCGTGGTGTTTGGTGCGGCCAGCGAAGCCTTTAGCCAGAAGAACATTAACTGCGCGATTGCCGAAAGTATTGAGCGCTTTGCGCCCGTGGTGCAGGCTACGCTGGACGCTGGTATTGCCGTGCGCGGCGCCATCAGCTGCACCGTGGGCTGCCCTTATGAAGGCGAGATTGCGCCTGAGAAAGTGGCTTACGTCGCCAGACTGATGAAGGACATCGGCGTGCAGCGCGTGGATGTGGCCGACACGATTGGTGTGGGCACACCCATCAAGGTGCAAAAAGCGCTGGAAGCAGCGCTGCAGCACTTCGATATCGCCCATGTCTCGGGCCATTTTCACGACACCTACGGTCAGGCGCTGAGCAACACGCTGGCAGCGCTGGAAGTCGGGGTGTGGAACTTCCAGTCCTCCGTCGCGGGGCTGGGCGGCTGCCCTTATGCCAAGGGTGCCACCGGCAATGTGGCGACCGAAGACGTGGTCTATCTGCTGCAGGGGCTGGGCATAGAGACCGGCATTGATCTGGACAGGCTCATCGATGCGGGCCAGTTCATCAGCGAGCATCTGGGCCGCCCCACGCAGTCGCGCGTGGCCAAGGCGCTGCTGACCAAGCGAGCCGGTTAATACGTTCCACGGTCATCGGCGTCCGTTAGGATGGCTGGCATGCAAAATCGACCTCAACAGCGAATTCAGCAGCGCTTTTCCCGACTTGCCCTGACCCTGGCCTGCAGCGCTTTGCTGGGCGCTTGCGCAGGCATGGACGCCCAGGAGTGCAAGGACACGGACTGGGCCTATCTGGGCCAGTTGGACGCCATGGATGGCAAGCTCGACATCACCACGCGTGCCAAGCGTCACTTCAACACCTGCAAGGACAATGGCGTGAAGATGGATGTGCGTGCCTATCAGCAGGGCTGGATGCGCGGGCTCAAGGATTTCTGCACGCCAGAAAGCGGCAAGGCCTTTGGCGAGGCGGGTCGCAAATACCAGTACGGTTACTGCCCGGCACAGGTGGAGCCCGCCTTCATGCAAGGCTATGGCCCCGTGCGCGACCGCATCGAGGTGCAGGAAGAGATGGCGCAGCTGGAGCGCCGCATCGACATGAAGAAAAAAGAACTGCGCGAAGCGCGCAGTGCCAAGAACAGCGCCAGTCATATCGCCTATGTGGAAAAAGACTTGCGTGACCTGAACGTGGAGATGCTGCAGCTGCGCTTCAAGCTCGCGCAGATGCAGGCCAAATAAGCCATGCAGATGCAGACGGCGGCAGACTTTATCGCTGCGTTTGATGTGGAGGACTCCGTCAAGGCGGCGCAACTGGAGCGGGTCTTTCACGCACTCATGCCCTGGCTGCAGAAAGCTGATGCGGGCGAGGTCAGAATTCTGGCCACGGCCTTGCTGCAAGCCGATACGCGCTGGAATACCGCGCTCAGCGATGTGCTGGCATGGCTGGCCGATGAGGACTGGCCCGATCTGATTGCCCTCGCCGTGCAGCGCCTGCAGGCGAGCGGCAGCCTGAGTGTGGCGGTGCGCACGGTGCTGGAATGCGCGAGCTATCAGCAGCCGCAGGCCTTGCAGCCCTATGCGCAGCAGCTGCAGTCTCAGGAAGATCTGGATTTTGAGTGTTTTGAGCCTGATGTCAGCACGCAATATGCGCAGGGTGCTATGCATTTGATATTCCCTGCCTTCTATCTGAAGAAGGCAATTTCACGGATTCCCACCCACTGGCACCCCAGCTGGAATCTGCAGCCGCAACCCGGGCGCTGGCGCTTTGGCGGCGCGGGTCAGGGTGATTGCAGGCATTGCGGCGGGCCGCTGCAGCATCTCATCAGCCTGCCCAAAGACAAGGTGTACGGGCAGCCCGGCAAGGAGGGCGAGCTGCTGCATCTGCAGCTTTGCCTTTCCTGCATGGAAAGCGGCGTGGGCGAGCTGCACTATCGCCACGATGCGCAAGGTCTGGCGCATTGCCTGAACGAAGCCGAAGATGGTCAGTTGCAAGAGCCGGACAACGAATGCGGCCCCTTGCGAGCGACCGAGGTGGCATTGGCTGACACTCCAGAACGCTGGCAGCGTCAGGACAGGGGGCAGTCCAATGGTCGTGAAAATCTCTACCGTGTGGGCGGCCAGCCGTCGTGGATTCAGTCGCCATGGGTTCCGCTGTGCAAATGCTGCGGGCAAGAAATGCGGTTTGTGCTGCAACTGGGGTCGGAGATTCCGCAGGCCGACAGCGGCGTTGAGCATTACTGGGGCAGCGGCGGCATGCTTTATGCGTTTGCCTGTGCGCCTTGCGGTCATAGCGCCTGCATCACTCAGTACACTTGATGCACAGAGCGCGGTGGACGCTCTTTTTCGAGAGTCTTGTATGTGTGGATCAGAACTTCACGCGCTGCCGGAGGGTGTGCAGCGCGTCAGCCGCTTTTTGCAGGATGCCGGGCACCCGCAACTGCCGCAGATGCTGGACGGCTCGGCCCGTACTGCGCAGGAAGCGGCAGACCAGCTGAGCATTCTGGTAGGCCAGGTCGCCAAGAGCATTATTTTCAAGCGCAAGATCGATGGTGCGGCGGTGCTGGTCGTGACCTCGGGCGACAAGCGCGTGGATGAAAAGAAAGTCACGGAACTGGTGGGCAAGATAGGCCGCGCCGATGCGGATTTTGTAAAGAGCAGCACAGGCTTTTCGATTGGCGGCGTCAGCCCTGTGGCGCATGCCACCAAGGTCGTCACGCTGATGGATCAGGAGCTGCAGCGTTTTGAAGTGGTGTGGGCCGCTGCCGGTCACCCGTATGGCGTGTTCCCGGCAACGCCAGCGCAATTGCAGGCCTTGACGCAAGCGCCCTGGTCGGATGTGGTGGAGCAGGCATGAGCGAAGAAATGGTTCAGGAACTGAAGGCGCAGCAGCTGGCGCAACTGGCAAGCAAGGCTGAAGTCGCTCTGGTGTGGGCCGAAGACGATCAGCCCCTGGCATCGCCCTGCATCAATGTCTGCCGCATGACCGAAGACCGCAGCCATTGCCAGGGCTGTTTCAGAACCATTGATGAGATACGCGCCTGGTCTAAAGCCGATACGGATGTGCGCTCTCAAATCTGGAGCAATCTGCTGCAGCGCGCGGGTCTGCCAGACCCGCGTTCATCACAGCCATAAACACGGGAAGAGGGCATGAAGCACATCACGTTCTATCTGGATTTTGTCTCGCCCTATGCCTGGCTGGCGCTGGAGCAAATGCCCAGGGCGCTGCAAGGCATCAGCTATCACGTGGAATACCGCCCCGTGCTTTTGGGCGCGCTGCTGCAGGGCGATGCCAATCCCGGACCGGCAGGCATACCGGCCAAGCGGCTGTGGACTTATCGCCAGGTCACATGGCTGGGCCAGTCACTGGGCATCCCGTTGCAAATGCCGGCTCAGCATCCCTTCAAGCCCCTGCCTTTGCTGCGGCTGGCGCTGGCCCATGGTCAGGGCGGCAGCATCAACCGCTTTGTAGCGCAGTCCGTGATGCAGCATGTGTGGGATGGCGGTCATGATGTCAATGACCCGCAGCGCTTGAATGATCTGCGTCAGCTGCTACAGGATCAGAAGCGGGGCGAAGAGGGCAGCGACGAGGTCAAGCAATGGCTGCGTGCCAATACCGATCAGGCCCGACAGGCGGGTGTGTTTGGTGTGCCCGCCTGGGTGGTTGATGGTCATGTGTTCTGGGGGCTGGATGCCCTGCCCATGCTGCGCAGCTATCTGCTAGGTGACGCGTGGTTTGATGAGCAGTGGAGCGCGGTAGACAGCATCCCCAATGGTCTGAACGCCTGAATGAAAAAACCGGGCGCAAGGCCCGGTTCGAAGTTTGATTGCCGTACCTAGTCGTAAAACAGGCATGAGCCAAGGGCGGGGCTGCTAGCAAGGGCCGCCCCGCCGCGAGGCAGCCGTCCCCCACAGGGGGGAAGCCGCAACGCGGCTCAGGGGGAACTTTTAGTGTCCTGATGCACCCGATGCACCCAGACCGGTTTCCGAACGCACTTGCTGCGCTTCAAAGGCTGCACGTTCCTTGTCTGCCTGGCCGCTCTTGTCGAGCACCGAGAACAGCCACACGCCCACAAAACCAATGGTCATGGAGAACAGCGCAGGCGAGGTGTAGGGGAACCAGGCCGAGCCGGCAGGGTTGCCGAAAGTCGCTTCCCAGACCGAAGGTGAGACGATGGTCAGACCCACGGAGGAGATCAGGCCCATGAAGCCGCCAATGACGGCGCCCTTGGTCGTGCAACCCTTCCACAGCACCGAAAGCAGCAGCACAGGGAAGTTGGCCGAGGCGGCAATCGCGAAGGCCAGTGCCACCATGAAGGCGACGTTTTGCTTCTCGAACACAATGCCCAGCAGCACGGCGATGGCGCCCAGTGTCAGCGTGGTCAGACGCGAAACCTTCAGCTCCGAGGCGCTATCAGCCTTGCCGTTCTTGAACACGGTGGCATACAGGTCATGCGACACGGCAGAGGCGCCCGACAGGGTCAGACCCGCCACCACGGCCAGAATGGTCGCGAAGGCCACGGCAGAGATAAAGCCGTAGAAGACATCGCCGCCCACGCTCTTGGCCACCAGCACGGCTGCCATATTGGCAGTGCCTGCGCCGCCCTTGATGACGCCCTTGACGGTGTCAGCCATTTCGGGGTTTGTGAGCACCATGGTGATGGCGCCAAAGCCGATGATGAAGATCAGGATGTAGAAGTAGCCAATCCACACGGTGGCCCAGCCCACGGACTTGCGAGCTTCCTTGGCGTCAGGCACCGTGAAGAAGCGCATCAGGATGTGGGGCAGACCCAGCGTGCCGAACATCAGCGCCATGCCGAAGCTGATGGCGGAGATGGGGTCCTTGATAAAGCCGCCCGGGCCCATGATGGACAGGCCCAGCTTGGCCGCCACATCAGGTTCCTTGCCGCCAGCGGCAGCAATTGCGGTCTTGACCTTCACGCCTTCGGCGAACAGGGCTTCAAAGCTGAAGCCGTACTTGGACATGATCATGAAGCCCATGAAGGTCACGCCAGCCAGCAGCATGCAGGCCTTGATGATCTGCACCCAGGTGGTGGCCGTCATGCCGCCAAACAGCACATAGACCATCATCAGCACGCCCACCAGCACCACGGCAATCCAGTAGTCCAGGCCGAACAGCAGCTTGATCAGCTGGCCCGCGCCCACCATCTGAGCGATCAGATAGAAGGCCACGACCACCAGCGTGCCGCTGGCAGCGAACATGCGGAACGGCCCTTGGGCAAAGCGGTAGCCAGCCACGTCGGCAAAAGTGAACTTGCCCAGGTTGCGCAGACGCTCGGCCAGCAGAAAAGTCAGGATGGGCCAGCCGACCAGAAAGCCGATGGAGTAGATCAGGCCGTCATAGCCGCTCATCATGACCTGAGCGGAAATGCCCAGGAAGGATGCGGCAGACATGTAGTCGCCCGCAATGGCCAGACCATTCTGAAAGCCTGTGATGCCGCCGCCAGCGGTGTAGAAGTCCGAAGCCGAGCGGGTCTTGCCCGCAGCCCACTTGGTGATCCAGAGTGTGCCAGCCACGAAAGCGACAAAGAGAATAATGGCTGTCCAGTTGGTGGCCTGCTTGGCGGTGTCGCCAATATCGCCACCGGCAGCCAGTGCTGCGCCAGACATCGTCAACAGGAGAGAGCTTGCCAGCGTGGTCGCCAGTGCACTTTGCATGGTGCTTTTCATTTCTGGGCGTCCTTCAGGATTTGCTGGGTCAGCTGGTCGAACTCATTGTTCGCACGGCGGATGTAGAACAGCGTGATGGCCACGGTGAACACGATCACGAACAGGGCAATCGGAATGCCCAGTGTGGTGACGCCAGTGCTGCTAAGCGGCTGGGCCAGAAGCTCTTTGTCGAAAGCGATCAGTGCCACGTAGCCGTAGTAAACAACCAGCATCAGCAGCGTTAAAACAAAGCCCAGTCGATTGCGTTTGCGGCGCAGTTCCTGATAGACAGGATTGCGTTGAATTTTCTCGGTTGCCGAGTCAGTCACAGTTTGTCTCCTTGGAATACAGCCCGCACGCTCTTATCGATATGAATTGCTGTGAAGGCCGGGCCATTCTGTGAAGCCGATCTGACCGCCTCCTTACTTACGTTATTGGTGTTTTCACCCGGTTTTTCATATCGAAAAAAAATGCGTCCGGGTAAGTGCTGACAGGGTCGGGAAAAGCCTTGTCTTGAATTTTTACAAACCGGTTTTTTGTAAGTTAGCGGTCAGTTGCCACTTTGATATTGGAAAAACAGGTGAATTGGCAGCGCCTGATATTTCAATAATCCAAGGAGACAAGCATGGCCAGTAATGCGACAGCAAATATGGGGGGGAAGGCGGCTGCAAGGCCGATGAGCCCCGAAGAGCGCAAAGTCATTTTTGCGTCTTCGCTAGGAACGGTTTTCGAGTGGTACGACTTCTATCTGTACGGTTCGCTGGCGGCCATCATCGCCAAGCAGTTCTTTAGCGGACTGGATTCAGGCTCTGCCTTCATCTTCGCGCTGCTGGCCTTTGCTGCGGGCTTTATCGTGCGTCCATTTGGTGCGCTGGTGTTCGGCCGTCTGGGCGACATGATCGGACGCAAGTACACCTTCCTGGTGACGATTCTGATCATGGGTCTGTCCACGTTCATCGTGGGTATCTTGCCCAACTACGCCAGCATTGGCGTGGCTGCGCCCGTTATCCTGATCGCGCTGCGCATGCTGCAAGGTCTGGCTCTGGGTGGTGAGTACGGCGGCGCTGCAACCTATGTGGCCGAGCATGCGCCGCATGGCAAGCGTGGTGCCTACACTTCCTGGATTCAGACAACTGCCACGCTGGGCCTGTTCCTGTCGCTGCTGGTGATCCTGGGTGTGCGTACTTCCGTCGGTGAAGAGGCTTTTGCCGACTGGGGCTGGCGCATTCCTTTCCTGGTCTCCATCCTGCTGCTGGCTATCTCGGTCTGGATTCGCATGACGCTGTCCGAGTCGCCTGCATTCCAGAAGATGAAGGCTGAGGGCAAGGTCTCCAAAGCTCCGCTGACAGAGTCCTTCGGTCAATGGAAGAACCTGAAGATCGTGATTCTGGCGCTGGTCGGTTTGACCGCAGGTCAGGCCGTGGTCTGGTACACAGGTCAGTTCTATGCACTGTTTTTCCTGACCCAGCAGCTCAAGGTCGATGCTGTTACGGCCAACCTGATGATTGCTGCAGCGCTGCTGCTTGGTACGCCTTTCTTTGTGATCTTCGGTACGCTCTCCGACAAGATCGGCCGCAAGCCCATCATCATGCTGGGTTGCATTCTGGCTGTGCTGACTTACTTCCCCGCCTTCAAGGCGCTGACCGAAGCTGCCAACCCTGATCTGGCTGCTGCGCAAGCCAAGAACAAGGTGGTGATCGTTGCTGACCCTGCAGAGTGCTCGTTCCAGTTCAACCCCACAGGTACTGCCAAGTTCACCAGCTCCTGCGACGTGGCCAAGCAAGCCCTGGCCAATCGCTCGGTCAGCTATGAAAGCGAAGTTGCACCTGCAGGCACGCCTGCCGTGATCAAGATTGGCAGCGACACCATTCCCAGCTACTCCATGACTGGCCTGAGCCCTGACGACCTCAAGGCCAAGGGCGCCGAGTTCAGCAAGGCAGTGACTGAAACACTGAAGAAGGATGGCTATCCTGACAAGGCAGACCCAGCCAAGATGAACAAGCCCATGATGGTCGCCATCCTGTTCTATCTGGTGCTGCTGGTGACCATGGTCTATGGCCCCATCGCTGCCATGTTGGTGGAACTGTTCCCCACACGCATCCGCTACACCTCGATGAGCCTGCCCTACCACATCGGCAATGGCTGGTTTGGTGGCCTGCTGCCTACCATGTCCTTCGCCATCGTGGCGCAGACCGGCAATATGTATAACGGCCTGTGGTACCCCATCATCATCGCCGGTATTACGGCCGTGATCGGTACCCTGTTCGTGCCTGAAACCAAGGACCGCGATATCTACGCGGAAGACTAATCTCTCATCAAAGTGCTGCATAAATGGCAGCACTATTTGAGATGAAATCCATGCCTGCGCAGCGCAAGCTCGCGGGCTTTTCTATTTATCTCGACTGTGTTTCAGCAGTGTGGCAACAAAGCATCAAATGCTCATTTTTTTGAGATGCAGATCAAGCTTTTATTAAGCGCACACCTAGAATTGCTCCTAGCCGCGAGGGGGCTCAAAACCTACAAGCCAATGCGGTGCAAAAACACGATCTCAAGATTAGGAGCATTGAATGACCAAGATGACTCGCATCGCTCTGGCCGCACTGGCAGTGATGGGTACAACCGCCGCAATGGCACAGAGCAGCGTGACGCTGTATGGCCGTATCAACACCACAGTTGAGCGTACAAAAAATGGTGATGTCAAAAACACCAGCATGGAAAACAATGCCTCGCGTTGGGGCATCCGTGGTACAGAGGATCTGGGCGGTGGCCTCAAGGCTGGCTTCGTGCTGGAAAGCGGTTTCAACTCTGATACAGGTACTGGCTCTGGCTGGACTCACGCCACTACCGGCATGTCATTTGCTCGTCAGAGCGAAGTGAACCTGTCGGGTAACTTCGGCATGATCCGTCTGGGTAACTTTGTTCCTGAGTCCTACTATGCAACTGCTGACTACATCAGCATGCATAACCACGATACAGGTTCTTCTTCTGATGCTCTGTACTACGATCCCGTTTGGTTCGGCGGCATGAGCACCAAGAACAAGATTGGCTACCGCACGCCTAGCATGGGTGGCCTGACGGTTGATGCCTCCGTGTCTCTGCACGAGAAAGACACCACTCTGCCTCGCAAGAATGGTTACGACCTGGCGGCCAACTACAACGTTGGAGCACTGCAATTGGGCGCAGGCTACAGCGTCGTCAACAGCAACTGGCAAGCAGCTCTGCGCGGTCTGTACACTTTTGGTCAAGTGACACTGGGTGCTTACTACCAGCGTAACAAGGATGACAACCAGTGGCTGGCCACCGGCGCTGGCTCGCGTAACAACTTCCGTCTGTCGGCCATGTACACCATGGGTGCTTCGGAATTCCACGCCAACGTGGGTCGCGCAGGAAAGTGGAGCCATATTGCTGACTCTGCAGCTACTCAGTGGACACTGGGCTACAACTACAACCTGAGCAAGCGCACCAAGGTGTATGGCTACTACACACGTGTGAACAACGGCGATGCTCTGGCATATAAGGGCCCAGCAGGCGAGAGCTTCAGCTCCTTCGCTCTGGGCGTGCGCCACAACTTCTAATTTGTGCACCGCGTAAGCGGTGTCTCCAGCACCTGCAGCTGATAATGCAGACCATTACTCCAAGTTCATACCCCATGTCGCAAGACATGGGGTTTTTTCTTATGTATTCCAGCCGTTGCAGTAAGCCACGCGCAAACTGATTTCGGTTCAATGGTGATGCGCGACCTTGGTCCGCTATTCATAACGATTCTGGAGACTGATATGTGGAAACTGGCTATCGGATTTGTGGTGTTTGCGGCGATATCGCTGTTTGCGATTTTCAAGGCAGGTGACAGCGTGGACATGAGTGGAGAAAAGCATGGAGCAGATGCAGTGCATGCCCCGGCACCAGTCTCGACACCTTCAGCACAGCCCAAATGAGCGCCACAGCAGATCAAGGCCCCGTCTAACGGGGCTTTTTTGTGCAGATAGCAATGCACATGAAAGACAAGGGTGCATAGCAAGACTGCCTAGAATGTTTGGCCTCCATGAAAAAGCCAAACACTATGACGCAGGGTCTGATTCGCATCCGTGGTGCTCGCCAGCACAATCTTCGCAATCTGGACATCGATATCCGCACCGGTGAACTGACGGTGGTCACCGGCCCCAGTGGCTCCGGCAAATCCAGCCTGGTGTTTGACACGCTGTATGCCGAAGGCCAGCGCCGCTATGTGGAGACCTTCTCGGCCTATGCGCGCCAGTTTCTGGATCGCATGGACAAACCGGCTGTGGACAAGGTCGAAGGCGTGCCACCCGCGATTGCGATTGACCAGACCAATCCGGTGCGCAACTCGCGCTCTACCGTGGGCACGATGACGGAGATCAATGATCACCTCAAGCTGCTGTTTGCGCGTGCGGGCCATCTGTTCGATCGTCAAACGGCCTTGCCCGTCAGCCACGACACGGCCGACTCGATTTATGCCGAGCTGCTGCAGCGCTGTGAAGCGGTTGGTGATCCACGCATTGCGATTACCTTTCCCGTAGATCTGCCGGCCAACACCACGGCCGAAGAAGTGGAGCAATGGCTGTCGGCCAGCGGCTTTACCAAGGTGCAGGCTGAGCGTGAGGTAGAGCGCGCCCAACAGGCCAGTGATGAAGCAGCCGCCAAGGGCAAGAAAAAAGCCAAGCCTGCACCTGAAAAAATCAAGGTGCTGGACGTCATTGCCGACCGCTTTCGTTTGAGCAAGGCCGAGCGTGTGCGGGCCATGGAAGCGATTGAGGTGGGCCTTAAGCGCGGCAGCGGCAGGCTCACGGTCTATGTGCTGCCTGAAAGCGGTGTGGAGGGCGCAGAGCCCGAGCTGTGGAAGTTCTCGCAAGGTCTGCATTGCCCTGAGAGCAATCTGTCTTATCACGAGCCTATTCCCTCGCTGTTCTCGTTCAACTCTGCCGTGGGTGCTTGCGAAGACTGCCGCGGCTTTGGGCGTGTGATTGGGGTGGACTGGGGGCTGGTGATTCCCAACGACAAGCTGACTTTGCGCACTGGCGCGATCAAGCCGATTCAGACGCCAGCCTGGAAAGAAATTCAAGACGATTTGATGCGCCATGCCGAAGCCGAAGGCATTCCGCGTGATACGGCCTGGGCCAAGCTGACCAAGGAGCAAAAAGACTGGGTCATCGAAGGCTCACCCAAATGGAATGGCAAGTGGACGCAGACCTGGTATGGCATACGCCGCTATTTCGAGTACCTCGAAAGCAAGGCCTACAAAATGCATATCCGGGTTTTGCTGTCCAAGTACCGCAGCTACACCGAATGCCCTACCTGTGGCGGTGCGCGCCTCAAGACTGAAAGCCTGCTCTGGCGTATTGGCAGCAGGCAAAGCGCCGATGCGGTGTTGCCACCCAACGACGAAAGCGGCAAATACCAGCGCTTTATGCCGCATGGCGTGGGCTGGAGTCGCGAGCAGCTCGACAGCCTGCCCGGCCTGTGCCTGCATGATTTGATGCGCCTGCCCATCACGCGTTTACGGGACTTTTTTGCGCAACTGGCACCTGCCGCCAAGGCCGATAAAAACGACGGTGAAGCCCAGGCGCTCAAGATGCTGCATGAGGAAATCATGACGCGCTTGCAGTATCTCTGTGATGTGGGCATTGGCTACCTCACGCTGGACAGACAAAGCCGCACGCTCAGTGGCGGCGAGGTGCAGCGCATCAACTTGACGACGGCGCTGGGCACCTCGCTGGTCAACACCTTGTTTGTGCTCGACGAGCCATCGATTGGCCTGCACCCGCGCGATATGGAGCGCATCACTGAAGCCATGCAACGCCTGCGCGATGCAGGTAATACGCTGGTGGTGGTAGAGCATGACCCCGCCGTGATGTTTGCCGCCGACCGCATGATCGACATGGGCCCTGGCCCCGGCGCGCGCGGCGGCCAGATCGTGTTTGATGGCACACCTGAAGACTTGCGCCATGCCGATACGCTGACCGGCGCTTACCTGGGCGGCCGCAAGCAAGTAGGCTTTGGTCTTAAACGCATGGTGACCGAGAGCACGCCGCGCCTGATTCTGGAAGGCGCGCGTGAGCACAATCTGCGCGATATCAGCGTGGACTTTCCGCTGCAGCGCTTGGTCACCATCACCGGCGTTTCTGGCTCCGGCAAATCCACGCTGATTCAGGATGTACTGGTGCCCGCGCTGATGCGCCACTTTGGCAAGCCGACCGATGCAGCGGGCGCGTTTGATCGCCTGATGGGCGCAGATCATCTGGCCGATGTGATGTTTGTGGACCAGTCGCCCATTGGCAAGACGGCGCGCTCCAACCCGGTCAGCTATGTGGGTGCTTGGGATGCGATTCGTGAGCTGTTTGCCGTGGCCTCACTCTCGCGCCAGCGTGGCTATACCGCTGCCAAGTTCAGCTTTAACAGCGGCGATGGTCGCTGCCCCACATGCGGCGGCTCGGGCTTTGAGCATGTGGAGATGCAGTTTCTGTCAGACGTGTATCTGCGCTGCCCCGATTGCAATGGCACGCGTTACCGTCCTGAAATTCTAGAAGTGAAGATTGAGCGCAGCGGCAAAACCATGAACGTCGCCGATGTGCTGGAGCTGACGGTTGCCGAAGCGGCGCTGCTGTTCTCGCAAGACCGCGATGTGATTCGCGCGCTGCAGCCCATTGTTGATGTGGGCTTGGAATATGTGAAGCTGGGCCAGCCTGTGCCCACCTTGTCGGGCGGCGAAGCACAGCGTTTGAAGCTTGCAGGCTTTCTGGCCGAGGCAGCCAAAGCTCAATCTAAAAGCAAACAGTCGCTGGCCAAAAAAGGCACGTTATTCCTGTTTGACGAGCCTACGACTGGCTTGCACTTTGAAGATATCGCCAAGCTCATGCGCGCGCTGCGCAAGCTGCTGGAGGCAGGGCATTCGCTGATTGTCATTGAACACAATCTGGACGTGATTCGCGCCAGCGACTGGTTGATCGATCTGGGCCCGGAAGGCGGTGATGGTGGTGGCCTGGTGGTGGCCGAAGGTACGCCCGAAGATGTGCGCCAAGTCAAAGGTTCGCATACGGCGCAAGCCCTGCGTGAATACGATCTGGCCATGGGTGTGGGTGGGGAAGCAGTGCGCGAAGTCGCGCCTATGCTCTACAAACCAGAGCGCAAGCCCCAAATAAATCAAGGGCTACAGGCCAAAAATGCGATTGAAATCGTCAATGCCAAAGAGCACAACCTCAAGTCGCTGACGGTCGATGTGCCGCGTGGCAAGTTCAATGTGGTGACGGGGGTTTCGGGCTCGGGCAAGTCCACGCTGGCCTTTGATATTTTGTTTAACGAAGGGCAGCGCCGCTACCTCGAATCGCTGAACGCTTATGCGCGAAGCATTGTGCAGCCCGCGGGGCGGCCCGAGGTCGATGCGGTCTACGGCATTCCGCCCACGGTGGCGATTGAGCAGCGCCTCTCACGCGGCGGGCGCAAGTCCACGGTGGGCACTACGACCGAGGTGTGGCACTTCTTGCGCCTGCTGTATGTGAAGCTGGGCGTGCAGCATTGCATTCACGATGATGCTGTGGTGCAGCCGCAGACCGAAGAGAGCATTGCCGCGCAGCTGATGACGAACTTCCGCGGCCAGACCATTGGTTTGCTGGCGCCGCTGGTGGTCAACCGCAAAGGCGTCTATACCGAGCTGGCCGATTGGGCTCGGCCCAAGGGCTATACACATCTGCGTGTGGATGGCGAGTTTTTGCCGACCACGGGCTTCCCACGCATTGACCGCTTCAAGGAACACACGATTGAGCTGCCCGTGGCCAGCGTGACGGTGACGGCGGCCAATGAAAAAGAGCTGCGTGGTCATCTGCGCCAGGCGCTGGAGATTGGCAAGGGCGTGCTGCATGTGCTCTCGGGCATTGAGAATCTGGCTGATGCCATGCAGGGCGGCCAGAGCACGGCAGGCATTGGTGCGCTGCAGGTGTTCTCCACGCAGCGCGCCTGCCCGGTTTGTGCCACCAGCTATGCGGAGCTGGACCCGCGCCTCTTTAGCTACAACAGCAAACACGGCTGGTGCCCTGATTGCGTGGGCACGGGCGTGAAGCTGACCAAGGACCAGCGCAAGGTTTATGACGACACTTTGCTCGCCGATGACAACCGGGGCCGCGAGGTGAAGTTTGAAGGCCAGGAAGTCGAAGACCTGGCCGAGGTGCAATGCCCCAAATGCCATGGCACGCGCTTGAATCCCACGGCGCGGGCCGTAAAGTTCCACGGCGTGGGCATTACCGATATTGCCGAGCTGTCGGTCAGCGATGTGCGTCAGTGGGTACAAAAGCTGGCGCTTTCAGGCCGTGAGGCCGATATTGCGCGCGATCTGATTCCTGAAATTCAAAGCCGTCTTGAGTTTCTGGAAGAGGTGGGTCTCAACTATCTGACGCTGGATCGTGGTGCGCCAACTTTGTCGGGTGGCGAGGCGCAGCGCATTCGTCTGGCCGCGCAACTGGGCAGCAATCTGCAAGGTGTTTGCTATGTGCTGGACGAACCCACGATTGGCCTGCACGCGCGCGATAACCAGATTCTGCTGAACGCCCTGCACAAGCTCGGTGACAAGGGCAATACGCTGGTGGTGGTGGAGCATGACGAAGACACGATTCGCCGTGCCGACCATGTGATTGATATTGGCCCCAGCGCCGGTATTCGCGGGGGGCGTCTGGTGGCGCAGGGGACGGTGCAGGACATTATGGATGCCGATGATTCGGTCACGGGCCGTTATCTGCTGCATGCCATGCGCCACCCCTTCAAGCCACGCCTGTGGGTGGGCGAGGGCGAGCCGCCAAAGACTGAAGCTGCTATCAATACAGAAGCTCCAACCGTAGAGGAGTCTTCGGCTGTCGAGAAGAAACCATCCAAATCTAAGAAAAAGCTGGCGCAGGCAGCTGCTGAAACGGTAGCGGTTGAAGAAAGCAATGCGCTGCAATGGCTCACCGTGCTGGGTGCGAATATGCACAACCTGCAGAGTGTGGATGCGCGTGTGCCGCTCAAACGCCTGGTGGCAGTCACGGGCGTATCCGGCTCCGGCAAATCCACGCTGGCACGCGATGTGCTGCTGACCAATGTGGCGGCCTGGGTGCAGCAGCGCTCTACCAAGGCTGGACGCGATGCCATGGATGAAGGCAAGTCGCCTGCACTCGTGGGCTGCAAGGGCTTGCAGGGCTTTGAGACGATTGACCGCGTGCTCGAAGTCGACCAGACGCCGATTGGCAAGACGCCGCGCTCTTGCCCTGCAACCTATATTGGCTTCTGGGACACGATTCGCAAGCTATTTGCCGAAACGCTGGAAGCCAAGGCGCGTGGCTATGCCGCCGGGCGCTTTAGTTTTAACACCGGTGAAGGCCGCTGCCCGGCTTGCGAAGGCCAGGGTGTGCGCACCATCGAAATGAGCTTTTTGCCCGATGTGAAAGTGCCTTGCGAGGTCTGCCACGGCGCGCGCTTCAACCCCGAAACGCTGGCCGTGACCTGGCGCGGCAAAAGCATTGGCGATGTGCTGAAGATGGAAGTCGATGAAGCGGTGGACTTTTTTGCCACCATGCCCAGCATCGCCCACCCGCTGCAGCTGTTGAAGGATGTGGGCCTGGGCTATCTGACCTTGGGCCAGCCATCACCCACCTTGAGCGGTGGTGAGGCTCAGCGTATCAAGCTGGTGACCGAGCTGACCAAGGTGCGTGACGAGATTGGTCGCCGTGGGCAAAAGGCTCCACACACGCTGTATGTGCTCGATGAACCCACGGTGGGCCTGCATATGGCCGATGTGGACAAGCTCATCCATGTGCTGCACCGGCTGGTGGATGGCGGCCACAGCGTGGTCGTCATCGAGCATGATCTGGATGTGATTGCCGAGGCGGACTGGATCATTGACCTGGGCCCCGAAGGCGGCAGGGATGGCGGGCGCATCGTGGCCGCTTGCACGCCGGAGGAACTGGTCAGGATCGGCACGCATACGGGCAAGGCTCTGGCACCTGTGCTGGCCCGTTAATGGCCCGCTAGTGGCCCGCTGAGGGCTTGAATGGGGGCGGAGCAGGTGCTTTGCCCCATTCAATGTAAACAAGCGCAACAGCTGCAGAGGCGCTACACAAAACCTCCATGTAGCTCTCAATAATCGCTGGCATCCAAGAGCGGCGCCGCCACGTTCGGTTGCACGGTTGCACCGGGTAAGCCGCTGATCTATGTCCAAAACTGTTGTTTTGCGTGGGCCCGAGCGGCCAGACCTGCTGCGCCATGAGGTGCTGGCCGATATTTTTGAGGCAACTGCGCTGGCCCATCTTGCCCAGATTGCGCTGATTGAGGGGCAGGGCGAGCAGATACGACAGCGCAGCTATGCCGAGCTGAATGCGGACGCCGACCGCGCCGCTCACCGTTTGATTGAAGCTGGCATCCGCCCCGGCGATATGGTGGGCCTGTGGCTGCCGCGCGGGATTGAGCTGCTGACGCTGCAACTGGCCATTGCCAAGACCGGGGCGGCCTGGCTGCCGTTTGATGCAGAAACGCCGCCTGAGCGTATTGCGACTTGTCTTGAAGATGCCAGCGCCAAAGCGCTATTAATTTCAAAGCATCAAGTCCATGTAATTCAAGGACATGATGGCATTTCTGCCCAAATTCTGGCAGATGATGAGCTTCTGGCACCGTTTGCAGCAGACGCCGAGCTGCGCCGCCGCGAGGGGGCGCAGCCTGAGCATCCCGCCTATGTGATCTACACCAGCGGCTCCACGGGCAAGCCCAAGGGCATTGCCATTACCCAGGGCAGCATCTGCCACTTTCTGCGCAGTGAAAACGCAAGGCTGGGGGTGCGCCAGAGCGACAAGGTTTATCAAGGCTTCTCGGTGGCCTTTGATATGTCGTTTGAGGAAATCTGGATCAGCTATCTGGTCGGCGCCACGCTATGGCTGGCTCCGCGCGAGATTGCGGGTGACCCCGAAGCCTTGCCGCGCGCGTTGATCGAGCAGCAAGTCACCGTGCTGCACGCCGTGCCAACCCTGCTGGCGCTGTTTGCACAGGATGTGCCCAATCTGCGCCTGATCAACCTGGGTGGCGAAATGTGCCCTGAATCACTGGTGGCGCGCTGGGCCAATGAGTCCCGCCAGATGTTCAACACCTATGGCCCGACCGAGGCCACGGTGTCGGCCAGTCTGGCCGAGCTGCACGCGGGCGAGCCCGTGACCATTGGCACACCGCTACCCAATTACAGCCTGGTGGTGGTGCAGGTCATTGAGGCCGACAGCTTTCCCGCAGGCACTGCGCCCCAACTGGTGGGGCTGCCGCAGGGCGAGGTGGGCGAGCTGTGTATTACCGGCCCCGGTGTGGCCGCAGGCTATCTGGGTAGGCCAGAGCTGACGGCAGAAAAATTTCTGACCAACCCCTGGCCTAATGGCCCGCATGATGCGCGCCTGTACCGCACAGGCGATCTGGCGCGCATTGATGAACATGGGCAAATTCACTGCCTGGGCCGCGCCGACGATCAGGTCAAGATTCGCGGCTTTCGCGTGGAGCTGGGCGAGATTGAGGCCGTGCTGGCCCAGCAACCCGGCGTGGGCACCACGGCCGTGCTGCTACGCAAGGACGATGGCATTGATCAACTGGTCGCCTTCTATGTGCCGACCGAGGCTGAAGCCAGTGTGAGCCAGATGCGCTCTGCCTTGGCCGAGCGCCTGCCGCCCTATATGGTGCCTGCGCGCTTTGAAGCGCTGACCGAGATGCCGCGACTGACATCGGGCAAGATCGACCGCAAGGCGCTCAAGGCCCGAGAGCTTTCGGTGGCCGAGAATCTGAGCGACTCAGACCTGCCGGAAACCCCGGCTGAAGAAGTGCTGTTTGCCGCGCTCGCCAAGATATTTCCCGGCCAGGCGATTCACCGTGGGCAGGACTTTTTCAGCGACCTGGGCGGCCATTCGCTGTTTGCTGCGCGGCTGACTTCCATGCTGCGTGCCGACCCACGCTTTGCGCAGGCCACCGTGAGCACCGTCTATCAGCAGCGCAAAGTGGGCCTGATTGCCGAGGCCTTGCAGGCTGCCATGGCAGCGTCAGATTCGCCAGCCGTGCAGCGCCCCTTCCGCATTCACTCGGCGTGGCGGCGCTGGCGCTGCGGTGCGGCGCAGACGGTGGCGATTCCGTTGCTGGTGCTGATCAAGATGGCGCAGTGGCTGGCGCCGTTCTTTACCTATCACTTCTTTACGGGTGACGAGACGGACTCCGTAGCTTTTGCCGTGGCTATGTCCGTGCTGGCGTTTGTCATTGCCACGCTGGCGGAGTTTGTCATTGCCTGGGCGGGCAAGTGGCTGATTGCCGGGCGGCTCAAGCCTGGCCGCTATCCGTTGTGGGGTCTGACTTATTTCCGCTGGTGGTTTGCCGACCGGCTGGTGGAGGCGGTGCCGGTGGCGATGATTACCGGCTCGTCCCTGCACCCGATCTGGCTGCGGGCGCTGGGTGCCAAGGTGGGAACTGAGACCAATCTGGGATCCATGACCGTGCGCGCTCCGGATCTGCTGAGCATTGGTGATGGCGCAAGCATCGGCAATGCCGTGGCGCTGGAAAACGCCCGCGTCGAAGGCGGCGAGCTGGTGCTGGGGCGCATCACCATCGGCAACGAAGTCTGCATAGGCTCTTATGTGGTGGTGGAGGGCAATACCCGCATGGAAGACTGGGTGCACCTTGAGGGCCAGTCCGCCGTGGCCGATGGCGCGGTGCTGCCAGAACGCACGGGGTGGGCAGGCTCGCCAGCGCGCGAGAAGGGGCGCTTTGACCCAGCCAGCATGCAGCCGCGTGAGACAGCAAGCGGCTTATACAAAGCCTGGGAAATGCTGGTGTTCCTCTGCGGTGGCTTGATGATTGCCACGCTGTTCTTCATGCCGGTGTTTCCCACTTTCATGCTGATCGACACGCTGGACGTCGAGGAAATCTCGGTGCGTCCGCTGCTGGAGCAAGGCGTGGTCAATGCTGGCGGCGCATTTGTGCTGCGCCTGCTCAAGTTCTTCCTGCTGGCGCTGCCGTCCAGCTTGGTGCTGGTGGCCTGCACGGTGCTGGTGGCGGCGCTGGTGCGCTATCTGTTTTTGCCGCGCACCAAGGCCGGTACATGGTCGGTGCACAGCCGCCGCTATCTGGGCAAGTGGCTGGTCAACCAGATTCAGGAGGCCAGTCTGTCCACCTTGCATGGCATCTATGCCACCGTGTATTCGTCCACCTGGTACCGCCTGCTGGGTGCCAAGGTGGGCAAACAGACCGAGCTGTCCACCGCGCTGGGCGTGGTGCCCGATATGCTGACCTTGGGCGATGAATGCTTTGTTGCCGATGCTGTGATGCTGGGCGACGAACATATCGACGGCGGCTGGATGACGGTCAAACCCACGGTGGTGTCGCGCCGCAGCTTTATCGGCAATGGCGCTTATGTGCCCGATGGTTCGACCATCCCTGAGAACGTGCTGATCGGTGTGATGACCGCCGTGCCGCGCAATGCCGATATGAAGGATGGCGATACCTGGCTGGGATCGCCTTCCATCAATTTGCCAGCGCGTGAAGTGGTGCAGGGCTATCCTGAGCATCTGACCTTTGCTCCGTCGGCATGGCGGCGCATTGGGCGCGGTCTGGTCGAAGCCCTGCGCATTGCCGTGCCGCACGCGCTGGTGATTGCCGTGGGCTATGCGATTGTGCTGGATGCGATGCCGCTGGCCTCAGCCGGGCGCTGGGGTGATGTGGTGCTGGACCTGGCCGTGGGCGGTGTGCTGTTCGGCATCGTGGCCTTCTTTCTGGTGGCGCTGTTCAAGTGGCTGACCATTCGCCGCTATGACAAGACGGCCGTGCCCATGTGGACGCCTTTTGTCTGGTTGTCCGAAGCGACGACCAATATGTACGAAGGCATGGCCGTGCCCAACTTTCTGCGCTATCTGCGCGGCACGCCCTGGCTGCCGCTGGCCATGAACCTGATGGGCAGCAAGATTGCGCCCAGCGTCTATCTGGACACCACGGACATGACCGAGCATGACTGCGTGACCATTGGCGCACATAGCGAACTGAATGCGCTGTGCTGCCCGCAGACCCATCTGTTTGAAGACCGGGTGATGAAGGTGGACCATGTGGTGATTGGCAGCAAAGTCACCATGGGCGCGCGCTGCACTGTGCTCTACAGCGCGACGGTGGGCGACGGTGTGCAACTGGGCCCGCTGACGCTGGTGATGAAGGGCGAGTCCCTGCCAGAGCGCAGCAATTGGGAAGGGGCACCGGCTGCACCGGCCACGCCCAGGGCCTTGCCCGTCTGATGAAGACACAGCGCTGCAGCTTTGAAGGTTGGCAGGCCCCAGATGCGCCCCGTGTGCATCTGCTGCAGGGGGTGGACGCCAGCGACCGCGAGCGAGCACGTCTTCAGGCGCGCGAGGCGCTCAAGCAGCTGCTGGCGCAGGAGCTGGGCTGTGCGGAAGCTGACTTGCAGATCAGCAATATCCGAGCGCAAGCTCCGGAGGTCTGGCGCGGCGTGCAGTTGCTGGCGCTGCATTGCTCCATCAGCCATGCGCCGGGCCATGCGCTGCTGGCCTGGAGTCAGGGCGGCGCTGTCGGTGTCGATATTCAGGCCGTGCAAACGGGTGCGGCGCGCGAAGAACTTGAAGATGTTGCGCAGCTCTATTTAGGGCCAAACAAGGCGGTAGTCCTTAAAGAATATACGCAGAATGCTCATTTTTTTGAAGCGTTTGCACAAGCCTGGACACTCAATGAAGCGCGGCTCAAATGCGCGGGCACAGGGCTTGTGGAATGGAGCGAAGCGCTAACGGTGCAACTGCAGGAGCTTTGCAGTGCCGAGCTGCAGCTACCCGCTGCCATGAGTGAATACCGGGCCGCGATTGCCTGGAGCTACTGAATCCAGCCGCCGCGCTTGGCGTGGATGCGGGTCCAGCTGTCGTCAAGCTGGCCGTTGTGGATTTCACAGGATGCCTGCTTGTTGACCGTGCTCTGGAACGGTAGACCCAGGTGGTTGAAGCCAGAGATGCTGACGGGAAGCGTGATGGTCAGCACGCGTCTGTCCTTGGTGAAGTCCAGATAGCGGGCCTCGGCGGGCAGCTGCATTTCTTTGCGGTACCAGGACAGGCACAGATCGGCCTCGCGCTCAAGCACTGGTGCTGGGATGTGGCTAGGTGGCGGCGGCAGTGGCTGTGAGGCTTCCTGGGGCAGAGAGATTACCTTGCCGCTGCCGGATAGCGGTGCCTCCGTGATGGGTGCTGCCGGCGGAATGAAGCTGCTGCTGGTGCCCATGGGGCAAGCCATGTCCTGGTACCAGACCTGGTGGGCATCGCTGCATCGGTTGATGGCCGAGGCGGCAGGGCTGATGGCAAGCAAGGCCAATAGGTACAGGAGCTGCTTCATGCGTGTGCTTTGCAAAATGGACTGCGCCTATTTTGCAGGCATGGGCTTATTTTTTATGTCACTAACTTCCAATGCAAAAGGGCTGCCCATCTAGCGATGGCAGCCCTTGTTGAGAGGTTGACGCGACTTACTGGAAGCCCAGCGTATGCGGCAGCCAGGTGGACAGTGCGGGGATAAAGGTCAGCAGGCACAGCACGACAAAGTGGGCCAGCAGGAACAGCGGCATCTCGCGGGTCAGGTCGGTGATCGATACGCGCGTGGCGACCGAGGTCACAAACAGCAGTCCACCCACGGGCGGCGTGATCATGCCCAGCGTCAGGTTGACGATCACCACCATGGCAAAGTGGGTCGGATCAATCCCCAGGCTGAATGCGATGGGTGCCAGGATGGGCACCAGAATCATCACGCCGGGCAGCGGCTCCATAAAGATGCCAAAGACCAGCAGCAGAATGTTCACCGCGATCAGGAACATGGTGGGCGAGAGTTCCCAGCTCACGATCAGCTCGGACAGATATTGCGGAATGCCTTCCACCGTCAGCACCCAGGCAAAGGCGGCGGACGTGGCCATGACCAGCAGCACCGAAGCGGTGAGCATGGCAGAGCGAGCCAGAATACCGGGCAGGGCCGACCATTGCAGCGTGCGGTAAACCCATTTGCCGCAGATCAGCGCGTAGAACACGGCAACCACAGAAGCTTCGGTAGGAGTGAAGATGCCAAAGCGAATGCCGACCACGATCAGCACAATCAGCATCAGCGCAGGGATAGCCTTGAAGCTAGTCACCCACATCTCACGCGCGCTGGGGCGTGGCTCGGTGCTGCGGTAGTCGCGCTTTTTGCAGACCCACCAGTTCACAGCCGCCATGGCCAGCGCAATCAGAATGCCGGGGATAAAACCCGCCATGAACAGGCCGCCCACGGACACGTTTTCATCTTGCAGCGCATAGATGATCATGCTGACCGAGGGGGGGATGATGGGGCCGACGATGGCGGTGCTGGCCGTCAGCGCGGCGGCATAGGGGCGGCCATAGCCTGCCTTGTCCATCATCTTGACCATCATCGAGCCGGGGCCGGCCGCATCAGCCAGGGCCGAGCCCGAGATGCCAGAGAACAGCGTGAGCGACAGCACATTGGCATAACCCAGACCGCCGCGCAGATGGCCCACAAACTGCGCTGCAAAGCGCAGCAGCACGGCAGTGAGCGCGCCGCCCGACATCAACTCGGCCGCCAGAATAAAGAAGGGCACAGCCATCAGCGGAAAGCTGTCGATGCCCGTGAACATTTCCTTGAAGACGATGAGCTGCGGATATTTGCCGCCGACAAAAACGGCCAGCGCTGCAGAGATGGCCAGTGCAAACGCCACCGGAAAGCCCAGCGTGAGCAGGACCACGATGGCTATGAATAAAGTGATACCCATGATGTGTAAACCTGTGCTGTCTTAGATGGAAGCGGCTGCGTCTGCGTCCATTTCGTCGGACTCCGCAAAGCTGCCGGAGGCGATATAGCCCTTGGCAATAAACAGCAGGTGAATCAGCATCAGTACAAAACCCACGGGCATGGCGCCGTAGATATACGAGATAGGAATGTCGGTTGCAGCGGTGGTCTGAAAGCGCGTGGCATAGACATACTGCGAAGACGCCACGGTCATGACCACAAAGAACACGGCCAGACTGACGACCACCACGGCGCGAATGATCTGCGCCTTGCGGGTGCTGACGGCGCGGTGCAGGTTGTCGATGGCGACATGACCACCAAAGCGCAGCACCAGACCAGCGCCCAGAAAGGTCACCCAGATCATCATGTGGCGGGCCACTTCTTCGGCCCAGACGATGGAGTCACCCGTGGTGTAGCGCAGCACCACATTGGCAAAGACGATGCAGGCCATGGCCAGCAGCAGCAAGATCAGCAACCAGCGATTGCAGGCCACGAGAATGCGTTCGATACGATCAAGCATAGGAGTGTGAGTGAGGCCGCTGCCGCACCGCAGGGCGCGGTAGCCATCACTGGAAACAAGGGCTGGGCCATCATGCAGTGCGAGTGGAGAAAGTCCATTCGTACTGACCGCAGCAGTCAGAGGCCGGAGCCTCATCAGAAAAGCCGGCATTGCACGCAATGCCGGCCAGGTTCAAAGAGGCTTACTTGACGCTGGTGATGGAGTCCAGAGTCTTCTGGCCAAACTTCTTGGCGTATTCCTTGTAAGCAGGCTCCAGTGCAGTGCGGAAGGCCGCCTGGTCGACCTTTTCCACGACCTTCATGCCGTTGGCCTTGGCTTCTTCCACGCCCTTCTTTTCCACGTTGTCTACAAAGATACGCGAGGCGATGGCACCCTTCTTGGCACCTTCGGTGAATGCAGCCTTCTGAGCGGCATTCAGCGTGCCCCAGAACGAGGGCGACACGATCAGCGCCATGGGGGCGTAGACGTGTGCGGTCAGCGTCAGGTGCTTTTGCACCTGCCACAGTTTGGCGGAGCTGAGCACGGAGATGGGGTTCTCCTGACCATCAATCGTGCCCTGTTGCAGAGCGCCGATCACTTCGGGCCAGGACATGGGCGTGGGCGATGCGCCCAGCGTGCGGAAGGCCGTGATGTGCACGGGGTTTTCGGTCACGCGGATCTTCAGGCCCTTGAGGTCAGCCACGCTGTTGACAGCGTGCTTGTTGTTGGTCAGGTGGCGAAAGCCTTGCTCACCCCAAGCCAGCGCCACCAGACCGCGCTTCTGGAACTGGGCCAGCAGGTCCTGACCGAAAGCGCCGTCCATCACAGCACGTGCATGCTGTGTGTCACGGAACAGGAAGGGGATGTCCACCACGCCGACGTTGGGCACAAAGTTGGACAGAGCGCCGGTGGAGACGATGGCCGCTTCCACGGTGCCCAGTTGCAGGCCTTCAATCAGCTCGCGCTCGCCACCCAGTGCGGATGCGGGGAACTGCTTGAACTTGTAGGCACCGTTGGTGCCTTTTTCCACGCCTTCAGCCCAAGCGTTGGCAGCTGCGCCGTAGTGAGAGTTGACGGCCAGCGCATAGCCAATCTTCACTTCCTTGCCCTGGGCAAAGGCAGCAGTGGCTGCAAGCGTTGCTGTGGCAGCCACGGCGGTGGCGACAAAAGTGCGGCGAATCATGCGCATGGTGTAGGTCTCGCTGAAATGTATAGAAATGAATCAAAAATTGTAGTGAGTACCAACCATGGGTTAGTACGGATAGGGTGCTCGTCTTATGCGCCTTGATGCATCTCCGTTTGCGATGGCTGGTGCTCCAGCAAAAACAAAGCCCGCAGTCTTTCACCAGCGGGCTTGTGCATAATTTTGAGCTTTTTGGCTTGATGTCTAAATAATATATAGGCTTGCAGCTATCATTTTTGATGACTCAGAATCTGCGCTGCCAGCTGCACAAAGCCGTCGCCGCGCTCGGCTTGGGTCACAAAACGGGGCAGGTGCTGCAGCTGCGGCACAAAGCGCGCGATATTGGCTACGCCGACCGACAGCGGCACGTTCTGGAACATCAGCTGGTCGTTGGTCGAATCACCGATATAGATCCACTGGCCCAGCGTGGCGTCCAGATCGATATCGAACAGCTCGCGCACAATCCAGCGTGCGCCTTCGAGCTTGTTGTGCTCGCCAAACCAGCCATTGATGTGAATGGAGCTGACGGTGGCATTCATGCCCGCCGCCTTCATGATGGCCACGCACTGGTCAATCTGCGCCTGCGGCATGTTTGTGTACTCGCTGTGGTCCACGGCGATATCGCATTCACGGCCTGCAGAATCCGTGGCACGGCTGGCACCTTCCACCTGCGCTTCAATCTGAGCCAGCACCTGCTGCATCTGGGCAAAGTTGTGGGCGCGCTCGGCTTCAGCCTGCTGGTAGAGCTTGTCCAGCGTGCCTTGTGCATTGCGGCGCAGCGCCACCGCGCCGTTCTCGGCCACGATGGCATCCACCGGCCATGCGGACGCAAATGGCACGCTCCAGCCCACCGGGCGGCCAGTGATGGGCACCACGCGCAGGCCCGCATCTTTGAGGCGGCCAATGGCGGCCACCACATGCTCAGGCACCACGCCATCGGTGGTCAGGGTGTCGTCGATATCGGTCAACACGCCCAGCAGGTTCGAGGGAACCGGCAGTTCAGACAAAGGGCGCAGAAATTCTTGGCTCACAAAAAACTTTCTTAGGGCGCACCAAGCTGGAAATGGGCGCGGCCTAGCTCAGAGACATCGAGCAAGGGCCGCCCCGCAGCGAGGATGTCGTCCCCCTTCCCGATTTGCGCAGCAAAGCGAGAGAAGGGGGAAGGCGCGCAGCGACTCAGGGGGTAGTTCTCAATTCGCACTGCCCAGTGCCAGGCCAGCGTGTTCGCGCAAGGGGTGGAAGTGGATCTTGGGGAATCGCTCCTGGGCCAGTCGCACGTCATACGGGCTGGTACACAGATAGGCCAGGGTGTCGGCCGCATCGTGGGCCAGACGCATGGGGTAGGCGTTTTCGAACTCGCGCAGCTCGGCGGGAGAGTCGGCCGTGATCCAGCGCGCACCCGTGTACTGGCAGCCTTCCAGGCGCACATCGCAGTCGTACTCGGTCTTCAGGCGGTGCTGCACCACTTCAAACTGCAGCTGACCGACAGCGCCCAGCAGCATATTGCCGCCCACATCGGGCTTGAAGACCTGAATCGCACCTTCTTCGCCCAGCTGCATCAGGCCTTGCTGCAACTGCTTGGTGCGCAGCGGGTTCTTCAGCACCACGGTCATGAACATTTCAGGCGCGAAGAATGGCAGGCCGGTGAACTGCAGATTGGGGCCGTCGGTGATCGAATCGCCCAGTTGCACACCGCCATGGATGGTGAAGCCGATGATGTCGCCTGCATAGGCTTCATCCACGGCTTCGCGGCGTTGCGACATAAAGGTCACCACGGAAGTGGGGCGCAGTTCCTTGCCGGTGCGCTGCACCTTCATCTTCATGCCGGGTGTGTACTTGCCGCTGGCCACGCGCACAAACGCAATGCGGTCGCGGTGGTTGGCATCCATGTTCGCCTGCACCTTGAACACCACGCCTGCGAAGTTCTTGTCTTCGGGGCGCACGATGACTTCCTCGCGCTGGCGGTTCACTTCCGTGAAAGCGACACGCGGGCCGGGCGGGGGCGACATGTCGACCACGGCGTTCAGCACTTCCATCACACCGAAGTTGTTCACACCGGAGCCGAAGAACACGGGCGTCAGCTTGCCTTCGAGGAACGCTTGGTGGTCCCACTCAGCCGAGGCGCCCTGGGCCAGCTCCATGCTTTCGATGGCATCGTCATAGGCTTTGCCAAAGCGCGCGCGCAGCTTGTCCACTTCCGTCAGCGGAATGATTTCAAAGTCTTCGGGGCGCTTTTCGCTGCCAGCGGCAAACACCGTCATGCTCTGCGTCTGCAGATTGATGATGCCGCCGAAGCTCTTGCCCTGACCCACAGGCCAGGTGATGGGACAGCAGGGCATGCCCAGCTCACGCTCGACTTCGTCCATGATGTCCAGCGGGTCGCGCACTTCACGGTCGAACTTGTTGACGAAGGAGATGATGGGCGTGTTGCGCTGGCGGCAGACCTCGATCAGGCGGCGGGTCTGCGATTCCACACCGTTGGCCGCGTCAATCACCATCAGGGCCGAGTCCACCGCCGTCAGCACGCGGTACGTGTCTTCCGAGAAGTCCTTGTGGCCGGGGGTGTCGAGCAGGTTGATGACATGGTCGCGGTAGCTCATCTGCATCACCGACGACGCGACCGAGATGCCGCGCTGCTTTTCAATCTCCATCCAGTCAGACGTGGCGTGGCGCGAAGCCTTGCGGCCCTTGACGGCTCCGGCAATCTGAATCGCACCCGAGAACAGCAGCAGCTTTTCGGTCAGCGTGGTCTTACCCGCGTCCGGGTGGGAAATGATGGCGAACGTACGACGGCGCCGGGTTTCAGGGGCGTATGACAAGGGAAGGATCCAGATGGTGGCGGCAGGCGGGCGTCTTTGCGCAAAGTGCTTGCCGTGAATATGCCTGGGGCGCAGGGCCAACTGTTTTGCAGAGTCAGCTTCCAGCACCCGAACCCTGCGATTTTACTGATGCCGGAACATTGCATGCATTCACTGCCGCAATCACGGGCCATCCGTAGTCATTAGGGTTGAATTCTTTATGTTTTTTGTCCTAAGGAGAATCCGCCCTCCACGGCAGAGCGGCAAAGGCTTTGCATCTGCAGCGCCCATTGCTGCCACTGTGCGCTGTCCAGTTGCGTCAGCAGGGCATAGCGCCGACCACCCCATATCGACAGATGCAGGGCGAGCAAGGTGCCAGCCGGTACCGGCTGAGGCAGATCGGTGCAGGCTGCAAGCACCCGCGTCCAGGCAGCCAGAAGCTCTTCATGCACACGGCGGTGATGTTTGGGCTCGGCCATCTGGGCCTCCAGAGCCAGAACCTCGGGGTGCAGCCACGGCAGCTCGGGCGCGTCGACGCCACAAGTCAGCCGCACCAGATGATGCAGGCGCTGCTGCCAGCCAAGGTCTGGCGGTGCAATGGCCTCGCGCTCGATGCAGACAAGCAAGGTCTCTACATAGTGGCGTACATAGCCGGACAGCAGCGCAGTCTTGCTGGGGAAGTAGTCGTACAGCGTGCCGACAGAAATACCGGTTTCCAGCGCCACATTGCGCGTGGTCAGGCGCTGCCAGCCATCGCGCTGCCAAATCCGAACAAAGGCATCGTAGATGGCCTGAACGGTAAAGCGGGCGCGAGCCTGCGTAGGGCGCTTCAAGGGTTTGGCGCTGGGCTGAGCTGGAGGGCGAGCGCTGGTCATGCGTTTCCGAACCCATGGGCAGGCATGCCGCCATACAGTGAGCTGAGTGCCAAAACCTCTTTGAGAAGGAGACATTTCATGACCATGCTGACCCGTTTGCTAACTGATAAAACCGCATTGCATCACACCCGCGTGCATCAGGCCGCTCTTCCACCACTCCAGAGCGGCGAGGCTTTGCTGCGCATTGACCGCGTGGCCCTGACGACCAATAACATCACCTACGCCGCGTTTGGTGACGCCATGAATTACTGGGGCTTTTTCCCCACGGGCGAAGAAGGCTGGGGCCATATGCCCGTCTGGGGCTTTGCCGATGTCATTGCCTCTGATGTCGAGGGCGTGAATGTGGGAGAGCGCTTCTACGGCTACTGGCCGATTGCTTCACATCTGGTGATGAAACCAGTGCGCGTGTCTGCGCGCGGCTTTTATGACGGCGCTGAGCATCGTTTGTCGCTGACCTCTGCCTACAACCAGTACACCCGCACCACGGCTGACCCAGCGTATCACGCCGAGGACGAGAACTATCAGATGCTGACCAGGCCACTGTTCATCACATCGTTCATGCTGGCAGACTTTTTGCAGGACAACGCATTCTTCGGCGCTCGCCGGCTGATCATCTCCAGCGCATCGAGCAAGACGGCCTACGGCACGGCGTTTGGGCTGGCGGACTATCCGCAGGTCGAACGCGTGGCACTCACCTCGCAGCGCAATATCGGTTTTGTACAGGGGCTGGGCTGCTATCACCGCACGGTGAGCTATGACGATCTGGAGACCATGTCTGTCGATGTAGCAACGCTGTACGTCGATTTTTCGGGAGATGAGGCTTTGAGAGCCAGAGTGCATCATCATTTTGGCGATGCTCTGGTGTATGACTGCTTTGCTGGTTCTGCCCAGAACACGCAGTTCCTGCGCGATACCGGCTTGCCAGGACCCAAGTCCGAGTTCTACTTTGCCCCGGTACAAATCCGCAAGCGCAATGCGGACTGGGGAACGGATGTTGTCAACCAGCGCTTTAACGCGGCGCAACTGGCTTTTATCCGGCGTGTGGCTGATGTGCAGCAGCCCTGGATGACTGTGCAGGAGCACCAAGGTCTGGGGGCTGCGCAAACTTTGGTGCAAGACCTTTGCAACGGGCGTGTGGAGCCACAGGTTGGGCATGTGCTGGTGATGGCATAGCTGAAAATAGGCACAGCGGCTGATTGGTGACGGGCGAAGCGCACAATAGCCGCATTGCTACTGGTTTTCGTTGCCCCGCCATGCACCGCGCTTCGCAGGATGTGAATACGTCCCCACTTCCCGAGTCTTCCTCTCCCCCGGCACCGGTCTGGATTCAGCGTGGCACGCCGGAATACTGGCGCGTCAGCGTGGCTTTGTTTCTGGCGGGCTTTGCCACGTTCTCGCTGCTGTACTGCGTGCAGCCGCTGCTGCCCGAACTGGCTCGCACTTTCTCGGTCAGCCCGGCGCAGAGCGCGCTGGCGCTGTCGGTGTCCACAGCCTGTCTCGCCGCCTCCATTGTGCTGGCAGGGGCGCTGTCCGAAGGCTTGGGGCGACGCAAGCTGATGTTCATCTCCATGGCGCTGGCGGCCCTGTGCAATCTGGTGGCCTCTTTTTTGCCGCAGTGGCACGCCTTGCTGGCTGCGCGGGCGCTGGAAGGAATCTTGCTCGGCGGCGTGCCCGCTGTGGCCATGGCCTATCTTTCTGAAGAGATTGACCCCAAGGGGCTGGGCTTTGCCATGGGCCTGTATGTGGGCGGCACGGCCCTGGGCGGCATGCTGGGCCGCGTGGGTATGAGCGCGATGACGGAATTTTGGGGCTGGCGTCATGCGCTGGCTGCCTTGTCGGTTCTGGACTTGCTGGCCGCACTGGGCTTTGTCTGGCTGCTGCCCAACTCGCGCAACTTCATCAAGAAAACAGGGGTGGGTGCGCGATACCACCTGCAAGCCTGGAGTCGTCACCTGCAGCACAAGGGGCTGCCGCTGCTGTTCCTGATTGCCTTTGGTCTGATGGGCGTGTTTGTCAGCATCTACAACTATGCGGGCTTTTTGCTCAGCGCAGAGCCCTATCGTATGAGCCAGTTGGAGATCAGTCACATCTTCTACGCCTACCTTCTGGGCACGGCGGCATCGCCGGTGGCAGGTGCTCTGGCCGACAAGCTGGGACGTGGCCCGGTGCTGATTGCCGGGACCCTGTTGATGGCTGCTGGCGTGGTGCTGACTTTGTTTCAACCGCTGGCCGTCATCGTGCTCGGTATTGTGATGCTGACGGCGGGCTTTTTTGTCGCTCACTCGGTGGCCAGCGGCTGGGTGGGAAGGCTAGCCACGCAGAGCAAGGGACATGCGTCCTCGCTGTACCTTTGGGGCTATTACATGGGATCCAGCGTGCTGGGTGCCGGCGCTGGATGGTTTTGGGCGCGTTGGGGCTGGTCGGGCGTTGGGGCAGTCGCGCTACTGGTGCTGGCTCTGGTGATTGCGCTGGCGCTGCGTGTGCAATGGCTGGCCAGCCAGGCTGGCAAGTTAAGCCCCACATCTTGATGCCATCTTGATGCGGCAAACCACAATCTCTATCCGTTCTTGACGGCCTAATTTCTACATTTTCTCCATCGCAACAAAGCTGGCTGAACAGCTTGCGGGAGGAAATGAAATGACCACCAATTGGATCGAAGCCCTGGCTGTCATCACAGCCCTGGGGCTGTTTGCCTATTTGGGCTATGCGCTGCTGCGCCCTGAAAAATTCTGAAGGGGCTGCCATGCAAGTGCTGCAAGACCTTGTTTTTGTGGGCCTCACTCTAGTCTGCTTTGTCGGGCTGCTGGGCTTTGTGCGCGCCTTAGCGCGTATCTGAGGGGATCGTCATGTGGATTCCCTTGATGGAGTACACCGCCGTGCTGGCGGTGTTGATACTGCTGACCATTCCCATGGGCAAATGGCTGGCGCGCTGTTTTACCAGCGAACACCATACCTGGCTGGAGCGCATGACCTATGGCGCGTTTGGTGTGAACCCGAACGAGCGCATGGGCTGGCAGCGTTATGGCGTAACGCTGGTGCTGTCCAACGCCGTGATGATGCTGCTGGGCTATCTCATCTTGCGCATGCAGGGCAGTTTGCCGCTGAACCCGCTGGGCATTGCGGCGCAAACGCCCGATCTGGCGTTCAACACGGCCTCGTCATTTATCACCAACACCAACTGGCAAGCGTATGCAGGCGAGAACAGCCTGAGCAATGCCACGCAGATGGCAGCTATCACTTTTCTGATGTTTGCCGGTGCTACGACGGGTGTAGCAGTTGGCGCAGGCTTTGTGCGCGGTCTGGCCCGTTCCAGCAGCCAGGATATTGGCAACTTCTGGGTGGATTTTGTGCGCGTTTTCTGGCGTGTGCTGCTGCCGCTGTCCTTTGTGATGGCGCTGGTGTATGTCTGGCAAGGCATTCCTCAGACCTTAAGCACGGAAACCGCGGCCACCACGCTCGAAGGCGCGCAGCAGCAATTGCTGATGGGCCCGGTGGCCAGCTTTGAAAGCATCAAGCATCTGGGCACCAATGGCGGTGGCTTTTTCAGCATGAATGCAGCCCATCCGTTTGAGAACCCCACGCCGCTGACCAATCTGCTGCATATCTTTTCGATGCTGCTGATTCCTGCGGGCTTGACCTATGCCTTTGGCTCCATGTTGCTGCGTCGCAAGCAGGGCTGGGTGCTGTTTGGCGCCTGCATGGTGATGTTTATCGGTTTTCTGGCGCTGGTGTTTGTGGCAGAGCAGAACGGCAGCGGACTGCTGGAACGTGCGGGCGCAGACCAGCAGTACAGCCAGACCCAGCCAGGCGGCAATATGGAAGGCAAAGAGCTGCGCTTTGGCATTGTGGACACGGCCTTGTTTGTGACCACGACCACAGCCGCCACCACGGGCTCGGTCAATGCCATGCATGACTCGCTCACGCCGCTGGGCAGCATCACGCCGCTGGCGCAGATGATGCTCAACTGCGTGTTTGGCGGCGATGGTGTGGGCCTGATCAATCTGATCCAGTACGCCATCCTCACCGTGTTTCTGGCCGGCATGATGATTGGCCGCACGCCTGAATTTTTGGGCAAGAAGATTGAAGTGCGGGAGATGAAGCTGGTCATGCTCTCGGTGCTGGCCCATCCCGGCACCGTTCTGGGCTTTACAGCCTTGGCCGTGCTCTGGCCTGACGCAGTGGCAAGCCTCAACAACCGCGGTCCGCATGGCTTCTCGGAAATTCTCTATGCCTATGCCTCGGGCACGGCCAACAACGGCTCGGCCTTTGCAGGGCTGAATGCCAACACGCCGTTCTTTAACACCACGATTGGTCTGGCCATGCTGGCTGGCCGCTTTCTGACCTTGCTGCCGCTGATGGCCGTGGCTGGCAGCTTGGCCAGCAAGACCACTGTTGCGGCAGGCGCAGGCACTTTCCCCACGGCAACGCCGCTGTTTATGAGCCTTTTGGTGTTTGTTGTGCTGGTGGTCGGTGGTCTGACCTTCTTGCCTGCCCTCGCACTAGGCCCGGTGATTGAGCACTTGCAAATGCTCGTTGCTCAACTCTACACATAACGCTTTTTTGCCAATGGCATGCAGCTCGACGCGGCTGCATGCCCAGGAGCAAGTCATGAAATCTCTTTCTCAAAATCTCTCCGCACCCGTCATGGTGCTGGATCAAAGTGCGGTGCCCGCAGCAGGCTGGATGCGTTTGCTGGGCAGCAGCCTGCGCGCCGCTGTGGTGGTGATGCTGATCTCGGGCATCGCTTATCCCTTAGTCACCACGGGCGTGGCCCATTGGGTGATGCCGCAGGCCGCCAACGGCAGCTTGATCGAACGCGATGGCAAGGTCATTGGTTCGGCCTTGATTGGCCAGCAGTTCACAGGTGCGCAGTACTTCCACGGCCGCCCCAGCGCCACCATGGCCCCCGATCCTGACAAAGAAGGCGCCAGCATTGCGGCACCCTATAACGCTGGGCTTTCAGGTGCCAGCAACCAAGGCGCAACGCACAAAGATCTCTCCGAAGCTGTGGCTCAGCGCGTAGCGCAGTACCGCGCAGACAACGGTCTGGCAGCGGATGTCAAGGTGCCTGTCGATGCCGTCACAGCATCGGCTTCAGGGTTGGATCCGCATATCTCGGTGGCCAATGCGGCACTGCAATTGCCCCGCGTAGCCAAGGCACGTGGATTGGTGCCAGAGCAAGTTCAGCTGGTGTTGGAACAAGCCACCGAGCAGCGCACATTCGGCCTGCTGGGCGAGCCACGCATCAATGTGCTGCGCCTGAATCTGGCGCTGGATGCGCTGCAGACCAGTGCGCACAAGGAGTAAGCCATGAACACCAAAAATATGACGGCAGGCAACAAGCTGTTCGATGCCAAGCTGGTGCAGTCTTCTTTGTGGGACGCAATGCGCAAGCTTTCGCCCCGCACGCAGTGGGCAAACCCGGTGATGTTTGTGGTCTACCTCGGCGCCATTTTGACCAGCTTGCTGTGGTTGCAGAACCTGATGGAGCCCACGAGTGAGAACAACGGCTTTGTGCTGGCGATTGCGCTGTGGCTGTGGTTTACCGTGTTGTTTGCCAACTTTGCCGAAGCCCTGGCCGAAGGCCGCAGCCGTGCCCAGGCCGCCAGCCTGCGCGGCATGAAGCGTGACACCGTCGCCAAGGTGCTGCAAAAGCCGCATTACGGCAGTTCATGGCTGCCCATGCGCGCCAGCGAGTTGCGCAAAGGTGTGCGCCTGCTGGTGGAAGCCGGCGATGTGATTGCGCTGGACGGCACCGTGGTGCAGGGCGTGGCCTCGGTCGATGAAAGCGCCATCACCGGCGAATCCGCCCCCGTGATTCGCGAAGCAGGCGGCGATTTTTCCTCGGTCACCGGTGGTACCCGTGTGCTGTCGGACTGGCTGGTGGTGGAAGTCACGGTCAATCCCGGTGAGTCGTTTCTCGATCGCATGATCTCCATGGTCGAATCGGCCAAGCGCCAGAAGACCCCTAACGAGCTGGCGCTGACCATCTTGCTGGTTGGCCTGACGCTGGTGTTTCTGCTGGTCATCGTCACGCTGTGGCCGTTTTCAACTTTTGCGGTGGCGCAAGCTGGATCTGGCTCGGTGGTGGGTATTGCGGTGCTGATTGCGCTGCTGGTCTGCCTGATTCCCACCACGATTGGCGGCTTGCTGTCTGCGATTGGCGTGGCGGGCATGAGCCGCATGATGCAAGCCAATGTGATTGCCACATCGGGCCGCGCGGTGGAAGCTGCGGGCGACGTCGATGTGCTGCTGCTGGACAAGACCGGCACCATCACTCTGGGAAATCGCCAGGCCAGCGAATTCCTGCCAGCCCCCGGCATCAGCGCCCAGCAACTGGCCGAGGCCGCGCAGCTGTCTTCACTGGCCGACGAAACGCCCGAAGGCCGTAGTGTGGTGGCATTGGCTAAAGAACGCCACCAACTGCCGGAACGCAATATGTCGGAGTTCCTGGCGGAGCTGGTGCCTTTCACGGCTCAAACACGCATGAGTGGTGTGGATCTCTCCATGCCTGAAGGCCCGCGCAGCCTGCGCAAGGGCGCTGCCGATGCAGTGCGCCGCCATGTCGAAGCTCTGGGCGGTAGCTTTCCCGCCCAGGTGCAACTGGTGGTGGACAATGTCTCGCGCAAAGGCAGCACACCGCTGGTGGTGGCCGATGGCGCCAAGGTATTGGGCGTGATCGAGCTTAAGGACGTAGTCAAGCCCGGCATGAAAGAGCGCTTTACCGAGCTGCGCCGCATGGGCATCCAGACCGTGATGGTGACGGGTGACAACCCGCTGACGGCAGCAGCCATCGCAGCCGAAGCTGGGGTGGACGACTATCTGGCCGAAGCCAAGCCCGAAGACAAGCTGCAGCTGATTCGCTCTCACCAAGCCGCTGGCCGTCTTGTGGCCATGACGGGCGACGGCACGAATGACGCCCCCGCGCTGGCCCAGGCCGATGTGGCCGTGGCCATGAACAGCGGCACGCAAGCGGCCAAGGAGGCCGGCAATATGGTGGACCTGGACAGCAACCCCACCAAGCTGATTGAGGTGGTGGAAACCGGCAAGCAAATGCTGATGACGCGCGGCGCGCTCACCACCTTCAGCATTGCGAATGATGTGGCCAAGTACTTCGCCATCATTCCGGCAGCCTTTGTCGGCACTTATCCACAACTGGCGGCGCTCAATGTGATGCAGTTGCATAGCGCCGATTCGGCCATCTTGAGTGCAGTGATCTTCAATGCGCTGATCATCATTGCGCTGGTGCCGCTGGCCTTGCGCGGTGTGTCGTACCGCGCTGTGGGTGCAGCCGTCTTGTTGCGCCGCAATCTGCTGATCTATGGCCTGGGCGGGCTGATCGTGCCGTTTGTGGGCATCAAACTGATTGATATGCTGCTGACGGCCTTGGGGCTGGTGTGAGGCAGAAAACACTGACAATGGCAGCACCATGGCCTTGAACCACAGCAATAGCTCTGCAACGCCC
Organism: Comamonas testosteroni; assembly: GCF_003569915.1. Taxonomy (GTDB): domain Bacteria; phylum Pseudomonadota; class Gammaproteobacteria; order Burkholderiales; family Burkholderiaceae_C; genus Comamonas; species Comamonas testosteroni_D. Next base: position 37,760 of record NZ_KZ984454.1, on the reverse strand, counting down.
GAACGTCCCGACCCGGACGCGCTGATGGCCCAGTTGCAGGCCGAGCAAAAGCAGGCGCAGCGCGGCAAGTTGCGCATCTACTTTGGCTCCAACGCAGGAGTTGGCAAGACCTATGCCATGCTGGCCGCTGCGCAGCGCGAGCGTCAAGCCGGGCGCTCGGTGCTGGTCGGGCTGGTGGAAACGCATGGCCGGGCAGAGACCGAACAGCAACTCCATGGGCTGGAGCTTTTGCCGCGTTGCAGTGTGATCTATCAAGGCCGACAGCTGGCTGAGTTTGATCTGGATGCCGCGCTGGCACGTCACCCCAATGTGCTGCTGCTTGATGAGCTGGCGCACAGCAATGTGGCTGGCTCGCGCCACCCCAAGCGCTGGCAGGATGTGCAGGAACTGCTGGACGCTGGCATAGAAGTCTGGACCACGCTCAATGTTCAGCACCTTGAAAGTCTCAACGATGTGGTTAGCGGCATCGTCGGCATTCAGGTGCATGAGACCGTCCCCGACCATATTTTTGATGACGCCGACGAAGTCATCGTCGTCGATATTCCACCTGAGGAGCTGCTCAAGCGTCTGAAGGCGGGCAAGGTCTATCCGCTGGAGCAGGCCGAGCGCGCATCGCGCAATTTTTTCCGTCTGGGCAATCTGCTGGCCTTGCGTGAACTGGCCCTGCGCCGCACCGCCGATCGTGTCGATGAAGACATGCGCGACTACCGGCGAGATCAGGCGATTGGTGAGGTCTGGCCAGCACGTGAACGTTTGCTCGTTGGTATTGGTGGCCGCGTCGGAGATGACGCGCTGGTGCGCCAGGTGGCGCGGCTTGCGCGGCGGTTGGAAGCAGAGTGGGTCGCGGTCTATGTGGATGCGCCAGACCGCCAGCACCGGCCACGCCCTGCGCAAGAGGCTGTGCTCAAGACACTGGCACTGGCCGCGCGGTTGGGGGCGGATACCGCAACCATTCCCGGTGCCGATGTGGCTCAAGCGCTGGTGGCTTATGCCCATGAGCGCAATGCCAGCCATCTGGTGCTGGCTCGTGTGCAGCAGCGTTTGAATCGCTGGCTGCCTTGGCGGCCCCGTAGCCTGCCTGAACAGATTGCTTTGCTCGATCCAGGGCTGGATGTGCTCGTTCTTTCGGTCAATAGCTCCAAAAATGAGAGCGCTTTGCGCAGTCGGAATGAGACAGAAGGCCAAATATCTTGGACAGGATATCTGGGCGCAACGCTGGCCTGCTTTGCCGCGACAGCATTGGCCGAACTGCTCCTGCAGGTCTTTGATCCAGCCAATGTGGTCATGCTGTTTTTGCTAATCGTTGTGCTGTCGGCCTTGCGTTGGGGGCGCGGGCCGGGTGCCTGGGCTGCCTTGCTGTCGGTGTTGCTGTTTGACTTCTACTTTGTACCGCCGCGCAACTCGTTCAGCGTCAACGACACGCAGTACCTCTTCACTTTTTGCCTGATGCTGGGAGTGGCCCTGGTTTGCGGCCAGCTCATGGCGCGGCTGCGGCATGAGGCGCGTGTGGCGGCAGAGCGCGAACGCAGAGCGAGCGCTCTGGCAAGGCTGGCGCGTGATCTGTCGGGTGCGCTGACGCAGGCTCAGGTCACGGAAATTGCGCTGTCCACCATGGCCGGGGTGTTTGATGCGCAGATCGGTCTGCTGTTGCCGGACAGTGATGAACAGTTGCATATCGCCAAGGCCAGTGAAGCTGCCATAGATACCAGCGTGGCCCGTTGGAGCATGGAGCATGGTCAGAGGGCTGGCCATGGCACGGATACGCTGGCCGCTGCGCCTGCGCTTTATGTTCCGCTGATGGCCCCGGTACGTGCGCGCGGCGTGCTGGTTTTGCAGCTGTGCAATCCCGACAAGTTGCATGTACCCGAGGAGCATCGTTTGCTGGAAGCCTGTGCCAGCCAGATCGCATTGGCTCTGGAGCGTGTGCATTTTGTCGATGTGGCCCAACAAACCCAGGTGGCCATGGAGGGCGAGCGCATGCGCAATACGCTGCTGTCTGCGGTATCACATGATTTGCGTACGCCACTGACCAGCATTTTGGGCGCGGCCCAGGCCGCATTGCCACACACTTCGGCCGGTGTTGTGAGGGATATGCTGATGCAGATTGGCAGTCAGTCACAAGCCATGCAGCAATTGGTGGACAACCTGCTGACCATGGCTCGACTTCAGCAAGGCGGTGTCCACTTGCAGCGCGAGTGGGTGCCGGTGGACGAACTGGTGGGCAGCACCCTGCAGCAATTGCATGAGCGCCTGTCCACTCATGTGCTGCAGACGCGGTTACCCGCAGATTTACCGCTGCTGAATGTGGATGCAGCGCTGATGGAGCGCGTACTGGTCAACCTGCTGGACAACGCCGCCAAGTACACGCCGCAAGGTACGCTAATTACCATCAGCGCCCAGGTGTCCGACAGCGACTGTCTGTTGGTGATTGAAGACAACGGTCCTGGCTTGCCCACCCATGTGGCCGTGCAGCATTTGTTTGAGCCGTTTACACGAGGTGTGAGTGAGTCAGCCGTGTCAGGCATGGGGTTGGGTCTGGCTTTGGCGCAACATATTGTTCAGGCCCATGGCGGCAGCCTTGAGGTCACATCTTCAGCAGCAGGCGCAAAGTTCACCATTCGCCTGCCCGTGCTGGAACAGCCGGAAATTGACGAATAATTTGCCCATGCAAGCCGCTTGTCCCCGTATTTTGTTGATCGAAGACGATGCCAGCATTCGCCGCTTTGTGCGCCTGGCGCTTGAAGATGAAGGCTGGCAGGTGTTTGACGCTGAAACTGCCAAGCGCGGACTGATCGAGGCAGCAAGCCGCCAGCCCGATGCCGTGGTGCTGGACCTGGGCTTGCCCGACGCCGATGGTAAAAGCGTGATTGCCGAGCTGCGCAGCTGGAGCCAGTTGCCGATTCTGGTGCTCTCCGCCCGCGAGCGCGAAGAAGAAAAAGTCGCTGCGCTGGATGCCGGTGCCGATGACTATCTGACCAAGCCTTTTGGCGTGCCTGAGTTGCTTGCCCGCTTGCGCGTGATGCTGCGCAGGCGCCAGCAGGCTCCTGCCGCCGTTCCCAGCAGCCAAGCGCGTTTTGGCGATGTGCTGGTGGATCTGGCCACGCATGAAGTCACGCGAGCTGGCCTGGCCGTGCATCTGACGCCGATTGAATTTCGCTTGCTGGCTGCATTGATCGCCGGGCAGGGCCGGGTGCTCACGCATCGCCAGTTGCTGCTGCAGGTCTGGGGTCCGGAATATCTGGACAGACCACACTATTTGCGCGTACACATGGCCAATCTGCGCCAGAAGATCGAAGTGGATGCTGCGCAACCCCGGCATTTGATGACCGAGTTGCAAGTCGGTTATCGGCTAGCGGGGCTTGAAGTCTGATTCCCGTATAATTGCTGTCCATCCGAGGAGCGTTGCAGCGTTCCCCAGCCCGCCAAGAGCGTGGCATTAGCGGGGCGTGAGGCTCGGATTTCTACCCCGCAACGACGCTCACCCACGCTTTCTGTGCGGTGAGTCGGTTTATTCCCCCTCTGCTGCAGAACGTGGTTTTTCATTCAATTTTTGGAGAAAACCATGAACGCTGCTGTGCGCTTCAACCCTGCTGATTCGGCAATTACCGACATTTCCCTGGCCGCCTGGGGCCGCAAGGAAATCAAGATTGCTGAAACCGAAATGCCCGGCCTGATGGCTGTGCGCGAAGAATTCGCAGCTGCCCAGCCCCTGAAGGGTGCTCGCATCACCGGCTCGCTGCACATGACGATTCAGACCGCTGTGCTGATCGAGACACTGACGGCTCTGGGTGCCCAAGTGCGCTGGGCTTCGTGCAATATTTTCTCGACGCAGGACCACGCAGCAGCGGCCATCGCTGAAACCGGCGTGCCCGTGTTCGCCATCAAGGGCGAGTCGCTGAAGGATTACTGGGACTACACCCACAACATTTTCGAATTTGGCGCTGCTGGCACCGAAAATGAAGGCCCCAACATGATTCTGGATGACGGCGGCGATGCCACCATGCTGATGCATCTGGGCAAGAAGGCTGAGAAGGACATCTCCGTGCTGGCCAACCCCGGCTCCGAAGAAGAAAAGATCGTCTTTGCCGCCATCAAGGCTAAGCTGGCTGTGGATTCCACCTGGTACACCCGCAAATCGGCCCAGATTCTGGGTGTGACCGAAGAAACCACCACCGGCGTGCACCGCCTGAACGAAATGTCGGCCAACGGCAGCCTGCTGTTCCGCGCCATCAACGTGAACGACTCGGTGACCAAGTCCAAGTTCGACAACCTGTACGGCTGCCGCGAATCGCTGGTGGACGGCATCAAGCGCGCTACCGATGTGATGGTTGCTGGCAAGGTGGCTGTGGTGGCGGGTTACGGCGACGTGGGCAAGGGCTGCGCACAGGCGCTGGCCGCCCTGCGCGCTCAGGTGTGGGTGACCGAGATTGACCCCATCAACGCTCTGCAAGCCGCGATGGAAGGCTATAAGGTCGTGACCATGGAATATGCCGCCGACAAGTGCGACATCTTCGTGACCACCACCGGCAACCGCGACATCATTCGCCACGAACACATGGTCGCGATGAAGGACGAAGCCATCGTCTGCAACATCGGCCACTTCGACAACGAAATCGACGTGGCTTCGATCGAAAAGTACGAGTGGGAAGAAATCAAGCCCCAGGTTGACCACATCACCTTCCCCGATGGCAAGAAGATCATTCTGCTGGCCAAGGGCCGTCTGGTGAACCTGGGTTGCGCCACCGGCCACCCCAGCTTTGTGATGTCCAACTCGTTTGCCAACCAGACTCTGGCGCAGATTGAGCTGTTCACCCGCCCCGACGCCTACGAAGTGGGCAAGGTCTATGTGCTGCCCAAGGTGCTGGACGAAAAGGTTGCGCGCCTGCACCTGAAGAAGGTGGGCGCTCAGCTGACCGAGCTGACCGACACGCAGGCCGCTTACATCGGCGTGAAGAAGGAAGGCCCTTACAAGCCTGAGACTTACCGCTATTAAAAATAGCGGCACCCCCTGAGGCGCTTTGCGCCTTCCCCCTCTCTCTACGCGCTGCGCGCTAGGGGAGGGGGACGACAGCTTCGCTGCGCGGCGGCGCTTGCTCGCTGTCCCTAGTGTGTATAGCGCCAGTATCGAGGCTGTGTTGATTTAATTTGATAGCTATTAGTGCTTGTTATGTATTGGTTTCAGATGGGTTGATATCTGAATCGCAAGAAAAATACAGACAGATAGCTATAAAAAATGATTTCGTTTGCCTGCTGCATTGCTGTGCAGCACTTGGCGCCGGTTTATTTCAAAGGAAGCGACGCGATGCGCGCAGATGTTTTTTTGGTGGAAGCAGGCCATGCTTCGACACGCTCACAGGCGCAGCGCCTGATTGCCTCGGGCGTGGAATGGCGTCTGACGCCGCTGGCTCCCTGGAAGAAGGTGGTCAAGAACGGTGACGACATTCCTGCGGGCGCCGAGTTGCAACTGCTGGACGCGGCTGAGGCCAAGTACATCTCGCGTGGCGGCCTGAAGCTCGAAGGCGCCTTGGCCGCAACGGGCGTGGATGTCAAAGGTCTGCGCTGTCTCGATGTGGGTCAGAGCACCGGCGGTTTTACCGACTGCCTGCTTCAGGCCGGTGCTGCGCAGGTGATCGGCGTCGATGTTGGTCACAGCCAGTTGCATGAGCGTTTGCGTGCCGATGAGCGTGTGGTCTGTGTCGAGAGCTTCAATGCCCGTACCCTGACTCCGGAGTCGCTGGAAAAAGCCTGTGATGAAGCACTGTGCGATGTGATCGAGGAAGAAGAGGACAACGACACACAGCCGGTCGCCCCCTACGCCTGGATGCGCAACGGTGGTCAGGTCGATGAAGACTATGACGACAGCGACGACGCCAAGGAGCAGGACGTCGAGAACTTCAAGGCAGAGCGCGCCGCCAAGGCCAAGGCCAGGGCGGAGGGCTCTGCCCCCGTGGAACTGCGTCGTCGTGCAGGTACCGAGAACATCGACATCACGCCAGCCTTCGACTTTGTGACTGGTGATGTGTCCTTTATCTCGCTGACGCTGGTGCTCCCCGCTGTGGTGCAGGTGCTCAAGCCGCGCGGCCATCTGCTGATGCTGGTCAAGCCCCAGTTCGAGCTGCAACCCGGCCAGATCGGTAAGGGCGGCATTGTGCGCGACACGGCGCTGTACGCCGAAGTCGAGCAACGCATTCGCAGCTGCCTGGGCGACCTGGGCTTGAGCGTCAAGCAGTGGCTGGACTCGCCCATTGAAGGCGGCGACGGCAACCATGAATTCTTTGTGCTGGCCCAGCAAGGTGCGCAGATCAAGGCGCCGGTGGCCCCTGCCGATACCGAATCGGCCAAGCCTGTCGTGAAAACCGCAAAGCGCGTGCTGCGCTCCGACATCAAGGCGCAGCGTGCCAAGCAAGAGCTTTACGAAGATCCTGAAGCCGCCAGCTTTGGCCAACCTGGCCCAGCGCGGGGCAAACAAAAAAAGCGCAACGAACGCTGAGCCCTGAGTTTCAGCACCCTCATCAGAATCCAGAGACAAGAGCCGCCATGAGTTTCCCCGTCAGCTTCGAATTTTTTCCCACCAAGACGCCTGAAGGCGCGGCCAAGCATGTGGCTACGCGTCAGGCGCTGTATGCGCGCAAGCCCCAGTTCTGCTCCGTCACCTACGGTGCAGGCGGCTCCACACAGTCGGGCACTTTCACAATGGTGCGTGATATTCAGAATGAGGGTGTGGCGGCGGCTTCGCACTTCTCCTGCATCGGGGCCACGCATGACAAGGTTCGCACCGAGCTGAATGAGCTCAAGGCCATGGGTATCAAGCGCATCGTGGCTTTGCGCGGTGATTTGCCCAGCGGTTATGGACTCGGTGGCGAGTTCCATTACGCCAGCGATCTCGTTGCATTCGTGCGACAGGAATTTGGCGACTGGTTCCATATCGAAGTGGCTGCTTACCCGGAAACTCACCCCCAGGCAAAGTCCCCACGCAGTGATCTCGACGCATTTGTTGCTAAAGTTCGCGCTGGTGCAGATTCCGCCATCACGCAATACTTCTACAATGCCGACGCATACACGCGCTTTGTGGATGAGGTGAGGGCCCTGGGGATTGAGACTCCCATCGTTCCCGGAATCATGCCTATCACCAGCTCTACACAGCTGATGCGCTTCTCGGATGCCTGTGGCGCCGAGATCCCGCGCTGGATTCGTCTGCGTCTGCAGGCGTTCGGAGATGACACGGCTTCCATTCGCGCCTTTGGCCTGGATGTGGTGACGCATCTCTGCGAACAATTGCGCAGCCAGGGTGCTCCCGGGCTGCACTTTTATACGATGAACCAGAGCGTCGCCACTCTGGAGATCTGCGACCGTCTGGGCCTGTAAGCCACAAGCTTGCCGGCCACTAGCCGGGCAGTCTTGGGCGGCTCTCACTTGATGTGCTCAAGGAGGCAATCCGCCCATGCTCCGCATGAACCGCTGTTGGCGCTCGTGCCAGTGGCTGGCCCTCGGCGTCTTTACCGCCGCGTTGGCTGGCTGCGCACCCACCACTGAACGCGAAAGCGCCGACCCGGCGCTGATTAGCGCCGCAACTCCCTCTTTGCCCTCTGCCAATGCAGCTGCCCCAGCCAAGCGTGTAGCAACGACCGAACTGGGCGTGGATGGGTACGACCTGTCGTCGCGCGTGACGGGGGCGCCCGTTGAGGAGATCGAGCCAGAGATCGTGCGCCCTCTGCCTGATAACTACATCAGCAGCCACTACAAGGATCGTGGTCTGGGGGTGAAGACGGTGCGCCCGCCGGTGGCCGCCAAGGTCGATGCAGATGACCCCGATAAATACGAGCTCAAAGCCCCGTCGCGTGACAGTGACCAGCAGGGGCAGGCCTCCTGGTATGGAGAGCAGTTTCACGGCAAGCGCACGGCTAGTGGTGAGCGCTTTGACCTCAATGAACTGACTGCGGCCCACAAGACTTTGCCCTTTGGCACCAAGGTCTGTGTGCGCAGTGCGGTGACTGGCAAGTCGGTGGTGGTGCGTATCAATGACCGTGGGCCTTTTGCGCCAGGGCGCGTCATTGATCTCAGCAAGGCGGCTGCGCAAGAGCTGGGTATGGTGGGCTTGGGCATCAAGCCTGTGGAAATCTGGCGCCTAGCCAAGAATGAAGGTGCATGCCCCGATGTGGATACCGCATCGGCGCGTCTTGGCAAGCAGACCGCGGAGTCACGCAAGTCCAAAGTGGAAAAGCATATGGTCAGCGCCAAAAGTCATGGCAGAGCGCATTCCAAGCGACGCTGAGAGATGACTCTTCTCAACAAAAAAGCGCCCAAGGGCGCTTTTTTTATTACGCGGGGCAGTGGCTTCAGTTGCCGCCTGACTCCAACGTAAACGCTGCATTCTCGTCCTGAGCCAACAACTTGACCAGTTGTGGCATCGCGGGTTTGAGCTGCTCCTTCAGATTAAAGGGCGGATTGATCAGGAACATGCCGCTGGCGGGCAGGCCGCCGCGCTCGGAAGTCTTGTTGCTCTTGACGGTCAGCGTGGCGTGCAGCCAGCTCTTGCCCGCCTTGGTGGCCATGGTCTTGAGGCGCTTGGGCAGGTCATGGGCTTCGGGGCGTGGAATGATGGGGTACCAGACGGCATAGGTCCCCGTGGGAAAGCGCTTGAGGCTGTCTGCCGCCATGTCCAGCACGCGGCCATAGTCGGTCTTCAATTCGTAGCTGGGGTCGCACAGCAGCAGGGCGCGGCGGGCCGGTGGGGGCAGGAATTTCTTCACGCCCTCGAAGCCGTCCTCCAGAAAGATATTGACCTGGCGACCCACTTCCAGCTGGGCAATATTGCCAGTCAGCGAGCGCATGTCCGTGGGATGCAGCTCGAAGGCCTTGAGCCTGTCATGTCCGCGCAGCAGCGACTGGGTGATGAAGGGTGAGCCTGGGTAGTTGCGGATCGAGTTGCCTTGATTGAAGCGCTTGACCATCTGCAGATAGTTCTGCAGCACCGGGGCGAGCTCGGCCTCCTTGGCTGCAGCCAGGCGCAGAACGCCGTCCTCGGCTTCGCCGCTCTTGCTGGCATAGTCGCCATCGAGGCGGTACAGGCCGGCACCGGCGTGGGTGTCAAGAACCGTCAGCGCAGCCTCCTTCTGCGTAAGGTATTGCACAGTGGCAATCAGAACGGTGTGCTTGAGCACATCGGCGTGATTGCCGGCATGGAAGGCGTGGCGGTAGCTGAACATAGAGACGGATGGTAACCAGCAGGGCAGGAGGGGAACAGCACTTTTACCCTGTGGTTCTTAAGGGCTGTTGACGCCGGTGCGCAGAGAGAAATCCAGGCCGATGGGCTGATTCACAACAAGCTGCAGCACGAAAACGCGCAGGTTCTGGCGTTTTTGTATAATGGCGGGCTTCGCAGCGATTTTATGGGTCCCGCGGCGAAGCGTGATAGGTTTGCACAAATTAGCCTTAGGACTGGCTCCAGAGGCGTAAACAGGCACTTCGGTGCATCTTTTTTGTGCAAACAGGTCGCGACTACCGCCTAAGAGGCTTCCTTTAAAAGACTTGTCTTTTTCAAGAAGAAGCGCCGACCGCGGAAAAGGCCCCGCCAAACCTTCTTGAAAGAGAAAACTCATGTCTACATTCAGCGCAAAGCCCGCTGAGGTGCAACACGAGTGGTTTGTGATTGACGCCACCGATAAGGTGCTCGGACGTGTCGCCAGCGAAGTGGCACTCCGTCTGCGCGGCAAGCACAAGGCCATTTACACACCTCACGTTGACACCGGCGACTACATCGTCATCATCAACGCCTCCAAGCTCAAGGTCACTGGTACCAAGAACCTGGATAAGGTGTACTACCGTCACTCCGGTTTCCCCGGTGGCATCACTGCTACCAACTTCCGCGACCTGCAAGCCAAGTTCCCTGGCCGTGCTCTCGAGAAGGCCGTCAAGGGCATGCTGCCCAAGGGTCCTCTGGGCTACGCCATGATCAAGAAGCTGAAGGTTTACGGTGGTACTGAGCATCCCCATACCGCACAGCAGCCCAAGGCTCTGGAAATCTAAGGAGACCTAGATGATTGGTGATTGGAACAACGGTACCGGCCGTCGCAAGTCTAGCGTCGCTCGTGTATTCCTGAAGAAGGGCTCCGGCAAGATCACTGTGAATGGCAAAGACATTCAGCAGTACTTCGGCCGCGAAACCTCGATCATGATCGCAAAGCAACCCCTGGTTCTGACTGAGAACCTGGAGACTTTCGACATTCAAGTGAACGTCCATGGCGGCGGCGAATCCGGTCAAGCCGGCGCTACTCGTCACGGTATCACTCGTGCCCTGATCGACTACGATGCTTCCCTGAAGTCCGCACTGAGCCAAGCTGGCTTCGTGACTCGTGACGCTCGTGAAGTCGAACGTAAGAAGGTCGGTCTGCACTCCGCACGCCGTGCCAAGCAGTTCTCGAAGCGTTAATTCGTTTCTGCTGCTGGAAAGGTTCTCCGGAACCTTTTCCACAAGAAAGCCGCTCCGAACGCAAGTTTTGGGCGGCTTTTTTGTGGGCATTTCATGGTTGGGTAGCAAGCGCCGGGCAAAGCCCCCACTTGGTCTGTCGTCAAAGCCATGCTGTCTGAATTCCCGAGCCCCTTGCTGTACCATTTCAATCAATCAAGAAACTTCGGAGTATTCCCATGAGCGCCGTTGCTGAAACAACCACCACCGAAATGCCGTCTCCCATCGTCTTTACCGACAGCGCTGCTGCCAAGGTGGCTGATCTGATCGCTGAAGAAGGCAATCCCGACCTGAAGCTGCGTGTGTTTGTGCAAGGTGGCGGCTGCTCCGGTTTCCAGTACGGTTTTACCTTTGATGAAATCACCAACGACGACGACACCACCATGACCAAGAATGGCGTGTCGCTGCTGATCGACTCCATGAGCTATCAATATCTGGTGGGTGCAGAGATCGACTACAAGGAAGACCTGCAGGGTGCGCAGTTCGTCATCAAGAACCCCAACGCGACCACTACCTGCGGCTGCGGCTCCAGCTTCTCGGTATAAGCCATGCAGATACCAACGCCAGCCGTTTGCGTCTGGCGTTCGCACATCTCAAGCCGCTGCTCGTCAGCGGCTTTTTTGTTTTCCGTTCCCTGATCCTCGGAGTCGGCGATGAGCGCAACCCCCGTCATGACTGACAGCAGTCCCCACAAGGAGCGGCTGCTGTGGCTGGTCGCCATAGGTTTTTTCATGCAGTCGCTGGATGCGACCATCCTCAACACGGCCCTGCCTTCCATGGCCGAGGCGCTGGGCGAGAGCCCGATGAAGATGCAGTCCGTCATCGTGGCCTATGCGTTGACCACGGCCATGCTGATCCCGGCCACGGGCTGGGTGGCAGACCGATTTGGCACGCGCCGCGTCTATGGCTGGGCGATTGCGCTGTTTGTGATTGGCTCGGTGTTGTGCGCGCTCGCGCCCAGCCTGCCGTTTTTGGTGGCGGCGCGCATTGTGCAGGGTGTAGGTGGGGCGATGATGCTGCCCGTGGGACGGCTGGCCGTGCTGCGCACCTACCCGCGTGAGCAGTTCATCCGGGCCATGAGCTTTGTGGCCATTCCGGGGCAGATTGGCCCGCTGCTGGGCCCTACGCTGGGCGGCTGGATGGTGGAGTACGCCAGCTGGCACTGGATCTTCTGGATCAATGTGCCAGTCGGGCTGATCGGGCTGTGGGCCACCTGGCGCTGGTTTCCTGCCAGTGCGCCGGTGGCGGTGCCCAAGTTCGATGGGGCGGGTTATGCCATGCTGGCCTTTGGCATGGTGGCGATTTCGGTGGCGCTCGATGGCTTGTCCGGCATGGGGCTGGGCATGGCGCTGGTGGTAGTGCTCATGGTGTTTGGTCTGGCCAGCCTTGCCAGCTACTGGATGCATGCGCTGCGCACACCCACCCCACTGTTCGCGCCATCGCTGTTCAGCGTGCGGTCGCTGCGCGTGGGCCTGCTGGGCAATTTGTTCACACGCTTTGGTAGTGGCGCTGCGCCGTTTCTGATTCCGCTGCTGCTGCAGATCGGGTTGAAGATGTCGCCCATGGACGCCGGCATGATGATGCTGGCCACCGTGGTCGGCAGCATGCTGGTCAAGCGCATTGCGGTGCGCACCGTGCAGCGCTATGGCTACAAGCGTGTGCTGCAGGTCAACTCTGTCATGTTGGCGCTGATGCTTGCGTCCTTCGGGCTGGTGGTGCCGGGCACGCCGGTCTGGGTGTTGCTGATTCAGCTGTTCATCTTTGGCGGCTTCAATTCCATGCAGTTTTCGGCCATGAACTCGGTCACGCTCAAGGATATGGAAGGCGAATCAGCCAGCAGCGGCAACAGCCTGCTTTCCATGGTGCAGATGCTGGCCATGAGCATGGGCGTGGCGCTGGCCGGGGCCTTGCTCACCGGCTTTACCGACATGTGGCATGAGCAGGCTGGTGACCGCATGCTGGCCATTCGCGCCACCTTTGTCACCGTGGCGCTGATGACGCTGGCTGCAACACTGGTGTTCAGTCAACTGGAGCCTGATGAACCCATCAAGCCTGCGCCAGATGGTGGTGATGCCTGACGAATAAATTGATAGCTGCATGTCCCTGAAATATCTAGGAATCACATCGAATATCGTTGGAACTCTATATTTTCTATAGACATTCAGCTATTGATTTTGATGATCTTCAAGGGTTCTCCCTTGATTTAGGGCAGGGATATATGCAGTGCTGGATAGCCAATATCGGTGCTGCAATATGCGAAGCTGCGGGTTGGCGCGTAGTCTAGGGACATTGCTGAATGCTGCGCCCGGAATGAATCTTGCATGCAGGCATTCAACCCCTTTTCTGTCCTACGATCATGAGCACCAGTCAGAACACACAGCCCATCCGCTTTTTCCATCGCGGCGAAATGGTGGAAGTCCAAGGCCCGCACCCCACGCGCTCGGTGCTGCAATGGCTGCGTGAGGATGCCCACTGCACCGGCACCAAGGAAGGCTGCAACGAAGGCGACTGCGGAGCTTGCACCGTGGTCATTGGCGAGCTGGCCCAGCCCGGTGATACGCAAGCTATTGGCGGGCTCAAGCTGCAAAGCGTCAACGCCTGCATTCAGTTTCTGCCCAGCCTGCATGGCAAGGCCTTGTTCACGGTGGAAGACATCAAGCAGCAGGCCCAGAGCGGCTGCGCAGGCCAGTGCGCAAGCCTGCACCCTGTGCAGCAGGCCATGGTGGACTGCCATGGCTCGCAATGCGGCTTTTGCACGCCCGGCATTGTGATGTCGCTGTGGTCGGCCTATGAACATCACCAGCAGCAGGGCACTCAGCCCACACGCCAGCAACTGGCCGATGAGCTGTCGGGCAATCTGTGCCGCTGCACCGGCTACCGCCCGATTCTTGATGCAGGCCAGCGCATGTTTGATCTGCCAGCCGTGCGCTTCGATACCGCGCCCGTGGTGGCTGCGCTGCAAAGTCTGCAAAGCGATGCTGGACTGACTTACGCCGCCACGCAGAACGCGCGCACCGACACTTTTCACGCGCCGCGCACGCTTGATGCTCTGGCCGCGCTGTGCGAAGCCAAGCCCAAGGCGCGCATTGTGGCGGGCTCCACCGATGTGGGCCTGTGGGTCAACAAGCAGTTCCGTGATCTGGGCGACATCATCTATGTCGGTGATGTGGCCGAGATGAAGCGCATTGAAGTGCGTGAAGACGCGGAAGGTGGCGAGCTGTATATCGGCGCAGGCGCATCGCTGGAAGCCGCCTGGGGCGCTTTGGTGCAGCGCGTGCCAACGCTCACCGATGTCTGGCTGCGCTTTGCATCCACCCCCATTCGCCATGCAGGCACCATGGGCGGCAATGTGGCCAATGGCTCGCCGATTGGAGATTCGCCCCCGGTGCTGATGTCGCTGGACGCGCAGATCGAGCTGCGCAAAGGCTCGCGCGTGCGCCGCATGCCGCTGCAGGACTTCTATCTGGACTATATGAAGAACCAGCTGGAAAGCGGCGAGTTTGTGCAGGGCATGGCCGTGCCGCTGGCCGCCATGCAGCGCCAGGTGCGCGCATACAAGATCAGCAAGCGCTTTGACTGCGATATCTCGGCCCTGTGCGCAGGCTTTGCGATTGAGCTGGACGGTGAAATCGTCAAATCCATTCGCCTGGCTTTTGGTGGCATGGCTGCTACGGTAAAGAGAGCATCTAGCGCAGAAGATACCTTGACTGGAAGGCCGTGGAGCCTAGAAAGCGTCAAAGCGGCGCAGCTGGCGCTGGCTCAGGACTTCAAGCCCATGAGCGATATGCGCGCCAGTGCCGACTACCGCCTGAAGGTGGCACAGAACCTGCTGCAGCGCCTGTGGCTGGAGACCCGGGCAGATCAGCCAGTGAGCAGCGAAGCCACTAGCGTGTGGTCCGTCATGCCGCATGTGATTTCTCAAACCGTGGAGCAAGGAGCTTGATATGAACTATCCACGTGAACTGAGCAGCGAACAGATCTCCGAGGCCTTTGCCGACTACCGCAAGAACCAGACCTACCGCGTCAACGAAGGCGCAGAAGCCAAAGCCCACGAGCAAGGTGCGCGTGTGGGCATCAGCCGCAAGCATGAATCCGCCCATTTGCATGTGGCGGGTGAGGCAGCCTATATCGATGATCTGCCCGAGCTGGGCGGCACGCTGCATTGCGCTCTGGGCTTGTCGCCTGTGGCGCATGGCAAGCTGACAGCGCTGGCGCTGGAAGCCGTGCGCGCCATGCCCGATGTGGTGGATGTGATCACCGCTGCCGATATTCCCGGCGTCAACGACTGCGGCTCCATCATTCATGACGACCCGATTCTGTGTGACGGTGAAATCCGCTTTGTGGGCCAGCCCCTGTTTGCCGTGATCGCCCGCAACCGTGATGCAGCGCGCCGTGCTGCCGCGCTGGCCAAGAGCGTGGCAACTATTACCGAGCTGCCTGCGGTGCTGACGCCGCAAAAAGCCCATGAACTGGGCCAGTATGTGATGCCGCCCATGCATCTGGAGCGCAGCACCAGCGAAGGCGGCGCGCGTGCCGCGATCGATGCTGCGCCGCATCGCGTCAAGGGCACGTTTGATGTGGGCGGGCAGGAGCAGTTCTATCTGGAAGGGCAGATCAGCTACGCCATTCCCAAGGAAGACGGCGCGGTGCATATCCATTGCTCCACCCAGCACCCTAGCGAGATGCAGCACCTGGTGGCGCATGCACTGGGTGTGGCCTCGCACAGCGTGCAGGTGGAATGCCGCCGCATGGGCGGTGGTTTTGGTGGCAAGGAGTCCCAGTCTGCGCTGTTTGCCTGCGTGGCTGCGGTGGCCGCGACGCGTTTAAAGAAGCCTGTGAAACTGCGTCTGGACCGTGATGATGACTTCATGATCACGGGCCGCCGTCACTGCTTCTGGTACGAATATGAAGTGGGGCATGACGCCGAAGGCCGCATTCTGGGTGCCGAGATTTCCATGGTCTCGCGCGCCGGTCATTCGGCCGATTTGTCTGCGCCGGTGATGACGCGGGCGCTGTGCCACTTCGACAATGCTTACTGGTTGCCCGATGTGCTGATGCATGGCTATATGGGCAAGACCAATACCCAGAGCAATACGGCCTTCCGTGGCTTTGGCGGGCCGCAGGGCGCGATTGCCATTGAGAACATTCTCGATACCGTGGCGCGCAATCTGGGCCGCGATCCGCTTGATGTGCGCCGCGTCAACTTCTACGGCAAGGGCGAAAACAATGTCACGCCCTATGACCAGCCCGTGACCGACAACGTGATTCACGAGCTGGTGGCCGAGCTGGAAACCTCCAGCGATTACCGCGCCCGGCGTGAGGCTGTCAAAGCGTTCAATGCGCAAAGCCCTGTGCTCAAGCGTGGGCTGGCGCTGACGCCGCTGAAGTTCGGCATCTCTTTCAACGTCGCGCATTTCAACCAGGCCGGGGCGCTGGTGCATATCTATACCGACGGCTCCATTCTGGTGAACCATGGCGGTACCGAGATGGGCCAGGGCCTGAACACCAAGGTGGCACAGGTCGTTGCGCATGAGCTAGGTGTGGCGTTTGAAAAAGTGCGCGTGACGGCGACAGACACCAGCAAGGTGGCCAATACATCGGCGACAGCGGCATCCACCGGTGCGGATTTGAATGGCAAAGCTGCGCAAGATGCCGCGCGCCAGCTGCGTGAGCGTCTGGCGCAATGCGCGGCCAAGCTGCATGGCGGCAATGCTGCTGATGTGCGCTTTGGTAATGACGCGGTTCAAGTCAATGGCCAGAGCGTTCCGTTTGCCGAGCTGGTGCGCGCGGCCTATCTGCAGCGCGTACAACTATGGTCGGACGGCTTTTATGCCACGCCCGGTCTGCACTGGGATGGCAAGGCCATGAAGGGCCATCCCTTCTTCTACTTTGCCTATGGCGCGGCGGTGAGCGAGGTGGTGATTGACACGCTGACCGGCGAATGGAAGCTGCTGCGCGCCGATGTGCTGCACGATGTGGGTCGTTCGCTGAACCCTGCCGTCGATGTGGGGCAGGTGGAAGGTGCCTTCATTCAGGGCATGGGCTGGCTCACCACCGAAGAGCTGGTCTGGCACCCGCAAAACGGCAAGCTGCTGACCCACGCGCCCAGCACCTACAAGATTCCAACGGCCAATGACTGCCCGCCGGTCTTCAATGTGCGGCTGTTTGAGGGCGATAACTTCGAGGACTCCATTCACCGCAGCAAGGCGGTGGGCGAGCCGCCGCTGCTGTTGCCGTTCTCGGTGTTCTTTGCGATTCGTGATGCGGTGTCCTCCGCTGCAGGCCACCAGATCGATCCGCCACTGCGTGCCCCCGCTACGCCAGAAGCCATTCTTCGTGCACTGGAAGCCGTTCAGGCGCACACTGACGCCCTTTCCTGAAGGGTGTTGTGGGCCCTAGGGCCCGCCGCGATAGATAAATCATGGTTGTGCGCCCGAAGAGGTGCAGGCCATGTTGCGTGCCGACCTCTTGGCCGGCACGCAGAGACGGCGCGTTCTTCACCGTTGCGCCATGCATGCAAAAACAACACGGAGACTATGCAATGAACTTTACCGAGCGGATTTTCAAACTGAATGAGCACCACACCAATGTGCGCACGGAATTGGTGGCGGGGCTGACGACCTTTCTTTCGATGGCCTACATCATGTTCGTCAATCCATCCATTTTGGGTGACGCGGGCATGCCCAAGGGGTCTGTGTTTGTTGCTACCTGTCTGATAGCGGCGCTGGGCTCCACCATCATGGCGCTGTATGCCAACTACCCGATTGCGCTGGCGCCGGGCATGGGCTTGAACGCCTACTTTGCCTATGTGGTGGTGCTCAAGATGGGTTACACATGGGAGGCGGCGCTGGGTGCCGTGTTTGTCTCAGGCTGTCTGTTCCTGATCTGTACGCTGCTGGGGCTGCGTGAGCTGATCATCAAAGGCATTCCGCATTCGATTCGGGTGTCGATCACCGTGGGTCTGGGTCTGTTCCTGGCGCTGATTGCACTCAAGACTGCCGGTGTGGTGGTGGGCGACCAGAACACGCTGGTGACGCTGGGTGATCTGCACAAGCCCGAGGTCATCATGGCGCTGCTGGGCTTTTTGCTCATTGTGGTGCTGGACCGCCTCAAGGTACCTGGCGCGCTGCTGATAGGCATTCTGGCCGTGACCATTGCCTCGTTCTTTTTTGGCGGCAACAAGTTCAACGGCATTTTCTCTGCGCCCCCCTCGATCGAGCCTACGTTCATGAAGCTCGATATCAAGACGGCGCTGACCACGGGCTTTCTCAATGTGGTGCTGGTCTTCTTCCTGGTGGAGTTGTTTGACGCCACTGGCACGCTGATGGGCGTGGCCCGCCGCGCGGGTCTGCTGGTGCCTGAGCGCATGGGTCGCCTGAACCGGGCGCTGCTGGCAGATTCTGGTGCCATCTTTGTGGGCTCCATGCTCGGTACCTCCAGCACCACAGCCTATGTGGAAAGCGCTGCGGGTGTGCAGGCCGGTGGCCGCACGGGCCTGACGGCTCTGACCGTGGCCGTCCTGTTCCTGGCCTGTTTGTTTATCGCGCCTCTGGCGGGTGTGGTTCCAGGCTATGCCACAGCACCTGCTCTGCTGTTTGTGGCCTGCCTGATGCTGCGTGATCTGACCGAAGTGCAGTGGGAGGAAACCACCGAAGCCGTGCCCGCCGTCGTCACCGCGCTGATGATGCCTTTCACCTACTCGATTGCCAACGGCCTGGCCTTTGGCTTTATCACCTATGCCGTGCTCAAGCTGTTCACCGGCAAGGTGCGTGAGGTGCACTGGATCATGTGGGTGATTGCAGGCCTGTTCCTGTTCAAGTTCATCTACCTGGGCGGTCACTGAGTGTGATCGCTTCATAAAAAGGCGACCCGCGGGTCGCCTTTTTCATGCGGGGTAAATGGCGCCCAGAATGCGCGGCCCCTTGGCTCCGGTTACGCTGGCCAGATTGCCGGGCAGGCCCAGCAGGCATTGGCGTGCCAGCCAGGCAAATGCAGCAGCTTCCACTTCCAGTGGCGGCAGACCGCGCTCTGCCGTGGTGGTGACATGGATTTCTGGCAAAAGCGCTGCAATACGCTGCATCAGATAGGTATTGAGCGCGCCGCCACCACAGACCAGCAGCTCTGAGCCGCTTTTGCCAAAGCGCTTGACGGCATCGGCGCAGCTTGCGGCGGTGAACTCGGTCAGCGTGGCCTGCACATCGGCAGCCTGGGCAGCAACGGCGTGGATTTGCAGATGTGCGGCCAGCCAGTCGGCATGAAAGAGATCGCGCCCCGTGCTCTTGGGTGGGGGCTGCTGCAGATAGGTCTCGGCCATCATGGCTGCGAGCAGGTTTGGAATGAGCTGGCCGCTGGCCGCCCACTGGCCACTCTCGTCATAGGGCTTACCGGTGTGCTGCAGACACCATGCATCCATCAAGGCATTGCCTGGGCCGCTATCAAAACCGAGAACACTGCCATCTGCCCCCAGTACGCTGAGGTTGGCAATGCCGCCGATATTGAGTACCAGCGTGGTTTGATTCTTTTGGCCTGATGCGGCCCGACCAAACACACCTTGATGAAAAGCCGGAACCAGCGGCGCGCCCTGGCCACCGGCTGCTACATCGCGGCTGCGCAGATCGGCCACCACGGTGATGCCGGTCAGCTCGGCCAGCAGGGCGGGGGCGTTGAGCTGCAAGGTATAGCCTGTGCCATCAAACATCTGGGGGCGGTGGCGTACGGTCTGGCCATGCGCTCCCATGGCCGCAATCTGCGCGGGCTGCACACCGCTGGCGGCCAGCAGTTGCTGAACCACCTGCGCATAGTGGCGGACCAGCGCATTGGCGGCAAGGGCAGCACGGTGCAGCTCATTTGTGCCTTCAGAGCTGTTCAAGGCCAGCAGTTCAGCACGCAGGCCGCTATCAAATGCGCAGCTTGCATGGCACAGCACGCGCGTGCCCTGGCTGAAGTCCACGATGACGCCATCCACTCCGTCCAGTGATGTGCCGGACATCAGTCCGATATACAAAGGGCTTTGGCTTGCCTGTTCGAGAGCATGGGGCATGGCAGATCGTGGATAAATGCAGTATTTACTATCTTAGCTGTAGCAGACTGCCCAGCTTGGATATGTGCCATAGCCGTATTCGATGCGTAAAAGAAAAGGGCTGCAGATGCAGCCCTTGGAGATCGATACCCGGTTGAGGTGCCCGTCTTTACTGGGCACTGGCCATGGAGTAGGAGCGTGTGCCCGCGTTCAACTCGATGCGCATTTGCGCAGCGAGCTTGTCGAAAGCAGGGCGTGCCGCCTTGGAGATGGGCTTGGAAGCATCGCTGGCCTGGGCAATGGTCAGCGGGTCGCGCTGTTCGCCCTTTTCGCGGAACTCGAAGTGCAGGTGCGGGCCGGTTGCCCAGCCAGTAGAGCCAACGGCGCCGATGATGGAGCCTTGTTCCACGCGCTGGCCTTGCTTGACGTCAATGCTGCTCAGGTGGGCGTACACGGTGGTGTACTGGTTGGCGTGCTCGACAAAGATCACGTTGCCGTAGCCGTTTTGAACGCCTGCAAAGGAGACGGTGCCGTCACCGACCGTGCGAACCTTGGTGCCAGTGGGGGCCGCGAAGTCCGTGCCCAGGTGGGCGCGCCAGGTGTTCTGGATGGGGTGCATGCGCATGGCAAAGCCGCTGCTGATGCGGGAGAACTCCACGGGGTAGTTCAGGAAGGCCTGGCGCTTGCTCTTGCCGTCCAGCGTGTAGTAAGCGCCCTTTTGGTCTTCTTCCTGGAACCACATGGCTTGGAGCACCTTGCCATTGTTGTGGAACTCGGTGCTCAGCACCCGGCCGGCGCGCAGGGGCTCGCCATCGGCCTCCAGCGCCTCATAGGCGACGGCAAATCGGTCGCCCTTCTTGATGCCGCGACGGAAGTCTAGCTCGCCCTGGAAGATGTCGGACATCTGCACGGCAATGCTGTCGGGGATGCCTGCATCATCGGTCGCAGCGAAGAATGTGCTGCGGATGATGCCGCCGGACAGGCGAGGTGTGGCCACCAGCTTGTCGGTTTCGATATGAGCGCCTAGCTTTCCGTCCTTGCGCTCCACGGTCAGGCGGCGGAAGGTGCCATCCTCATCGGGCGCCCAGCGCACGACGATCTTGGCCAGCTCATTATTCGGCGTGACTTCAGCGCTGACCAGACGGCCCGTGCGGCCCAGCACGTTCTGACGAACATCGTTGCTGGAGCGCATGAAAGCGGCCGCTTGAGGATCTGCAATGCCCAGGCGCTGTAGCAGCGACTCGGCCGTATCGTTGGAGCGAACGGTTTCGGAGCGGTAAAGGGTGAACGACTGCAACTCGGTGAGGTCAGCCAGCTCATGCCCGTCAGCCAGAGAGGCTACGGGCTCGGTCAGGGTGCGAACGGGGAGGTCGGCGGGGTCGGGACCCAGATTGGCCACGGCAAAGGCGCCGCTGCCACCGGTCAGCAGCACAGCCGCCAGCGCTGCCGTAGCGCGCTTGGGGTGTTTCTGCAGGGCCGATGTCAGCTGCGCGAACAGTGCGCGGCCGGCATTTTTCAAGCCAGTCATCAAAACTTCAAATCCTTGGGTGCGTGTCTGCTGAGTTGGAACTTTGTTACGACTGACACGTTCTCCAGTGCGGCTCAACCGTGCCATATGTCCATCCGAAGAGGTCACTATGAGGGAGCAGACTAGAATTGGTCGCAACGCCAAACCACCAAGTATATCGATCGAGACTTACAACGATCGCTGAAAAACCCTTATGAATCAATCTGCTGTTACAAGTTACCCAGTGACCGACAGAGTGAACCAGGCGCTGGAAGTCACTCTTCGAGGCGTCGACGAGCTATTGCCCAAGGACGAATGGGTCCAGAAACTGGCCAAGTCCGAAGCCACCGGCGTGCCCCTGCGTATCAAGCTGGGTCTGGATCCTACGGCTCCTGATATTCACCTGGGCCACACCGTGGTGCTCAACAAGATGCGCCAGTTGCAGGATCTGGGCCATCAGGTGATTTTCCTGATCGGTGACTTCACCACGCTGATTGGCGACCCATCGGGCCGCAACAGCACGCGCCCACCGCTGACGGCTGAGCAGATTAAGGTCAACGCCGAGACTTATTACACCCAGGCCGCCAAGGTGCTGGACCCGGCCAAGACCGAGGTGCGCTACAACAGCGAGTGGTGCGACCAACTGGGTGCGCGCGGCATGATCCAGCTATCGGCCAAGTACACCGTGGCCCGCATGATGGAGCGCAATGACTTCCATACGCGCTTTACCGATGGCAGCTCCATCAGCCTGCACGAGTTTCTGTACCCGCTGCTGCAGGGCTATGACTCGGTGGCGCTCAAGGCCGACCTGGAGATGGGCGGCACGGACCAGAAGTTCAACCTGATGATGGGTCGCCACCTGCAGACGGAATACGGTCAGGCTCAGCAATGCGTGCTGACCATGCCGCTGCTGGTGGGTCTGGACGGCGTCAACAAGATGTCCAAGTCCAAGAACAACTACATCGGCATCACCGAAGACGCCAACACCATGTTTGCCAAGGTGCTGTCGATCTCGGACGAGCTGATGTGGGATTGGTTCACGCTGCTGTCCTTTATGAGCCTGCCCGAGATTGCGGCGCTCAAGCTCGAAATTGAAGGCGGGCGCAACCCCAAGGACGCCAAGGTGCTGCTGGCCAAGGAAATCACGGCGCGCTTTCACAGCGGCGCTGCGGCCGAGGCGGCTGAGCAGGACTTTATCAACCGCTCCAAGGGCGGAATTCCAGACGATATCCCCGAAGTCAGCCTGAGCGGTGCACCTGTTGGCATTGGCGCGCTGATCAAGCAGGCCAATCTGGCGGCGTCCAATGGCGAAGCCAACCGCCTGATCGATGGCGGCGGCGTGCGCGTGGATGGCGTAGTCATCAGCGACAAGGGCCTGAAGCTGGATGCCGGCACCTTTGTGCTGCAAGTGGGCAAGCGCAAGTTTGCGCGTGTGACGCTGGCGTGAACTTGGCATAAGTTAGCGGCTGCTCTATAAACAAGAGCCGTGCTCCAGATTGGGGCGCGGCTCTTGTCATTTCTGGGACGAGCGGCGGGCGCCGCAGCCGAATCTGGAGGAGATTGAACATGGGGTACGGGATAACGTCAGCCGGGCTAAGTGCCATCTTGTTAGCAGCTGCCGTCTTGCAGCCCGTGGATGCGCTGACCACCAAGGCGGTAGTCATTGGCCGCGCCAAGCCGATGAGCTGCCCGCAGTCTGTGCCCGAAGATGCGCGTTGCTATACGGCGCAGACCACGGATGGCGCTTATGTCATGGCAGTAATTCCTGCTGGCTGGAGTGCAGAGCAGGGCGTTGCAGTGATGCACGCCCACGGCGGGCCGAATCTCGGCGATCCCAGCCTGAAGCGAGTGGAAGAAGATGCGAGCCGCTGGGCCGTGATGCCCAGCACAGGCTATGCCTGGGCGGGCACCAGCTATAGACGCGGCGGTTATGGCGTCGCCATGTCTGCCGAGGATGTGAATGACTTGCGGGTTTGGTTTGAGCTGGAGTTTGGCCGTCCGCGCCGCATGGTGCTGCATGGTCAAAGCTACGGCGCAGGTGTGGCATCGGTGGCGGCTGAGCTTTTTGGCAGCCCGCCGGTGGATAAATCAGCGCGCCCGGCTTTTGACGGCGTGCTGCTCACCAGCGGTGTGCTGGGCGGCGGGGTCGAGGCTTATACGATGCGCCTTGACCTGCGCGCTGTCTACCAGTTCTACTGCCGCAATCACCCGATGCCGAGTGAGCCGCAATACCCACTGTGGCAGGGCTTGCCAGAAGGCAGCGCGTTGAACCACGGCGAGCTGGAGCGCCGCGTGCATGACTGCACCGGCAATAACAAACCCGCTGCAGAGCGCACGCCCGAGCAAGCCCAGCGCCTGCAAGCGATTTTGGCCGCCGTACCGGTGACCGAGAAAAGCCTGATCAGCCATCTGGCCTGGGGCACGTTCTTGTTCAGAGATCTGACCCAAAAGCGCCTCGGCAATCGCAACCCCTGGGACAATTCGCGTACCGTTTACAAAGGGCGGGATGCAGCCAGCCAGGAACAGCTCAACGCCGGTGTGCCGCGCTATGCCGCTGACCCACAAGCCGTGCAGCAGTTGCTGGCCGACAGCCGCCCTACGGGCCGCACCAACTTACCCACGGTCACCATTCGTGGCATTCACGACCCGACGGCGTTCGTCGAACTGGCACGCAGCTACCAGCGTATCCGCGAGGCGGCAGGCACTGCGGGCGAGTTGGTGCAGCTCTACACCGCTGAATCTGGCCACAGCTATTTGAGCGACCCCGAATACCGCGCAGCCATGGCCGCGCTGCTGGCCTGGATAGACCAGGGCGACAAACCCACGCCGCAGACCGTGGTTGCGCGCTGTGCGCAAGAGGCGAGCAAGCCCGCAGTGAGCAAGGGCAGCAACAGCGGCTGCCATATTCAGCCCGATTACCAGCCCAAGACTTTGGAGAGTAGGATGTCGGGGCCTAGTTCATAGGGTTTATTGCCAGTATGTCTTCTAGATATATACACTTGTTGCTATCAAAATTGAAATGAATCCACAGCGTGAACAAGGGACCCGTAGCACTGATATCTTGTAGTCTGGAGGAGAGACGGCAGAGCGTTTGGCTGTACTGCCTGCCTGGCGCGAGGCCGACTATTTCAGCGCCAAGGAGCGCGCGGCCTTGGCGCTGACCGAAGCCATTACCTCGATTGCCGACGGTCAGTTGCCCGATGAGGTCTATGCCGCAGCGGCCAAGGAACTGAGCGCGGACGAGATCGCTTCGGTCGAGTGGCTGGCGATTGTGATCAATATGTGGAACCGCATGGCCATCTCGGGGCGTTACCCGGTCAAGCCCTGAGTTGCACCGGACGAGCTGCCTTGCAAGCTTGACATGGACTGGCGGGTCAGCGCTGCTTCCTGTATCAGCCACTGGCAAAAAGCCTGTACCTCCGGGCGCTGGCCACTACGCGGTCCCAGCAGCAGCCAGTAAGACAGGGGGGAGGCCAAGCGCTGCTCGGGCAGCACCTGGATCAGATCGCCCACAGCCAGCGCATCGGCCACCAGCGGCAGGCGGGCCAGCGCCAGACCTTGCCCGGCCAGTGCGGCCTGAATGATCTGGTGGGCGTAGTTGAAGTACAGCCAGCGCGGCGGCTGCAGCTGGTCGCAGTCGTGGGCGGCAAACCAGCGCTGCCAGCTCAGCCACTCCAGCTGCGGCATGCGGTGCACATCGCCGGTTTCTATCAGTGTGTACTGGGCGGCGTCGGCGGGTTTGCGCAGCGGCGGGCCGTTTTTCAGCAGCGCCGGGCTGGCGACGATGACCAGCTCTTCCCCAAACAGCGGCTGGGCTGCGGCATCGGGGCTGCGGCTGTAGCGTATGGCCAGGTCCACATCGGTGGTGTCCAGGTCCACCACGGCGTCGCCCGTGTCGATACGGATATCGATATCGGGGCAGCTGCGCTGAAAGGCTTCCAGTCTGGGAATCAGCCACATGGCGGCAAAGCTGGCCCAGGTGGTGATGGCCACGCTCTTCCTGCCCACGGTCTGGCGGATCTGGCGCACCGTGCCGTCGATGGACTCCAGCGCGGGCTGCACGGCATGCAGCAGTTGCGCGCCAGCACCGGTCAGTTCCACAGCGCGGGAGTGGCGCAGAAACAAGGGCACGCCCACTTCGTCTTCGAGAGACTGAATCTGGCGGCTGACAGCGGACTGGGTCAGGGCCAGTTCATCGGCCGCAGCGCGAAAGTTCAGGTGCCGGGCCACGGCCAGAAAAGCGCGCAGATGGCCCGCGCCAATGGAGCGGGTGCGAAGCAGCGGTGTGGAACTGGTGGTGGCATGAGGCATAACAACGCCAAGCATACGGGGTTTGCTGCAGCAATTGCCCCTGCTTGTCATTGGTGTGAACGGGCTTGGGTCGATAATCAGACGTTTTTTTGATTCCACCCACTACACAAACATGAGCGCACCTCTGGATATCGTCATCATGGCTGCCGGCAAAGGCACCCGCATGAAAAGCCGTCACCCCAAAGTGCTGCAAAAGCTGGCCGGTCGCGCCCTGCTGCAGCATGTGCTGGACACAGCGGCGCAGTTGAAGGCGCGCTCTGCGGTGGTGATTACCGGTCATGGTGCTGCAGAAGTGGAAGCGGCTCTCTCAGGTGCACAGAATGCTGAAGCCGGTTTTGAGCTGAAGTTTGCGCGCCAGGAGCCGCAACTGGGCACGGGCCACGCTGTGCAGCAGGCCGTGCCCGCGCTGGCAGGTGATGGCATGGTGGTAGTGCTCTCGGGCGATGTGCCGCTCACCCAGGCCGATACGCTGCAGGCGCTGGTGGATGCTGCGGGCGGCGACAAGCTGGCGCTGCTCACCGTGACCATGCCCGACCCCACAGGCTATGGCCGCATCGTGCGCACTGAGGCGGGTACCGTGCAGCGCATCGTCGAGCAAAAAGACGCCAATGACGCCGAGCGCGCCATTACCGAGATTTACAGCGGCATCATGGCCGTGCCTGCGAAGCATCTGAAGACTTGGCTGTCCAAGCTCAATAACAACAATGCCCAGGGCGAGTACTACCTGACCGACATCGTCGCCATGGCTGTGGCCGATGGGGTGCCCGTGGTGGGTCACCGCATTGCCGATGTGTTGCAGGTCGCAGGCATTAACAGCCCCTTGCAACTGGCCGAGCTGGAGCGTGCCCATCAGCTGCGTCAGGCGCGCCAGTTGATGGAGCAGGGCGTGCGTCTGGCAGACCCCGCCCGTTTTGATCTGCGCGACGATGTGCGCGGAGCCAAGGCCAGCCTGAGCTGTGGTCAGGATGTGGAAATCGATGTGAACTGCATCTTTACCGGCAAGGTGACGATTGGCGCGGGCGCGAAGATCGGTGCCAACTGCCATATCAGCAATGTCACGATTGCCGAAGGTGCGGTGATTCATCCCTTTACCCATATCGATGGCGAAAAAGCGGGTGTGCAAGTGGGTCAGGGTGCATTGATTGGCCCGTTTGCCCGCCTGCGCCCCGGCGCGCAGCTGGGCCGCGAAGTGCATATTGGCAACTTTGTGGAAGTGAAGAACTCC
Source organism: Comamonas testosteroni (assembly GCF_003569915.1). Taxonomy (GTDB): domain Bacteria; phylum Pseudomonadota; class Gammaproteobacteria; order Burkholderiales; family Burkholderiaceae_C; genus Comamonas; species Comamonas testosteroni_D. The sequence goes on along the minus strand of NZ_KZ984454.1, from coordinate 11,233 downwards.
ACGCTGGCCGATGGCGCCAAGGCCAACCACCTGGCCTATCTGGGCGACGCCACCGTGGGCGAGCGCGTGAACTATGGCGCTGGCAGCATCACGGCCAACTATGACGGCGTGAACAAGCACCGCACCGTCATTGAGGCCGATGTGCACATTGGCAGCAATTGCGTGCTGGTGGCTCCGGTGACGATTGGTGCGGGCGGCACGGTCGGCGGTGGCTCCACCGTGACCAAGAATGCCGAGGCTGGCGCCTTGACGGTGGCACGCGGCAAGCAAGTGAGCATCAGCAACTGGAAACGTCCTGAAAAGCAACCCAAGTCCTGATGGAACAAGCGCAATCAGCTTCTGAAACCATAGCGCCTCAAACCCTGGAGGAGGCGCTGGCGCTGCTGGCGCGGCGCGATGCCGAGCTGGCTGCCTTGCGCAGCGCGCAGCAGGAATGGGTGCATGCGGTGTCGCACGATCTGCGTGCGCCGCTGCGCCATGTACTGGCTTTCAATCCGCTGATTGCCGAGCTGCTGCAGTCACCCGCGCCCAGCGGGGATGACTTGCAGGAGGCCATCAGCTTTCTGCAGACCATGGACCAGTCCGCCCAGCGCATGGCGGCCATGTTTGATGGATTGCTGCTGCTGTCTCGTGCGGCGCGCCAGCCTTTGCAGTGGCAGGCCGTGGATCTGCAGACCCTGCTGACGCGCATTCAGGCCAACCTGCAGCCGCAGTGCGCAGTGCGCGCCATTGACTGGCAACTTCCATCAGACTGCCCACCTGTGCAGGCGGATGCGCAGTTGCTGGAGCAGGCGCTGACGGCGGCGCTGTCCAATGCCATCAAGTTCAGCCGGCAACAGCCGCAGGCGCACATCGTCGTGCGGGCGGAAGTCCAGGCCGGAGATTTGTGCATCAGCATTGTCGACAACGGCGTGGGCTTTGATGGCTCGCGCGCGCAGCGGCTGTTTGGCATTTTTCAGCGCATGCACCGCGAGTCGGAGTTTGAAGGCTTGGGTGTGGGGCTGGCCCTAGTGCAAAGCATTTGCCAGCGCCATGGCGGGCAGGCCAGCATTCAGGCGCAAGCAGGGCAGGGCTGCGAGTTGCAGCTGCGCTGGCCGCAATAAGCCAAAGGCCGGGTCAGGCCGCTTCCCTATCCGCCTCTGCCAGTGTCACAAGGTCGCCTGCCTCTTCTGGCATGGGAATCGTTGCGGGGCTGCGACGGGCTCGCTTGGCGGGCCCGCTGGTGGCATCCACGACCTGATCGCGCCCGGCATCCTTGGCGCTGTAGAGCGCGCTGTCGGCCGCTTTGATCCAGGCGGTGACAGATTCAAAACCGTCATCGGCAGCGGCGACGCCAATACTGGCGCTGACGCGTAAATCGGGATGTTCACGCACACGAATTTGCGCCAGTTTGTCGCGAATGCGCAGGGCCACAAAATAGGCGTCCTCTGCCTTGGCATGTTTGCACAGCACGGTGAATTCATCGCCGCCATAACGGCCTGCAATATCGTGGCTGCGCAGGCATTGGCGAATGGTCAGGCCAATCAGTTTCAGTACCTCATCGCCCACGATATGGCCGTAGGCGTCATTAATGCGCTTGAAATGGTCAATATCGATGACCAGCAGGCAGGTTTGTTCCTTGGCGTTGTGATACTGGCGCAGCGCAGTACGGGCTTTTTTCCACCAGTAATCGCGGCTGTAAACCGTGGTCAGGGGGTCAACCCGGCCCAGCAGCTTGAGCTGCAGATTCTGTCTGGCCAGTGTCTTGAGCATTCTGCGGCTGGAGCGGCTGGTATAGGCCGTGTGCAGAATCACCAGCGGCAGCAGGCTGATCTGCACCCCTAGTGGCGCCAGCCACTGTGGTGTGGGCTGCACCAGCGCGGCCATCAAGCCTATGCCTGCCAGCAGCGCGGCAAAGAAGTGTCCCCAGCGCTGCTTGAGCCCCAGATAAGAGCGATCCGACATGCTGATGGCCATGATGCAGATGCTGGGCAGCAGACTCCACTGCATGAGCACCACCCAGCAACCCACGATCAGTGCATCCATCAGGCAATTCTGATATTCGGCCTGAATGGGGTCGCGCTGGCGTTTGGAGTGCCAATAGGCAATATGCGGCCAGACCAGCGCACTGACAGCGGTAAATGCCCACCAGACCATATTCACTGGCTGATAGGCCAGACTCGCGGCCACGACCAATCCGCCCAGCCCCATATACGAGGCGCGCACGGGATACGTCCGGCGGTGAATCCTTTGATGCAGTGGCATCGGGCGAATGCTTCAGGTCAAAGGAGGTGAGGATAAATCAAGCAAATTAATTTGTATCAATTCTTAACAAATAAACGAGGTATTTATGCCACAACCTGAAATAGATGAATCTCAGGCGGTGTGATTACCGGCTGATTTCGGGAAATGGCAGCTCGGTATTGAATTTGGCGCGTTTGACGGCAAAAAAGGCCTTGACGTTGCGCACATTGCTGTCCTGCGTGAACAGCTTCTGGCTCAGCGCCAGATAGGCGGGCATGTCCAGCGTGGCGACGATCAGCACAAAGTCCGGCCCGGGGGAGACGCGCCAGCATTGCTGCACGCCGGGCTCAGCTACGGCTTTGTGCTCGAACTGCAGCAGTGCGCTGCTGTCCTGCCGGTCCAGCGAGACTTCCACAATTGCCTGCAGGCCATGCCCTGTAATCTGCGCCAGTCGCTCTTGGCTCAAAATGGCCACTTGCTTTTCAATCAGTCCCAGAGACTGCAGGCGCTTGACCCGGCGCAGGCAAGTGGGGGCCGACAGATGCAGCTGCGCGGCCAGCGCCTGATTGCTGAGGCTGGCATCGCGCTGCAACTGGCGCAGCAGTTGCAGGTCCACAGCATCCAGATTGATGGAATCTTCATTCATTAAAGATCATTTTATTGAATAAAAATTCAAATGACTGAATTGAAGAAATATTCAGTCATTTTTATAAATTAATTGATTGAAAATTTCTTATCACTGAGCGTAGCATGCGCAGCAATTCAACCTGAAGGCTCTATCTATGTGTGGCATTGTGGCTGCGGTTTCTCATCGCGATATCGTTCCTGTCCTGGTTCAAGGCCTGCAGCGTCTTGAGTACCGTGGTTATGACTCTTGCGGCGTGGCTGTGCAGGCGCTGGATGCCAATGGCCTGAGCCTGGGTCTGCAGCGTGCGCGTTCCACCGCCCGCGTGGCCGAGCTGATGGAGCAGGTCAACACCGAGCATGTGCATGGCCTGACCGGCATTGCCCACACCCGCTGGGCCACCCACGGCGAGCCCGCTGTGCGCAATGCCCACCCCCACTTCAGCCACGGCCCTGGCATCTCTGCCGTGGCCGATGCCGATGCGCCTGCCCGTGTGGCCCTGGTGCACAACGGCATCATCGAAAACTACGAAGCCCTGCGCGCCGAGCTGCAGGCCAAGGGCTATGTATTTGCCAGTCAGACTGATACAGAAGTAATAGCGCACCTCGTAGACAGTCTCTACGCTGGTGACCTTTTTGATGCCGTTCAAGCCGCCACCGCCCGCCTGCATGGCGCTTATGCAATTGGCGTGATGCACAAGGACGAACCCAGCCGCGTGGTGGGCGCGCGTGCCGGCTCGCCACTGATTCTGGGCGTGGGCAAGGATGCCAGCGAGAACTTCCTGGCCAGCGATGCCATGGCGCTGGCGGGCGTGACTGATCAGATCGTCTATCTGGAAGAAGGCGATATGGTGGACCTGCAGCCCGGCCGCTACTGGATCGTGAGCAAAAGCGGAGAGCGCCTGACGGAAAAGCAGCGCCCCGTAAAGACCGTGCTGGCCCACAGCGGCGCAGCCGAGCTGGGCCCTTACCGCCACTACATGCAAAAGGAAATCTTCGAGCAGCCCCGCGCCTTTGGCGACACGCTGGAAGGCGTGCAGCATATTGCGCCCGAGTTGTTTGACGGTGTGACCTCCGAAGGCAAGACCGGCGCCGCCGCATGGCGTGTGTTCAAGGACATTGACCGCGTGCTGATTCTGGCCTGCGGCACCAGCTACTACAGCGGCTGCACGGCCAAGTACTGGATCGAGGCGATTGCCGGCATCCCCTGCAATGTGGAAGTGGCCAGCGAATACCGCTACCGCACCAGCGTGCAAGACCCCAAGACCTTGATCGTCACCATCAGCCAGTCCGGCGAGACAGCGGACACGCTGGCTGCTCTGCGCCACGCGCAAAGCCTGGGCATGACGCACACGCTGACCATCTGCAACGTGGCCACCAGCGCCATGGTGCGTGAATGCGAGCTGGCCTACATTACCCGCGCAGGCGTGGAAATCGGCGTGGCATCGACCAAGGCCTTCACCACCCAGCTGGCAGGCCTGTTCCTGCTGACGCTGGCTCTGGCTCAGTCCAAGGGTCGCCTGACGGAAGAAAAAGAGCAGCAATACCTGACTGCCATGCGCCACCTGCCCGTGGCTCTGCAGTCCGTGCTGGCGCTGGAGCCGCAGATCATCAGCTGGGCTGAAGACTTTGCGAAGAAGGAAAATGCACTTTTCCTGGGCCGTGGCATTCACTACCCGATTGCGCTGGAAGGTGCGCTCAAGCTCAAGGAAATCAGCTACATCCACGCCGAAGCCTACCCCGCTGGTGAGCTCAAGCACGGCCCGCTGGCGCTGGTGGACAATGCCATGCCCGTGGTCACTGTGGCTCCCAATGACGAACTGCTGGAAAAGCTCAAGAGCAATATGCAGGAAGTGCGTGCACGCGGCGGTGTGCTCTATGTGCTGGCCGATGCCAAGACCAATATCGACAGCAGCGAAGGCATGCACGTCATCCGCATGCCCGAGAACTACGGCGCTCTCAGCCCCATTCTGCACGTGGTGCCGCTGCAGTTGCTGGCCTATCACACGGCCGTGGCACGCGGCACCGATGTGGACAAGCCCCGCAACCTGGCTAAATCGGTCACGGTGGAGTAAGAAAAAAGCGCTCGAAAGAGCGCTTTTTTCATGGGGTTCGGTATGAAGGCTTGATCGCTGTTTTGCTTCAAAATTGATAGCTATCAGCCTATTCATTCTCTGGACTAGAACCCACTTTCCCGTATAACCACCGCCAGCCCGTTCTGCAGCACATGCCACAGCCAGCTGCTGCGCTCGGCCCGGATGTGGGCCGTGCCTCGCAGCTCCCGCATCTGCGGCGGGTATTCGCTGAGCTTCAGGCGCACGCGGTACATGGCTTCGATGGGCTGCACTTCTTTTTCGTGGGGCTGGGTGGCGACGGTGCCGCCGTGGCGGGCGTCCAGCGTGGTGTAGGGCAGTTGCTGGCTGCGGGCGCTGTCGACTTCGAGCACGGTGGCTTCTATGGCCTTGCCCCAGCGCTGGGGCCAGAACTCGGCCTTGGCGCCAGGGGCGATGCGGTGGATTTGCTGCTGGTCGACGTAGGCGTCCACGATCCAGCTTTGTGGGTCGACGAGCACGCCCAGCGGGATCTTGGTGTTGACCCAGGCGCCGGCTCGCAGGTGGGGATCTACGTCTCGCCAGTCGCCCGCAAAGTCGGCCTTGAGCTGGAGCTGTGCGGCTTCTTCCTGGATGGCCCGGTTTTCAGCGAGTTGTTCCTGCAGGCGCTGGATGGTGGCTTGTTGTTCATCGAGGCCTTGTTCACGGCCCATGAGCTGGGGCAGCTGGCGGGAGAGGGCTTCGACGCTGGCGGCGTTGCGCTGCTGGCGGGCCAGCAGGTCGGGCATGTCGAGCTGGGCCAGGGCCTGGCCTGCCTTGACGGGGCCTTGGGCGGTGAGCGCTATGACCTGGGCGGGCAGGGGGCTGTAGATGACTTGCTGGCGCTCGGCTCGGGCCACGCCCGGGGCCTTGAGGTCGGCGGACCAGGGGAAGGCCATGAGGAAGAGGACGGCCGCTGCAAAGCCCCAGATCATGAGGCGGTTGCGGGGGGGCACTTCGGCCCAGCGTTTTTTCCAGACCATGAGTTCAGTCCATATGGGTTTGGCGACGAACCACCACAGCTCCACGCCCAGCAAGAAGATGCCCAGAGCCTTGAAGAAGAAGTAGTAGACGGCAAAGGCGATACCGAGGAAGACGGTGAGGCGGTACAGCCAGGTGATGTAAGCAAACAGGCGCAGCTTCCATTGCACTTCGGGGCGGAAGTTTTCTGGATCGGGCTCGTTCAGACCCAGCAGCTTGCGCCGCATGAAGGCTTTGGCAGTGGCTCCGGCCCGCTCGTGCAGATTGGGGAAGTTGAGCACGTCCGAGGCGATGAAGTAGCCATCAAAGCGCATGAAGGGGCTGGCGTTCAGGGCCAGCGACAGGATCCAGCCCGTGGTGGCCAGATAGAGCATGGACTGGCGCAGCATGCCGTCTTCAAGCAGCGCCCAGGCCAGTGTTGCCAGGCCCGCCAGCGCTACTTCGGTGGTGATGCCGGCAATGGAGATAGCCAGGCGCTGGCGGTGGTTGCGCAGCCGCCAGGATTCGCTGGTGTCCGTGTAGAGCATGGGCCAGAGCACGACCATGGCCACCCCCATGTGGGCCACGCGCACGCCCAGCCGGGTAGCAACCAGGGCGTGGCCCATTTCATGCAGAGTCTTGGAGACGATGAGCGCCAGTGCAAAGCCTGCCAGGCCCGAGGGCGAGAGCATGTCCATGAAGCTGTGCACAAAGGTGTCCCACTGCCGGGCCACCAGGATCAGGCCCAGGGCCGTGGCCCCCATCAGCAGCCACAGGGCGGTGCGGGTGAACAGCGGCGCCACCCAGGGCATCATGGCCTGTAAAAAGCGCTGGGGCCGCACCAGAGGGATGCGGATGAAGAGGTAGGTGTGCAGCCACCATTTACCGCTTTTCCACTTGGCTTCGCCGCTTTTCTTTTGCAGCTGTTCGACCTTTTGCGGAGTGGCCCGCAGCAGGCTGTGCTGGTCGAGGAATTTGATGAATTCGGTGACCTGCTCTTCATCGACTTCCAGCGTGGTGCTGGCATTGATGTCGGCCACCATCTTGGCGGGCGGCAGATGCCAGCGCAGCAGACATTCGTATTCCAGCCAGCCTATGCGGTAGAAGCGATTGGTGATGGGGTCCTGAATGGCCCAGGCGGGGGCACCGTCAGGGAAGGGGGCGCTCTGGTGCAGGCGCAGGTCTTCACGCAGCGGCGGTGCGGGCGGCAGGGCCTTGGGAGCGGCTGCGTTACCTGCTGCGCCACCACCAAGAGCCGCCAGCAACTCGGGTGGCAATTGCCCGGTTTGTGGTCCGGCTTGTGCTCCAGACTGCGGCCCGGGCTGTGCTCCACCTGGCTGGCCTTGCGCTGGGGCAGCGCCTTTGGGCGTCTCTTTTCTGTGCGGCTGCGCAGCGCCCGGGCGGGCCGTCTGGCCTTCCACGCCAGCGGGCGCAATGGGCTGCCACGTTTGCTGTGACATCAGAAGCCGCTCCACTCACGGGCGGTAGCCAGGGGGCGACGCAGCAGGTAGTAGACCAGCGGCACCCAGCCGCCCGAGATCTTGGCCGTGCCATGCAGGCCGATGCGGGCATCATCGAGCGACTGGCCTTCATCAAGCGTGGCCCGCAGGCGGTAGCTGGAGACGTTGTCCGGCGAGAGGCTGGCCTGGTAGCTGGTCTCGGTGACGGTGGCGTTCAGCGGCGACAGAGGGCGTACGGTCAGGAACAGCTTGACGGGGGCTTTTTCATCGAGAACAAGCGCATCGGCCACGGGCAGGTAGATGAGCACGCCCGCCGACTGCGGGTTGGCGACCTGCATGATGCGCTCGCCCGTGACCACGGGGCGGCCCAGCCAGTCGTCGGCCGAGCCGAAGACGGCAATGCCGTCATGCGGGGCTCGCACTTCGATGCGGGCCAGCTGGGCCTGCACGGCGGCCAGCTCGGCCCGTTTTTCCTGAGCACGGCCCTGCAACTGGGTCAGCTCGCCTTTGCTCTGAATGTTGTCAAACGCCTTCTGGCTGGCAGCCATCCATTCGGCATCGGCCACGGCCACGGATTGGGTGGAGACTTCCAGGCGGTTGCGCAGCGTGGTGTCGTCCAGCGAGATCAGCAGATCGCCTTTTTTGACGGGCTGGCTGGGCCGCACATGGAAGGTTTTGACAACACCATCGAGCGGCGAAGCAATGGTGGTGGCATCGAGCGCCACGATCTCGGACGGAGCCAGCGCCGACTGGCGCACGGGGAAGGCGCATAGCAGGGCCAGCGCAATCCAGATGGCATGGCGTTTTCTGCCCAGACCCTGCCAGCGCTCACGCAGGCTCAGGCGGGGCTTGCCGCCCAGCATTTCCCAGCAGTATCCCCACAGCGTGGCCAGGTGGCCCAGCGCCTGTTTTTGCAGCGCCGTGGGTTCCTGCTCCATGAGGAAGGCGGCCCAGGCGAGGATGACACCGTCACGCCTGCGCAGTGGGATGGCAAACAGGCCTTCGGGCCACCATTCCAGCCAGCCGTCCAGCACTTCGGCAGGGGGCGGGGCTTTGGGCTTTGTTTCTTCGGCGGGCGCTTGTGCAGAGCTTGCTGGAGCATTGGCAGCGATGGATACCGCTACGCCTGCTTCTGTTTTGATAGCTGTGTGTCCATGATTATTCTGGACTGGAGGCTGTTTTGGCTCTGAATCGGGCGGCGCAGCGGTGCTGGAGGCATTTGCGGCGTTGGCAGGCGATGGCAACCAGCCCGCCTTGTGATCGAGCTGCTCCTGCATCCAGGGCCAGCTGCGGCGCAGCCAGATCAGGTAGGGGCTGTCTTCGGTAGGCACGGCCAGACCGGAGAGCGTGAGCAGACGGGCTTGCTTGCCGCTGCCCGCCATGACAAAGGCCTGCCTGAAGCCCAGCAGGCCGAAGCTGTCATTGGCAATGGAGAAGGCCAGCTCTGCGGGGGTGTTGGCTGCGCGGGCCCGCGCCTCCAACTGGGCCACCAGAGCGGCAGCCGATGGGGAAGCGCTGGCCATGTTTACTGCAGTCCTGGGAAGCGTGCGATACCGCTCATGCCGGCCAGCAGCTCAGCGTGCTTGCCGTCAATACGGGCTTCAAGTTCCACGGTCTGGGCCACGGCGTCCACACGGGCGTTGATGGCAGAGACCTTGGCGGGGTAGGTTTTGCGGGTTTCGTCGATGGCCACTTCAAAGCCGGTGCCAACCTTGAGGGCATGCAGCCAGCGAGAGGGCACGTTCAGGCGCAGCTTGAGCGGGCCGTCGCTGACAATCTCGATCAGCGGCACGCCCACGTTCACACCTTGCGCAGGTTTGACGTGCAGCTTGACCACATGGCCGGAGAAGGGCGCCTTGACCACGCACTGGCTCATCTGCACCTGGGTCAGGGTGATGGCAGCCTTGGCCTTGTCGGCCAGGGTGCGTGCCAGCTGCACCTCGGTGTCGCCGGCAGCGTCGAGCTTGCGCAGGCGCTCCTTGACGTCCAGTGACTCCTTGGCGTTGGCGTATTCGGCCTGGGCCATGCGCTGCTTGGCTGCCGCTTCGCTGCAGTCAAAGCTCAGCACGGTCTGGCCTTTGTTGACACGGGCGCCGAGGCTGACGTTGAGGTGGGAGATGACCCCCAGCATCTGCGAGGCCAGCACGGTCTCCAGCTCGGGGCTGAGCAGCACACGGATGGCGTGCGGATCAGGCTGCGAGGGCAGAGCCGGGCGGGCTGTGGGAGCGGAGGGAGTTGCCGGGGCAGGAGAAGTTTGGGCCAGTGTTTGCACCGCAGCCCAGACAGGGATAAGGCAAAGAGCCCATCGCGAGAACGTTTTCATTGGCATGGACGCTATGGTAGCAATTGTGTCGATTTGTAGCGCCTTTTTTATTCAGAGGCCTGGAAAACTGTCTTTTGCCATTGCGCCATGGTGTCTTGCATGGAGGCTGCCAGCGTCTTCACATCATGGCTTTCCACGGTCTCGGGCAGGATGTCCAGGCCCACGGAGTTGTACAGACGGCCCCAGGCGGCCTGGGCGTTGGAGTAGGCGGCGTAGCGCTGGTACTCACCCAGCAGCGCACGGGCTTCGGTGCGGATGACTTCCAGCTCGGAGTCGAACTGGCTCTTGGCCGCTGCCTTGGCGTAGTTCAGCAGGCGCTGGTCCACGTTCATGCTCTCTTCGGCAAACTTGAGCTCGGACAGCGACAGGCCGTAGCGCTGCACACCCACGCGGACCTGGGTCAGCACGGCCATGGACAGAGCCATGCGGCGCATGTCGTCGGTGTCGTTCTGGGCCTTGTGTGCTTGCTTGAGCGCAGGGTACTGGGTCAGCTTGAGCAGGTTCCAGGAGACACGGATGCCGGTGTCGATCCAGTTGCTGTTGTAGCTGTACTTGTTGGAGTCATACTGCCAACCTGTATCAAAGCTGATGTTGGGCCACAGCAGAACCTTGGCCGCCTTGATGTCGTTCTCGGTCACGCGCTTGCGATACCACTCTTCCATGATCTCGGGGCGCTTTTCCAGCGCCAGGCGCTCCAGCGCATCCACGTTGACCGGCACACGGGGCAGGGCCAGCTCGTTTTGATCGGCCAGCGTGAACTTCACGCCAGGAGCGACGGACATCAGCGCACGCAGCTCAGCCATGGCCAGCTCCAGGTCCTGACGGCGCAGCGTCAGCGTGTTGACTGCGTCGAGCAGCGCACGCTGGTAGCCCAGCACCTGGGCCTGGGGCATCAGGCCTTGTTTTTCCACTTCCTTGGCTCGCACCAGCGCCTGGTTCACGCGCTCGAGCAGGGCATCCACACGGCCCAGCAGCTTTTGCGCACCCAGCGCACGCCAGTAGCTGTTGCGCACGTCCTGCAGCACGTTCTGGATGACCTTGCGGCGGCGCTCTTCGGACATCAGCACCTGATCGGCCTTTTGCTGGGCACGGTAGTACGACACACCAAAGTCCAGCGCATTCCAGGAGAACGACAGATTGGCCATGGAGCGGTCACGCTCCTGCGAGGTCGATGGGTTCAGCGACACCGTGCGAGGCGGCTCGATCAGCACCGAAGTACCGCCCGAGTCGTTGTTGCGGCTGGTGTAGCCCGCACCTGCGACCAGCTTGGGCAGCATTTCGTAGGTGGAGACATCAAACAGGCTGCGGCTCAAAGCCGTTTCCATCAGCTTGAGCTTGTAGTCCAGGTTGTACTTGAGCGCACGGGCTGCGGCTTCATGGAAATCGATGGGCGCAGCAATGGGCTCCTGATCCTTGTACATGGCCGTGGCTTTGTTGCATAAATCGGCCATAGGCCAAGGCATCCCCAATCCCAAATAGATTTACGCAGCAGCGACTGTCTGGGGCGTGCCCAGAGCGGTAAATTGATTGAGGATTGAAGCTCGGATGTGCAG
>NZ_KZ984453.1 GCF_003569915.1 Comamonas testosteroni | reverse complement strand
AATCAGCCAGCAGTTTCGCCAGCAGTTCTTCAGGGACTTCGTGTTTCTTGGTTGTCATTGTGCTTACGGACATGCAGACTTGCGCCTGCGGTGGATTGTCCGTTTACACAAAATTCTGCACACCCTCGCCTAGTCAACCAAATCGCCAACTTTCAGAAATGACAAAGCCCCGCAAGCGGGGCTTTACCCAATAGGGTGTATACGGATTAACCGCCGCGGCGCATCATGTCGAAGAACTCGACATTGTTTTTGGTGGCCTTCATGTTCTTGATCATGAGTTCCATCGACTCGATCTCGTCCATGTTGTACATGAACTGGCGCAGGATGCGGGTCTTTTGCAGAATCTCGGGAGCCAGCAGCAACTCTTCGCGGCGGGTGCCGCTCTTGTTGAGCTCAATCGCGGGGAACACGCGCTTTTCGTACAGGCGGCGGTTCAGGTGCAGTTCGCTGTTGCCAGTGCCCTTGAACTCTTCAAAGATCACTTCGTCCATGCGGCTGCCGGTGTCAACAAGAGCGGTGGCGATGATGGTCAGCGAGCCACCTTCTTCCACATTGCGCGCAGCGCCAAAGAAGCGCTTGGGGCGTTGCAGAGCGTTGGAGTCCACGCCACCAGACAGCACCTTGCCCGAAGAAGGCACGACGTTGTTGTAGGCACGGGCCAGACGGGTGATGGAGTCCAGCAAAATGACCACATCCTTGCCCAGTTCCACCAGACGCTTGGCGCGTTCGATCACCATTTCAGCCACGTGAACGTGGCGGGTAGCGGGCTCGTCAAAGGTGGAGGCAATGATTTCGCCCTTGACCGAGCGCTGCATTTCCGTCACTTCTTCGGGGCGCTCGTCCACCAGTAGCACCATCAGGTGCACATCGGGCTGATTGGCCGTGATGGCGTGGGCAATGCTTTGCATCATCATGGTCTTGCCGCTCTTGGGAGGGGCAACAATCAGTGCGCGCTGGCCACGGCCAATAGGGGCGATGATGTCGATGATGCGGCCGGTGATGTTTTCCTCACCCTTCATGTCTCGTTCCAGACGCATTTGTTCCTTGGGGAACAGAGGCGTCAGGTTTTCAAACATGACCTTGTGCTTGTTTTGCTCGGGAGGGCCGCCATTGACCTTGTCCAGCTTGGTCAGGGCAAAGTAGCGCTCGCCATCCTTGGGGATGCGAACTTCGCCTTCGATCATGTCACCGGTGTGCAGATTGAAGCGGCGCACCTGGCTGGGGGAGATATAGATATCGTCTGTGCTGGCGGTGTAGCTGGTATCGGGGCTACGCAGAAAACCGAAGCCGTCAGGCAGAATTTCGAGAACGCCATCGGCAAAAACCTGTTCACCGGCTTTTGCGCGCTTTTTGATGATGGCGAACATCAGTTCCTGCTTGCGCATGCGACCGACGTTTTCGATCTCAAGCGCTTCGGCCTGCTTCAAGACTTCAGACACGTGCAGTGCCTTGAGTTCATTAAGGTGCATGAAATGACTCCAAGTGTGGAGTGAGGAATAACCAGGGGGGAGGCGTAGAGCCTAACGAATCACTGTGATAGTGGGCAGGCTTGCCTGGAGAAATTTCAGCGCGGTCCCATGCGGTGGCCGGCGATTCGTACATTATGACAGGAAATATGGCTTGGACTGCAAGGATTTTTTCAAGGCTTGGCCGTTGCAGTCCAGTGCTGGCCGCGTACAGGCCATAAAAAATAAGAGCGCAGGAGAAATGTCTGTCCAAAAGAACAAGGCCTTTGAAAAGGCCTTGTTGGGAAGCATGTGCTTTTAGATGTGCTGGTCCAGGAAGGCGGACAGCTGAGTCTTGTTCAGCGCGCCGACCTTGGTGGCGGCCAGTTGACCGTCCTTGAACAGCATCAGGGTGGGAATGCCACGGATGCCGAACTTGGCGGGGATTTCGCGGTTTTCATCCACATTCATCTTGGCGATCTGTACCTTGCCTTTGTAGCTTTCGGCAGTCTCGTCCAGGATGGGGGCAATCATTTTGCAGGGGCCGCACCATTCAGCCCAGTAATCCACGAGAACCGTGGTGCCGGGTTGCAGTACGTCAGATTCAAAGCTTGCATCGGTGATGTGCTTGATCAATTCGCTGGCCATTTGTAGTCCTGGATTTTCTTGAATCAAAAAGTAGGGTGACGGAGTACCCGCCTAGTTATTTCATTGTGACAGAAACACATCTCCCGCTGCACGGTGTGGGTGGTTGTTTGCTCCTATGGCGTTAATAGTGCCTGCCTTATCGGCGTTTTGAATGCGGTGGTATTCTGCGCAGCCTTTGGCGGCCCTGTGGCTCGCCCGTTGAATTGGACAGCTTAAGTATGAGTATTTCAGAGCCCTTGGTGGCTGATCCGGCCCTTGGTTCGGCCTTGGTTTGTGACGTCGCCATAGTGGGAGCAGGCCCCGCGGGATTGATGGTGGCGCAGCAACTGGCGGCGTCAGGCTTGTCCGTGCATGTTTTTGAAGCCAAGGCTTCGGCAGCCCGCAAATTCCTCATGGCGGGAAAGGGCGGTCTTAACCTCACTCACTCTGAAGAGTTCGCCAGCTTTGTGACACGCTATGGCGCCCGCAGCGCAGATTTGCTGCCCTGGCTTGAGCAGTGGGGGGCTCAGGAGCTGCGGGCTTGGGTGAAGGACCTGGGGTTCGATACCTTTGTGGGGACGTCGGGGCGCGTGTTTCCGGCGGACATGAAGGCCGCACCGTTGCTGCGCGCCTGGCTGCTGCGATTGAGGTCGCAGGGCGTGGTGTTTCATATGCGCCACCGTTGGCAGGGCTGGAATGCCGGTGGCTCGTTGATGTTTCAGACCGAATCTGGTGCCTGTCAGGTTCAAAGCAAGGCTCTGGTGCTGGCCATGGGCGGCGGTAGCTGGGCAAGGCTGGGGTCGGATGGCGCCTGGTTTTCCAAGTTGCAGGAGCAAGGTGTGGATCTCGCTGAATTGCAACCGGCCAACTGTGGCTTTGATGTGGGCTGGGCGGATGGCCGCCAGTCGGGCTGGAGCGAGGTGTTCAGCCAGCGTTTTGCAGGCGAGCCTTTCAAGTCGGTTGCGCTGCGCTATACCGATGAGGGTGGCACCCGCTTTGCGCGGCAGGGTGAATTTGTGGCAACGCAAACAGGGGTGGAGGGAAGTCTGATTTATGCGGCCTCAGCTTTGTTGCGCGACCGAATCGCTGAGAAAGGCAGTGCCCAGTTCGAGCTGGACCTGTTGCCTCAGTGGAGTGCTGAACGTGTGGAGCAGGAAGTGCGGCGTCCACGTGGCTCGCGCAGTCTGAGCAGTCACATCAAGGGGCGCCTGGGCCTGGATGGCATCAAGGCTGGGCTTTTGTACGAGGTGCTGGGCAAGGATGGCATGGCCGATCTCCAAGCGCTGGCACGCACCATCAAGGCTGTTCCCCTGACGGTGGTTGCGCCACGACCCATTGATGAAGCCATCAGCACCGCTGGAGGGGTGCGCTTTGAGGCATTGGACGGCAACGGCATGTGCATTGCACGGCCTGGCGTGTTCTGCGCGGGGGAGATGCTGGACTGGGAAGCGCCGACAGGCGGTTATCTGCTCACGGCCTGCATGTCTTCTGGAGTGCATGTAGCCAAGGGGGTGCTTGGTTATCTGAGTGCTGATTAAGCTGTATATGGATGCAGGTTTTTCGATAGCGAATCTGCATGAAAAGGCTTGATGCAATGAGATTCAGAACGGGTATTCTTGTTGAAGTTGACTCATAACAAGCGGCGCCACTGCCGCCCAATATAAGAGGGACGCTTTCATGCCCAAGCGCATGCTGGATTCGTTGAGACAGCCTTCGCTCAGACTCACCATCATCGCCATGGTCCTGCTGGTGCTGGTGCCGACGCTGGGCGTGGTCATGGTGACACTGTTCAACACCAGCAAGTCTTTCTACGACGCCAGTACACGTCAGTTGCTGGAAACCGCACGCACCGTCGCGCGCTCGACGGCCAATGAACTGGAGCTGACCTCCAGCGTGCTGCTCAATCTGGCGGAGCTGCATTCGGATGGTGACCATTTGCAGCATCGCGGCGCGTCAAGCTTTGCCAATGGTCGCTATGAGCTGTATGAGCTCAGTGGGCAGAAAGGGCGCTGGGACTTTGTGGATGAAAGCCCTCAGTTGCAGGCCGTTAAGGACTTGGCTGTGGCTGCGGCGCAAACCGGTCGGCCGCAGGTCTCTAATATTCTTGAAGGAACCGGTCAGGCGCTGAAGATGGTGATGGCCGTGCCTGAAATCAGCGGCACGGCACATGTGCGCGTCGCAACGCTGGTGACATCACCTGCGGATTTGATTCATTCGCTGTCCAAGCACAGTGAAAACAACCTTTCGGTGATTCTGGCTGTGACCGATGGGGCTGGGCGCATCATGGGACGCTCTGTAGATGGTGAGCGCTTTATTGGCCGACCTGTGCCGGACTGGAAGACGCTCAAGGAAACAGGCAGCGAAAGCGGCTCCTTTAAAGCTACGACGCTGGAGGGCAAGCAGATCATGTTCGCTTTCCAAACCATCGCTGGCACGCCGGGCTGGGTGGCCGTGGTGGGCGAGAGTGCATCAAGTTTTGATCAGCGTTGGCAGCAGCCCATCATGGTCATGCTCATTGCCTCAACCGTCACGATCTTGTTTGCACTGCTGTTGGCCATCTTGCTCGTGCAGCGCGCCTTGCGTCCCATTCGCCACCTGGCGGATCGGGCCAAGCGCATCGCCAGCGGGCAAACAACTGCGGCAACCAGCATTGGTGATGATGTGCCGCCTTCATTCATTGCCGAGTTCGAAGCCTTGCGCGTCAGTCTGAACGAGGCAGACAAAGTGCTGAACCAGAGTCTGGATGAAAGCCGCCGTGCAGCTCAGTTGGCGCAGGAAAACAACGAGGTGCTGCGTGCGGCGGAGCGACAGGCCAAGCTGGGGCATTGGTCGCTGGATGTGAAGAGTGGCGTCATGACCTCTTCAGAGATGATGTCCGTGTTGTATGGAGACGAGTCCGAACCCAAGGAAGTTCATGCATCAGCGCTCAAGGATCGAATGGTTGATGAAAGCGCGCAGCGCATTCTGGCAGCTGTACAAAAGTGTGTGGAGACTGGCGAGTCTTACTCCATGGAAGTGGAGCATCGCCGTACCGATGGCAGCACCTTCGCCGCCTATGTGCGTGGCACACCGGTGTTTGATGAAGAAGGCAAGGTGGTCAAGATCACCGGCATCATGCAGGACATCAGCGAGCGCAAGGAGCAGCGCGAGCGCCTGACGGCGTTGGCAGACAACCTTCCGTCGGGTGTGATCTTTCGACTGGAGCGTGATGCACAACGCTACCTGACATTGACCTTCCTGAGCGCTGGTCTGGAGCCGCTCACGGGCCTGTCCGCCAGCGAAATACTGGCCAATCCGCGCAAGCTGGTTGCAGCCATTCCTGCCGACAGCGTTCAGCACATGATGCAAGTGCTGCGTACTGCCACGCGGGCGGGTGATGTGCTGGACGAGGTCTTTCAGCTGCAAACCACCTATGGGCCCACGATCTGGATTCACTGCCGCGCCGCGTTGCGTTATGTGCGCGGTGGGGGCTTTGTCTGGGATGGTATTGCACGCGACGTCACGGCGGAGCGCGAAGCGGCCGAGGCGCTGCGTGCAGCCAAGGATGCAGCAGAGTCTGCCGAGCGCACCAAGAGTGATTTCCTGGCCACCATGAGTCATGAAATCCGCACGCCCATGAATTCCGTCATTGGCATGGCGCGTCTGGCCATGCGCACTGACCTGGACCCCAAGCAGCGCAACTATCTGGAAAAGATCAACGAGTCTGCCAACGTGCTGCTGGGGATCATCAATGACATTCTGGACTTTTCCAAAATCGAGGCAGGTGGGCTGACGCTGGAGGGCGTCCCGTTCCGGCTCGAATCTGTTCTGGAGACAGTATCGTCAGTCACTACGCTGCGCGCTGAGGAAAAGGGCTTGGAGGTCACCTATGCTGTGGCGCCTGAAACGCCGGCAATTCTCAAAGGCGATTCGCTGCGCCTGGGTCAGGTCATCACCAACTTGCTGGGCAATGCCATCAAGTTCACTGAGGCTGGGGATGTGGTGGTTTCGGTGAGTCCCATCTGGGATGAGCAGGGCATGAGCCGCAAGCTGCTGTTCTCCGTGCGGGATACTGGCATCGGCATGAGCGTCGAGCAAATGCGCAACCTCTTTAGCCCTTTCACCCAGGCGCAAAGCGACATCTCGCGGCGCTATGGCGGCACAGGGCTGGGTTTGGCCATTTCCAAGCGACTGGTGGAGCTCATGGGGGGCGAAATCTGGGTCGAGAGCGAGCTGGGGCAGGGCAGCACCTTCTTCTTCACCATCCGTATTGAAGAGGTGGAGATGGACTCTGCCGAACACCATGTGCGCAATCAGGTCGCAGTCAATCTGCGCGGGCGCCGTATCCTGATCGTGGATGACAGCGCCAGTGCGCGGCAGGCGCTGACCGATATGGTTGAAGGTTTTGGCATGCAGACCACGGTGGTGGAAAGTGGTCAGGACGCCTTGCGGGTGCTGCGTGTGGAAACCAGGCGCAGTCGTCCTTTCGATGTGGTGCTACTGGACTGGCGCATGCCCGGAATGGATGGCGTGGAAACAGCGCGCCATATCAAGTCCGATGAACAGCTGGAACAGATGCCAGCAGTGCTCATGGTCACCGCCTACGGGCAGGAGGCAATGATGCAGGCCTCTTCAGGCATTGGCTTACAGGGCGTGTTACTCAAGCCCGTGACCCAGTCCGTGCTCTTCAATACCTTGCTCAACGTCTTTGCCAGCCCTGCCCACACTTCGCAGACTGCTATCAAATCTACATACATTCCTAGCGATTTGTCTGCCTACGAATCGCTGCGTGGCAAGCGTGTGCTGGTGACCGATGACAATGCCCTGAACCGTGAGGTGGCTACCGATTTTCTGGAGTATGTGGGTGTACAGGTCTTCACAGCAGTGGATGGGCGTGATGCGATTGCTCAGTTGCAGCAGCACGAAGTCGATGCTGTGCTTATGGACATTCACATGCCTGAAATGAACGGGCTTGAAGCCACGCGCGAGATTCGCAAGCATGCGCGCTGGGCGCATTTACCCATCATTGCGCTGACGGCACAGACTCGCAGTGAAGATCAGTTGCTGAGCCGGGAAGCGGGCATGAATGGTCACCTGACCAAGCCCATCGACGAAGTCGCGCTCTATACAACGCTGATCGAGTTATGCATTGCTCCGACTACAGTGGCTAGCGCCGTCGTCGCTAGCGAATCACCTTCTTTGGCCCCTGAACTGGCTATCTTCTCGCGCCTGTCGGCATCGCCCCAGCGCAAGGCCAATCTGCTGCGAGGCTTTCTCAACGACTTTGAAACCCTGCCGCAGACCTTTGTGAAATACCTGGAGCAAGGCGCGCTGTTCGAGCTGGGGGAACTTGTGCACCAGATCAAGGGCAGTGCTGGCTATCTGGATTCAAGGCAGCTGTGCAGCGTGGCCGATATTGTTGAACGTGCGGCGCACAACGGCAATATGGAGGTCGTGCAGGACTTGGCGGAGGGGTTCCTGCGACTGGTGCATGACTGCCTGGATCGAGTGCGGCAGGGGTTGCAGCTTCTGAATGCTGCAGAGCCTGAATCCGGCGGCGGAGCCGCAGTGACGGCGGCGAAGCTGCGCAGCTTGCTGCAAAAGGTCGTGCCATTGGTGCAGAGTGGCGACTTTGGCGCTAAGGCCTTGCTTGAAGACTTGGTGCAAGGCACTGTCGGCACACCTTGGAACAGTCTTGCGCAGCAGGCGCTGGATGCTTTCGATGACCTGGAAATCGACCGTGCGCAAGAGGTGCTGAGCTTGCTGGAAATTCAACTGGGCCAAGGGGCAACCGAAAACCGTGCCTGAGCGCGCAGGATTCAGATTCCTGACTGCTGGGGAAGGTGTTTCAGAGCTCTAAAAGAGTCCGGCACAAATGAAAACAGCCTCTTGATCACAAGAGGCTGTTGGAAGAAGGTGACGAGCCTTACCTCGGCACTGGTTTCACAGTTAGGGCTGCTTGGTTCCCCACCTGACCCGGTTGGCCGCTTCCCCATGCGAGGAGGCCCGTCGCCCTCGATTATAGGGGCAAAAGTGTCACAGTTCTGTGTCGCACTCCATGAGATTCTAGGTGCAGCCTTGTTGGCATGCGCTGGCCCCGTAGAATCGAAGGCTATGTCTTATTTAGTGCTTGCTCGCAAATACCGGCCTCGTACCTTCTCCGAAATGGTGGGGCAGGAGCACGTGGTTCAGGCTCTGACCAATGCCTTGACGCAGCAGCGTCTGCATCATGCCTATCTGTTCACGGGTACGCGTGGCGTGGGCAAGACCACGGTGTCGCGGATTTTGGCCAAGTCGCTGAACTGCCAGGGCGTGGATGGCACTGGCGGAATTACTGCAACTCCTTGCGGAGTCTGTGCAGCCTGCACTGAAATTGATAGCGGCCGTTTCCCTGATTACACCGAGCTGGACGCTGCTTCCAACCGCGGCGTGGACGAGGTGCAGAGCCTGCTGGAGCAGGCGGTGTACAAGCCGGTGCAGGGGCGCTTCAAGGTCTTCATGATCGACGAGGTGCACATGCTGACGAACACGGCGTTCAACGCCATGCTCAAGACGCTGGAAGAGCCGCCCGAATATCTCAAGTTCGTGCTGGCCACGACGGATCCGCAAAAAGTGCCGGTCACCGTGCTCTCGCGCTGCTTGCAGTTCAATCTGCGGCCCATGGCGCCGGATACGGTGCTGGAGCATCTGACCGATGTGCTGGCCAAGGAAAACGTGCCTGCCGAGCCGCAGGCGCTGCGCCTGCTCTCACGCGCCGCGCGTGGATCGATGCGCGATGCGTTGAGCCTGACCGATCAGGCGATTGCCTTTGGCAGCGGCCAGTTGCAGGAAGCCACGGTGCGCCAGATGCTGGGCAGTGTGGATCGCAGCCATGTGTTTCGCCTGATCGATGCGCTGGCGCAGGGCGATGGTCGCACGGTGGTCGAGACTGCTGAGGAATTGCGGCACAACGGCCTGTCTGCCGCCTCCACGCTGGAAGAAATGTGCAATGTGCTGCAGCGCATGGCGGTGCTGCAGGCTGTGCCCGATATGGCGCTGGATGCCAGCGACCCCGAGGCGGCAGAAGTCGCTCGCCTGGCTGATCTGATGCCGCGTGATGAGACGCAACTGCTCTATAGCATCTGCCTGCATGGCCGCACGGAGCTGGGTCTGGCGCCTGACGAATATGCGGCGCTGACCATGGCGCTGCTGCGTCTGCTGGCTTTCAAGCCGGAGAACGCCGAAGCCGGCACGGCTGAAAAAAAAACTCCAGCGCTGAGGCCTAGCCGCCCGCTGGTGGGCGCTGCTGCGGTTGCCGCGCCAGTGTCTGAGCCTGTTGCAGCCCCGGAGTCTGCACCAGCACCTACGCTGACACCAGCACCTGTATCTGCGCCCGCTCCTGTGATGGCTCAGCCCGTGCCGCAGCGGGCAGCTGAAGAGCCAGTCAAACCGGCGGTGCTTGAAAATATTCAGCCAAATCAGCCTGTAGTCCAGGTAAATAATGCGTCAGGCGCTATAAAAACAGTAGTTGATGCACTGCCTGAAGCAGCTTCGCCAGTTGAGCAAATCCAGCCTGCCAATCCGCCCGAGGAGCCGCAGCTCGATGCTGCAGAGCATGTGGAGGATGGCAGTGACAGTGCCGATGAGAGCAGCGCAGACGAAGCTGGTGGGCCGGATGAAGGGGCCTGGGCAGGCATGCCTGATGAGGGCTGGGCTGACGATGGTCGTTGGGGGGGCGATGATGTGGAGGTCGATGCGGGCCAGCCCGTGCAGACTATGCCGCTTCAGCGCCAGCAGGAGCCCGAGCCCGAAATCGAGCCCGCAAACCATGCCTCGGCGCAGGATGCTCCGACGGTAGAGCACACGGCAGAAGGCGATATCTGGCAGCGCGTGGTGCAGGAGCTGCTGCAGGGCGATGCCGTGGTGGCCGTGGCGCGACAGCTGGCGCTGCAGTCACAGCTGGTGTCACGCGATGGCGATCTGTGGGCTTTGCGGGTGGAGAGCAGCTTGCTGGCCAAGCCCAGTACCAGCGAGCGTTTGCGCGCTGCACTTGAAGCGGCTGGTCATGCGCGACAATTGCAGGTCGAAGTCGGTGCGGTCACGGATAGTCCGTCGCGCCGTCTGGCCGTGGAAAACCATGCGC
Source organism: Comamonas testosteroni (assembly GCF_003569915.1). Lineage (GTDB taxonomy): Bacteria > Pseudomonadota > Gammaproteobacteria > Burkholderiales > Burkholderiaceae_C > Comamonas > Comamonas testosteroni_D. Next base: position 101,192 of record NZ_KZ984453.1, on the reverse strand, counting down.
GCCAGGGGATTGCTCAAGACATTGTCAAAAGCAATCCGCTGGTGCAAACCTTGATGCGTGACTTCGGCGCGAAAATCGTGCCCGGCAGCATCAAGCCCATCTCCATTCAGCCTGAATAAGGCGTTTCAACACAAGAAGGATTTCTATGTTCAACAAAGGACAACTCGCCGGTCTGATGAAGCAAGCCCAGACCATGCAGGACAACCTGAAGAAGGCCCAGGAAGAGCTGGGCAATATCGAAGTCGAAGGCGAGTCCGGCGCCGGTCTGGTCAAGGTCGTGATGACCTGCAAGCATGATGTCAAGCGCATCACCATCGACCCCAGCCTGCTGGCCGAAGACAAGGACATGCTGGAAGACCTGGTGGCAGCAGCTTTCAACGCCGCTGTGCGCAAGGCTGAAGAAACATCGAACGAGAAGATGGGCAAGATCACGGCGGGCATGCCGGGTCTGCCTGGTGGGATGAAGTTCCCGTTTTAAACGGATACCCCCTGAGCCGTGTTGCGGCTTCCCCCAAGGGGGACGGCAACCTCGCTGCGGGGCGGCCCTTGCTCGTTGCCTCTGAGATGGGGTATGCCGGTTTTGGTGGCAGGGGCGCAATGGCGATCTGCGTAGTGGCAGATCGCCTTTTTTCTGGTGAGTGAAAGGATGGGCCTGTGTCGGATGTGCAATCTCTGGATGCCTTGATCGAGGCGCTGCGCAAGTTGCCGGGCGTGGGCATCAAGTCGGCCCAGCGCATGGCGTTTCATTTGCTCCAGCGTGATCAGGCGGGGGCTTTGCAGCTGGCCCGGGCGCTGGATTCTGCGGTGAATTCAGTGCACCACTGCGAGCGCTGCCACACCTTTACCGAAGGGCGCATCTGCAGCATCTGTGATGACGCGGGGCGTGATGCGGCGCGGCTGTGTGTGGTGGAGGCACCGGCCGATCTGGCGGCCATGGAGCGCACGGGTGCCTATCAAGGCTTTTACTATGTGCTGATGGGGCGGCTGTCGCCGCTGGACGGCGTGGGCCCCAAGGAAATCGGCATGAAGCAGCTGCTGGAGCGCGCCTGCGATGGTGTGGTGCAGGAGGTGATTCTGGCCACCAGCTTCACGGCTGAGGGCGAGGCCACGGCTCATGCGATCAGTGAAGCGCTCAAGGCGCGGGGCATTTTGGTGACGCGGCTGGCGCGGGGTGTGCCGATTGGCAGCGAGCTGGAGTATGTGGACCTGGGCACGATTGCCCATGCACTGGTGGACCGTCGTTAGCCTTTTTTGAATAAAAATGGCCTATTGTCTATAAGGAACATAGGCTTTAAGCTATTTATTTGATAGCTATCACTCATGAAAAAAGCCCGCAGCGCTGTGCAGCCTGCGGGCTTTTTGCTGATTCAGCGCCGGTTTACTTGCGCTTCTTGGCGGGCGTGCCGCCACGGGGCTTGGGTTCGCTCTTGCCGCCGCGAGCAGCGGGGGCGCTGGCCTTGGCGCGGGTCTTGCCTGCATTGGCCTTGCTGCCGCGTGTGTTGCTGTGGCTGCTTTCGCTGGCTTCTGCACGCGCAGCGCGTGCGGCCTTGGCGGGCAGATAGGCGACCAGCGACTGGCCCGCGTGCAGCGAGGCGGTGGATTTGAGATCGTTCCAGTCCGCCAGGTTGGAGACGCTGACGCCGTAGCGGTTGGCCACGCTGACCAGGGTGTCGCGCTTGCGGGCCTTGACCGTGGTGCGCACGGTGACGATTTCGGGGGCAAAGGAGATCTGGCCGTTATCGGCCACATGACCGGGTACGTCGGCCTTCACGTTGGGGTCACGCGGCACCATCAGCGCCGAGCCAGCCTTGATCAGCATGCGCGGCGGGATGTTGTTGATGCTGCGCAGATCGGTTTCGCTCAGGCCCGCGCGCTGGGCGGCCTCGGCCACGGTGATGGTGGTGGGCACGGTCCACACGGTCCAACTGGCAAACTGGCCGTCGGAATAGGCCTGCAGATTGCGGCGGAAGACCTTGGCGTTCTCCCAAGGCAGCAGCACCTGCGGCGTGGCGCGCGCAAAAATCACGGGCTTGTGAAAGCTGGGGTTCAGGGCCTTGAAGTCCTTGACGCTGACATCGGCCAAGCGGGCGATCAGCTCCACGTCAATATCGTGGGGCAAGGTCACGGCCTGGAAGTAGGGGTGGTTTTCGATGACGGGCAACTCGGCGTTGAAGCGCTCGGGGTGGGCCACGATGTTCTTCACCGCCTGCAGCTTGGGCACGTAGTTGCGCGTCTCGGCGGGCATTTGCAGGTCGGTATAGCCTGTGGGCAGGCCCAGCTTTTCATTGCGCTTGATGGCGCGGCCCACGCTGCCTTCGCCCCAGTTGTAGGCGGCCAGGGCCAGATGCCAGTCGCCAAACATGCCGTAGAGCTTTTGCAGATAGTCCAGCGCCGCGCGGGTGGAGGCCAGCACATCGCGGCGGTCATCGCGAAAGACGTTTTGCTTGAGGTCGAAGTAGGTGCCGGTGGCCGGCATGAACTGCCACATGCCGGCGGCCTTGGCGCTGGAGACGGCCTGCGGGTTGAACGCGCTTTCGATAAAGGGCAGCAGGGCCAGCTCGGTAGGCATGCCACGGCGCTCCAGCTCTTCGACGATGTGGAACAGGTATTTGCTGGAGCGCTCCGTCATGCGCTGGATGTAGTCGGGGCGACTGGAGTACCACTGCTCCTGGTCGCGCACCAGATCCTGCTCCAGATCAGGCATGGCAAAGCCGCCGCGAATGCGCATCCACAGATCGCCCGTGGCTTCGAGCGAGGCAACTTCGGAAGTGCCTACCTTGCCCTGACCCAGAGGTTTGAGCGGGCCGCTGGGGTACATGGGGTCGACATCGCTGGTGGTGGCGCAGCCGGTAATGACCAGTACGCTGGAGAGCAGCAGGGTGTGGAGCAGTTTCATCAAAAAACGTTTTTCCATTGGCGCAGAGTCGCCAGCACGCTGGCGGGCTCCTGGGGCCGGGTCTGAGAGTCATGCTGCACGGCTGCCGCAATCACATCGGCAGCGCGGGTGCGCATGAAGGGGTTGATGGCCAGCTCGGTCTGCAAGGTCGAAGGCAGCGTGGGCTGCCCCCGGGACCGCAGTGTCTGGCAGTGTTCAAGGTACTGAGCCAGATCCTGGCTGTTTGGTTCCACAGCCTGCGCAAAACGCAGGTTGGAAATGGTGTATTCGTGCGCGCAGCACACCAGCGTGTTGCCGGGCAGGGCGGCCAGTGCGTCCAGCGAGGTCTGCATCTGCGCGGGCGTGCCTTCGAACAATCGGCCACAGCCGCCCGAGAACAGGGTGTCGCCGCAGAACAGCACAGGCTGGGACAGTGCTGCGGTGCTGAAAAAAGCAATATGGCCGCTGGTATGGCCGGGCACATCGATCACCTGCCAGGGCCCGCCCAGCAGGTTCACCGTGTCGCCACCCTGCACGCGGGTGATGGGCTCGGGCAGGGACTCATAGGCCGGGCCCCAGGCCGGTGCGCCGGTGGCTTCGCGAAGTGCCTGCACACCGTCCACATGATCGGCGTGATGATGGGTGACTAAAATGCCCTGCAGTTGCAATTGATGCTGGGCCAGAACGCTCAGCACCGGCTCGGCCTGCCCCGGGTCGACAACAATGGCATGCTTGCCGTCATGCAGCAGCCAGAGGTAGTTGTCGGAAAAGGCGGGTATAGGCAACAGGTTCATGGGTTGCAAAATTATAGAGATGCATCACTGGACGGATTCAGCCCTTGGGCACTACCTCCTGGAATGGGAGCAGCAGCGCTGTGATGAGGCGGTGGCCGATATCTTTGGCTACCACGCTCTGCAGTTGGGGCTGCCGCAGCTCCAGGGCCTGCGCAGCAATCGCATGCCGCACCGCTGGCTGGCGCTACAGGCGGGCGAAGCGGCTGTGGATGCGAAAGCAGCGAAAGCAAGCACTTTAGCGCAAGCCGGACCAGAAAGTGAGTCACCCCAGACATCGCAAGTGTCAGTGGCGCTGGTGGCCGATGCCACGGCGCTGCCGTTTCCAGAGTCCAGCCTGGACCTGCTGCTGATGCCGCATACGCTGGAAAGCTCGATCGACCCGCACGCCGCGCTGCGCGAAGCTGCACGTGTGCTGGTGCCCGAAGGGCGGTTGGTGATCAGCGGGCTGAACCCTGCGAGCTTGCTGGGCCTGCAGCGCGGCGTGGAGCGCAGCGCGGCCTATCTGCCCGACCTGAGCCTGGGTGTGGGCTACTGGCGGCTGCGCGATTGGCTCAGATTGCTGAGCTTTGAGATCGAAGCGGTGCAATTTGGCTGTTATCGTCCTGCCACGCAAAGCGAGAAATGGCTGGGCCGCTGGCAATTCATGGAAAAGCTGGGCCACCGCTGCTGGCCGGTGCTGGGCGGCGTCTACTGCGTGGTGGCCGTCAAGCGCGTGCAGGGCCTGCGGCTGATGACGCCCAACTGGCGCGCTCGCAGTGCCCCGGCAGGCATCAAGATGCCTGTAGCCAGTAAGCAGCCACCGGACACGGTCTGGCGCGCCCCGGTCTCTCGTGACCCGGTCTGGCCCGATGCCTCGCTGCGAAACAAGGAAAAAAATTGAATCAAGTTGTTATCTATACCGACGGTGCCTGCAAAGGCAATCCTGGCCCTGGCGGCTGGGGCGCATTGCTGCAGGCGGGTTCGGCGCAGAAGGAATTGTTTGGTGGCGAACTGGGCACCACCAATAACCGAATGGAGCTGATGGCGGTGATACAGGCGCTGTCGGCCCTCAAGCGCCCCTGCGATGTGGTGCTGTATCTGGACAGCCAGTACGTGCGCAAAGGCATTACCGAGTGGATTCACGGCTGGAAGGCCAAGGGCTGGGTGACGGCGTCCAAGGAGCCCGTCAAGAACGCCGAGCTGTGGAAGCAGCTCGACGCCCTGGTGCAGGGCAGCGGCCACCGCATTGACTGGCGCTGGGTCAAGGGTCACGCAGGCGACCCTGGCAATGAGCGCGCCGATGCGCTGGCCAACAAGGGCGTGGAGCAGGCGCTCAAGAACGGCTGATCACCACCGGCCTGCAGACACCGCGCTCTGGCATCAGGGCGTGGTGCTCAAGCGGCTATTTCTCGGCCTTTAGTTGCGCCACTCGCTGCTTGAGCGTGGCCAGACGTTCTGCATCCCAGCCCGAAGGCTCGGCCAGCGACACCCAGGCGTCCGCATAGTGGTCAAACGCATAGACATGGCCATAGCCCGTAGGCGGCGAGTCGGAAAAGATCAGATCAAAAGCCAGCTGCATAAAGCTCACCACGGGAATCCATTGCATCTCTGGCGATACGTCCGGGCCCATGGGGGCTTGCATCCAGTCCGGGCGACGCCACAGCGCATGTGGATCAAAAAACGTGATGGCATCGCTGGCGTACTGCAGGAACACCACGCGGTGATTGCCCCAGGGCGCATGCCCTTCGTTCAGATGGTTGTGCTGCGCCGTAAAGCGCACGACCGAGCCATCGCCCACGCGCGGCAGCCACGCGGGTGAGCCGGGGTTGCGCGCGGCGGTCAGATTGCGCCAGGTGGGGACCAGAAATGGCGCACCCACCCACAAGGCGCCGTGGTACGGGTCACTGATGACTTGCAGCAGGTCATGGCTCAAATCCGAATTCAGCGCGCCAAGGCTGAGCCCCTGCAAATACAGCCGGGGGCGTTGGTCCTTGGGCAGGCTATGCCAGTGGCCGTACACGGCGTTGAATACGGCGCGGGCTGTTTGCGCGCCATAGTCCGGGTCGGTCAGCAAGGCGATGCCACTCGCAAAATAGGAATACTGGACGGAGACCGTGGCTACATCGCCCTGCATCACATATTCCAGCGCCTGCTGGCCGTTGCTGTCGATCCAGCCGGTGCCAGTCGGCGTGGCAATCACCAAATTCGCACGATCGAAGGCACCAATACGCTGCAACTCGGCCAGGGCCAGCTTGGCTCGGTCTTGCGGGGTGGGGGCGGAACCCAGCCCGACATAGACGCGCAAAGGCTCCTTGGCGGCGCGTCCCGTCAGCGCTTCAATCTGTGCGCGGTCCGGGCCGTTGGCGACCATGCGCCGCCCCTGCCGCCCCAGATGCGACCACTGCAGCAAAGAGCCGGGGCCGCCACTTTTGAGCGCGTCCGTGGGCTGGGGCAGCTCTTCCTCCATGCGCGCGTCAAGCTCGCTGTAGCTTTTGTCGAGCATGTTCAGCGCTGCTCTGACGAGAACGCCGTTGCCGAGCATCCAGACCAACAGCACCGTCATGCAGACGGCCAGCAAGGCCGCCGTTGGAGCGGGAATACGCCGTGCCAGACGACTGGCCAGCCGGTTTTTGATGGCCTTGAAAATACGCGCCAGCAGCAGAACCAGCGCAAACACCAGCACAGCGGTCAGCGCAATCTTCAAGGGGCTGGAGCCGTCGTTGGGCGGCATCTGCATCAATGCGCGCAAGCGGTTTTGCCAGCCCGCCTCCCACCACAGTGCGGCGGCCATGGCTACAAGGCACAGCAGCAGCAAACTGCCCAGCAGCCAGGGGCGTGCAGCGCCTTGCAGCTCGGCCCAGCCCAAGGCGCGCCACAGGCGGCGCAAGAGCACGCCGCAGCCATAGCCGACGGAAAAGCAAAGCCCGCTGAGCGTGCCCTGAAAGGCAGGTGAGCGTGGTACCAGCGAAGGCGTCAGCGAAGCGACGACAAAAAGCATGCCCAGCACCAAGCCTGCACCGCATAGTGCGGACCAGAAAGGTGTCGGGTGGTTGGAATAGGTCTGGCGCATCAGGTCATTGAACCCGAGCCGATGGCACAGGCAATGACTGCGTTGCAAAAAAATAACAAACCCAGCGCATTTCGGCATGGCTGGGTGGTGTCATTGTGTCACCTGGGCTGATGTAGTCGGCCCGAGGTCGAGGCGCTTCAGGGCGCGATCAGAGCCAGGGCCTCGGCAATCTGCTGCTCGTTTTCGGGGCGCACCAGACGCGCAACTTCCTGGCCGTCGCGCAGGAAGATCAGCGTGGGCCAGAGCTTGACGCGGTAGCTGCGGCCCAGGGGCTTGCCGGGGCCGTCTTCCACCTTGATATGGGGCAGCTCGGGGACGGCTGCCAGTGCGGCTTGCAGCAGCGGCTGCGCGCGCTGGCAGTGGCCGCACCAGGGCGTGCCAAATTCGAGCAAGTTCGCGCCCTTGAGCGCATTAATGGCCTGCCTTGTGGGTTCTGTGGCCCAGTGGGTGGCTTGGTAAGGCATGGGGTGTTTCCTTGAAAGTTCTGACCCTGATCCTGCGTTCAGATCAGTCCCTGCAGCAGCAGGACGTGGACGCATTCTCCGGGCAGAACATCACCACGCGCATCGTCCAGCACGATGATGCAGTCGGCCTGCACCATGGAGCTGAGCACGCCCGAGCCCTGGGGGCCGGTGGTGCGCACGGTGGCCTGGCCTTGCTCGTTCAAAGCCAGCACGCCGCGCAGATATTCGGTACGGCCCGGGCGCTTTTTCATGCGCTCGGTGCTGATGGCCTGCAGCAGCGGCGCAGGCGCGGCGATCTCGCCCGCAAGTTGCGCCAGTGCGGGGCGCACAAACATCAGAAAGCTGACCATGGCCGCCACCGGATTGCCGGGCAGGCCCAGCAGCAGGGCGGGGCGCTTGGTGGAGAGTTGAATGCTATTGTTTTCAGAGCTATCAGCGCTTAAGGATATTAGACTGGTGGCTGATTTCTCTGTAAATTTCTCGGCCACGGGGTTCAGTGCCATGGCTGCCGGGGCCAGCAGACCCACGGCCAGCGGGCGGCCCGGGCGCATTGCCACGCGCCAGAACTGGACCGTGCCCAGGCGCTGCAGCATGGCGCGGGTGTGGTCGGCCTCGCCCGCGCTGATGCCGCCGCTGGTCAGCACCACATCGGCCAGCGTGGCCGCTTCGCGCAGGCGCTCTTCCAGCGCGCAGGGTTCGTCGGGCACAGAACCCAAATCCAGCACATGCGTGCCCAGGCGGCGCAGCAGCCCTTGCAGGCTGAAGCGGTTGCTGTCGTAAATCGCACCTTCGCGTGGCTCTGCTCCCGGGCTGAGCAACTCATCGCCGGTGGAGAAATAGGCCACGCGCAGGCGGCGGCGCACGCTGACCTGACCCAGCCCCAGGCTGGCCAGCAGGCCCAGAGCCGCAGGTGTGAGCCGCTGCCCGGCCTGAAGCGCGACCGAGCCTTGCTGCAAGTCTTCGCCGCGCAGGCGGCGGTTGGCACCGGCGGCGAGCTTGCGGGCGTCAAAGGCAATCAGCTCGCCGTTAACAGTGACCTGCTCATGCGGCACCACGGTATCAAGCCCGGCGGGCATGACGGCACCGGTCATGATCTTCACGCATTCGCCTGCGCTCAGACTTTGCGTCCAAGGTGCGCCAGCCAGCACTGTGCCCACCACACGCAGTGGCTGGCCATGCGCCAGCTCCGCGCCTGCAAACGCATAGCCGTCCATGGCGCTGTTGTCATGCGGCGGCACGTTGACGTGGCAGATCACATCGACTGCCAGCACGCGGTCCAGCGCGTCGGGCAGGCTCAGGGTTTCCTGCTCGGCCACAGCGCCCAGCGGTTGCAGCAGGGCGCTCAATTGCTCCAGCACCTGGGTGGTGGTCAGGGTCTGGGCGGTGGTGGCAGCAGCGGGTTGAAAGTTCGCACTCATAACAGCAGAAAAAGAAAAAACCTCATGGGCAAGGGTCTGTTGAGACTTATGCGCGGTCGCGAAGCATGGTCATGGCTTGTCAATCTAGGCGCGCTTCGCAGTGCGGGTGTCAACCCGCTCAAGAAGCACAACAACGAGTGACGGGCCATGACCGTGCTTCCCTGCGGGTTGCGGCTGCAAAGGGCCGCCTGCGGTGTTGCCAACCCTTGCAAGGCCTTGGCCTTGCTGCGGGCTGAGCGCCTAGCATTCAACCCTTTGCAGTCGCAACGCGATTCCCGCATAAGTCTCAACAGACCCTAGTTGCACATGGGGCTATTGACCGCACTTTACGCTTTTGGCGCGCCGTGCCGGTGATTCAGGGCTTTGCCGCAGCGGCGATTTGCTCCAGATCATGCAGCTGCGCCAGCGTGTTGGCATTGCTGAAGGCCTGGGCGTCGCCGGGGCGGTCAAACACCGCGTAGGCGCAGCGGTGCTGGCCGGTCCAGGCATCAATCTTGCGCCCGCCGCCGGTGATGAAGTCATGCAGACTCTGCCTGAGCGAGGCGCGCAGCAGACAAAACACGGGCTGGGCGCGCAACTCGGGCGCGGCAGGATTTTTTTCCGTATCCCAGCCGCTGGCGATGACGATATCGGCATCACCCCGTGCGGCCAGCATGCGCTGGGCCAAGTCGGTGGGAAATAGCGGCGTATCGCAGGGCACGCACAGCAGCCACTCAGTTTGGCAGTGAGTGAGTCCGGCCAGAAAGCCTGCCAGCGGCCCCGGGTAGTCGGGCAGGGCATCGGCGCAGACTTGTGCCCCCAAAGGCTTGCCCAGTGCGGCATAGCTTTCGGTGTTGCGATTGGCATTGATGAGCAGCGGGCCAACTTGCGGTGCCAGCCGCTGCAGCGCGAGCAAGGCCAGGGGCTGGCCTTGGAACAGCTGCAAGCCCTTGTCCACCCCACCCATGCGCGTGCCACGGCCACCGGCGAGCACGCAGCCGGTGATCTGTGAGGAGAGGGGAGATTCAGACATGGCAGAAATTATCAAAATTAATAGCAGCCGCCGCAATCAGTACCAGGACTGAGGGCGGATTTGACTATAAACAGGCTTGGGAGGGCGACTCAGCCGCCGATATAGCTCATCTCGATGCGCCGACCCTGAGCAGGCGCGGCATCGGGTGGCATCTCGCTGCGCAGCTGCGAATAGCGGTCGTCGCGCTGCTGCCAGATGGGGGCGATGGCGGCGGCCAGCTCGGCATCGCTCGCACCGCTGCGCAGCAGGCTGCGCAAGTCCCAGCCCTGGCTGGCAAACAGGCATAGATAGAGCTGGCCTTCGGTGGACAGGCGCGCGCGGTTGCAGTCGCCGCAAAAAGCCTGGGTCACGCTGCTGATGCAGCCGACTTCGCCCAGTGCCGGGTCATGCTTGCCCGATGCATCGGCATAGCCCCAGCGCGTGGCGGTTTCGCCCACGGTGCGCGGAGCCAGAGGAAGCAAGGGCAGCTCAGCGCGCAGGCGGGCGATGACTTCGTCCGAAGGCAGAACCTCGTCCATGCGCCAGCCGTTGGTGGCGCCCACGTCCATGTATTCGATAAAGCGCAGCGTCACGCCTGTGCCGCGAAAGTAGCGGGCCATGGGCAAAATCTGGTCGTCATTCGTGCCGCGCTTGACCACCATATTGACCTTCAGGCCCGTCAGACCCGCGGCCTGCGCGGCTTCGATGCCGGCTAGCACGTCGGCGACGGGGAAGTCCACATCGTTCATGCGGCGAAACACGGCGTCGTCCAGACCGTCCAGGCTGACGGTGACGCGGTTCAGGCCCGCGTCTTTCAACGCCTGGGCCTTGCGCGCCAGCAGCGTGGCATTGGTGGTCAGCGTCAGCTCCAGCGGCTGGCCATCAGGTGTTTTGAGCTGCGCCAGTTGCGCGATCAGTGTTTCGATGTTCTTGCGTAGCAGCGGCTCGCCGCCCGTGAGGCGAATCTTGCGCACGCCGTGGGCCACAAACAGCGTGGCCAGACGCGTGATTTCCTCAAAGCTCAGCAGCGAGCTGTGCGGCAGGTACGGGTAGTCCTTGTCGAAGACTTCCTTGGGCATGCAGTAGTTGCAGCGGAAGTTGCAGCGGTCGGTGACGCTGATGCGCAAGTCATGCAGCGGGCGGCCCCAATGGTCCTGCAGCAGCCCGGTGGGGGCTTGCAAGAGAGAGGGGACGACTGCGGGGCGCGAAGCCACGCGTGCATCAACCAGAGGAATCACACGTTCTGCCATGGGCACGATTGTGCCGCAAGCGCGAAGTCCGGACGCGCCAAAGGCCTGTTAGGGACTATCAGAATTGATAGCTGCATGCGCAATTAGTACGTGGACATCAAGCCTGTTTGATGCTTTCCCTGGGCTGCTGGGTCAGCGGCTTCCAGCCCTTGAACTCGGGGTAGAACTCGGCCACGCCGGGGCCGTTGAAATCCCAGCCCAGGCATTGGCCCAGGTGGCGCGGCGGCAGGCCCGAGTCATCGGTGTTGAACTGGTTGAGCACGGTGTGAAACGCGGGCGTGGCCATGTTGAACAGCAGCTCGCGCAGATGGGTGCAGCCCACCACGCCGCCCAAGTTGTCGGCAATGGCGCGGCGCCAGCCCCGTGCAATGCTGCAGCCGACCATCTTTTGCATGGATTTGGTGGCTTCAGGGCAGTGGCCCAGCGGGTGGTCGTCCATCGCTGCTTCAATGGCGTGCACCACCATGTCGGCGTCGATGGTCAGGCGAATCCACATATGGTGGATCGGCTTGCCAGCGGGCACTTTGCGCTCGCCGTGCAGCTCGATGTCATAGGTCTTCTGGTCGATCAGCTCGGCTTCCACATCCCACAAGCCGTCGTCGCGGCGGTAGCCCCGGTATTTGACGTCGCGCATGTGGATGGGAAGCGGTGTGCGGCTGGCGCTGGGAGGCAGGGGCATGGGTGTTTGTCGTTTTGGCGGGCAGTCAGCCCGCTTGTTTTTTGATAAAAGCGGCAGCCACCATTATCAAAGCTCAGCCCCGGCTGTCCAGCGCGAATAGGACAGAACTGTCCGCACCGTCAGTGTGTCTGCCCGCTCCGAGATGCCGCTTTCAACCCGCTGGCGCGCGAATCTGCCCCGTGGCTGCGGCAGTCTTGAGTGCAGCCAGGTCCAGCACTTCGAGCTTGCCGCGCCTCACCTGCAGCCAGCCGGCCTGCTGCAGCTCCTGCAGGATCTGGTTGGTGGTCTGGCGCGACAGGCCCAGCATGCGTGCCAGCTGTTCCTGCGATACGGCCAGCTCGCGGTGGGTGCGCAGGCGGTCAGCCCACTGATCGCGCCCCTGGGCCATCTGCACCAGGCGGCACATCAGGCGCTGGGGGGCAGGCAGCACGGTCTGCTCTTCCAGCGCCGTCAGGCTGGCGCGCAGCTTGTCGGTCAGCAGCAGCGCCATGCTGCGCCAGTGCAGGGGGTGGGCGTCCAGCCAGTCGCGCAGCGGGGCAATGGGCACTTGCAGCAGCGCGCAGGCACTGTTGGCGTAGGCGTCGTGGGTGCGAGCATCGCCGTCGAAGAGGGCAATCTCGCCCAGCCACATCGGCGCTTCCACCAGCGTCAGCAAGGCGGTGCGGGTCTGTTCCTGCAGGCTGGCCGTGCCCGAGATATTGAGCGAGCCGCGTGCCACGGCGTAGATGGCGCAGGGCGCATCGCCACGGCGAAACAGCCATTCGCCCGGTGCCAGCATGCGCGGCTTGGCCATGCGCTGCAACTCCACCGCCAGCTCTGCGGGCAGAGCGCGAAACCAGCGCCCCGCCTGGACGATGGCCCAGAGGTCGTTGGCGGTGGCGACAGGCTGGCTACGCTTGCGGGTAGGCGCCAATGCAGGTTGTGGGGGTGTGTCTTGTGTCGGTTGCATGACAGACATGGCATTTGAGGCTGCGTCACCATGCTGGTACATGACATCAGGAGACACAGCGATGAAAACCCTAGTCGATCAGCTTTCCAACTATGCGGACTATCACCGGGACCCGCGCAACATCTTCACCCACTACATTGGCGTGCCCATGATCATGTTTGCCGTGGTCATCCTGCTGGCGCGACTGCAGTGGGGCGCGGTGGCCGGGGTGCCGGTTTCTCTGGCACTGCTGGCGGCGGTGGCCGCTGCCATCTATTACAGCCTGCTGGATGTGCGCTACGGCCTGTTCATGAGCGCGGTGCTGGTGCTCATGCTGGCGCTGGCCACGCCGATTGCGGCGCAGAGCACAGGGGTCTGGCTGGGCTGGGGCCTGGGCATGTTTGGCGTGGGCTGGGTGATTCAGTTCATCGGCCACTATTACGAAGGCCGCAAACCGGCGTTTTTTGACGACATCATGGGCCTGCTGATTGGCCCGCTGTTCGTGGCCGCCGAGCTGGGTTTTGGCATGGGGCTGCGCAAGGAAGTGCAGGCCCAGATCGAGCAGCGCAGCGGCCCGGTGCGCCGCCGTGAACTGGCTAGTGCGTGAACAGTTGCTGAAAAATGCTACTGAATCAATAGCTGATTGCCTATATGTTGATTGGACTAAAGGCTGTTTTTGCCATTGATTGGGGGCGCGGGGATGCAGGGCGCCGGGTTTCTGTCACCGCATCTTTCAAACATGTAATGCCAGCGTTAGGGTCATGCGCCTAGAATTACGGGCCTGTCCCCTAACGGGGCTTTTTTTGTTTATCTCCTCCAACCATCATGTCTCTGAACAATGTGACCCCCGGCTCCAAGGCGCCTGACGTCTTCAACGTCATCATCGAAATCTCGGCCAACTCCGCTCCCGTCAAGTACGAAGTGGACAAGGAAACCGGTTGCCTGTTCGTGGACCGTTTCATGGGCACTGCCATGCACTACCCCGTGAACTACGGCTATGTGCCCCAAACTCTGGCGGGTGATGGCGACCCCGTGGACGTGCTGGTCATGACCCCCTTCCCTCTGCCCTCCGGTGTGGTCGTGCCCTGCCGCGCCATCGGCATTTTGCAGATGGAAGACGAAGGCGGCGTCGACGGCAAGGTGCTGGCCGTGCCCACCCAGAAGCTGCTGCCTTCCTACGACAAGATCAACCACCTGAGCGACATCCATGAGCTGACGCTGCAGCAGATCGCTCACTTCTTCGAGCACTACAAGGACCTGGAAAAGGGCAAGTGGGTCAAGGTTCTGGGCTGGAAGGGCGTGGACGTGGCACACAAGGAAATCACTGACGGTATCGCCGCCTATAAGGGCTAAATAAGCCCGAGTCCTTTGCCCATCTGTGCGCAACTGCCGCACAGCAGCTTGGATACAATTTGAAACGCGCCTGACGTTCAGCGTCTGGCGCGTTTTTTGTTGCCTGTGCAGGCGATGAATATCCAAAAACGAGAGAGGGCCGCATGAATTGGAAGATTTCGGATTGGCGTGTCGGAACCAAGCTGGGCATCAGCTTTCTGGTCATGGTGTTTTTCTCGGCCCTGCTGGGTCTGGTCGCCTGGCTGCAGCTGACCCAAATTCATGCAGCAGGCACGGCGGTGTCCGAAGTGGCGCTGCCCAGCGTCTACAACGCCGCTTCCATGCGCTCCGAGTACAACCGCCTGCGTCGCCATGAGGCCGGTATCGCCACGGCCCGCACGCTGCTGGAGATCGAGGGCTTTGAGCAGCAGATTCAGCAGCGCCTGAAAACCATTGGCGAGCAGGAGAAGGTCCTGTCGGGGCTGATCGAAGGCGAGGCGCTGCGTGCCTCGTTCGCGGACTACCAGAAGAACAAGGCTGAGTTTCTCGAGTTGCACCAGCAACTGCTCAACCGCGCCCGCGACGGCAACTACAACACCGTGGACGACCAGGCGGCCATGGCCGACCAGATGGGCCTGTTCTTTGCGGGCGAGTCCGAAAACGCCTTCAGCCGGCTGGCCGAGAGCACGGGCAAGTTCATGACCCTGCAACTGGACACGGCTGCCAGCGCCCAGGAGGCCGAAAAATCGGCGTTTGCGCTGGCGCGCTACTGGCTGCTGGGCACGCTGGCGCTGGTGGTGCTGATCGCTGCCGTGGTGGGCATTGCCATGACGCGTGCCATCACCACGCCTGTCGCAACGGCGGTGAAGCTGGCGCAGGACGTGGCGGCTGGTCAGCTTGGCTCCGTCATTCACAACCAGCGCCGCGATGAAATGGGCTTGCTGCTCAATGCACTGGAGGACATGCGCCGCCAACTGGCCAGCGTGGTCAATGAAGTGCGCAGCAACGCCCACGGCGTGGCACTGGCGTCGAGCGAAATCGCCCAGGGCAATGCCGACCTGTCCAGCCGCACGGAAAGCCAGGCCAGTGCGCTGGAAGAAACGGCTGCATCCATGGAGCAACTGGGCTCCACCGTGCGCCAGAACGCAGAAAACGCCCAGGCCGCCAATCAGATGGCCAAGTCGGCATCGGATGTGGCCGGGCGCGGCGGTGCCGTCGTGGCTCAGGTCGTGGACACCATGAAGGGCATCAACGACAGCAGCCGCCAGATTGCCGACATCATCTCGGTCATCGACTCCATTGCCTTCCAGACCAATATCCTGGCGCTGAATGCGGCCGTGGAAGCGGCCCGCGCGGGCGAGCAAGGTCGCGGCTTTGCCGTGGTGGCGGGCGAGGTACGCACACTGGCCCAGCGCAGCGCCGAGGCGGCCAAGGAAATCAAGTCCCTGATCACCACCAGCGTGGAGCGCGTTGAGCAGGGCACGCAACTGGTCGATCAGGCTGGCTCCACCATGGCCGAGATCGTCAGCGCCATTGGCCGCGTGACTGACATCATGGGCGAGATCAGCGCTGCCAGCCGCGAGCAAAGCCAGGGCGTGGCCCAGGTGGGCGAGGCCATTACGCAGATGGATCAGACCACGCAGCAAAACGCCGCACTGGTCGAAGAGAGTGCGGCGGCCGCCGGTTCTTTGCAAAAGCAGGCGCAGGCGCTGGTGGATTCCGTGGCGATATTTCAGCTGGGTGCGGCAGATAGAGGCAAAGGCTTTGCGCAATCTGCCCTGACCGCAAAGCCTGCTGTGGCGCCTCGCGCGGCGGTGCCAAGCGTGCGGCCTCCGTCGTCTTCCAAAGCGCCTGAAATTGCCAAAGCGCCTGCTGCGCCTGCATTGGCTGGTGATGACAGTTGGGAACAGTTTTAGACGCGGGCAGCACCTTTATGAAGAGTTGGTAGCTCTTGTCAGAGCGAAGGAGTCGCGGTCTCCTGCTCCTTCCAGGCCCAAGCGGGTGCCCGTAGGCACACCCATTGATGAAAATTCCAAAGCCTCTGAGCGACCAGCTGCCAGAGGCTTTGTGCTTTGAGCACACCCAAGACTCCTCATTTAAATGTCAATAAATGTTTGGTATTCAAAACATCAGGGTTGTGGAAATACCTGAGACATCGATTTTTCTTTGAATAATCAAGAGCTGCCACACAAAAGTAGGATGAATCCTACTTAACTGTAGGAATTCAAAGATATACAAGCCTTGTTAATTTAGAAACAATTAAATACAAATACAGGGCTGGCGCATTCTTCCTCTGCTACAGAGGTGAAAGCAATGAGCGCGTGATAAAGACATACCTCATAAAAATGTCAAAACCATGAATGCTTTTTGTTTCTGAAACAGACATTCGATCAAACTTTAGGAAATACAGGGAGGCGCTCGATCCATGAAAAACATCAAAATCTCCACGCGCATATTGGGCATTTTCGGTATTTTGGTGGTTTTGCTGATCGCCGTGGTGAGCATTGCCCTGATGCAGCTGCGCTCCATGCGCGGCAATGCCGAGACGATTACCGGCAACGCGCTGCCCAGCGTGGAGCTCATCAACACCATGGGCACCGAGCTGGTGCGCGCACGCCTGCTGGAGCTGCGCCATGTGAACAACTCCGACGCCGCCTACATGGGCCGCGTGGAAAAGCAGTTTGACGAGTTGCAGGTGCGGCTGGCGAATGACAAAAAGCTTTATGAGCCGTTGATCATCGCGCAGGAAGAGCGAGACCTGTACAACCAGTTCATCCGCGAGCGCGAGCGCTATATGGAGCTGCACAAGCAGCTGTTTGCCCTCTCCAGCGCTGGCGAAAAAGACAAGGCCAAGGAACTGATGGAGGGCGATTCGCTCAAGCTCTACAACGACTCCTCGGCCACGCTGGAAAAGTTGGTCAAGTTCAACAGCGATGTGGCAAGCGCTGAGAGCAAGGCCTCCGCCGAGGTCTATGACCGAGCCGTGATGCTGCTGGTGGTGGCTGCCATCGTGGCCGTGCTGCTGGCGGTGTTTGCCGGCATCTGGCTGGTGCGTTCCATCCGCGCTCCGCTGGAGCAGGCGGTCAAGGCGGCTGACCGTGTGGCCAACGGCGACCTCAGCGGCGTGATCCATGTCGAGCGCCATGACGAGACAGGCCAGTTGCTGAAGGCGCTGGAGCGCATGCAGGCCAGCCTGGTGCAGACGGTGCGTACCGTGCGCCTCAACTCGGAGGGCGTGGCCTCGGCCAGCGCTCAGATTGCGTCGGGCAATGCCGATCTGTCCAGCCGCACCGAAGAGCAGGCCAGTGCGCTGGAGGAAACGGCGGCTTCCATGGAACAGCTGGGCTCCACGGTGCGCCAGAACGCCGACAACGCCCGCGCCGCCAACCAGATGGCCGTCAATGCCTCGCAGGTCGCGGAGCAGGGCGGCGCCGTTGTGGCCCAGGTGGTGGAGACCATGAAGGGCATTAACGACAGCAGCCACCATATTGCCGACATCATCACCGTCATCGACTCCATCGCGTTCCAGACCAATATTCTGGCGCTGAATGCGGCCGTGGAAGCGGCCCGCGCGGGTGAGCAGGGCCGCGGCTTTGCCGTGGTAGCCGGTGAGGTGCGCACGCTGGCCCAGCGAAGCGCCGAGGCAGCCAAGGAGATCAAGGCCTTGATCTCCACCAGCGTGCAGCGCGTGGAGCAGGGCACGCAGCTGGTGGACAAGGCTGGTACGACCATGGCAGACATCGTGGCGGCCATTCGCCGCGTGACGGATCTGATGGCCGAAATCAGTGCCGCCAGCCAGGAGCAGAGTCAAGGCGTCTCTCAGGTGGGTGAGGCTGTCACGCAGATGGACCAGACCACGCAACAAAACGCCGCACTGGTCGAGGAAAGCGCGGCCGCAGCCGGTGCGCTGCGCAAGCAGGCGCAGGACCTGGTGCAGGCCGTGGCCGTCTTCCAGTTGCCAGCCAATGCCATGTTTGAGCAAAACGCCAGAGCGGCTGCGCCCCAGCGCGTAGCCAGCGCTGTCGATCCTGCAGCTGGCGCAGTCAATGCGGCGGCCAATGCCATCAGCGTTGCGCGAGCTGCCGCGGCGCGCCGCCCGCAGACCCCCAGAAGCATGCCTCAGGCCGCGCCGCAAGCGCTGATGGGCAATGCCCAGCGCAAGACCTCGGCCAGCGAGGATGACTGGGAGACTTTCTGAGCTTCAGACATTGTGTGTGAGACTGCTTGGTCTCTTCCCTTTGGCCGCCATGCGCGGCCTTTTTTGCGGCCTCTTTTTGCAGCCGTTCTTGGGCCACAGGGTCGAGATCGCGTCAGAGATCGCGGCGCAGCGGGCTGTGGCTTTGCAGCGCCTCAAGATAGTCGGCCATGCCTTCGCTCTCGCGCTGCAAGAAGCGCTCGATCGCATCGGCAAATGCGGGGTGGGCCACCCAGTGAGCGCTGGGTGTTTCCACGGGCAGCAGGGCGCGGGCCATTTTGTGCTCGCCCTGCGCACCCCCTTCAAAGCGCGCGTAGCCGTGGGCAATACACCATTCAATGGGCTGGTAGTAGCAGGCCTCGAAGTGCAGAGCATCGACTCGCTCCAGCGCGCCCCAGTAGCGGCCATAGGCTACTCTTGAATTGATAGCTGCTTGCCTATGTGTTGAATGGACTTGAGGCTGATTTGACTCAAAAACCGGGTTTTCGGCAGCCACGGCAATCAGACTGCAGGCCATGGGTAGGCCATGGCGCTCGGCCACAAACATGACCCAGTTCTCGGGCATGGACTCGGCCATGGAGGCAAAGAACTCTGGCGTGAGATAAGGCGGGTTGCCATGCTCCAGATAGGTGCGCTCATAGCAGCGGTAAAAGAATGTCCAGTCGTCGGATGTGATTTCGCGGCCCTGCAGCGCTTTGAAGCTCACACCGGCTTCGCGTACCTTGCGCCGTTCCTGGCGGATTTTTTTGCGCTTTTCCTGGTTCAGTGAGCTTAAAAAGTCATCGAAGTCTTGGCACTGATTGCCTTCACTGCTATGGTTTTTCCAATGAAATTGAACGGTTGAGCGCTGCATCCAGTTGGCTTGTGCGCAGGCTGCGAGATCCTGTTCATCGCCAAACAGCAGGTGCAGCGAAGACAGTTGCAGGGACTGCGCCCATTCCTCAACGGCCTTCACCAGCGCCACGCGCAGTGCCTGGCTTCGTGCCAGCAGCCGCGTGCCGGGCACAGGCGTAAAGGGCACGGCGGCAACCGCCTTGGGGTAGTAGGGCAGGCCATGCTGCTCATAGGCGCGGGCCCAGGCCCAGTCAAAGACATATTCGCCGTAGGAGTGGGTCTTGATATAGAGCGGGCAGGCCGCCAGCAGCTCGCTGCCTTCCCAGACGGTGATGACGCGGCTGACCCAGCCCGTTTGCGGCGTGGCGCTGCCGCTTTGCTCCATCGCGGCCAGATATTCATGGCGCATGAAGGGGGTGGGCGTGGGCTGCAAGGCCAGCAGCGCATTCCAGGTTTGTGGGTCCAACTGCTGCACGCTGGTAAGGACGCGAGTGATAATCGTGTTTTCGGCCATGCCCTGATTGTCCTGGTGGCGAGTGGCCTTAGCACCTAGCC
The DNA here is from genome assembly GCF_003569915.1 of Comamonas testosteroni. GTDB lineage: Bacteria > Pseudomonadota > Gammaproteobacteria > Burkholderiales > Burkholderiaceae_C > Comamonas > Comamonas testosteroni_D. The sequence goes on along the minus strand of NZ_KZ984453.1, from coordinate 81,828 downwards.
TGCTTTTCATGACGCTTTCCATCTGCTGTGCCCAACGCAATTTTGTCGTGGGTGACCTCTCTGGCAATGTCCAGAAAATCATTGACGCTGCTGCCCAAGCTTATGCCAACGGTGCCCGCCTGCTGCTCACGCCCGAGCTTTCGCTGTGCGGCTATGCGGCGGAAGACCTGTATCTGCGCCCTGCGTTCCTCGATGCTTGCGAGCAATCGCTGCAGCAGCTGACCGAAGCCAGCGCCCAGTGGCCGGGCCTGGCTCTGGTCATCGGACACCCGCTGCGCGGCGCCCAGGGGCAGCTATTCAATGCCGCCACGGTGCTGCGCGATGGCAAGCTGCTGAGCAGCTATGCCAAGCAACTGCGGCCCAATTTTGGCGTGTTTGATGAGCAGCGCTACTTTGCGGCGGGCGACCAGCCCTGTGTGGTCGATATTGACGGCATCCAACTCGGTCTGCTGATTTGCGAGGATGCCTGGCACTCCGGCCCTGCCAAGGCGGCAGTGGCTGCAGGCGCGCAACTGCTGGCGGTCATTAACGCCTCGCCTTTCCATAGCGGAAAACAGGCTGAACGCGAGGATGTGCTTGCGCAACGTGCTACAGAAACGGGTGTGCCGCTGATCTATGCCCATCTGGTCGGTGGTCAGGACGAGATCGTGTTCGACGGCAGCTCTTTCGCGGTGGAAGCCAATGGTCAGGTCGCTGCGCGCGCTGCAGCCTTTGAGGAAGACCTGCCCGTGGTGGCGGCGCATCTCAAGGATGGCCGTGTCAGCCTGATGGGCGAGGTCAAGCCCCAGCTCAGCCACCACCACGCGCTGTGGTCGGCGCTGGTGCTGTCCGTGCGCGACTATGTGGGCAAGAACCGCTTTCCTGGCGCCATTATCGGCCTGTCCGGCGGCATGGATTCGGCCCTGGTGCTGTCGATTGCCGTGGATGCGCTGGGTGCAGACAAGGTGCGCACGGTGATGATGCCCTCGCCCTATACGGCAGACATCAGTTGGCTCGATGCACGCGAAATGTCCGAGCGTGTGGGCGTCAAGCACGAAGAAATCAATATCGCGCCGCAGTTTGAAGCCTTCAAGGCTGCGCTGGCCGCCACATTCGAGGGCCGCGCCGAAGACACGACCGAAGAGAATCTGCAGGCCCGCATTCGTGGCACCTTGCTGATGGCCATGAGCAACAAGTTCGGCTCCATCGTGCTGACTACGGGCAACAAGAGCGAAATGTCCACCGGCTACTGCACGCTGTATGGCGATATGGCCGGCGGCTTTGCCGTCATCAAGGATGTGCTCAAGACCGAAGTCTTTGCACTGGCCCGCTGGCGCAATGCCCACGACCCCTATGGCACGGGGCTGGACCCGATTCCCGATCGCATCATCACGCGCCCGCCCAGTGCCGAGCTGCGCCCCGACCAGAAGGACCAGGACAGCCTGCCGGCCTACGAGGTGCTGGATGCCATCGTGACCTACTACATGGAAAACAATGAGAGCATAAGCTCCATCGTCGCCAAGGGTTTTGCGGCGGCAGATGTGGAGCGGGTCACGCGTCTGATACAAATCAACGAGTACAAGCGCCGTCAGGCCCCTGTGGGCCCGCGCCTGACTGTTCGCAGTTTTGGTAAAGACTGGCGCTATCCGCTTGTGAACAAATTTCGCGCCTGAGGCCCGACCTCGGCGCATTGACCATTCAACCAATCCAGGAGTGAACCCCATGAAAATGATTACTGCCGTCATCAAGCCCTTCAAGCTAGAAGAAGTGCGCGAGGCGCTGGCCGAGTGTGGGGTGAACGGCCTGACCGTGACCGAAGTCAAGGGTTTTGGCCGTCAGAAGGGCCATACCGAGCTGTACCGCGGTGCCGAGTACGTGGTGGACTTTTTGCCCAAGGTGAAGATCGAAGTCGTGGTGCGCGATGAGGATGTGGACCGCTGCGTGGACGCTATCGTCAATGTGGCCCGCACTGGCAAGATTGGCGACGGCAAGATCTTTGTGAGCCCTGTGGAGCGCGTGGTGCGGATTCGTACGGGAGAGCTGGACGACACCGCAGTGTGAGGGCTACCCCCTGAGGCGCTGCGCGCTTTCCCCCAAGAGGGACGACAGCCTTTGCCGCGAGGCGGCTCTTGCTGGCTGTCTCTCACTTGGGTCGAGCTTGATTTTGGGGGCGTAAAAAAGCCAGCTGAGAAGCTGGCTTTTTGTTTTTCAGATCACGGACCGAAGGTTGGGGGTGTCGAGGCGGGTGCCGGAGTTTTGCACCATGTTCTGCAGCAGGGCAGGGGTGTCGCTGCTGCTTTCGATCAGGCCCATTTGCCACTCGCCCATGAAGCCGTTGTTCACACAGTTCTTCAGAAACTGCAGCATGGCGTCGTAATAGCCATCGACATTGATCAGGCCGATGGGCTTGTCGTGGTAGCCGAGCTGGCGCCAGGTCCAGACTTCAAACAGCTCTTCAAACGTGCCAATGCCGCCGGGCAGGGCGACAAAGGCGTCGCTGCGTTCGGCCATCATGGCTTTGCGCTCGTGCATGTTCTTGACGATGTGCAGCTCGTCGCAGCCGTGGTTGGCCAGCTCTTTGTCCACCAGCGCCTGGGGGATGATACCCACCACGCGCCCGCCCGCCTGTTTGGTGGCTTCGGCCACAACACCCATCAGGCCGCTGCGCCCGCCGCCATAGACCAACTGGCCGCCGCGCTCGCCGATCCACTGGCCCACGGCCTTGGCGATTTCGGTGAATTGTGGGTTGTTACCGGGGCGCGAGCCGCAGTACACGCAGATGGAAAAAGCAGGTTGAGTCATGCGATGAAACGGTGATAGAGGGCCGCGGCCCAGACGGCGCCGCACAGCCACAAAGAGAGAAAAACGGCAGCGCTGCCCATGTCCTTGGCTTTCTTGGAGAGCTCGTGCCATTCCGGGCCAAAGCGGTCAATGGCCGCTTCAATGCCTGAATTGAGCAGCTCCACAATCAGCACCAGAATGACCGTGCCTGCCAGCAGGGCGACCTGCTCCCAGCTACGGCCCAGCCAGAAGGCGGCAGGCACCATGACAAAGGCGCAGATGGACTCCTGCTGAAACGCTTTTTCATGCCAGCCTGCACGCAGGCCTTCGAGGGAGTATTTTCCGGCATGCAAGAAGCGGGACAGGCCCGTGCGGCTTTTTTGCGGGTTGACAGGGTCGGGCAGGGGCAGAGACATGCTGGAATCGGAAATCGATCAACGGATGCGCTTGGGTGCGGGCTGATGGTGAACAAGACGGGTTCCGGCCCAGGCGTCGTGCCAGAACTGCTTTTGCGGGTGAAAGCGGCTGAGCAGCGCCCAGACACAAATCCAGCCCGTCAGCAGCACCAGTACCTCCAGCGGCGGCAGCCCCAGCGGATAGAGCACGGCCAGTGGTGGCAGCCACCACATCCAGCTGGCAGCGTAGCGAAGCAGGGCGCGGGTCTGGGTCAGGGGCTGGCCATGAACGTCCACCACGCGGATATGCCAGGTTTTCATGGCCAGCGTCTGGCCTTTGCTCCAGAACCAGGCGAAATAAATGCCCAGAACCACCAGCATGAAGGCTTGCAGCAGATGGCGGTTGTCCATCGCGTTGCGCGTTTGTGAGAGGGTGCCAAACAGATAGCCGGCAATGAACACCACGCCAAACAGCAGCATGCCTTCATAAAGCCAGCAAGCCATTCTGCGGCGCAGACTGGGTGCTATCAATAATGGAGTTTCGATGGAGGCGTTCATGCCCTCACGAGCCGGTAATTCTTGCTGCATGAGGGCATTGTAGAGGCCCCCTCAGTTGCCTTGATGGCTGGCCGGGTGGGAATCTTGCGTTGGCGCATCCAGCGGCGGCAAAGTCGTGGGTGTGGCGCGCGGAATGTCCACCGGGGCCGTCTCCACAATGATGGATGGCGTGCGTATGGGGTGCGTCTCCACCATGGCCGGCGTGGCGGGTACGGGCGGCGGCGGGTGGTGAATGGTGCTGGGCGGAATCTTGGGCAGATTCGGCACATTGCCGGGCGTGGCCGTGGCAGCGGGAATGCGCGCCAGCTTCTTGGGCGGCACAGGCTTGATGGCCGGGGCGGCAGTCACCACCTTGGGGGCGGCGCGGGCAGCTAACAGTCGCTTTTCCTCATCGCTCAAGGCCTGATAGGCCTCCCACTGAGCCTGTTTGTCGGTGGCCAGCTTGTTGGTGATGGCAAAGTTCAGGCGCGCCTGATTGCGCTGGGCAGCACTCAGGCTGGACCAGGACTCCATGCGGCTGCGCAGTTTTTCCTGCTCGCGCTCGCTGAGCTTGTCAAAACCATCGGCCAAAGCCATCCAGCGGCGCTTTTGCCCCACGCCAATCATTGGCCAGCGCTCTTGCAGTGGTTCGAGAATCTCGCGTTGGTGGCGGCTGAGTTCACCCCAGCGTGGGCCTGAAGCCAGGGTGTTGGCCTTCTGGCGGGCACCAGGGTCCGTGTGTGCAGACCGAGAGGCGGCCACGGTGGAGGGCGGCACCGAGCTGGGCGCCAGTCTGACCTGCTGCACCACATTCCAGCCCGCATAGCCCAGGGCCATCAACAGCACCGCCGCCATGACGGCGGCGGTGTTGCCAGGTTGCAAAAAGGTGCGCTTTTCAGTAGGCATTCAGACAGTTGACGCGGCGGTATCAGTGCTCTGAGCTGGTTGCAGAGGTCTTGAGGTATTGAACAAAGCCGGGGTCGGCGTAGGCGGCGGGAGGCAGATCGTCGGTCAGCAAGGCGGTATCGACTTCGGTGACTTCGCTCAGCAGGCTCTGGTCAGACTGAGAGTTATAAACCACCAGACCGGCAATCAGTGCGAAAACCGGGATGGCCGACACCAGTGCACGCCACCAGCCCTTGCCTTCACCTTCGGGCGAGCCCATGGTCATGGTGTGACCGTGGGCCGAAGCGGCAGTGCTGGCCTGGGTGCGCAGCAAAGAGACCTCCCTGCGGCGCTCGGAGACGGCTCGCTCGCGCGAGGCGCGCAGTCGCTCGGTCACTTCGTAGGGGAGCAAGGCCTCGCCCTCACTGAGTCGGGATGTGATCTGACGGGCAATCCGGTCGGCGATTTTTTCTTGCTGAAGTGTGGGCGCGGATTTCATAACTCGATTCCTTTTGCCTTGAGTGCCTTGCTCAATGTTTGTATGGCGCGGAAACAATGTGTTTTTACGCTGCCTTCGGAACAACCCATAGCGGCAGCGGTCTCAGCGACATCCATCTCTTCCCAGTAACGCATGAGGAATGCTTCCCGTTGACGCGCTGGTAACTCTTGTATTTCTTTTTCGATGCTTTGCAGCGTCTGCTTACGTTCGGTGAGGCTTTCGGCATTGTGCGCCTCGGCTTCGTCGCTGTTGGTCGCGTAGGTCTCCAGCCAACTGAAATCTCCGTCATCGTCTGACGAGGCCTCCAGATCGCTGAAATGGGTGAAGACGGCTTTTTGGGTCTTCTGGCGGCGAAACCAGTCCAGGGTGCTGTTCGAGAGAATGCGCTGGAACAGCATGGGCAGCTCTTCGGGGGGCTTGTCCCCGTAATGCTGGGCCAGCTTGAGCATGCTGTCCTGCACGATGTCCAGGGCGGCATCCTCGTCACGGACGTGGAAAAGGCTGCGCTTGAACGCGCGCTTTTCGACGCCTTTGAGGAATGCGGACAGTTCTTGTTCTGTGGCCAAGAGAGAGAAACCCTGGAAAAAGGGGAGGGACCCGATGAAAAAAGCAGGCGATTATCGCATTGACTGATGTTTTTTAGCGTAGTGGAATTGAGGGTCTTGTTGCAGTGCGATAATGTTTCCAACTTAAAGAAGCAAACGGATCACGGTCCGGCGTACACACAAACGCCCATGGCTTGTGGTCTTAAGTCCTAAACCGGCCTCACAAGGGCTTCAGGCTAAGGGCACCGAAGGTTTTTCGTTAGAGAAATTCACAAAGGTTGATCATGGAAATCTCCAAAGCCGAGCTGGCCTCTGCGGCCGCCGCATCCACCCCCAAGGGTGCCCAGGAATTGATGGGCTCCGAAATCCTCATCAAGTCACTTCAGGCCGAAGGCGTGAAGCATCTGTGGGGCTATCCCGGCGGGGCGGTTCTCTATATCTACGACGCGCTCTACAAGCAAGAGACCATTCAGCATGTGCTGGTGCGTCACGAGCAGGCTGCTGTGCACGCCGCTGACGGTTTTGCGCGTGCTACCGGTGAGGTGGGTGTCGCGCTGGTGACTTCCGGCCCCGGCCTGACCAATGCGGTCACCGGCATTGCCACGGCCTATACCGACTCCATCCCTCTGGTGGTGATCTCGGGCCAGACCTCGACCAACTACATCGGCACCGACGCCTTCCAGGAATGCGACACGGTGGGTATCACCCGCCCCGTGGTCAAGCACAACTTCCTGGTCAAGGATGTGCGTGATCTGGCCGAGACCATGAAGAAGGCTTTCCACATTGCCCGCACCGGCCGTCCCGGCCCTGTGGTGGTGGATATTCCGAAAGACGTGTCCTTCAAGAAGGCGCTGTACACCGGCTATCCCGAAAAAGTGGAAATGCGCTCGTACAACCCCGTTAAAAAGGGTCACGCGGGTCAGATTCGCAAGGCGCTGCAACTGCTGCTGACGGCCAAGCGCCCCTATATCTACACCGGTGGTGGCGTGCTTCTGGGCAATGCCTGCAACGAGCTGCGCACTCTGGTGGACATGCTGGGTTACCCCGTCACGCACACGCTGATGGGCCTGGGTGCCTATCCCGCCAGCGACCGCAAGTTCCTGGGCATGCTGGGCATGCACGGCACCATCGAAGCCAATAACGCCATGCAGAACTGCGATGTGTTGCTGGCCGTGGGTGCCCGTTTTGATGACCGCGTGATTGGCAACCCCAAGCACTTCATGTCGGTGGAGCGCAAGATCATCCACATTGACGTGGACCCGTCTTCCATCTCCAAGCGCGTGAAGGTGGACGTGCCTATCGTGGGCGACGTCAAGGATGTGCTGACCGAGCTGATCGCCATGCTGCGCGAATCGGCCCAGAAGCCTGATGGCGGTGCGCTGGCGCAATGGTGGGAAACCATCGAAGGCTGGCGCAGCCGCGACTGCCTGAGCTACGACAAGTCCAACACCGAAGTCATCAAGCCCCAGTATGTGGTGGACACGCTGTGGAACATGACCAAGGACGCTGACGCCTACATCACCTCCGACGTGGGTCAGCACCAGATGTGGGCTGCGCAGTACTACCGCTTTGACGAGCCACGCCGCTGGATCAACTCCGGCGGCCTGGGCACCATGGGTGTGGGTCTGCCTTATGCCATGGGCATCAAGCTGGCCAAGCCCGATTCCGAAGTGTTCTGTATCACGGGCGAAGGCTCGATCCAGATGAACATCCAGGAGCTGGCTACCTGCAAGCAGTACAACACGCCTGTGGTGATCTGCGCACTGAACAACCGCTTCCTGGGCATGGTGCGCCAGTGGCAGGAAATCGAGTACTCGGGCCGCTATTCCAGCAGCTATATGGATTCCCTGCCTGACTTTGTGAAGCTGGCCGAGGCCTTTGGCCACCGTGGCCTGCTGATCGAAGACCCCAAGGACGTGGAAGGCGCGCTGCGCGAAGCCCGCCGTATTGTTCGCGAAGAGAGCAAGACGGTGTTCCTGGACTTCCGCACCGACCCCACCGAAAACGTGTTCCCCATGGTGCAAGCCGGCCGTGGCATCACGGAAATGCTGCTGGGCGCTGACGATTTGTGATGGCTGGGATGCCGGTTTTGAATGAAATCGGCATCTAGTCTAAGTAAATTAAGCACTTGCAGCTATATTTTTCATAGCATCTTTTTGACGAATCTATTGTCCGCCGAGCCTGGCACTTACCGGTGTCAGGGGAGGGCGGCGAAAAGAGGAATCTCCCAATGAAACACATCATCGCCGTGCTGCTCGAAAACGAGCCTGGAGCACTGTCGCGCGTCGTGGGCCTGTTCTCGGCCCGTGGCTACAACATCGAATCCCTGACTGTGGCGCCGACGGAAGATCCGTCGCTGTCGCGCATGACCATCCTGACCACCGGTTCGGACGACGTTATCGAGCAGATCACCAAGCACCTGAACCGCCTGATTGAAGTGGTGAAGGTGGTCGATCTGACCGAAGGCGCTTATACCGAGCGTGAGCTGATGATGGTCAAGGTGCGCGCCGTGGGCAAGGAGCGCGAAGAAATGAAGCGCATGGCGGACATCTTCCGCGGCCGCATCATCGACGTCACCGAAAAGAGCTACACCGTGGAGCTGACCGGTGACCAGTCCAAGAACGACGCCTTCCTGCAAGCCATTGACCGCACTGCGATTTTGGAAACCGTGCGTACGGGCGCCTCGGGTATTGGCCGCGGCGAGCGCATCCTGCGTGTCTAAAATCCCATCTTTCGACCTGTTTTTACTTTTTAACCCCCTCAAGATAAGAGACCTGGAGCCAACATGAAAGTTTTCTACGACAAGGACTGTGACCTGAGCCTGATCAAGGGCAAGACCGTTGCCATCATCGGCTACGGCAGCCAAGGCCATGCACACGCCCAGAACCTGAACGATTCCGGCGTGAAGGTCGTGGTCGGTCTGCGCAAGGGCGGCGCTTCCTGGGACAAGGTTGGCAAGGCCGGCCTGACCGTGATGGAAGTCAACGACGCTGTGAAGGCCGCTGACGTGGTCATGATCCTGCTGCCCGACGAGAACATCCCCGAGGTCTACAACAACAACGTGGCCCCCAACATGAAGGCTGGCGCAGTGCTGGCTTTCGCTCACGGCTTCAACGTGCACTACAACCAAGTGGTGCCCCGCAAGGACGTGGACGTGATCATGGTTGCCCCCAAGGGCCCTGGCCACACCGTGCGCTCCGAGTACCTGAAGGGCGGCGGCGTGCCTTCGCTGATCGCTGTGTACCAGGACGTGTCCGGCAAGGCCCGTGACGTGGCTCTGTCCTACGCATCGGCCAACGGCGGCGGCAAGGGCGGCATCATCGAAACCAACTTCAAGGAAGAAACCGAGACCGACCTGTTCGGCGAGCAGGCCGTTCTGTGCGGCGGCGCGGTGGAACTGGTGAAGATGGGCTTCGAGACCCTGACCGAAGCCGGCTACGCCCCCGAAATGGCTTACTTCGAGTGCCTGCACGAGCTGAAGCTGATCGTCGACCTGATGTATGAAGGCGGTATCGCCAACATGAACTACTCCATCTCGAACAACGCCGAGTATGGTGAGTACGTGACCGGCACCGAAGTCATCAACGACAAGTCGCGCGAAGCCATGCGCAATGCCTTGAAGCGCATCCAGAGCGGCGAATACGCCAAGATGTTCATCAGCGAAGGCCGTCTGAACTACCCTTCGATGACCGCACGTCGTCGCCAGAACGCCGAACACGCCATCGAGCAAGTGGGCGGCCAACTGCGCGCCATGATGCCCTGGATCTCCAAGAACAAGCTGGTTGACCAGAGCCGCAACTAATGACGGCGTTCACTGGGCTGCGGCTCGGTGACGCACTGTCAGCAAGAGGCCACCCCAAGGGTGGCCTTTTTCATTCAAAGCGCAGCTCGGCTGGCGGGTACACTGGCTTCAGTGGCAATGCATTGGCAGCATTGCTTAAAATACTATGGTTTTAATAGCTGCATGCCTAAGACATGCAAGCACTGGAGGTCTGTTTAATGCAAAACAGCAATGAGTCTGGCGATATCGGCGGCACCTCGCGCAAGTTGCGCAAGGGCATTTATGTGCTGCCCAATCTGTTCACGCTGGCCGCTTTGTTTGGAGGGTTCTACGCCATTGTCATGGCCATGAACAACAAGTTCGAGTTGGCTGCCGTCGGCGTCTTCTGCGCCATGGTGCTCGACAGTCTCGATGGCCGCGTGGCCCGCATGACGCATACGCAAAGCGCGTTTGGCGAGCAGATGGACTCGCTGTCCGACATGGTGTCCTTTGGCGCGGCACCTGCGCTGATCGCCTATGAATGGGCGCTGCGCCCGCTGGGCCGCTGGGGCTGGATTGCGGCCTTTGTGTACTGCGCCTGTGCCGCGCTGCGCTTGGCGCGCTTCAATGTGAACACCGGCGTGGTGGACAAGCGCTACTTCCAGGGCATGCCTTCGCCGGCGGCGGCGGCTCTGGTGGCGGGCTTTATCTGGCTGACCAGCGCACTCATGGTCTCGCACCGTGATGTGCCCATCTTCGGTGATGTGATCTCCTGGTTTGGCGGCTACCCCACGGATCGTGCCGATCTGTCGTGGATCATGTTTGCCATCACGCTGTTTGCGGGTCTGACCATGGTCACCAACATTCCTTACTACAGCTTCAAGGACATTGGCGGCGCCAAGAGCATGCCATTCATCTCCCTGGTGGTGGTGGCGCTCCTGATGGCCGTGGTCAGCATCGAACCCGCGACCATGTTGTTCCTGGTGTTTGTGGGCTACTCGATCTCGGGCTACGTGATCTACGTCTGGCGCCGCGCCAAGGGTGAGCATGTAAGCATCGTCGCCACCAGCAAGGATGAGCCTGACGAGCGCGGCCTGCACGACGATTAATGCTGCGCCGCAAAAATCTTGCCCTTGTCAACTTTTCTTGTGTTAAAGTGGCCCGCATGCAAAACCTGTCGCTAGCTCTACTACTAATGTCCCACGGGCAGGAGAAGTAGCGCGCGCGTACAAACGTACAAACACACACCTACTCAACGGCCCGTAGCATCAGCGACGGGCCGTTTTTGCGTTTGGGCGTCGCTGGAAATGGGTTCAATTTCCTTTAATTTCGACTGAAGAGACTCACCATGTTGCAAAACCCCTCCACCAAATACCGTGCTTTCGCTCCCGTGCGCCTCACAAACCGCACCTGGCCCGACGCGGTGATCACCAAGCCTCCCGTCTGGTGCAGTGTGGACCTGCGCGACGGCAATCAGGCCTTGATCGAGCCCATGGACATCGAGCGCAAGATGCGCATGTTCGAGCAACTGGTGCAGATCGGCTTCAAGGAAATCGAAGTGGGCTTCCCTTCCGCTTCGCAAGTGGAATTCGACTTTCTGCGCAAGCTCATCGAGGAGAACCGCATTCCCGATGATGTGACGATTCAGGTGCTGACCCAGGCGCGCGAGCATCTGATCCGCCGCACTTTTGAGGCACTCGAAGGCGTGCCCCGTGCCATTGTTCACCTCTACAACGCCACGGCTCCCGTGATGCGCCGCGTGGTGCTCAATATGAGCGAAGACGAAATCGTCGAACTGGCCACCAGCAATGCGCAGATGTTCAAAGACATCGCCGCCAACTACCCCCAGACCAAGTGGACCTTCCAGTACTCGCCCGAGATGTATTCGGATACCGAGCTGGAATTCTCCAAGCGCGTGATTGACGCCGTGACCGCCGTGTGGCAGCCCACGCCCGAGAACAAGTGCATCATCAACCTGCCCACCACGGTGGAGCACTCCACCCCCAATATCTTTGCCGACATGGTGGAGTGGACGCACCGCAATATCGAGCGCCGCGACAGCGTGGTGATCTCGGTGCACCCCCACAATGACCGCGGCACCGGCACGGCTGCCGCCGAGCTGTCCTTGATGGCCGGTGCTGACCGCCTCGAAGGCTGCCTGTTCGGCAACGGCGAGCGCACCGGCAACCTCGACGTGGTGAATGTGGCACTCAATATGTATATCCAGGGCGTGAACCCCGGTCTGGACTTCTCCAATATCGACGATATCCGCGCAACGGTTGAGCATTGCAACCAGTTGCCCGTGCACCCTCGCCACCCTTACGTGGGCGAGTTGGTCTACACCTCCTTCTCTGGCTCCCACCAGGACGCCATCAAGAAGGCATTCGCCGCCCACAAGGAAGGCGATATCTGGGATATGCCTTATCTGCCCATCGACCCCAAGGACCTGGGCCGCAGCTACGAGGCGGTGATTCGCGTCAACAGCCAGTCGGGCAAGGGCGGCATCGCCTATCTGCTCGAAAGCGAATACGGTCTGCAATTGCCCCGCCGCCTGCAGATCGAATTCAGCCAGGTGGTGCAGCGCGAAATGGACGCCAGCGGCAAGGAGTTGTCGGCGGCTGATCTGTGGGAGCTGTTCCAGCGCGAATACGGCGTTAATGCCGTCAAGACGCCGCAATACCGCCTGAGCGAAGCCGATGGCGTGGTCCATATGACTGCCGAAATCGAAGTGGAGGGCGAGAAGTATTTTTTGGACGGCGAAGGTACGGGCCCCATTGACGCCTTTGTGCAGGCCCTGTCGGCAACGGTGGGGCGCAATGTGCGCGTGCTCAACTATGCCGAGCATGCGATTGGTGAAGGCGCCAATGCCAAGGCCATTGCCTATGTGGAATTGCGTGTGGACGACGCCCAGATCTGCTATGGCGTAGGGGTGGATGCGAATATCGTCTCTGCCTCGCTTCGCGCCATCATCTCGGGCGTGCAGCGCGTACCAGCCGCTGAAGAAGCGGTGGTTGCGTAAACTTTCTCTCCAGCCGGTGCTGCCAAAAGCGTACCGGCTTTTTTATCGGCAATCCTCAGTAAAAATCGGCGCATAAGCTGCGCCACAACTTCAGCGAGACCCCACCATGTCCGATCAACTCATCATTTTTGACACCACTTTGCGCGATGGCGAGCAGTCGCCCGGCGCCTCCATGACGCGCGATGAAAAGCTGCGCATTGCACGCCAGCTCGAGCGTCTGAAAGTGGATGTGATCGAGGCTGGTTTCGCCGCAGCATCGAACGGAGACTTCGAGTCCATCCAGACCATTGCCCGGGCCATCAAGGACTCCACGGTCTGCTCGCTCTCGCGCGCCAACGACCGCGACATCGCGCGTGCTGCCGAGGCGCTGCAGGGCGCCAACCGTGCGCGTATCCATACCTTCATTGCCACCAGCCCGCTGCACATGGAGAAAAAGCTGCGCATGACGCCCGAGCAGGTGCTGGAGCAGGCCAAGCAAGCCGTGCGCTTTGGCCGCAACCTGATCGAAGACATCGAATTCAGCGCCGAGGACGGCTACCGCAGCGAGCCCGATTTTCTGGCGCGTGTGATCGAAGCCGTCATCAAGGAAGGTGCCACCACCATCAACGTGCCCGACACCGTGGGCTACGCGATCCCCGAGCTGTATGGCGACTTCATCAAGAACCTGCGCGAGCGCGTGCCCAATAGCGACAAGGCGGTGTGGTCCGTGCACTGCCACAACGACCTGGGCATGGCGGTGGCCAATTCGCTGGCCGGTGTGAAGATCGGCGGCGCGCGTCAGATCGAGTGCACCATCAACGGTCTGGGCGAGCGCGCCGGCAACTGCTCGCTCGAAGAAGTCGTCATGGCCATCAAGACCCGCAAGGACTACTTTGGCCTGGATGTGAATATCGACACCCAGCACATCGTGGCCGCCAGCCGTATGGTCAGCCAGACCACGGGTTTTGTGGTGCAACCCAACAAGGCCGTGGTGGGCGCCAATGCGTTTGCCCATGCTTCCGGCATTCACCAGGACGGCGTGCTCAAGGCTCGCGACACCTACGAAATCATGCGTGCCGAAGATGTGGGCTGGACGGCCAACAAGATCGTGCTGGGCAAGCTCAGCGGCCGCAATGCCTTCAAGCAGCGCCTGCAGGAGCTGGGTGTGGAGCTGGACAGCGAAGCCGCCATCAACCAGGCCTTCACCCGCTTCAAGGAACTGGCCGACCGCAAGAGCGAGATCTTTGACGAGGACATTCTGGCGCTGGTGCATGTGGAAGGCGTGCAGCACCAGGAAAACCAGTTCCAGTTCATCTCTCTGGCCCAGCAAAGCGAGACGGGTGAGCGCCCGCATGCGACCGTGGTGTTCAGCAACGAAGGCAAGGAAGTCAAGGCCACATCGGAAGGCAATGGCCCGGTCGATGCCTCCTTCAAGGCCATCGAGACCGAGGTGAAGAGCGGGGCGGAAATGGTGCTGTACTCCGTCAACGCCATCAGCGGCTCCACCGAGAGCCAGGGTGAGGTCACGGTGCGCCTGCAGCGCAATGGTCGCGTCGTCAACGGAGTAGGTGCTGACCCCGATATCGTGGTCGCTTCGGCCAAGGCGTACCTGAGCGCTCTTAACAAATTGCATAGCAATATGGAAATTGTGGCTGCACAAGGTTGAGCGCTGGACTTATAATTTCACTCAGATTATCGAGAAGGTTGTGCAAGTGCTTGTCACTTCACAACTTTTTTGATTGAATTAAGTCCTTACACCTTGTTGTCTGGGGTATCGCATGCAGCTGCTTAGTCCCTTTCGTCTCGCCAAACTCCCTCAACTGATGTCCGTGGCCCTGCTCAGCTGTGCGCTGGCAGTGCCTGCCGCCCATGCAGCGGGAGCCAAAAAAGACGCCAAAAAACCGGTGGCCGCAGCCGCGGCACCCGCCAAGAAAGCGGTCGCCGGCAAGGGTAAGGTGGTCGCTGAAGCCAAACTTGCCAAGGGCGTTAAAGCTGGCAAGGCTGAAAAGGTCGAAAAAACCGCCAAGGGCAAGGCTGGCAAGGAAACCGTGGCCGCTGCAGGCAAGCACGGTGGCAAGGCAACTGTTGCCAAGGCAGAGCGTGCAGAGCGCGGTGGCAAAAAGCACCTGGCCAAGGCTGGTGCTGCTGCGGGCGGCGCCGCGCTGGCCGCTGCGGCCATAGCAGCGCCAGTGGAGCCTGCCCGTCAGTCTTTCGGTCAGATGGCGGGTCTGCATTCGGTCGCCGACCCCCTGGATCTGCAGTCCAGTGTGGCTTATGTGGTGGACCAGGACACGCATGAGGTGCTGCTGAGCAAGAACGATCAGGCGGTGCTGCCCATTGCTTCGCTGACCAAGCTGATGACGGGTTTGCTGATCGCTCAGGCCCGTTTGCCCATGGACGAGATGATCACCATCACCCAGGATGATGTGGATACGGAAAAGCACAGCAGCTCTCGCCTGCGCGTGGGCACGACGCTGAGCCGCTCCGAGATGATGCATCTGGCCCTGATGTCCAGTGAAAACCGCGCTGCGCATGCATTGGGTCGTACCTATCCCGGTGGCCTGTCTCACTTTGTGCAGCTGATGAACGCCAAGGCGCGCCAGCTGGGTATGAAGGACACGCGCTATGTGGAGCCTACGGGGCTGTCCAGCAGCAACCAGTCCAGCGCCCGTGATCTGGCCCAGCTGGTTGCCGTGGCGCATGGCGAGCCGCTGATGCGTGAATATTCCACGTCGCCCGGTTATGAAGTAGCTGTGGGTCGCCGTACGTTCCAGTTCAACAATACCAACCGTCTGGTCAAGAGCGACAACTGGGATATCGGCCTGCAAAAGACCGGCTATATCTCTGAAGCAGGACGTTGCCTGGTGATGCAGGCCCATGTGGCGGGTCGCAAGCTGATCATGGTGTTCCTGGACTCTGCAGGCAAGTTCAGCCGTCTCGCCGACGCCGAGCGCGTGCGCCATTGGGTGGAAGGCATGGGTCCGACCGCCAGCAATGCCATGCTGAGCCGCATTCGCGGCTGATTGAAACGCAGGCCCGCAAAAAAGCCACCCTTGGGTGGCTTTGTGCTTTATAGGGCTCTAGTCCTTATTCCATATAGACAGAGCGCTATAAAAACAGTAGTTTAGCCGTGGTGGTGATTGCGGCTGTAAGGTGAGGTGACAGGCGCTGCCACACGCTGACCACTGTAGCCCAGCGCTTCGGAGATTTCCTGCACCGTGGCCTGCAGCTTGGGGGCCCAGCTTTCGTCCAGGCGATCAGCGGGGGCCGAGATGGACAGGCCGGCAATCAGCTTGCTTTGATCGTCATAAATGCCAGCTGCCATGCAGCGCACGCCTAGTTCCAGCTCTTCGTTGTCGCGGGCAATGCCGTATTGGCGCACTTTCTCCAGCTCGTGCTCCAGGTCACTGAGCTGGGTCAGGCTGAAATGCGTCTTGCCGGGCAGGCCGGTGCGCGTGGCATAGGCGCGCACCTGCTGAGCGTCATCGGCAGCCAGAAACAGCTTGCCGTTGGAGGTCAGGTGCAGTGGCGCGTGGCCGCCAATGGCGCGCACCACCTGCATGCCCGAGCGCTCGCTATAGGCTCGCTCCACGTAGACGATCTCGTCGCCTTGGCGCACGGACAGGCTGATGGGCTGCTGGATCAGCTTGTAGAGCTGGCGCATGGGCGTCAGCGCCACTTCGCGCACATTCAGGCGGGCCTTGACCAGATTGCCCAACTCCAGAAACCGCATGCCCAAGCGATAGCTGCCCGACTCCGGGCGATCGACAAAACGGCCAATCGCCAGGTCGTTGAGAATGCGGTGCGTGGTCGAGGGGTGCAGGCCCGTGCGTTCGCTGATCTCCTTCAAAGAGACCGCTTCCTCGCGCGATGCCAGCACGTCGATCAACGTGAACATGCGTTCCAGAACCTGGACGCTGGGCTTTGCGGAGGCCGAAGGGTCGTCTTTTTTCATAGGGTGGAGATGCGTTTCGGGATGAGGGCATTCTAGCGGCGCAATCGGTGCACAGCCATGTCATCTGCTCATATCTGCATGCGATGCATTTTGCAGCGGATTGCTGCGATATTGCTAGCGCTTTGCGCTTTGCTGGTCCACGCGTTGCCAGCGTTCGCCATGGCGAATCTCATGCGGCAGGAAGCCAGCCTTGTAGTTCATCTTGGGACTCTCGGCAATCCAGTAGCCCAGATACACATAGGGCAGGTTCATGGCGCGGGCCTGGTTGATCTGCCAGAGCACGTTG
Source organism: Comamonas testosteroni (assembly GCF_003569915.1). GTDB lineage: Bacteria > Pseudomonadota > Gammaproteobacteria > Burkholderiales > Burkholderiaceae_C > Comamonas > Comamonas testosteroni_D. Next base: position 65,208 of record NZ_KZ984453.1, on the reverse strand, counting down.
TACGTGCCGTAGCTGGCGTGGTCCTGCGGTTCGTAGAAGGTATAGACCGCCGACAGGCCGTCTTCCAGCACGTCGAGGATGGACAGCATCTTGAGCTTGCCGGGCTGGCCGTCGACCGAGGGCTCACGAAATTCCACCAGTCGGGAATTGACGCGGCTTTGCAGCAGAAACTGGGTGTACTGGTCCACGCTGTCATGGTCCATGCCGCCGCCGCTGTGGCGATGCTGCTGGTAGCGCAGATAGAGCTGGTAATGCTCGTCCGAATAATGCAGGCGCTGGGTGGAGGTAATCAGCCCGGCATGCTGGGCCGCTGCACGGCGCTGGCTGCGGCTGGGGCGGAATTCGCTGGTCAGGATGCGCAGCGGAATACAGGCCTGGCAGCCATCGCAATAGGGACGATAGGTGAACATGCCGCTGCGCCGGAAACCCAGATTGACCAGCTCTGAATAAGCCGGGTTTTGAATGAGATGGCTGGGGGTGGCGACCTGTGAGCGCGCCAGCCGCCCGGGCAGATAGCTGCAGGGGTAGGCTGCCGTGGCATAAAACTGCAGAGCCTGCAGCGGAAGGTCGTTCGGGTGCGTCATGTTCGGGCCGGGCTGCTGGCGGTGGTGCGAATGTCGCTCAGGTGTCGGAATGAGTGTCCAGCAACTCATCCCAGTATACGGGGGCAAACTGCCAATGCAAATCCGGCAGATGGCGCTGTTGCTCCACAACTTTCACAAACTCCGCGCGCGGAATTTCGCGCCCGCCCATGAAGGAAAGGTGGGCAGTGGCCTGCTGGCAGTCAATTTGCGGCACCTGATGAGCCCGGCACAGTGCGGTCAAAGCGGCCAGGGCGATCTTGGATGCATCGCTTCTCAGGGAAAACATGGACTCGCCAAACACGGCGCGGCCCAGCGCCACGCAATACAGCCCGCCCACCAGTTCTCCGTCCACCCAGGTCTCCACGCTGTGTGCTGCGCCCTGCCGGTGCAACTCGGTATAGGCATTCACAATGCTTTGAACTATCCAGGTGCCGTTCTGTCCTTCGCGCGGAGTTTGGGCGCAGTGCTGCATGACAGTGGTGAAAGCACTGTCGATGCGAATTTCGCAGCCGGGTGTATCCTTGAATCGATGCAGTGTCTTGCGCAGGCTACGGCGCAGTCGGAACTCCTGGGGGTGAAGCACCATGCGCGGGTTAGGCGACCACCATAGGACGGGCTGCCCTTCGCTGAACCACGGAAAAATGCCGCGACTGTAGGCTTGGCGCAGATGCGTGGCGTCCAGGGCGCTGCCAGCAGCCAGCAGGCCCGGAATGGGGTCCTGGTCGCCCCAGGTGGAATCGACGGGAGGGAAGTCCTGTGCGGGCTGCAACCAGGGCAAGGAATGCGTCATGTGCCTTTGGGATTGGTAGTTAGTTTGCAGTCTTGCACAGCTTTGGTGCTGTGCAAATGAGAGTGGGGCAGGTGTTTCACCAATCAGCCATGGGGGCGGGTTGAACTCCTACGTGGTGAACTCTTTTCAGGGGACAGGGCCCAAAAAATGGCTGCGTTACGCTGAGTTTATTGGTTGCTGGATGCACGCAATGGATGTGTGCGCCGCAGTTAGAGGAGGCGGAAATGGCTTTTGGCAAATTTTTCAGCTTTGGTTTCTCCGAGCCGCGCTACATCCGTCGCACGCGGGCCTACCTTCAGGAGGCGCGCATGGCCATGCTCGAGCACTCGATCGCTGCCGAGCATTACCAGTCTTCTGCGCAGATGTATGCCGAGCGAGCTGCGCGACTCGAAGAAGAGTTGCGCCTGTGGGAGCTGGGTGAGCAGCACCAGGTGCCTGTCATGTCCTCGCATGCTGCGCCCTCGCATTACAGCCCTGCAGCCCATATTGCATCATCCAGCCCTGGTGTCATGGATGCACCCCAGGTGTCGCCGGTGGTCGGTGTTGTGCGAGCAGCATGACCTAGATAAAGAAAAAGCCCGTATGCATGCATACGGGCTTTTATTTTGGCTCCTCAACCTGGGCTCGAACCAGGGACCTACGGATTAACAGTCCGGCGCTCTACCGACTGAGCTATTGAGGAATATGTCGGTTTGACAATGCCTTGAACGATTGCAAGGCGTTTTGAATTGTGGCTCCTCAACCTGGGCTCGAACCAGGGACCTACGGATTAACAGTCCGGCGCTCTACCGACTGAGCTATTGAGGAATATGTCGGTGTGACAATGCCTTGAACGATTGCAAGGCTGACAAATTTTGGCTCCTCAACCTGGGCTCGAACCAGGGACCTACGGATTAACAGTCCGGCGCTCTACCGACTGAGCTATTGAGGAATATGTCGGTTGGTTGACGTTCTGAACGATTGCAGAACATCTGAATTCTTGGCTCCTCAACCTGGGCTCGAACCAGGGACCTACGGATTAACAGTCCGGCGCTCTACCGACTGAGCTATTGAGGAACAAGCCTTGAATTATAGGCTGTAAAAAGTAGTCGCAGAGAAGTTCACCAGAATTTCACGAAATTTTCTCGGAAAGCGGTGTTCTCCATGCGCCTGAACGCCCGGGCGCTATGCTTTTGCAATGGAGGTCGGGATGCGCCTGACCCGGCTGGATTTCTCAACACTGTGCCCGTGCCGGCTGAAAGGCGGGGGCTTGGCTGCCAGATATGACTGTTAGAACCATTTTGAAAATGGGTGACCCGCGCCTGCTGCGTGTTGCTCAGCCTGTGACCGAGTTTGATACCGATGCCTTGCATCTGCTGCTCGTGGATTTGCTCGACACCATGCATGCAGCCAATGGGGCGGGCCTGGCCGCTCCGCAAATTGGCGTGGATCTGCAAATGGTGGTATTTGGCTCGGGGCAGTCCAACCCGCGCTACCCGGACGCTCCCATCGTGCCGCGCACCACGCTGATCAATCCTGTGATCACGCCGATAGGTGAGGAAGAGCAACTGGACTGGGAAGGCTGCCTGTCCGTGCCCGGCATGCGCGGCATGGTGCCGCGCTGGAACAAGGTGCGCTACACCGGCTTTGATATTTATGGCGACCCGATCGACCGCACCGTGGAGGGCTTTCATGCGCGTGTGGTGCAGCACGAGTGCGATCACCTCTGGGGCAAGCTCTACCCCATGCGCATGCGCGACTTTGCGCAGTTCGGGTACACGGATGTGCTGTTTCCCGGCATTGCCTCTGCCGAAGATGATTGATGGCGCCAGTGGTGATTGAGGATGGAGCCGCTTTGATTCAGGGATAGGGTCAGGGAAATCTTGGCGGCGCCAATTGGATTGCTAAACAACAGCTTTGCCAAACGGCTCGGGCCGCTGCGCTAGCAGATCGGACAGGCGCTGCAGAGCGGCCTGCAGGCGGCTGCGATCTGGGATGCTGCCCAAAGAGATGCGAATGGAACTCAAGGAAGGGTTGAGCGATTCACCACCCGCCCCAGCCTCCATGGCGAAGGCCTCTGCGGGCGTCACGACGATGCCCGCAGTTTCGGCCGCGTGCACCAGTTGCGTGGGGGTCCAATACCCCGGCAACTCCAGCCATACATGCAGGCCGTCTCCAGCACCGCTATAGCGGCCGGCCAAAATGCCCCGGGCCATTGTGTGGCGCAGGCGTGCCTCCTGGCGTATGCCCTCCATCAATCGTTTGGCCGAACCGTCGAAAATCCACTGCGTGGCCAATGCGGCGGCCAGCGGAGCAACCATCAATGCGAAGGAGCGCAGCGCAACCAGGAAGCGTTCGCGCTCCTGGGCATCATGGATCAGTACAAATGCAACCCGCAAACCCGGCGTCAGGGATTTGGACAGGGTGCAGATGTAAACCACCTGCTCCGGCGCCCAGGTACCAATGGGTGATGGAGGGGCATCGGCCAGAAGCCAGTAGGGGTCGTCTTCGATGATTCGCAGATTGCAGCACCTGGCGATGTTGGCCAGCTCCTTGCGCCGGTGCTCGGGCATGGTGACCGCAGTCGGGTTCTGTAGGGTTGGGTTGAGGTAGAGCAGCCTGGGCTGATGCCGGTGGCAGGCTTGTTCCAGTATTTCCGGGCGCATGCCGTGCTCGTCCGTGCCTACTGTCACAATGCGCCGGCCCAATTGGGTCGCAGCAGTCCGCAGGCCGGGATAGCTCATGGGCTCTGCCAAGATCACGTCGCCAGGTGCTGTCAGCGCCAGAATGACGGCGGCGATCGCCGCTTGCGCGCCCGGGCATACGACGACTTGCTGTGTTTCCAGTGGCCCAAACATCGGCTCCAGCCATTGGGTGCCAGCTGTGCGGTCTGCATCGCTTCCACCTCCCAAGTGGTAAGTCATCAGCAATTGGGCGTTGGCCCGCATCAAGACCTGAGACAAGCCTTGTTTCATGAGGTCATCGAAGTCCACGTCTCCTGTTGGAGGCGGGGTGTTCATGCTCAGGTCAAGCACCGGGTTCAGTTCGACTTTGGGCGCTGCCACATAGGTGCCCCGGGCACCGCGACCTTCGAGCAGGTTGCGGCGCCTGGCTTCGTCGTAGGCGCGTGTCACCGTCGTGAGATCAACCCGCAGCCGCGCAGCCAGCAGCCGCTGTGGCGGCAGACGGTCACCGGGTTTGAGCAATCCGTCTGCAACCGCGGTATGCAAGGCATCTGCAATCTGCAAGAAGCGAGGACCGCTGTGTGGGGCCAGGTGTGGCAGCCAGAGAGGAGGATCCTTGTCTTGCATGGTTTTCAATAGGACATTTGGTCCGCATGTATGGAAATTGTTTTTATTTAATATGCCTTAAAAACAAGGGTGCCGCCATGCTTGTATGGCAAGCGCTGACTTTTCGTCTTGGCTGGAATTTTCAAAATGTTCGATTGGGTCCCTGTAGTCTTTCTCACCTTCAAAGTGCTCATCTTTGGCTCGTGCATGTTCTTTGCCATCAAGTGGCATTACGACCAGGGCAGGAAGAAGGGGATGGACAAGCGCGCGCTGCTGCGCATGGGCGGCAAGCTGGCTGCCGTCTTTCTTTTGGGACTGATGGGTGTGCTGCTCTTTACCTTTGGTCTTGCCTGGAAGCTCGGCATGGACTTGAGCCTTCCATGATGGCAAGCTGCCTTGCGTTGCCGCAGCAGGTCAACGTTGCCCCCGGGTTTTTGGGAATACGCCTGCTGCAGATGGCGTGAAGGTTGAAATGCTTTGCTGAGCCTTGCGTCAGCCTGCGCGCCAAAGGTTGCGCGATGTAGTTATTGAGTTATCGGTTTCCCGGGGCTTCTTGTTCACCGCACTCTGAGAGTGCTCGCTCTTTGCCTTTTCTTGTCAGCACTTTGTATACAAAACTGTAGACAATTTCGGTATTCTTGAGGCGTACAGTCTCCCTGTCATGCATCGATGGGCATGGCTGTGATCGCGCCGCAGGTGTTACGGTCTGCGTATTGCAAAGTAGTGAATGAGTCAAAAGGCCTCAAGAGCCTTGGTGAGTAGGAAGAACCAGGAGACAACGATGAACGATCAATACGGATCATCTGTGAACTCGGCCCCCGTGCGGCCTGAGGATGAAAACCTTGGTGTTGCAGCCAATCTAATGTATGGCCTGCAGCATGTTTTGACCATGTATGGTGGCATTGTGGCGGTGCCCCTGATCGTGGCGGAAGCCGCGGGCATGTCGGCGGCAGATGCCGGTTTGCTGGTCACGGCCTGTCTTTTCATGGGTGGCGTGGCAACGCTGTTGCAGACCCTGGGCCTTCCCTTCTTTGGTTGCCGTCTTCCATTGGTGCAGGGCGTTTCGTTTGCCGGCGTGGCCACCATGGTCAGCATTCTGCATACGGGTGGCGGCATTGCTGGCGTGCTGGGTGCGGTGATGTATGCCTCGATTCTGGGCTTGATCATTGCGCCGGTTTTCTCACGCATCACCAAGTTCTTTCCGCCGCTGGTCAATGGCTGCGTGATCACGGTGATCGGCATGTCGCTGATGCCGGTGGCTGCGCACTGGGCCATGGGTGGCAATGCCTCCTCGCCGGACTATGGCAGCATGGGCAATGTGGGCCTGGCGGGTCTGTCGCTGTTCATGGTGTTGCTGTTCAGCAAGCTGGGCAATGCAACCCTGTCGCGTTTGTCGATTCTGGTGGCGATTCTGGTGGGTACGGTGGCTGCCGTGCTCATGGGCAAGGCCGATTTCTCGCAAGTGCTCAATGGCCCCATTCTGGCGGTTCCCACCCCCTTGCATTTTGGCTGGCCCACGTTTGACATGGCGGCCACCATCTCCATGTTTATCGTGATCTTGGTGATTCTGGTGGAGACCTCGGCAGACGTGCTGGCCGTGGGCGAAATCGTGGACAGCCCTGTGGATGGTCGTCGCCTGGGTGACGGCCTGCGTGCCGACATGCTCTCCAGCATCGTGGCTCCCCTGTTCGGTGGCTTCACGCAGAGCGCATTTGCGCAGAACGTGGGCCTGGTCGCGGTGACCGGCATCAAGAGCCGCTTTGTGGTGGCAGCTTCGGGCGTGATCCTGATCGTGTTTGGCGTGCTGCCGGTGATGGGCCGTATCGTGGCCTGCGTACCTCCCTCGGTGCTGGGTGGTGCGGGTCTGGTGCTGTTCGGTACCGTGGCAGCCAGCGGCATTCGTACGCTGGCCAAGGTCGAGTACAACAACAATATGAACCTGATCATTGTGGCCACGTCGGTGGGCGCAGGTCTGCTGCCGGTGGTAGCTCCCAAGTTCTACGATCAGTTCCCTGCCTGGTTTGCCACGATTTTCCACTCGGGCATCAGCGCAACGGCTCTGGTCGCGGTGACTCTGAATCTGGTCTACAACCACTTCAAACAAGGCAATTCCGATCAGCCTTCGGTCTTTGAAGCCGGTTACGGCCGCCAGCTGAGCCAGCATGTGCTGGAGATGCTGGCCGATGGTGACCGCGTGGAAGGCGGCAAGGTCTTTGACAAGGATGGCAAGGAAGTGCCCATCATTCCCGTGAAGCCCGCGCACGGCCACTGAAGAATCTTCGCCAAGTGCGCGCGGTGGGGTCCGTCCCCGTCGTGATTGATGCCGCTACTCCTGACCGGAGTAGCGGTTTTTTTGTTTATGCGTGGCTGACACCGAGGATGCCATGCAGGCGGGCGCTGGTCGTCGTGTACTCCAGCAGAGGCTTGCTGCCTTGCAGATATTCGGCAGCGGCAAAGGCGGCCATGGTGGCCTCGTGGAAGGCGCAGAGAATCAACCGCTTCTTGCCCGGGTAGTGGATGATGTCGCCAATCGCATAGATACCTTGCGCGCTGGTGGCCAGCGTGGCGGGGTCCACAAGCAGTTGCTTGCGTTCCAGCGCCAGGCCCCAGTCCGTCAGTGACCCCAGCTTGGGCGAGATGCCCAGATAGACCAGCAGCAGCTCAACGGGCAGCGGGTGCTCGTTGCCTTCGCCGTCCATCCACCGCACGGTCTTGAGCTGGCCATTCTCTTGCTGCACTTCGGTGATCTGGCCGATCAGCACTTCAATCGCACCGCTGTCACGCAGTTGCTGGAGCTTGTCCAGTTGCGCAGGCTCGGCATTGAAGCTGTCGCGGCGGTGCATGAGGACGGTTTTGCCTGCCGTGGAAGCGCAGACAATGGCGGCGCTCACCGCTTCTTCATCGCCGCCATAGACCAGAACCTGACGGCCCGCAGCCATCTCCAACTGCTGAGGGTGGTAGAGCAGTTGATCTGCGGCCAGAGCCTCCACACTGGGCACTTTGAGCGCCTTGGGCACAAAAGCGCCCACGCCAGCGGCGATAAAAACAGTGCGGGTGTGGAAGGTCTGGCCTGCCGTGGTGCCCACCTGCCAGCGGCCATCGGCCATGGCTTCAAGGCTTTGCACCTGCTGACCCAGATGGCGCGGCACCTTCATGGGTGCAATCTGCTTGTCCAGCAACTGCACCAGCTCCAGCCCTGTGCAGACGGGAATGCCGGGGATGTCGTAGATGGGCTTGTGGCCGTAGAGCTGGCTGCACTGGCCGCCAATATGGGGCAGGGCGTCGATCAGATGGGCTTGAATGCCCTGCAGGCCCAGCTGGAAGGCCTGAAACAAACCCGCCGGACCGGCGCCAATGACGAGGGCGTCGGTTTCCACGGCGGGTTGTTGGGAGAGGGATGTATTGGGCGTTGCGTTGGACAGGCTCATGCAGTCAAGCGTAGCGCAGTCCGCGCCCCAGGCGGCTTAGCGCTCGAGCAAATCCACTTTGTTCGGCTTGCCATTCCACTCGTCAGCGTCGGGCAGCGAGGCCTTGCGCTTGGTGATGCTCTTCCAGCTCTTGAGCTGGGACAGATCGACGTTGAGCTTGATGAAGGCGAGCTGGTCGGCAGGCACATCTTCTTCGGCAAAGATGGCGTTGGCAGGGCACTCGGGGATGCAGACGGCGCAGTCAATGCACTCATCAGGATCGATCACCAGGAAGTTGGGGCCTTCACGGAAGCAGTCCACGGGGCAGACATCCACGCAATCGGTGTATTTGCACTTGATGCAGTTTTCGGTAACGACGTGAGTCATTGAAATCTTCTTGTTGGGTGGGGATTGGTAAAACCCCGTGATTTTAGGTTTTTTCCCGCGCAGCGCCAGTGCCTGGCCGGATAAGGCTGCGCGGCGATCTGGTTTGGGCCCAGAAGCCGCATGCAGCCTCGCTTTAATTCACCAGTGCCGCACCGGCAGTGGCGTTGCTGGCAGTGTCTACCAGAATCAGCGAGCCCAGCTGGCGCGCCTGGGTAAAGGGCGCGGCGGGAATGGCTTCCTGCAGCACCAGCTCCACCTGACCGATGGCATTGGTTTCGAGCTGCTGGGCTTCTTCCTTCTCCAGCGTGTTGATGTTCAGGCGATGGGTCACGCTGCGAGCCTTGGCCTTGACCCAGCGGTGGCCGTGCAGCGCCCAGTACACGCGGCCGGGCACCAGGGGCTCGTTGTCCATCCAGGCCACGGTAGCGGTGATTTCGCGGCTGGCGGGCCAGGGGCTCACAGCAGCGGGGGCATCAAAGTCGTCTTCAGCGGCTTCAGTGGCCACGGGGGCGGCCACAATCCAGTCGCCACGCGAGACATCGACTTCATGGTCGAGGGTGATGCCAGCGGACAGACCTGCGTTGACGCTCTTGGGCACGCGGGCATGGTCAATCACTTGCGCAACGGTAGCGAGCTGGCCGCTGGGCAGGATCTGAACCTTGGCACCCACCTCGGCCACACCTGCGGCCACACGGCCCCAGAACACGCGGCGGCCTTGTGTGGTCACAGCGCTGTCGTGAAATTTTTCCACCCACTGCACGGGGAAGGCCAAAGGCAAGTCCGTGTCGGTAGGGGTATTGGGCAGCTTTTCCAGCAGCTTGAGCAAGCTGGGGCCGTTGTAGCCAGCCCAGCCCGCTTCGGTGTTGACCACGTTATAGCCCTTGAGCGCAGACACGGGCACGGTGGCCGTGGCCTTGATGCCTGCAGAAGCCGCAAACTTTTGCAGCGCGGCGCTGATATGGGCAAAGGCCAGGGCCGGGTCAGCCACGGCGTCGAGCTTGTTGATGGCAAACACCAGTGAGTTCACACGCAGCAGGTGGGCCAGCAGGCTGTGGCGGCGCGTCTGGGGCAGCAACTCCAAGTCGGCGTTTTTCCAGTCCAGCTTGGTGGCATCAACCAGCACCACGGCGGCATCGGCGCTGGACGCAGCGGTGACCATATTGCGGGTGTACTGCTCATGGCCGGGCGCATCGCCAATGATGAACTTGCGCGCTTCGGTGTTGAAGTAGCGGTAGGCCACATCAATCGTGATGCCTTGCTCGCGCTCGGCGGCCAGGCCATCGGTCAGTAAAGCCAGATCGGTCTCGCCCGACTTGGTCACGCCCGCCAGCTGGTCTTGCAGCACGGCACGTGTATCGACCAGCAAACGGCCAATCAGAGTGCTCTTGCCATCGTCCACCGAGCCGCAGGTAATAAAGCGCAGCGCGCTGCCGTTATCTGTATCAAATTGGCCTGTAGCCTTGGATGTATCTAGGCTGGCAGCTACGGAATTAATAGTTTCAGTCATCGCATTTATCTCAGTGATTCAGCCACGCGCACCGCGCGAAAAGCAAGCACAACCCAACCCAGGGACGCCGAGCAAGAGCCGCCTCGCGGCGATGGCGTCGTCCCCCTCCCGCAAGCGCAGCGAAGCGAGAGAGGGGGAAGCGGCAAAGCCGCTCAGGGGGTGCCTTAGAAGTAACCGTCTTTTTTGCGCTTCTCCATAGACGCCTCGCTGGTCTTGTCGTCCATGCGGGTCGCGCCGCGCTCGCTCACATCGGCGGCCAGGGTCTCGACCACAATGTCTTCCGCTGTGGCGGCCGTGCTTTCCACGGGGCAGGTGCAGGTGATATCGCCCACGGTACGGAAGCGCACATCGCGCTGCACGACTTCTTCGCCGTCCTTGGGCGGTGTCAGCTCGGTCACAGGCACCAGCAGGCCTTTGCGTTCCACCACATCACGCTTGTGGGTGTAGTAGATCGAAGGCAGGGCAATGTTTTCGCGGGCGATGTACTGCCACACGTCCAGCTCGGTCCAGTTGCTGATGGGGAAGACGCGGAAATGCTCGCCCTGTGCAATACGGGTGTTGAACAGCGTCCACAGCTCGGGGCGCTGGGCCTTGGGCTGCCATTGGCCAAAGCTGTCGCGGTGGCTGAAGACGCGTTCCTTGGCGCGGGCTTTTTCTTCGTCGCGGCGGGCACCGCCGATCAGCGCGTCAAAGCGGAATTCTTCAATCGCTTCGAGCAGCGTCACCGACTGGTGCACATTGCGCGATTCGCCGGGGTGGGCCAGACGCACCGTTCCGCGCGCCATCGAATCTTCCACGCTGCGCACGATCAGCTCGGCACCGAGCTCCTTGGCACGCTGGTCACGGAAGTCGGTCACTTCAGGGAAGTTGTGACCGGTATCGATCATCAGCAAAGGGTAGGGAATGCGGCCCGCACCAAAAGCCTTCTCGGCACAGCGCAGCATGACCAGCGAATCCTTGCCACCCGAAAACAGCAGCGCAGGGCGCTCAAACGTAGCCGCAACTTCGCGCAGGATGAAGATGGTTTCTTCTTCCAGAGCGTCAAGGTGGCGATTGCTGAGCTGGCTCAGTACTTGGGTATCCACACGGGCGTTCATTGTTTATCCAATCAAATCATGCTGTAGTGCTTATAAGAACTAGGCAGACAGCTATCTTTTCTAAAGCAAACCGTACAAAACTGGCGCAATCCAAAGTCAGAGACAGCGAGCTAGGGCCGCCCCGCCGCGAGGCTGTCGTCCCCCTTGAGGGGGAAGGCGCCGCAGGCGACTCAGGGGGTGTTCCACTTCAGTGGGAAAGATGTAAGCCGCACTCGCGGTTGTCTTCGCCTTTAGTGGGGTCCACATAGTCAAAGTTGTTCGGAAGACCGTGCTTTTGGCAGTACTCGTACAAATCCTTGGACGACCAGTGCAGCAGCGGTGCGACCTTGATCAGACCGTCGGGGTTGATGCTCACGGGGTCCATGGCAGCGCGCACGGCGGTGTCGGTGGCGCGCAGGGCCGTGAACCAGACCTTGGGCGCTGTCTCGCGCAGGGCGCGGGCAAAGGGTTCGAGCTTGACTTCTTCGGTGAAAGCGGCGTGGCGCGGATCATCCAGAGCAGGCGTTGCACCTTCCACGGCTTCTCGGTGAGCACGAGAGCGCAGCGGCAGGTAAATCTTCAGATTCAAACCCAGTTGCTTGGTCACTGCATCGGCAAACTGGTAAGTCGCTTCGGTGTTGTAGCCGTTGTCCATCCACACCACGGGCACATTGGGCAGCGCCTGGCTGACCATGTGCAGGATCACAGCCTCAAACGGGCGAAAGTTCGTGGTGACGATGGTGGGCTGGCCCAGGCCCACGGCCCAGCGCACCAGACCCTCAGCGTCATGGCCCAGTTCGGCGTTGACGGCGGACAGGTTCAGCGCGCTCATGCCGCCTCCTGCGCAAAGTGAGGCTGGTGTTCCACCGCGTCGGCCTGGTAGTAGCCGCCAAAGCGCTCAAACTGGCGCTGTGCATCGGCTGCGTCCACGCCTTCGCGCAGCACGGCAGAGCTAAAGCCGGTGCGCTGCATCTGCACCAGTTGGTCGATCAGCACATCGCCTGTGGCGCGGATATCGCCGGTGAACTTCAGGCGGCGGCGCAGCAGATAAGCCTGGCTGAAAGCGCGGCCATCGGTGAAGGCGGGGAAGAACAGATCGACTTGCTTGACGCCGTCCAGATTGGCTTCGAGTGCGTTCACATCGTTGGGCAGCACCAGAATGCTGCTGTCGCCTTCGGCAGGGCCGGTGTAGGCGGAGTGGGTCAGGATTTGCATGGTGATTTCCTTGTTCTTTTTATGGCGCAATCAGGCGGCGGCTTCTTCCACTTCAGGCGCGGGGTGGCGCGCAGCCTTGCCCGCTTCCTTGAAGGGATCGAGGCCAATGCGGCGCACGGCGTCGATGAAGTGCTCGCCGGGCTGGCGCAGGTCGCGGTAGGTGGTCAGCACGGCTTCGATCACGTCGGGCACTTCCGCAGCACTGAACGAGGGGCCGATCACCTTGCCGGCAATAGCGTCGCCCGATAGCTTGGCGCCGTCCGAGCCGCCCAGCGTGACCTGGTACCACTCCTTGCCGTCCTTATCCACGCCCAGAATGCCGATATGGCCGCTGTGGTGGTGGCCGCAGCTGTTGATGCAGCCGCTGATGTGCAGGTCGATCTCGCCGATATCGTCCAGCTCGTCCAGATCCTGATAGCGGGCGGTGATGGCATCGGCAATCGGCAGGCTGCGGGCGTTGGCCAGCGCGCAGAAATCGCCGCCGGGGCAGGCAATCATGTCGGTCAGCAGCGCCACATTGGTGCTGGCCAGGCCCAGAGCCTTGGCCTTTTCCCACAGCGCATGCAACTGGCCGACCTGAACCCAGGGCAGCATCACGTTCTGGTCGTGCGTCACGCGGGCTTCGCCAGCAGAGAATTCATCCACCAGCTGAGCCAGCGCGTCGAGCTGCTCGCTCTGTGCATCGCCGGGGGCTTGACCCACGCGCTTGAAGGACAGGGTCACGGCGCGCAGACCGGCCAGCTTGTGGGCGTGGACGTTGCGGGCAATCCAGCGTGCAAATGCAGGTTCCTTGGCGGCTTGTTCGACCAGTTGCAGCTCGTCAACAGCGGCTTCGGCCACGGCAGGCAGATCGGGCGTGGTGAACATGGCGGCCACGCGGTCAAACTCGGCCTGGGGCACGGTGTGGGGGCCGCCATCCACTTCAACGATCTGGCGGTATTCCTCTTCCACGGCGTCGATATAGGCCTGGCCTTCGGCCTTGACCAAGATCTTGATACGTGCCTTGTACTTGTTGTCGCGGCGGCCCAGTTCGTTGTAGACGCGAACAATGGCTTCGATGTAATTCATGATCTGGTTCCAGGGCAGGAACTCACGAATCACGGTGCCGATCACGGGCGTGCGGCCCATGCCGCCACCCACAAAGACCTTGAAGCCGACTTCGCCCGCTTCGTTTTTGAGCACATGCAGGCCCACATCGTGCCAGCCGGTGGCGGCGCGGTCTTCGGTCGCACCGGTAATGGCGATCTTGAACTTGCGTGGCAGAAAGGCGAACTCGGGGTGCAGCGTGGTCCACTGGCGCAGGATTTCTGCGTAGGGGCGTGGGTCGACGATTTCGTCAGGTGCAATACCGGCCAGCGCATCGGTGGTGGTGTTGCGAATGCAGTTGCCGCTGGTCTGAATGCCGTGCAGGTTGACGCTGGCCAGCAAATCCATCACATCGGCAGACTTGGACAGCGGAATCCAGTTGAACTGCACATTGGTGCGGGTGGTGAAGTGGGCGCAGTTCTTGGGCAGATAGGTGGTGCCCAGCTTGCCCTGGCCTTCCAGAGCCTGCTTGAAGACTTCGGCCTCGGGCTCGTCGTATTCGCGGGCGATCTGCGCCAGCACGCGGATCTGGGCGGAATTGATTTCGCCGTAAGGCACGGCCACGCGCAGCATGGGTGCGTAGCGCTGGACATACCAGCCGTTTTGCAGTCGCAGGGGACGGAAATCGTCCTCCGAGAGCTTGCCTGCCTGCCAGCGGTTGAGCTGGTCACGGAACTGGTCGGCGCGTTGCTTGACGAACGCTTTGTCGAAGTCGGTGTATTGATACATGTCTGCAGTTCTTCCGTGGAGCCGGTGCCATGCCTCCAATGGCATTGCACTGTGATCGTTGGAGCGAACTGTAGGGGCCTCTTATATAAAAACAAACGATTATTTTGTGTTGCATATATATCTGGATGAATATGTAATGCGGGCAAACCACGATGTCCTAGAAACACTGCGGCCTTCCAAAAGCCTGACCGGGCGTGGGATTTCTTAAAATCACAGCTTGTTCAATGACTGAGGCGCCCGCAAAAAGTGGGTGCCTGACTATGGAAATAGCCATACTTTTCGCGCTCATCTGTTTGAACGGTTTGTTCGCCATGTCGGAAATCGCGCTGGTTACCGCCCGCAAGAGCCGCATGCAAAAACTCGTGGATGAGGGCGACAGCGGCGCGGCGGCTGCTATCAAACTGGGAGAAGACCCAACCCGTTTTCTCTCCACTATCCAGATCGGTATCACCTCGATCGGCGTGCTCAACGGTATCGTGGGCGAGGCGGCTCTGGCCGGGCCGCTGGAGAATTGGCTGGTGGCGCTGGGCATGACCCAGAAGTACGCAGACTATCTGTCCACCGGCCTGGTCGTGGTGCTGATCACCTACTTCTCCATCGTGGTGGGCGAGTTGGTGCCCAAGCGCATGGGTCAGACCAACCCCGAGGCGCTGGCGCGCCTGATCTCGCGCCCCATCAACTTTCTGGCGCTGGCCACCAAGCCCTTTGTCTGGTTGCTGTCGGCTTCCACGCGCGGCCTGCTCAAGCTGCTGGGGGTGAAGGAAAACAACAACGCCGTGGTGACCGAAGAGGAAATTCAGGCCATTTTGGTGGAAGGCCGTACTGCGGGCGTGATCGAGTCGCAGGAGCACACCATGGTGCGCAATGTGTTCCGCCTGGATGACCGCCAGATCGGCTCGCTGATGGTGCCGCGCAGCGATGTGATCTGCCTCGATATCGACGACAGCCTGGAAGTGAATCTGGAGCGCGTGGAGCAGGCCGATCACGCACGCTTTCCCGTCATTCGCGGCGATATGAACAACATTGTTGGCGTGCTCAATGCGCGCCAGTGGCTGACGCAGACCGTGCGCAGCAAGAGCGAGAAAAAGCTCAGCGAGCAACCGCTGCAGGCCGCGCTCTATGTGCCCGAGACGATTACCGGCATGGAGCTGCTGGACAACTTCCGCACCTCGGACGTGCACATGGCGTTTGTCATCGACGAATACGGCGAAGTGCAGGGCATTGTCACGCTGCAGGACCTGATCGAAGCGATTACCGGCGAATTCCAGCCGCGCGACCCCGCATCGAGCTGGGCCGTGCAGCGCGAGGACGGCAGCTGGCTGCTGGACGGCCATATTCCCGTGCCCGAGCTCAAGGACCATCTGGGCCTGCAGACCGTGCCCGAGGAAGAGCGTGGCCGCTATCACACCCTGAGCGGCCTGATCATGCTGCTGCTGGGCCGCGTGCCCAGCGAGGCCGATAGCGTGGAGTGGGAAAACTGGCGCTTCGAGGTCGTGGACATGGACGGCAAGACGCTGGACAAGGTGCTGGCCACGCGCCTGCCCGATGAGAGCTTGCTGGATGTGGCTGTGCGCGGCGCTGAGGGCGCGAGCAGCTAAGGCTGTTTGAGCGTAAAAAACAAAGGACTTGCAGTCAAACAGGCTGCAAGTCCTTTTTACTTTTGGGCTAGCTGCTATCTATTTTGAAGATTTCTGTTTGCTGGCCCTGGCCTGCAGACGGCGCGAGCCCAGTGACTGGGCCAGCTTGGCATCCAGCGGCAGCGGCTCGCCATGCAATTGCGCGGCCAGCAGCTCGGCGCAGAGCATGGACAGCGTCAGTCCGCGCGAGCCCAGGCCCGTCAGCAACCACAGCCCGGGCACGGCGGCATCCACCGGCCCTGCCACGGGAATACGGTCATAGGCCGCGCAGCGCAGGCGTGACCAGGTTGCGGGCTGGCTGGCGGCGTTGAAAAACCCATCCAGCGCCTTGCGGCCTTCGGGCAGCAGGGCGGCCAGTTTTTCGCCATTGCTGGCATGGGCGGCCTGCTGGTCGGCAGCAGAGGGCGGCAGCTCGGTCACATCGCGCTCAAAGGTCGAGCCCATGACCCATTGCCGTGCTCCGCTGGCCGAGGGAAAGTCGGGCACCAGATTGCCGTGACCATTGACCGGAAACGGCGGCATGGCGGCCAGCGACTGCGCATCGTGATTGGCCACGCTGACCTGGCCGCGTATGGGTTGCAGCTCCCACTGTGCAGCGTCGAGTCCGCTGGCGGCCAGCAGGGCCGTGGTGTCCGGCCCCAGAGCCAGCACCAGCATGGCGGCCTGTGCCAGCACTGTGCCTTGCGCATCGAGCACCTGCCATTGCCCATCAATTTGCTGAAGCCGCGCTGCCTTTGTCTGGCCTTGCCAGCGAATGCCGGGCTGGCTCAACAAGGCCTTGACCAGTAGCGCGGGCCGCACCCAGCCCGCTTGCGCATGCCATAGCGCATGGCTGTCGGCAGGCAATTGCGCGGCCTGCAGATGGCTGGCGCTGGCAGGCTGGCTCCATTGCAGGCCCCAGTGGGACTGCTCGCTGGCTTTATCGAGCCACTGCGGCGGCAGATGCGAGGGCTCGTTCAGGTCATGCTCCAGCACGCCGCAATGCGCCCAGTCCTGTTCGAGCCGCAGCGCCTGCGCATCCGTCAGCTGCTGCAAATTTTGTAGCGTGGTGCGTACTCCGTTTCTAGACAAGCGCGATAAAACACTGTCATCGGGCGAAATATGCGGGCAAAACAGGCCCGCAGGCAGGCCGGATGCTCCGGCAGCGGGGGCATCACCCGCATCCAGCACCGCCACCTGCCAGCCGCGCCGGGCCAGACTGGCGGCAGCCGCGGCCCCGGCCAGACCCGCGCCGAGCACCAGACAGGTGCCGGGCTGATCGACAGGGGCAGGCAGCCCATCGCTGCGATGGCGCGGCTCCCACGCCGGGTTGTAGAGGGCGTGCAGGTTGTGGCGCTTGGGCGGCACGCCCGCGATTTTTTTCACCTCAAAGCCCTGCGACTTGAGGGCTTCACGCACCGTGCCAGCGGCGCACCAGGTCGACAGCTGCGTGCCCCGGCGGCAATGGCGGGCAATGTTTTTCATCGCATCCGCATCCCACATCTCGGGGTTGAGCTGGGGCGTAAAACCGTCCAGATACACGCTATCCGCCGTCAGCTGCTGCTTGCGCAGCAGGGTCTGGGCATCGCCGATATAAAGCGTCAGCAGCACTTGCCCGTTCTCGAACGAAAGGCGATGCACACCGGGCAGCAAGCCCCACCACTGATCGGCCAGTTGCTCGCCCAGTGCTTGCAGTTGCGCATCCGCTGGCAAAGCCTTGAGCAGATCCTCACGCGAGACTGGATAAGCCTCTACCGAAACAAAATGCAGCATGCGCGGGCGCTGCGGGTCGGCCTTCCACGCGGCCCAGGTGACCAGAAAGTTCAGCCCAAAGCCAAAACCGGTTTCAAGCACCCGCCACTGCTGCGCCCCCGCCCAGACCGCAGGCAGGCCGCAGCCACCGAGAAAAACCTGACGGGCCTGGTCGAGGCCGCCAAATTCGCTGTGATAGCGATCCGCAAAACGTGGACTGTATGGAGTGCCATCCGGCATCCATTGGATTGGTTCAGACATGCAGTGGAGGGCGCATCACCATGGCGTGACGCTTTAAAACTGGCGCGACGTAATCTCAGGGGCAGCGAGCAAGCGCCGTCGCGCAGCGAGGCTGTCGTCCCCCTCCCGCGCAGCGAGAGAGGGGGAAGCCGCAGAGCGGCTCAGGGGGAGCATTATTACTCCCAGCGTTGTTGGTACGAGAAGACTGGTAAGCGCCACTTAAAGTGAATTGCTGCCAGGCGAAACGCCAGCCCGCCCGCAAAGCACACAGCCGTGCTGATATTGGGGCTGACATCCAGATAGCGCAGGCCCAGGAACATCAGGCACACGGCCAGAGACACGCTGGCGTACAGCTCACGGCGGAAGACCACCGGCACCTGGTTGCACAGCACATCGCGCAGGATGCCGCCGCTGATGCCGGTAATCATGCCCGCCATGATGACCACGACCATGGGGTAGCCCAGTTCCAGCGCGGTGTTGCAGCCGATCAGCGAAAACGCAATCAAACCCATGGCGTCCAGAAACAGAAACACCTGCTTGAGCTTGACCATGTGGCGTGCAATCACCGTGGTCAGCAGGCCAAAGCTGATGACGAGGTAGACATATTCGGGGTGCTGCGTCCAGCCAATCGGGTAGTGGCCCAGCACCATGTCGCGAATGGTGCCGCCGCCCAGGGCTGTGACAAAGGCAATGACGACGACGCCAAAGATATCCATATTGCGTCGCCCGGCAGCCAGCGCGCCGGACATGGCTTCCGCCGTGATGGCCACCAGATAGATGATCAGCATGACGGTGAAATTGGAGGTCTGGAACGAGTCCAGCAGAGATACGGAGGGAAGCATGGAGGCTCACGGGAAATAGACCAGCCACTCACATCAGCGGGAGTGTCTGGCTTGCCTCTCCCGCTGTCCTTTTACCTGAGAGTTGCGCACGCGCCCCGCTTGGGTCTGCGTGCTTGCCCCTTCGGTGAGCCCTGCTGCTGGTTGCATTCAGCGGCGGGCTGCTCTCCAGTTGGCGATTTGGATCGGTCGAGATCCACCTGCGGTACTTGGTGCCTGAGCGATTATGGGAGTTTGCGCCTTCGGCGGGGACAGGCGGCTCTTGGCTGCTGTCCCGCTCTCCCGCAGGATGGGCGGGATTTTAGTCAGTTCCTGAGGTGGTTTTTGTGTCAGGGGACTGGTTTGAGTGTGGAGGGCGGGTCTCGGCCCGCCAGCCGAGGTACTTTCTTTCGGCCGGCGATCCGGTGCTTCGCCAAAAGATAAGTACCCAAAGAAAAGGCGACCCGACAGTCTGCGTCCCTTCGCTTCGCTACGGGCAAACCAGCGTCACGCAATTCAGACTGTGGTGCCGCCCAACTCGCTGCGCGCTTGCAGCGCTCCGCTCAAACAAACGGCGGCAAGTCAGAGCACGATGCAACGCTGTCCTGCGGCAGCGTTGCCCACAGCCTGAATTGCGTGCCACAGGCGCAGACACACGGGTGGATGCGGGGTCGGGCGGCCTGCATGATTTGTGACGAAATGAGCTTCTAGTCCAGAGATTAAATAGGCTGACGGCTATCAAAGGAATAGTGAAGCTATCCCGCACCCGTATCCGGTATTGCCCCTTGTGCCCACGCCTGCGACGGCGGCCTCTTGTGGCGCGCAGTTGCACCGCAGAGTGCAACTGCATCGTCATCATTTTTACGGCAACGTGTTTGAGCGAAGCGCTGCAAGCGCGCAGCGAGTTTTGCCGTACAGCCACAAGAGGTTGTCGGCGCAGGTTGCCCGTAGCGCAGCGCAGGGACGTGGGCAGTAGGGGCTGGCTCTTTGCCTACTTTCTGGCAGCAGAAAGTAGGTCGCCTGCCGGGGCGAAACCCGGCCTCTGCAATGGAAGACAAAGCTGTCATCAGCTCCGTAAGTCATTCAACAAATCACAGAAAAACAAAAAAGCCCCAAGGCCAAGACCCCGGGGCTTTCCATTTCAAACGTTGACTAGCAATCAAGCGCTGGGAGGCACGTAGCCCTGCGCAGCATCTGCGCCACTGCCAAAGAAATGGTTTTCCATCTGGCGGGCCAGGTACTGGCGGGCGCGGGCGTCGGCCAGGTTCAGGCGGTTTTCATTGATCAGCATCGTCTGATGCTTGAGCCAGTCGGCCCAGGCCTGCTTGCTCACGCTCTCATAAATGCGCTTGCCCAGCTCACCGGGAGCAGGGGGGAAGTCCAGGCCTTCAGCGTCGGCGCCCAGCTTGATGCAATGAACAGTACGTGCCATGAAAAGTGTCCTTGTTGTTGATTTCAGATGTTTGGGTAATAACAAACTGAAATCTTAGTAGTTTGAGTTTTAAAACTGCGGTTGAAGAATACACAGCAATCGGGGAGAAGCCCGTTAACCGTTGAAATCAAAAAACACAGTCTTATGAAAAATCGTCGCAACTTTATCAAGTTTCCTCTGGCTGCCGGCTTGATTGCAGGCTTGTCCCTATCTGTTTTGCCAACATTGTCTGCGCACGCTCAAGGTGCGGCGCCTGTGCAACTGCTCAACGTGTCCTATGACCCGACCCGTGAGCTGTATGTGAACTACAACCAGGCCTTTGCCAAGCACTGGAAGGCCACGGCCGGTCAGGACGTGTCCGTCAAGCAGTCGCACGGCGGCTCGGGCAAGCAGGCGCGTTCCATCATTGACGGCATCGAGGCCGATGTGGCCACGCTGGCGCTGGCTGGCGATATCGACGCGTTGGTCAAGAACGGTAACGTCAAGCCTGACTGGATCAAGCGCCTGCCGCACAACAGCGCGCCTTACAGCTCCACCATTGTGTTTCTGGTGAAGAAGGGCAACCCCAAGGGCATCAAGGACTGGGACGATCTGGTCAAGCCCGGCATTCAGGTGATCACGCCCAACCCCAAGACTTCGGGCGGCGCACGCTGGAACTATCTGGCAGCCTGGGAATTTGCCAAGCGCAAGTACGGTGGCGATGCACAGGCCAAGGACTACATCACCAAGCTCTACAAGAACGTGCCCGTGCTGGACACCGGCGCGCGCGGCTCCACCGTGACCTTTGTGCAGCGCGGTCTGGGCGATGTGCTGCTGGCCTGGGAAAACGAAGCCTATCTGGCGCTGAAGGAATTCGGCCCCGAGAAGTTCCAGATCGTTGCGCCTTCGCTGTCCATCCTGGCCGAGCCTTCGGTGGCTGTGGTCGACAAGGTGGTGGACAAGCGCGGCACCCGCAAGGTGGCCGAGGCCTATCTGCAGTACCTGTACTCCGAAGAAGGCCAGCGCATTGCCGGTCAGAACTTCTACCGCCCCACAGACCCCAAGGTGGCCGCCGAGTTCAGCAAGCAGTTCCCCAAGCTGGACCTGTTCACCATCGACCAGGCTTTTGGCGGCTGGGCTGCGGCGGACAAGGCCCACTTTGCCGACGGCGGCAGCTTCGATCAGATCTACAGCAAGAAGTAAGCGTGATGTGGCGGCCCTGGTCGCCACTTTTCGCTTTTTGAATCGATAGAGAAGATCCAAGCCATGTCCATTTTGCTGATTGCCGGTAGTCCCTCGCAGCCCTCGCGCTCCAGTGCCTTGCTCAATGCAGTGGCCACGCGCCTGCAGGCTCTGGGCCAGACGACCGAGCCCGTGCTGCAACTCAACCAGCTCGACCCCGAAGCATTGCTGCATGCCCAGTTTGATGCCGCTGAAATTCGTGAAGTCACAGCCCGCGTGGCGCGTGCCGATGCCGTGGTGGTTGCCACACCGGTCTACAAGGCCGCCTACAGCGGCTTGCTGAAAGTATTTCTCGACGTGCTGCCGCAGACCGCGCTCAAGGGCAAGCTGGTATTGCCTCTGGCCACGGGCGGCAGCCCGCACCACATGCTGGCGCTGGACTATGCGCTGCGCCCCGTGCTGCAGTCGCTGGGCGCGCGCCATATCCTGCCGGGCATCTATGCCACGGACCAGGGCGTGCCCCTGCTGCCTGAAGGCGGTTACGGCATTGCCCCCGATATTGCCGAGCGCGTGGAAGACGCTGCTCAATTGCTGGCCACCGATTTGCGCCGCATTGGACTTGAGCAGTCCTTGCAGGCAGCCACTGAGTTTGAAGACGTCGCTTTTACCGACGTGCGATGTAGCGTTTGACGTCCGGGGTCAGTGCCTCTGGCGCTGACCCCGGCGCAGCAGCCTTGCGTAGCTCTCTGATCTATTCGCTGTTTTGTAGCGGGTAGGGGCTGCTGCATTGCCCGGTTTCTCTGTTCTTGATTTTGATAGCAGTCCGCGCACTGTGAAGGTGGACTTGCGCCCGAAATTTCTCAAATTGACTTGCCAGCAGTGAGCTACTGAGCTGCGGCAACAAACCAGACCTTGCATCTCATGACAACACTGAACTCTGCTTCCTCGCAAATTCTGCGTACCACCCGCCGCCAGTGGCTTGCCCATACCGCCGGGGCTGCACTGGCGCTGGCTTCCGGCCACGCGCTGGCACAGCAAACGGGCGCAGGCCAGCGCGTGCTGCGCGTCGGCCATCAAAAAGGCTGGCTCTCCATCCTCAAAAACCGTGGCACGCTGGAAAAGCGCTTGAGCCCGCTGGGCGTGTCCGTGCGCTGGGTGGAATTCAACGCCGGCCCCGTGCAGCTTGAGGCGCTCAATGTCGGCTCCATCGACTTTGGTGATGTGGGCGAAGCCCCGCCCATCTTTGCGCAGGCTGCAGGTGCGCCGCTGGTCTATGCCGCAGCCACCGTGCCGCGCCCGGGGCTGGAAGCCGTGATCGTGCCCAAGGGCTCGTCCATTCGCTCCGTAGCGGACCTCAAAGGCAAGCGCATTGCGTACAACAAAGGCTCCAACGTGCATTACTTTCTGGTCAAGCTGCTGGAAAAGCATGGCCTGAAATACGGTGATGTGCAGTCCGTCTTTCTGGCCCCGCCCGATGCGCGTGCCGCGTTTGAAAAAGGCTCGGTCGATGCCTGGGTGATCTGGGACCCGTTCCTGGCCTCGGCCCAGAAGACGCTGGACGCCCGCCTGCTGGCCGATGCACGCGGCACCGTCAACAACCGCGCCTACTACTTCACCTCGCGTGACTTTGCTTCGCGCAATGCCGATGTGCTGCGTATTGCGATTGAAGAGATCGCAGCCATTGACACCTGGGCTTCCAAGAACAAGGCGGCTGCGGCCACTGAGCTGTCCCAGATTCTGGGCCTGGACGCTTCGGTGACCGAGCTGTACCTGAACCGCTCCGACTTCGGCACCAAGGCCGTGAACGGTGAAATTCTGGCCGAGCAGCAAAAGATTGCCGACACCTTCTTCGACCTCAAGCTCATCCCCAAAAAGCTCAACTTGCTGCATGCAGCGCCTGTTGATCTGGTCAGCAGCCGCTGAGTCCAGCGCATTCATTGTTGAAAGAGTTTTCAGACATGCAAATTTTCTGGTTCATTCCCACCCACGGTGATTCGCGCTATCTGGGCACCAGCGAAGGTGCGCGCCAGCTCAGCCACGACTATGTCAAGCAGGTCGCGATTGCCGCAGACAGCCTGGGCTACGAAGGGGTACTGATCCCCACGGGCCGCTCTTGCGAAGACCCCTGGGTCGTGGCGTCCAGCCTGCTGCCCGTAACCAAACGCCTGAAGTTTCTCGTCGCGGTGCGCCCCGGCCTGCACCAGCCCAGCCTGGCAGCGCGCATGGCCGCCAGTTTTGACCGCCTCTCCGGAGGCCGTCTGCTGATCAATCTGGTCACCGGCGGCGATCAGGCTGAGCTCGAAGGCGATGGCGTGTTTTTGGGCCACGCCACACGCTACGAACAGTCGGCAGAGTTCATCAAGATCTGGCGCGAAATTCTGGCGCGCAGCCATGACGGCGAGTCGCTGGACTTTGATGGCCAGCACTTGCAAGTCAAGGGCGCGAAGCTGCTGTTCCCGCCGCTGCAAAAGCCGTATCCGCCCGTGTATTTCGGCGGTTCTTCGGCAGCCGCGCATGAACTGGCGGCCGAGCAGGTCGATGCCTATCTGACCTGGGGCGAGCCACCCGCCGAAGTGGCCAAGAAGATTGCCGATGTGCGTGCCAAGGCCGAGCGCCATGGCCGCAAAGTGAAGTTCGGCATTCGTTTGCATGTGATCGTGCGTGAGACCGATGAAGAGGCCTGGGCCGATGCCGAGCGCCTGATCAGCCGCGTCAAGGATGAAACCGTGGTGCAGGCCCAGGCCGCATTTGCGCGCATGGACTCGGAAGGTCAGCGCCGCATGGCGGCCTTGCACGCTGGTGGTGCCAAGCGCTCGCGCGCTGATCTCGAAATCAGCCCCAACCTCTGGGCCGGTGTGGGTCTGGTGCGCGGCGGTGCCGGTACGGCGCTGGTGGGCGATGCGCAGACGGTGGCAGACCGCATACAGGAATATGCCGATCTGGGCATCGATACCTTTGTGCTCTCGGGCTACCCGCATCTGGAAGAGGCCTATCGCTTTGCCGAACTGGTCTTCCCGCTGCTGCCTGTGAACGTGCAGGAAAAGCTGACGGGTGGCAACCCCGGCGGCCCGTTTGGCGAGACCGTGGCCAACCTCTATTCACCCAAGCGTGAAACGGTGAATGAGCCTGTGCGCGTGTCGCAAAGCTGAATGAGCGCATATGAGCGAAGCCCAGATCATTGCCGCTGATATTGCGCTAAAGCCAGCCATCGCAGGCTCTCCGGTCGCAGCGACTCAGCCCTCGCGTCTGCTGCAGCTGGCACGTCAGCTGGGCCAGCAACTGGGCCCGCGTCTGCTGCCCTGGCTGGTGCCCGTGGCGCTGATTGCCGTGTGGCAGGCGGCATCGGCCTATGGCTGGTTGTCCACGCGGGTGCTGCCCGCGCCGCTCGATGTGCTGCGCGCCGCCTGGGCGCTGGCCGAGTCGGGCGAGCTGTGGACCCATGTGAAAGTCAGCGCAGGGCGCGCGCTGGCGGGGCTGGCCATTGGCGGCAGTCTGGGTCTGGTGCTGGGGCTGCTGACCGGCTCGCTGCGCTGGGCCGAGACGCTGCTGGACTCCACGATTCAGATGGTGCGCAACATCCCCGCGCTGGCGCTGATTCCGCTGGTCATTCTGTGGTTTGGCATTGATGAATCGGCCAAGCTGTTTCTGATCAGCATCTCGGTGTTCTTTCCCATCTACCTCAACACCTTCCACGGCATACGCAATGTGGACCCGGGCCTGATCGAGATGGGCAAGAGCTACGGCCTCACACGCTGGCAGTTGTACCGCGACATCGTGCTGCCCGGTGCGCTGTCTTCCATCCTCGTGGGCCTGCGTTTTTCGCTGGGCCTGATGTGGGTGATTCTGATCGTGGCCGAAACCATTTCGGCGCAGGCCGGCATTGGTTATCTGACCATGAATGCCCGCGAATTTCTGCAGACCGATGTGGTGCTGGTGGGCATCTTGCTCTATGCGATTTTGGGCAAGCTGGCGGATTTGTTTGCGCGAGGTTTGGAGCGGTGGTGGTTGCGTTGGCATCCGAACTATGGAACCCCCTGAGGCGCTGCGCGCCTTCCCCCTGAGGGGGACGACGCCATCGCCGCGAGGCGGCTCTTGCTTGGCGTCTCTGGGTTGGGGTGTGCCTTTTTTGAGCGATAGCGATAGGAGCTTGCAATGAGTAAATTGATAAGCCGTTTAGGACAAGGTTTGCTGAGCGCTGGTGCGCTCAATGCCACCCAGCCGCTTGTGGCCTGGGAGGCTTCCTGGGATGAAGCGCAGGCGCTGGCCGATGTGAACCGTCAGCAGCGCGAGATGGCTGAACGGGCTGAGCGCAAGAAGGCTGCGCCGGGCGTGCATTTGCAGACCCGGCAACTGACCAAGCGCTATGGCGATCGGGAAGTGCTCAAGCAGGTGCAGCTGGATGTGCAGCCTGGCGAGTTCATCGCCATCGTGGGGCGCAGCGGCTGCGGCAAGTCCACGTTGCTTCGGCAAGTGGCGGGGCTTGAGACTTCGAGCAGCGGCCAGGTGCTGATTGATGGTGCGGACTTGGGAGAAGCCAGGGATGCCAAGCGTGACACCCGCATCATGTTTCAGGACGCTCGCTTGCTGCCCTGGCTGCGTGTGCTGGACAACGTGATTCTGGGTCTGCCCGCCAGCGCCCGCAAAAAAGGGCTGGAAGTGCTGGCGCAGGTGGGTCTGTCCGACCGCGCTAACGAGTGGCCGGCCAAGCTCTCGGGCGGTCAGCGGCAGCGTGTGGCACTGGCACGTGCGCTGGTGCATCAGCCGCGTCTGCTGCTACTTGATGAGCCGCTGGGCGCGCTGGATGCGCTGACCCGTATCGAGATGCACCGCCTGATCGAAGGCCTGTGGCGCGACCATGGCTTCACAGCCTTGCTGGTCACCCACGATGTGCAGGAAGCGGTGGCTCTGGCCGACCGTGTGGTGCTGATCGAGGACGGGCGCATTGCGCTCGATGAACGCATCAGCCTGCGCCGCCCGCGGGTGCATGGCGACCCCGGCTTTGCGCAGTTGGAGACCCGCATTCTCGACCGCGTGCTGCAAAAGCCCGATGCCGAGCTTGCGGAACAACCCAGACAAGACGGCTGGCTGGGCGTGCCCGCCACGGGTCTGCGCTGGGCAATCTGATCTGAATTTGAACAAAAAAGGCCGCTAGTCCAGGTAAAACATAGGCTGGCTGCTATCAAAACCATGAATTTTCAGCAACTGAGATCAGTACGCGAGACAGCGCGACGTGGCTTCAATCTGACCGAGGTGGCCGCCATGCTGCACACCTCGCAACCGGGCGTCAGCCGTCAGATTCGTGAGCTTGAGGAAGAGCTTGGCATCGACATTTTTGTGCGCGCGGGCAAGCGCCTGACGGGGCTCACGCCGCCCGGCGACAGCCTGCTGCCGATTGTCGAGCGCATGCTGCTTGAAGCCGACAACCTGCGCCGCGCGGGCGAAGATTTTCGCGACAGCGAAAAGGGCGGTCTGTCGATTGCCGCCACCCACTCGCAGGCCCGCTATGCGCTGCCGCAGGTGGTGCGCGACTTTCGGCGGCTGTACCCGCAGGTCTCGCTGCATCTGCACCAGGGCTCGCCCCGGCAGGTGGCGGAGATGCTGCTTTCGGGCGAGGCCGATATCGGCGTAGCGACAGAGGCACTGGGCAGCTATGACAGCCTGGTCACCCTGCCTTGCTACCGCTGGTCGCACAGCATCGTCGTGCCGCCCGGCCACCCGCTGCTTGATGAAGAAGGCCCGGTCACGCTGCAGGCGCTGGCCCGCCACCCCATCATCACTTATGAGCAGGGCTATACCGGTCGCTCGCATATCGACCGGGCGTTCGAGAGTGCAGGGCTGGCGCCGAATGTGGTGCTCACGGCCATGGACGCCGATGTGGTCAAGACCTATGTGGAGCTGGGCATGGGCGTGGGCATCATCGCTTCCATCGCCTTTGACGCCGAGCGCGACCGCCATCTGCGTGCCATTGATGCGCGCCATCTGTTCGAGGTGAACCTCACGCGGCTGGCGCTGCGCAAGGGCGCGTGGCTGCGCGGCTACGCCTATGCGTTTATCGAAAGCTTTGTGCCCACGCTGACGCCTGATGTGGTGCGAGAGGCCGTGCAGTCAGAGTCTGTCTGATCTTCGTTTTTCGCATAAGCAATCTGATTTTTGTTCGTTGTTGGAATGTCTTATTAGGCGCAACATGAGTTCATTGAATTCTTTAGATGAATCAGTTATGACAGATATCTCCAACCTTCCCGCCCTGAAAGAAGCCGCCGCCCAGGCCGCGGCGCAAGGCTTGTCATTTGCCGGTTCCATCCCCCCGCGTGAGGCCTGGCAACTGGTGGAGCAGGGTCTGGCTCTGCTGGTCGATGTGCGCACTGCTGAAGAACGCAAGTTTGTCGGCCATGTGCCCGGCAGCGCCCATGTGCCCTGGGCCACAGGCACGGCGCTGTCGCGCAACCCGCGATTTGTGCGCGAGCTGACGGCGCTGCTGGCCAAGCAGGCGCCGCAGGGTGGTTCCCAGCCGATTGCGCTGCTGCTGTGTCGCAGCGGCAAGCGCTCCACGCTGGCTGCGCAAGAGGCGGCCAAGGCTGGTCTGGCCCATGTCTTCAATATCAGCGAAGGTTTTGAAGGCGAACTGGATGAAGCCCAGCACCGTGGAAATGGTGACGGCTGGCGATTCCATGGCTTGCCCTGGGTGCAGGACTAAGCACCTTTATTAATCCCAATTTGATAGCTGTCAGCGCTTTGAGAGAAAGCGTTGTGGGCGGCTTTGACTCTGAAAAGAGGTAAACGATGAGCGACTTTCCCATCTCCGATATCGTTGCCGAGCTGCGCCAGGTGCGCGAGCAGTGGCGTGAGCAGCAGGGCCGCACCGATACGGCCCAGCGCGAGTTTCCTTCGCGGGACGCGGTGACGCAGGCCATTGAGTTGCTCAAGGGCGTGCTCTACCCCTTGCGCCTCGGGCCCACCGAGCTGCGCCAGTCCAGCGAAGACTTTTTTATCGGCCACACGCTTGATACCGCCTTGCAGACGCTGCAGGACCAGGCCCGCATCGAGCTGCGCTACCGCGCCCGCCAGGAAGGCGAGCGTGAAGATGAACGCGCCTATGAGCTGCGCGCTGCCAAGGCGGTGCGCGAGTTTGCCAAGGAACTGCCTGGCCTGCGCAAGCTGCTGGACGTGGATGTGCTGGCCGCCTTTCACGGTGACCCAGCGGCGCAGAGTGTGGATGAGGTCGTGCTCAGCTACCCCGGCGTGCTGGCGCTGATTCACCACCGCATTGCCCATGTGCTGTACGGGCTGGAGCTGCCGCTTTTGGCGCGCATGGTGGCCGAGCTGGCCCATGGCCAGACGGGCATCGACATTCACCCCGGCGCGCGCATTGGCGCGGGCTTTTTCATCGATCACGGCACCGGCGTGGTGATTGGCGAGACGGCGGTGATTGGCCGCAATGTGCGCATCTACCAGGCCGTCACGCTGGGGGCCAAGCGCTTTCCACGCGATGCCCAAGGCCATCTGCAAAAAGGCTGGCCGCGCCACCCTGTCGTGCAGGACGACGTGGTCATCTACGCGGGCGCCACCATTTTGGGCCGCATCACGATTGGCCGCGGTGCTGTCATCGGCGGCAATGTCTGGCTTACGCAGGATGTGCCGCCGCAAACCCATGTCTCCCAGTCCAGCCCGGTGGAAAAAGTCCATTCGCTGCCCGCTGCGGCCTGAGTTTTCACTGCTTTCCCAACCTGTTCTCTCAACCCGTTCTCCCAACCGCTGTAACCAAGCTTCATGACTACCTTGCACACTCTGGGCGACAACGCCGCCCGCCAACTAGCCAACGCAACCAAGACCGCGCCTCAGCTGTCCACCATCACGCCCCGCTGGCTGACTCATCTGCTGCAATGGGTGCCGGTGGAGGCGGGCATCTACCGCGTCAACGAGGTCAAGAACCCCGAGGACATCAAAGTCACCTGCACGGCCAAGCAGTACGACAACCAGCTGCCCCGCACTTTTGTCGATTACGACGAAGCACCGCGCGAGTACTTTCTGAACGCGGTCTCCACCGTGCTCGATGTGCACACGCGCATCTCCGATCTCTACAGCAGCCCGCATGACCAGATCAAGGAACAGCTGCGCCTGACGATTGAGACCATCAAGGAAAATCAGGAAAGCGAGCTGATCAACAACGCCTCCTACGGCCTGCTGGCCCAGGTGACCGATGAGCAGCGCATCTTCCCGCTGAACGACGGCGGCGCGCCCACGCCCGACGATCTGGATGAACTGCTGACCAAGGTCTGGAAGGAGCCTGCTTTCTTCCTGGCCCACCCGCTGACCATCGCTGCCTTTGGCCGCGAAGCCACACGCCGTGGCACGCCGCCGCCCACGGTGAGTCTGTTTGGCAGCCAGTTCATCACCTGGCGCGGTGTGCCGCTGATTCCTTCGGACAAGATTCCCGTGGCCGATGGCAAGAGCAGCATCATCTTGCTGCGCGTGGGTGACCGCCGCCAGGGCGTGGTTGGCCTGTTCCAGCCCGGTCTGCCAGGTGAGCAAAACCCCGGTCTGTCCGTGCGCTTCATGGGCATCAACGACCAGGCCATCAGCTCTTACCTGATCTCTCTGTACTGCTCGCTGGCCGTGCTCACACCCGATGCGCTGGCCGTGCTCGACGATGTGCGCATTGACCGCTATCACGACTACTCGGCACTCGATACTTACAAGTAAAAAGCGGCTCTAGTCCAGATATTACATAGGCTGGCAGCTATGAATTTCATAGATTGCCAGCTCATCAGAACCCAGATCAGGAAGAAATTCAGGAGGTCATGTCTTGAGTTCCACCCCCGCAATCACCCCAAACCCCGGCGGTGCTGCGCCCATAGACCCCGCCGCGCTGGCGCAACTGGCCAACAGCCTGTTTCGCAGCCTGCCCGGCGATGTGCCCGCCCAGCCCGTGCATGGTGCGCAGCCGCCCGCCAATCTGGCACCGGGCGGCTCGCCGCTGGCCGCGCCTTCGGGTCTGTCGCCCAATGTGCCGGGTACACCCGTGCCGCTGGGTCAGGTGCCTGGCAGCAATCTGCTGCCTTCCAGCCCCGGCACCACGCTGTCGCTGATCAACCGTGCCCCCGCATCGTTGCCACAGGCGCAAGCGGGCAATGGCGTGCCCGACAAGGCGTTTGCCGCACTGCCAGGCTATGAGCCACGCTTTGCTACGCTGAGCGATGGGCCGGGCGTGCCTGCAACCGCCCCCACACCTGTCAACGCTGCATCGGCAGCGCCTGATGGTCTGGATGCTCTGGTCGTGGAGGCTTTGTCCGCTGGCGCTGCTCGCCCCAGCTTTCTGGATGTGCCCAGCCTGGGCCAGCCAGCAACGCCCGCTGTACCCACTTCTGCGACGGGTGCCAGCAGCGCGCCGCAGTTCTACTTTGTGGATGCGGTGCGCCTGCCCAGCGGCTTTGTCACGCCTGCCAAGCCTGATCCGCATGCAGTGCAGGGCGAGAGCGTCGCAAAAAGCCAGCAACCGTTGCAGGCCCAGGCGGATCGTCACCCCGGCTTTGATGTCAACGCCGTGCGCCGCGACTTCCCCATCCTGCAAGAGCGCATCAACGGCAAGCAACTGGTCTGGCTGGACAACGCCGCTACCACGCACAAGCCGCGCCAGGTGATTGAGCGCATCGCGCATTTCTACGAGCATGAAAACTCGAACATCCACCGCGCGGCCCACACGCTGGCCGCCCGCGCCACGGATGCCTACGAGCATGCGCGTGAAGTGGTGCGTCGCTTTATCAATGCGCCCGATGTGAACGAAGTCATTTTTGTGCGCGGCACCACCGAAGCCATCAATCTGGTGGCCAAAAGCTGGGGCGGCCAGAACGTGGGCGAGGGTGATGAAATCATCGTCAGCCATCTGGAGCACCATGCCAACATCGTGCCCTGGCAGCAACTGGCGCAGGCCAAGGGCGCCAGGCTTCGTGTGATTCCGGTCGATGACGCAGGCCAGATTCGCCTCGACGAATACGAAAAACTGCTCAACGACCGCACAAAAATCGTCGCCATCGGTCATGTCTCGAACGTGCTGGGCACGGTGGTGCCGGTCAAGGAAGTGGTGGCGCGTGCCAAGGCGCGCGGCATCACCACGCTGATCGACGGCGCGCAGTCGATTGCGCATACACCGGTCAATGTGCAGGACTTGGGCGCGGACTTTTTTGTCTTCTCGGGCCACAAGATCTTTGCCCCCACCGGCATCGGCGCGCTCTGGGGCCGCCGCGAGGTGCTGGAAGCCATGCCGCCCTGGCAAGGCGGCGGCAATATGATCGCGGATGTGACGTTTGAAAAGACCGTCTTCCAGCCCCTGCCCAACACCTTTGAAGCGGGCACCGGCAATATCGCCGACGCTGTGGGCCTGGGCGCTGCGCTGGAATATGTGGAGCGCATCGGCATCGAAAATATCAGCCGCTACGAGCACGCGCTGGTCGACTACGGCATGCAGCAACTGGCTACCATTCCCGGCCTGCGCCTGATTGGCACCGTGCCGGGCAAGGCGAGCGTGCTGTCTTTCACCCTGGAAGGCTATACGACGGACGAAGTGGGCAAGGCACTGAACGCCGAAGGCATCGCCGTGCGCACCGGCCACCACTGCGCACAACCCATCTTGCGCCGCTTTGGTGTGGAGACCGCCGTGCGTCCGTCGCTGGCTTTCTACAACACCTTTGATGAGGTTGATTTGCTGGTCAGCGAAGTGCGCAAACTGGCATCGCAGCGCAGAGCAGTGCACTGAAGTGATTTTCAAAAAGGATAGCGTCCAGCCTAGATAATTTCTAGGCTGGACGCTTTTTTGTTATGGAGAATTAAGCTGCTTTGTCAAATGGCTTGTGGGCTTTTGCTATTTGTGGAATGGCTCTGATCGACCAGAAACGGACAGCCGCCTATGGTTTAAATTTAATGCCGTCATCTAAGGCCACCGAAGCAAACACCATGGTTTCTGCAGAACAGGCACAGTATCAACTTCAACTGTGCAACTCAGTTCGAAACTCCGCGCCTTTAATGAAGGCGCTCAGGACCGTTCGCTCCCTTGGGCTTAATTCATGGTGCATTGGAGCTGGAGTCATCAGGTCACTTATTTGGGACGAACTACATCAATTTGAACGTCTGTCGGTGGTTGATGACATGGATGTTGCTTACTTCGACGTCCATGAGCCGTTGGCCAAAGATGCCCAACTTGAGCAGTTGCTCCAATTCTTGATGCCAGGCATTAATTGGGAGGTTGTCAATCAAGCAAGAGTGCACGAGTGGTATGCGTCTGCCTTTGGGCTAGAGGTTCATGCTTTGGACTCTTTGGAATCGGGCCTAGCTACGTGGCCAGAGTACGCAACCTGCGTAGGAGTGTACTTAGATGCAGACGACGAAATACACGTGATTGCGCCACATGGTCTGGAGGACCTCTTTGAATTGCGTGTGCGCCACAACCCTGCAAGAGTCCCTGTAGAGGCCTTTATGCAGCGCGTCAAACACAAGCGTTTTGCTGAAAGGTGGCCGATGCTGACCATCCTCAACCAGCAGACCCAATGAACGGCTGCTTTGGGGCGATCAGCGAATAACGTGGCTCGACTCGCAGCGACCTTGGTGCAGCAAGGCAGGCGCAAAGCTGGCCTGTCAAACTACGCCTTCCTCTAAAGATGTTTTGGGTATAAAAATTTAATTTCTTATTGGTTTGAGTTTTGACGCTGAAGTTTGAGAATGGATTTCATAGCGCTGCAGCCCGCAGCGCGAATCATGAACCAGACTTTTCAGGAGAACTTTTATGTCGATTCAAGCCATCAACGTGCGCAACCAATTCAAGGGCAAGGTCAAGGAAATCATCCGTGGCGATGTGGTCTCGGAAGTGGATGTGGAAACGCCCTGGGGCATCGTGACCTCGGTCATCACCACGCGCTCGGTCAATGATCTGGGCTTGGTGGTGGGCTCGGAAGTAGTGGCGCTGGTCAAGTCCACAGAAGTCTCCATCGCCAAGCTTTAATCGCAGTTTCAAACCAATCAAGCACCCAGTCCAGGTATTACTTGGACTGGGTGCTCTTTTTTACGTAGCAAACCCAAAAAACTGGCGCACCCCAAGAAGAAGGGACAGCGAGGAAGGGCCTAGGCGGCCCCCGCCGCCCCGCACCGAGGCTGTCGTCCCCCTCCCGCATTGCGAAGCAAAGCGAGAGAGGGGGAAGGCGCGCAGCGCCTCAGGGGGTGAGAGTCATAAGCGCTGCGTTGCCGCCAGCTGCCGCCGTGTTATGCGACAGCGCCCGCTCATGCCATAGCCGCTCAATGCGCACAGGCTGATCCGCATGGCAGCGCACGGGCAGCACGATGGTGCCGGGGCGCTGCGCCAGGGCCTGCGCCCATTGCAGAAATTGGGCGTCATCGCATTCGAGCAAGGCGGTGTCGATCGCAGTGTGCTGCGCCATATCGGCCAGTGTCTGCTCGGCGGGCAGCAGCGTGACATGACCGCGCAGCTCGGCGCTCAGGCTGGCAAACAGATGGGTGCTGACGGGCGTATTGACCCAGAAGGCCTTGGAGCCACTGGCCAGCAGCGCCGCCAGTTGCTGCAGCAGCATGGCTTTGCTTTGACTCAGACACAGCGCGCCGGGCTTGCCCGCCAGTGTGTAGAGATTGCGCTCACCCGTGGGACCGGGCAGCAGGCGCGCGGCTTGCAGCTCGGGCAGTTGAGCCAGCAGGCTGCGGCAGATGTTGAGCAAAGCGGTGTCGTCCTGAGCGGTTGCCCAGTCCGCCAGTTGCTGCAGAGATTGTTCGGCAGAAGAGGGCAGATCTGATGCCTGTGCGCTGCCCGATTGCTCCAGCACGCTGGCTAGCAATTGCTGTGGCGATGCAGCCGCTTGCTGCAGGCGTGGCAGATACAGCGGCCCTCCAGCCTTGGGGCCGGTGCCGGACAGCCCCTCACCGCCAAAAGGCTGCACGCCCACCACCGCGCCCACCATATTGCGGTTGACGTAGAGGTTTCCCACATGCGCGGCCTGGCTTACCTGCTCCAGCGTTTCATCGATGCGGGTGTGCAAGCCCATGGTCAGGCCGTAGCCCAGCGCGTTGATGCCGTCCAGCAACTGCGGCAGCGCGCGGCGCTGGTAGCGCAGCACGTGCAGCACGGGGCCAAACACTTCGCGCTGCAGGCTTTGCAGGTTGTTCAGCTCAATCAGCGTGGGTGGCACAAAGTGGCCTTGCGCTGCCAGTTCGGCGGAGATGGGCGACTGGTGCACGCGCAGGCCTTGGGCCTTGAGCTTGGCAATATGGTTTTCAATTCCGGCCTTGGCTTCGGCGTCGATCACGGGGCCGACATCGGTGGCCAGCTCGGCCGGGTTGCCGCAGCGCAGCTCCTGCATGGCGCCGCGCAGCATGGTGATGACGCGCTCGGCGCAGTCGCCTTGCACACACAGCAGGCGCAGGGCCGAGCAGCGCTGGCCCGCGCTGTCAAAAGCGGACGAGACAATGTCCAGAACGGCCTGCTCTACCAGCGCAGACGAATCCACAATCATGGCGTTTTGCCCACCGGTTTCGGCCACCAGTGCCACAGGTTCGCCATCAGGGCGCAGGCGCTGGGCGGTCTGGCGGTTCAGAATGCGCGCCACTTCGGTGGAGCCTGTAAACAGCACACCGGCCACGCGTGCATCAGCCACCAGCGGCGTACCCACGGTTTCGCCCTGGCCGGGCAGCAGTTGCAGCACGGCGGCGGGAATGCCCGCCGCATGCAGCAGGCGCACGGCTTCGATGGCGATCAGCGGGGTTTGCTCGGCAGGCTTGGCCAGCACCACATTGCCTGCGGCCAGCGCTGCAGCGACCTGGCCGGTAAAGATGGCCAGCGGAAAGTTCCAGGGGCTGATGCAGACCACGGGGCCCACGCCTGCGGCCAGCAGGCCCGCTGCATCTTGCCTGCGCATTTGCGCGGCGTAGTAGCGCAGAAAGTCTATGGCTTCGCGCACTTCTGAGACGGCGTTGGCCGCAGTCTTGCCGGCCTCGCGCATCAGCAGGCTCATCAGCGGCTGCATCCGGGCCTGATAGGCATCGGCAGCGGCATCGAGCGCTGCAGCGCGCTGGGCCACAGGCGTGGCGTTCCAACCGCTCTGGGCCTGTGCTGCGGCGTCGAGGGCCTGTGCAATTTGTGCGGCGCTGGCATCCGGCACATGGCCCAGTATCTGCTGATGGTCAGCGGGGTTGGTGATGGCGTTAGTGGTGCTGGTTGATGCTGCAGGCTGCGTGGCATTCAACGATTGCGCAAGTCCGTTAAGCACATGTTCGTCACTCAGATCAAGGCCATCGGAATTTTTGCGCTGCTCGCCCAGCAGATCACCGGGCAGAGCGATGCGTGGATGGGGCAGGCCGATGATTTTTGAGCCATTCTGGCCCTCAGTCAGCGTTTGATCTGCGGGTGCTGCTATCAAATCTGATATAGGCCAGTTCGGGTCTGCAATGCGGTGCACAAAGGACGAGTTGGCCCCGTTTTCCAGCAGGCGGCGCACCAGATAGGCCAGCAGCGTCTCATGCGTGCCCACGGGCGCGTAGATGCGGCAGGGGCGGCGCGCGGCGCGATCTTCAGCCTCGACCACATGGCGGTATAGCGGCTCGCCCATGCCGTGCAGGCATTGAAATTCATAGCGTCCAGTCGAGTAAGCCTCTGTGCTGGCCAGCGCTTCAATCGTGGCCACGGTCTGCGCGTTGTGTGTGGCGAACTGTGGGTAGATGGCGTCCGGCGCGGCCAGCAGCTTGCGTGCGCAGGCGATATAAGCCACATCCGTGTGGTGCTTGCGCGTGTAGACGGGGTAGTCGCTCAAGCCATCGATCTGAGCGCGCTTGATTTCGCTGTCCCAGTACGCGCCCTTGACCAGACGCACCATCAGGCGGCGGTCGCTGCGGCGGGCCAGATCGACCAGATAGTCAATGACATAACGGCAGCGCTTTTGGTAGGCCTGAATCACAAAGCCCAGACCATTCCAGCCCGCCAGGCTGGGCGCGTGGGCCAGTTGTTCGAGCAGGTCCAGCGACAGCTCCAGCCGGTCAGCTTCTTCGGCGTCGATATTGATGCCGATCTGATAGCTGCGCGCCAGCTCGCACAGTTGCAGCACGCGCGGCAGTAGCTCGGTCATCACACGCTGGGTCTGGGCGCGGCTATAGCGCGGGTGCAGGGCGCTGAGCTTGATGGAAATGCCCGGACCTTCATAAATGCCGCTGCCGTTGCTGGCCTTGCCAATGGCGTCAATCGCATCCACATAGGACTGCATATAGCGCTGCGCATCATCAGCCGTGAGTGCGGCTTCACCCAGCATGTCGTAGGAATAGCGAAAGCCTTTGGCCTGCAGCTCGCGGGCGCGCTTGAGCGCTTCTTCAATGGTCTCGCCCATCACAAACTGCTCGCCCATCAGGCGCATGGCGATATGAACGCCTTTGCGCACCAGCGGCTCGCCGCCTTTTGCCGTCATGCGTTTGAGGGCCGAGAGCAGGCCCGATTCGCTATGCGTATCGACCAGCTTGCCGGTCATCACCAGCCCCCATGCGGCGGCGTTGACGAACAGCGACGGGCTTTTGCCCAGATGCGCCTGCCAGTCGCCGCCGCGCAGCTTGTCGCGGATCAGCGCGTCGCGCGTGGCGGCATCGGGAATGCGCAGCAGCGCTTCGGCCAGGCACATCAGCGCCACGCCTTCTTGCGAGGACAGCGAGAACTCCTGCAGCAAACCTTGCACCAGCCCCTGACGGCCCGCGCTGGCAGGCTGGGCGCGTAATTGCTCCACCAGTTTTTGCGCATGGGCGGCCACCTGCGCTGCCTGCGCGGCGGGCAGCGTGGCTGCGGGCAGCAGTCGGCCCACGGCTTCAGGCTCGGCAATGCGGGTGGCAGCGGTGATGGCCTGACGCAGTGCGTCAGCAGGGCGGGTGTGATCTGGCAGCGGTGTGAAGATCGGCATGTCAGTGCAAGGTTCAGGAGTGATCGGAAAGTGCCTTGTCGGGCACTTCGCCATGTAAACAGCCGGGCTGTTGGTGGCTGTCTACATGGGGAAAATCATTGCTGGTTTGCTGAAAAATGATTCACTATATTTGGCGAATAAAAAAGAGGAATTCACCAGTGGAAAACGCTTTAGAAGTGGGTTTGGACAGGATTGATCGAAAAATTCTGTCAATCTTGCAAACCGATGGCCGCATCTCCAATCTGCGTCTGGCCGATCAGGTCGCGCTGTCGCCCACTGCGGTGCAGGCGCGGGTCACAAGGCTCACGCGTGACGGCTATATCCTCGGCTACGAGGCGCGGCTGAACCCGCAGAAGCTGGGCGTGGGCATGATTGTGTTTGTGGAGGTGCTGCTGGACCGCACCACGCCCCATGTGTTCGATGAATTCAAGGCCGCCGTGCTGGCCTACCCGGCCATCATGGAGTGCCATATGGTGGCCGGCGGCTTTGACTATCTGCTCAAGACCCGCATGGCCGATATGGCGGCCTACCGTGATTTTGCGGGCCGGGTGCTGTGGCAGTTACCCGGCGTGCGCGAGACACGCACCTATGCGGTGATGGAAGAGGTCAAGGATGATGCGCGGCTGCCGCTGTAGCTTTAGCTGATTGAGGCCGCCGCGCGCTCAGCTATGCGCAGGCTTGGTGTCCTGATGGTGGAACCAGGCGCGCACCATGTCGAGGATCAGATACAGCGACATGCCAAAGGCCAGCGCCACCACCACCATGGGCAGACCCAGAGCGCTGACCACATCGGCACCTGCGGGAATGGCCAGACGCTTTTCCACTGGTGCGGTGCAGATGAACTCTGCCGCGCTCATGCCGGTGTAGTGCATGGCGCAGACGGCGATCGCCATGATGGCTGCAGCGATCAGGCGCACGCTGGT
This sequence comes from Comamonas testosteroni, assembly GCF_003569915.1. GTDB lineage: Bacteria > Pseudomonadota > Gammaproteobacteria > Burkholderiales > Burkholderiaceae_C > Comamonas > Comamonas testosteroni_D. Next base: position 27,293 of record NZ_KZ984453.1, on the reverse strand, counting down.
CTGTGTGGTGTTGAATGCAAGCCAGAGCGCAGCCGTGGCTGCGACCAGTGCGATCAGAACAGAGACGCCAATGCGTGCGTAGTCCCACTGGAAGTAGCCACCAAAGCGCATGCCGTACATGCCCAGGTAATGCATGACCACAGCGCCCATGCCCAGCATGGTGCCAGCCGTCAGCAGCCGGGCAATGCTGCGCGGGTCACGCGCCACGATATGAAAGGCCATGGCGGAGATGCCAATCGCTGCAATCAGCGAGATGCCGGTTTCCCAGACCGAGTAGCCCACGCCCATGTCCATGCGCACGGCTAGCATGGCGATGAAATGCATGGACCACACGCCAATGCCACCCAGCGCAATGCCCGAGCTGAGCAGCCCCAGCTTGTAGGTCTGTGGGTCATAGTTTTCAGGCAGAAGCCGCCGCGCTGAAACCAGCGCCATGAATGCACCGGTCATCGAAATGGCATACGAAAGAACGACAAGTTCCATGTTGTAGCTGGTGTTGACAACGGCTTGCATGCGCGACTCCTGAAGGGGCCGGGAAGAAGGCTCCCGGGGTGTTTTCAGTTTTATCAAATTGATTTATTTGTATCAATCTGAGTCGCTGTCGGAGATATTCCTGTGTTTATGTAGTCATCATCGAGGCGGTGACTCAGAGACATTTCTTTGCAAATAGGTGCAGAGTGATGGCAAGGGAAGCGAGCAGGTTGGGCGCTCGGGCTGCCGCAGGGTTTTGAGAGCTACCTCATTTGCGGGATGGTTCAAAAATGCGATGAGAGCGCAACCCTGCAACAGGGGCAAAAAAGAAGCCCCTGCGAGCAGGGGCGTAAGGCTTGAAGAAAAAGAGGAGACCCAAAAAAGTTTCTGTAAAAAACAGACGGAACCCATCACTGGAGTGCGGTGCTAATTTCTCACGCCTGTTTTTTGAAAGCTATCACGCAATTGAGGTATTTACAGAAGAGGCCCAGAGCGCTCAGCCCCAGAGCGCAGGCTTGTTCACCATCAGGTAATAAGTGCCCGCCATAGCGATAAAGGCCGGGTAGCCCAGGCTCTCCCAGCGCAACTGGTAGTGCTGGTACAGGCGCGGCAGGGGCTGGTTCTGCGCGTTCGATTGCTGGGCAATGGCCGCCATGCGAATCTGCAGCCAGACCACGGGTAGCCAGCAGAGGCCCGCCAGCACATACAGACCTAAGGACAGGGCCAGCCACGGTGTGGTCAGTGGCCAGCCTGCCATATTGGCCATGGCAATGCCGGTAATGGGCTGGATAAAGATGCAGGGCGTGGTGAACCACCAGTCCGCGCGCACCACGAGGCGGCTGACGACGGCCTGTGCCGAAACCGAGCCACTGCGGTTGGCAAAGAACATATAGAAGGCCGAACCCAGGCCCGTGCCCACCAGCAGCACGCTGGAGAGAATGTGCAAAGTCTTGAGCAGCAGATAGGTATTCATGGCGAAACCTTGGAGTTTGGGTAATTGGCCTGCAGCAGAAACCACAGCATGGCGGCAATGGGCAGGTTCTTGAGCAGCGGCCCCAGCGGATGCAGCCACAGCGCGGGTTGCAGCGCGGTGCCGATCAGCGTCATGGCGCACATCATTGCCAGTGCAGCCAGATAGCTGGTGCGACCCGGGCGCAGCAGCAGGGCCAGGCCAATGAGCAGATCGGCCAGCAGGCCGGACCAGATCAGCAGTGCCTGCCCGTCGGGGCTGGCAATGCCGCCAGCGGCCAGCAGGCGCGCGCCTTCGTGGTTCAGGCCCGAGAGGCCCAGATCATCGAGCGCGCTGACCACTGCCGTGCCCAGCCAGACAATGACCAGGCTGGCGTGCATGGCCTTGATGGGTGTTGGCAGAGGCTTAGCCACGGCGTCCTCCCTTGGGCAGGGTGGCCAGCATCTGGTGGATATCGACCGGCGCGCGGCCCAGCAGTTGCTCAAGCGTGGCAGGGTCGGTCACATTGTGGTGCTCCAGCAAGGCCATGGCTTCGCTGCACCAGGGCATCCAGCTGATGCGGTCGCCCAGTTTGGCGCTGGCGGCGCTGATCCAGGCAGGCAGCAGGCGCACATGGGCCGGGCCATAGTTCATCTGGGCGCGCAGGCTGGCGATAAAGCGCTCGACCGAAACGGGCTGCGGCCCGCCGATTTCGACCACGCCGCCGGGTGTGCTGCGCGTGGCCAGCGTGGCGATGGCTTCGGCCAGATCGCGCACGGCCACGGGCTGGATAAAGGCGTCACGCATGATGCGGGGCAGGGGCAGCACGGGCAGCCCGGCCAGCAGCAGAAACAGCTTGCTGCTGGCCCCGCCGCCGCCAAAGATGATGCTGGGCCGCACCACAACCGGGTCCAGCGCGCCCTGTGCGCCCAGAGCCAGCAGATAGTCGTCCGCCGCGCGCTTGGTGGTGGCGTACAGCGTATCGCCCTTGTCCACACCCAGCGCGGAGACCTGCACCACGCGGCGTATGCCTGCCTGGGCGCAGGCATCAAACAGGGCGGCGGGCGCTGTCATGTGCAGCGTCTGCAGATCTTCACCGGGCTTGTCTCGCAAGGCGCCCACGGCGTTGATGACGGCGTCCACATTCTGCAGATGCGGCAGCCAGTCCTGGGTCGAGTCCAGCTTGGCAAAGTCCAGTGCCGGGTCGGAGTGGCGGCTGCGCACGACGGGGTTTTGCCCCTGCTGTGCCAGTGCATTGACGATATGCCTGCCCAGAAAGCCGGTGCCGCCGCAGATCAGAACTCGCATACACAACTCCTTGCATTTTTCTGCATTCGCAGAAATTTGAAATTCAGGACTTTTCGCCGTCCTTGCCGCCTCTGACAAAGCGCTGAACGCTCGCTCCTAAGCGCAAAATCTTGTCCAGAGTGGCCGGCGACAGGCGCAGCATCTCATCCGTCCACACGCCCAGAGAGTCCATCAGCCGCAGCGTCTCGTGCACGCGGTCCTGGGTGTCGGGCGTTTCCTGCTCGAACTCGGGCTGGGCAATCAGCTCGCGAAGCATGGCGCTGGTGGGGTCGAACTCGCGCTGCTTGCGCTCTCGCACAATGGTGCGCAGCAGCTCCCACACATCGGCCGAGGTCTCGAAATAGTCACGCCGGTCGCCGCTTTTACGGCTGGCGCGGATCAGGTTCCAGTTCAGCAGCTCCTTGAGGCTGGTGCTGACATTGGAGCGCGCAGCGCCCAGCGTCTCGCAGATGTCATCGGCATTGAGCGGGCGGCCATGAAAGAACAACAGGGCGTGAATCTGGGCGACGGTGCGGTTCACGCCCCAGGCGTGGCCCATGTCTCCCCAGTGCTGCACAAAACGTTCGGCGATAGGACTCAGTTGCATGAGCGCAGTGTGGCTGTGCTTGAAATTTCTGTCAATACAGAAATTTGTATTTTTATAGGACTTGGAAACCCCTGAATACTCCTGTTTTAATAGCTGTATGTCTATATAAATTAAGGAGAGAAGGCTAATTTCTCTAAATATGGAAAGTTGAGAGCTGTTGGGCTCCATCGGCTCGCCCTCTACAATGGCCATCAAAAGGGCTACACACACGGGCAACACTCAAGGGCATGACGCCCTGACCAGGAAGGGAGACTGAGATGACCGCCATATCCGCATTGCGTGCCACGCTGGTTCTTTCGGCCTGCGCTCTGGCCCAGGCCGCGTCTGCCGCCTGCTACTTTGTCTATGCGCCCAATAACGAGCTGATCTACCGCTCCAACCGCTCGCCGGTCGATCTGTCGCTGCCGCTGCATATGACGGTGCCCAAGCTCTCGCCGGGCGCGACCATGTTTTTCTCGCTCGATGAATACAACTGTGCGACCGAGGTCAATCTGATCGCCGAGCGTGCCCAGATTGCCCAGGCCCGCAACAACCGCGAGCGCCGCTTGCGCGAAGATCAGCGCTTCTGATTGCATAGCATTCAGCCTAAATTCTGTAAGGACTCAAGGCTGATTTGACGCTTTTTTTACCGCGGCGAAGCCAAGTTGGCGCGCCGCGTTTTTAACGGGCTTGCCTCTCGGGTATGGGCCAGCCTGAGACAATCGGGCACCATGAGTGAATCCCGCGACAAAAAAATTCCCGAAGACCCGCCCGAAGTTTCGTCTGACGCACCCGCGCTGCCCGAGGGCTGGCTGGAAGTGCTGTCCATGGACATGGAAGCTCAGGGCGTTGCCCGCAAGCCCGATGGCAAGGTCGTCTTCATCGACGGCGCACTGACTGGCGAAATCGTCAGCGCCAATACCCACCGCAAGAAAAACAACTGGGAAGCCGCCACGCTGACCGAAATCCACCGCGAGTCCTCGCAGCGTGTGACGCCCGGCTGCCCCAACTTTGGCCTGCACGCCGGTGCCTGCGGCGGCTGCAAAATGCAGCATCTGCATGTGGGTGCCCAGGTCGCCATCAAGCAGCGCGTGCTGGAAGACAACCTCTGGCATCTGGCCAAGGTCAAGCCCGAGACCCTGCTGCGCCCCATCGAAGGCCCGGCCTGGGGTTACCGCTTCCGCTCGCGCCTGTCGGTGCGCTATGTGGTCAAGAAGGACAAGGTGCTCGTGGGCTTTCACGAGCGCAAGAGCCGCTACATCGCCGACATGGAAGTCTGCAAGATCCTGCCGCCCCATGTGGACGAGATGCTGCTGCCCATGCGCGCGCTGATCGGCAGTATGGATGCCCGCGAGACCTGCCCGCAGATCGAAGTGGCGTGCGGCGACGAAGTGACGGCCATGGTGCTGCGCCACCTGGAGCCGCTGAGCGATGCCGACAAGCAGCGCCTGCGCGACTTTGCGGCTGAGCACCAGATTCAGTGGTGGCTGCAGCCCAAGGGCCCGGACACCGTGCATCTGATGGAAGAGGGCGGCAAGCAGCTGTCCTATGGTCTGCCGGACTTTGGCATCACCATGCCCTTCAAGCCCACGGACTTCACCCAGGTCAATCCGCATATCAACCGCGTGCTGGTGACGCGTGCGCTGCGTTTGCTGGATGCGAAAAAGGACGAGCGCGTTATCGACTGGTTCTGTGGCCTGGGCAACTTCACACTGCCCATTGCCACCATGGCGCGGGAGGTGCTGGGCATCGAAGGCTCGGAAACGCTGGTCAAGCGCTCGCACGAGAACTACGCAGCCAACAACGCCAGTCGCGCTGATGAGGACAAGCTGGCCTCCACCCGCTTTGTGGCGCGCAATCTGTTCGATATGACACCTGCCATGCTGATTGCCGACGGCAATGCCGACAAGTGGCTGGTTGATCCTCCGCGCGAAGGCGCGTTTGCGCTGTCCAAGGCGCTGGCCGATATTCACCAGATTCGCACCGGCGGCAAGCAGGTGGGTGTGGCCAGCGAAGAGCAGCCCGATCTGCTGCCGCCGCTGCCCGAAGGCCAGGAAAACTGGAACTTCCCCCAGCGCATCGTCTATGTGAGCTGCAACCCCGCCACCTTGGCGCGCGATGCGGGTCTGCTGGTGCACCAGGCGGGTTACCGCTGCGTGGCTGCCGGTGTGGTGAATATGTTCCCGCACACGGCCCACGTGGAATCCATGGCCGTGTTCGAGCGCGCCTGAATCTGCTCTCAAGGCCCGGAACTGTGTCAGCGCTGCGCAGTTGCGTCAGCGCCGCAGTCTTTGTGGCTCCATGAAAAAAGCCATGGCAGGTTTGCCATGGCTTGTCAGCACTTGAGCCTTGTCTGGCTCTCGAAATGGGGCTGGCGTTCTCCGCCTTGGTTCAGCTTTTGTTGCGGCCCGTGCCGGTGGCGGCTGGCTCGCTGTTGCCGGACTGGCGCTGCGCCTCAGGGGCGGACTGGCCCAGCACCGAGGGCACGCCTTCGATCTTGTTGGAGCGCATGTACTCGTCCATATCGCGCCAGCCGGCGAAGACCAGGGCCTTGGGCGACTTGGGGTTGAGCGTGTAGCAGTCCTCCAGCCCGCGCATGGCGTGGCGGCAGGCGCCGCCGATGGCCTTGGCCTCGGCCTCGCGTGCGACGGTGCGCGGGTCCGGGCCCAGGCCTGGGATGTCTTCAATCTTGCAGCCGGCCAGCACCAGAGGGATCAGGGTGACGGCAAGCAGGCGGGGCAGGTGGTTTGACTTCATCTTGACTGGATATCGGCATTAACGGGAAGAAGTTGAGGCGCTGCGTGAAAAAAATGGCCAGGCTTTATGGCGCCAGCCGCTCGCAGACTTCGCTAGGCCCGAGCGTCTTGCGGCCCAGGCGGCGGAACTGCTGCTGCTTCCACACAAACTGTTCTTGCTGGCATTGGCGGGTGCTGAAGTTGTTCCAGCGGGCAGAGATGAGCGTGCTGTCCAGCCGGTAGTCCAGAGAGATGCCCGCAAAATCTTCCCCGCTGATGGGAAAGTCGATCACGCGGCCTGTCGACACATCGCCCACCAGCACGGCGCGGCAGTCAATGCCACAGCCAAAGCTGATGATGCTCAGCTTGCCGGCAAAATTGGGGCCGCTCTTCATGCCGTCCCGGATGCGGGTTCTGAAGTTGGCAAAGGCTTTGTCCTGCCCTTTGAAGTCAGGCAGGTGCACTGTGCCGCGATAGGGCGGTGCCGGATGCTGGGCAAAGTCCGCCGCTGCGACCGGCAGCGCTTGGGCGCAGATCAGGCCGGTGGCCGTGAAAAGCAGGCACAGAGTCTTTTTCATCCTGGCATGCTAAACAAAAAAGGAGTGCCGAGGCACTCCTTTTGTCATGCGAGCCGAGACTGGTGATCAGTCGCGCTCGCCGCCCATGATGCCCAGAAGGGCCAGCAGGCTCTGGAACACGTTGAAGATGTCCAGGTACAGCGACAGTGTGGCGCTGATGTAGTTGGTTTCGCCGCCATCGATGATCTGCTTGAGGTCATACAGCATGTAGGCAGAGAAGATGCCGATGGCCAGCATGGAAATCGCCATCATGCCTGCGGTGGAGCCCACAAACACGTTGATGATCGCACCCAGCATCAGCACCAGGGCGCCGACGAACAGGAACTTGCCCATGCCCGACAGGTCACGCTTGATGACGGTGGCCAGCATGGCCATGGCGAAGAACACACCGGCGGTGCCAGCAAAGGCCGTCATGATCAGCTGTGTGCCATTGGAGAAGCCCAGGATCATGCCGATCATGCGCGAGAGCATCAGGCCCATGAAGAAGGTGAAGCCCAGCAGCACAGGCACGCCTGCGGCGCTGTTCTTGGTCTTCTCGATCGCGAACATGAAGCCGAAGGCACCGACCATGAAGACGATCAGGCCCACGCCGCCGGTCAGAGAACGGGTAATGCCTGTGGCCACGCCAATCCAAGCGCCCAGCACGGTGGGGATCAGGCTGAGTGCCAGCAGCCAGTAGGTATTGCGCAAGACACGGTTGCGCTCTTGCTGCGAGACACCGTAGCCCGCAGAGCCCAGTGTGGTGACTTGTTCGTTCATGTAGCCATTCCTCCTTCAGGAAGTTGTATTGCGACAGAGGTATTTTAGGTGGGGACGTCAAAAGCGCTTTGCAATACCCCGGCGGAATATGGCAGTTTTGGGATCAAATGTTTTTCACATCGCATCTACTTTAAACAGCAAAGTACAGAATATGCTTGTCACATTGACAATCCAACGGAGCCTTGTACCTGTATGAAGACCAAGCACGAACTCGAACTGGCCGACGTGAAAGCCATTGCCGCTGCTGCTGAAGCCGAAGCCCTGAAGAACGGCTGGCCCGTGACGATCTCCATCGTGGACGACGGCGGCCACCTGCTGCTGCTGCAGCGCATGGACGGCGCAGCGCCCATCTCCTCGCACATCGCGCCTGCCAAGGCACGCTCGGCTGCCGTGGGCCGCAAGGACACCAAGGCCTTCGAAGACATGATCAACAATGGCCGTACTGCCTTCCTGAGCGCGCCTTTTGTGGACGGTCTGCTCGAAGGTGGCGTGGCCATCGTCAAGGACGGCCAGGTGCTGGGCGCCGTGGGCGTTTCGGGCGTGAAGGCCAATGAAGATGCGCAGGTTGCTAAGGCTGGCATTGCCGCTCTGGGCCTGTAATGCTTCTTTCTGCCGCGTCTGCGGCAGAGCCCAAAGACCAAACCCCTGCCGCTTGGTAAGCGTGCAGGGGTTTTGTCTTTGGACGGTGGTGAGAAAAAACGCGTGGCTATTGGAGGCGTCAGTGCGAGAGAGGGCTCGCACTGCACAGCAACTTTGGCTGGCGAATACGACACTTTCGGTGTCGCCCCACGATGAAACGGTTGAGAGTGGCGGTTCTTATTTGGTCAGGATGAGCTTGCCCAGCTTGGTGGCCTGCAGGCGGTAGGGGGTGCCGTTGTGCACGATGGTCACGGCCTTCTGGCCGTTGAGCAAAGAGGCGCTGTCCAGACCCAGGGCATGACTGGGAGTGGAGGGTGTCTCGGAGGTCGAAGCATTCAGGGTGAGGGTGCCTCGGCTGGTGGGCTGAGCAGTGGCAGCAAGCGGTGCAGACATGCCGTTGATTCCTTGTTTTCAAAACTGTCGCAATGATAACGATTCTCAATTAAAACGCAAGTGATATTGAGTCTCATTTGAAGAATTTTGGGAATTTTTGGGGCTGATCTGTTGTGCGCAGAACGCTGGAGTGGAGATTACTCCTTATTTGATAGCTTAAAGTCTATATTCCTTATAGACTAGAAGCTTGTTTGATTCAAATATTCATGAAAAACGGCCCCGAAGGGCCGTTGTCGCTTGCGTCAGCCAGAAGGCTTATTTGGCGGGATCGGTCACAAAACCAATCTTCTTGATGCCGGTGCGCTGGGCAGCTGCCATGGCCTGGGCCACACGCTCGTAGCGCACTTCCTTGTCGCCGCGGATATGCAGATCGGGCTGGGGTTCCTTGGCGGCTTCGGCCGTCAGATTGGCTTCCAGCTGTGCATCGTTGACTTCCTGGCCGTTCCACGAGTATTTGCCGTCAGCCGTGATGCCCAGCTGGATCGTGGCCGGCTTGGTGTCTTCCGGCTGGTTGGTGGCGCGCGGCAGGTCCACATTGACCGAGTGCTTCATCACGGGGACGGTGATGATGAAGATGATGAGCAGCACCAGCATGACGTCCACCAGAGGCGTCATATTGATCTCGTTCATCACCTCATCGCTGCCCTCGTCGTTCATGCTTCCGAATGACATGGCTTAGGCGCCTTTCTTGAGGGGCAGCACATTGCCCGAAGCCTGGCCGTCCACGGACACGCGGGCGCCGGTCACAAAGTAGGCGTGGATGTCGTGGGCAAAGCTGTTCAGAGCATTCAGGATGCTCTTGTTGCCGCGCACGATGGCGTTGTAGCCCAGCACGGCGGGAATGGCCACGGCCAGACCCAGGGCGGTCATGATCAGCGCTTCACCGATGGGGCCGGCCACCTTGTCGATGGACGACTGGCCCGACATGCCGATGGCGACCAGCGCGTGGTAGATGCCCCAGACGGTGCCGAACAGGCCGATAAAGGGAGCGGTGGAGCCGACGGAAGCCAGAATGGCCAGGCCGGACTGCAGGCGGGCGGTGAACTCGTTGATGCCGTTGCGCAGGCAGCGGGTCACCCAGTCGCTGATGTCCAGCGTGTCGTGCAGGTGGGCGCTGGTCTTGCGGTGGTGGGCGGTGGCTTCACGGCCTTCGATCACCATGTAGCGGAAGGGGTTCTGCATATCGTTGCCCAGCTTGTCCAGGCCCGAGGACAGGTCGGAGCTGTGCCAGAAGTCCTGCGCGGTCTTGGCGTACTTCTTGAACTTCACGATGTCCAGCGCCTTGATGACGATGACCAGCCAAGAGGCCACCGACATGGCCAGCAAGATGATGGCCACGGCCTTGGTCACAAAGTCGCCCTGTGTCCAGACGTGGGCAATGCCGAATTGGGATTCCATGGGTACTCCTGAGAACTGCAGATTTATTTGAGAACAAAGTTGATGGGCACGATATGCCACATCGCTTCGGCCACGCCGTTGCGCTTGCCGGGAACGAACTTCCACTGGCGCACGGTGCTGATGGCCGCGTCATCCAGACGGTCAAAGCCGCTGGACTGCTTGATTTCGATTTTTTCGGGTTGCCCCTGCTCGTTGATATACACGCGCAGCAGCACCTTGCCCTGCTCACCCATGCGCTTGCTCACCGAAGGGTAGGCGGGCGCGGGATTGTTCAGGTAAGCCGCGTTGCTGGACGGCTGCTCAATCTTGGGCGGAGCCGGGGGGGCTGGCGGTGCCGGTGGAGCAGGCGGCGCAGGTGGTGCGGGAGGCGCTGGCGGTGCAGGTGGCGTCTTGTCCGGCTTGTCGTGGCTGTCCTCGGTCGATCCCTGCGGGGCCGATGGCGAGGGCGTGTTGTCCTTGATGGCCTTGGGCAGTTGTGCCTTCTTGGTTTCCTGCTTGGGCTGGGGTTTGTTCTGTGGCTTGGGGGCCGGGGCCGGTGGCGCGGGTGGTGGGGGCGGAGCCGGTGGGGCTGGCTCGGGAGCGGGCGCAGTCACAAACTGGGCAATCACCGTCGCCGGAATTACGACTTCAGGAGGATGCTGCTGCGCAAGACCATGCTGCATGGCCCACAGGGCGGCAGCGTGTGCAACAACCACAGCACCGGCAACTGCCATGTTGCGGCTGGGGCCGCCGGCAGGTGCAATTCGATCAGACTGGGACATAAGAGCGGGAGAGGCAACCAGCGCAGGCTGGAATCAAAGGCGATGAGCGCTGGTCAACGAGCTAGAAAACAGTACACGCAAAAAAAGGATCAAAGGCTGACCCAGATCAGTCACGCAGAATCCACCACGTGCAGGCCATCACAAGAATCAGACTGCCAAGGAGGGCTGAGAGGACAGAGAGGTGGGCCATGCTTTGCTTTCCAGAATATTGGCGGCAAGCTGAACCGTCTGCGCCGCAGGGGCGCTGGCGTGTGACTCGTTGTGTATGGCAGCAACCGGGGCGCTGGCGCAGCACTGCGCCACCACATCACGTGCGCAGCCTTCGCAGCGCCCGCATTGCGTGGCAACTCCCAATTCAAACTGGATTTCATCAAAGCTCATCCCCGCATGCGCGTGGCGTGCTATTTCTCGGTCCGAAACCCGGCGGCATACACAGACGATCATGGCTGCAGGCAGTTGTGGCTGGCTATTGATACGATAGTTGGAGTATAAATGAGAATCCATCGCATTTGCAATGCATGGCCATCAATTAGTCGTATTGAGCCAGTGGTTAAAGCCCGCGTCAGAGCCTTTTTCCCTCTGAAAGCCACTGTTGCGCGATGACGTCAGAGCCAATATCGGCCAGCGTTGCGCAGCCCGTCTGGGCCATGGCCAGCTCCAGCTCCGCACGCAGCAGGTACAGCATGTGCGCCACGCCCAGCATGCCCGCCACGGCCAGCGCATGCATCTGCGGGCGGCCCAGCATGACAGCGCTGGCACCCAGCGCAATCGCCTTGAGAATGTCCGTGCCCTGGCGCACGCCGCTGTCCATCAGCAACGGGATGTGTGAGGGAGTGGCTGCGCGAATGGCGGGCAAAACCTCCAGCGGCGAAACCACGGTGTCGAGCACACGAGCACCATGGTTGGAGACCACAATCGCATCGGCCCCTAGTTGAGCAATTTTGGCGGCAACCCTGGGTGAGAGCACGCCTTTGACAATCAGCGGCAGCCGCGTCTGTTCGCGCAGCCAGACCAGATCGTCCCAGCTGGGCGCGTGGCGGGCCAGATCGGTGCCGAACAGAATCTGCTCGCTCATCAAGTCCGTGCTCTGGCGCTGCTCGGGCATGCCGCGCAGGTTGACGGCTTCCACCCCGGGCGGCAGCGGGTAGCTGGAGCGCTTGATATGTGCGTCCACCGTCCAGACCAATGCCTGATAGCCCGCATCTTCAGCGCGGCGCACCAGACTCAGCGTGTGCTCGCGCGTGGCCTGCTGGTAGAGCTGAAACCACAGTGGCCCGCCGCGGCCCAGCTCTTGCGTGGCAGCGCTGGCGGCCTGAGCAATCTCCTGCAGCGTATGGCTGGCCAGCGTGCTGACCACCATGCCCGTGCGCATGGCCATGGCGGCGCGCACGGTGGCAAGCTCCCCTTCGGGATGGGCTAAGCACTGATAGGCCACGGGGGCCAGCAGCACCGGCCATTGCAGGGCTTGGCCCAGCAATGTTTGCGTAGTGTTAGCAGCAGACAGATCGGCCAGCGCCTGCGGGCACAGACGCAACTGGTCAAAAGCTGAGCGGTTGTGCGCCAGGCTTAGATGCTGATCGGCACCGCTTTCGATATGCGCCCAGGCATGGGCCTCCATATGCTCGCGGGCCAGACGCGCGTAGTCGGCTAGAGACCCCAGTTGCGCGGGAATCTGCGTCAGCGGCGGCCTGGCAGGCTGACCGGCGGCGTTCACGCGTTCAACAGTCATCATGCTTCAGCCCACATGCGCAAAAGATTGTGATAGGTACCCGAAAGGGCCGCGATGCGCGGGTGATCGGGCTGCTCTTGCGTCAGCTGCTGAATGCTCTGGTCCAGATCGAACAGCAGGCGGCGTTGCTCGGCAGATTTGATCAGGCTGTGCGTCCAGAAAAACGAGGCATAGCGCGTACCGCGCGTGACGGGGTTGACGCGGTGTAGGCTGGTGCCGGGGTAGACGATGGCGTCACCGGCCGCGAGCTTGACGCTTTGCTGACCAAAGGTGTCTTCCACCATCAATTCGCCGCCTTCGTACTCCTCGGGGTCGCTAAAAAACACGGTAGTCGAAATATCCGTCCTCACCTTGATGGCAGTGCCCGGAATGGTGAAGAAGGCGTTGTCGATATGGTTGCCATAAGTGCCGCCCCCTTCATAGCGATTAAAGCGTGGAGGCAGCACCTTCAGTGGCAGCGCTGCCGACATGAAAAGCGGGTTACGCCCCAGCCGGTCCAGCAGCAAATCACCAATCTGCTGGCCGGTCTTGCTGTCCAGCGGCAGTTGCAGATTGCTTTTAACCTGAGCCGCCACGGCACCAGCCGTGGTCTTGCCGTCCTGCCAGCTGGCACTTTCCAGCGCCTGGCGGCAATGGCGGACTTCTTCGGGGGTCAGCAGGGCGGGGATGCGAAGCAGCATGGCGGGTATTTCAGTCGGACGTATTGATGAACGTATTGCAAGTGTGCATGTAAAAAGCCCCGCAAGCAGCACTGCCTGCGGGGCTGGGTGGCATGGCCTGCGTCAGATCAAACGCAGGCTGCTATCACTTTTAGTAAGTGAACTTGAGCGAAGCCACGGCCGAGCGGCCTGCTGCCATGGTGGCGTAGTGAGGCGAGCGCACGCCGCTGTAATACACCTTGTTGCCCAGGTTGTAGACGTTCAGCTGGAAGGCCAGATTCTTGTTGATCTGGTAGGCCATCATGGCGTCGTAGCGGGCATAGCCGTTGGCGCCCTTGGTCACGATGCCGCCCACGCCCTGCACATAGGCTGCGTTGACACTGCTTTGTGCCGTCACGCCCAGACCCAGAGTCAGCTTGGCCATGGGCTTGTAGCTGGTCCACAGGCTGAAGCTGTGCTTGGGAGTGTTGGCAAAGGGCTGGCCATTGGCGACGTTGCCGATGCCCATGTTCTTTTGCTTGCTATCCATATAGGTATAGCCGCCGAACACGCTCAGGTTGGACAGGATCTGGCCAGTGAAGCCCAGCTCCAGGCCGTTGACCACCTTGTTGCCGCCCATATAGGTGCCGGTAGCGTCGGTAATACGGACATTGGTCACGTCATTGCGGAAGATGGCAGCCGTCAGGCCCAGCTTCTTGTCCAGCAGATCCCACTTGGTGCCCAGCTCGATCGCCTTGGTCTTTTCGGGCTTCAGGCTTGCCAGAGCCTCCGTCGTTGTGGTCAGGTCTTCGCTGCCGTTACCCAGCGTCGAGCCGCCGGGGCGCGAAGAGGTGCCGATGCTGGCATAGATGCTGCCATTGCTTGCAGGCTTGTAGACGACGCCCAACTGGTAGTTGAACAGCGTGTCGCTGCGGCTCAGGTCATAGGCCGGGTAGTTGTTGGGCGCACGACCACCAGCGGGGCCCGAGGCGTTGAGCTTGTAGTGATCCACGCGCAGACCCGCGTTCACCAGCCACTGCTCGTTGAGTTTCAGGGTGTCAAAGCCATACACCGCGACGGTGTCGATCTTGTTAACGGTGGACTGCGCAGCTGGCGCCCAGGCAAAGTTCCAGGGGGCGTTGGCGCCGCTGGGGTTGCTCAAAGTCGTGCACCATGGATCGGACACCGAGGTGCAGGTGCCGCCGCTCTGGATCGCACCTGAGCTACCGTCAGACTTTTCTTTGGACAGTTCCAGACCAAACGCATAGGTGTGGCCGATGGAGCCGGTCTGTTCCTTGCCGGTGAACTCGGTCACGTTCTGCAGCGTGGTGGTGTCATAGATGCGGTAGTTGCCACGACGCCATACGTAGCCATTGATGGCATTGCCCTTGGAGTCATCAGGCTGCGTCCAGACATAGTCCTGCTTGGTCTTGCTGTAGCGCAGGCTGTTGCGGATCTTGTTGGTATCGGTGAACTTGTGGGTGATCGAGGCGGTGAGCAGATCGCTCTTTTCCTTCTCGTAGTCACGGTTGTTCAGACCATACCAGTTGTCACGGCTGTTGCCATAGGTGGGGCGAACCGTGCTGCCGCCGGGCAGGGCAGCCATGGCGGTGTTGCTGTACAGGTAAGGTACACCGCCATCAGGCGTGTTGTCGGTCTGCAAATGCTGCCAGGACAGGGTTACTTCGGTGGCTGTGCCCATGCCGAAGGTCACGGTAGGTGCAATGCCCCAGCGCTTGTTGTCGGGGCCATTGCGGCCAGGAACGTCGGCGCTGTGGCCCATGGCGTTCAGGCGGATGCCAGTGGTTTCGTTGATCTTGCGGTTGATATCCAGCGTGCCGCGCAGATAGTTGTCGGTGCCCAGGCCCACGTCGCCAGAGATGAAGTTCTCGTTCTTGGCCTTCTTGGTGGTCAGGTTGATGGAGCCGCCAGCGCCGCCGCGACCGGCGTAGGCCGAGTCCGCGCCCTTGATGACTTCCACGGATTCCAGATTGAACACTTCGCGGGTGCCTGCGGAGATGTCACGCATGCCGTCCACAAAAGTGCTGGACTGGGCGTCCATGCCGCGAATGAACGGCTGGTCGCCGGAGGGGTTACCGCCTTCGCCGTTACCAAAGGTGATGCCGGGTGTGGAGCGCAGTGCGTCCTGCAGGCTGGTGGCGCCGGTCTGCTTGATCAGCTCTTCGCTGATGACCTGAACCGTCTTGGGAGTGTCGATCAGAGGCGCGGTGAACTTGCCCTGCGAGCTGGTTTCTGCCTTGAAACCGTTGTCGGCTGCAGCTTCCACATTCACGGTGGACAGGGTGGTTTCTTGCTGGGCAAAGGCTCCGGCGCTCATCAGGCACAGGCCTGCAGCAATCACGATCTGCTTGAGTTCGCAGCGCGTGCCATTACGGTCAATGGGAGTCATCAAGTTGTTAGACATGTTTTTTTACAAGTGAAAGACAGGATTAACTTCAATCGTTCATCGAATTCTAGGTGCTATTGATAATAATTCTTGATACGATTACGAAATTCGAGCGGCAGACTTTGTTTTTGTCGCAGTGCAGCAACAACTGGCCCCAGCGGCGTGGCTTGAGGAGTGAGGGTGTGCCACCTCAAGACCGGATGCTTAGGCAAAGCTTTGTTGAGTGGACGTAAAGAAAATAAAAGCACGGTGCGTACGGCATGGCAGGCCACTAAACTGCGGCCAGCTTTGCTACATATTTCGAGGTAGCAGCCGTTCCAGCGGCTTATGTGTTTTGCGGAGAGCGCGGGTGTGTCTCTCCTGAGGTTTTGAATGACAGCGGCTTCTTCCAACTCGCCCCAGAGGGCGTACTGGCTCAAAAAATTGCACGAGTGGCACTGGATCAGTTCCGCCATCTGTTTGATCGGCATGCTGCTGTTTGCCGTCACGGGCTTTACCTTGAACCACGCGGGGCAGATTGAAGCCAAACCCAAGGTGGAGACGCGCAATGCGCAACTGCCAGAGAATTTGATAGAAAAACTGCAGCAAGTCCAGAAGGAATATGCGCAGAAAGCTAGCAAATCAGGAGCAAAAGACGGCGCACCTTTGCCTGCCGAAGTGCAGGACTGGGTGAGTCAGCAGATCAAGGTCAGCGCCAAGGGCTTCGCCGTGGAGTGGAGCGAGGACGAGGCCTATGTGCCCATGCCGCGCCCCGGTGGCGATGCCTGGCTGCGCGTGGATCTGAAGGACGGCACGCTCGAGTACGAGAAGACCGACCGTGGCTGGATCTCCTACCTCAATGATTTGCACAAGGGCCGCAATACCGGGGGGGTGTGGCGCCTGTTTCTCGATGTGTTTGCCGTCGGCTGTCTGGTGTTCTGCATCACCGGGCTGCTGATCTTGCAGATGCACTCCCAGCGCCGCCCTTTGACCTGGCCCATGGTCGGTCTGGGGCTGGTCATTCCAGCTCTATTGGTGCTGCTATTGGTGCATTGACCCGAATTTTTGAAGGAAAAAGTAATGGCGAAGCGGATTTTCAAGACCTCGGTGGCCCTGAGCGCCGTGGTGGGCCTGCCGGCAATGGCGGCGGGTCTGAATGTGTCGATCACCGTGCCTCAGTTGCAGGTGGCCGAGTATAACAAGCCCTATGTGGCCGTGTGGCTGGAAAAGGCCGATGGCGGCGTGGCCGCCAATCTGTCCGTCTGGTATGACGCCAAGATGCGCGACGGCGAGGGCACCAAGTGGCTCAAGGACATGCGCCAGTGGTGGCGCCGCACGGGCCGCGAGCTGAGCTTTCCCATCGATGGCGTGACCCAGCCCACCAAGCCCGCAGGCACTTATGCCCTGTCGTTTGCCGAAGGCAAGAATCCTCTGCCCAAGCTCGCCCCCGGTCAGTACAAGCTGATGGTGGAAGCGGCCCGCGAAGTCGGTGGCCGCGAGCTGGTGTCTATCCCGTTTGAATGGCCAGCCAAGCAGGCAAACAGCCTGTCAGCCAGCGGTAGTTCAGAGCTGGGTGCTATTAAATTGGAACTGAAGCCCTGACGGGCTTCCCCCCCCCGAGGCGCGTTGCGCCTTCCCCCTCTGGCGCTATGCGCCGGGGGGACGACGCCAGCGCGGCGGGGCGGCCCTTACGCGGTGTCTCTGGTTGGGGGGGCGCAGCGCCAGTTTTTGAGATTGCACCTTTTTCCTGATTTGTCCCCTTTCTCTGTTTTTTGAGGACCCGATATGAAGTTCAAAACCCGTGCTCTTGTTGCTGCAACTCTGGCTCTGGCCGCGCTGGGCGCTCAGGCCCATGATCTGTGGTTCAAGCCTTCCAGCACCGTGCTGTCCAAGGCGGACTGGGTGACGGTGGACGCCGCCGTCTCCAACGATGTGTTCTTCTTCAACCACCGTCCTCTGGGCCTGGAAAACGTCACCGTGACCGACCCCGCAGGTGCTGCCGTGGAGATGAAGAATGTGGCCAAGGGCGAGCTGCGTAGCGTCTTTGACTTCAAGCCCGAAAAGACCGGCACCTACCGCGTCACCATGCTGATGAACGGCGTGATGGGCGGCTACAAGGACGCCAACGGCCAGCCCAAACGCCTGCGCGGCACGGCTGAAGAAGTGGTCAAGCAGATTCCTGCGGACGCCAAGGATGTGCATGTGACGGAAAACGTGCGCCGCATGGAAACCTTTGTCTCGCTGGGCAAGCCTTCGAGCATTGCCAACACCGGCAAGGGTCTGGAACTCAAGCCTGTGACCCACCCCAACGATCTGGTGGCCAGCGAAGAAGCCACGTTTGACTTCCTGCTCGACGGCAAGCCCGCTGCTGACCTGGAGATCGAACTGGTGGCCGACGGCATTCGCTACCGCGACGGCGTGCAGCCTCTGAAGGTCAAGACCGATGCCAATGGCCGCGTCAAGATCAAGTTCCCCCGCGCCGGTCTGTTCTGGCTGAGCACCGACGCCAAGGACAACAAGACGTCTGTGAAGCAAGCCACAGAGCGCCGTCTGGGTTATGTCGCCACTTTTGAAGTGCTGCCGTAAGCTTTCTGAGCTGATGGCTTGAACGCGCGCGCCCACCCCGGGCGCGCCGTTGTTTAAGCCTGAAATTTTGCCCCGCCATGACTTCTTCCCCCCGCGTACGCTTTGACTCCAGCCTGTGGAAACTGCCCCCATCCGCTGGGCAGGCGCAGGCTGCGCCCGTCAGTTTTGCGCAGCAGGGCTGGAAGAGCGCCAGCTTGCAGCACCAGCAGGACGGGCGCATTCATCGCCTGTCAGGCCAGACCATGGGCACGAACTGGTCGCTGCGGCTGGTGAATGCGGATTACCGGCCCATGCATCCCGTGCAGGCGCTGGTGCAACAGGTGTTGGACGAAGTCATTGCCCAGATGAGCAACTGGGAGGCCGATTCGGTCATTACCCGGTTTAATCAGTCAAATCCGGGTCAAGTCTGGACATTGCCTGGGGAGTTTGCTCATGTTCTGGGAGCGGCTTTGCACTGGGCCAAGCTGTCCGGCGCTGCCCTGGACCCGAGCATGGGCGCGCTGGTTTCGCTCTGGGGTTTTGGCCCGCGCCAGAACCCGCTGCAGCCACATCTGGCCCAGACCCCGCCCAAAGCCGAGATTGCCAAGCTGCTGCAGACCAGCGGCCATCGCCACCTGAGCTGGAACGCCCAGACGCGCGAGTTGCTGCAACCGGGCGGGCTGGAACTGGACCTGTGCGGCATTGCCAAAGGCTTTGCAGTGGACTGGGTGGTGCAGCGGTTGCAGGCCGCAGGCTGGGCGGCGGGTCTGTTCGAGATTGGTGGCGAGCTGCGCAGCTGGGGCCAGCGCCCTGATGAGCGGCCCTGGCAGGTGCAGTTAGGCACGGGGTTGCAGACTGATGACAGCGCGCTGATCGTGGCCGTCAAGGACGGTGCGTTTGCCACTTCGGGCGATTACTGGCACCAGTTTGTCGTCGATGGCCAGCGCTACTCGCACACGCTGGACCCGCGCACGGGCTTGCCTGTGCAGCATGACTTGGCCAGCGTCACGGTGTTTCATGAGGAATGCATGCATGCTGATGCATTGGCCACTGTGCTCACGGTGCTGGGGCCGCAGCAGGGCATGGACTTTGCGCGCCAGCATGAGATTGCCGCAGTGCTCAGCAGCCATGGGCAAGAAGGCGCGAGTCATCAATATGGCGAGAGGCAGGTGCTCAAGACACCGGCCTGGATCAAACGATTTGAGGCATGAGTGTGGATCTGATTTTGACGCCTGAGCGCCTGTGGGGTGCTACGGCTTTGGTAGCTGCATACGCTGGTATGTGCTGGGGTATCGCGGCAAAACAGCGTAAAAAACGTCTGACGGAAGAGGCAGAAAGCAGCGCGCCCCGGGGCGATGCCCAGGCCCCCGCCGTGCTGGTCACTTACGCCAGCCAGACGGGTCAGGCCGAGGCTCTGGCCCGCGCCACGACACAGATGCTGGTCGACGGCGGCCTGCAAGTGCATCTGCTGCCCGTGGAAAAGCTGAGCCAGCCCCTGCTGCAGCAATACGCGCACAGCCTGTGGATGCTCTCCACCTCGGGCGAGGGCGATGCGCCTGACCACGCGCTGGGCTTTGTGCAAAAGCTCATGCCCGGCCAGATGGAGTTGCCCGCGCACCAAAGCCTGGTGCTGGCGCTGGGCGACCGCGAGTACCAGCAGTTCTGCGCCTTTGGCACGCAGGTGCACGAATGGCTGCAGGCCAGCGGCGCGCGCAGCGATCTGGTCTGTGTCGACAATATGGATGCGCAAAGCCTGCAGCAATGGCAGGCCAAGGTCGCGGCAATCCGCCACAGCCTGCTGGGTGATTCGGTGCCACCGCAAGAGGCTTCTGACTGGCTGCAAGCACCTGCAGGCGTACCCATGGTGCTGAGCCAGCGCAAGCGCCTCAACCCCGGCAGCCTGGGCGGTGCGCTCTACCAGCTTGAATGGACAGCCAAAGAAGGCGCGCTGCCTGACTGGCAATCCGGCGATCTGGTCTCGCTGTGCGTGCCGGCCGATCCGGGCCGCGCGCGCGACTACTCCATTGCCTCCATTCCCGCCGATGGCAGCCTGCAGTTGCTGGTGCGCCTGAGCACGCGCGAGGACGGCTCGCCCGGCTTGGCCTCCGACTGGCTGTGCCGCGGCATGGCCGTGGGTGATGTGCTGGATTTGAATGTGCGCGAGCACAGCGGCTTTCGTCTGGGCGAAAACGCGGACAAACCGTTGATTCTGATCGGCAATGGATCGGGCCTTGCGGGGCTGCTCAGCCACATCAAGGCTCGTGTGGCGCGGGGCCAGCGCGAGCAGTGGCTGCTGTTTGGCGAGCGCAGCCCCGAGCATGATGCGCTGTGCGCCGATCAGCTGCAGCAATGGCTGGACGAGGGCCAACTGGCGCGGCTCGATCTGGCCTGGTCGCGCCACGCCAGTGAGCCGCACTATGTGCAGGACTTGCTGCTGGCGAATGCCCAGGAGATCAAGCGCTGGGTGGCGCAAGGCGCGGCCCTGTATGTCTGCGGCAGCATGACGGGCATGGGCCAGGGCGTGCACATGGCCCTGCAAAGCGTGCTGGGCGAGGCGCAGGTCGATGCGTTGTTGGCCTCGGGGCGCTACCGGCGCGACGTGTATTGAGACGCGCAAGGCACAGAAACACAAAAAGCTGGCAATGCCAGCTTTTTTATGGTCTGCAAGCCCGGTGGCTTACTTGACGTGCTTGCCGATCAGGCCAGCCATCTCGAACATCGAGACTTGGGGCTTGCCGAAGACTTCCTTGAGCTTGGCGTCGGCGTTGATCATGCGCTTGTTGGCAGCGTCTTGCAGCTTGTTGGCCTTGATGTAGACCCACAGCTTGCTGATGATTTCGGTGCGGGGCAGGGGAGCGGAACCCACCACAGCGGCCAGAGCGGGGCTGGGGGTCAGGGGTTTCATGAAGGCTGCGTTGGGGGTGCGCTTCTTAGCGGGAGCTGCTGCGGGTGCTGCTGCAGCGGTTGCCTTCTTTGCTGTTGCCATATTGCTTATTCCTAATAGGGTAGTGGACTTATCACCAGCGAAAAACGGACTCAATCCACTGGCTGTCTGATGCTAATGGCAAAAAATAGCTCTTCCAAGCAGGTAAGCGGTTTTTTTGCCTCGATTTGTTGCGCTAGCGCTCCTAGAGGCCTGTTTTTCAGGGGTTTTCACTCGGGAGTGTTGCTAAAAAGTTGCTCTCTGTAGGTGCTGGCCTACTAGGTGTCGCAGCCTCCAAGGCGCTCAAGGCAAGATACGGGGCAAATTTACCCATCTGCGGAGACTTTCATGAGCGATTCCCAGCCCTCTTTCAGCACCTGCGACCTGTGCGATGCCCATATCAGCGACGACAGCGGCGATTTTCGCGTGCTGCCGCCCGTGTTTCGCAGCTTTGGCGGCCATGCGCGCTGTCAGCACGGTGCAGTGCCTGGACGACAACAGCCTGGTGCGCGCAGCGCTGGCCGAGCCGGGCAGGGGGCGTGTGCTGGTGGTGGACGGCGCAGGCTCGCTGCGCCGCGCACTGGTGGGCGGCAATGTGGCGGCGTCCGCTGCCAAGAACGGCTGGGCCGGTGTGCTGGTCTATGGCTGCGTGCGTGATGTGGCTGAGCTCAACGCCACGAGCGTGGGCCTGTATGCGCTGGCGCTCAACCCGCTGCCCACCGTCAAGCAGGGCCAGGGCCTGCGCGATGTGGCGGTGCAGATTGCGGGCGTGCCCGTGCGTACCGGCGACTGGCTTTATGCCGATGAGGATGGTGTGGTGCTCAGCCGCAGGAGTTTGCTGGTCTGATCCTGTGTGCACTGGGCATTTTGATCGTCTGAATCCAAGGCTTGGGATTCTTGATACCTGGGGGGCGCGCAACCATTTTTTAGCGACGCGGCACCGCTTGCTTGGTGCGTATCATGGTTGCTTTTTCACTGTGGGCGGCATCTGAGTACGTCACATAAGGCCTGCCATCGGGGCCAAAATTGAGTGTGATGTTGTAGATGCCACGAGCCGGGAGGTTGCTGGGCCCCAAGCTCTCCCAAGCATTGGTCTTCTTGTCGAAGCGCATCACATCCGCTTTGTCGGCACCGCCCACTCCTGCATAGGCAAGATATGGCATGGCGTCTGGGCCAAACGCCATGGACCCGGCTGCGGCCTGGCCCATGGTAAACCCCGCAGAGCCTACCAATTCCCAAACCTGGCGGGTTCTGGGCAAACGCATGACGGTGATTTTTCCGCCCAGGGAACCGTCCGAAAATGCCACATAAAGGTCCCCATCCGGGCTGAAGCGCAGTGAAAAAACACCTGCAATGCCTGCAGAAAAGCCAGATGTGGCGACGTTTTCCCAAGTGTCCCCGTTCAAGCGCACCACGGTTGCTTTGCCGCTGTGGGTTGGATCCATGAACGCGACATAAGGTTTGCCATCTGGTCCGAATGTGAGGCATGGATAGAGCGCTGCTCCCACAGAAGGTCCAGAGGCGCCTGCCACTTCCCAGGCCGTTCCCGCTTTGTTCAGGCGCATGACGGCGACTTTGCCCGCCACCCCATCCTGGTAGGCTACATAAGGCCTGTCATCCGCAGCAAAGGCCAACGATAGGAATTTGGGGGATTGCTCCGAGAAACCAGCGGTCCCCACCGTTTGCCAGGAACCTCTGCTAAATCTCAGCACCGTGATCTTTCCCTCGTTGGCGGCATCGGCGAATGCCACATGGGGCTGGCCTTTTTTGCTGAATGCCAGCGATGTCTCAAACGCTTGCCCCTCGGAAAATCCAGATGAGCCGACGGACTTCCAGGCCAGATCTGCGGGGCTCCAGCGCATCACTGTCGCTTTATTGAGATTGGCTTCATCTCGATAGGCGATATAGGGCTTGCCGTCAGGACCGAATGCCGTCGAAATATACGTAGCCCTGCCAGCCGAAAACCCCGCATGACCTACCGCTTCCCACTGCGCCACGGGCTGCGCGCGCACGCCCGGAGCTACAACGGTGAAAAGGCAGGCTGTCGCTGAAGCAGCGCAGAGAAATTTGCGCCGAAGGCAATGCCAGGAAGGAGCGACAAGGCCCGGTTGGCTTTGCCACAGCAGGTTGCGCCTGTGTGACTGCCATCGAGTGAACAAACCTGGCCTATCTTTGCTTGCGTCAAGGAAATCTGGAAAAGATCGAGTCAACAGCACAAATGCCTCCGTAATCGCTTTCGTATTCGAAATGCAGATTCATCCTATGTTCAAAGGCCTGCTTCTGCGTGGTTGGCGCCGCGCTGAATAAGTCCAGATCAAGCATTGCGTTGATGGGACTTCAATCGTCGCTGTGGCTATTGACGCGGCCACGGCGCAGGTCTATGCAAGCAGTCTGTGAACGTTGGCAACGTCTGGTGGATCTGAATGAGGCGATGGGATGGGACTCGATGGGTCCTGCCGCAGGGCTTGGTAGTCGCAATCGGTTTTCAAAAATGATAGCTACTAGCCTATATTTTTCCTGGACTCAGGCCATGTTGCGATCAAAACACTGGCCAGCGCAATGCCAAAGGCCAGAAACTGCATGCCGCTGATGCGCTCGCCCAGCGCCATGCCCACCAGGGCCGCGCTGATGGGCAGCAGCACCGTGAAGATACCGGCCTGAGACGCGGCAATCACGCGCAGTCCCGTCATCCACAGCCACACCGTCCACACACAGGCCGCCAGCGCGTAAAACAGCAGCAGCCCCCAGGAGGGCAGCGCGACCTGCGCAAAGTCGAACTGCAAGGCCAGATACAGGCCCATGGGGGTGGACAGCGCAAAGCCCCAGAGATTGATCAGCGCCGTGATGCGCTTGGGGCTGACGCTGGCCGTGAGCTTTTTGCCGATGACGGCATACGCGGCCTCGCACAGCACGGCGGCCACCAGCAGCAACTGGCCCAGCACGGCCTGCGAGCCTTCAGTGCTGGCGCTGCCCGACTTGCTCAGCGCATTGAGGCTGATGCCCAGCACTGCTAAAACTATAGCGCCCCAGGTACGTAGTCCCACGACTTCACGCAGAAAAAGCCAGCTCATCACGGCCACGGCCGCCGGAATGGCCGCCATGGTCACGCCAGCGGTGACGGCGCTGGTCATGGCCACGCCGCTGATCATGCACAGCGTGAAAAGAAAATTGCCGAAAAACGATTCAAAGAACAGCAGCACCTTGGTCTGGCCCGAAAGTGGCGCTTCACCAGTTGGGCGCTTGAGCCAGCCCAGCATGGCCACCACGCCAATGCCAAAGCGCAGCCAGGCCAGCAGCATCACGGGAAAGATGGCCGCCAGCGGCTTGGACAGGGCGACATAGCTGCCGACCAGAGCCATGCTCAGCCCCAGACAAAGATAGGCAACAGGGCGGCTGGGCAAGGTCATGGCAGATCAGGGCAATGCAGTTGGGAGCTGCGCAAAGCATAGCGGCAGATGGGCAGGGCGTTGAACAAAGCAGGTGTCTGTGCCTTGCAGCTTGCGGCTGGCCCTGTTTCAGACTTTCTCATCGCCTGTGCTGTGCGCAGGCGGTTGTCCTGTTGTTTTTGTGCGTCGCAGCAAAACTGACCGGGCAGGTCTTGTGCTGGCAGCCAAAGCCTGCGTGCGATTGGCTTTGGCAGAGATGAGCTTGCGGTTTGGCCGCTCTCTGCAGCCGTGCTTTGCAGCGCTGGAGGACTAATCCATTTGGCGGTTGTCTTGCCCGCAGAACAAAGATCCGCTAACTTTTCACTAGGCAAGAATTTGATTTTGCATTGTGAAATATTGAAATGCTGCGCTGCCGCAAATTTTCTCAATACGAGAAATTCAATTTCTTATTGCGAAATTTAAAAATAAGTTATTGATTTTATTGATATAAATTTATAGTCTTTTATAAGACATAAGAGTGATTGAGAGCGCCGACAAGCCGTACAGTTGATCCCAACGACGAACACCAACCCATCTCGTTTTAACCGCTAAGGAGTGCAACATGCCCCAATCTCTGAACCAGCAACTGAGCCGTGAACAGCAAATCGCCGCCCTCGAAAAGGACTGGGCCCAAAACCCCCGTTGGAAGGGTGTGAAGCGTGGTTACTCCGCTGCTGACGTGGTTCGTCTGCGCGGTAGCCTGCAACCCGAATACACGCTGGCTCAGCGCGGTGCAGAAAAGCTGTGGGAGAAGATCAACGGCGACGCTAAGAAGGGCTATGTGAACGCTTTCGGCGCCATCTCTGCCGGTCAAGCCATGCAGCAAGCCAAGGCCGGTCTGGAAGCCGTGTACCTGTCGGGCTGGCAAGTGGCTGCCGACGGCAACACGTCGGAAACCATGTACCCCGACCAGTCGCTGTACGCCTACGACTCCGTGCCCACTATGGTGCGCCGCATCAACAACACCTTCAAGCGTGCTGACGAAATCCAGTGGAGCCGCGGTGTGAACCCTGGCGACGCCGAGTTCATCGACTACTTCCTGCCCATCGTGGCTGATGCGGAAGCCGGTTTCGGCGGCGTGCTCAACGCTTTCGAGTTGATGAAGAATATGATCGCAGCGGGTGCCTCCGGCGTTCACTTTGAAGACCAGCTGGCTGCCGTGAAGAAGTGCGGCCACATGGGCGGCAAGGTGCTGGTGCCTACACAAGAAGCTTGCGAAAAGCTGATCGCTGCCCGCTTTGCTGCTGACGTGATGGGCGTGCCCACCATTGTGCTGGCCCGTACCGATGCCGAAGCTGCCAACCTGATCACCAGCGATCACGATGCCAACGACAAGCCTTTCCTGACCGGTGAGCGCACCCAAGAAGGTTTCTACCGCGTCAAGAACGGTCTGGAGCAATCCATCAGCCGTGGCGTGGCCTACGCTCCTTACGCCGATCTGGTGTGGTGCGAAACCGGTGTGCCCGACATCGGCTTTGCCCGTGAGTTCGCTCAGGCTGTGCACGCTGCATGCCCCGGCAAGCTGCTGAGCTACAACTGCTCGCCTTCGTTCAACTGGAAGAAGAACCTCAACGACAGCCAGATCGCTTCCTTCCAGGAAGAGCTGTCTGCACTGGGCTACAAGTTCCAGTTCATCACGCTGGCCGGTATCCATATCAACTGGTACAACAGCTTCCAGTTCGCCCATGCATACGCTCGCGGCGAAGGCATGAAGCACTACGTGAACATGGTGCAAGAGCCCGAATTCGCAGCTCGCGACAAGGGCTACACCTTTGTGTCGCATCAGCAGGAAGTGGGCGCAGGTTACTTCGACGACGTGACCACCGTGATCCAGGGTGGCTCTTCCAGCGTCAAGGCGCTGACTGGCTCCACCGAAGAGGAGCAATTTCACTGATCGACAGTGAATCTGTCTAGGTATTGAAAAAAGTGGGTTATGCGCTCGGGGCGAAAGTCTCGGGCGCTTTTTTCATTGCCGGGCAAGGCTTCTCGGTGGTATTTAGATTTGGTCGCTAAAGACGCACTGGATCTGCTGCGATGGCAGCAATCGACCCATAGCAGTCTTTAACCGCCGTTAATCGTCACCTTATCGAGCACAATAAACCGGGTTTTTTAGTTGCTGAAAGTTAGTGTGCAACAAAGCCGCTATCAGGGCAGTTGCATCTCTACTCATAATCAAATGAACTTCTTCTTTCGCCTTTTCGGTCAAGTTAAAAGCGCTACGAAAACCAACTCGCAAAAGTGCCATGACCTGGCATTCAAGATGCGTGACGAATTAGGCCCCGTTGACAAGTACATGGCACTCATCTTGGGTATGGCTGCAGTCATCAAGGAGGCAGAGTATCGCGGTGGACATCAAGGATGGTCGATCTTGCGTAAAACCGGTGTAGACCGTACTTCATCCATCGATCCGGTCAATGCGCGGTTCATGGATTTGGATCATGACAACGTGAATATGGAGACTAGTAGGTTCTGCTTCAACGAGGCCAAGCGCCTGCAGCAACATCCGGCCACGTTGAGCAAGGGAGGGCATGACGTATGTACCCTAGCGTCCTATGGAGTTGAAATGGTCGGTTATGGGTTCCTGTACTACGTTTCGCCAAAGATCTCAGGCGATTTATCTCTCTCTCGTATCAGCGACTACACCGAAAACTTGTGGCTAGTGCTGGGTGCGCGCAATGATGCCGCTTATGAACGTCTTTTAGACTTGCAATCTGAGGCAGAAGAACTCGGCCTTGGGTTCGCGGACAAGATATTTCTGGCGTGGGAGACCCAGCCAGTATCTGCTTTTGTGCGCTAGGGCGTTGCTGCACAAATCGATCCGAGATCGAGGCTTACCTAAAACCCATGCGCAGTTAGGTCACGGCCACCACCGTTCTGGCCTATCCAGTTCGCTGACTTGATTAAAGTTGGGTTGTCGCATTTGAGAAGCGTTTTACGATGTGGTTGGGCGTTGTTGCACAAATGCCGGTCGCAGCTGAGGTAGGCTCGGGAGATGAGAGAGACGAGCTGGGGTCGGGTTAAGTACCGCACAACGAACTGGAAGGCTTACAACGCAGCGTTGAAGGCGCGAG
>NZ_KZ984452.1 GCF_003569915.1 Comamonas testosteroni | reverse complement strand
CTGCACATCCGAGCTTCAATCCTCAATCAATTTACCGCTCTGGGCACGCCCCAGACAGTCGCTGCTGCGTAAATCTATTTGGGATTGGGGATGCCTTGGCCTATGGCCGATTTATGCAACAAAGCCCTTTTTATGTGTAAAAGTTCAGATTTGATCTGACAGTGGGAATTGCCAACAGGTGAGGTTTCCCGTTTTCATAAGGGTGAGTCTGGCCTGAGTTTTCATGGATAGTTTTCTGCTTTGAATAGCCACTACATCACCTTCAGTGAGTGACTGCATTGGGTTGCGGCCTGCCTCAGGAGACGGCTAAGACAAGCCACCCATGGTCGACTCTTGCCTGCAGCGAGGGCTCTGACTAGGTCATTGTTTCCATGTCGTGGTGATGCCCTGAGTATCGCCGTGTAGCATGTCGTAGTGGCGCTCTTGCGGCACATTCCAGCCGATGCCTACAGCCAAATTCGCCGTGCCACTCGACTCATCCCCGACCTTATTCAAAAGCGCCAAGGCTTTCGAGACCTGGCTGAAGAAGCATTACGCTGCTTCCGACGGCCTCTGGCTCAAAATTGCCAAGCGGGGAGCCGATGAGCCAAGCGTCACCTACCTTGAGGCGGTGGAAATCGCACTCTGTTGGGGTTGGATCGATGGCCAGAAAAAAGGCCTCGACGACCAGCACTTTCTCCAGCGCTTCACGCCGCGACGCGCGCGCAGCATCTGGTCGAAAACCAACGTTAACAAGGCTGAGGCTCTCATTGAAGCTGGCCGCATGCAGGCGCCGGGCCATGCACAGATCGAAGCCGCCAAGGCTGATGGACGCTGGGCGCGGGCTTACGACAGTTCACGCACATCCAAGGTCCCCGAGGATCTACTGGCCGCGCTGGAGGCCGAGCCCAAAGCCAAGGCCTTTTTTGCAACGATCAATGCTGCAAATCGCTACGCGGTACTTTGGCGCATCCAGACCGCCGTTAAAGCCGATACGCGCGCCAGTCGCATCGCCCAGTTGGTAGAGATGCTCGCGCGCGGTGAAACCATTCACTTCTTCAAGCCCCGTTCGTGAACCTGCGCTCAAGGCTCACGCAAGCAGGCGGGCTAAAGCGGCGGCTTCGCGGTAACGAAGTCTGGAAGGTACCCGTCTCTTCCGGGTCATATCGAACCGATGCCCTCAACATAAGCTGTCACTGGTGTTGCCCCCTGATGCAGCAGCTCCAATTCAGGACGTCAGCACAACAAAAAACAGCCTTGTAAGACAAGGACTTTTTTGCAATGCACGTTTTGACAGCTTATGCTTTATTTCTGCACGTTACGCCAATTTATGCTTTATCAAGCAGTTCAACAGTGCATGTACAGCCTATAGAGCAAGACAACTTATGCTTTATTTCGGTGACAGGTAATGCTTAACGGCACATATCTGTGCCGTTAAGCATAAATTGGCAGGAACTGACAGGTTATGCTTTATTTTTCGTTGCGAGACATTTTGCTTTTTTGCAAAAATGCGGTAAGCAACTTCATAAAAAAAGCCCATTGAAGTATCGATGGGCTTTTTTATTTCATGCCGTATGGCCCGTGCTGCTTGCGAGGCAAGGGAAGACGTCTTCGTTTGGAACTGGACTGCCCCCCACTCCAGCAGCCATACTGAGCCCTCTCACAACAACCAGAAAAACAAAAGCCTCGACTGCTTGCTCAATCGAGGCTTTGATTTTTTTGGCAGGGGAAGAAGGATTCGAACCTTCGCATGCCGGAATCAAAATCCGGTGCCTTAACCAACTTGGCGACTCCCCTAGAAGGGCGCAATTCTAGTGCAGATTTCCAGGTGTTTTGAGCAACTTCGCAAATGAAGTCTTGAATTAGCCAAAGAAACTGGAAATCACTGCGCATCAGAAGCTCGTGTAACCCCTCAATCCGATAGAGCAAACAAGTTGCAAGCGCCATTTGCAATACGAATCACCACCTCGGGTGCAGAAAATCCTGATGACGCTGCCCGCCTCGCGCTCACCCGCACGCCACAGTCTGGAATAGTTGCAGGCACTCACGTTCAATTTGTCTAGTCATATAATTGACTATACATATACAAGACACAAGACTTAGCCTCTTGGAATCAAGGAACTGCCCACGCCATGAAATTCACTCTGAACGGCCAGGAAGTGGATGCGCAAGACGCCACCTCCGACACTCCTCTTCTCTATGTGCTGCGCAATGACATGCAGCTCAATGGCCCCAAGTTCGGCTGCGGCCTGGGAGAATGTGGCGCTTGCGCGGTACTGATTGACGGCAAGGTGGCGCGCTCGTGCTCTGTGCCGCTGTCTGTGGTGGAAGGCAAGAAGGTCACGACGCTGGAAGGCCTGTCGCCCGCAGCCAGCCAGGACGCCAAGGAAAAAGCACTTTGCAACGCAGCCGTACTGGATGTGAGCGCTGCCAAGTGTGAAAAACCTGCCGCAGCACCCAAGAGCTACACGCTGCATGTGGTGCAGCAAGCCTTTGTGGATGCACAGGCTGCGCAATGCGGCTACTGCGCCAACGGAATGATCATGGCGCTGGTGGCGCTGTTCAACCAGAAGCCGCAGGCTACGGACGCTGAGATCAAGCACGCCTTGTCTGGTCATCTGTGCCGCTGCGGCACCCATGTGGAAATCATGCAGGCCGCCGCCCGCGCACGTGAGCTGATTGCTCAAGGCCGCAGCGCTGCCATTCCATCCACAGAACAAAAGGCTGCCTGATCATGAAATTCTTTACCCAGGACAATCAAGCGCAACTGACCCGTCGCCAGTTGCTCAAGGCCGGTGGCATGTTGATGGTCGGCTCCGTTGCAGGCAGCCATCTGCTGATGGCGCAAACCGCCCCTGAAGCGGCTGCCAAGGGCTTGTTCACCGTACCTTCTGCCAAGCTGGTGGACAGCTTTATCGCCATCGGCGCTGATGGCACCGTCACGGCCTATAACGGCCACGTCGATCTGGGCACCGGCGTGCGCACCGCTCTGGGTCAGCTGGTGGCCGATGAGCTGTATGTGGACTTTGCCGCCGTGACCATGGTGCTGGGCCATACCGCCCGCACACCAGATCTTGGCCCCACGATTGCTTCGAACACCATCCAGGTCTCTTCTCTGCCCATGCGCCACGCAGCCGCGCAGGTGCGCCAGATGCTGATCAAGCTGGCCAGCGAGAAGTCCGGCGTGCCCGCAGAGCGCATCACCACCCAGAAGGGCTTTGTGATTGCGGGCGGCAAGCGCTTTGGCTATGGCGAGCTGGTGCAGGGCCAGGATCTGCAGATCGAAGTG
Source organism: Comamonas testosteroni (assembly GCF_003569915.1). GTDB lineage: Bacteria > Pseudomonadota > Gammaproteobacteria > Burkholderiales > Burkholderiaceae_C > Comamonas > Comamonas testosteroni_D. Next base: position 119,389 of record NZ_KZ984452.1, on the reverse strand, counting down.
GACTCCAAGATCGAGCTGCGCAAGTCCGGCTTTGAATACATCGGCAAGTCCGTGCAGCGCGTGGACATCCCTAACAAGGTGCTGGGTGCGCTGACTTATATCCACGATCTGCGCGTGCCCGGCATGCTGCATGGCCGCGTGATTCGCCCGCCTTATGGCGGCGCGGATGCTACGGCTCCGCTGGGCTCCAGCCTGGTTTCTGTCGATGAAAAATCCATCGCCCACCTGCCCGGCATTGTCAAAGTCGTGGTTCAAGGCGACTTTGTGGGCGTGGTGGCCGAACGCGAAGAACAAGCCATTGCGGCCATGCGCCAGCTCAAGGTGGTGTGGAAGGACTGGGCAGGCCTGCCCGATCTGTCGCTGAACGGCCTGCACAAGACGCTGACCGATCACCCCAAGAGCGACCGCCTGCTGCGTGAAGACGAAGGCTCGCTGCAAGCCATCGAACAGGTCAAGACAGCGCTGAGCCGCGAGTATGTCTGGTCCTATCACATTCACGGCTCCATCGGCCCATCTTGCGCGATTGCCGAAGTGGGCAATGGTCAGATTCAGGTCTGGACGGGCTCGCAAAACCCGCACGATGTGCGCAAGGACATCTCCAAGCTCATGGACGTGGAAGCGGACAACATCAACATCACCCGCATGGAGGCCGCAGGCTGCTATGGCCGCAACTGCGCCGACGATGTGTGCTCTGACGCCGTGCTGATGGCCGCTGCCGTGGGCAAGCCCGTGCGCGTGCAACTGATGCGCGAGCAGGAAGCTGCATGGGAGCCCAAGGGCACAGGTCAGCTGATTCGCGTTCGCGGTGGTCTGGACGAAAACAATGCGGTCGCAGGCTACGAGCTGCGTACCTGCTATCCCTCCAACAACGCAGCGGCACTGGCCTTGATCCTCACCGGCAAAGTACCCAACAAGTCAGACCTGCAGCAGATGGGTGACCGCACGGCCATCCCGCAGTACGAGTACCCGCATATGCGCGTGATCTCTCAGGATGCTGTGCCGCTGGTGCGTGCATCGTGGATGCGCGGCGTGTCTGCCCTGCCCAATGTGTTTGCGCATGAATCCTGGATTGATGAGTGCGCCTACATTGCCAAGGTCGACCCTATCGAGTACCGCCTGCGCTATTTGAAGGACCCACGCGCTGTGGCGCTGATTGCAGAAGCCAAGAAGCAATGCAACTGGCAGGAAGGCCCGGCCCACCGCAAGCCCGCGCCTGACGACCAGCGTCTGGTCAAAGGCCGTGGCTTTGCCTATGCCCGCTACTACCACAGCAAGTTCCCCGGCTATGGCGCAGCCTGGGCCACCTGGGTGGTCGATGTGACCGTGGACCGCGAAACCGGCGAAGTGAAGGTGGACAAGGTCTTTGTCGCCCAGGACAGCGGTGCCATGGTCAACCCCGCAGGCGTGCGCCACCAGGTGCACGGCAATGTGGTTCAGGCCACCAGCCGCGTGCTCAAGGAGTTTGTGACTTTCGACAAACAGGGCGTGACCTCCGTGGAATGGGGCGGCTACCCCATCCTGCGTTTTGACGAGCTGCCAGAGATCGACTCGCTGCTGGTCGAGCGTCCCAACGAAGCACCCATGGGCGCTGGCGAATCGGCATCCGTGCCCAGTGCCGCAGCCGTTGGCAATGCCATCCTTGATGCGACCGGTGTGCGCCTGTTTGAAGTGCCGTTCACACCCAGCCGTGTGCTGGCCGCGCTCAAGGCAGCCAAGACAGCAACCGCATCCAAGTGACCCACACAACAGAGACGATCAAGATGAAAACGTTCAAGAAAATCGTGGTGGGCGGCGTGGCACTCGTGGTGGTGCTGGCTGCCGCCGGTCTGGCGCTCACCCATCAGGGCGAGATTGCCCCGCAAACCAGCATTCCCACGGCAGAGTTCACACCGCAGCAAATTGCCAAGGGCAAAACACTGGCAGCCATGGGCGACTGCGCGGTCTGCCACACCGCCGCCAACGGCAAGACCAATGCGGGCGGCCTGGCCATGCCCAGCCCGTTCGGCACCATCTACACCAGCAACATCACGCCGGATGCCAAGACCGGCATTGGCAGCTGGAGTTTTGAAGCCTTTGAACGCGCCATGCGCCATGGTGTGGACCGCGAAGGCCAGTACCTCTACCCCGCCTTTCCGTACACAGCCTTCAGCCGCGTGACGGACGAGGACATGAAGGCGCTGTACGCCTTTTTGATGAGCGAGCCCGCAGTGGAAAACGAAGCGCCCAAGACTGCGCTGAACTTCCCCTACAACGTGCGCCGCGGCATTGCCGCCTGGAACTGGCTCAATCTCAAGCCCGGTGTTGTCAAGGATGATGAAAAGCAGGCTCCTGAGTGGAATCGCGGCGCTTACCTGGTTGAAGGTCTGGGTCACTGCAGTGCCTGCCACACGCCGCGTGATGCGATGGCGGCCGAAAAGACCGGCGAATTCCACTTTGCAGGCGGCAGCGCCGAAGGCTGGGATGCACCGGCTCTGACCGGCAAAGCGCCCTCGCCCCTGCCATGGACCAAGGATGACCTCGTCACCTATATGAAGACCGGCTTCTCTGCCCGCCACGGCGTGGCAGCAGGCCCCATGGCCCCTGTGGCCCACGGTCTGAGCCAGCAAAGCGATGCGGACATCAACGCCATTGCCACCTATCTGATGAGCTACCGCGACGCCAGCGCTGCGCCCGGCGATGCAGAAGCGCTGATCCAAGAAAAGACCGGCACGCCCAAGCTGGCACTGGACTCGGAAGGCTACCGCCTGTACCAAGGTGCTTGCATGGCTTGCCACAAGGCCGATCCATCGGCCAGCACCTTTGGCGTGCGCCCCCAACTGGCGCTGAGCACCAGCTTGCACGCACCGTCGCCCGACAACGCCATCATGGCCGTGCTCGAAGGTGTGCAAAAGCCTGCACATGCCGATCTGGGCACCATGCCCGCCTTCCGCCATGCGCTGAGCGATGCGCAAATTGCCACTTTGCTCAACACCATGCGTGCGCAGTACGGCGTCAATGAGTGGAAAGATCTGCCCGCCCGCGTGGGTCAGTTGCGCAAGCAGACCGAGGCTTCAGCTCACTGATGAAACAGGGCTAAACCCAGCCCCTCAAAGCCTCTTTGCACCCAGGGCTGCAGAGAGGCTTTTTTCTTGGATAAAACCTTGTTTCGCGGGTATTTCAGGAGCCACGACGGACTGCAAAGCCCGGCTCTTGTTGCGATACTTGTTTGAGGCAGGCACATGGCTTGCTTGTTCATCGCGGAGCGGATCTGCTGTGAAAAAAGGGATGGAAATGGACAATATCGACGTCATGGTGCTCAAGGCCCTGCGCGACTGGCGCGGCGAAGGTCAGCGCGCCTTGCTGGCCACCGTGGTGCGCACCTGGGGGTCGTCGCCCCGCCCCGTGGGCTCCATGATGGTGCTGCGTGAAGATGGGCGTGCGATTGGCTCTGTCTCGGGCGGCTGCATTGAAGACGATCTGATCGCCCGCTACACGCGCGCGCTGGGCGGTGCAGGCATTCCGGACAGCACGCCGCAACTGGTGCGCTACGGCGTCAGCGCCGACGAAGCCCACCGCTTTGGCCTGCCCTGTGGCGGCACGCTGGAGCTGCTGCTGGAGTTCAACCCCGATGCGGCCAGCCTGCAGCAATTGCTGGGTCAGCTGGAGTCCGGCTCGCTGGTGCAGCGCAGCGTGGACTGTGGCACTGGGGCCGTTCAGCTCAGCACCGTGGCGCAGCCCGAAGCGCTGGAGTTTGACGGCCACACCCTCATCAACCATCTGGGCCCGGGCTACCGCATGCTGCTGATTGGCGCGGGCGCGCTGGCCGAATATCTGGCCACCATGGCCTTGTTCAACGGCTTCACCGTCACCGTCTGCGACCCGCGCGAGGAATACATGGGCAGTTGGTCCGTGGCGCAGGTCAGCAAGGTCACGGACATGCCTGACGACGCTGTCACCGCGTTCAAGCCCGATGCGCGCAGCTGCATCGTCGCGCTCACGCACGACCCCAAGCTTGACGATCTGGCCCTGCTGGAAGCGCTGCACAGCCCCGCGTTCTATGTGGGCGCGATTGGCTCGCGCCGCAACAACCATGCGCGGCGCGAACGCATGATCGAGCACTTTGATGAGACCGAAGAATCTCTGGCCAAGCTGCGCGGCCCGATTGGTCTGTATATCGGCAGCAAGACGCCTGCCGAGATTGCGGTGAGCGTGATGGCCGAGATTCTGGCCGTCAAAAACGCCGTGCCCCTGCCCCAGCAAATGTCTGTGGAAGTGGCCAAGCAGGAGCACGACATTGCGATGAACGAAGCCAGCACGCATTGCGCCATTCCGGAAATCATCACACCGGGCCAGGCTCGCTGAAAGACCCTCGCAGCGCCTGACTTCGCGGGCCTTTTCACATCCGCTTGCATCAAACTCCGGCTCAGGCCACGCACTATGCTTTTGGAAGCAACAAAGCGGCGTAGCATTGCGGCCTGAATGATGATTGCCAAGAAAAAGAAAGCGCCAGCGCGCAAACGCGGCGCCGCGTCCAAGTCCGTTGCCAGCACCGCTTTGCGCGTTAAGCGCTTTGTGCTGTCTGCCGGTGCTGCCGCCATTGCCAGTTTTCAGATTGCCAGCTGCAGCTTCAACCCTTCATGGTCGGCTGAAAAGCTGCTCAATCAGGCACTCGCAGCGCTGGACATGCCTGCGCTCGATGCCTTCCGCAAAAACGGCTGGCCCGGCCTGGAAGACCTGCATGCACATACCGCCCCCGTCACCGGCAAGGTGGACAAGGCAGACACCACGGCTGCGGGCCAGCCCACGCTGTTTGCCCATTGCCCGCAGTTCTTTCCCGCAGGCAAGCCGCCTGCGCTGCAATTGCTCAGCCATGAACGCGAACTGTGCTTCAGCAGCTTTGCCGTGCTGCATAACGGCACGACCAGAACGCCAGTCTTTGTCGTGGAGCGCCTGAACCGCCACCAGCTGGAGCAAGGCCAGGGCCTGAAGCGCACCGACAAGTTCTACGCCGATGCGCGCCTGCCGCGTGCCGAGCGCTCCGAGCTCGACGACTACAAACACTCCGGCTACTCGCGCGGCCATATGGCACCGGCAGCCGATATGAGCACGCCCGAAGCCATGGCGCAGAGCTTTAGTCTGGCCAATATGGTTCCCCAAAATCAGGAGCACAACGCCGGCGCGTGGAGCCAGGTGGAACAGGCTACACGTAAGTATGTGATGCGTGCCAAGGGCGATGTCTATGTCTTCACCGGCCCGGTGTTTGCCAAGAATGCGCCCACCATCGGCCCGAACAAAGTGGCCGTGCCTGACTATCTGTTCAAGCTGGTCTATGACGCCAGCACCGGCAAGAGCTGGGTGCACTGGCAGGCCAACAGCGCCGACACCCGCATGGGCGCGCCCATCAGCTACGAGGAATTCACACGGCGCACAGGTATGCCGCTGCTGTCCGGCGTTTGAGCGTATCAAACCCCGCTTTTGATTCAAACAGGCTTCATGTCTATATTGAATATAGGCTTACAGCTTCTATTTCGATAGCATTTAGATAAAAAACACGCTGGTACTTGCGTATCCAGCGTGTTTTTTGTTGGAGCGTTCAGACTTAGAAAGTAATGACCTTGTCGGCGGCTAGCGTCCAGTCTGCCAGCTCGGGCAAGGTGCCAATTTCCACACCGCCAATCAGCGTCAGCTCGGCCAGCCCACGCGCCAGCGCGCAGGTGCGGCACAGCTTCACGGCCACGCCTTCGGCCACCAAATGCTCGACCATGGCTTGCAGGCCGCTGCCTGCGCCATCGTGCTGATTGGGCAGACCGACCACCGTGGCGTCGGACATCAAAAACACCTTCACTTCAGGCTTGTCATCATGCCCCCGCAAGGCCGTGGCCACGCGCAGAGCGGACAAACAACGCTCGCTGCCATAAGGCGCAGCATGAACAATGATGACGATTTTTTGAGACATAAAAAAATTCCTTGGCAAACAGCGCACCGCAAAAACTGGCGCGCCCCAAAGCGAGAGACAGCAAGCAAGGGCCGCCCCGCAGCGATGCTGTCGTCCCCCTTGGGGGAAGCCGCGAAGCGGCTCAGGGGGTCACTTCCTAATCATGTACCTGATCGTGGGGCCGTCTTGCTGGATTTCCAGCACTTCATAACCATAGTTCTTGGCGTCCAGCGGAATGTTATTGATGGACTGCGGGCAGTCCGACACCACTTCCAGAATCTGACCGGGCTGCAGGCTGGGCATGGCTTCCAGCGTGGCCACAGCGGGATAGGGACAGGGCTCGCCCAGCATGTCGAGGCGGAAATCGGGAACGTATTTGGTCTCACTCATCATGGACTCCTCTTGAATCAGGCGATACGTGCGGCGGCCGCAGCCAGACGCGCTTTTTTGGCGAAGAAATGCTTTTCCCACCAGATGACCAGGCCCAGCGATACACCCAGCATCACATAGGTCAGCAGCAGGCCGCCCTGCGGGCCCATTTCCTTGAGCAGATTGACCTTGTCATAGCTGGTAGCCAGTGCGGGGGCGATATCGTCCCAGACCAGCGCCAGCAGCGTGGAGCCGATCACATTGCCCAGGCCCACCCACCAGTAGTGCACCTGGCCTTCAACGGCGCGGTACATCCAGCCTGTCTCGCAGCCACCGGCCAGCACAATGCCAAAACCGAACAGCAGACCACCGATAACGGCATTGGGGCCGGCCCAGAAGATCTTGGGGTCCATGCCCAGTTGCACATAGCTGTAGATGCCGATAGTGCCCACGGCCATGCCGGCAATGATGGCCTTGGCCATCTGTGTGCGGCCCGTGATCCACAGGTCACGGAAGGCCGAGGTAAAGCAGACCTGGGCGCGCTCGATGATCAGGCCAAAGGCCAGACCGAACAAAATGGCCAGACCCAGCTTGGGAGCTTCAGCCGCCTTGCACAGGCCCCAGGCCACGCAGGCCAGAAACAATGCCATGCCGATGCGAAAGCGGCGCTTGGCCTGGGCTTCGCGCTGCTCCAGCGGCTTGGGTGCTGTCACTTTCTGTAGCTTGACCGGAATGCGGAAGATGGGCAGCAGGCTGACCTTGGCACCAGCCAGCGAGCCAATAGCCGTGGCAATGGCAAAGAACCATGCGTGCAGCGAGAACTGCGGAATGCCGGTGAAGAAGGCCGCCAGATTGCAGCCCATGGCCAGACGCGCGCCAAAGCCCGCGATGATGCCGCCCACAATGGCCTGAAACACGCGGATGCGGTGGTTGGGCATGCGCAGTTTGACGTTATTGGCCCATAACGCGGCCGAGAAGCAGCCGACAAACATGCCGATGATCATCAGCCCGTCCACGCGCGTCAGCGGCGTGCCTTGCAGGCCGATGACTTTGAAGTAGCCCCAGTTCGACAGATCGACACCAAGGAACTGCAGGATATGCCCGCCCCAGCGGGTGAACTCGCCCGTCACGGCCCAGAAGGTGCCGGTGATGCCGAAGTAATACGCGGATAAAACGCCCGCCGCAATGACTGCGGGTACGGGCGACCAGAAGCGCACCAGGTATTGGTGCTTGAAGTCTTGCCAGCTCATGCCTTGCTTTCCTGCCACCTGTGCGAAGGTGACATATTTCCGGTCGCATCAGCAAAAAGACGCAAAAACCGTTGAGGGCTTTTGCGTCTTCAACACACCGATGGACGGCTACAAAAGATGCCCACTGCAGGGGCTGTGAGTCAGGGCTTGCGCCTTCGCAAAGCGTTTTGACAAACGTTTGTGATGAACGCTTGCGGTCAATGACTCACACAGGCTGCTCATTATCCGCCTGCACTCTGGCGCGTGCAGGCGGCCCCTTGGCTTACCTTACTTCGCTGCTGTGCCACCGGCGGGCACGGCAGACTCGGCCGCCGCCGAGATGGCTGCCGTCACCGCAGCAGGCTGCCAGCTGGCGGGCAGCAGAGCATCGAGCCAGTGCAGACGCCATGCCAGCAGCAGTGCCAGCACCACACTGGCCACCAACCACAGGCTGTTGCGCACGCGATGCGAATCGGCAAACGGATCGGCCAGATTGCGCTTGGCGTTCAGCGGTACCTTGGCCGTCTGCGACAGGCTCCGGCCCAGGCCCAGATTGATGTTCATGCGGCCATTGATGGCCCAGCCACTGGCGTCCAGAATCGGGCCCAGACTGCGTTGGCGCAGCTTGAGCCAGGCAATCATCATGCTTGGCCCGGAAATCGCCAGAATGATGCCGATCAGCGCCACAGGAATCCACGGGCCCAGCTCGACGAACTTGCCAAAAATGCCCACAGCCACGGCGCTCAAGGAGCCCAGAGCTACACCAATGGCGGCCACGGTTCCTACATCGGTCTTGCGCGGCGCGGCATTGGCGGCCAGATCCTTGGGTGCGGTGGTCAGCTTGGCGGCGCTGTCGCCCAGACTGGTGTTGACCAGATCGTTCTTGGCCGCCGCATGCTTGGCGACCTGCTCCTCGATCATGCGCAGAAACTTCTTGTATGGCGAGAAGAAGGCCTGACCGATGCTGGTGGGGTTGTCGATGAGCTTGACGATGGTGGCGTCCCAGTCATTGCCCGCACGGTCGTAGAACACGCCGTTGCGGCCCACGAACAGAAAGTCCACATCACCCGCCGTAAAGGCTGCGACGATGATTTTTTTCTCGCCTTCGCGCTTGCATTCGCAATAGGCCAGATAGGTCTTGGCCATGGCCGCCAGTGCCGAGTGGGCCGCAGCGTCCGCCACTTCCACGGTCAGGTCGCAGCTGCGGCCATCAAGGAATAAAGTACCGGCCTGGAATGCCGCGCCTTCGCGGCGGTAAAAACGCGAGAAGGAGACAAAGTTGTTCAGCAGTTCCAGCAGATCGCGCTGCAGGCGAATCAGCTTTTCCAGCTCCATGGCCTGCACGCTGTGCTCTTTTTCGGCGTCGTCCTGGTCCAGCAGCGCCAGCAACTGGGCCTCGGCGCCACTGCCCAGCAGCTCCTGCACTTCAGACTCGGGCAGGCTGCCCAGCGGCGTGGCCGGACAGGCGGCCAACCATTCCTGGCACTGCGCCAGCGTGTTTTTCAGCTGATTCCACTGGGCCTGTGTCAGCGCGGTCAGCGCCTCGCCAAACACGGGCTGCACGGCCTGCTCGCGCAGTGTCTGCAGCGCTGCGGCCCAGGCCGGGTTCACGCCGTGCACCAGCGGCAGGCAGTGCTCGCCCGTCACTGCCGCCAGCGGCAATGCAGCCACGCCTTCGGAGCCATTGCTCAGCACCTGCGCGCTCAGCGCGAGGTAGCCCTCCTCGGTCGGGTTCAGCGAGGCCTGGGCACGCGGGTCAAACTCCACCAGCCCGGTGCGGGCAAAAAAATCATCCACCTTGGCCTGCACGGCATTCACGGCCTCGGCCGCAGCCAGCGCCTGGGCGCGGGGCTTGAGATTGCAGCCCAGCTGCGCCGCCTGGGCAAACCAGGCCTGCAGCGCACGCACATCGGCAAAAAAAGCCTCGGCGCGGCCGCGGTCGATACCGGCCACCTCGTCGCTGCCCACCACGCTGCCGTAGATGTCCTGAATACGGGTGATCAGGGCGGCCAGTGCCTCATTGCCTTCAGCCGTGGCCGCAGAAATCACCCCATCGCCATTAAAGCGCAGCGCCTGCAGCGAGGCCAGGCGCTCCTGCACCTGGGCCAGCGTGATCGCGCTGGCATCGCTCTGACCGACCAGCGCCAGCACGCGGCGGGCCTCGGCCAGCAGCAGTGCGCCTTCTTCGCTTGCATCGTTGATACAGGCCAGTTGCAGCACATCGCCACCATCGGCCAGTACCTGTGGGTCCTTGACGCGGGCCACTGCCCATTCGCAGGCGGCCACCAGCTCGGGAGGGCGAATGCGCCCGTCCTTGCTGACGTCAATCAAATCCAGCGTAGCGCTGTCAAATTCAATCCCTCGGGTGGGGCAAGCCAGCGCCACCCAGAGCTTCTGATCCAGCTCGCCAATATGGGCAATGTCCTGCCCTGTCCGGATGACGACCTGGTCCACATCGCCCGCCCGGAAAAACTGCCACTCGTAACTCTGCTGCATGAAACCTCAAACTCCCGGGGATCTGTCTGCCCCCTGCGCTATCAAAACATGAGAGTTTAAAAGTCATCCGAGCGCCAATTGCCAACCGTTTGTGAACTCTTGCAGCTGAGATGGACTTGCCTGTATCCAAATTCATGCTGCGTTTTGCGGCAAACTGTGCAAAAATAAAGTCATTGTTTAGATACTTTATTTCACCGCCCACCGCCATGAGCACGCCCGCCACCGCCCAGACCCGCGAAAAGCTGCATCTGCAGCTGGAGCGGCTGTTTCGCAGCAAGATTGCGACGGGAGAGTGGGCCGTGGGCCAGTCCATCCCCACGGTGGAGGAGCTGGAAGCGCTGCACGGCGTCTCGCGCACCACGGTGCGCATGGCCGTGCGCTCGCTGGTCGACGAGGGCCTGCTTGAGACACGCAAGCGCGGCGGCACGGTGGTCATGGATCAGCCCTACAAGCCGCCGTCCTTTCTGCTGCCCACCAGCTGGCAGGAGCTGGTGGCTTTTGGCGAGCAGATTCAGCAGATCACGCTGCACCAGGCCAATGACTGCGTGCCGCCGATTCCGACCGGCTTTCCGCTGCCCGGGGAGCTGGCTCCGGCCTATATGCATTTTTTACGAGTGCATACGCATGGCGATGCGCGCTTTTGCCTGTCCGAGCTGTATCTGGAGCAAGAGCTCTACCCCCGATTGCAGCAGCAACTGGAGCGCGCCACACTGGCGCAGGCGCTGGGTGCTGATCCCTCGCTGATCGCCACGGCGCGCCAGCACCTGAGCGTGACCCAGGCCGACGAGCGCGTGGCCGAGCACCTGGGTGTACCGCTGGGCGCGCCGCTGATGCAGGCGCTGCGCTGGGCCTGCGGCCCCGAGGGCCGTATCGTGTACTGGGCCAAGGTGCGCTTTCACAGCGAATATGTGCACATGGAAATGGATTTGCTGCGATGACTGCCTCCAAGCTCAAACCCCACACCGGCCGCGTGGCCTGGGTCACCGGCTCGACCAGCGGCATTGGCTGGGCGGTTGCCAGACAACTGGCCAGTGAAGGCGCAACCATTGCCCTGCACGGGCGCGAAAGTGCCTCTGAAAAAACCGAGATGCTGCTGGCCGAGCTGCATTCGCTGGGCAGCAAACATCAGATCAAGGCCCGCTATTACGCGCTGGATCTGGCCGATAGCGCCGCCATTGCCCCGCTGGCCCGGCGCATTGCGATTGACCTGGGGCCGGTGGACATTCTGGTCAACAACGCGGGCATGCAGCATGTGCAGTCGGTGCTGGACTTCCCGCCCGAGAAATGGGCCGCGCTGCTGGCCGTCAACCTCAGCGCGCCATTTCACACCATTCAGTCCTGCGCGCCCGCCATGCTGGCGCGCGGCTGGGGCCGCGTCATCAATATGGCGTCCGTCAGCGGTCTGGTGGGCGTGGCCCACAAACCCGCTTATGTGGCCAGCAAGCATGGCCTGCTGGGGCTGACCAAATCCGTGGCGCTGGAGTTTGCCACCACGCCCGTGACCTGCAACGCCATCTGCCCCGGCTGGGTGCTAACGCCGCTGGTGCAGACGCAGATCGATGCGCTGGCCGAGCGCGAAGGTCTGGACGAAGCCACGGCCCGCGCCAGACTGCTGGGGGCCAAGCAGCCCTCGCAGGCTTTTGTTACGGTGGAGCAAGTCGCCAGTCTTGCCAGCTATCTGGCCAGTGACAACGCAGCGCAGGTACGCGGTGCGCAGTGGACCATCGACGGCGGCTTCACGGCAGCCTAGGCACCCCGATCAACTATTAAATTCATAGCTATCAGCCTAAACAATATATGGACTGATAGCTGATTTCATTCAAAAATCATCCAAGGAGATCAACATGGCATTGAACGAAACCCACGACGCAGGCCTGCAAAGCTGGGTCGCCTCGGCCAACACCGGCAAGAGCGAATTCCCCATCCAGAACCTGCCCTTCGCCGTCTTCCGCCGCACCGGCAAAAACGAGGCCTTCCGTGGCGGCGTGGCCATTGGCGATCAGGTGCTGGACATGGCCGCCGTCAGCGCAGCCAAGGCACTGGGCAGCGCCGTTCAAACCCAGGTCGAAGCCGCAGCGCAAGCCCAGCTCAACAACCTGATGGCCATGAGCCCCGCCCAGTGGTCAGCCCTGCGCCTGGCACTGTCGCGCGCGCTGCGCGCCGGTGCAGCCGAAGAAGCCGCACTCAAGGCCTGCCTGGTGCCCCAGTCTGAAGTGGAATACACCGTGCCCGCCAAGGTGGGCGACTACACGGACTTCTATACCTCCGTCTATCACGCCACCAACGTGGGCAAGCTGTTCCGTCCCACCAACCCGCTGATGGAAAACTACAAGTGGGTGCCCATTGGCTACCACGGCCGCGCATCCAGCATCCGCATCTCGGGCGTGGACTTCAAGCGCCCCAACGGCCAGCTCAAAGCCCCCGAGGCAGACCCCGTGCTCAAGCCCTGCAACCGCCTGGACTATGAGCTGGAGCTGGGCATCTATGCCGGCGCAGCCAACACCTGGGGCGATGCGATTGGCATTGAAGACGCAGAAGACCACATCTTTGGCCTGTGCCTCTTGAACGACTGGTCCGCCCGCGACGTGCAGGCCTGGGAATACCAGCCTCTGGGCCCCTTCCTGTCGAAGAACTTTGCCACCAGCATCTCGCCCTGGATCGTCACGCTTGAAGCGCTGGAACCCTACCGCACCGCCTTCACCCGCCCAGCTGAAGACCCACAGCCCCTGCCCTACCTCAGCTCTGCCGCCAACCGAGAACGCGGCGCGCTCGACGTGCAGCTCACCGTCGCCATCCAGACCCCCAAGATGCGCGAAGCCGGTCAGGACGCCGCCCAGATCACCCAGACCAGCTACCGCCACGCCTACTGGACCATGGCGCAACTGATTGCCCACCACACCGTCAACGGCTGCGACCTGCAACCGGGCGACCTGCTGGGCACGGGCACACTGTCCGGCCCCACACCGTCTGAAGCCGGTGCGCTGCTGGAAATCACCGAAGGCGGCAAGAACCCGCTGAGCCTGCCCAACGGCGAAACCCGCACCTTCCTGCAGGACGGTGACGCCGTGGTCTTTACCGGCTGGTGCGAAAAGCCCGGCGCCGCCCGCATCGGCTTCGGCGAATGCCGCGCCACCGTGCTGCCTGCGCGCCAGGTTTGAGTCTGAACCGCTCACATCCCTGAAGAAACCGGCCTTGCGCCGGTTTTTTTGTCTGGGTTCAGCTCACGCCCCTGAGGCTAGCGCCTCATCCTGCAAGGCCTTCTTTGAAAGTTTCCCCACCGCCGTGCGCGGCAGACTTTGTCTGGCCTCCATGGCGTGAATCATTTCGTGCTTGCCCAGAAAATCCGCGAGAAACCGCTTCATCTCGTCAAGCTCGGGCACTTGTGCACCATCCTTGAACTTGATGAAAGCCTTGGGCGACTGGCCGCGATAGGCATCAGGAATGCCAATCACGATGACCTCCTCCACGGCAGGGTGACGGTAGATTGCCTCCTCGATATTTCGCGGATAGACGTTGAAGCCGCCGCAGATCAGCATGTCCTTGGTGCGGTCCACGATGTAGACAAAGCCGTCCTCGGTCATATAGCCCACATCACCGGTACGCAGATAGCCATCGTCCGTCATGGACTCGGCGGTCGCCTCGGGCTGCCGCCAGTACCCCTGCATGACATTGGGGCCGCGAATGCACAGTTCTCCGTTCTGTCCCAGAGGCACCTCCTGCTGGTTCTCGAAATGGATCACCTTCACTTCGACACCGGGCACGGGGATACCGCATGAGCCAGGCCGGTAATTGTCAAAACCCGGAGAGGCCGTGGCCATGGTGCAGCTCTCCGTCATACCCCAGCCCTCCTGCAGATGGCACTGTGCCATCCGCACAAAGCTGCGGTAAACCTCGGCGGCAATCGGCGCGCCACCAGAGTTGCAGAACTTGAGCGAAGAAAGGTCCATCCGCTCAATGCCGAGGTGCCCCACAAACGCCACATACATCGTTGGCACGCCCAGAAACACCGTAATGCGGCGCTCTGCAAACTCGCGCAAGGTCGCATCCAGATCAAAGCGCTGATGCAGCGACAGCTCTGCCCCGATGGACAGGCCAAACAACATGTTCACCACCAGCGCGTAAATGTGAAACAACGGCAAGACCGCCAAAAAGCGCTCCTGCCCCTCGGCCAAAGTGTTCGAGCCCACCAGCGTATGCCACACCTGCGACACTGCTGCGCTGAGGTTGGCATGGCTGAGCATGGCTCCTTTGGGCTGCCCTGTCGTCCCCCCTGTGTACTGAAGCACTGCGATGGCCTGATGGATATCCGCGGGGCGGTGTGGCTGTGCCAGCGCTGCAGCGGCCAGCAAGGCTGAAAACGGCAGATGCGCCTGCTGTGCAAGCGGTATTGCTTCTGCACGCAGAAAACCGCTCTCCAAGTCGCTTTCCTCACCCACGATCAGGTGATGCAGCAGTCCTTCGTCCACCAAGGGCTGCATCTTGCTCAGCAACTCAGGCTGGGCAAACGTAATCATGATCTGGGTTTCGCTATCGTGGACTTTGTGCCGCAGAGTCTGCCCCGCATCCAGCGGCGAGTAGTTCACCACCGTGCCACCCGCCTGCAAAATTGCGAAGAACGCCACAATGTAGTGCGGCACATTGGGTAAATACAGGCCCACATGCATGCCCGGCTTCACGCCCAGCTGACGCAGCCCGCCAGCGACGCGAGCCACCGCGCCAGCCAGTTCGGCATAACTCATGCTTTGTCCGTTGTGTCGCAAGGCAGGCCGCTCTGGCCAGCGGCTTACTGCATCTTCCAGCAACTGTGGCAAAGGCAGCAATCGCAGCGGAGCATCCCAGCGCGCACCTTCAGGATAGCTCTGAAGCCAGGGGTGATTGATCTTGTTCATCTCAGGCTCCTGGACGCTTCATCTCGCACTGATTGGGCACGGTCAGAGCGCTGGCAGGCGACACCGACTCCTGAATGAAGCCCTGGTTTGTGCCATCAAAACCTTTTTTGACCAGCTTTCCATCCACCACCTGGTTGGTATAGATTTTTTGCGCAGACAGCAGCAGGTGATCCTGCTTGCGCACCTTCACATCCCCGACCAAGGAGCGGTAACTGATGTCCTCCAGCGCCAGGGCAATTTTCACGGGGTCCGTCGACTTGGCTTTTTTCACGCCCTGCGCCAGCAACTCGGTGGCGGTGGAAAGGCGGGCCAGGTAAAAAGGCTCCTTGTACTTCTTCTCGAAAGCAACGGCCTGGGCTGCCAGTACCGCATTGCTTTCATCGCCCGGAAACCAGTCGCCTACGGCGCTGAGCTTGACGATCTTCGCGGCTTCCAGCGCAATCATCGTCGACTTGTTCGCACTGGAGTGCGTGAGGATACGCAGCGGGTAGCCCGCATCACCGGCCGCGCGAATCATGAGTGCCATATCGTTGCCCCAGTTGCCTGACACCACAGTGTCCGCACCGGCAGCGCGCATCTTCGCGATGTAAGGAGCAAAGTCCTTGACGCTGCCTGTGGGAAAGAAATCTTCACCGACAAGCTCCGCATCCGGGCGTGCCTCCTTGAGCATCTGCTTGCCATAAGCCGTCCATTGACGCCCAAAGCTATAGTCCGGGTTCAGGAAATAAATCTTTTTGATCTCGGGCGTCCGCTTCACAAAATCCGCCATGGCCTTCATGCGCATGGGCACTTGCGCATCCGTCATGAAATGCCAGAAAGAGCACTGCTTGCCCAGCAGCTCAGGGTCATACCCACCGTAGTTAAACACCAGCACTGCCTTGTCGGGGTTGCGCGCGTTATGCCGATTGGCTGCAGACACCACAGCGCCCACTGTCGCGGATCCTCCGCCCACAAACACGGCCTTCACCCCTGCCCCAACAGCGGCTTGCAGGGCAGCCTGACTCTCCTGGGTGGAGAGCTTGTTGTCGTAGGCCAGCACTTCAAGCTTGACGCCATCCATTCCACCGGCTGCATTGATATTGTCGGCAGCAAAGCGCAAATGATTTTCAAAGATCTTGCCGACATCCGCCATCGGGCCGCTCAACGGGTCAATCATGGCAATTTTCATGACTGGCTGTGCTTGAGCAGCCACCGCAGCCAACAGGGCCCCGGCAAAAATCGAGCTTTTCATCACGCAACATCTCCCTTGTAGTAATGCACTGATCGGATGCAGCGCATTCTCAAAGGCTCACCGTGATGACACAGTCAGCTATGCGACTGAATCAAGCCCATTCAGGGGTGGCTTCTCGCGCTTTGGACGATGTAACGCCGTGACACAATTGCCTGTATGCCAGTTGCCCCGGATACCTCCACGCCCGCCCCCCAAGCCGACAGCGCCACGCGGCAGGAGCCTGTGCTGCACGCCGCGCCTGGTCGCAGTCCGCTGCCGGCCTCCATTGCCGGAGCTTTTGCGGCGGCGCAGTACTCCATGCAGCACAGTCTGCAAGGCAATGCAGCGCCTGAGGAAGACAGCGGCCTGCTGCCCCAGCTTTATGCGAGCCGCATCGGTCCGCGCTCGCAAGCGTTTTATCTGGCGCAGTTCAAGCGCTTTGATGCGCTGGACCGCAGCCTGCCCAGCTGGAATATGGCTGCTGCCTTCTTTACGCTGGCCTGGTGCAGCCTGCGCGGCCTGTGGCGCGAAGCGGCGCAATATCTGGCCGCTGTGACCGTTGTGGCCCTGATCTGGTGGTTTGGCCTGCGCCCTGCGCTGCCGCACGCCATTGCTCTGGGGCTGGGCGCAGCGCTATGGCTGGTGGCCGTGGCCGTGCCCGGGCTGTTGGGCAATGGCTGGTACTGGCGCAAGGTCAGGCAACAAACCCTGCAAGCCATTGCCGATGCACCCAATATGGCCCAGGTGCATCAGACACTGCAGGCCCAGGCTGCGCCCACTCATCAAAAAGCCATTGCCTTGATGGTGCTGGCCCTGCCGCTGGCCGCTGCTGCGGGGGCCGGACTGGCACTGCTGCCAACCCGGCAGGCTGCGCCAGTAGCGCCTGTCCCGGTCACTGCAGCTCCGGCTACACCAGCTCAAGTGGCGGCGCCAGTCAACGCTCCTGCAACTGCCCCCATTCCGGCACCCGAGCAAGTTCCCGCAGAGTCTGCAACTGCACCCATTGAAGCGACATCCCCCACACCTGTTGCGCCAATAGAACCTTCGCCCGCCGTCGCAAAACCCGCCACGGCTGAAGCACCTAGCCACCCGGCCAGCGATCTGGTCCCCGGCAAGTTCTATCTGAATGTGGGCGTGTTCTCTGACCCGGCCAATGCTGCCAAGGCTGCAGCCATGCTGGAAAAGTCCAAGCTACCCGTGCTGCGTCAGAGCCTGCCCAGCAACAAGGGCGAAGTCATCCGCCTGCGCAGCGGTCCCTTCGACAGCCGCAAGCGTGCTGAAAAAGCGGCCCGCAAATTGCAGGCCAGCGATCTGCAACCAGGGCTATTCCAGGCCGAGGGCGGAAACCCCGCCTCTTGACACGCTCCTGATACAGAAGCTGAATGTCTTGGAAATCTATGGGTTTCTGGGAGATTTGGCACTCAAGCCTAGATATAGCCTAGGCTATCCGCTTTCAATCTTATAGCAAACACCAGTTGCAGGTGTTTGCACTTTGAATGTTCACCCTGACAACAAGCCGCTTCAGACCAGCTATCGTGTCAGTCATGACAAGTCCTAACGCTCCACGTTTTCTGCTCGGCTGCGCGGTGGCCGCTCTGGCCCTGGCGGTCACGGGTTGTGCCACCAATGAGCCCGCTCCTGCAACCAAGCCCACCAGCCCGGTCATTGGCACAGGGCCATCCACCCCTGTCGCCCCTGCGGCTCCTGCTGCTCCTCCACCGCCCCCTCGCATGCAGCAGATCTGCAATGACAAGCCCGTGCAGCTCTATATCGGCCACAACACCGTGCCGTCCACGGTAGAGATGATTCGCAAAAAAGCCGGTGCCTATATGGTGCGCGTGCTGGGCGAGAACCAGCCCGCCACCATGGATTACAACCAGGAGCGGCTGAACATCATCACCAACGAAGCAGGCAAGATTACCGCGCTGCGCTGCGGCTAAAGAAACATTTCCTGCAGGTCGCTCAAGAAATCAAACCCGCGCTCGGTCGGTACGACGCGTCCGAAGTCGCGGGTGATCAGGCCCTTGGCCTGCGCCTCGTCCAGCCCCTTGGCAATGGCTGACATGGGCAGACCCGTGCGCTCCATAAAGGTTTGCAGCGCAAAGCCCTCGCGCAGGCGCAGCGCGTTAAGCATGTACTCAAACGGCAGCTCAGAGCGCTTGACCTCGTTGTCCTGCGCCAGCGGCGTGCCGGCCAGCGCCATGTCCATATAGCGGGCGGGATCACGAAAACGCACTTGCCGCACGACGCGGTGCGCAAAGCTCAGTTTGCTGTGCGCGCCCGCACCAATGCCCAGATAGTCGCCAAACTGCCAGTAGTTGCTGTTGTGAAAGCACTGGTGACCTTCCTTGGCATAGGCTGAGACCTCATAGCGCTTCATGCCCGCCTGTGTGGTGCTGGCCGTGATCAGGTCGAGCATGTCATAGGCCGTGTCGTCCTCGGGCACCACGGGCGGGTATTTGGCGAAATAGGTGTTGGGCTCGATCGTCAGGTGATAGATCGACAGATGCGGCGGCGCAAAGGACAGCGCCGTATCCACATCGCGCTGCAGATCGGCGATAGATTGGCCCGGCAGCGCATACATCAGATCGATATTGAAGGTCTCGAAATTGTCCGCCGCCTCGCGCACGGCAGCCTTTGCCTGCGCCGCATCATGCACGCGGCCCACAGCCTGCAAAAAGCGGTCATCAAAGCTCTGCACGCCAATCGAGAGACGGTTCACGCCCGCCGCGCGAAAGGCCTTGAAGCGGTCTTTCTCAAACGTACCGGGGTTGGCCTCCATGGTAATTTCGCAGTCCGGCTCCATGCGCAGCCGCGCACGCAGACCGGCGATCAGCTTGTCTATGGATTCAGGCGAAAACAGGCTGGGCGTTCCACCGCCCATGAAGACGCTGTGCACCGTGCGCCCCCAGATCAGCGGCAGCGCGCTTTCCAGGTCGGCCATCAGCGCATCGATATAGCGATTTTCAGGCAGGGCGTCGTTCTTGCTCCAGCCATGCGAGTTGAAATCGCAATACGGGCATTTCTTGAGGCACCACGGCAGATGCACATACAGCGACAGCGGCGGCAAGCTGCCCAGCTGCAGCGTGCCAGGGCGCATGTAATGCTGAATATCGCGCTGAACGGCGGCTTCGGCAGTCTCGGGCGATTGAGGCTGAATGGGGATCATGGGAACGATGTGCTTTTCTAGGCAAAACCGATGCAGCTAGAACCAGCATGCCCCAACCCAGGGACAGCGAGCAAGAGCCGCCTCGCAGCGAGGCTGTCGTCCCCCTCCGCGAAGCAGAGAGGGGGAAGCGGCAAAGCCGCTCAGGGGGTGACGCTGGTTACAACCAGCGGTCTTTCACCATCGCGATCATTTTTCGTGACGAGATGCCACGATGGCTATGCGCATGCTTCACCTCAGGCGTCATCTCAGCAAAAGTCATGCCCAGCTCGGGAATCAGCAGCACCGGGTCAAAGCCAAAACCATTGCTGCCACGGCGCTCGGTGGTCAACTGCGCCTGCACGCGGCCCACGGCGATCAGTGGCTCGGGGTCCTTGGGCGAACGCACGCCAACCAGCGTGCTGACCATAGCTGCGCGGCGGTTTTCCACGCCCTGCATTTGCTCGAGCATGGCGCGCACATTGTTGTCGTCGCTTTTTTCGTAGCCAAACTGGGTACAGAAATACGCGGTGTCCACGCCGGGCAAACCGCCAAAATGGTCCACGCACATGCCGGCATCATCGGCAATGGCGGGCAAGCCGGTCTTTTCTGCGGCAAAACGGGCTTTGGAGAGCGCGTTTTCCACAAACGTGCCATAGGGCTCGGGGGCTTCACCCTCGAACAGATCGCCTTGGCGAATCAGCTCCACACCCAGGGGAGCAAACATGTCTTGCAGCTCGGCGAGCTTGCCGCGGTTGTTGGAGGCCAACACAATTTTCATGATAAAAAACCACGCAAGTCCTGAAAGAACTTGCGCTATCAGCTATGGATTCAGTAGTAGAGCCAAGCCCGCCTGCAGGCCGGGCCGCGCCTGAACAGAGGTTCAGCCGCGCGTTTTCTGCCGTTCTGCAGAGCGGCGAATGGCTTCGTTGATCTCGGCAATCGAGCGTTCGATAGCCTCGTCGTCCAGCTCATCCTCGCATGCTTCGAGCGGCCCCATCTGTATCGTGGATTCAAAACCCTGGTCATCAATCTCCTGCGTGGAAATCGACGATGGCTCGAAAACATTGGGCGTTTCCCACTCCAGCGCCAGCACGGTGACGTTGTCGCTGCTGTCACCCGCGCGCTTGAGCGCCGTGTCCACTACTTGCGGCACCAGTTGGGCCACGGGGCGGCCCTTCATGATGTGCAGCAGCTCGGCATTGGGCACACTGCTCCACAGACCGTCGGAGCACAGCAAAATCTGATCGCCCTGCTCCAGCCGCTTGGCCTCGCTTACGTCATAGATCGGCTTGGAGGGCGAGCCCAGGCAGGTGAACAGCACATTGCGGTTGGACTGCGTTACCAGCCCCGAGACCTTGCGCATCTCGCTATAGGAATGGTCACGCGTACGCTCCAGCAACTGCCCGTCGCGCACCCAGTACAGGCGCGAATCGCCGCAATGCACCCAGTGCACATGACCGTCCTGCAGCACCGCAGCCACCAGCGTAGTGCGCGGCGTGTCGATCATGCCCTTGAGGCTTGCATAGCGCAGAATCTGGCGGTGGGCCTGCAACAGGGCCTCCTCCAGAAACGCGCGAGGATCCTGCAGCGTGGGCTTGGCCTTTTGCTGAAAGTGCACGGACACCACCTGCAGCGCAATCTGTGCGGCAATCTCCCCATCAGGGTGGCCGCCCATGCCATCGGCCAGCACAAACAGCGCCGATTCGCGCGTGTAGCAATAGCCCATTCGGTCTTCATTGAGCGCACGGCCCCCGCGGCGGCTCAGCTGGAATACGGAAAATTTCATGTTTTGCGCTTGCTGCTGTCAGGCACAGTGCCTCGCTCCGAACCACCGAATTTCTGCAGATTCTTCTTGGCGTCGTGCACCATATTGTCAAACTGCATGCGCATGCGCTCCTGCATCTTGAGCTTGGTGTAGCGACGCTCGCCCTCGCGGCTCAGCTCTTTTTGCAGTGCAAACACCGACTGTGGACGCGAGAGCGGGTCCATGGCCATGCACCACTCCACCACCTCGATCAGATTGTCGGAATAGATGCCGCGCAGCTTGCTCAGCGACAGCGTCAGGCGATCCTTTTCCTGGCGCTGCGGCGCTTCATTGGGCGGCATGCCCTGCATGCAGGCATAGATGCAGGCACCAATCGCGTAGATATCCGTCCAGGGGCCGAGCTGCGAGTCGCGCCGGTACATCTCGGGCGCAGCAAAGCCGGGCGTGTACATGGGGCGGATGAAATTGCCTTCCTTGGATAGCACCTCGCGCGCAGCACCAAAATCGATCAGCACGGCCTTGTCATCATTGGTGATGAAGATATTGGCAGGCTTGATATCCAGGTGCAGCATCTTGTGCTGGTGCACGATGCGCAGACCGCGCAGCACCTCGTCGAACAGGGAGCGAATCGTCGATTCGCGAAACACCTTGTCCGCCTTGAGTTCACGCGCCGTCACGATGAACTCCTGCAGGGTCGCCCCCTCCAGATAGTTCATGACCATGTAAACGGTCTCGTTTTCGCGGAAAAAATTGAGCACGCTCACCACGGAGGCGTGCGAAATCTGGGCCAGAGATCGCCCTTCCTCGAAAAAGCTTTTCAGCCCGAGGCGATACAGGGACAGTTTTTCTGGCATGACAGCAGGCTGCAACTCGTTGGGGGCGCGAGTGGCCAGCGAGGCCGGCAGGTATTCCTTGATTGCAACCTGCTTGCCCTCGGAGTCCAAGGCCAAGTAGACAATCCCGAACCCCCCTGACGAAATCCTGCGTACCACCCGGTATCCGCCTATCGTGCTGCCTGGCGGCAATGGCGCGGGCTTGGTTTTTGTAGACATTTTTTACCGGTAAACCTCAAGGATGATTCGAAACCCGGATAATCGGGAAATTGCAAGCATCCATCAAAAGTCCAATGCCAGTTTACAGCATGACCGGATACGCAAGTGCCCAGCACAGCGCATCCGTTGAGGGTGGTCAAGAGCCCCAGTCCGGCAGCCGCCTGGGCCTTGAGATCCGTGCGGTCAATAGCCGCTTCCTGGATTTGTCCTTTCGCCTTCCCGACGAACTGCGCGCCCTTGAACCGGCCCTGCGCACTTTGCTCACCGCCCGCCTCAAGCGCGGCAAGGTCGAAGTGCGCGCCGCCATTGACGGCAACGACAACCAGGCCCTTTCCATTCCTTCGGCCCCGCAACTCCAGCGCCTGGTCAGTCTTCAGGACTCCATCCAGGCTTGGCTGCCCAACGCCCGCGACCTCTCCGTCGCTGATGCACTGCGCCTGTGCAGCGGAGCCAGCACTTCCAGCCAGGACTGGAGCGAAATCGCCCCCGCGCTGGCCGAGCAGGCCATCACCGAGCTGCTGGCAGCCCGCGCCCGTGAAGGCGAGCGCCTGTCGGCCATGCTGATCGACCGTATCCAGCAGCTGCGCGAGCTGGCCAAAACCGCTGCCCCGCTGGTGCCCCAGCTGGTCGAACAGCAGCGCCAGAAGTTTCTGGAGCGCTGGAAGGAAGCCATGGCACTGGGCGAAGGCTCTGTCGCCCCCGAAGCCGCCCAGGACCGCGCACTGGCCGAAGCCACGGCTTTCGCCATCCGCATCGACGTGGCGGAAGAAATCACCCGCCTTGGCTCGCACCTGGACGAAATCGAGCGCCTGCTGAAAAAAGGCGGCGATATCGGCAAGCGTCTGGACTTCCTGATTCAGGAACTGCACCGCGAAGCCAATACGCTGGGCTCCAAATCTGCCACGCTGGAGCTGACCCGCATCAGCGTGGACATGAAGGTGCTGATCGAGCAAATGCGCGAGCAAGTGCAAAACATCGAGTAAGCCAAACCTGAGCGTACCCATACCCCAACGCTCAAATTCATGCCCCAAGTCATGCCCAAAGTCATGGACCATCCCGGAAATCTATTTGTGGTGTCGGCACCCAGCGGTGCCGGCAAATCCTCTTTAGTGCGCGCGCTGCGTGAATTCGATGCGCGCGTCTACCCCTCCGTCTCTCACACCACGCGCGCCCCGCGCGGCCAGGAAAAGCACGGCCGCGAGTACTACTTTGTCTCGGACGCCGAGTTCGACGTCATGGTCGCCAACAACGGCTTCGCCGAATGGGCCAATGTGCATGGCCGCCGTTACGGCACGGCCAAGAAGTCCCTGGAAGAGCGCATTCAGGGCGGCACCGACGTGCTGCTCGAAATCGACTACCAGGGCGCGCTGCAGGTCAAGCAGGCCTTTCCCAGTGCCGTGCTGATCTTCATCCTGCCCCCGAGCTGGGATGAGTTGCGTGCGCGCCTGGAAAACCGTGGCGAAGACGCTCCGGAAGTGATTGAACTGCGCCTGAAAAATGCCGAAGAAGAGATGGCGCAGGTCGCAAAATTCGACTTCGTTATAATCAACGAATTGTTTGAGAGCGCATTGTTTGATCTGAAAGCGATCATTCACGCGCAACGTCTCAAATATGCGGCCCAGCGGCGCCTTCGCGCCGACACCTTCGAGTCGCTCAATATCCCTGAATCCAACTGACCGTTCCCGGAGTTCCTGATGGCACGCATTACCGTTGAAGATTGCCTGGAGCAAATCCCCAATCGCTTCCAGCTCGTTTTGGCCGCTACATACCGCGCCCGTATGCTCAACCAGGGTCATACCCCCAAGATTGAGACCAAGAATAAGGCCGGCGTGACCGCCCTGCGCGAAATCGCAGAAACCAAGGTGGGCTTGGAAATGCTGAAGAAGGTGCCGGGTTAAGCTGTTGCATCGCAGCACCAATTCAGCCAAAAAGCACCGCTAGCCGGTGCTTTTTTGTGCCTATAAGTTTCTGCTACCAGCTTGCACGCTACATTTAAGGAATATGACAGCGGCCCAGAACTCGACGACAGCTCCACCCACCCCGGCACCGGCCAAGCCTCAGCGCATGTCTGCTGAGCAAGCGGCCAGCGTGTCTGCCGCCGCATTCGCGGGTTTGATGGAGCATCTCGGTTATCTGGACCCAGACAGCGTGGAGCGCGTGCGGCAGGCCTATGTCTATGCCGACCAGGCCCACTCCGACCAGTGGCGCAGCAGCGGTGACCCCTATATCACCCACCCGATAGCCGTGACCGGCATCTGTGCCAACTGGAAGCTCGATGCCCCGGCCCTCATGGCCGCCCTGCTGCACGACTCGATGGAGGACTGCGGCATTACCAAGAGCGATCTGTTCGAGCGCTTTGGCGAGGACGTGGCCGAACTGGTCGACGGCCTGACCAAGCTGGACAAGCTGCAGTTCAACACCCGCGAAGAAGGCCAGGCCGAGTCTTTCCGCAAGATGCTGCTGGCCATGGCGCGCGATGTACGCGTCATCCTCATCAAGCTGGCCGACCGTACCCACAATATGCGCACCATGAGCGATATGCCGCGCAGCAAGTGGGGACGCATTTCGTCGGAAACGCTGGAAATTTACGCCCCCATCGCACATCGCCTGGGGCTGAACCAGACCTACCGCGAACTGCAGGATCTGTCGTTCAAGCATCTGCACCCCTGGCGCTATGCCACGCTGGAAAAAGCGATTGGCCGCTCCCGCACCCGCCGCCGCGATCTGGTTCAGCGCGTGCAAGATGAAGTCAACACCGAATTTACAGCCCAGGGCTTGCCTGCACGCCTGATTGGGCGCGAAAGCACGCTGTATTCGCTGTACCTGCGCATGCTCAAGAATCAGCTGAGCTTTGCCAAGGTCACGGATATCTATGGTTTTCGCATCATCGTGCCCAAGACGCTGGACTGCTACACCGCCCTGGGCGTGCTGCACCAGAAGTACAAGCCCATGCCGGGCCGCTTCAAGGACTACATTGCCATTGCCAAGAGCAATGGCTACCAGTCGCTGCACACCACACTGGTCGGCCCTTCCAGCGTCAATATCGAATTCCAGATTCGCACGGAAGAAATGAACATCGTGGCCGAAGCAGGCGTTGCGGCTCACTGGCTGTACAAAGCCCAGCAAGGCCACGATTCCGAACAGCTAAGCACCCAGTGGCTGCAGTCCCTGCTGGACATTCAGAACGAAACCCGCGACGCGGCCGAGTTCTGGGACCATGTCAAGGTGGACCTCTTCCCCGATGCCGTCTATGTGTTCACGCCCAAGAGCGAGATCATGGCCATGCCGCGCGGCGCCACGGTGGTGGACTTTGCCTACGCCATTCACAGCAAGATTGGCCATCGCACCACGGCAGCCAAGATCAATGGCGAAGAAGTGCCGCTGCGCACCGAACTCAAGAGCGGCGATGTGGTGCAGATCGTCACCAACGAAACCGCTACACCCAACCCGGCCTGGTTGAGCTTTGTGAAGACGGGCCGCGCACGCTCCAAGATTCGCTCCTTCCTCAAGAACGCAGCGCAGACCGAGGCTGGTCAACTGGGCGAAACCTTGCTGGCACAGGCGCTGCGCGCCGAAGGCATTGAGTCCATCCCGCCTCAGGACGATGCCAACAAGGGGGTCTGGGACGAAATTCTGCGCATCACTGGCAACCGCACGCCTGCCGATCTGATGGTCGATATCGGCATGGGCCGCCGCATCGCGTCTCTGGTGGCCGCGCGCATGACCACCTTCATGGCTAAGCAAGGCGTGCGTCCCGATGCACTGCTGATCACGCAAGAGCGCTTTAACACCGACAACCGCCCCTTCCAGGGTGCTGTCACGCTCAATGGCGACGAAAGCAGCTCGGTCTATTACTCGCACTGCTGCCGCCCCGTGCCTGGCGACCCAATTTTGGGCTACCTCGGCGGCCAGGGCCTGATTGTTCATCACGCCCAGTGCAGCAATGCCATCAAGCTACGCGAAAAAGATGCCGACCGCTTTATCTCGGTGGACTGGTCCGACGACATCACGCGCCTGTTCGAGGCCGGTATCGTCGTCACCGTGCAGAACAACAAGGGCGTGCTGGCCCGCGTAGCAGCCGAGCTGGCCAATGCCGAAGCCGATATCGTGCGCGTGGAAATGGCCGATGAAGTGGCGGTGGGCACCACCGACCTGCGCTTTGTGATCTCGGTGCACAACAATGTGCAGCTGGAAAACGCGCTGCGTAATCTGCGCCGCCTGCACTCCGTGGTGCGCGCCAGCCGCGTACTGGCCTGATTGGCACCTGATTACGCTTCCCGGCCCTTAGGCTCACTGTAATTTGTTGCAAGCTGGTCTTTGATTCAGCGCAGCTTCTGCACTTGAGCCCCCTGCAGGCAGGCGACAATGTCTGCATGCCTTACACCGCCATTTTCCAGCCGCGCCCACTGCTGGCGACAGCCTGTGCAGCTGCGGTTTTTCTGTCCGGTTGCGCCACTCGGCCGGAACCTGAGGTCACAACGACAGTGCAGGCTGCTCCAGTCACGCCCGCTGTCAGCACCCCAGAAATCCCACCAGCCCCTGAAGACGGCAGCAAATCACGTCTGGATGCGCAGGAGTTCGAGCGCTGGAAGCAGGCTTTTGCCGCCAAGGCTGCCGCGGCAGGCATCAGCCCAGCGACGGTGCGTAACCTGAACAATGCCCGCCTGCGTACCAGCATTGTGGGTTTTGACCGCGCCCAGCCCGAATTCACACGCACGCCCTGGCAATACCTGGACGGTGCTGTCTCGCCACTGCGCATCAAGAACGGCAAAGCCAAGATGCAGGAGGCCTCAGCCGCGCTGCAGGCCGCCAGCAAGCGCTATGGCGTGCCTGCCACGGTGATTGCCGCCATCTGGGGCATGGAGAGCAATTACGGCAGCAACTTTGGCAATTTCTCCACCATTGATGCGCTGGCCACGCTGGCTTTTGAAGGACGCCGCGCAGCCTGGGCCGAGAAAGAGCTGATCGCCGCGCTGCGCATCATCGACAAGGGCGATATCGATGCTGCGCACATGATCGGCTCCTGGGCCGGAGCCATGGGACACACGCAGTTCATGCCCTCGGTGTTTCTGCAATACGCCGTCGATGCCGATGGTGATGGCCGCCGCGATATCTGGGGTTCCATGGCGGATGTGGCGGCATCTACTGCCAACTATGTCGCCAGCTCGGGCTGGAACAGCAGCGAGCCCTGGGCCGTGGAAGTCAAGCTACCCGCCAGCTTTGACTATGCGCGCACCGAGCTTTCAAACCGCCAGAACAGTAGCGCCTGGGCCGCTGAAGGTGTGCAGGGCATGAATGCGCAGCCACTGCCGGCCATGGCGGGTGCCAGCATCATTGCGCCAGCCGGTGCGCGTGGCCCGGCCTTTATGGTGGGCAGCAACTTCCGCGCGATTCTTCGCTACAACAACTCCACCAACTATGCGCTGGGCGTGGGCCTGCTGTCGCAGCAGCTCGCAGGCAATGGCGGCGTGGTGGCAGACTGGCCGCGCGACCTGGCCGCACTGTCGCGCGAGCAGACGCGTGCCCTGCAAAACGGGCTGAACCAACGCGGCTTCAGCGCTGGCAGCGCCGATGGTGTGATGGGCCCCGCGACCCGCGCGGGCCTGCGCCAGTTCCAGCAAAGCCAGGGGCTGGTGGCCGATGGTTACCCGACGGTGGAATTGCTGCAGCGACTGCAGGCCGCTCAGTAGCGCTTCCAGTACACCGGCCTGAACGCTGCCTTTATGGAATTTCAAGCCAAACAGGCTTGAAGTCCATGAATATCATAGGCATACAGCTATCAAAATAAAAGCGCGACATCAATCTGATGGTCGCGCTTTTTTATGGGTCCGGAAACGAATCAGCTCTTGGCCGCAGGCTCAGGGTAGCTCACTTCCAGAATCTCCAGCATGCGCACACCGGCTGGCGTGGGCAGCGCCACTTCATCGCCAACACGCGATTTGAGCAGCGCGCGGGAGACGGGCGCAATCCAGCTGACCTGGTTTTGCGCGCTCTCGGCCTCGTCAATTCCCATGATGGTGATGGTGCGCTCCACGCCCTCGTCATCCACATAGGTCACCGTGGCGCCAAAAAACACCTGATCGCTGCCCGCATGCACGGCGGGGTCCACGACTTCGGCAATTTCCATGCGCTTGGTCAGAAAGCGGATACGGCGGTCAATCTCGCGCAGACGCTTTTTGCCGTAGAGATAGTCGCCGTTTTCCGAGCGGTCACCATTGCTGGCCGCCCAGTGCACGATCTCGACAATCTTGGGGCGCTCGTTGTCGATCAGGTTAAGCAGCTCATCTTTCAGACGCTCGTAGCCCTGGGGAGTGATGTAATTCTTGCCACCGGCAGGTAATGGCGGCAGTGCGCCGACTTCATCATCGTCGTCGCCATCGGATTCTTTGGTGAAAGCCTTGCTCATAGGCTGCAATCTTCACACAGATCCGGATACGAAAAAGCCTCAGAACCTTGCGATTCTGAGGCTTGTCGTTTGGTGCGGCTGGCAGGAATCGAACCCACGACCCCTTGGTTCGTAGCCAAGTACTCTATCCAGCTGAGCTACAGCCGCTGAAGCAATTAGTATAACCGAATTTTGCAGGCCGCCGGGGAAAACCCGAACTTTTTCAGATTTGCGGCATGGCGCGCTCTATCAGCGCATCAAAAGGTGCCGAGGAGTCCAGCGTGCCAAACGCCAGCCCGTGCATTCCATCCAGGCGCGAATGGCAGAAGGCGTTGGCCACAAAGTCCGGCGCGTTTTGCAGCAGCAATGCAGCCTGCATGGCCAGCGCCATGCGCTCGACCACATAGCGGCTGCCCTGCTCCAGCGCCGCTGCGTCGTTAAGTGCCTGATCCAGCCACTGGGTCTGACGGTCCAGCGCCGCATTCTGACCACGCACGCGGTACAGCTCGGCAAACAGCGCATCGCGCACCTCGGGCTCGCGGCGCAGCGCGCGCAGCACGTCCAGACACTGCACATTGCCGCTGCCCTCCCAAATGGAGTTCAGCGGTGCCTGCCGGTACAGGCGCGGCATGATGTTCTCTTCCACATAGCCAATGCCGCCCAGGCATTCCTGCGCCTCGTTCACAAACACGGCCGTGCGCTTGCAGATCCAGTACTTGCCCACTGCAGTGACCAGACGCGCCAGCGCGGCTTCATGCTCATCATGCTGGGCGCGGTCCACTGCGCTAGCGATGCGCATGGCCAGCGTGGTGGCGGCTTCGCTTTCCAGAGCCAGATCAGCCAGCACATTGCGCATCAGCGGCTGCTGGGCCAGCGTCTTGCCGAACACGCTACGCTGGTGCGTGTGCGACAACGCCTGCACCAGCGCCTGGCGCATGGTAGCGGCCGAGCCCACGGCGCAGTCCAGCCGGGTCAAAGCCACCATCTCCAAAATCGTGGCCACGCCCCGACCTTCCTGACCCACCATCCAGGCCGTTGCGCCCTGAAACTCCACCTCGGACGACGCATTCGCCCAGTCACCCAGCTTGTCCTTCAGGCGCTGAATGCGCACGGCGTTGAGGCTGCCATCGGCCAGCACGCGCGGCAGCAAAAAGCAGCTGAGCCCGACATCCGTCTGGGCCAGCACCAGATGCGCATCGCACATGGGGGCCGAGAAAAAGAACTTATGGCCCACGATTTCATAGCTGCCATCGGCCTGCGCAATCGCGCGCGTGGTGTTGGCTCGCACATCCGTGCCGCCCTGCTTTTCCGTCATACCCATGCCAATGGTGCAGGCCGTCTTTTGCGCCATAGGCAGACTGCGCGGGTCATATTCCGTGCCCAGAACTTTGGGAATCCACTCCTTGGCCAGTGCCGGGTTGCGCTGCAGCACCGGCACGGCGGCATGGGTCATGGTCAAGGGGCAGCCTGTGCCCGCCTCGGCCTGCCCTGACAGATAGGACAGGGCTGCGCGCACCACATGCGCGCCTTTCTTGTCGGCATTGCGCCAGGAAAAACTGTGCACCTGCGCGGCCATGCTGTGGCGCATGACCTCGTGATAGGCGGGGTGAAATTCCACCTCATCAATGCGCCGGCCATAGCGGTCAAACGTGTGCAGCAGAGGCTTGTGCACATTGGCCAGTTCACCCTGCTCCATCATCGGACCGCCGCAGATGCCTCCATGCCATTCCAGATGATCGGCAGCCCAGCCACCGCCTTCTCGCTCTACGCATTCGCGCAGAACCTGATCACTGCTCCATGCGTTATAGGCCGGCATGGCCTGGGGCTGGTTGAGAACTTCATGTGTCAGGAAATCAGCTTTGACAGACATTGCATTGCTTCTCCATGGATGGAATGAACAAAGGTTCAAGCTCTTGCTACAAGCATGGCACGGATTGCACCAGACAAGCTGTCACTATGTTGCCAGCCTCAAAAATCGCTTTCAAAAGCATAGCAAACAGCACATTTGGAATAAGGACTCCGACCCTTTTTGACAATAAAAAAGCCTCGGCAGCGCAAGCAACCGGGGCTTTTGTTTGAGGTCCTCTGACCCAGATCAGTAGTAACCCACCATATTGATGTACCAGCCCTTGGCGCGGTAGTCGTCCACCTTGGTCAGGTCGCCCTTGAAGCTGGTGAAGTTGTAGCCCGCACCCACGCGCAGGTTCTTGGTCAGGTCACGGTCCACACCGACCAGCCAGCCCTTTTTGTCACCACCGTCCTTGACGCCCAGCCAGCGGTATTCGGCCAGCGCATGCCACTGGTTCATCACTTCGTAGCGAGCTTGAACCGCTGCAAACGTGGTGGCCGAGTCAAACCACTGGCCTGTGCCACGACCGAAGCGGGCCTTGCCTTCGCGGTGAGCGAGCTTCAGAGCGGTTTCCCATTTCTGCGTCCAGCGGTACACGCCTTCGAGCGAGACGATGTGCGACTGCTGGTCGTAGTAGGCGGACGAGGTGGTGGCCGTGCCGTCCCAGCCGACCTGGCCCAGCGAGCTCATGTCGTACAGATAGGTGTAGCGACCAAACACTCCCCAGCGGGAGCTGTCCCAGGGACGGTAGGCAAAGCCCAGGCTGCTTTCAACAAGCTTGGCACCGGCGTCGGCGTTGTTCTTGTCCTTGGTTTCGGAGTAGTTGAGCTTGCCTGCGATGCGCCAGCTGTTGTCCACCTTGTGGGTGAGGTAGTTGGTCAGCACCCATTGCGTGCGGTTTTCAGAGCCGGAGTCACGGCGCCATTCGACCTTGCTGCTCCAGTTGGTGCGCACATTGGTGCGGCCCGCGTTCAGGCTGATGGCATCCCGGCTGACGTTGCCGGTGGTGGCGCTCAGGTCGCCGTGCTGCAGGGTGTAGCCCAGACGCCAGTTCTGGCCGGGATAGAAGTCCATGCCAAAGGTGTGGGCCAGGCCACTGCCCGTGGTGGGGTCCTTCAGGTACTGGCTTTCGTTGAAGATGTTGGTGCGCTGGCTCAGGCGCCAGCGCTGACCCATGGTCCAGCCAGGACGCTTGCCGTTGTTGAACAGGCTGTCGTACTGGGTGGTGTCGGTGGAGACGGTGTAGCCGCCGTAGAAGCTGTGCTCGGGCGTGAGCCGGTATTCGCCGGAGACGGTCAGCGCATCACCACGGCTGCCGTGGGTGGCTTCGCCGCTGACGGAGGACTGGTTGCCGAACAGGTAGCGGGCACCAGCGGTGAGCGCATCGTTGTTGCGGTATTTGCCGCCGTCGTTGTCGAGCGTGCCCTGGCCAATGCCGTACAGCTCCAGAGACGGGCTGATGCGCTGGCTGTACTTGAGCGCAGCCAGCGTGCCAATGCCCTGGCCGGTGTAGCGGTCTTCGTCGATGCGGCGCACTTCTGCCGTCAACGCCCGCTTGTCGTCCATGCGCCATTCGGTGGTGACCTGGGTTTGCGTGAGCGACTCACCGCCGCGCTCGGCACGGCTGTGCTTGGCGTAGAGGGTCATGTCGGGGCGCAACTCGCCCAGCAGTTCACCGCCGTATTCGGTGATGTTCTGGCCCAGGTAGTCGGTGCGGGCGGTGGAGAAGCCGGCATCGACCTTGCGCCACCAGGTGCCTGCGCTCCAGGCGCTTTGCGTGATGCCTTGCTCTTGCAGATTGACACGGGCTTCCACCGAGGTGGCATTGCCCTTGCGTGCGGCATCGGGGTTCATGCGGGTAAAGCTCAGGCCGCCGTTGTCCGAGAAGAACACGGGCACGCTGGTGGATTCGCTGTGGCTGCGCTCGACCTTCAGATAGGTGCCACGGCCTGCCTGCAAGGTGACGTCCACGCTCTTGAGCTTGTAGTCGTCGCCCTGGTTCTGTTCGTCCACATAGGTGCCGCCCACGGCCAGGTGCTCGCCAATCCATTGCTTGCCACGACCGCCCAGGGTCAGGTTCTTGCGCAGGTCGCTGGGAGCGTATTCGTAGTCCACCAGCAGGCGCTGCTCGTAGCCGGACAGCGGTGCATCACGGGTGATGGAGCTGGTGCTTTCGCTGGCGATCTGCGACAGGGGACGGCGCGTGATGATGCGGCCTTGGTAGGAGTCCACTTCATAGTCGGCGCCTCGCACCATCTGCTGGCTGCTGATGGTGCGGCCCGTGGCCTTGTCACGCACTTCGAGCATGACGATTTCCGAGCCGGGCAGGATGTCGGTGTGGCGCAGGTAGTAAAGACTGCCGCCCGTGCCCAGCAGTGTGGTGTGGCCGTGGGCGGTGTTGCTGTCCGAGCCGAACACGCGCAGCTGGGACTTGGGGTCGCCCAGACGCGTGGTTTCGTTGCTGCGCCAGTTCAGCGCTGCACCGTAGAGCGAGCGCTGGTATTGCGCGTACTCGGTGCCGGTCAGGCCAGTAGCGTAGTTGCCCCACAGGGCCTGGTTCTTGTCCCAGTCAGCCCGCAGGTACATGCGCCCTTGCGTGTCCACATCGCGTGTGGTGGTGGAGTCGTCGCCGTAGGTCAGGTAGTACTGGTCAGGGTCCAGACGGCGGAAGACGTCCTTGGCATAGGTGTCGGTAAAGCCGTTGAAGAGACTGCCGATCTGGCGCTCTGTGGTGTCGGCCTGGGCGGTGATCAGGTACTTGGACTGGACCTTGGACTTCATATAGAAGGCCAGGCGTGCGTCGGTGAG
Source organism: Comamonas testosteroni (assembly GCF_003569915.1). Lineage (GTDB taxonomy): Bacteria > Pseudomonadota > Gammaproteobacteria > Burkholderiales > Burkholderiaceae_C > Comamonas > Comamonas testosteroni_D. Next base: position 86,275 of record NZ_KZ984452.1, on the reverse strand, counting down.
CAAGTCCTTGTCCCGGCCCTCTTCCACAAAGCCGGACTTGGAGCCGCTGATGCGGTTGCCCTGCAGCGTCACATCGGCCATGGCCACGCCGAAGAAGTATTCGCCGGTGACATCCACGCCCAGCTTGCGCTCGGTGCGGCCACCCCGGCCATCGACAGCCACATCGAACTCATGCTGGCCCACGGGCATCATGTACTCGGCAACAAACTTGCCTTCCATGTCCACGGGGTAGCTTTGCCCGTTGATCTGCAGCATGGTGCCTTCAGGGATGTTGCGACCCTGAACCCGCACGCGGGAGCCGTAGAACGGAATGTTCTGCATGCGCAGCCCATTGCCCGCAAACGCGCTGTTGATCAGGCTTTGTTGCAAGGCCTGCTGCAGCGACAGCGAGTTGTTCATGGACTTTTCCAGATTGTCACGCAGCAGCGTGTTGGCACGCTGTTCGTCCTGCGGGGTGACGAGCTGGAATTTGCTGGGGTAGGTTTCGTCGAACTGGACGTTCTTGCCATCTTGCGCCTTGCCGTAGGCACGCACGATGTAGATCAGCTCGTCACCCAAGCGGTAGCGGTACTCGGGCGAGAGCTGGCCGTCCCATTCGGTCTGCATGACAGCGCCCACCTTCAGCGGCACGGTCGCCACGGGCTTCACAAAGTCGGTGTCGCTGCTACGGAAGACCAGCAGCTCCATGCGCTCGATAAAGGCCGGGTAGTTGCTGCGCACGTAGAAGTTCACGGGCTTGGTGATGCGGCCCGTGTCAAACGGCACCAGCGTAGGACCGGATGCGGTCAGCTCGGCCTTGCCCAGGGTCGGATCTTCGGTGGCCCAGATCACGCCGCCCGCAGGCAGCGAGAAAGAGAAGCGGCCTCGCACATCAGCCTTGCCCGGAGCCTTCAGGCCCAGGGAGACACGGCGGTCCGGTGCCAGCTCCTGCGAACTGGAGTGCTCGCTCAGACCCTGCGTCACGGGCTTGTCGTAGCTCTCGGACTTGAGGCGGAACAGCATCTGACCATCCGCATCGCATTGGCCTTCAGCGCAATCCTTGCCTTGGGGTACAGCTTCTGTTTTAGGAGCAACAGGGTTGGCCACGGTGGCCGCAGCCACCTCAGCCTTGGTCTCGGCGGCCCAGACTCCAGCCGCCGAACCCGCCATCAAACTCATGATGGTGTAGTCAAGCAATTTCATTTTCATGATCTGAACCTCAGTGAGTCGTGGCTTTCTTGTTGGAGCGATGGGCGGAGGCTGGGGCTGCACCCTCTTCTGCCTGGACTTGAAGCTTTTGCTTCAACTCACCGGACAGATGGGGCAGCAGTGCCTCATACACCGCCTTGGCTCGGGCCAGGCCCAGCTTCTGGTTGTAGGCATGGCTGGCTCGCACATCGGTGTGACCGACGATGGAGACGATGCCGCCGCCCTGCGCGTTCAGATAGGCCGCCACTTTTTGCAGCAGCTCCTGGAACTCGGGGCGCACCACGGATTTGTCGGTTTCAAACAGCACGGTGCCCAGCACTGCGCCATTGGCGGTGACGCCGCTGACCAGGCTGCCCGCGTCATTGACCTGACTGCGCACCGTGACCTTGGTGGCCGCCTGCACATCGGCAGGAAGCTGGGCCACGATGGCCTTGCGCACTGCATCAGCACGGCCAAAGGCCACGGCTTCGCTTTCTCCATTGGCGCTGATCAGCAGATCACCGCCGCCGTATTGCTGCACCTTGGCAGCGACCTTGGCGATCACACTGTTCTCGCCCAGATACTGGCTGCGGATCTCGGTGGAGCCTGCGGCAAACAGCACGCTGCCCAATTCAATCTCGGCAGTCTTTTGCTCGGCAGCCATGAACTCGGGGTTCAGTTGCACACCAAAGTCAAAGCGCACAGGCAGGCCGGGAGTGATGCGGCGCAGCAGCGGGTTGCTGGTGGTGAACTCGGCACCCGCTGGCAAGGTGCTGGGGTCGACCTTCAGGATGAAGTTGCGACCACGCTCCCAGCGACCACCGTTGACACCCACCAGGTGGTAGCGACCGAAGGGGTCGGTTTCCATCAGCAAACCTTCCACCGAAGCCACACGCACGCCGGGGATACCGCGTTCGTCAATACCGGTGCTGCGGATGATGTAGTCCACGCCATAGCCGCCAGCGACCTGGCTGATCTTGCGCTCGACTTCCAGAGCCACGGCATTGCGGCCAGCGGCAGCTTCACCGGTCTTCTCGACCGTGGTCTTGCCGGCAGCGTCCATGCGCACGGTCACGCCCTGGTCGTTGCTCAGCACAAAGTCGTCCGTGAAGTCCAGCGATGCCAGCTTCTGGTGAATGACCACGGTGTGCTTGGCCACGGGGTCGGCTTCAGACTGGCGGGCCGTAATGGAGCCCAGAGCCAGACCATGCAGCAGCGGAGCGCTGGCGTCCGCAGCAGGCTGAGCGCCCTGACCATCACCACGATCCACGGTAGTGGAGTTGGCGATATAAGCCGCAGGTGCAAAACCGCCCTGCGCCTTCAGGCCCGAGACCTTGGCGCTGTCTTGCCAGCCGTCACGGTCACGGTCGTCGAACACGGTGCCAAAGATCAGAGAATCATCAAGCAGCGGATCGCTGACCAGCTCCACCGAAGCGGTTGCCTGGTTGGAGATGGAGTCACCCACGTTGTTGCGGGCAAAGGCGGTGTTGACATGGTTGCCCGGACGCACACCAGCGCCCACACGCATCATGTAAGTGATGGTGCCGGTCTGGCCCACGGCCAGCGTCACGCCGCTGAACTGCACAGGGCGCACGCCCGAAGCAGACACCGACGAGCCCAGACCCACAGCGCTCATGGAGCCTTCCACAAACGTAAAGCCGTTGGCCGCCGTATCGATCACATTGGCATTGACCACGGGCACGGAGCCCACGTTCTGCACCTGCAGGCTGTAGCGCACCAGGTCACCAATCTTGACGGTGCGCACGGCAGCGGTCTTGACGATGCGCAGCAGCGACTCGTCAGGCTTGACCGTAACCTTGATCACCGCGTCATCGCAGTTAGTGGGGTTGAGCTTCTCGCAGATGCGGTAGTTGATGGTGTAGTCACCCGCAGGTGTGCCCGAGGGCACGGTCACCTTGCCAGTGGTCACATCCAGCACCGGCACGCGGGGGTCGCCACCCAGGGGCTGAGCAGGTGTGGTCACCGTGCCGGTGATGCGATCAGGCGTGAACGGTGTGCCGTCCAGCGTGTCATTCTCGGAGTAGGCATTGCCCACCACCTGATCACCGGAGCCACGGTTGCCCGTGTATGTGTCGTCCTTGGCATCGATGGGCGAAGCCGTCACCTTAATGGTGATGGTGGCCGTATCGCACAGCGTGGGCTGCAGCTTGTCGCAGATCTGGTAGACGATGGAATAGTCACCCGCAGGCGTGCCAGCAGGCACGGAGACGATACCGGTGGCCACATCCAGCACAGGCACGGAGCCGCCGTTGATGGGCGTGGCGGGGGTCATGACCTTGCCGGTGATTTTGCCCAGTTCAACAGGTACACCGTTGAGCGTGTCGTTGTCATAGGCGTTGCCCGCGTAGGGACTACCCAGCGTGCTGGACACGCTGGGCAGCGGATCATCGACCGCATCAATCAGGCGCACGATAGGCGTGACTACCGAACAAGACGCATCGCAGACAGGCGTCAGCCCCGAATCGGACGGGATCGTGTCAACCCGGTTGTTGACTGACTTCACGGCATCAGCACCCACCAGTGCCGAGTAAGTGACGGTATACCTGCCAGGAGCCGTGCCCTTGAGGAACTTGATCACCAGACTCTGACCATTCAGAGTGGTTTTCACCTGAGCAGAGCTGCTGGCGGCATCGTTGTTGAAGGTCAGGCCCTGGCTCAGGTTGTCCACCAGCAATTCAGCGTCCGCCGTCAAAGCAGCATCAGCCAGCGTGATGGTCAGCACATAAGGAATGCTGTCACCAATCTTGGCGGACGTTGCTGTCGATGTCTTGTGATAGCTGATCTTGGGCGGAGCCACGGGCGTTTCCGTTGCGCAATCCACCGAACAGTTAGGCGTAGGTACACCCGCTACAGGCTCTGCACTGACAGAGTTCTTGACCGTGCCCACGGCATCCTTGGTCACCGTGGCGAAGTAATGCACCTGATAGCTGCCAACCGGCAAGGTGGCAGGCGTAGTCACGCTCAGCTCATTGTTGGAGGTCCACTGGGCGCTCCATTGCGTCGAAGGCAACACAGGGGCCGTGGTGTTCTTGATGAGTCCTGTGCCCAGCGTGTCCTTGAACACACGAGCGCGGGCTGTGGCAGTGTCAGCAACATCGATCGTCATCACGAATTCCAGTTGCTGACCCACCTTCACTTCCTTGGGCGAGCCAAGCAGTGCCTTGTGATAGTCCACATTGGAATAAGTCAGCGGTGTCGTCGTCGTGCAACCAGGAGCCACACAGACCGGGCTGTCGCCACCCGTCGCAACAACGCCGTTGACCACGTTCTGCACAGGTGGAGTGGTCGCAATGACCTTGGCGAAATACACCGCCTGATAAGTGCCCGGTGGAGTTCCCTTGGGCAAGCTCAGAACCAGAGAATTGCTGGTCGAGGACACTTGTGTGAACGAGCCCCCATCCTGCATTCTGGAAAACTGCAGACCCGTCTGGAAGGTGTCCGTCAACGTCACCACATCGGTGGTGGGCGCGTCCGTCACTTTGACATCAATCTGATAGCGAATCTCGCCATCAATCTTGGCTGTGACGGCTCTGGTGGATTTGGAATATTCCACCTTAGGCTTGCTCAGATTGTGATTGGTCTGACAGGTGGTACAAGTCGGCGTCTCGCCTTCATTGCCACCACCCGTGGCGGTCACCACATTACTGAGGTTCTGGCTACCAGACACTGCAGCGTTGACCTGCGCCGTGTATTTGATTTCATAGGTGCCCGGCGCTGTGCCTGTAGGCAAAGTCAAGGTACCGGATGTTCCACTCGAGCGAGCCAGCACATAACCCTGATTGGAGATCACCGCACCAACCTTGAGCGCTGCACCCAGCGTATCGGTCAACACCACTGGGCTCAGTGTCTGAGAACGCTCCACCACTGTGCGAATCGTATAGGTAATCACCTGCCCTTCCTTGACGGTCGTACCAGATGCAGGATCAGACAGCTTGGTCACCGTCACCAGAGGACCGGCCAAGGTGTGAGTGGTCGAGCAGCCGCCTACGCAGGAGGGGTTGTCGGCATTTGGATCGTTGGGGGAGCCACCGCCGGTGGGAGTCACCAGATTGTTGACCGAGGTCTTGGCGTCTTTTTCAACGGTCGCCTTGTAGGTGATGGTGTACTGACCGGGCTGCTTGCCGGTCGGCAAGGTAAAGCTACGCGACAGGCCGCTGCCACCTTCGATGAATCCTCCAGCATTGCTGGCGATACCCGCGTATTTGAGGCCCGCGCCCAATGTGTCCTTAAGTACCACAGGAGACAGCGTTGCCGCAGTCTTCACCGTAACCACCAAGGTGTAGTTGATCGTGTCACCCACCTTGACCTGGCTTTGAGAGGCGGGAGATGCCGTCTTGGTCACCGTGATCCCCGGCTCACCAATGGAAACCGTCGTGCTTGCGCAATAGCCAGCCGTCGTGCAACCCTGAGGACTGGGAGGCTCGCCGCCATTGTTCGGATCCAATCCACCACCCACGCTGGCGTAATTCACCAAGTCATTGCCGGTCGCCGCTGCAGCCTGCACCTGTACCGGAAGATCAAAGGAGGTGCTGCTGCCTGCAGTGCCTTGGGCCTGCAAATGGTTGGACGTCTCGCAAGTCACCAGCTGGCCGCTGGCAGAGCAGGACCAGCCATTGAAAACCTGTGTGCCGGTCCAGCCCGGAACAATGCCGTTGGGCATGGAGTCCAGCACCTTCAGAGGCTTCACCGCTCCCGCAGTACTGCTTGTACCGGTGGAGACCGGGCCCTGGTTGCTGACCGTCAGCGTATAGATGGCGCCTGACTGACCTACAGTCCAGCCCGCTGCACCTGCATTGCTGGACTTGGCAATACTGAGCTTGGGCTGCAGGATAGTGATGGCATGGTCTTCCACTTCACCGTCTTGTGCAAAGCCGGTCGCGTTCTGGATTTCCGCAGCGCGTGTTGCATAGCGCAGACGCACATAGCTATTGTTGCCAGAAGCAGTGGCCTTCACATCCTGAGGCACCGTCCATTGCAACTGAGCGGTGCCGCTGCATGCTGCAATCTGGGAGCGCTCACCTGCATCGAACACGCCATTGACGTTGAAATCAATCCAGCCCGTAACAAAGCCAGAACCCTTACAGGTAACCGGCACGGATAGCTGCCCCCCGGCCAACAGACCGCTCAGAGACTTGTACTGTGCAGGCCAACCATTTTCTTCATCCTGATACAGACCATTAGCGTCATCGCCGTTGGCGGCGAAGCCAGACTGAGAAGCCGGTTCTGCATCTGGCCCCCGTGTTCCGAGGTAATCAATGCTGGGAGACTGAAATTGCGCCAGCACAAAACCGGATGATGCCGTGCCAGCAGCGTCCGCCGAGCCAGACGAGCCAATGCTGTCCTGACTCAATGGCATATCACCGATCACATGCATGGCATCGCCATAGCTGCTGGGCGCGTCGCCAAAGTCGGACAGCAACACCACGCCAATGGCAATTGCAGTAATGCCCCCACCCTTGACGCTGAACTGCATGGTCTTAGACGGTTCAGGGCGCGTGAATTTCAGAAAATTGACCGTCGTATTACCTGGATCACCGACCGTGGAAGCCACCTTCAGTCCATTGACACCAGAGCCCAGTGCACTCTTGGTCACCACATACTGACCACGAGCAGGCTGATTCTGATAGCGGTCGATCACAAACCAATCGCCCTCAGCCTCGGACTGGATGTACTCGTTGTTTCCCATGGACTCCGCATCAGCGATCACAAAGCCCTTCAAATCCACGGGAGCGCCATCTACATTGGCAGAGCAGTTCACCTGAAAACTGACTGTGGCCCCATTCACGGTGTTGGCCACGCCTGAAATCAGTTGCGTGCCGACCCGGTACAGATAATTGAGGCGATCCATCCCGTAGGCACCGGGGCGATAGCTTCTCAAAGCACCTGAAGGATTCTGCAAAGTACAAGTGACCTGCAGATTCTTACCGTCCGTCACTGGCAAGTTCGCCACGGACCTCGCGCCCGCTCCGAGTGCCTGGCCAGCCTTGCCATAAGGGTTGGATTCATCTCCCCAGGTCAGCCAGAGAATCTGATCCTTGTACTTACCCTCACCATCGGTCGCATACGCAGCAGCCATGGCAGCATGCGGCAGCCACAACAGTTGCAACAGCACCAGAATGCGCACAAACCACGTCCGCCAAATTGATCGCCCCATACGCCCATCGCTTCATAAACAGGAAGGATGCGATTGTCTGATTCAGATCATGTGTGCGCACACTTACATTTTTTATCAGGTCATAGATGAAGTTCTTGCATTGACAAGGCAAGAGCGCGCCTGAGTCTCTTTAAAAATGGAGCATGTAGTCGCCCGCTGACGCGGCCATCAGGCGAATTCATGACGTTACTCACATCAAGCCAAAAGATATTTGAGAGCGTTTACTCACACTCAAATCATCCAATCACTACAGAACTACTCAAAAAAGCAACGCGACAGCAACAAATTCAAGATTTTAAAATGCAAATTTTTCTTGACTTTGAATTTGCAGCCATCGGAACTCCTGAAATAGGAGCATTACATCCAATAAAACACTAGACTGAAGTGCAAATAGCTTCGAATTCAATCCGACTCATAGACATGTCATGAGAAACATGCGTTTACAGCGCATCGTGAAATGGAGACACGGCGGGCGGAAATAGCGCAAACGAAAAAGCCTCAGAACATTTCTGTTCTGAGGCTTGACGTGTTTGGTGCGGCTGGCAGGAATCGAACCCACGACCCCTTGGTTCGTAGCCAAGTACTCTATCCAGCTGAGCTACAGCCGCGTTCCAACAATTGGCGGAGAGGGTGGGACAATGTTCCACTCTATCAAGAATGCTAGTTAAAACAAGCACTTGCTTCCGTTGAAGACGCTATTGTAGCACCAAAATTTGATACCTAAATTGATACACAAGAATTTTTCAAAAATTGACAGATTGATGGGAATCTGTTAAAGAAAAAATCCTTACACATTCCAAGCGATATAAGCATCCTATATATATGGGAATTGAAACATATAGCAGCGATGCTTGCATACCCTTGCTAAATAGCACGCGAATAGTTATAGTTAGCGTATTTCTATTCGATTGAAAATCTAGGAGTTATATTTTGTTTGGACTATTTAAGAAAAAATCTGCTCCAGATACATCTGGAGCAAAAGCAAACGAAATTCTAAGTCGATCTGCAGAAATGCTAAAAATGCAACTTGTGCTATGTAAAACAGAGTCGCAAGAATATGAAAAATTCATAAATTCCAATGCCTTTTCAGGATACGCTTGCGGTTTTTTTGATGCCACACTTCAATATGCAGGACTGCGCCCATCGGAAGACCCGCAAGTTTTCGCCCTTATATCCATTGGTTTTTTTCACCTATTCAACAAAAATCAAGAAGAAGCGATCCTTCATTCTGAGAAATTTTTAACTGAACAAGAAAATCCAGAATTTCATAACTCCAGAGTTATAGGTGGCTCTGAATATTTTGATTTTATGGATGGAAAAATAAAAATGCCGATTGGACTTTCTAAAATCTTTCATCAATCTAATTAAATGAAAATATTAAAATTCTAGAAAACTCACTTAGCATAGTCGAACATATTAAAGACACTAGCATTTGCCATCAAAAAAGGAACCATCTGGTTCCTATGTAGCCTGCCTTATTTTTTAAGCCTATGGCTTGAAAAATGAGGTAGGTCAGCCGTAGGCTGTTGGTGGTGAAGCTTTATAGCTTCCTTATCGATAGCAATGTTTCCACTAGATGAACCTCCATCAACAATGGTTCTGGCGATGTCTCCACCAGATGAACCTCCATCATCGTTATCTAACACTTTTTTGAAGCCTTTTAGTCTGTTCTCAACACTGCTTAAGAACCTACTAAAAGCTGCCTTGTAGCGTTTTTTTTCTTCAGTGCTATCTATGGGTGCCTGTTGCTTCAAAAGCTCGCTGTAGTCTGCTGTGACACTGAATGCAGGACCTCTCAATCTGATGGCTTTAGCAGCTCGTGGAGGCTTCACACTTACGTAGTCTTTACCTGCTCTTGTCACTTCAAAAGAATGCTTTTCTTTGAGGTACTTCAGTAGGTCATCTCTGTTGTTAAGTGCTCCTTTTTTAGCTAGTTCCTCAACCCTTGTTGATAGCAATTTTTTGAGAGCCTGCTTAGGTTCTTCAGGCATCAACTTGTCTAGCTCGTTCATCTGTGACTTGAACAAGTTTTCTTTGATGCTCTGCCAGCCATTACGGTAGTTGTGCAGTGTCTGGAAGTCTCTAAACATCTGTTGCATCTTCTGACCAGGTGGTGAGATGTTGCACTGCTTGAACGTCTTGCTGTCTTGCATTGGTGCCAAGAAATGCACTTCTGTGTTTCCCTTCTCCTGGTGAAGAATCCAAAGCATAGGCAAGCGTTGTGGTCCAGGTGTAAAGCAGTGTTCAAAGCTGTTGATGATTTTTTGAAGTTGCTCAGGTGTTGGCTTCTCATCATCTCTAAACGCAATCACTCCACTTGTGTACTTGTGCTTTCTGTGGTTGCTGTCAATCATCACCTTTGTGATGTTGAGATCTCCGGCCACTATCTCAGGAGCTGGATCTCTAGGCTTGTTGTCTTTGTCGTTGCCTAGCAGGTATCTAAGTGCGTTGCCACTTTTGCCTGTGCCGTGTTTAAAAAATTTGACTATCATTTTTTTATAGCCTCGTGAATTGCAACATCTGCGATTTCTCGCAATCTATCTAGTTCATTTTTTAACTCTATAATTACTTGAACTTTTGTGAACTGTTGTGCATTGATTTGATGTGCTATCTGATTTATGTTGACACCGATTTTTTTAATCTGATTAACTAGCTCTAAATACTGACTAACTGATTTTTGATTTTGTGCAATTGCTTTAGTAGAAAGCAGTTTTTCTCTTGCATACCTAGCAAGTGTCCCAGTGGCTCCCTTCGCATTTTTAAGAGCTTCTAGCTCTTGATTGGATAGATGTATCTCAATGCGGTTAGCTCTTTTTTCTGATTTATTCTTGTTCATCTGTAACCTCTTTTTATTATTATTGACTGCTGGTATTAGCAGGGTCTTAGGGGATGCAATCCCCTAACAAGGGAGCGTAGCGTTATTAAAAACCACCGGCTTTTTAATTACCCTTGCTTGCATAATTTCATTATGCGAATTCAAAACCACAAAGTCAAAAAAACCCATAAAAAAAACCCATAAAAAAACCGGCAAGGAAGCCGGTTTTTTTGAAACACCCATTTTAAAAATCATTCAATTTAGTTAATGTATTAACACTACGTGTTACCTACAGAATTAATTTAACTTAGGATTGATAAATTAAAAAAGCACTACCTAAATACAGAGCCAAGAAAAAGACAATGTTAACCAATATTAAAAATATTTTAAACACACCAGATAAATTTGACCTGTATATTTGCAACCCAACAAAATAAGCCAAGCATAACGCAATTACTGAAATAAAACCAAAATATCTACCAACAACAAAAGCAAGAGCGGTAACTATATACGTCATAAAGTTACTACCCTTCTTATTATTTTCTACATTAGATTTATTTTCTAAATTTTTCTCATCCATCATATAATCCTTATTTAATTTTTATAATAATTGTAATTAATACCCATCGAGTCAAGTAATATCAATATCTTTGTTATGCTTATAAATTAAACTTAGGGGAAATCCCAATATATTAAATACCTTTAGCTACGCTTGGCGGATCGTGTTCGTCCTTCACACGATCCGCCAAAAGTTTTCCCTTACCCGTTTTCCAACGGGTTTGGACTTTTGACAGATCGTAAATGTGTAAATCTTTCTTTAATTCACATCTACCGCCACGCAAACGAATTTCTGTCTCTACTCACTTGAAGGTTTACGAGATTACTTAGACCGTTGCAATTTAACAGTTCGCAGTGTCTTTACTGCATTAGCCGGGTCTGTCTTGTCTTCCGTGTAACTTTGCTAATATCTCACTCTAGTTACTTTTAAGCATATGGCTGAGCCGTGACATTGGACGCTGAAACCATATTTTAATATGTGCTTTTTGATTTAATAAACAAAAAAACCGATGTTAAATAAACATCGGCTGCAATTCTATTGACTTTTTAATTAAGTAGCTATATACTTTGATTTAAAGAGTTACTGAGCAGTGCGATGCTTTTTAACTGGAGTAAGTAGTCTGGTAAACTGCTTACTCCTTTCTTTTTAGCATATTGCTTTTAAATGTCAAGCCTCCAAGTACAAATTGCAATTAACAATAATTTTATACTGGAGTGAGGAAACATATTTATTTAGCTCATCTTCGCTGTATTGCTTAGAGTAAATAGCAACGTTTGTATCGTCTATTTCGTGCCCTATAAATTGACACCGTGGTTCGTAAGACACATCATTTTTAAGCAAAAAGTCGTTTAAGAATTTTCTTAACGAGTGAAAAACAAGCTTATCTCTTTTTATTTTTAGTATTTCGAGCAGTCGTGTAAATTTCTTGCCTGCTGCATTTCCTGCACCTTTACCCTCACGCAAAACATATTTAAAAACATTATCAGTTTTTGTTTCCAAGAATTCATTTAAACCCTGAATGTGAGCCTGAGGGAATGGCACACTGCGAACGCCTGCACTTGTTTTAGCATCTTTAATCTTTATGTATGTGGTGCCTGTGAGTGTCTTCTTAAAATCGTTTTTAGTTAGGCTGGCAAGCTCTCCAACACGGCAACCAGTCACAAGAGCAAGGGAACAAAGATAATAAAAATCGGGATCTCTTTTTTTCTCTTGCTTAAATTCTTTAGATGTGAAAATTAGCTCGATTTCTTCTAATTCGAACTTCTCGTACCCTCCAGCAATTCGTTGCTTTTTAGTTAGCAAAGAACGATTTTCAGCAGGATTTTTCTCGAAATAATACCCCTGTTTGATTGCAAAATTGAATAGTGCTCTAAGGGTTGCAATCTTGTTATCGATTGTTCTTGTAGAGTTTTTATTGCTTGCTAAGTGCTCTTGAAACCTAGTAACGTCACTAATTAAAATGCTTGTGATATTAGGATTTTTCAGAAATTTCTGAAATTCAAGAGCTGTGTTTTTATAGGCTTGAACCGTTGCAGATTTCAAATGCGACTTGAGCAAAAAGAACTTGTCGACCAGTTCAATCATCTTCAAGCCTTTGCCCTGTACCTGTGCAGGCTCTGGGGATGGCAGAGGGACTACCTGTTGCACTGGTGCAAGTGCTTGACTGCTTGGACTCATACCTAGAGCTTTCAAAAGCTCTTTAGCTCTCTTTAAGTCTGCATTGTTGTTGATGTTCTTTAGTTGTGTGCCATCACGTAAAACAACATCAAGAAAAGAGAAATTAGAAGGGTCGAAGCTCATTGCATCATTGTGCAATAGCTGAGTTGTGAGGTAGTGCTCAAGCTGGTGAGCTTTAAGTCTTATGTCGTGCCCTGCACCTGAGCCGAGAGAGAAAACTAAGAACCGCTTACCAAGCTTTGCTTGTAAGCGAGTTGGAACAAAGAACCTTGCATAGTGCTTTGCACCCCTAGAAAACAAAAAAGGCTTCAAGATTGATACACCTATTGGTATACATTCTTGAAGCCGTTTCAGCCGAAAGTTATTGAAAAATCAACAACTTAGCGAATTTGGCGGAGAGGGTGGGATTCGAACCCACGGTACGTTTGCACGTACGCCTGATTTCGAGTCAGGTACATTCGACCACTCTGCCACCTCTCCGGTGTGTCGAAGCATCTATTCTAACCCAGAAATTCAGGCCTTCAGCAAAGTTTTGCCACCCATGTACGAAACCAGCGCTTCAGGCACGGTGATCGAGCCATCGGCGTTCTGGTAGTTCTCAAGCACAGCGACCAGCGTACGACCCACGGCCAAGCCGGAACCGTTCAAGGTGTGGACCAGTTCGTTCTTGCCCTGGGCATTCTTGAAGCGGGCTTGCATGCGGCGGGCCTGGAAGGCTTCGCAGTTGGAAACCGAGCTGATTTCGCGGAAGGTGTTCTGTGCGGGAATCCAGACTTCCAGGTCATAGGTCTTGGCAGAGCCAAAGCCCATATCGCCGGTGCACAGGCTCATCACGCGGTAAGGCAGGCCTAGCTTTTGCAGCACGTCTTCAGCGTGGCCGGTCATTTCTTCCAGCGCTTCGTAGCTCTTTTCGGGGTGAACGATCTGCACCATCTCGACTTTGTCGAACTGGTGCTGACGGATCAGACCACGTGTATCGCGGCCGCCGGAGCCTGCTTCGGAGCGGAAGCAAGGGCTGTGTGCTGTGAGCTTGATAGGCAGACGATCTTCGGCCAGCACTTCGTCGCGCACGAGGTTGGTGAGCGGCACTTCAGCCGTGGGGATCAGGTACAGCGCAGCGGTATCAGGCACAGGCTCTGCGTCCTGACCACCCTTTTGCGCAGCAAACAGGTCGCCTTCAAACTTGGGCAGCTGGCCCGTGCCCTTGAGCGAATCGCTGTTGACGATGTAGGGCACATAGCATTCGGTGTAGCCATGCTGTTCAGTCTGCAGGTCGATCATGAACTGTGCCAGAGCGCGGTGCAGGCGGGCGATCTGGCCTTGCATGACGGTAAAGCGCGCGCCGGTCAGCTTGACGCCCGATTCAAAGTCCAGACCCAGGGGCGCACCCAGATCCACATGATCCTTGATTTCAAAGTCGAAGTTCTTGGGAGTGCCCCAGCGGCGCACTTCCACATTGCCTTCTTCATCGGCGCCCACAGGCACGGATTCATGGGGCAGATTAGGCACCGCAACCAGCATGGCCTGCAGCTCGGTCTGGATCTGGTCCAGACGCGTGGCGGATTGCTCCAGCTCGGTCTTCATGGCGGCCACTTCGACCTTGGCGGCTTCGGCGGCGTCTTTTTCGCCCTTGCCCATGAGCATGCCAATCTGCTTGGACAGCTGATTGCGCTTGGATTGCAGCTCCTCCGTGCGCGTCTGGATGGACTTGCGTTCGGATTCCAGCGCCTTGAAGGCTTCCACGTTCAGGAAGGCTTGAGGGTTCTTGCGGGTTTGCAGTCGGGCGACGACTGAATCCAGGTCTTTGCGGAGAAGTTGAATGTCGAGCATAGACCGCAATTTTAGAGCGACTGGACAGAACCGGTCAGCGCTCAAGGACTTGAAGCGGCAAAGCTGGGCTTCTTCGTCTGTTTTGCTATCAATAGCAAAGCGCCTTGCGCTGATTATTCATGGGCTTTGGCACTAAATTACACCAAAACCTATGAATAATCAGCGCAAGGCGCTATGAAATTTCAAGCCTGCAGATCAGTGCCCAGTCTCTGGCGACTTGCGCACCTCAATCTCCAGCCCTGTGGCTGCGTCGATCTTCAGGCCCTTGGGCAGCGGGAATTTGATGGTTTCCTCAATGCCGTCCATCTTGCGTACGGCCACGGCACCCAGCTGTTTGATGCGGGCGATGACTTCGTCGACCAGCACTTCAGGCGCTGATGCACCCGCCGTCAGGCCCACGCGGGCCGCATTGGCAAACCACTCTTCCTGCAGCTCACCAGCGTTGTCCACCATATAAGCGGGCGTGCCCAGACGGGCGGCCAGTTCGCGCAGGCGGTTGCTGTTGGAGCTGGTGGGGCTGCCCACCACAATCACCACATCAGCCTGAGGGGCCAGCACCTTCACGGCGTCCTGACGGTTTTGCGTGGCGTAGCAGATGTCCTGCTGCTTGGGCTGGCGCACCAGCGGAAAGCGAGCCTTGATGGCCGCCATGATGCCTGCAGCATCGTCCACGCTCAGCGTGGTCTGTGTGACCACGGCCAGCTTTTCTGTCTGGCGCGGCTGCACCTTGAGCACGTCTGCCTCGTCTTCGACCAGGTGAATGCCTTCGGAGAGCTGACCCATGGTGCCTTCGACTTCCGGGTGGCCCTTGTGGCCAATCATCAGGAACTCGTAGCCTTCCTTGGCCAGCTTGGCGACTTCGACGTGCACCTTGGTCACCAGCGGGCAGGTCGCGTCAAAGATGTTAAAGCCGCGGCGTTCAGCCTCTTGCTGCACGGCCTTGCTCACGCCATGGGCGCTGAAGACTAGGGTAGCGCCAGGCGGCACTTCACTCAACTCTTCAATAAAGATAGCACCCTTGTCCTTCAGATCATTAACTACAAAGGTGTTGTGCACGATTTCGTGGCGCACATAGATGGGCGCCCCGAACTTGGCCAGCGCCCGCTCCACGATCTCGATGGCGCGGTCCACACCGGCGCAAAAGCCGCGTGGCTCGGCCAGCAGGACTTCCTTGGCGCCCACCATCTCAGAGTACCCCGATCAGCTTGACTTCAAACGTCACGGGCTGGCCAGCCAGCGGGTGGTTGAAGTCAAACAGCACAGCGCCGTCCTCACGCACCTGCACCACGGCACCGGCGTAGCTGCCTGTGCCATCAGGTGTGGGGAACTGCACCACATCACCAGCGGAGTATTGCTCGTGCGGGTCGCCCAGCTCGTTCATCAGCTTGCGGGCCACCCACTGCATCATGTCGGGGTTGCGCTCACCAAAAGCTGCGCCAGCAGGCAGCTCGAAGGTGGTGTGCGTGCCTTCGGGCAGGCCGATCAGCTTGTCTTCCATGGCGGGAGACAGCTCGCCCGCGCCCAGAGACAGGGTTGCGGGCTTTTCGCTGAAGGTGTTGATCACATCGCCAGCCGGGCCGGCCAGACGGTAGTGCAGCGTGAGAAAGGAGCCAGCCTGCACAACAGGCAGGTCCGTGGCGGCGGCGGTGGGGGTTGCGCTTGTGGTCATGAAAGTCTCTATAAACTTGCCGCATTGTAGAAAATCCACCATGCCCCCGCGTCCTGTGCTGCAGTTTGTGCCCAGGATGCCCTGACACTTCAGACAAAACCTGATGCCCATCAAAGACTTGCCCCAGGATGCCCAGCCGCGCGAAAAGCTTGCGCAGCGGGGGGCGGCTGCGCTCTCGGATGCCGAGTTGCTGGCCATCATCCTGCGCACAGGCATGGCGGGCAAGACCGTGCTGCAGATGGCGGATGAGCTGCTGAACCTGCCCGGCGCAGGCGGTCTGGCTGGGCTGCTGGCTGCCAGTTACAAGGATTTGAGCGCCGTCAAAGGCCTGGGGCCCGCCAAACGCGCCGAGCTGATGGCCGTGCTCGAGCTAGCGCGCCGCGCTACGGCCCAGCAACTGCGTGAGCGGGAAATCTTTGCATCGCCAGAGGCCGTCAAGCACTATCTGCAGCTGCATCTGGCCGCCAAGACCCATGAAGTCTTTGCCGTGCTGTTTCTGGACAGCCAGAACCGCCTGCAGGCCCTGGAAGAAATGTTCAGAGGCACGTTGACGCAAACTTCGGTCTACCCACGCGAAGTGGTGCTGCGCGCCCTGCACCACCAGGCAGGCGCTGTGATTCTGGCGCACAACCACCCCAGCGGCAGCGTGCAGCCCAGTGCGGCAGACAAGGCGCTGACCGCCACGCTGAAATCCGCCCTCGCGCTGGTGGATGTGCGAGTGCTGGACCACATCATCGTCGGGCCGGGCATGGCTTATTCCATGGCAGAGGAAGGCCAGCTATGAACCACGCCCACCGCTCTTTGCAAGACCTGGCCGGGGTTTCGCGCCAGCTGCGGCTTGCGCGTGAACAGGCCGAGGCGCTGGCAAAAGCGCAGGCCGAAGCTCGCGCTGCGCGCGAGCGGGAACGCAATCTGTTTGCGCTGAGCATTGGCAAAGTCATGCCGCTGCGCGCCCGCAACGAGGTCAGCTTTCAGGAGCCCCACCCCGAGCCTTTGCCACTGCAGCTGGAGCTGGACGAGCAAAACGTGCTGCGCGAGGCCATGAGCGATGAATTCGACGTCAGCACCCTGCTGGACGTGGACGATCAGCTCAGCTTTCGCCGCCCCGGCATCGGGCTTGATGTCACGCGCAAGCTGCGCGGCGGCCACTGGAGCATTCAGCGCCAGCTCGACCTGCACGGTCTGCGCTCTGACGAAGCACGCGAGGCGCTGGGCCAGTTCATTCGTCTGTCGCACCGCACCGGCGTGCGCTGCGTGCGCATCGTGCATGGCAAAGGCCTGGGCTCACCGGGGCGCACGCCCGTGCTCAAGGGCAAGGTGCAGCGCTGGCTGGTGCAGAAGAAAGAAGTGCTGGCCTTTGTGCAGGCCCGCCCCGCAGAAGGTGGCGCGGGTGCACTGGTTGTGCTGCTGCAGCCGGGCAAGCGCAGACTGTTCTGACTTGCTTCTATTTTAATAGCTACAAACCTATATCCTTTAAGGACTATCTGCTTGAATCATCAAAAACATCGACGATGGGTGCTCTGTTGAGCGGCAAGGGCAGCGGCCGCATATCGCGCCCGTAGATGCGGCGGATGCGATCTTCCACCGTGGGGTGCGACTCCAGCCAGTCCTCCAGTCGGCTGGCATGCGGTGTCTCGGCCAGCAACATGTGCTGCACCAGCCGGTGATCCAGCCCCTTGTAGCTGCGCTCATCGGCCTGCCAGTCGCCGTACTGCTTGCGCGCAATCTCGCGCTGCATCAGTACCTTGCGCAGCACGCCGCCCAGACCGTCCTTGCTGCGCGTCCACTGCACGGCCCGTGCATCGGCCAGATATTCGCGCTGGCGCGAGACTGCGGCCTTGAGCAGTTGGCCGCAAAACCAGCCCACAAAGCCCGCTGCCTGAATGAAGACTCCAAACCATTGCGTGAAAATCGCCTCGCGCTCGCGCATGGATTCGCCAAAGTTGTGAATCAGCTCCAGCCCATAGACCATGCTGGCCAGTTGCATGTTCAGCCGCGTATCGCCCTCGCGCAGATGCGATAGTTCATGGGCCACCAGTCCCTGCATTTCCTCGCGCGTGAGCTGATCCAGCGCGCCTTGCGTCACAGCGATGATCGCGTCCTCGGCATCCCAGCCCGCCGCAAAAGCGTTGATGGCTTCGGCACGCGCCAGCACCGTGACCTGGGGCGCAGGCCAGTGCGCGGCAATGCACATTTCATCGACGATATTGCACAGCTGCTGCTCGGCCAGCGAGCTGCCGGGCCGCGCCTCGCGCGCACCCACACGCTCGGCCAACTCGCCGCCGCCATGGCGCAACTGGTCCAGCTCAATCCAGCAGCCGCCCAGCACCAGCAGCAAGGTCACGCCAATATTCACGGCGGTAAAGCCCACCGGGTAGTTCCAGCCGCCAAAAGCCATGGTGCCCAGCCACCAGGCCAGCGTCAGCCCCAAATGGACCGACGCCACCACGGCCAGCACGCACAGCGCAAAAGCACCCAGCAGCCAGCGCGTGCTGCGCCGCGCTTCACGTTGCTTGTCCCAAAAACGCATGTACCTGGAAGTTGCTTAAAACTTGACTTGAGGAACTGCACGCTCCTGCTCGTTTTGGGTCGACGCCAGCATCTCCAGATGCGCAAAGCCCGCCAGCCGCGCCACGATCAGATCGGGGAACTGGCCCGCGTCGTTATTGAAGTCCAGCACCTGATCGTTATAGGCCTGGCGCGCAAATCCGATGCGGTTTTCGGTGCTGGTGATTTCTTCGCTGAGCTGCTTCATCTGCGCATCGGCCTTGAGCGCGGGATAGGCCTCGGCCAGCGCCATCAGCCGCCCCATCTGTCCGCCCAGCGCCTGCTCGGCCACCATCAGCGCGCCCATGGCTTGAGCCTGCCCCGGCGACTGACGCGCCTTGTCTGCCGCACTGACCGCTGCGCCACGTGCACGAATCACCGCCTCCAGCGTCTGCGCTTCATGCTGCATATAGCCACGCACCACTTCCACCAGATTGGGGATCAGGTCGTGGCGGCGCTTGAGTTGCACATCGATTTGCGCGAACGCGTTTTCGACTTCATTCCTGCGAACGCGCAGCTTGTTATAAATGCCGATTGCCCACACCACAATCACCACGACCACTGCCAAAGCTATCCATGCAGCCATTGCGCCCCTCCTGTTAATGTCTGCGCATCATAAGAAAAGCCGCCATGGCCTTGGCAACCATGGCGGCTTTCGCAACTTTGCACCTGGATATCTCAAACGCCGCGGTTGCGCATCCAGTCTGCGGTGTTCATGAAGCTGGCTTTGAGGCGCGTGCGCAGGGCCTCGGGCACGCCCGTCTCGCCCATGGCCTGGTCCATGCAGGCCACCCATTGGTCGCGCTCCTGAATGCCGATGGAAAACGGCATATGGCGCATGCGCAGGCGCGGGTGGCCAAAGCGTTCCTGGTAATAGTCAGGGCCGCCCAGCCAGCCGCAAAGAAACCAGAACAGCTTTTGCCGTGCATCATCGAGCACGCTGCCGTGGGCCGCGCGCAGCTCCTTGTAGCCGGGCTCCAGATCCATCAGGTCATAGAAACGGGCCACCAGTTGCTGGACTTTCTCTTCCCCGCCAATCCACTCATAGGGCGTATCAAACGGGGGCTTTTCTTCGATCTGCATGGGTCTGTTCAAGGCTGTGAAACGGTATGGCCTGCATTGTGCGGTGCAAGACTACACCTGCGCTGATGCAAGGCAATTCAGAGTCAAAATAGCCACTAGTCCATATATCAAATAGGCATACAGCTATTAATTACGTAGCAAATCACTCTGCAGCCTGGCGCAGCGTGCTCATCACGGGGCGCTTGACCACCTCGCGCAGCGCCCACCAGCCGGCCAGCCAGGCCAGCACAGCACCGGCCAGCGCCCCCACCAGCGGCACCCACCACAGCACGGTCCACTCAAAGTCAAACACCCAGCGTGCCAAGGCCCAGCCCACGGCCAGTGCCACGCAGCTGGCCAGAAAGCCCGCCATCAGCCCCACGCCGGCCAGCTCGGCGCTTTGCACCTGCTGCAGCAGCGACGAGCGCGCGCCCACGGCGCGCATGATGGCGTATTCACGCGCCCTCTCCTCACGCGTGCCGGTCACCGATGCAAACAGCACGACCAGCCCCGCAATCAGCGTGAAGCCAAACAGAAACTCCACTGCGCGAATGACCTGATCCATCACACGCTGCACCTGGGCCAGCGTGCTGCTCAGGTCCACATTGGTGATGTTCGGGAATTGATTGACCAGCGCATTGTCAAAGCCTTTGAGGTCTGGCGCGCGGTAGGCCGCCAGATAGGTGACGGCCACGTTCTCCAGATGCTGCACGGGGTAGATCACAAAGAAGTTGGCGCGCATGGAACTCCAGTCCACCTTGCGCAAGCTGGTGATGCGGGCCTCGTTTTCCTCACCGCCCACATCAAAGCGCAGCGTGTCGCCCAGCTTCAGGCCCAGCGTCCTGGCAATGCCCTCTTCCATGCTCACCGTGCCTTGCTCGCCCAGCGTCCAGCTTCCAGCGGTAATCTGGTTGTGCTCGGGCATGGCTTCGGCATTGGAGAGATTGAACTCTCGGTCCACCAGCCGCTTGGCGCGGTCTTCGGTGTAATCGTCAGGGCTGACATCCTTGCCGTTGATGGCAATCAGCCGCCCGCGAATCATGGGATACCAGTCATAGCTTTGCACGCCCGCCTTCTTGAGCGCGGCCTGAAAATCCGCCGCCTGATCGGGCTGCACATTGATGACAAAGCGGTCCGGCGCATTCGCGGGCGTGGCCTTGCGCCAGCTGGCAATCAGGTCGGTGCGCAACAGCACCAGCAAGACCAGCGCCAGCAAGCCCACGGCCAGAGAACTGACCTGCACCACCGCATACACGGGCTTGGCCGATATCTGGCGCGTGGCCATCACCAACCAGCGCGGGGCTGTGGCTTCATTGACCACGCGGCGCAGCAGCTTGACGGCCAGCCAGGCCAGGCCCGCAAACACCAGCACCGCACCGGCAAAACCACCCACGGCAATCATGCCCAACTTGAGGTCGCGGCTGGCCGCCATCAACAGCGCCGCAAAGCCTGCAACACCCACGCCCAGCACCAGATACGAGGCGGGCTTGAGGGCCCCCAGATCACGCCGCATCACGCGCAGCGGCGGCACCTGTGCCAGTTGCAGCACCGGTGGCAGGCCAAAGGCCAGCAGCAAAGTCAGCCCCATGCCCACGCCAAACAGGGCAGGCCAGATGCTGGCTGCGGGCAAGCTTGCCTCCACCAGCCCCGCCAGCAGCCAGACAAACACATGGTGCATGCCCCAGCCCAGCAGCACGCCTGCGGCGCTGGCAGCCAGGCCTATGCAGACAAACTCCACCACATAGGCCAGTGCAATGCGGCGCTGGCTTTGCCCCAGCACGCGCAGCATGGCCGATGCATCAAGGTGGCTGTTGGCAAACGCGCGCGCGGCCAGCGCCACGGCTACGGCCGACAGCAGCGCAGCCAGCAGCGCCACCAGACTCAGAAATTTCTCGGCCCGGTCGAGCGTCTGGCGCATTTCGGGGCGGCCACTTTCGAGCGACTCAATGCGCACGCCATGCTGACTCTTGGCCTGCTCCTGCGCCCACAGCAGATAACGCTGCGCAGCCTGCTCACCCGCGCGGCCTGCATCCAGAGCAGAAGCAACAGCCAGCCGGTAGGTAATGCGGCTGGCGGGCTGCACCAGCCGGGTTGCAGGTAGATCGGCGCTGCTGATCATCACGCGCGGCGCAAAGCTCATGAAGCCTGCGCCACGGTCTGGCTCTATCGCAATGATGTGCGAGATGCGAAAGCTTGCATCGCCCAGCAGCAGTTCATCGCCCAGCTTCAGGCCCAGCGACTCCAGCAGCGGCGCATCCACCCAGACATGGCCGCTTTCAGGGGTTGCACGCACTTCCAGATCGGGCTGACCTGGCCCCTGATTCAGATGCAGCACGCCGCGCAGCGGGTAGCCGGGCTCCACGCTTTTGAGCGCCACCAGCTTGCTGGCACCGCCTTGGGCCTGAGACGCGCGCCCCATGGTCGGGAATGTGGCCGACGCCACGGTCTGTAAGCCCAGCTCATGCGCCTGCTGCACAAAGCTGTCGGGCGCGGGGTTGTCGCTAACCACCACCACATCGCCTCCGAGCAACTGGCGCGCATCGCGCTGCAGACCGGCTTGCAGGCGGTCCGCAAAAAAACCTACCGATGTGAGTGCGGCCACGGCCAGCAACACGGCCACGATGATCAGGCGCAGCTCGCCAGCGCGCAGATCGCGCCAGAGGTTGCGCAGCCCCAGAGTCCAGACAGATGATGCTTGCATATCCGCCACCATAGCGCAGCCGCATTTGTTTATGCGAAAACTGCGTAGCCAATCCCCATCCGGCACACCCGATAATTCGCCCAGATCAATGGAGACTGGTTGTGGAAGTGTTGCTGGTAGTGGCCCTGGGAGCGGCCGTGGCGGGTTTTGTGCAAGGGCTTTCGGGCTTTGCGTTTGGCATGGTGGCCATGTCGTTCTGGGCTTGGGTGCTCGAGCCTCAGGTCGCTGCCGTGCTCTCGGTGTTCGGGTCGCTGACCGGGCAGATCATTGCCGCCTTTACCGTGCGGCGTGAATTTCACTGGAAGTCGCTGCTGCCCTTTATCGCCGGTGGCATGCTCGGCATTCCTCTGGGCGTGTCGGTCATGCCGCACCTGAATATGGACTGGTTCAAGTTCGGGCTGGGTCTGCTGCTGGTGCTGTGGTGCCCGACCATGCTGCTCAGCGCCCACCTGCCGCGCCTGACTCTGGGTGGCGGCCTGTTTGCCAGAGCCACGGATATGGTCGCGGGCCTGATTGGCGGCACCATGGGCGGTCTGGGTGGTTTCAGCGGCACGGTGCCCACGCTGTGGTGCACGCTGCGCGGCTTTGAGCGCCATGTGCAGCGCACCGTGATTCAGAACTTCAACCTCTCGGTGCTGGCCGTCACCATGGCCAGCTATCTGGCCACAGGCATTGTCAAACCTGCGATGTGGCACTGGTTTGCCGTGGTGCTGCCCGCTGTGCTGGTGCCCGTGATCTTTGGCACACGCGTGTACAAAGGCATCAGCGACGTGCGCTTTCGCCAGATTGTGCTGAGCCTGCTGACCTGCTCCGGCATCGCCATGCTGGCAGCGTCCGTGCCGCGCCTGTTCTTTTGACGTAGAACTGCCTACCCGGACAGCCTCATCCACGCACTACCATGGGCTGCATGAATGCCGCCCCGACCGCCCCCACACCAGAGCTGACCGCCTTTTGCCACGCCATCCCCAAGATGGAGCTGCACTGCCACCTGCTGGGCACTGTGCGCAAGAACACCTTTATCGAGCTGACACAGCGCGCCAATGCGCCGCTTGCGCCTGAAGAAATCGAAGCCTTCTATACCCGTGGCGAAAAGCCCGTAGGCGTGCTGCGCGTGCTGCGGGCTCTTGATCAATGGCTGCTGCAAACGCCCGCTGATCTGGAACGCATCACCTACGAATATCTGCAGGATGCTGCGGCCCACAACGTGCGCTATGCGGAGTTTTTCTGGAACCCCACAGGCACGGTGCAATGCTCGGGCATGAGCTATGCACAGGCGCAGCAGGCCATTCTGTCTGGCGCTGCCGCTGCGCAAAAAGACTGCGGTATTCGTGGCCGTCTGGTTCCCTCGATTGATCGCGAAGCACCAGCACAAGCCGCTGTCCAGATGGTGCAATGGATGCTGGAGCATCGCCATGACGACGTACCCGGCATTGGCATTGACTACCGCGAAAACGAGCGCCCGCCCGAGCTGTTTGTCGAAGCCTATGCACTGGCGCGCAAGAACGGCCTCAAGACCACGGCCCATGCCAGCGAATTTGGCCTGCCCTGGAACAATCTTCAGACTGCTCTGGATGTGCTGCAGGTAGATCGCATAGACCATGGCTACACCGTGATCGACAACCCCGAACTGGCCCAGCGCTGCGCGGACAAAGGCATTGTGTTTACCGTGGTTCCCACCAACTCCTACTATCTGCGCACCCTGGCGCCAGAGCGCTGGGCGCTGGACCACCCGATTCGCCAGATGCCCGCCATGGGCTTGCGCGTGCACCCCAATACCGACGACCCCACGCTGCACCATGTGAACCCCACCGGGGCGTGGAGCAAGATGGTCTGCGACTTTGGTTTTTCGATTGCCGACCTGAAAAGCTTCATGCTCAATGGCATTGATGCGGCGTGGATTGATGAGGGCGAAAAACAGGCGCTGCGCCAGCAGTGGAGCGCAGAGTTCGACGCGCTGTCAGCCTCAACACATCTGATGCGTGGATGACAGCAGGACTCCACTTCGGCCATCGCCATTGAGGAAATTGGAGCAGGAAATTTCGACCATCTTCCTACAAGCATCTGCCAGTCCGCCATGCAGACTGGGCGGCCTGTTTGAAGAAGGAGTCCGAATGCAATTCAACACTTTTCTGCACCGCACCGCCCTTGCTGCCACAGTTGCCAGCGCAGTACTGCTGACCGCTTGCGCACAACAAAGCCCAGCCGCAGGTGACTCGGCACGCACCACGTCTGTTGCAACTGCCAATTCTGTGGAAGGTACGGTGAGCTGGAGAGAGCGCATTGCCCTGCCCCCGGATGCCGTGCTGGTCATTCAATTGCAGGACACTTCGCGCGCCGATGCTCCCGCCCAGGTGATCGAGCAGCAAGCCATTCGCCTGCAAAACCTGCAGCCCCCGCACAACTATCGCCTCAGCGTCGACCCCAAGAAGTTGAACCCATCCGCGATGTACACGGTCACGGCCCGCGTGACTTCAAACGGTGGCAACACCCTGCACTTCATCAATGACCGAGCCAACCCCGTGCTGACCCAGGGCGCGGGCAACAAGGTGGACATGGTTCTGGTGCGTACCGGTTCCTGATTACGCAGCTTAGATACGCCCCTGAACCCCAAGCCCTGACTGATTTCAGTCAGGGCTTTTTGCTTTTTTAGCTTCTAGTCCATGATTCATATAGACAGATAGCTATCAAATCAAGAGCAATTGATTTTCACCACCGCCTAGGGCCTGTTCACATAACGCACGGAGATCGCGTTGGGAATCTTGGGATGGGATGCAAGGCGCAGGGACGCAGCAAGGTAGGTACCTTGCAAGTACCTGCAACGCCGCAGACCGCCCAAGATTCTCAACCCGAAGGGCAAGCTGGACAGGGCTACCACTGCTTTGTTGCGCGCTTTGTGCGGGTCCCGACCCGCACTGCATCACGCGCCGCGCATTGGCAGCCCTGTCCAGCTTGCGCGACCCCGAGGGTTATGTGAACAGGCCCTAGCTTTCTACAATGCGCACCATGCAGGTTACTGAATCATCCACCCCCAACAGCCTCGAAGAAATTCAGGCATCTCTCGCCAAGCTCAAAGCCACAGGCCAGAAGCTTGAAGCCACCGCGCAGCAGTACGAGCTGAAGATGCAGCGCTCCAGAAAATGGAATATGTTTGCCGTGGTGCTGGCCGCCATCGTCTGCATCGTGGCCTGGGTCAACCATGCCTCGCCCTGGCTGCGCTGGGGCGTGCTGCCCGCCGTGCTGTTCATGGTGCTGTTCTTTGAAGGCATGCGCCGCCTGCTGGGCCTGACCATGCAAAGCAGCATGCGCCAGCTCAAGCTGCAGATCAGCGGACTAGAAGCCAAGCTGGCCGCACACCTTCAAGCACAGAAAGAAGAAACCCTGTCATGAAAAAAAGCCAGCCATTTCGCGTGCTCATGGTCTGCACCGGCAATATCTGCCGCAGCCCCACAGCCCATGGTGTGCTGGAAAAAATGGTGTCAGATGCAGGGCTGGAGCAGCGGGTCGTCGTGGACTCGGCAGGCACACACAGCTACCACGTGGGCGAGGCACCAGACCACCGCAGCCAGCAGCATGCACGCCGCCGTGGCTATGACCTGAGCGCTCAGCGTGCCCGCCAGCTCACTGCGCAGGACTTTGATGATTTTGATCTTGTGCTGGTCATGGACAGCAGCAACGAAATTGCAGCCAGGCGCATTGCCAGTCCTGCTCAGCAACAGCGTATGAAGCGGCTGACCGACTTTTGCCAGCAGCATTCAGACAAGCAAGTTCCTGACCCCTACTACGGCGGCGATCAGGGGTTTGAGCATGTGCTGGACTTGGTTGAAGACGCCTGCGGCAATCTGCTGCAGTCTATTGTTCAAGGCAAGCTGCGCTAAACGCTATGCAAGTCAGCAGCACTCACCATATCGATGCCAGCGAGCCCGATGCCGATGGCGATTACGAGTACTACTACGAGTACGACATCTTTGTGTTTACCGAAGGCAGTCTGAGCCTCACAGCACGCAGCTACAGCGATGAAAGCAGCCAAGTCAGCCTGATGGCTCTGGAACAAGCAGGCAAGCACCGCTCTCTGGAGTACAAGGATTTGAAGCGCCCGCTGGTACAGCAGGCCATTGATCATCTGCGCGATAGCGGCAAGACCGAAGTGCGCTGGTTCAACCCAAAGTATGCGCGCTACGAGCCTGTCTAAGCCCGCTTAGGCCCGCCGCCCCCAGTTCATCACCGCCGTACCCAGCACGGCCATGGCCCCCCCCACCAGCATGGAGCCATCGATGCTTTCCTTGAGCAGCAGCGCGGACAGAATCACACCAATTACCGGTACCAGCGTGATATAGCCAGAAGCAGCGCCAGCGCCCAGCGACTTCACGCCCGCGAAATACCAAGCATAGGCCACCGCAGTTGAACCATAAGCCATAAAAATCATCGCCGTCCATGCCGTTCCGTTGGCCTGAAAAGCAGAAGGCAAACCCTGCGGCCCTTCCACCACCAGGCTCGCAATCAACAGCAGCACTGCACCAAAGATAGATGTCACCGTCGTTGCAGCCAACGCATCCACGCCCGCCAGCATGGCGCGGCCAATCAGCGTGTAGCAAACCCAGCAGGCCACGCAGCCCAGAATCAACAACTCACCCACGCCAACTGCGCCGTTAAGCACTTCCAGTGGCTTGCCATGCGTGATCACCACCACGGCCCCCATGGCAGCCAGCAGCATGCCCAGCGCAATCGTGCGATTGATACGCTCCTTGAACAACCAGACCGCCAGCGCCAGCGTAACCACGGGGTTGAGCGTAATCACCAGCGCGGCCTTGCCCGCAGGCAGATGCTGCAAACCACTCAGGAAAAACGCGGCATAGCCAAACACCCCGGTCGCACCCGCCGCAAACATGCCCAGCCAGGTTTTGGCTGACCATTTTTTGATGGCAGGAATACCGCCCGAAAAATACAGCCAGGGCAACAACAGGCTGACCGCCAGCACAAAACGCAGACCTGAAGCGGCCAGAGGCGGCATATTGAGCGCCAGAATGCGCCCGGCAGGCCAGGACGCGCCCCAGAGCAAGGCCATGCCCAGCAGCCTCAGATGCGCGCCCATCTGGGGACTGGCAGTGGATTGGGAAGTCATATCAAGTCAGGAAAACACAAAAAGCCGCTGTGCCGGTTGATACCAGACAACGGCCTACTCAAAGAGTACGGATGAAGTTCAATATACCTGCAGAGCATTAGCTGCGCAGTACCTTTGCGCGATGCCCGCCACCTCGTCTACATCTGCACACGGCCCAGTTCCTTGGCATGCAAGTGCAGCGCATCTCGAACAATGGGCTTGATCTGCTCTGCCTCTTCAGGCTCAGTCAAAGCCGTCAATATGCGCCCTCGCATACGCGGCTCCCAGAACTTTTGAATATGCTGGGCAATGCCATCCAGCGCCTCGTCGCGGTCTGGCATGGCTTCAAAAAACTCACCAATGCGGTTGGCCATGCGGATCAGATTGCTCGCATCCATCACTTGCCTCCTGCAAACACAGGCGTTTCTTGGGCGGCAGCCAGATGGCCAAGCTGCTCGTTATTAAAACGCGCATAGCTTTTTTGCCAGCTTGAAGGCTGCTCCACAGGCATGACTTGCACGGCCGTCACCTTGTATTCAGGACAGTTGGTGGCCCAGTCCGAGCTATCGGTGGTGATCACATTTGCACCTGATTCAGGGAAGTGGAAGGTGGTGTAGACCACGCCAGGCTGAATGCGCTCGGTCACCGTGGCCCGCAACACCGTATGGCCTGCGCGGCTTTCGATGCCTACCCAGTCGCCATCGCGCACGCCACGATCTTCGGCATCGACGGGGTGGATTTCCAGCCTGTCTTCGCTATGCCATTCGCTATTGGGAGTGCGGCGAGTCTGCGCGCCCACGTTGTATTGCGACAGGATGCGGCCCGTGGTGAGCAGCAGCGGAAAGCGCTGTGTGACCTTTTCATCGGTTGCCACATATTGCGTGATGATGAAGCGCCCCTTGCCGCGCACAAATTTATCAACGTGCATGATGCTGGTGCCAGCCTCGTCAGTGCTTTCGTTGCAAGGCCATTGCACGCTGCCCAGGCGCTCGATCTTTTCGTAGCTCACACCCGCAAAAGTGGGAGTCAGCTCGGCAATCTCGGCCATGATTTCGCGCGGGTGGCTGTAGTTCATGGGGTAGCCCAGCGCGTTCGAAAGCAGCTGCGTCACCTCCCAATCGGCATAGCCAGCCAAAGGCTGCATCAACTTGGTCACGCGCGAGATACGGCGCTCGGCATTGGTGAAAGTGCCGTCCTTTTCCATGAACGAGGAACCGGGCAGGAACACATGGGCGTACTTGGCGGTTTCGTTAAGAAAGATGTCCTGCACCACCACGCATTGCATGGCCGACAGCGCCGCCGTCACATGCTGGGTGTTGGGGTCGGACTGCACAATGTCCTCGCCCTCGCAGTACAGGCCCAGAAAGCTGCCGCCCAGCGCCGCTTCAAACATGTTTGGAATACGCAGGCCCGGCTCGGGGCTTAGCTGCACGCCCCAGGCGCCTTCAAACTCGGCACGCGTAATGCTGTCCGAGATATGGCGGTAGCCCGGCAGCTCATGCGGAAAGCTGCCCATATCGCAGGAGCCCTGCACATTGTTCTGGCCACGCAGCGGGTTCACACCCACGCCTTCGCGACCCACATTGCCCGTGGCCATGGCCAGATTGGCAATGCCCATGACCATGGTCGAGCCCTGTGCATGTTCGGTCACGCCAAGGCCGTAGTAGATAGCGGCGTTGATGGGGCCTTGCTTGCTGCCATCGCCCTTGGCGTACAAGCGCGCTGCACCGCGCACCAGCTCGGGCGCGACGCCCGTGACTTCAGCCATAGCTTCGGGCGAGTTTTCTGCTCTTGAGACAAAAGCCTTCCATTGCTCAAAAGACTTGGCATCGCAACGCTCGTCAATGTATTGCTCGGCCAGCAAGCCTTCGGTAGCTATCACATGGGCCAGTGCTGTAATCACAGCCACATTGGTGCCAGGCTTGAGCTGCAGGTGGTAATCGGCCTTGATATGCGGCGAGTTGACCAGATCAATCTCGCGCGGGTCGATCACAATGAGTTTCGCGCCCTCACGCAGACGCTTTTTCATGCGCGAGCCAAACACCGGGTGGGCCGCTGTGGGGTTGGCACCAATGACCATGATTACATCGGAATGCTCTACCGACTTAAAGGTCTGCGTACCGGCCGATGTGCCATAGGTCTGGCCCAGGCCATAGCCTGTGGGCGAATGGCAAACGCGCGCGCAGGTATCGACGTTGTTATTGCCAAAGGCCGCGCGAATCAGCTTTTGCACCAGATAAGTCTCTTCATTGGTGCAGCGCGATGAGGTGATGCCGCCAATGGAATCCTTGCCATGTTCGGCCTGAATGCGACGGAACTCGCTGGCCGCGTACCCGATTGCCTCTTCCCAGCTCACTTCACGCCATGGATCGGTGATCTTGGCGCGAATCATGGGCTTGGTAATGCGGTCCTTGTGCGTGGCATAGCCCCAGGCAAAGCGGCCTTTGACGCAGGCATGGCCTTCGTTCGCCTTGCCGTCCTTCCACGGCACCATGCGCACGACTTGCTCACCCTTCATCTCGGCCTTGAAGCCGCAGCCCACGCCGCAATAAGCGCAGGTGGTAATTTCACTGTGCTCGCTCTGGCCCAGCTCCACCACGGTCTTTTCCTGTAAAGTGGCTGTGGGGCAGGCTTGCACGCAGGCACCGCAGCTCACGCAGTCGCTGGCCATAAAGTCATCGCCCTGCCCTGCGGTAATACGCGATTCAAAGCCACGGCCCGAAATCGTCAGCGCAAACGTGCCCTGCGTTTCTTCGCAGGCACGCACGCAACGGTTGCAGACAATGCATTTGCTGGGGTCGTAATTAAAGTAAGGGTTGGAGGTATCGACCTCCACCTTGGCTTCGCCCTTGAAGTGGTTGGCACCATCCATGCCATAGCGCACTTCGCGCAGGCCCACCACACCGGCCATATCCTGCAGCTCGCAGTCCCCGTTGGAGGAGCAGGTCAGGCAGTCCAGCGGGTGGTCAGAGATGTACAGCTCCATCACGCCCTTGCGCAGCTCCTGCAGCTGCGGGCTCTGGGTCTTGACCTTCATGCCAGCTTCCGCAGGCGTGGTGCACGAGGCCAGAAAGCCTTTGCGGCCTTCAATCTGCACCAGGCACAGACGGCAGGAGCCAAACGGTTCCAGCGAATCCGTCGCGCAGAGCTTGGGCACTTTGACGCCACCATCCACGGCAGCGCGCATCAGTGAAGTGCCCTTGGGCACGGTGACTTCACGGCCATCGATTTCGAGCGTGATCAACTCTTCAGACAAGCTGGCCGGGGTACCAAAGTCGGTTTGTTTCAGATGTTCCAACATGCTGATGCTCCTCAGACCTCTGTCGCAGCCTGCACCGGCTCAATGCCAAAATCGGCGGGATAGTGCTTGAGCGCAGAGCGCACGGGGTATGGCGTCATGCCGCCCATGGCGCACATGCTGCCGTTGAGCATGGTGTCGCACAGGCTCTCCAGCAGCGCCACATTGGCTGCATGGGCAGCGCCGGTGTTGCTGGTGATACGGTCAATCACTTCCACACCGCGCGTGGAGCCAATACGGCAAGGCGTGCATTTGCCACAGGACTCAATCGCGCAAAACTCCATGGCATAGCGTGCCAGCTGCGTCATATCAGCCGTGTCGTCATGCACTACCAGACCGCCATGGCCCACCACATTGCCTTTGGCGGCATAGCCTTCGTAATCGAGCGGATCGTTCCAATCGCTGGGTGCCACATAGCTGCCCAGCGGCCCACCGACCTGAATGGCCTTGATGGGGCGACCCGTGATGGTGCCGCCGCCAAAATCCTCCACCAACTCGCGCAGCGAAAGGCCAAAGGCTTTTTCTACCAGCCCGCCGCGTGCCACATTGCCAGCAATCTGAAATGGCAAAGTGCCGCGCGAGCGGCCCATGCCGTAGCCTTGATAAAAGGCTGCACCCTTGGCCAGAATGATGGGCACGGTTGCCAGCGTGATCACATTGTTGATGACCGTGGGCTTTCCAAACAGGCCTTCAATGGCAGGCAGCGGCGGCTTGGCGCGCACAATGCCGCGCTTTCCTTCAATGCTTTCGAGCATGGCGGTTTCTTCGCCACACACATAGCTGCCCGCGCCCTTGCGCACCTCTAGATGAAAAGCCTTGCCCGAGCCCGCCACATTACTGCCCAACCAGCCCGCCGCGCTGGCACGGGCAATCGCTTCGTTCAGCGTGGCGATGGCGTGCGGATATTCGCTGCGCACATAGATATAGCCTTGCGCGGCCCCCACGGCCAGCGCTGCAATGGCCATGCCTTCGATCAGGCAGTAGGGATCGCCTTCCATCAACAAGCGGTCAGCAAAAGTGCCTGAATCGCCTTCGTCGGCATTGCAGGCAATGTATTTCTGCGGCCCTGCAGCAGCCGCTACGGTCTTCCATTTGATACCCGCCGGGAAAGCTGCGCCACCGCGCCCGCGCAGGCCGGAATCCAGCACCTGCTGCACCACGGCTTCGGGGGCCATGGCTGCAGCGGCCTTCAGACCTTGCCAGCCGCCATGGGCTTCATAGTCTTTGAGGTTGAGCGGATCAATCACGCCCACGCGCGCAAAAGTCAGGCGCTCTTGTTTGGCCAGATAGGGAATCTGCTCGGTCAAGCCATGGCAGAGTGCGTGGGGCTGGCCTTGCAACATGCCGGCGTCCAGCAAGCTGGCAACAGCTTCCACATCCACCGGGCCATAGGCCACACGGCCTTCAGCCGTTTCGACTTCGACCAAAGTCTCCAGCCACAGCAGACCACGCGAGCCATTGCGCACCAGCTCTATCTGCAAGCCACGCGCTGCACATTGCTGGGCCAGCGCACCAGCCACGGCATCTGCGCCCACAGCCAGCGCAGCGGCGTCGCGCGGCACATAGACGCGCACCGCATTCACTACATTATTGATAGCTGACTGCGTATTTACTGTCTGGACTACAGCCTTATTTGACTGAATTTTCTGCAGCAAGGCATCCAGTTTTTGCGGCGTCATCTGTGCATGGACTACGCTTTCATTGAGCATGAGCGCTGGCGACTGTGCGCACAGGCCCAGGCAGTACACGGGCTCCAGCGTCACGCTGCCATCGCTTGTTGTGCCATGCGCCTTGCAAGCCAGCGCCGCTTCAGCATGGGCCAATAGCGCATCGGCTCCGTGCGACTGGCAGGCCTCGGCACGGCAGATCTGCAGCAGGGTCTGACCGTGGGGCTGCTCACGAAAATGCGGGTAGTAACTGATGACGCCATGAACCTCGGCACGCGAGAGGTTCAGTGCTTCGGCAATGCGGGGCACCGCAGCGCGCGGGATATGGCCTAACTCATGCTGCAGCGCATGCAGCAAGGGCAAGAGCGCGCCTTGCTGGTCTGCATGGTGCTGCAGGCAATGGGCAAGCGCTGCCGACTGCTCTGGCGTCAGCATATCCGCAGCCGAAGACGCAACGATGGCTATCGTTTTTCGGGAATCCATGGGGGCGACCTTTTTTATGCAGGCACAGCAGTGCCTTTGTCTCATGGCATATTCAGCCCCATCGCCACGGTCAGGTCAAATTTCTTAAGTCAATGAGCTGATTCAATTTGCAAATCAGCTGCGCGCATTGCAGGCGCTTAATTCAAAGTCAGTGCCCCGGCGAATTCCGCGCATTGCTGCTGCCATTGCTCGGACTCAATCAGCTTGACCGCTGCCTGCAGCGCGCGTGTGGAGTCGCTGGCAGGCTGGGTCATGAAGGAGATGGGCGTCTGCACCTGCGGTTCCACCAGCGGGCGCACACGCAGACGGTGCGGGCGCGGCAGCGCGGCGACCAGTGCGCCAGGCAAGATGGAGCAGAGTCCGCCGTCCGTCACCGCCATCATCAGGCTGAGCACGGAGTTGGTCTCCATCGCC
Organism: Comamonas testosteroni; assembly: GCF_003569915.1. Classification (GTDB taxonomy): domain Bacteria; phylum Pseudomonadota; class Gammaproteobacteria; order Burkholderiales; family Burkholderiaceae_C; genus Comamonas; species Comamonas testosteroni_D. Next base: position 53,113 of record NZ_KZ984452.1, on the reverse strand, counting down.
GCCTGCACCTGACAACCTGCGGCGCGAAAGCTCTCGTCCACAATCAGGCGGTTATGCATATCGGGGGTCAGTAGGCACAGCGGCAACTGCGCTGCTTCGGCCCAGGTGATGGGGCCAGTCGGGCCTACGGAGCCTTTGCTCTTTGCGGGGCTGAGCACAAAGTAATGCTCCTGATACTGTGGCCAGACCTCAATGCGTGCATGGCGGGCCGGGCGCTTGCCAGGCAGTTGCATGCGTTCGCTATAGCCCAGCGCCATGTCCAGCGACAGGTCTTCCAGACCACTTTCGATTTCGAGGGAGCTGCGCGACAGGACAATGGGCGTAATGCCCGAATGCTGCGCCCGCAGCAGCGCCGCAAAGCGCGTGAGCATGGGCATGGCCGTGGGCACGGCAGCCATGTGCAGCGTACCCTGAAGCTGACCCGCGCCCACGCTCAGGTCCTGGCGCAGCGATTCTTCGGCCTTGAGCATGGACAGCGCCGTGGCCAGCACCTGCTCGCCCTCAGGCGTCAGCCCGGCAAATACCCGGCCACGCCGCACGATGACAATACCGAACTCCTGCTCCAGCGCCCTCAAGGCATTGGACAGCGCAGGCTGCGTGATATGGCAGGCCTGCGCCGCACGCGCAAAGTGGCGGTGCTCATTGAGCGCCACCAGATAGCGCATGGAGCTCAGCAGGTTCATAAAAAATCAAGCCCTCAACGACAAGCCTTCAAAGACGTACACGCTATTCGAACGGGCACAACGCAGCTCAGGGACGCCAAGCAAGAGTCGCCTCGCGGCGAGGGCGTCGTCCCCCTCCGCGAAGCAGAGAGGGGGAAGGTGCGCAGCGCCTCAGGGGGTGATCTCAGGTCCCCTGAGATACCGTAATAGTGGGGAACTTGCTCGAGAAGTCCTTGGCCTTGAGGGCCACCTTCACCGCCAGATCGCGGGCGACCTTTTTGTAGATCTGTGCAGCTTCGCTCTCGGGCTCGGCCACCACCGTGGGGGTGCCACTGTCGGCCTGCAGGCGAATCTGCAGCGACAGGGGCAGCGCGCCCAGATAGTCGATGTTCTGCTCAGCAGCCATCTTCTTGCCGCCGTCTTCGCCAAAGATATGCTCGACATGGCCACAGTTGGTGCAGACATGGGCAGCCATGTTTTCGACCAACCCCAGAATCGGCACGCCCACCTTCTCGAACATCTGCACGCCCTTCTTGGCGTCGATCAGTGCGATGTCCTGAGGCGTGGTCACCACCACGGCACCGGTCATGGGCACGCGCTGGGCCAGGGTCAGCTGGATGTCTCCGGTGCCGGGAGGCATGTCTACAAACAGATAGTCCAGATCCTGCCAGTTGGTCTGGCGCAGCATCTGCTCCAGTGCCTGGGTGGCCATGGGGCCGCGCCAGATCATGGCCTGGTCGTTATTGACCAGCAGGCCGATGGACATGACTAGCACGCCGTGGTTTTCCAGCGGCTCCATGGTCTTGCCGTCATGGCTTTCGGGTTTGCCCGAGACGCCCATCATCATGGGCTGGCTGGGGCCGTAGATATCGGCGTCCAGAATGCCCACGCGGGCACCTTCGGCGGCCAGCGCCAGCGCCAGATTGGCGGTGGTCGTGCTCTTGCCCACGCCGCCCTTGCCGGACGAGATGGCAACGATGTTCTTCACGCCGGGCAGCAGTTGCACGCCGCGCTGCACGGCGTGCGAGGCCACCTTGGTGGTGATATTGACCGAGACATTGCCCACGCCATCCACGGTCTTGGCCGCAGCGATGAACTGGCTGCGCAGGCCTGCGTGCAGGCTTTTGGCGGGGTAGCCCATTTCTACGTCGAACGAGACGTCTTCACCCGCAATCTGCAGGTTGCGCAGGGCGCGTGTGCTCACAAAGTCTTTGCCGGTGTGCGGATCAAGCACGGTGGCGAGCGCGTTCAGCAGCGCTTGTTCTGTTGCAGCCATTGGATACCGTTTTCCAGAGGTTTCTTCGATGGCGGATAGTCTAGCGAAGCCGTCCAACCTTAGTGCGTGATGGCGATCTCTTGTTCGCAAGGGATTGCCAGTGCCCGCTCTCTTAGCAGCGACAATGCAGGCCATTGCCTGACATTGCCCCGTATTCCCCAAGATTTTTTGAGAGACCGCCCCGTGAAATTCAAGATGGCCGAAAACTCCCTGTTTGCAGTCCTGCTGCGCTCGCGCTGGTGGATCAGCTTTGCCATCTGCGCCGCCGTGGTGCTGGTGTCGCTGGCGGTCTTCCCTAAGGACATTTCTCCGTTTGCGGCTCTGGGGGCCTTTCCCTTCTTCATTGTGGGCTGCATGGCTTTCTACCGGCAGATGAATGCACCCAGCCCCGCGCGGCTGCAGGCCTTGCAGGAGCAGGCTGCCCAGCAGTCCTGGGCCGATTTCAGCGCCCAGCTGCAGGCCGCCTGGCAGGCCGAAGGCTACGCCGTCGAGCGGCTGAACCTGCCCGGCGCCGACCTCATGCTGGTGCGCAATGGCCAGAGCTGCGTGGTCAGCGCCCGCCGCTGGAAAGCCGCCGCCCATGGCCAGGAGCCGCTGCGTGAGCTGCTGGCGGCCCGCGCCAAGCTGCAGGCCGATCAGGCCATCTATATTGCCCTGCAGCCACCGGGCGAGAACACGGCCGCCTGGGCGCGCCAGAATGAAATCATCGTGCTCGATGCCAAGGGCACGGCCTTGCTGCTGAGCAAGGCGCCCAAGTAAACCCGGGCAGCCTGCGCCGTACGGCACACAGTTGCTGCCTGTCTTGCGGCACACTGGGGTTATGGCGGCAGAGCAGTTTTCCCCTTCTCTTTTCCCGGGCCAGGCGGCTATTGCAGCCAGCAACACCGCCGGGCCCTCGTCGAGCATTGCGCAGGTTGGCCTGCTGCTCAGCGGCGGCGGTGCCCGCGCCGCCTACCAGGTGGGCGTGCTGGAGGCGATTGCCGAAATTCGCCGCGCCTGCGGTCTAAAGAACGCGCCAAACCCCTTTCCCATCCTTACAGGCACTTCGGCAGGCGCTATCAATGTTGCAGCACTGGCCTGCCGCAGCGATCACTTTGACCATGCGGTGCGGCTGATGGTGCAGGTCTGGCGCAATATGCGCACCGACCAGATCTACAAGGCCGACTCCCTGAGCATGCTGCGCAGCGGCACGCGCTGGATCACACTGCTGTCGCTGGGCTGGACCATGGCACGCTGGAGCCGGCTGCGCCCGCGCTCGCTGCTGGACAACGAGCCACTGCGCCGCCTGCTTGGCGGGGAGTTGATGCCCTTCGAGCGCCTGCCCGCGCTGATCGAAGGCGGACATCTGCAGGCGCTGGCCATCACGGCATCCAGCTACAGCAGCGGCCAGCACATCACCTTTTTTCAGAACCACGAAACCCTGAGTCCCTGGGTGCGGGACCAGCGCCGCGCCGTGCAGACGGCGCTGACGCGTGAGCACCTGCTCGCTTCCTCAGCCCTGCCGTTTATCTTTCCAGCGTCGGCCTTGGCCATGGATGGGCGCACCGAATACTTTGGCGATGGCTCCATGCGCCAGACCGCGCCGCTGGCCCCACCCATCCACCTGGGCGCCAGCAAGCTGCTGGTGGTGGGCGCGGGCCGCCGTCACGAACCGCCCGCCAGCCAGCCCCTGCCCGACGCCCAGTACCCCACGCTGGCCCAGGTGGCGGGCCATGCGCTGTCCAGCATATTTCTCGACACACTGGCCGTGGACATCGAGCGGGCCGAGCGCATCAACCACACGCTGAGCCTGATCTCGCCGGCCGAGCGCCTGCGCAGCCATCTGCGCCCGCTGGAGCTGCTGACGATCACTCCATCCCAGCGCATTGACGACATCGCCACGCGCCATATCGACCAGTTGCCGCGCACCGTGCGCGTGTTGCTGAGCACGCTGGGCGTGCGCATGGACCATGGCGAAGCACTGCGCGACGGGGCGCTGGCCAGCTATCTGCTGTTCGAGCAGAGCTACACCCGAGAGCTGATGGCGCTGGGCCGCTCGGATGCGCTGGCGCGGCGCGAGGAAATACGCCGTTTCATGGACTGGCCCGAGCCTGCAATTCGCTGATCGGTCAACAGAGTCGATCCTGAATGGATTGGGTAAAACGGCCGAGGTGTGAGACACTTTGTTGCAATTTAACCATCCAAGCCGCACCTGCCGTGACACCTGCTCCCGCATCCGTCCGTGGTTCCAGCTCGCTCAAACTCTCGCTCATCCTGCCTTTTGTCGCCTTGATTGCGCTGCTGACATCGGCGCTGGGCATGCTTTGGTACTGGACGGGCAGCAAGACCGTGTCCTCGCTGTCCGAGCAGGTGATGGAGGAGAAAGCCGAGCGCATCGCCCAGATGGTGGACCGCCATATCCATGGCTCCAGCGCCGTGCTGGAAGCCACCTTCCCTGAAGGCATCCCGGTTCAAACCGATATTCGCGACCTGGTCGGTCCGCTGACTTCGCAGCTGTGGATGGCGACCTCGCTGAACACGCGCCCTAATGACTACGTCTATTACGGCAATGTGGCCGGTCAGGGCATCGGTCTGAAGCGAATGTCGCCGGAGCTGGCCCAGCTTCGCCTCAAGACCCGCCCGGGCGACCACCGCAGCTACTACCGCGTGGTGGGCATCAACGCCGAGCCGGTGTATGAATCGACCGAGTCTGGCCTGTTCGACCCGCGCCAGCGGCCCTGGTTCATCCAGGCGCGCACCTCCGACGCCGCCATCTGGACACCGGTCTACATCGACTTCAATGCCAAGGATCTGGTGCTGACCCGCGCGCGCCGCGTGCTCTCGGCCAAGGGGGAATTCGAGGGCGTGGTCGCCACCGATGTCTCGCTCAAGGCCATCAACGACTTTGTCGGCAAGATTCACCTCAGCGAGCATGGCCGCGCTTTTCTCATCGAGTCCGACGGCTCGCTGATCGCCGCCACCGGCATGCCCAATATCCGCACCCTGGCGGAGGGCCGGATGGAGCGCATGACCGCCGACAGCAGCGCCGACCCACTGATCCAGGCCGTCTATGCCGAGGTTCAAGGCGTTTTCCACTCCTCCGTGCCCAGCGATGTACCCCGCACGGCCTTGCTCGAAGACGCGCAGCACAACCAGATCCGCATTGCCTACCGCCGCGTGGTGGACAGCGCGGGCCTGCAGTGGATGGCCGTGGTGGCCGTGCCGCACAAGGACATTCTGGCCGGTGTCTACCGCCATATGGCGATGGTGGGCGGGCTGGGAGCGCTGGCTCTGGTCATAGCCGTGCTGATTGGCACACGTATCTTTGGTGCCGTGGCCAACGATATGCGCTCGCTGACCCGCGCCGTGCGCCGCGTGGGCCAGGGTGAGATCGACACCCCCATCGAAGTGCAGCGCCGCGATGAAATTGGCGAGCTGGCCCATAACTTCCACCGCATGCGCCACAGCCTGTTTACCGACCCGCTCACCGGTGCCAGCAACCGCAGCGCGCTGCAACATATTCTGAGCACGCTGACCCGCCCCCTGCCCGGCCAGAGCACCGCCGCCCCGTTTGCACTGCTGTTTGTGGACCTGAACCGCTTCAAGCCGCTGAACGACCAATGGGGCCACGACAACGGCGACCTGGCGCTGGCCGAAGTCACCGTGCGCCTGCGCAATCTGCTGCGCCCCGATGATGTGGTGGCCCGGCTGGGCGGCGATGAGTTCGTCATCATCCTGCGCGGCGTGGGTGATGAGGAACAGGTACAGGCCGTGCGCCTGAAGATTGACCACGCACTACAGCAGCCGCTGACCACCTTGCAAGGCTTGCCAGCTGGTGAAATCGTCACCGTCGGTGCCTCCGTCGGCCAGGCGCTGTACCCCCGCGATGCGCAGGACCCGCAAAGCCTGCTCAAACAGGCCGATCAGGACATGTACCGCAACAAGGCGCCTTCAGTCCGCTGAGCACCTTGCACCTGATCGCTATTTAATTTATAGCTTCAAGCCTATATATTTAATGGACTAAAGGCATTAAATTGCTCTAATTTCTGCGCAGAAGCCCCGTTCAGGGCTTCAAGCATCACAAACGCCTAAAATTGTCCGGTTCTGGTGCGCCGCGGGGCGCAGACAGGTGGAGCCTATCCACCCGTCCACGTGACCAGAACCGGCGTGCAGCTGCCCTGGCGCACGTCATTCGCTGTTTAGAAAGTTCCGCAACCCTATGTCGCAACGAAAGTTATTCGTCACCACCGCCCTGCCGTACGCCAACGGCAACTTCCACATCGGCCACATCATGGAATACATCCAGGCCGACACCTGGGTGCGTGCGCAGCGAATGCAGGGCAATGCAGTGAACTTTGTCGGCGCCGATGACGCCCATGGCGCGCCCATCATGATTGCCGCTGAAAAAGCGGGCAAAACGCCCCAGCAGTTTGTGGCCGATATTGCCGCTGGCCGCAAGCAATACCTCGACGGCTTTCACATCGCCTTCGACAACTGGAGCAATACCGACAGCGCCGAAAACCACGAGCTGTCCAAGCAAATCTATCTGGACCTGAAAAAGGCCGGCTTTATCGAAACCCGCACCATCGAACAGTTCTTCGACCCCGAGAAGAACATGTTCCTGCCTGACCGTTTCATCAAGGGCGAATGCCCACGCTGCCACGCCAAGGACCAGTACGGTGACAACTGCGAAGTCTGCAGCTCGGTCTACGCACCTACCGATCTGATCAACCCGTTCTCGGCCCTGTCCGGTGCCACACCGGTGATGAAGTCGTCCGAGCATTTCTTCTTCAAGCTCTCCGACCCACGTGCCGTGGAATTCCTGACCGAATGGACGCAAGACGGCAAGCATGTGCAGCCCGAAGTGGCCGCCAAGATCAAGGAATGGTTTGGCGTGCGCACCAACCCCGATGGCTCGACCAGCGAAGGCCTGGACGACTGGGACATCAGCCGCGACGCGCCCTACTTCGGCATCGAGATTCCCGACGCACCGGGCAAGTACTTCTATGTGTGGCTGGACGCGCCCGTGGGCTATCTGGCTTCGCTCAAGGAATTGCTCAACAAGCGCGGCGAAAACTACGACGCCTATATGGCCGACCCGACGCTGGAGCAGTACCACTTTATCGGCAAGGACATCATCACCTTCCACACGCTGTTCTGGCCTGCGATGCTGAAGTTCAGCGGCCGCAAGACGCCGACCAAGATCTGCGTGCACGGCTTCATGACCGTGAACAACGGCGAGAAGATGAGCAAGAGCCGCGGCACCGGCCTTGATCCGCTCAAGTACCTGTCGCTCAAGATGAACCCCGAGTGGCTGCGCTACTACCTGGGCGCCAAGCTCAATGGCCGCAACGAAGACATCGACTTCAACCCCGAAGACTTCATGCTGCGCGTCAACTCCGACCTGATCGGCAAGTACGTCAACATCGCTTCGCGCGCTGCAGGCTTCATCAGCAAGCGCTTTGAAGGCAAGCTCGGTGCGGTCTCCGAAGACGGTCAGGCTCTGCTGGCTGCGCTGCGCGAGCAAAAAGACGCCATCGTCGCCGCCTACGAAGGCCGTGACACCGCCCGCGCTGCGCGTGAAATCATGCTGCTGTGCGACAAGGTCAACAGCTATGTGGACGCCAACAAGCCTTGGGAACTGGCCAAGAAGGAAGGCATGGAAGCGCGCCTGCTGGACGTGTGCACGACCTGCATCGAAGCCTTCCGCATCCTGACCATTTACTTGAAGCCCATCCTGCCCGGTGTGGCCGCCGAAGTGGCCAACTTCCTGATCGTGCCGCCCGAGAGCTTTGACGATGTGGCCAAGCCCCTGGGCCAGGGCCACCAGATTGGCGAGTACAAGCATTTGATGCAGCGCGTCGATCCCAAGCAGCTCGAAGCGCTGTTTGAAGCTCCTGCTGGCGTGACGCCTGCGGCAGCCGCTCCTGCCAAGGCTGAAAAGAAAGCCAAGAAGGCCGAGCCCGTGATCGACCCCAATGCCCCCGGTGGCGAGCCTTTGGCCGAAACCATCAGCATTGATGACTTTGCCAAGATCGACCTGCGCATTGCCAAAATTCTGGAATGCAAGAGCGTGGAAGGTTCAACCAAGCTGCTGCAGCTGACGCTGGATGTGGGCGAGAAAGACGCCGAAGGCAAGCCCACGACCCGCAATGTGTTCAGCGGCATCAGCAGCATGTACCAGCCCGAGCAACTGGTGGGTAAGCTAACTGTGATGGTCGCCAATCTGGCCCCACGCAAGATGAAGTTTGGTCTGTCCGAAGGCATGGTGCTGGCCGCCAGCCATGCGGACGAAAAGACCAATCCCGGCATCTACGTTCTCGAACCCTTCCCTGGCGCAGCCCCTGGCATGCGTATCCACTGATGCACAGCGCGTTGACAACAAGACGCGCAGCCAAGCCCCTGCGTCGCATAGCCACAGGGGCTTTTTTGTGCATGGCGCTGCTGGGTCTGTCGGGCTGTACCGTGGTGAGCGTGGGTGCTGCAGCGGTCAGCGTTACGGCCACAGCCGTGGGCGTAGCGGCCGATGTGGCCGTGGGCACAGCAAAATTGGCAGGCAAAGGCGTGGGCAAGGCCTATGACGCGCTGACCGATGACAAACCGGACAACAGCGGCGTATCGGTCAAATTCCGCGAAAGCGCCCCCAATCACCCGTATCAACCGGGGCCGGGTGTGAGCAATAACCGCGAGCCTTACGTCGAGCCCGAGACACCCTGATTTTCATTAAAACAAGCTTCCATTCCTTATATTCATTAGGCTGGAAGCTATTGTTTTTGATATATCTGCGAGCCGCTCCTGGTGCAGATTGCCACGCCTGAGCACACTGCCAAGCACATGCCGCGTGCATAACTAAATAACCAATAACAACGTGTAACACCGCCCGGGTATTGGGGCCGGTGAAAGCGGTTTTGCTTTCTAGAATCCGGCTTACCTGCCTGCGCCAGAACGGTTCAAAAGCATGCGTTCCACACGCATCCACCACAGATAACAAGACCTTCGGCACAGGCGTTCAGGCAACAGACCTGTCATCACCCGCGCAAAGCCACGGCCACACGCCGTGCGCGCCTGCGCACTTCGGGAGGCCCCATGCGATTGAACCCACTTGTTTCCAGCCAGCGACTGATGCTGGCCCTGGCTACAACCATGCTTGCTCCAGCAGCAGCCATGGCCGCCACAGCTGCACCTGCAGCCAATCTGCGCGCGCAGGATGTGGCCGTGCTGGCCGCCAGCTGCGCCAACTGCCATGGGCCTGATGGCCGCTCCACCGGCGGCATCCCCACGCTGCGTGGTCTGCCTGAGCAGCATCTGCTGCAGCGCCTGCAGGCCTTCAAGGCTGGCGCTGCACCGGACGCTACCGTCATGACCCGTCTGGCCAAGGGCTATGACGACGAGCAACTCAAGGCACTGGCCGCATGGTTCAGCAAGAAAGGCAAGTAATGCAGATCAATCGCAGACAAATTCTGGGCGGTGCTGCTGCCGGTGCGGCCTCTTTCGCACTGCCTTCCATCGTGCAGGCCAAGGCGGCTTCGGCCCATGTGGTGGTCGTGGGCGGCGGCTTTGGCGGCGCCACGGCAGCGCGCTATCTGCGCCAGTTTGCACCGCATATTCAGGTCACGCTGGTAGAGCCTGCCGAGCGCTTTTACACCTGCCCCTTCTCCAATCTCTATCTGGCGGGCCTGCGCAGCTGGGAGAGCATTGGCCACAGCTATGACGGTCTGCGCAAGGCTGGTGTGAACGTGGTCCACGCCCGTGCCGACAATGTGCTGACCGACTCGCGCCGCGTGCTGCTGTCCAACGGTCAGGTGCTGAGCTATGACAAGCTGGTGCTCTCGCCCGGCATCGATATGCGCTGGAATGCACTGGAAGGCTATGACGAAGCGGCGGCGCAGCTGGCCCCGCACGCCTGGAAGGCCGGAGCGCAAACCCAGTTGCTCAAGAAGCAGCTCGAAGCCATGCCCGACGGCGGCAAGTTTGTGATGGTGATTCCCGCCAACCCCTTCCGCTGCCCGCCCGGCCCCTATGAGCGCGCCGCCATGGTGGCGCATTACCTCAAAGCCCACAAACCCAAGAGCAAGATTCTGCTGCTGGACGACAAGGACGCTTTCTCCAAGCAAGGCCTGTTCATTCAGGGCTGGAAGGCGCTGTACGGCGACATGATCGAATGGGTCAAGCAGGCGGACGACGGCAAGGTCACCCGCGTGGATGCCAAAAACCTGGAAGTCGAAACCGCTTTCGGCACCAAGCACAAGGCCGATGTGCTCAACGTCATCCCGCCGCAAAAAGCCGGCTTCATCGCCGACCGCGCCGGTGTGACGGACGCCAGCGGCTGGGTGCCCGTCAAGGCCGAGTCGTTTGAATCGTCCAAGGTGCCCAACGTCTATGTGCTGGGCGACGCAACGATTGCCGCGCCCATGCCCAAGTCCGGCTTTGCGGCCAACACCCAGGGCAAGGTAGCAGCCGCCGCCATTGCGGCCGAATTGACCGGCCAGCCCGTGCCCACCGCCGCCTACGCCAACACCTGCTACAGCCTGATCGGCAACGACTACGGCATCTCCGTGGCCGGTGTTTACAAGGCACAGGAAGGCAAGCTGATCGAGGTGGCAAATTCCGGCGGCGTGAGCCCGCTGGACGGCAATGCGGCCTTCCGCAAGGCCGAAGCCGACTATGGCTCGGCCTGGTACAAGGCCATTAGCACCGACATTTGGGACCGCTGATCCATGAGCTTGTTCTGGGCCTTGTTTGCTCTGGGCCTTGCCTTTGGCATCGCCGCGCGGCTCGGGCGTTTCTGTCTGCTGCGCGGCTTGCGCCAGTGGCTGGGCAAGGATGCGGACGAGTCCACAGGCCGCGCACCGGCCCTGCAGGCTTTTGCGCTGGCGCTGGCCGTGGCGCTGCTGGCTTCGCAGGGGCTGCAGCTTGCGGGTCTGATTGATCTCAGCCAGGCCGGTGCGGCGCGGCCCAGCTTTTCCCTACTTGGCACCTTGCTGGGCGGCGCGGTGTTTGGCGTGGGCATGGTGCTGGCGCGTGCCTGCGGTGCACGCTCTCTGGTGCTGCTGGCCGGGGGCAATCTGCGCTCTCTGGTCACGCTGGTATTTCTGGCGCTGGGCGCCCAGATCAGCATGACCGGCGTGCTGACGCCGCTTCGCCTGTGGCTGCAGACGCTGACACCTGCGGCGTTGCCCCAGGCCACGCTGACGGCTTATCTGCAATCGGCCTACAGCCTTGGTAGTACTTCGACAGCCGCAATCATTTTGATAGCATCCGCCTTGCTGCTTATCTATGCGCTGCTGCGCCCCGCACTGCGCCAAAACCCGCTGCAGCTGGTCTGCGCGCTGTGCATCGGCCTGCTGGTGGCTGCTGGCTGGTGGATTACCGCGCATATCGATGTGGACCCGTTCGAGCCTGCCAAGCTCAGCTCACTGAGCTTTGTCGGCCCTGTGGCGGAAAGCCTGCTCTATCTGCAACTGTCCGTGGGCCGTGAGCTGGGCATGGGCTCGGCGCTGGTCGCGGGCGTGCTCTGCGGCGCACTGGTGGCGGCGCTTGCCAGTGGCAGCGCCCGCTGGGAAGGGTTTGACTCCACCACCCGCCTGGCTGCCAGTGCAGGCGGCGGCTTGCTGATGGGCATCGGCGGCGTGCTGGCCGCAGGCTGCTCCATCGGTCAGGGCCTGACCGGGCTTTCCACACTGGCGTTTGCGAGCTTTGTGGCCACCGCAGGAATTGTGACGGGAGCGCTGGCTGCGCTGAGCTTTCAGCGCCGGGCTTGAGCGCCGTCAATAGCGGCTCCTTCGCCGGGGTATTCACCGATTTCGGGACAGACAAGCTCCCTAGAATCAAGCCACCTCGCTCTGCTTGTGCCGCGTGTCGGCTGAGAGGGCCTCTTCCCGGGCCTGCATGACCTTTCATGCAACCCGCGTCAGGCTGTCCGCGCCAAGCTGTATTTCTCTGCCCTGTTCACTCGCTGCCTGCACCGTATTTGCTGCGTGCTGCGACTGGCCGGGCTTGCCTGTTTCATCAAGGAACAATGCTTATGCAACGTCGCCATTTTCTGTGGACTCCGCCCGCTCTCGCTCTGGGTGCTGCCGTCACTTCAAACTCCGTCATGGCTGCGCCTTCCATCGTCACCGGCCAGACAAAAATCCTGCCACGCAAGGGCAAGGGTCCACGCATCGTCATCTGCGGCGGCGGCTGGGGCGGCATGACAGCGGCGCGCTATCTGCGCGAGCTGATTCCAGACTCCGACGTGGTGCTACTGGAGCGCAACCCCACGTTCTGGTCCGGCCCCATGAGCAACAAGTGGCTGGTGGACATCGTGAACACCGACTTTGTGAACCGCGACATGCTGCACCCGGCCAATAAATACGGCTACCAGTTGCTGCAGACCGAAGTGACCGGCTTTGAGCGCGACAAGAAGCTGGTGCGCACGGCCCATGGCCTGATCGAGTACGACTTTTTGATCCTGTCGGGTGGCATTCGCAACGACTACGAAGCCTGGTTTGGCAACGACCAGCGCGCCATTGACTACACGCGCAAGCATTTCCCCAACGCCTATATTCCCAACCAGGAAATGCTCTCGCTCAAGAGCAAGGTCAAGAACTTCAAGGGCGGCACGCTGGTGATGACGCTGCCCCCGCCACCGCACCGCTGCCCGCCCTCGCCCTATGAGCGCGCCTGCCTGATCGCCTGGCATATCAAGAAGAACAAGATTCCCGGCAAGATTCTGATCCTCGACCCCAAGCCCAAGATTGCACCCATCGGCGTGGGCTACAAGCAGGCGTTTGAGGAGCTGTATCCGGACATCATCACCCATGTGCCCAATGCAGGCGTCAAGGAAGTTGACCCCTTCAACAAGCAGATCAAGACCGCTGCGGGCGACTTCAAGTTTGACGACGCCATCCTCATGCCTCCGCATCAGGCAGCCGACATGGTCTGGCAGGCCGATCTGATCGGCAAGGATGCAGCCACCGGCAAGCCCACGGGCTGGGCCGATATGCACAACCGCCTGTTCCACGCCAAAACCGACGACCGCGTGTACTTTGTGGGCGACCTGATGGGCGCGATCTCGCCCCAGTTCGGCCATTACCCCAAGAGCGGCCATGTGGCCAACTACATTGGCAAAATCGTGGCCCAGAACATTGCCGAGCGCGTGGCCGGCAAGGAAGTCATCGCCCGCCTGCCCGACAACCTGTGCTACATGATGGTCAACGGCGAGCCGCAGGAGGAAATCTCGGTCAAGTTCGAGTACGAGGTGGATGCCAACGGTCAGGTCAACCAGACCCAGATCGATATGGATGTGCGCACCTCCGATCTGGTCAAGGAAGACTTTGGCTGGATCAACTCCAAGTTCAGCGACTTTTTAGGGACGTAACCCCCTGAGCCGCTGACGCGGCTTCCCCCAAGGGGGACGACGCCCTCGCCTGCGGCGGCCCCGCCGCGAGGCGGCTCTTGCTTGGCGTCTCTCCGATGGGACGCCCCAGTTTTGAAGTTTTGTTGATTGGATAAAGAGAAGCAATGTTCAAGAACACCACCCGTAGAAGCATGGTGCTGGGCGCGGCGGCAGCCGGGGCCAGTCTGGCTCTGCCCGCATCGGCTCTGGCCCAGACCAGCACTGCGGCCAAGACGCCGCTGGTCGGCCCTCTGGCCCCCAACCCTGCCGAGTTCCAGAAGCAGCTTGCCCAGTTCACCGGCAAGGCCACGCCGCAAAGCGAAGGCCTGCAGCTGGATGTGCCCGTCCTGGCCGACAACCCCAGCGCCGTGCCCGTCAAGGTCAAGGTGACACTGCCCATCACCGAGCAGGACTGGTGCGAGGAAATCATCGTGCTGGCCGACCTCAACCCCTCGCCGCTGACCTGCCGCATGCAGTTCACCGCTGCCGCAGGCACTGCCGAAGCGGCGGTGCGTGTGCGCCTGTCGCAGTCGCAGACGATTCATGCTCTGGCGCGTATGAAAAGCGGCAAGGTACTCGTGGCTAAGCAGGCCGTTACGGTAGCCGCCAGCGGCTGCGGCATGTGAGGAGCAAGCAATGAGCACCAGCAAACCACCCCGCGTCTGGGTCAGCAACGCTACCCCCAAGAAAGGCGAAGTGCTGCGCGTGCGCGCGCAGATGGAGCATGTGATGGAAAGCGGTCTGCGTACCGACCCAGCTACCAACAAGATTCGCCCGCGCAATATCGTCACCCGCTTTGAAGCCAGACTGGGCAGCGCCCTGCTGTTCAGCTGGGAGCCGAATATCTCCGTCGCCCAGAACCCGTATATCGAGTTCACCTTTCTGGCGCGCGAGAGTGGCGATCTCAATATGCTGTGGAAGGACGACGCGGGCCTGAGCGTGACAGCACAGAAGACGATTACCGTTGCCTAAGCACATACGAAAAAATCCCCGCACCGGGCGCTGCCTGATGCGGGGATTTTTAATGTTTTAGCGCCTTAGTCCATAGAAAATATAGGCTGATAGCTATATTTTCAGTAGCAAATCATCAGTCACCCTGATAGCGCCCCGGGCGGTGGCTGATCCACAGAAACAGGCTCATGATGACCGCTGCCAGCACCGAGTAAGCCACGCGCTCGAATGGCACGACCCACAGCGCCAGCAGCACCACGGTGCAGTCAATCATCATTTGCACCTTGCCCGCGCGAATGCCGTAGCGCTCCTGCAGATAGAGCGAAACAATCGTCGCCCCGCCCAGACTGGAGTGATGGCGCGCCAGAAACAGGCAGCCCGTGCCCATCAGCAAACCACCCAGCACGGCGGCAAACAGCGGGTTCAGATAGTCGATATGAATAAAGCGCGGGCCCACGTCCGCCATCAGCGCCAGCATGGCGACCGAGACAAAGGTCTTGATGGTGAATTCCGGCCCCATGCGCTTCCAGGCAAACCAGTAAAACGGCAGATTGATGGCGAAGAAGATCACGCCAAACGGCCAGCCCGTCACATAGTGCAAGAGAAAAGCCACGCCCGCCGTGCTGCCCGTGAGCAAGCCCGCCTGCGCGAACAGCATCATGGTGATGGAAACAAACAGCGAGCCGGTGAACAGCGCCTGCGCGTCTTCAAACCGGCCATGACGCAGATTGAAGGAAGCGGTGGAGGTAGCCACGGGGCCTGAGGAAGGTGATAGCGGTGTGGACATGTCGGGTAAGACAGCAAATTACATGCCAGACAGCCGGGTAAGGCCCTCTGACACGCCAGTGCAGATCACACTAGTGTTAACCCTTATTTTAAAAACATCGCCAGAGCGACGATGTTGCGCCCATGCCTACAGCCTCATTATTTTTGTGCGCCGCAGCATCTTGTTGACGATCTTGCTGCGTATTGACCAAGCCCGGGCAGGCCGTCAATGCCTTTCAGCAATCTCAAGGCACAAGCTTGCACTGGCGCAATAAACCGCCAATCCGTTGATATTCATACAGGCAATATCGTCGATTTGGACGACGAATCCCTATATTCGCAGCACAAAAATGCCGGATCGACCGGTAAGGCAGACAGCACGCAGATGACTGATGCCGCGGCGAATCACAAGGAGGAGACGAACAATGAAACAAGCCAAAGTCTGGGCCGCAGCCCTGGCCTTATGCCTGCCCCTGCAACACGCATGGGCGCAGGAAATCGTGGTGGCCAATGTGGGGCCGCTGTCCGGCCCGCTGGCCAACAATGGCAAGGGCAACTACGAGGGTGCCAAGGCCTACTTTGACCAGATCAACGAGCAAGGCGGCATCAACGGCCAGAAGATCCGTCTGGTCAGCGAAGACGACAAGTACAAGACCGAGGAAACCATCCGTCTGGTGCAGGAAGTCGCCAAACGCGACAAGCCCGTGGCCTTTGTGAATCTGCTGGGTTCGGCCACCGTGAGCGTGATGCTCAAGGAAAAGACCTTCGACAAGCTCGGCATTCCCTTTGTCGGCATCACGCCCGGCTCGGAAAGCCTGCGCGACCCCGGCAGCCCCTGGCTGTTTCATGTGCAGGCCGGTGACCATGCCCAGCTGCACCGTGTGCTGACCCATCTGTCCACCGTGGGCCTGAACAAGATCGCCGTGGTCTATCAGGACCTGCCGTTTGGCAAATCGGGCCTCAAATACATAGAGCAGGTCGCGCCCCCGCTGAAGATCGAAGTGCTGGGACGCGTGGCCGTGCCATCCGCAGCCGAAGAACTCAAGGCTGCCGCCCAGCAGCTCAAGGCCAGCGGCGCCAGCGTCTATCTGATGATTCTCACGCCCGGCAGCGGCGGTGCCATGGTGCGCGATATTCGCGCTGGCGGCGACTCGGTCCCCATCTACAGCCTGTCCTATGTGTCCACCACGGCCATCATGGAAAAAGCCTCAGTCAAGGATGCGGCAGGCGTGGCGCTGGCCCAGGTCACCCCCAACCCCGAAAGCTCCACCACGCGCCTCTCGCGCGACTTTCGCGCCGCCATGGACAGGCTCAGCGCACCGGGCGAGGTGCAGACCCGCTCATCCATGCAGATCATTGGCTATGTGAATGCGCGTGTCGCCGGTGAAGCCATTCGCCGCGCCGGCCCCAACCCCACGCCCGAGAAAGTGACAAGCGCCTTGCGCGGCCTGAAGGTGGACCTGGGCGGCTACCCGGTGGACTTCACCATGGCCAAAAACAATGTGGGCGCATCGTTTGTGGATATCGGCTTTATCGACAAGAACGGCCGCCTGCGCTACTGACAGGCACTAACACCGCCCTTGATACATCGTTGCTTCGTCGGGGGCGCCTAGCCTTGTCGTACTAAGGTACTGCCTGCGGCTTCGCGCCTCGTCTCAACCGCAAACCTGCGGTTTGCTGGGCGGTGTTAGCACCTCTATGCCTCAGCCCCACCCGCAAAAAACTGGCTGGGCGTCAGCCCGAACTGCTTGCGGAACATGCTGGTAAAGGCACTGGGGCTTTCATAACCCAGCGCCAGCGCAATATCGATGACCTTGTCGCCGCTGGCCAGCAACTCCAGCGCCCGCAGCAGCCTTGCCTGCTGCCGCCAGCGGCCAAAGTTCATGCCTGTCTGCGCCATGAACAGGCGCTGAATCGTCTTGGCGTTGATGCCCAGATGCAGCGCCCAGTCCGCCAGTGTGGATGGGTCGTCTAGCCGCTGCTGCAGGCTCTCGCAGATGCGCAAGATGCGCGCATCGGTGGGCAAGGGCAGATACAGCGGCAGCACGGGCAAGGCGTGCAGCTCGTCCAACAGCAGCCGCATCAGCCGCCCATCGCGTGAATCAGCGGCATAGGGCTGCTCCACATCAGCAGCAGCGCGAATCAGCTCGCGCATCAGTGGCGATATTCCCACCACGCTGCATTCCTCAAACATCCCCGGCGCGGCATCGGGCCGCACATACAGGCTACGCATGTAAATCGTGCTCAGGCAGCGTATGGCATGGGTCATGCCCGCAGGCACCCACAGGCCACGGCTGGGCGGCACCACCCAGTGCCCCGTGTCGGTGCGCACCGTCATCACGCCTTGCATGGCATAGATCAGCTGGTGCTTGGCATGGCTGTGCGGCAGCACCTCCCAGCCTGCGGCGTAATCGGTAGCGCGGCAGCTGACGGCGCTGGTATAGCCCTCAACGGCTTGCAGCGCCTCGGACTGCGGCGTTTTCTCGGTATAGGGCGCAGGTCTTGGCATGTCTGTTTTGCGATAGTTCAATGATGAAAGTCGAGAGACAGACTTGCATCATATTTCTAGACTGCAGTTTTTGCAGAGTTCTGCGGCATCTGCCGTGATCTCTGCCTTATTTGCACTGAAAGCTCTGCATGTCCTCTCTCGCATCTTCCCCACCCAAGCCAGCCAAAGCGGCAGGCGCGCAATTTCGCATTCTTGGTGCGCTCAGCGCCTCGCACATGATCAACGACATGATGCAGTCGCTGATTCTGGCCATGTACCCCGTGCTCAAAGGCAGCTTCCAGCTGAGCTTTGTGCAACTGGGCATGATCACGCTGGTCTATCAGCTCACGGCCTCGCTGTTTCAGCCGCTGATTGGTCTGTACACCGACCGCAAGCCCCAGCCCTTCTGGCTGCCCTGGGGCATGGCCTCCACGCTGACGGGGCTGGTGCTGCTGGCATTTGCGCCCAGCTACGGCGTGCTGCTGCTGGCCGCTGCCTTTGTGGGTCTGGGCTCGGCGGTCTTTCACCCCGAATCGTCGCGCATCGCACGGCTGGCATCGGGCGGTCAGCATGGTCTGGCCCAGTCGCTGTTTCAGGTGGGCGGCAATGCGGGCACGGCCTTTGGCCCGCTGCTGGCTGCACTGATCATCGTGCCTTTTGGTCAGCGCAGCGTGGCCTGGTTCACGCTGGCGGCCTTGCTGGCCATTGCTCTGCTGCTGCAAGTCAGCCGCTGGTATGCGCTCAACCATGTCAGCAGCGCGCCCAAAGCGGCCCGAGCCGCAGTTCCAGCCCCCTACCCGCGCCGCGTGGTGCTGGGCGCGATTGCTGTGCTGCTAGTGCTGATCTTTTCCAAGTACTTCTACATCGCAGGTCTGAGCAATTTCTACACCTTCTATCTGATCCACAAGTTCGGCCAGCCGGTGCAGACGGCGCAGCTTTATCTGTTCCTGTTCCTGGCCGCATCGGCGGTGGGCACGGTGGCAGGCGGGCCGATTGGTGACCGCATTGGCCGCAAGCCGGTGATCTGGTTCTCGATTCTGGGTGTGGCCCCGTTTGCGTTGCTCTTGCCTCACGCCAATCTGTTCTGGACGGTGGTGCTGACGGTGCTGATCGGCCTCATCCTCTCGTCCGCGTTCTCGGCCATTCTGGTCTTTGCGCAGGAGCTGATGCCCGGCAAGGTGGGCATGGTCTCAGGTCTGTTCTTCGGCTTTGCCTTTGGCATGGGCGGGCTGGGTGCTGCGGTGCTGGGCTGGCTGGCCGATGCGACCAGCATAGAGTTTGTCTACCAGACCATCGCCTACCTGCCTTTGCTGGGCGTGGTGGCGGCGCTGCTGCCCAAGCTTGCACGCAAGCCATAAAAGGAAACGGGACCTTGATGGTCCCGTTTTTGTCACTGCAGCGATCAGCGCTGCTCGTCCTGCATTTTTTCGCGGCTACCGCTGCGCAGCACACGGCCGCTCATGTCGAAGTAGACGCTGAACTCCATGGAGCGTGTGGGCGGGTCGATGTAGTTCCAGTCCCAGACCGTTTCCTGCTTGAGCTGGAAGGTCATCATCTTGGCTGGCTTGCCCAGCATGCGACGCACCTGGTTTTCATCCATGCCGGGCTGAATCTGGGCAAACACATGGGGGGCCAGCACCTGGCGCAGCGCGCTCATCTTGCCGTCCTGGCCAATGGTGATCATGTAATTCTTGGCACCCGCGGGCTGACGGTTGTACTCCAGCGTGTGCGAGCCATCGGCTTCCTGCCAGATGCGCTCTGGCTCGCCAAACTTGGCACGCACATCGAACTCGGTGGACATGCCTTCTTCCAGCTCCTTGATCTTCTGCTCATCGCAGCCCACCAGCGTCAGCGCGCCAATGGCCGCTGCGGCCAGGGCAGTCGTCACACGGGAAAAAATGTTCATGAGTGCATCACTGTGGTTGCCATAGGGAGTGCAAATTCTGACAGCATCCAGCGCCAGCGCCCGCTCTCATCTGCAAACGCTTGTTAAAAATCCTGGGCCTGCCTGCCCGGCAAACTGCCTGAGCCGGGGCTTTTCTCCGGGTGCGGCTAAAATCAGGGGATCTGAGAGGTTTTACGCATATGTCTTTCTTCCGTCGCCCCGACTACCGTTCCGACACCACCAACTTCATCAACGATCTGAAGAAGCAAAAGCCCGAGCTGGACCAACAGCAACTGGCTGGCCGTGCCCTGCTGTGGGACAAGGACGTGAACCACGAAGTCTGGGAAGACCTGCGCGCTGGCCGTGTAGAGCAAAAGCCCTACGTGTACCAGACCAACCACTCCTGATCCTTTCGATGAAATCAGCCTCTAGCGCTTATCCATCAAGCGCTCATAGCTCTGCATTGCATAGCAGACCATGAGCGAGGCTGAAAGCACCACCCTGCTGCCGGGCCAGAACCCGGACGCGCCTGACTCGTCGCCGGCGGTGATCGACCAGGTGGCTTTGGCGCGTCTGTATGGTGAGCCGCTGTTTGCGCTGCCGCAGGATCTGTACATCCCGCCCGATGCGCTGGAAGTCTTCCTCGAAGCCTTTGAAGGCCCGCTGGACTTGCTGCTCTACCTGATCCGCAAGCAGAACTTCAACATCCTCGACATTCCCATGCTGGACGTGACGCGCCAGTACATGGCCTATGTGGACGAGGTACGCAGCCGCAATCTGGAGCTGGCTGCCGAGTACCTGCTGATGGCGGCCATGCTCATCGAGATCAAATCTCGCATGCTGCTGCCGCCCAAGAAGCAGGAAGACGGCGAAGAAGCCGAAGACCCACGTGCCGAGCTGGTGCGCCGCCTGCTGGAATATGAGCAGATGAAGCTGGCCGCCCAGCAACTGGGCCAGTTACCCCAGTACGGCCGTGACTTTCTCAAGGCCACGGTCTATATTGAACAAAGCCTGCAGCCGCGCTTTCCTGATGTGGAAATTGGCGAGCTGCAAGCGGCCTGGCGCGATATCCTCAAACGCGCCAAGCTGGTACAGACCCACAAGATCACGCGCGAGGAACTGTCCGTGCGTGAATACATGAGCCAGATCCTCAAGCAGCTGCAAGGCCAGCGCTTTGTGGAGTTCGAGCGCATCTTCGACCCCACCAAAGGCTCCACGGTGCTGGTCGTTACCTTTATCGCCATGCTGGAGCTGGCCAAGGAAACACTGATCGAGATCACCCAGGCCGAGGCTTTTGCGCCTATTTATGTGCGCCTTGCCTATACCCCGGTTTGAGTAACGCCCCCTGAGGCGCTGCGCGCCTTCCCCCAGAGGGGGACGACAGCCTCGCTGCGCGGCGGCGCTTGCTTGCTGTCTCTCGCCTGGGGTGTGCTAATTTTTGAGTTCAAGATGACATACAGCGTCAAAGAAATTTTCTACACCCTGCAGGGCGAAGGCGGACAGGCGGGCACACCTGCCGTGTTCTGCCGCTTTGCGGGCTGCAATCTGTGGACGGGCCGCGAGCAGGACCGGCCCAGCGCCACCTGCCAGTTCTGCGATACGGACTTTGTGGGCACCGACGGCACGCTGGGCGGCAAGTTCACGACCGCTGACGCTCTGGCCGAGCGCATTCTGGAGCAGTGGCCGACGACTGACAGCCAGCACCGCATGGTGGTGCTGACCGGGGGCGAGCCTTTGCTGCAGGTCGATGCGGCGCTGATCGACGTCCTTCACGCACGTGGCTTTCGGATTGCGGTGGAGAGCAATGGGACGGTGGCCGCACCCGCTGGTATTGACTGGCTGTGCATCAGCCCCAAGGCTGGAGCGGACTGGATTCAGCGCAGCGGCCAGGAACTGAAACTGGTCTGGCCCCAGCCCGGTTTTGATCTGGCAGACATTGAAGCCAGCACGCAGTTTGAAAACTACTTCCTGCAGCCCATGGACAACCCTTTGCAGCGTGCCAACACCGAGGCCTGCATTGAGCTGTGCATGCAGCGCCCCGCATGGCGTCTGAGTCTGCAAACCCACAAGCTCACCGGAATCCGCTGATATGCAGTTCACCGTTCATCAGCGCTTTTTCTTCGATGCCGCCCACACGCTGGACCGCGCTATCGAAACCGAGAGCAGCCGCCGCATTCACGGCCACACCTACTACGCCGAAGTCAGCGTGACAGGCCCGCGCAATCCGGACAACGGCATGGTGATTGACCTGGGCCATCTGCGTGCCCGGCTTGAGTTGCTGCGCGAGCAGCTCGATCACCGTTTTCTCGATGAAATTCCCGGTCTGGGCAAGCCCACGCTGGAGAATCTGAGTCTCTTTATCGCCCAAGCGCTGGCCGATCTGCAGCCCGCGCCCAGCCGCATCCGCGTGTGGCGCGACAGCATTGGCGACGGCTGCGTGCTGGAGCTGCCATAAAAAATCATGGCTGCATAGACCATTTGCGTTAGCCCTGACTTCGCGCTTGTGGAAGAATGCGCGCCAACAGGCTTGCCGCTGCTGTCGGCAAGCGCCGAAATTCAGCCATTTTTCATTGGGAGACAACCATGTTCCGCACCATGCTCAAGTCCAAGATCCATCGCGTCAAGACGACGATGTGCGAGCTGCACTACGAAGGCTCCTGCGCCATCGACGAAGACCTGCTGGACGCCGCCAACATTGCCGAAAACGAGCAAGTCCATATCTGGAACATCGACAACGGCGAGCGCTTTGTCACCTATGCCATCAAGGGCCAGCGCGGCAGCGGCATGATTTCCGTCAATGGCTCGGCCGCCCGCCGTGCTGCCGTGGGCGACCTGCTGATCATTGCCAGCTTTGCCCAGGTGCATGAAAACGATGTGGCCACGCACCAGCCCCAGCTGGTATTTGTGGACGACAGCAACAAGCAAGTCGAGCTGCGCCACAAAGTGCCGACCCAGATGCTGTAAAAACAGCCCATCCGTTTCTAGCGAAAGACCGCCATGCCTCATCTGCATATCGAATACACCGAAAACCTGACCGGCCTGAACGAGCGCGAGCTGATGCGCGAACTCAATGCCGTGATCTGCAGCCACCCCACCGTGCCCGACGAGGCCGATGTGAAGGCCCGTATTGCACGCCTGAGCATGGGCAATGTCTATATTGGCAACCAACCCGACAACCGTGGCTTTGTGCACCTGCAACTGCAACTGATGGCGGGCCGCAGCACCGAAGCCAAGAAGGAAATGTCGGACGGCCTGGCCGCCGTGCTGCGCCGTCTGGTGCCTCACCCCGAAGGTGTGATGGTGCAACTGAGCGTGGATGTGGCCGATATGGACAAGGCCACCTACTTCAAGGGCCGTCTGTAATCAGACCCTGAGCACCGGATGCCCATGCCCGCTGCGCCTGCGGCCAGCGGGCATGGTTTTTTCCGCGTCCCGCTTTGCTGCCCAGGCTCCGGCACCAAAGCGGTGCATCGTATACAGTCAGCCCGGTATGACTGCGCCTCAAAACACCCATCCAACAAGCAAGTCCACCCATTGGCTGCTGGCCCTGAGCCTGATTCTGATCGCCTGCAATCTGCGTCCCGTCTTCGGCAGCCTCTCCGTCGTGCTGCCCGAGATCATGCGCGACACCGGCCTGTCCTCCACCGGCGCCAGCATGCTGACCACGCTACCGATTTTGTGCCTGGGCCTTTTCTCCCTGCCCACACCCGCATTGGCGCGCCGCTTTGGCGCGGAGCGTGTGCTGCTGCTTGCTCTTTTATTGATAGCTGGCGGCACATTGCTGCGTGCGACTGGTGAGCTTTTTGCGCTGTTTATCTCCGCCATCTTGGCGGGGGCCGGCATTGCCATGGGCAATGTGCTGCTGCCCAGCCTGATCAAGCGCAGCTTTCCGCTCAAAGTCGCGCTGATGATGGGCCTGTACACGCTGGCCGTGTGCGGCGGCGCATCCGCTTCCGCCGCATTCACCGTACCCATGAAGATGCACTGGTTTGACAATGCCTGGCCCTATGCATTGGCTGTATGGGCGGTGCTGGCCGTGATTGCCATCGTCATCTGGGCACCGCAGGCGGCTGCGGCCAAGCCCATCACCACTGATGCTGCGGCCCGTGCTGGCAGCCTGAACCGCTCGGCCCTGGCCTGGCAAGTCACCTTCTTCATGGGCCTGCAATCGGCGCTGGCCTATATCGTCATGGGCTGGCTGGCCCCCATCTTGCGCGAGCGCGGCATCGACAGCGCCACCGCAGGCTATCTGGTGGCAGTCTCCATCCTCGTCCAGCTGGTGGCCTGCCTGCTGACGCCACCGCTGGCCGCCCGCCTCAAGGATCAGCGCGGCTTTGCGCTGGCGCTGTCGGTGATGATTCTGGCCGCCTTTCTAGGCATGCTCTGGGGCCCGCTGGACGCCCCCATGTGGCTGTGGGCCGTGGTGTTGGGCATGGGCCAGGGCGGAGCGTTTGCACTGGCGCTGAGCCTGATCGTCATGCGCAGCGGCAATATGCAGGTCACCGCCCAGCTCTCGGCCATGGCCCAGGGCTGGGGCTATGTGCTGGCTGCCTGGGGTCCGCTGCTGGTGGGCCTGCTGCACGATATGACGGGCAGCTACATGCCCACGGCAACGCTGGTCATCGTGCTGTGCCTGGCCTGCGCCGTCGCTGGCTGGGGTGCGGGCCGCAACCTGCTGGTCAAGCCTGCGCAGAGCTGATTTGAGATCAAAATAGCTTCTTGCCCATGTATTGCATAGGCAAGAAGCTATCAATTTATGAGTACCCAGCCATCCACCCGCCCCCGCTGCCCGCAATGCCTGCGCGCCCTGCGCAGCTGCATCTGCGCACTGGCAAAGGCGGTGGAGCATCAGGCTCAGCTGCTGATCCTCATGCACCCGCAGGAAGTGCATGAAGCCAAGGGCACAGGCCATCTGCTGCATCTATGCCTGCCGCACAGCCAGGTGTTGATTGGTGAAGCGTTCGACGCCGTCACGCTGCAGCAAGCCCTGCATGGCGATGGCCGCCACAGCCTGCTGCTCTACCCCGAAACGATCGAGCAAGACGCCGCGCTGGGACTGGCCGCCGCTGCGCCACTGCCCGCCCCCTGGCCCTGCGCACCCTCTGCGCTGCGGCTGGTCGTGATCGACGGCACCTGGCGCAAAAGCCGCAAGATGCTCTACCTCAACCCAGCGCTGCAAGCCCTGCCCAGACTGGCGCTGCAGGATGTGCCGCCCTCGCAATACGCGATTCGCAAGGCACATCTGCCGGGGCAACTATCGACATTTGAGGCCAGCGTTCAGGCGCTG
Source organism: Comamonas testosteroni (assembly GCF_003569915.1). Lineage (GTDB taxonomy): Bacteria > Pseudomonadota > Gammaproteobacteria > Burkholderiales > Burkholderiaceae_C > Comamonas > Comamonas testosteroni_D. The sequence goes on along the minus strand of NZ_KZ984452.1, from coordinate 28,440 downwards.
GCTCAGCTCGAAGGCTGGGCTGAGCATGCCTCTGAGCGGCAGTCGCTGGAGCAAACCTTTGCGGCTTTTGTGCAGCGGCAGATGCAGCGCCAGAGCGGCTTTTAACAAGTGGAGCAACAAAAAAGCCTGCCGGTTTCCCGGCAGGCTTTGCACGTCCGACTTGCGGTTTAGCGGTTATTGCTCATCAGTTCCTGCACTTCTGCAGTCTTGGTCGCTTCCTGGGCCACCAGAGTGGGCTTGTCACGCTTGCGTTCGCTGCGGGGGCCATCTTCGCTGCTCAGCGTGTCGCGGGTGTTCTTTTGCACCGCAATCGCGCCAAACAGGGCCAGCGCAAAGGCCATGGCGTAGAAGCCTTTTTCGCTCAGCTGCAGCGTGGCGTTGAACAGACCCACGCCCAACAAAACGACCGCAATCAGCAGCGCCACCCAGCTGATGCCGTAGTAGATGCCGGTGACGGGAATGCCTTCCAGGCGGTCACGCACCGATTTTTGCAGCGAGATGGCGGAGTACAGACCCAGCACCAGAACGGCGAAGTAATAGCCTCTTTCGTTGAGCTGCATGCTGGCGTTCCACAGCCCGACCATGAAGGCCACGACGCCGAGCAGCAATGCAGCCCAGGATGCGCCGACAAAGGCGGAAGAAGGCTTGTTGCTAGTTACGGCTTGTGTGTTCACTGACTTGCTCCAGAAGTTTGTGGTGAAGCGATAGTAGAAGCAGTGCTCAAAAATCCGCACCCAATACTTACCCGGTATCGATAACCGATACCGCAAGCTGCTCAAAACTCAACGATATGTAACCAACCTGCCCTTTTTGCCTTGAAGCACTTGATTCAACGCGCTGCTAATGAATCAAATTTTGTAGCAAATACCGCAGATTCATCCATGAGTTCCTGCGCATTTGCCTGCAAACAGACTGCAGCGGACAGCGATTGTTCGGCCAGCTCGGCATTGCGGGTGGTGACTTCCTCGATCTGCGCAATGGCCTGCCCGATCTGCTCCACGCCTTCGTGCTGGTGCACCGTGGCCTGGGCAATGCCTTCCATGCGCTGCGCGGCCTCGCTGATCTGTGCTTCAAAGCCCTGCATCAGGCTTTGCACCTGAGCGCCGAACTTCACGCTGCCCGCCACGGCTTTGCCGGACTGATCGATCTGACTGCGAATGTCTTTGGCCGCGGCACTGCTGCGCAGCGCCAGGCGGCGCACTTCCTCGGCCACCACGGCAAAGCCGCGCCCTTGCTCGCCAGCGCGCGCGGCCTCCACCGCCGCGTTGAGTGCCAGCAGATTGGTCTGAAACGCCAGAGAGTCCACCACGCCCACGATGTCGGCAATGGCGGCAGAGCCGCGCTCAATATCGTGCATGCCCTGCATCAGCTGGTCGACGCTGCCTGCGCCCTGTCTGGCCGTGTCGGCAGCATTGCCCACCGACTGGCTGGCTTGCTGGGCCAGTTGCGCCGTGCTGGCCACGCTGTGGCGCAGCTCGGCAATGGCAGCAGCCGTTTCCTCCACGCTCTGGCGGGCCTGCTCGCTGCGGGCCGACAGCTCGTGCCCGCCATCGGCAATGCCATGGGCTGCGCTCTGCATCTCATGGGCACTGGCCTTGACCTTGGCCACCGTGTCATGCACGCGCAAGAACATCTGCTGCAGGCGCTGCGCCACTTCGGTGCGGGGCTGCGCGGCGCTGACATCCAGCACCATGGCCTTCAACTGGTCCACCTGCTGCACCAGTGCGTCCAGCTCATAACCCTGGGCAAACGCCTGGTTCATGCGGTAGATCATGAAAATCTCCACGCCGGTCTGCAGCACGACAAAGGCCGCGTGCAGCAGCACGCGCTCAAAGCTGGGCGCGGACAGGCAGTACATGCCCAGACCCCAGGCCTGGAGCCGGTCAAACAGCACATGGTGCACGGCAAACAGCAGCGCGCAGGCCAGCACCACGCGCCAGTTGCGGTAGACCATGACCAGCGCCAGCGTGACGAACACGCCGAAGTGAAACTCCAGCATGCCCATGGATGCCTGAATATGCAGTGCCACCGTGGCGCTGAGCAGCAGGGGCAGCGCATAGCGCGTCAAAGCCGAGCCGCGCGCAAAGCTAAACACCAGCAGCGCCAGCAGACTGATCACGCCGCCGACTACCAGCGGCAATACCGCCGTGGTCATGACTACGCCTATGAGCACGGCCACGGCACTGGACGCGAGCACCAGCAGCAGCGTCAGCAAATCTGCCTGACGTGCCACTGCAGTCTGAGTAGCGTAAGAAGACGGGTTGGAGGCGCGCAAAGGCGAAGCAAAAGCTACAGGCCGAGGCTGCAGCTGGGACGAAGCAAGGGAAGACATCAACAGCACAGTGCGCAGGGCACTGGATTCACAGAGCAAGAGATGAAAAGCCGCAGGCCCAAGTGCTTGCGGGCTGATCTCAGAGAAGACTCAGATTGTATGAATTTGTTTCAAATCTGCTGACCTGCAATCGTCAAGCTCTGTCAGATGGGCTCAAGCGTTGCGGACCTGGCACGCCCAGCATCGCCAGGGACCTGCAGTTCCATCACAGATCGTCATCCTCCGGGTCGGAGTCATCACCGTCCATGGCGGCGTTCAGTTGCTCCTGCACATGGGGCGGCATGCCTTCTTCCCAGCCATGCTCATCGACATAGGCATAGAGATCGATCTGCTCGCCGGGCACGGCCTGCAGCATGATGGCGGGAATCGCCCATTTGGCCTCGCTGCCCGTGACGGCTTCGCGGGTCCAGTCGTAGCCCGGATGCTTGTCGTTGCCAGTGGGGGACGCCAGATCGTTGGCCGGGTCCCAGCCTATGGTGGCGGGAGCCAGTTTGCCTTCTTCAAAACGCTGAGCGAGGGTCTGCACGCGCGCCCAGCCCTTGCGGTTGACGCTGGGCACCTTGTCCTGCGTGGCGTAGTGCTGGTAGTAGCCGGGCTGCAGATACCAGTACAGCGCCTTGGCCACGGCGGGCTCCAGCTTGGGCTGCTTGATGATCCAGTCCACCAGCGCGCCATTGCCGTCGTAATTCATGGAGGTGACAACGGCCAGCCACTGAACGGGCTTGGCTCCGGCCAGAAACTCTTGCATCAGGTCCAGATACAGTGCATCAAAGTCGTCGTCTTCCATGATTCGAATCTCCGTGGGTTGGCACTTTCTACACCATAGCAAACACGGGCTAGGCAATCAAACGGGCATTCAGCCAGCCGCGCAGACTGTTGATAAAGGCCCAGCCGGTCACACTGGGCAGATCATCCACATGCACCACGCGCTCGCTCACATCGCCTTGCGACAGCGCCAGCGCACGGCCCACACCGGGCAGCAGGCCGCAGGCCAGCGGCGGCGTGACCCAGCGCCCGTCGATCTCCATGGCGATATTGCCGCGCGTGCATTCGGTGATTTCACCGCTTTCGTTGTAGAGCACCACATCGAAGACCGCATCGCTGCGCGGGCGGTAAGCATCGTATTGCGCCCGCACCGAGGTCTTGAAGCGCACGGCGTCGCTGTGCGCCACGCTGCTCGGCACAGGCTGGCGCGCCAGTTGCAGCTGCACCGGTTGCGGCGTGGGCAGCAAAGGCTCTGCCGTGATGTGCACCGCACCGCTGACCTGCAAGGCCAGCCGCACGCGCCAGTCGCCGCGCGCGTGCTCCTGCGCAATGCGCTGCATATCGCTCTCCAGTTGCATCTGCATCAGCGGATAGCGGAAATGCTGAGCCGTGATCTGCAGCCGCGCCCAGTGCAGCGGCCAGTTCTGCCAGTGCCCGCTTTTGAGCGCCAGCGTTTCGAGAATTTCAAAGTTCGTGTTCATGGCTTTTCACCTTGCGACAGCGACTGTGCAAAGACCTGCTTGTGCTGCCACTCCATCCATTCCCCCTCTGCCGTAGCGCTGGCGGTGATACCGCTGCCAATGCCACAGCTGAGCCTCTCTTTTTGATGCACCACGGTCCGTATGGGCACATTGAATGTAGCGTGAATGCGCCCCGCCGCAAGCCCGGGCCGCACCACGCCCAGCGCACCGCAGTACACGCCGCGCGGTGCTGGCTCCAGCTCGCGGATCAACCGCATGGCCTGACGCTTGGGCGCGCCCGTGATGGAGCCGCAGGGAAACAGCGCCGCAAATACATCGACCAGCCGCAGACCTGCGCGTGTCCGCGCCACCACATCGGACGTCATCTGCCAGACGGCAGGCAGTGCCTGCAGCTCAAACAGGCTGGGCACTTTCACGCTGTGCGGCACGGCAATGCGCGAGAGGTCGTTGCGCAGCAGGTCCACAATCATCACGTTCTCGGCCCGCTCCTTGGGGGAGCTGCGCAGGTCTTGCGCGGCCTGAGCATCGGCTTCGGGCGTTGCGCCACGCGGAGCCGTGCCCTTCATGGGGCGCGTGAGAATCTGCTCGCCATCCCAGTCAAAAAACAGCTCGGGCGAGACCGACAAGACCTGCATGCCGCCACCATCCACCAGCGCCGCATAGCCGCCGGGCTGGGCCTGCTGCAGCCGCGCAAACCAGGCCTGCGCCTGTGCGGATTCCGTGGCCTGATCTGCTGCGCAAACCTGGGCCTGCAAAGCCGCTGTGTAATTGATTTGATAGCAGTCCCCGCCTGCTATGGCGGCGTGAATGCGCTCTATGGCGGCATCAAACTGCGCGCGCTGCAGCGGGCTGTGCCAGTGCACGGCAGGAGCCGTCACCTGGGGCTGCACGCTCTCAGGCAAAGGAGAGCTGTGCGCACCAAACCAGGCCAGCGGCTGACCGGATGCCGGGGCGTGCACGGCATCGGCATAGGCGCGGTCAAATGCGCTGGCGGCCTCATACGCCAGCCAGCCCACGCACCACAGGCCTTGCTCCGCAGCCTGCTGCACGGCGTTCAGCACGGCAGGCACTTCCTGCGGGCTGTAGGCGGCCCAGCTGTGCAGCGGCGCACCAAAGCGGTGGCGCAGCCGCCCGGAGCCTGGCTGGTGTGGATTGGCGAAATCAAGAGTAGTTTTCAAGTCAAACAGCACTCAAGCCTATGATTCATATACGCTAGATGCTATCAAAATTGAGATCACCAATAAAAAAGCGCGCTGAAGGCCTTCACCTTCGGCGCGCATCCACCAATGGGCTGTCTCTGATGGACAGCTAAGAGAGAACTCAGGCTTTACTTGGCAGCCAGACGGGAAGCAGAGCCCGACTCGTACTTGGCCACGGCTGCGGTGTAGGCAGGGCTGGCCAGCAGGCGCTGGTATTCGGAATAGGCCTTGCGGTACTCGGCGCTTTGCTCGGATTCCACATAGCCAGTGGGAGCGGGCAGATAGCCCAGACCGGCGCGCTGGAACATTTCCAGATCGGCCAGTACTTCGGCACGGCTCTTGGAAGGGGTGGCAGCAGCGGTTTGGGGGAGGTCCTGGGCCATGGCAGCGGCAGCGCTGGCAGTCAGAACAACGGCGGCAAACAGACGGGTAGCAGAGCGCATATTCAATCCTTTCGGTCATGAGGCCGAGGCCTCGAAGCGGTATGGACTGAACTATGCACCCCGGGGAAAACCCGGTCTGTGCGTTTTCTCACGCAAAAATCAATTCCACATTGCGAAAAATTAACGAGCTTCTTCCAGCAGCAGACGCAGCCCATCCACATGGCAGATACGCAGGTTGCGGCCTTCACGCGCGATCAGGCCAAGGCGCGCCAGCCGCGACATCTCCCGGGCCACCTCCTCGCGACTGGTACCCAGAAGCAGAGCCAGCTCATTTTGCCGGGGGGCGGGTGACAGCAGCGCCTCTTCACCATGGATGCCAACGCGCTGCGCCTGATCCAGCAAATGCGCATGCAGCCTGCCGCGCACCGTCAGCGTGCCGAGATTGACCACCCGCTGCGCCAGCACTGCGGCCAGCTCGCTCAGGCGCGACAGAACCGCTCTCATGATCTGAACCTCGGACATGATCAGCGCTTCAAGATCTTCATTCGACAGCGAAGCCACCAGGCAGCTCTCGCTGGCCTCCACCGTCACGGGCACGCAGAGCATGGGGCTCGATGGCGCCAGCCCCCCAAAAAAGTGCCCTGCTGGCAAACGCCCCAGAATCATGCCCCGCCCATTGCTGGCATAGCTGCCTATGCTGATTTCGCCCTGAATCAGCATGTACATGCGCTTGTCCACATAGGGACCATGCAGGATCTGGCCCGCCTCCAGCCTCTGCCACTGGCATTGCGCGGCCAGCCGGCTGAGTTTTTCATCGGACAGAGATTCGAGCAGGCTGACATTGCGCAAGCCCTGCCAGGCGATGCGTGAAACACTGATGGGACTCGTCACCAGTTCTAGAGAGGGTTCCTGTGCTTCGATCAACATGAGCTACCTCGTGAATGAAAAGTCCCGAACGAGCTTCGAAATGCCAAGACTGCTGCGCAGCATAGTACCTGCCCACCTTCCCGGCATGGTCTGTCTGCACTTTGCGCTGCACCGCAGCATGGCATAGACTCGCGAACAATTTGCCCCGGCGGCTCAAAACCGGGCAAAGCATAAGTACATCGATTCAGGAGACACACCATGACTGCTTCCGGCACGCCTTACGGCACGATTCCCCCCTCCTCGCCCCAGCCCCAGCGCCGCCCCATCAGCCTGCCGCGCCTGGCGCAGATGCGTGAGGCGGGCGAAAAGATCACCATGCTGACGGCCTACGACGCCACTTTTGCCGCCGTGGCCGATGCTGCGGGCGTGGAATGCATTCTGGTCGGCGACTCGCTGGGCATGGTCTGCCAGGGGCTGCACAGCACCGTGGGCGTAACGCTGGCCGATATGGCCTACCACACAGCCAGCGTGGCGCGGGGCCTGCACCGCGCCCAGGCCACCGCCTGGGTGATTGCCGACATGCCTTATGGCAGCTACGCCGAAAGCCCCGAACAAGCCATGCGCAGCGCCTGTGAGCTGATGCAGGCCGGCGCGCATATGGTCAAGCTCGAAGGTGGCGGCTGGACTGCGCCTACCGTGCGCTTTCTGGTTGATCGCGGCGTGCCCGTCTGCGCCCACCTGGGCCTGACGCCACAGACCGTGCATGCGCTGGGCGGCTACCGCGTTCAGGGCAAGGACGAGCAAGCCGCCGCCACCTTGCGCCAGCATGCGCTGGAGCTGCAGGACGCCGGTGCCAGCATGCTGGTGCTGGAGATGGTGCCCGCCGCCCTGTCCGCCAAGCTGACGCAGGAGCTGACCCACTGCCACACCATCGGCATTGGCGCGGGCAATGGCACAGCCGGGCAAGTACTGGTGCTGCACGACATGCTGGGCGTGAACCTGGGCAAGATGGCCAAGTTTGTGCACAACTTCATGGCCGATGCAGGCAGCGTCAAAGGCGCGATGGAAGCCTATGTGCAGGCCGTCAAGAACGGCAACTTCCCCGACAATGCGCTGCACGCCTGGTAAGGCGTTTTTAAGACCCTGAGGACTTCCCATGAACACCATCACCCATTCCTTTTTTGGCCCGCTGTCCCTCGAAAAACTGCAGGACACCGATGTGATCTGGGAAGTGCCGCAGAACCTCAACGGCCAGTCGGTTGAAACCTGGCTCTGGGCCGATCCGGCAAGCTCGCTAGATGCAGCCTTGCTCGACCAGTTTGCCGCCACGCTGGCTCAGTTGCCGCAGCTCGATCAGCAGGCCCGCGCCGCGCTGGTCAAGCATCTGGAGGGTGAGCGCGACTTTATCGATGACCTGACGGAGCTGGCAGCTGAAGCAGACTCCGAAGGACTGCCCACTGTGCAAAAACTGCTGGAACAAGCCCGCGCTGCCGGTCAGGATGAAATAACCGCCGCCGACTTTGTGGCCGCCATGCAGCTGGAAAATATCAGCCTCTGGTGCAGCCATGACGATGAGCCCATCGTGCTGGACTACCGCATCGACCCCGAAGGCTGCGACCAGATTCTTGCCGTCAAATGCGATGCGAACGGCCGCATCATGGATATCAGTTGGGAAAGTTGAAGAGTCAGATCATGCAAATCGTTCACACCATCGCCGACCTGCGCGCAGCCCTGGCCGGTCGCGGCCGTCCTGCTTTTGTGCCCACCATGGGCAATCTGCATGAAGGCCATCTGTCCCTGATCCGGCTGGCGCGCCAGCATGGGGATGTGACCGTTGCCAGCATCTTTGTGAACCGTCTGCAGTTTCTGCCACATGAAGATTTTGATAGCTACCCACGTACATTCGACGCGGACTGCGCCAAGCTAAAGGCCGAAGGCTGCGACATCGTCTTCGCCCCCAAGGAAAAAGACCTCTACCCCGAGCCGCAGACCTTCAAGGTGCAGCCTGACCCGGTGCTGGCCGATATGCTGGAAGGTCACTTCCGCCCCGGCTTCTTCACGGGCGTGTGCACGGTGGTGATGAAGCTGTTCCAGGCCGTGTTTGCCACCACGGGCGGCGGCTATGCGATCTTTGGGCAGAAGGACTATCAGCAACTGATGGTGATTCGCCGCATGGTGCAGCAGTTTGCGCTGCCCATTGAAATCATCTCGGCCCGCACGGCCCGCGCCGACAGCGGCCTGGCGCTGAGTTCACGCAACGGCTACCTGAGCGACGAGCAGCGCGTACAGGCCATGGCGCTGTCGCAAGCGCTCAAGACTCTGGCCGATGCAGCGCGCCAGGGCGGCAATCTGGCCGAACTGGAAGCAGCGGCCATGGCCGACATGCGCGCCAAAGGCTGGGAGCCCGACTATCTGACCGTGCGTCAGCGCAGCGATCTGCATGTGCCTGCGGACGCGACCTCTGGCGACTTGGTGGCACTGGGTGCAGCGCGCATTGGTGGAGCGAACGGTACGCGGCTGATCGACAATCTGGAGTTCTAAGCCAAGCCGCTTCAGCACTGAAAAGACTCGGTGGCGCATTGCGCCGCCACCGGTCTGATTTCAAGCGACAGGCAGTGCAGGCGCAGGTGCTCGCCGCGCGCAAATTCCAGCTCCAGCACCAGTTCCGACTTCAGCGGCTGGCGAATCTCATAAGGTACAGGCAGCGTGCGCAAGCTCTGCGCACCATCGACACGCACGCAGCCGCCTTCAAGCCTTCCAGAGGCTTCCAGTCCAGAATTTATTTGGGCTGATAGCTTACAAATCAGTAGCAAGCGCATCCACGCACCTTCGCCGCTGCCGCTCTTGCCAGTGCCTTCGAGCACCCGCGCGGCAGAAAAATGCACGGTCAGCACATGGGCGGCTCCCTGGCTCAACTCCAGCCGGGCGACTTCTGAATCTTCAAACACAAATTGCATGGCGCTGAGCATAAGTGCTGCCCAGCCTCCGGGCTGGCGATTGCTACATAGATGAATTTCAAATAACAAATATTGAATTCATTCCTTCCGCATATAAAACGGTTTTTTCACAATGGTTTTCCCTGAGGCCACAAAGCTGCGGTTCCCGCGCTTTGGCAGGCCACACCAGCGCTATTCATACCCAACCATTGAAAGATTTCCGTTCTATGCAATTCCCGAAGTGGATCACCGTCGCCGCCGCAGGCGCTGCCTTGCTGAGCTCTGGTTCCGTCTGGGCTGACCGCCTGCAGGACATCAAAAAAGCCGGTGTGCTGCGCGTGGCCGCCTTTGATGGCAATCCGCCATTTGGCTTTGTGGACCCCAAGTCGCGCCAGATCGTGGGGCTGGATGTGGACTACGCCCAGGAGTTTGCCAAGCGGCTGGGCGTGAAACTGCAGCTCGTTCCCACCAACCCGGCCAACCGCGTGCCGCTGCTGGTGTCGGGCAAGGTCGATCTGGTGCTGGCCAACTTCACCATCACCGATGAACGCGCCAAGCAGGTGAACTTCAGCGTGCCGTATTTCTCGTCCGGCACACAGTTCATCGCGCCCAAAGGCAAGCTGACATCGGCAGAGCAGCTGAGCAGCCTGCGCATTGCCGTGGACAAGGGCACGACCAATGAAATCGTGCTGCGCGAAAAATACCCGCAAGCCACCTTGGTCGCGTTTGACGACACACCGTTCGCCTTCACGGCCCTGCGCAACGGCAATGTGCAGGCTCTGGCGCAGGACGGCCCCAAGCTGGTGGGCCTGCTGGGCACCATCAAGGACGCCAAGGAGCGCGACAAGTGGGAGGTGCCGGCCTTCACCATCTCCAACGACTACATAGGCGTGGGCATCCCCAAGGGCGAGACCGCGCTGACCGACTGGGTCAACAGCACGCTCAAGGATCTGGAAGCCAAGGGCCAGGCCGGCAAGATCTATGACGACTGGTTCGGCCCCAAGAGCAATACCCCGCTGGCACGCAATTTCAAGATTGGCGACAAGAGCTGAGCGGCTGAGGCTGTTTTCCAAATCTTGCCGTCAAACCACCCCCATGTCTAAACAGATATTGGGGAGCTAGCTATGGTTTCATGAGTATTTCCATGCACTGGCCAGACGCTGTTCTGGCCTTTAAATACTGGCAATGGCTGGCCAGCGGCTGGGCTGTCACCCTCCTCAGCTCGCTGCTGGTCATTGTCTTTGCCACCCTCTTTGGCGCACTGTTTGCCGTGGCGCGCAATGCCGCTGCTGCGCCGCTGCTCTGGGCGTCTGGCCTGTATCTCTCCATCTTTCGCAACACGCCGCTGCTGGTGCAGCTGTTCTTCTGGTACTTCGGCGTGCCCAGTCTCTTGCCCATTGAATGGATGAGCTGGCTGAACACCACGCATCGCATCCACCTTGCGGGCCTGCCGCTGGCCTGGCCTTCGTTCGAGTTTCTGTCCGCTTGCGTGGGTCTGGTGTTCTATTCCACCGCCTATGTGGGCGAGGAAATCCGCGCAGGCATCAACAACGTGCCGCGCAGCCAGACGCAGGCCGCGCTCAGCCTGGGCATGACGCGCTGGCAGTTGCTGCGCTTTATCGTGCTGCCGCAGGCGCTGGCCAAGGTGGTGTCGCCGCTGTTCGGGCAGTACATGAATATCGTCAAAAACACCTCGCTGGGCATGACGATTGGCCTGGTCGAGCTGTCCTACCGCGCGCGCCAGGCCGAGGCCGAGACCTTTCAGTCCTTTCAGGTCTATGGCATCAGCACGCTGCTCTACATCGTGCTCATCGTCGGGCTTGAGCTACTGAGCCAATCCGTGCAAGGCCGCCGCCAGTGGGGCCAGTTGCAGATGAGGCGCGCATGAACTTTGCTGCATTGGCTGATGACTGGCTCTATCTACTGGTCGGCACTTTTCCCGAAGGCCCGCCCGGCGGCGCGCTGCTGACCGTGATTCTGAGCGCCACATCGGGCATCGCCTCCGCCGCGCTCGGTCTGGTGCTGGGCATTGCTCTGGTCATGAGCCAGGGCTGGCCCGCCAGACTGCTGCAGACCGCGCTGGGCTTTCTGCGCGCCATTCCGGTGCTGATGCTGATCTTCTGGATCTACTTTCTGCTGCCCATGCTGTTTGGCATGGATGTGCCTGGCACCGTATCCGTAGTCTGCGCGCTGTCGCTGATCGGCGGCGCCTATCTGGCCCACGGCGTCGCCGCAGGCATACGCGCCGTGCCGCAAGGCCAGTGGGATGCCGGCTCGGCCCTGGGCATGAATCGCTGGCAGGTGCTGCGCTGGCTGGTTCTGCCGCAGGCGCTGGCCACCATGCTGCCCTCGTTTGTGAACCAGTGGGTCACGCTGATCAAGGACAGCTCGCTGGCCTATATCGTGGGTGTGGGCGAGCTGTCCTTTCTCTCCACCCAGGTCAACGCGCGGCTGATGGTTCACCCGGCGGAAGTGTTTTTGCTGGTGGGCGGCATTTACTGGCTGCTTTGCTCGCTGCTCAATCTGCTCACTTGGGCCGTGAGCCGGCGGCAACCCTGTTGACGAGCCCAAGCGTCCCGACTGCAGCCTGCGCAACAGCAGGTTTTGGCCGCAACATGCATACTGCTCTGCGTTCAATACAACAACGCAAGGAGACAGGCATGAGCGAGAAGCTGTATCTGGATGATCTGTACGTGGGCCAGAAGTTTGTCAGCGGCGACTACCCGCTGGACGAGGCGCAGATCATTGCCTATGCCAAGCAGTTTGACCCGCAGGTCTTTCACCTCGACCCCGAGGCTGCCAAGAACACGTTTTTTCAAGGCTTGGCCGCCAGCGGCTGGCACACGGCCTCCATCAGCATGCGCCTGGTGACGGAGAGCATTCCGCTGGCCGATGGCGTGATCGGCGGCGGCATGGAAGAGCTGGCTTGGCCCCAGCCCACGCGCCCGGGCGACATCCTGCATGTCGAGTCCGAGATCGTGGAGATCATCCCCTCCCAGTCCAAACCCAACCGCGCCATGGTGCGCGTGCTGGCTCACACCAAAAACCAGCGCGGCGAGGTGCTGCAGCGCTTCAGGCCCAAGATGGTGAGCTTCAAAAAGCCTGCGCCTTAAAGGTCTGAGCCCGGCCTCAAAAGCCCTCAGAGCGCCCTCCCAGGAAGCTGCCAGCAGCGGCCTGGGTCTAATCACTTCTGATAGCTAAAGATCAAATGTGATCTTACAAATTACACATTTATTTTCAAAAGACAATTGAAGTGACATTTAGGTAATTTCTATTCGATATCTATTGAGATAAGCCTCCATTTATCGTCCGTCCACTCCTACACTGAATTAGCGGCTCAAACCCAAAACTTGTCTCCATGCGTAACCATGTATTTGCATGGTCGCCTCTATGGAACCAGACAGTTGAGATTGAGCCATGCGCAACCCAGCCCGTACCTTTCGCTCCACCAGCCATGCGCTTGCTCTTGAGCAGCGTCTGCTGTTCGATGGCGCGGCCATGGTCGCCGCGCAGGATGTGCAGGACACCGCTGCCAAAGACAGCGAACAGCACGCCGCGACCGAAGCCTCTCACGACACTTCCAGAGATCAGGCTGCGCTCGATACGCAGACCCCCGCCACAGCGCAATCCGTCGCCCTGATCGACTCCCGCCTGGCCAATCAGGCAGAACTCGCCCAGCAACTGCAGGCGCAAGGCGTTCAGGTGCATCTCGTCCAGGCCGGCGAATCCGGTCTGGCCGCCATTGGCGACGCATTGGCCGCAGCAAAGAATGTTGGAGATCTGCGCATTTACAGCCATGCGGAACATGGCAATCAGCTGCTGGGCCAGGATGCGGTCAATCAAGGCGAGTTACAGGCGTTTGCGCAATCCGACACGCGCTGGAGCTACTATTTAAACGATAGCAGCAACCTCAATATATTCAAAGACACTGCGCTGATTGAAGCCGATATCACGGCCCCAGCTGGCCGCGAATTCGTCTTTGTCAGCGAAAACCTGAACAACTGGGAGCAGCTCGTCGGTGAGCTGCCCGCCAACGTCTATGTGGTCATTCTGGAAGCCGACAAAGACGGCGTGGAACAGATCGCAGCCGCCCTGGCCCACCAAAGCAATGTCAGCGCCGTGCATATCGTCGCCCACGGCTCCCCTGCGGAGCTGCAGCTGGGCACCGCGCGCCTGAACACCCAGTCCATGCAGTCAGCCTACCTCGACGAGCTGGCAATCATTGGCAAGGCCCTCACGGCAGATGGCGACATCCTCGTCTACGGCTGCAACTTTGCCCAAGGCGACGCTGGCCTGCAGGCCGCCATGGTGCTGGGTGGCATTACTGGCGCCGATATCGCGGCCTCCACCGACGCCACAGGTGCTGCAGCACTGGGTGGAAACTGGGATCTGGAGACGCACACGGGCAACATTGAAGCTGCGGCAGTGTTGACTGCAACCACGGCCAAAGACTTTGCCCAATTGCTCGCGGTGCCAGTAGACCCCGACGATACTGCGACCACTGCCGAAGACACGCCACTGGCGGTCAACGCGGCCAATGGTCTCCTCAACGGAGCCACGGACGCCAGTGGTCACACATTGAGCATCACCAACTTCACGGTGGCAGGCATGAGTGGAACCAAGCCCATTGGAGTTCCAGTGGCCTTGACCAACGGCTCTGTCAACGTGGGCACGATCACGATCAATGCTGACGGTTCGTACAACTATGTGCCTGCACCCAACTACAACGGCACGGTGCCGGTCATCACCTACACGGTTTCCGATGGCGCAGGCAACACGGACACCTCCACGCTGACCATCACCGTCACAGCTGTCAACGACGCGCCAGTCAACACCATGCCAGCAGGCTGGAGCACACTTGAAGACACCTTGGTCGCTATGACTGGGCTCTCCATTTCCGACGTTGATGCAGGCAGCAGCATCGTCACCGTGACGCTCACATCCTCGTCTGGCACCTTTGCGATCTTTGGTGACAATGGCAGCTACAACGGCGTGGCAGCGACAGGCACTGGCACCAATCAGATCACGCTGGTGGGAACAGTCAGCAATATCAATACGGTGTTGGCGACGACCATCTCGGCCAACACCAGCCGTATCAATTTCAGGCCTGATCTCAATGCCACCGCACCCGTTACGGTGACGATGACGACCAATGACGGTGGAGCCACGGGCTCTGGTGGTGAGCGCACAGATACAGACACCGCAATCATCACCATCATTCCACGCAACGATGCGCCCTCCGGAGCGGATAAAACCGTCGTGCTTCCCAATGGAGCGGGTAGCGTCTACACATTTTCTGTAAGCGACTTTGGGTTTTCTGACTCTGACGACACGCCCAGCAACAACTTCAAGCAGATTATTGTTACAGCCATTCCCGGTGCAGGCTCCGGCACTTTGACCCTGAATGGCGTTGCCGTCACGGTGAATCAAGTCATCACGGTTGCCAATCTTTCCAACTTGAAATTCACCGCAGGCCCCAATGGGCTTGTGGTGGGGCTTGGTTTCAAAGTGGTGGATGACGGGGGAACCGCCAACAGCGGCCAGGACACGGATCCCACCCCCAACTACGTCCGATTCAGAATTGGACCGATACCCGATATCGCCAAGGATGATTTCGCTTCCGGTTACGAAGACAACGGCTCCGTGACTGGCAATGTCCTGGCGAATGACGCAGCGCGCTCCGGCGGCACGCTCAGCGTGGTGCGATTCACTGTTGGCGGCAATACCTACACAGCAGGGCAAACAGCAACCATTCCAGGCGTGGGCACTTTGGTGATCTCTACAACGGGGGCCTATACCTTCACGCCCTCGGCCAACTGGAATGGCGACATTCCTCAGGTCAGCTATGTGGTGGGAGAAAGCATTAACGCTCCCGTGTTTGGTACTGGAAGAAACGATGCCAATGGTGCTGTCACGAACGTGCCTGAGCAGCACTGGACATTGATTAGCGGCCCCCCTGGAGCAGTTCAGCCTATCGTCCAAAATCACCCCTGGTTTGGCAATCAAGCCATCAGCTCCGACGGCGGCGGCCCCAACTACCCGGTCGGCAATTACGTCTATGAAACCGATTTTTATATCCCGCAGGGCATAGACCTGAGCACTGCCGTAATGACACTTTCGGCGGGTGCTGATGACTTGGGTTCGATCAGAGTCTTTGTGAATGGGACTGAACTTGTCAAGGGCCCTCTTTATGCCCAGCCAGGTGGCAATGGTACGGCTGCCATGTACAACTGGAGTCTGCCCTCTGGAGCTAACCCGTTTCAGATTGGCGGGAACGTCGTTCAAATCGTTGTCGGGAATACAAACACCAGGCAGGCACTTTTTGTCAACAACTTCACGGTGACATACAAGGACACCGACACGGGAACACTGGACATCAAGATCCTGCCTGTCAACGATGCGCCTGCGGGCACGGACAAGACCGTTACCATCAATGAAGACACGGTCTATACCTTCACCACTGGTGACTTTGGCTTTACGGACCCCCTGGATAATCCAGCGAATAACTTTCTGACTGTCAAAATCACAACCTTGCCATCCGCAAGCGACGGCGTTCTAAAACTGAACGGCGTTGCCGTAACGGCAGGACAAGTCATTGACGTCAGTGATATTGCCAAGCTCACCTTCACACCGGTGCAGGATCGATTTGGCACAGGCATTGGCGCATTCACATTCCAGGTTCGGGACGATGGTGGAACGCTCAATGGCGGGCAAGACACGGACCAGAGCCCAAACACCTTCAAATTCAATATCGTCAATGTCAATGACGACTTTACAGACACCAGCGAAACGGTTTCAACGCCTGAGGACACTCCAATTTCCGGCAATGTCGTTTCACCGACAACCAGCGTGGACGGCCCTGTCACGGTAGTCAGCTACACCATTGCCGGACTGCCTGGTACTTTTAATCCGATCGTGCTCACAACCATCCCGGGCGTTGGCAGCATCAGAATTTTCCCGACTGGTCTGTACATATTCACACCAGTTGCGGACTTTAATGGCAAGGTACCGACCATCAGCTATACACTGACCGACGGACTCGGCCCGAACGTGATATCGACACTGGATATCACTGTCACACCCGTCAAGGACACAGTTGCCGACAACGTGACCACCAACGAGGACACCGCAATTTCTTTCAATGTCCTGACCGGCACCAATGGGGCATCGGCAGACAACTTTGAAGATTCGGGTCGTCAAGTCGTTTCAATTACCCAGCCAAGCCATGGCTCGGTCACCTTCCTGCCTGACGGAACGCTAACCTACACACCCACTGCCAACTGGAACGGCACAGATACCTTCACCTATACCGTCAAGAGTCCAATTAGCGGAGTCACTGAAACAGAAACCGTCACTGTGACTGTGGTCCCAGTCCCTGACAATGCAGTTGTCACCAATGATGCCCAGTCGGTGACAGAAGACCTCAATGTCAATGCATCAGGCCAACTGAGTGTGAATGGCGCTGTAACCATCATCGACCCTGATGCGGGCGAGAGCCAGTTCAACACCAGCACCCTGGCGTTTACGGGCACCACTGCCGTGGGCGGTGCGCAGCTGGGCTCGGTGGCCATCAATGCCGATGGCACTTACACCTACACGGTGAGCAATGCCGCTGTTCAGTATCTGAAGGCCGGTGAGACGATCGTGGAGACCTACACGGTCCAATCCGCCGATGGCACGGCCACCAGCACCATCACGATCACCATCGTGGGTGTCAACGATGCCCCCGTGGTGACCAACGATGCCCGCTCGGTGACCGAGGACCAGAACGTGGTCGGCGGCAACCTGAGCGTGGGCGGTGCGGTGACGATCACCGACACCGATGCGGGCGAGAGCCAGTTCAACACCAGCACCCTGGCGTTTACGGGCACCACTGCCGTGGGCGGTGCGCAGCTGGGCTCGGTGGCCATCAATGCCGATGGCACTTACACCTACACGGTGAGCAATGCCGCTGTTCAGTATCTGAAGGCCGGTGAGACGATCGTGGAGACCTACACGGTCCAATCCGCCGATGGCACGGCCACCAGCACCATCACGATCACCATCGTGGGTGTCAACGATGCCCCCGTGGTGACCAACGATGCCCGCTCGGTGACCGAGGACCAGAACGTGGTCGGCGGCAACCTGAGCGTGGGCGGTGCGGTGACGATCACCGACACCGATGCGGGCGAGAGCCAGTTCAACACCAGCACCCTGGCGTTTACGGGCACCACTGCCGTGGGCGGTGCGCAGCTGGGCTCGGTGGCCATCAATGCCGACGGCTCTTACACCTATACGGTGAGCAACGCCGCCATCCAGTATCTGAAGGCCGGCGAGACGATTGTGGAGACCTACACGGTCCAGTCCGCCGATGGCACGGCCACCAGCACCATCACGATCACCATTCATGGAGCCAATGAATTGCCGGTGGATGGCGATGAGTTCATCACCATCCCCCAGGACACCACTGCCAGTGGCAATGTGCTGCTCAACGCCAGCGATCCAGATGGCGGAACGCTCAGCGTTGAAAAATTTACCGTCGCCGGTCAGACCTATGCAGCAGGGCAGACTGCTGTCATTGCAGGTGTGGGCTCACTGAGCATTCAGGCCAACGGCAGCTACATCTTTGTTCCGGAAAAGAACTACAGTGGCCGCGTTCCCGCGGCGACCTATATCGTCTCGGATGGACAAGGCGGCACGGATACGTCCACGCTGAGCATCGTAGTCACCCCGGTCAAGCCACCCGATCCCAAGCCAGAACCTGTGGACCCTGTGACACCGGATATGTCGGTGCATTTCGAATACCAGGAGCCCGAGCCACCGCACTTGCAAATTCCGAATCACGCCAGCGATGCAGAGTTTGTGCATCCTGCCGTGGTTGCCTCGCAAGACGAGCAATGGATACTGACCGAGTTGGGGGCAGACAAGCTGCTTCTGTCGACTGCAGGTGTCGCTGGCGCAAGCAAAGACATTGCCTCTGCGGACAATGTCCGCTATGTGGAAGCCGCAGTGCGCGCATCACAGCAGGTGAGCAAGATCTGGAGCCTCAAAGCTCAGGGTCTCGAAGTCAATCTGCCGGTGCAGCCGCCGCAGCCGCTCGAGATCAACCCCTGGGCGAATGAGGCCAGCAAGCCCGAGCCGGATCAGAAGCAGGCATCTGCCACCAGCCAGCCAAGCCTTGATATGGATGCCTACTGGGCCAGTGCCTGGAGTGAAGCACCGGATTCTTCGGTGGAAAGCAGCAGCTCCGCCACATTCAGCATGCAACTCAGAGAGCTGGCCCGCAACGCCCCTGCAGGCCATATCTGAGAACAGCAGCGCCATCACCGCGATGGCGCTGCTGCATGCTGCGAAGAAGCGCTAGCCGGCAGTCTTGGCCGACCACCGCCATCGATTTCCGATCATTGATTGCGAATCAGCGACCACTTGATCAGATCATCGCTTGAGCGGCGTCATGGCCAGCCGCTTGGCATTCGCCACGGCCTTGCGGCGCACAGGCTCCAGCGCTTGGGACATGGCTTTTTCTCCGGCCGCAGCCAACGGCAGCGGAGTGAACATGCGGCTCAACGCACCGGCATAGTCGCCGCTCATGCAGGCTTTGAGCCACTGCATCTGCCAGCTCAGCACAGCGGTATTCCAGGCCATGCAGCTCTGGGCAAAAGCCCATTGCTTTTCCAGCACCATGGTGGCGAACTCCCTGCGGTCGCGTGCGTTGGGTGTGGGACCTGCCAATGCCATGCGGGCAACGCGATGCGCTATCACCTGAGGAGCGGCAACCGCAATGTCTGCAACCTTGGAAGCCGTGCTGGATTTGCGGGAACTGGGCATGGGAATCTCCTTGCTCAAAAAAGTGACCGCTGACATCTGTTCCAGACAAGAGATGATTTGCAGATGCTGCAGCGCAACAAATATTGCCTGCAGTTTGTGTCAGGCACAAGTGCCCTGGCTACACCTGTGTCTGCGCAAGGTGGCGGCTTTCCTGCATCAAAGCATCCGCCAGCCACTGCACAGCCATGTCCGAAGGCCTGTGCAACGGCAGCAGCAGATGGACCTGAAACGGCACGGAAAACGCCAGGGGACGCACCACCAGTTGCGGCCCAGCGCAGGCTCTGGCCGTCAGCGGGTTGACGATGGCCACACCCAGCCCATGCTGCACCATGGCACAGACCGCTACGGCGCTATGGGTTTCCAGGGGCAGACGGCGCTGCACGCCTGCGGCGGCAAAGCAGGCGTCGATCTGCTGGCGATAGGGGTCATCACGAGCCAGGCTGATGAAGGGCTGATCGGCAAAGTCTTCAGCCTGTAGCAGCGCTTTGGCCGCCAGCGGGTGATGGGCAGGCAACACGGCGACTTCGTCCATCGCAGGCAGCGGCTGACTACGCGTGCCAGGCGGTGCATCGCCCTGCTCGGTCAGACCCAGGTCAAAGCGCTGGGCGGACATCCACTCCTGCAGCAGCGGCCCTTCCTGGGTGGCCACGCTGGCGGAGACCGGTCCATGCTGCGCATACAGCCGCGCCAGCGCACCGGGCAGCAGTGCGTGACTAAGCGCGGGCAGACACAGCACGCTGATATGCGCCCCCTGCGGGCGGCCCAGCTCCTGAGCACGGTCTATCACCCGTTCCAGCCCATGCCAGCTGCGCTGCACCTCATCCCACAACAGCAAGGCACGAGCATTGGCCCGCAGACGACCCTGAACCCGCTCAAACAAGGCATAGCCCAGCAACTGCTCCAGCCGGGCCAGCTCACGACTGACGGTGGGCTGCGAGGTATAGAGCAAAGTGGCCGCGCCCGTGACGCTGCCCGCCGTCATGACGGCGCGAAACACCTCGATATGACGATGGCTGATGCGGCTGGCAGCAGGGTCTGGCTGAAAGTCATTCATGTACAAAGCATATCCAAATTGAATGACATTCGAAAAATCAAGCATTGGACTGCATGACCAAGACTTGGCACCATAGCAGGTAATGTGAGCGAAAAAGGCCTTTAGTCCTTATCAATCATGCGCTGACAGCTATGAAAGTGATAGAAGATGTCCACCCCCTTCTCCCCCGCCCTGCTCTGGAATCTGGCCGATGAATTCGGCACGCCGCTGTGGGTGTATGACGCCGCCACCATCCGCGAGCGCATTGCCCAGCTCAAAGCGTTTGACACCGTGCGCTTTGCGCAAAAGGCTTGCTCCAACATCCACATCCTCCAACTGATGCGCGAGCAAGGCGTGAAGGTGGATGCGGTTTCGCGCGGCGAAATCCTGCGTGCGCTGGCTGCGGGCTTCCAACCCGGTTTTGGCGAGCCTGCCGAAATCGTCTTCACCGCCGATGTGATGGACGAAGCGACCCTGGCCACCGTGGTCGAGCACCAGGTGCCCGTGAACGCAGGGTCGATTGACATGCTGCACCAGCTGGCCGCCGTATCGAAGGGCCACCATGTCTGGCTGCGCATCAACCCCGGCTTTGGCCACGGCCACAGCAACAAGACCAATACCGGCGGCGAGCACAGCAAGCACGGCATCTGGCACAGCGAGCTGGAAGATGCGCTGCAAGCCATCAAGACCGGCGGCTTGGTGCTGGCCGGCCTGCATATGCACATCGGCTCCGGCGTGGACTACGGCCACCTGCAAGAAGTCTGCGGCGCCATGGTCAA
Organism: Comamonas testosteroni; assembly: GCF_003569915.1. Taxonomy (GTDB): domain Bacteria; phylum Pseudomonadota; class Gammaproteobacteria; order Burkholderiales; family Burkholderiaceae_C; genus Comamonas; species Comamonas testosteroni_D. Next base: position 7,638 of record NZ_KZ984452.1, on the reverse strand, counting down.
GCTGGTGGAGCGCAGCAAGGCAGCGGGCGTGGATTTGCATGCGATTTCCGCTGGCGGCGGCCTGTCCATTCCCTACAAAAAGGGCGATGCCACCATCGACACCGATCACTACCACGGCCTGTGGGACGCGGCGCGCAAGCAGGCGGAAGCCATCGTCGGCCACAGCCTGGGCCTGGAACTGGAACCCGGCCGCTTCCTGGTCGCAGAATCCGGCGTGCTGCTGGGTACCGTGCGCGCCACCAAGAATGCGGGCAGCAACCACTTTGTGCTGGTCGATACCGGCTTTAACGAGCTGATGCGCCCCAGCATGTACGGCAGCTACCACGGCATGGAAGTGCTGCGCCGCGACGGCCAAAGCCTGCCCGCGCAGGACAGCGTGGTGGCCGGCCCGCTGTGCGAATCGGGTGATGTGTTCACCCAGGGTGACGGCGGCGTGGTGCTGCCGCGCGCGCTGGCAGGTGCATCTGTGGACGACCTGCTGGTGATTCACGACACGGGCGCTTATGGCAGCTCCATGTCCAGCAACTACAACACGCGCCCGCTGGCCGCCGAGGTGCTGGTCGATGGCGGCAAGGCGCGTTTGATTCGCCGCCGCCAGACCGTCGATGAACTGCTGGCCTTGGAGTTGGGCCTGTAATCACGCTCTGCCCATGCAAAAAGCCCGAAGCTGTTCAAGGCTTCGGGCTTTTTTATTCCTGTTTTGATAGCTAACAACGCTTAATCTATACAGACTTGAAGCTTAAAACACTTCAAATCGTCATTCGCCACGTGGATCGCGGGCCATCAGGTGCTGCACGGCTTCGGTCACGGGCAGCTTTCCATCGAGCAGCGCCACCACGGTTTCGGTAATCGGCATTTCCACACCCACCTGGCGCGCACGCGCCGCCACGGTGCGGGCGCTGTACACGCCTTCAGCCACATGGCCGAGCGAGGCCACGGCCTGCTCCAGCGTCTTGCCTTCAGCCAGCAGCAGGCCGACCTTGCGGTTGCGCGAGAGATCGCCGGTGGCAGTCAGCACCAGATCGCCCAGGCCCGACAAGCCCATGAAAGTCTCGGTACGCGCGCCCAGCGCCACGCCCAGGCGCGTCATTTCCGCCAGACCGCGTGTGACCAGTGCCGCGCGGGCGTTCAGCCCCAGGTTCAGGCCGTCGCACAGGCCCGTCGCAATGGCCAGCACATTCTTCACAGCCCCGCCCACTTCCACGCCCACGATGTCGTGATTGGCATAGACACGCATGGCTTCGCCGTGGAAAGCGCTGACCAGCAGCTCGCTCACGCCCTCATGCGCACTGGCGGCGACCAGCGCCGTGGGCTGCTTGCGCGCCACTTCGGCGGCAAAGCTGGGGCCGCTGAGCACGCCGCTTTTGAGCTGGGGCGCCACCTGCTGGCAGACTTCATGCGCCATCAGGCCAAAGCTGCCAGCCGCTGCACCTGCGGGCACGGCTTCAAAGCCTTTGCTGAGCCACACCACAGGTGAGCGGCAATCCTTAAGCAGAGTCAGCCACTCACGCAATGCCGCCATGGGTGTACCCAGCACTACCAAATCAGCTTCCTGTACCTGTGCCATCACATCGCTATGAACGACGTTCAATGCAGGCGGAAACTGCACACCTGTCAGATAACGATTATTGACACGCTCCAGTTGCATCTGCTCGGCCTGCGTCGCATCACGCGCCCAAAGCTTGACACTACGCCCATCAGAATGAGTCGCTGCACTCATCGCCAAGGCTGTCCCCCAAGCTCCAGCGCCAATAACAAGAATATTCATAGCTTTTGAATTCATAGCAGGTAACGCAGACCAGATAAGCAAAAGAGGCCTTACGGCCTCTTTATGTATGCCTTGGCCCGATTTTCCCACAAGGGATAGTCTGAGCAAAAAGCGCGTAGCTTACTGAGGCAACTGGCCTTCAGCTTGAGCAGCGGCTTGCTGCTGCTCGTACATGGCCTGGAAGTTGATTTCGGCCAGGTGCACGGGAGGGAAGCCGGCGCGGGTCACCACATCTGCCACGTTGCCGCGCAGGTAGGGGTAGATGATCTGGGGGCAGGCAATACCGATCACGCCACCCATCTGGTCTTCGGGCACGTTGCGGATTTCAAAGATGCCGGCTTGCTTGGCTTCGACCAGGAACACGGTCTTGTCCTGAATCTTGGTCTGCACAGTGGCGGTCACAGCCACTTCGTACACGCCTTCGGCCACGGGAGTGGCTTCCACGCCCAGTTGAATGTCCACGCTGGGCTGCTCTTGCTCCAGCAGGATGGCGGGAGAGTTGGGCTGCTCCAGGGACAGATCCTTCAGGTAAACGCGCTGGATCTGGAACACGGGGCTGTTGTCTTGTTCGGCCATGATGGACTGGGTCTTTCAGAAAAAATCTTGCGGGGGAAATGAAAATGCCTGCGATGAGGGGAGCACAAAGCTATCCTCACAGCAGGCATTTCCATGAAATAGCACTTTGCATTATGCAGTGCCTGTCGGCCCGTTCATTTCAGCCACCTGGATGCAGCGGGATTTGCTGCCAAGTCTGCCGCAACTGCCGGGCACAGGCACAACGGCATTAGCTTTGCAGCAGGGGCACCAGGCCGCCCTTGGCGTCCAGCGCCATCAGGTCATCGCAGCCGCCCACATGGGTGTCGCCCACAAAAATCTGGGGCACGGTGCGGCGGCCGGTAATCTGCATCATGTGATCGCGCGCAGCCGGGTCAGCGTCAATGCGCACTTCCTCAATCTGCTCCACGCCCTTGGATTTGAGAATCTGCTTGGCACGAGTGCAGTAAGGGCAGACGGCGGTGGTGTACATCTTCACGGCTTGCATGGGGTTCACTTTCTTTTTACGAATTTACAACAGAGAGCCAATACTCGCAGTCGCGTGGTCTCAAGCAGAGACAGCCAGCAAGGGCCGCCCCGCAGCAAAGGCTGTCGTCCCCCTTGGGGGAAGACGCGCAGCGGCTCAGGGGGTATTTTTCTCAACCGGCAGGCCAGCATCGCGCCAGGCCTTCATGCCGCCAGCCAGAGCCTGGGCCTTTTCGTAGCCCAGCTTCTTGGCAATGGCTTCAGCACGCACGGCGCGGGCACCCGATGCGCAAACCAGCACCACGGGCAGTTGCTTGTTCTTCACGGCGGTGGGCAGCTTTTCTTCCAACTGGCTCACAGGCACATTCTTGGCGCCATTGACGTGGCCTGCCGCAAATTCCTCGGGCTCGCAGACATCGATCACCACGGCTTTTTCGCGGTTGATCAGGTGTACCGCAGCGGCAGCCGACAGGGAGCCACCCGCAGCACCACGCAGGGCCGGCAGCAGCAGCATCACGCCCGACGCCACGGCAATCAGGATCAAATACCAGTTATCGATGATGAATTTCACGTCATTCCTTGGGATGGCAAACCCGGGGATTTTAGGGGCAGGCCTGCACTCCGGCTCCGGCGCAGGGACTCAAGCCCAAAGCTGCCCTCGGGAAATTGAGGCTCGGCAAGGCCTGCGCAAAAAGTGAACACTTTCGATATTTCCACCCGAAGCTGACTGGAATACACCACACAGCGGCGGCAATTGCGCGCCAACTTCCCCTGCCCTGCACTTGGACAAGGCCCCAGCCTCTAGAATAAGCAGCTTTGACTTCGCGTCATTACTGCTTTGCTACTTTGAGAAGATAAGAGTCCATGTACAAGCTCGTTCTGATCCGCCACGGTGAATCCACCTGGAACCTTGAAAACCGTTTTACCGGCTGGACCGATGTGGATCTGACTGCCACCGGTGTCGAACAGGCCAAGAAGGCCGGCCAGCTGCTCAAGGCGGAAGGCTATGACTTCGACGTCGCCTACACCAGCGTGCTCAAGCGCGCCATCCGTACTCTGTGGCATGTGCAGGACGAGATGGACCGCACCTGGCTGCCCGTGGTGCACAGCTGGCGCCTCAATGAACGCCACTATGGCGGCCTTCAAGGCCTGAACAAGGCCGACATGGCCAAGCAGTACGGTGAGCAGCAAGTACTGGTCTGGCGCCGCAGCTACGACGTGCCGCCACCCGCTCTGGAAGCCACAGACCCCCGCAGCGAGCGCGGCGATGTGCGCTACGGCAAGCTGCAGCCCGAGCAAATCCCGCTGACCGAGTGCCTCAAGGACACCGTAGCCCGCGTGGTGCCGTTCTGGACCGAGTCCATCGCTCCCGCCATCAAGGCTGGCAAGCGCGTCGTGGTGGCGGCTCACGGCAACTCCATCCGCGCCCTGATCAAGTATCTGGACAATATCGCTGACGAAGACATCGTCGGCGTGAACGTGCCCAACGGCATTCCTCTGGTCTACGAGCTGGACGCCGATCTGAAGCCGATTCGCCATTACTATCTGGGTGACGCCGAAGCGGCTGCCAAGGCTGCCGCTGCGGTGGCTTCGCAAGGCAAGGCCTAAAAACCTGTCGTCCAGCGCCTGAATAAGGGCTGACACCACCAAAGGCCTATGGAACCTCATAGGCCTTCTTTCGTCCAAGGTGTATATTGCGAAGGCTTAAGGGGTGCTATGGGTCAAAAAATCAAAATTGCAGGCTGGATCTCTGTGGGCGTGGTCGCTGGTGCGCTGACCACGGTATCGCTGCAGACGCTGGCTCGTGGAGGCGTGACGCCTCTGCCACTCGAAGAAATTCAACAGCTGTCGGCCGTCTTCGGCCTGATCAAGACTGACTATGTGGAGCCCGTCAGCGACAAGAAGCTGATCACGGACGCTATCTCCGGCATGGTCTCCAGCCTGGACCCCCATTCCCAGTACTTCGACAAGAAGAGCTACAAGGAATTCAAGGAAGGTACCAGCGGTAAGTTCGTCGGCGTGGGCATCGAGATCACCATGGAAGATGGCCTGATCAAGATCGTCTCCCCGATTGAAGGCTCCCCTGCCTTCCGTGCCGGCCTCAAGACCGGTGACCTGATCACCAAAATTGACGACACTGCCGTCAAGGGCCTGAGCCTGAGCGATGCTGTCAAGCGCATGCGTGGCGAGCCCAATACCAAGGTGCGACTGAACATCCTGCGCAAGGATGAAAGCCGCAGCTTCCCCGTAACCATCACGCGCGAAGAAATCAAGACCCAGTCCGTCAAGGGCAAGGTCATCGAGCCCGGTTACGCTTGGATTCGCCTGAGCCAGTTCCAGGAACGCACGGTGGACGACTTTGTGCGCAAGGTCGAGGAAGTCTACAAACAGGATCCCAACCTCAAGGGTCTGGTGCTCGACCTGCGCAACGACCCCGGCGGCCTGCTCGATGCCGCCGTGGCCATTTCCGCGGCCTTCCTGCCTGCCGACGTTCCAGTAGTCTCCACCAACGGTCAGCTGGCCGAGAGCAAGGCCGTCTACAAGGCATCGCCCGAGTTCTATGCCCAACGTGGCCTGGGCGACCCTCTGCAGCGCCTGCCCGCAGCCCTCAAGAAGCTGCCGCTGGTCGTGCTGATCAACGAAGGCTCGGCCTCCGCGAGCGAAATCGTGGCTGGCGCCCTGCAAGACCACAAGCGTGCCACCGTCATGGGCAGCCAGTCCTTTGGCAAGGGTTCGGTGCAGACCGTGCGCCCTCTGGGTCCAGAAACAGCTCTCAAGCTGACCACGGCGCGCTACTACACACCGAGCGGCAAGTCGATTCAGGCCAAGGGCATTGTTCCTGACCTGATGGTGGATGAAACCGCCGAAGGCAATCTCTTTGCCGCTTTGGGCATGCGCGAGGCCGACCTGGAAAAGCACCTCTCCAGCGGTCAAGGCGCCGAAGTCAAGAACGAAGCCCTTGAAAAAGCCCGCGAGGAAGCCCGCAAGCGTCTGGAAGAAGAAGCCAAGAAGCCCGCTTCCGAGCGCCGCCTTCCCGAGTTCGGCACAGACAAGGACTTCCAGCTGCAACAAGCACTGAACAAGCTCAAGGGCCAGCCCGTCAAGGTCAGCAAGACACTGACCGAGCGCAAGCCCGAAGAAAAGTCGGACGACGCTGCAGACGCTGACAAGAAGGCTGGTGACAAAAAGCCTGCCGACAAAAAGCAGCCCGAAAAGAACAGTAAATAAGCTCGGGGCATCCGCCCCTTGCATATCCAATCAGCCGGGCATGCCCGGCTTTTTTCTTGGACACCCGAAAGCAAACCGATGAATGATGATCAACTGTTGCGCTACTCCCGCCACATCATGCTCGACGAAATTGGCATCGAAGGGCAGGAGCGCATTCTGGCAGCGCATGTACTGATCATTGGCGCGGGTGGTCTGGGTTCGCCCGCCTGCCTCTATCTGGGCTCGGCCGGCATTGGCAAGCTGACGCTGGTCGACCACGACACCGTGGACGTCACCAATCTGCAGCGCCAGATTGCCCACACCACCGCCCGCGTAGGCATGCCCAAGGTGCAATCCATCCGCCAGGCCGTGCAGGCCATCAACCCTGAAGTTCAGATCGAATGTATCGAAGAGCGCGCTACGGATGAGTTGCTCGACCAGTTGGTGCCTGAAGCCACCGTCGTTCTGGACTGCACCGACAACTACCAGACCCGCCAGCGCATCAATGCTGCCTGCGTGCGGCATGGCGTGCCACTAATCGAAGGTGCAGCCATACGCGTGGACGGCCAGATCATGGTCATAGATCCACGCGATCCGGACAGTCCCTGTTATGCCTGCATCTTTGCGCCGGAGGCCGAGTTCGAAGAGGTGCAGTGCTCGACCATGGGCGTTTTTGCCCCTCTCGTCGGCCTCATAGGCACCCAGCAAGCGGCTGAAGCACTCAAGCTCATTACCGGATTCGGCCAAAGCTCTGTCGGACGACTTCAAATGCTGGATGCCCGCTCCATGGAGTGGAGTACGATGCACACAAGCCGCAATACCGAGTGTCCTGTTTGCAAAGACAAAGCATTTTTTTACAAAACATAACAAATGCATCGAAGCAGCGGTATGCTCTCACCAAGCTCAATGTGACAATGACCGCTATGAGTTAACAGTGTTGTGACAAACGTTACCTGCTGAATCAATCGGAACCGACGTGAAACTGCGTACCTACTTTGTCGAAGACAACCCCACGATTCGCGAGAACCTCATCGCGACGCTGGCTGAGCTTGCGGACGTCGAAGCAGTGGGTACCGCCGAGACCGAAGCCGATGCGACCCAGTGGCTGACCCAGAATGCACAGGCCTGGGATCTGGTCATCGTTGACCTCTTTCTGCGCCAAGGCAGCGGTCTGGGCGTAGTCAATGCCCTGCAGGACCGTCCCAAAGGCCAAAAATTGCTGGTTCTGAGCAATTACGCCACGGCCGATGTCCGGGAGCGCTGCCAGCAATTGAATGCGGATGCCATCTTTGACAAATCCAACGAAATCGACGCGCTTGTCGATTTCTGCATTGAACTCAATACCAGCAAGGTCTGATTCGGTAAAACCCCAATAAAAAAGGCTTGGAACTCCAAGCCTTTTTTATTTGCATTAATCGATCAATCGATTTTTCAATGCGTAGTAGGTCAGATCACTATTCGATGAAAGACCCATTTTTTCCATCAAACGAGTGCGGTAGGTACTTACGGTTTTGACAGGCTTTGTTGCATAAATCGGCCATAGGCCAAGGCATCCCCAATCCCAAATAGATTTACGCAGCAGCGACTGTCTGGGGCGTGCCCAGAGCGGTAAATTGATTGAGGATTGAAGCTCGGATGTGCAG
>NZ_KZ984451.1 GCF_003569915.1 Comamonas testosteroni | reverse complement strand
GCAGTTCTTCAGGGACTTCGTGTTTCTTGGTTGTCATTGTGCTTACGGACATGCAGACTTGCGCCTGCGGTGGATTGTCCGTTTACACAAAATTCTGCACACCCTCCAAGGCATGACCTTGGATGAATTGATGCGCAAGCCAGATGCCACTTCAACTGTGACGACCTGATACTCCTATGGTTCGTTCGGGTGCGGTGCTCCTCGACACCTTGAACGTCGTTCGTCAAAGTACTCACAGGTACTTGAGTTGCTCGTTCTATAGATGTGAGAGCTCCAGTATCGCGACAAAAAAGTGTCGCAATACTGGATTGCGACACGTTGAGAGAAAACAGGGCTAGGCTCAATTAGCCTTTTTATCTGCATCAACGAAAATGATGCAGATAAATCTTGCGCACATAGTTTTGCGAGCTATGATTGCATCATGGCGATTGAAGCAAAATTTTCAACTATCGGGGCACTGACCTTCGTAAGGAGTGGCTACCCGTTCCGGGGCTCCATTGATGAGTCTTCTGCTGGCGATGTGCTGGCGGTACAGATGCGAGATGTAGATGCAGACGTCGGCGTAAGCTGGAATGGCGTCATACGCACCTCTCTTGCTGGCCGAAAGCAACCCGATTGGCTTAAAGCAGGTGACGTCCTGTTCGTTTCCAAGGGCGTGAGCTTCTACGCCGTTTGCATCGATGAACCGCCCAGCCCTGCGGTTTGTAGCCCTCACTTTTTTCATCTCCAAGTTGCGCCTCATGCGCTGCTACTGCCTGAATTTCTTGCGTGGCAGATCAATCAGCCGCCATTTCAACGCCAGTTGCAGCAAGCGGCTGAAGGCAGTAGTCAGCTCAGCATTCGCCGCCCCGTACTGGAATTGCTCACGCTTTCTGTGCCATCGCTGGCAGACCAACAGCACATTGTTGGGCTGGCAAAACTTGCGCGCCAAGAGCGTCACACCCTCCAGCAACTAATTCACAACCGTGAGCTGCAGCTTCATGCGCTCGCGGAAGACCTGGTGCACTCAGCACAGGCGTTCAACTGAACAAACAAGGAATAGCCACCATGAACGACAACACTGCAGTCACTACCGCTGTGAACCAAGATGAGATCAACGCCGCTGTTTGGGCGGCGTGCGACACCTTTCGTGGCACTGTTGATCCCAGCATCTACAAGGACTATGTCCTGACAATGCTGTTCCTCAAGTACGTGTCGGATGTTTGGCAAGACCACTACGACGCATACAAGAAACAGTACGGTGACCACCCGGAGCTGATCGTAGAAATGCTCAAGAACGAGCGTTTTGTGCTACCTGCCAGTGCCAGCTTCTACGCTTTGCATAGCTTGCGTCATAGCCCCGGCAATGGCGAACGTATCGACAAAGCATTGCATGCCATTGAAGAGGCCAACATCACCAAGCTGCGCGATGTGTTCCAAGACATCAGTTTCAACTCCAACAAGTTGGGGGAAGAGCAGCAAAAGAATGACATCCTCCGTCACTTGTTGGAGGACTTTGCCAAGCCCGCGTTGGATTTGCGTCCCAGCCGTGTGGGGCAGCTTGATGTGATTGGCAACGCCTACGAATTCCTCATCAAGAACTTTGCATCCACCAGCGGCAAGAAAGCTGGGGAGTTCTATACCCCGCCTGAAGTTTCTACCCTCATGGCGCGGTTGATGGCTCCACAGGAAGGCGATGAGATCTGTGACCCTACTTGTGGTTCAGGCTCACTGTTGATGAAGTGTGGCCGACTGGTGCGTGAAAAATTTGGCTCGCGCAAGTACGCGCTCTATGGCCAAGAGGCCATTGGCAGCACATGGGCGTTGGCGAAGATGAACATGTTCCTGCATGGGGAAGACAACCACCGCATTGAATGGGGTGACACCATTCGCAACCCCAAGTTGCTCGATAGCGATTCCAGCCTCAAGCACTTCGATATCGTTGTCGCCAACCCGCCTTTCAGTCTTGAAAAATGGGGCCATGAGGGCGCTGATGCTGATAAGTTCAGCCGCTTTCGCCGTGGCACACCGCCGCGCACCAAGGGTGACTACGCCTTCATTCTTCACATGATCGAAACCATGAAGCCCGGTACAGGCCGCATGGCTGTAGTTGTGCCGCATGGTGTGTTGTTTCGCGGTGCTGCTGAAGGGCGTATTCGTCAGAAGTTGCTTGAGGAAAATCTGCTCGACGTAGTGATCGGCCTGCCTGAGAAGCTGTTCTACGGCACCGGCATTCCTGCTGCAGTGCTGGTGTTTCGCAAGAACAAGGTTGATGACAAGGTGCTGTTCATCGATGCCAGCCGTGATTACGAGCCCGGCAAAAATCAGAACATGCTGCATGAGGATGACTTGCAGCGCATTCTGGGTACGGTGGCCCAGCGCCAAAGTGTGGATAAATACGCGCACCTGGCAACGTTGGCTGAGATCGCTGAGAACGACTTCAACCTCAATATTCCACGCTATGTGGACACTTTCGAGGAAGAGGCAGAGATCGACCTGATGGCTGTGCGCAAAGAGCGTGAAGAGCTCAAGGCTGAGCTGGCCCGCTTGGAAGAGCAAATGGCTGTGTACTTGAAGGAGTTGGGCTATGAGTGACACCACGCCCACTCCAGGGGCCGAGTTCCTGTTGTATGAAACAGAGGATGGCCGCACACGCGTTGAATGCCGCTTTGTGGATGACTCTCTTTGGCTTTCCCAAGCCTTGATGGCTGATCTGTTTCAAGTCTCAGTTCCTACCATCAATGAGCACCTGAAGACACTCTTTGCTGATGGAGAAATCCAAGAAGAGGCAACTATTAGGAAATTCCGAATAGTTCGCCAGGAAGGGGCCCGGCAGGTCAACCGTCAAATTGACCACTACAGTCTGGAAGCCATCCTGGCCGTGGGCTACCGGGTGCGTTCACCTCGTGGCACGCAGTTCCGCCGCTGGGCGACAGAGCGCTTGAGCGAATACCTGGTCAAAGGTTTTACGCTGGACGACGAGCGCTTGAAGAACCCACCCGTGGGGGACTCGGCCGTGCCCGACCGCTTCGGTGAGTTGCTGGAGCGTATTCGCGACATTCGTGCCAGCGAGCGCCGCATGTACCTGCGGGTGCGTGAAATCTTCGCCTTGGCAGCTGACTACGTGCCTACCTTGCCAGAAACCACGCAGTTCTTCCGCATCATTCAGAACAAGCTGCACTTTGCAGTCTCTGGGCAAACGGCGGCAGAAATCATTCGCACACGCGCTGACCATACCCAGCCCAATATGGGCCTAACCACCACGCGCAAGGGCCAGGTGCAAAAGGCTGATGTCAGCGTAGCCAAGAACTATCTGAGTGAAAGCGAAATCACTGAGCTCAACCGCATTGTCACCATGTGGCTGGACTTTGCTGAAGACCAGGCTACACGCCGTAAAGAAGTCTTTTTGAAGGACTGGGCCGAGAAGCTTGATGCTTTTCTGAGCTTCAATGATCGCCAAGTGCTGGTCGGCGCAGGCAAGGTGTCGCACAAGCAAGCCGTGGCACATGCGCAAAGGGAATATGAGCAGTTTGCGGCACAGCGGCGCACTATGTTGGAGGCTGATGGCGAGGCATATGCTATGCGCATGCTAGGTACGGGATCAGCAGATAAAGGTGCTCTGACCGAGTTGAGCAAGGTATCCAAGCAGTTGACGAAGAAGGGAGGCCGTAATGCTGCCTAAAGGTTGGGAAACTAAAAAGCTGCGTGATTTGATCGATAGGGCAGATGCTGGGGTGAGCGTCAATGGTGAAGATCAGCCCGCAAGGCCAGGAGAATTTGGGGTCTTGAAAATCAGCTCAGTTACTTCAGGCATTTTTCGACCAGAGGAAAACAAGGTCATTCGGGCGGAGGAGCTACAAAGGGCTTCTGTCCACCCAGAGGCTGATCGAATTTTAGTCAGCAGAAGTAACACTGAATCATTGGTCGGTGCTAGTGCTTACGTTGCAGAGGATTTACCCCAGCTATTTCTTCCAGACAAGTTGTGGCAATTACAGCCGCATGCTGAGCACCCTACTCATATGCGTTGGTTGTCGTATTGGTTGGCTGCAAATTCGACCCGCAGCACGCTGTCTAAGCTAGCAACCGGGACAAGCGGAAGCATGAAAAATATTGGAAAGGATCAATTGCTGTCGTTGTCCGTTCCCGTTCCTCCGCTTGCTGAGCAGAGTCGCATTGCCCAGATCCTCTTTACTTGGGATCAAGCCATCGCCACGTTGGAGCAATTGGTGGAAGCAAGCATGCAGCAGAGATTGCTGTTATCCCAGCAAATTCTGACTGGCAAGGTGTGTCTAGCAAATTTTCCGACTACTGGCCGCAAGCAAAAGACTCCATACGGAGATTTGCCCGTCGAATGGGCATATCGCCGCATAGGAGAAGTGGCTGCCGAGGTGAGTAAAAAGCAGGGGGATGGAGAGCCTCATCCGGTTCTATCTTGTACCAAACACAAAGGACTCGTGGACTCCTTGGCGTACTTCAATAAGCAGGTATTCAGCGCAGACACTTCCACCTACAAGGTGGTGCCACGAGGTTGCTTTGTATATGCAACGAATCACATCGACGAAGGCTCCATCGGGTACCAGAATTTGTATGACTTTGGCTTGGTAAGTCCGATGTACACCGTTTTCAGAGCCGATGACGATGTTGATGACGCTTACCTGTTTGCCCTCCTGAAGACGGAACACTATCGTCAGATATTCGCATCAGCGACCAATGCTTCTGTCGATCGCAGAGGAAGTCTGCGCTGGAAAGACTTTCGCAACCTCAAGATTCCACTGCCTCCAAAAGATGAGCAGCGGGCCATTGCGAATGTGCTGGCTAGAGCTAGTGAAGAAGTGGATCTGCTTCAGGCTCAATTGGATCTTCTGCGCGAAGAGAAGTCAGCCCTTATGTCCCAACTTCTGACGGGTAAACGTCGCGTCAAGCTGCCTGAAGTTGAGGCGGAAGAACTGGCATGAACATCACTCCCAACTCCCGTGAGCAGTACAGTGCTCAGTTGCCTGCGCTGCATATGCTGTGCAATTTGGGCTGGAATTTCCTAACAACATCGCAGGCTTTGACCTTGCGCGGCAACACTCGTGAGGTTCTGCTCAAGCCTCGACTCATCGAGGTATTGCAAACCCGTCGCTACGAATACAAGGGCACGTGGTACCCGCTGTCGCCCAGTGGTATCGACCAGATCGTGCGGGAGTTGTCTGCACTGAGCTTGGCGGAAGGACTGCTGCCTGCCAATGAGCGCTTGTACGGCAAGCTGGCACTGGGTATTACTGTGACGGAGTTCATGCCAGACGGCAAGAAGCACCAGCCTACGATCCATGTGATCGACTGGGATAACGCTGCAGCCAATCGCTGGGATGTGACCGAGGAGTTGGAGGTGCTGTCCGCACAAGGCACGCACTACCGCACGCCAGATATGGTGTGCTATGTGAACGGTATTCCCTTAGTGGTGATGGAGGCCAAGCGGCCCGAGGCAGGCGGCGGTAGCCACCCGGCCAAGGCCATGGTGAACGAGGGCATTAGCCAGCATCTGCGCAATCAACGGCCTGATGAAATTCCCAATCTGTTTGCCTATGCCCAACTGCTGCTGTCTATCAGTCAGACCGAAGGGCGTTATGGAACCACGCATACAGCGGCCAAGTTTTGGGCCAAATGGCGTGAAGAAGAGTTTGACGACGAGCACTTGCAAGCTCAGAAGAATGCAGCACTAAAGCCAGGGGTACGTGCAGCCTTGTTTGAGGGCAAGCCTGTTGCTTTGGCTGCTTACTTTGATGCGCTGTGGAGTGCGCCCATGCAGGCCACGGAACAAGACCGGTTGTTGGTGAGCTTGCTCACGCCTGCGCGGTTGCTTGAATTCCTGCGCGGCTATGTCCTGTTCGACCGCAAGGTGGGCAAGATCGTGGCCCGCTACCAGCAGTTCTTTGGCATCCGTGCGCTGCTGGCACGCATCAGCCAGAAGAAGCCCGAATCACAAGGCGGTGGCCGCGAGGGTGGCGTGGTGTGGCACACCACGGGGTCGGGCAAAAGCTTCACTATGGTGTTCCTGACCAAGGCGCTACTGCTGGTGGATGCCTTGAAGGAATGCCGCATAGTGGTGGTGACCGACCGCATTGACCTGGAAACCCAGCTTGCCCGTAACTTCATGACCGGTGGCGCCTTTGGCTCCAGTATCGCCACGCAAAAAGAGGGTGAAAAAAGCCGCAGTCTTTCTGGGCGCGACTTGGCGAAGCGTATTGGTACTGGCACGGAGCGCATTACCTTCACGCTGGTACACAAGTTCAATTCGGCATCCAAACTGCCGGAATGCCACAACGATTCGCCTAATCTCATTGTTCTGGTCGATGAGGGGCATCGCAGCCACGGGGGTGAAACGCATGAACGTATGAAAAAGGCGTTGCCCAAAGCTTCGTACATCGCGTTCACTGGCACGCCATTGCTGAAGGATGAGAAGACGGCCAACAAGTTTGGCCCCATCGTGCATGCCTACACCATGCAGCGTGCGGTGGAAGATGAGACGGTTGCGCCACTGCTGTACGAAGAGCGTGTGCCTGAGTTGGACATCAACGAGGAGGCGGTCAACCGCTGGTTTGAAAAAATCACCAGCAACTTGAGTGATGCCCAACGTACCGATTTGAAGAGGAAATTTGCCAAGAAAGGCTCTATTTACGGTGCTGCCAATCGCATTGAGCTGATTGCCTGGGACATTGCGACCCACTTCAACGAAAACGTCAAAAAGCTAGGTTTAGGCTTGAAGGGACAGGTGGCCACGGACAGCAAGTTGGACGCGATTCGCTACAAGAAGGCGTTGGACGAAACCGGGCTGGTTACCAGCGCGGTGATCATCTCTGCACCCGACACGCGCGAAGGTAATTCTGAGGTGGATGAAGACACCTTGCCAGAGGTGCAAAAGTGGTGGAAGCAGACCATGGCCGTGCATGGCAATGATCCTGAGATATACGAAAAGCAGATGGTCAGCGACTTTGGTTCAGATGGTGCGCCGGACTTGTTGATCGTGGTGGATAAGTTGCTGACAGGCTTTGATGAGCCACGCAACACGGTGCTCTACATCGACAAGCCTTTAAAAGGGCATAACCTGATCCAGGCAGTAGCCCGTGTGAACCGTCTGCACGATGCAAAACGCTACGGCGTTTTGGTGGATTACCGTGGCATCTTGAAGGAGTTGGACACAGCCATTCGTGCTTACCAAGACCTGGAAAGCAAGACCTTGGGTGGCTTTGATGCCAGCGATCTTGAGGGGCTGTACCAGCAATTTAGTACTGAGTACAAGCGTCTGCCGTCCTTGCACGACAAGCTGTGGTCGTTCTTTGCTTCCGTGAATAACAAGCTGGATCGTGAGCAATACAGGCAACTGCTAACACCCAAGTATGTAAAAAGTGCTGATGGCGAGGAGTACGACGAGCGTCAAAAGTTGCGTGAAGACTTCTATGAAGCATTGACTGCTTTTGGCCTGTGCTTGCAGACAGCACTGTCGTCACGCAGTTTTTTTGAAGACAAAAGCTTCTCGGAAAAGCTGATTGCCCAGTACAAGGCTGACCTGCGATTTTTCACTGAGCTGCGGCAAACCGCTCGACGTGATGCCATGGAGACGGTGGACTACAGCATCTATGAAGAGCAAATTCGCAAGCTGGTAGACAAGCAAGTCATTGGCACCGAAGTGCGTGAACCTGATGGCGTGTACTTGGTGCATCAGTTGGGAAAGGCCGATGAACCCGAGGAGTGGTCCGAAGAGAAAACGCGCAACGAAACGGACATGATTCGTACGCGCTTGCGTAAGACGATTGAGCAAGGGCTAGCTGAAGACCCGTATGCGCAAAAAGTGTTTGGCGAGCTATTGCGGCAAGCAATCGCTGAAGCTGAAGCCATGTTTGACCACCCGTTGAAGCAGTACGCACTGTTTAAAGCATTTGAGCAGCAGTTAGAGTCACGGGTAACGCCTGGTGTACCTGATGCATTGGCCGACAAGCCGCATGCCAAAGCTTACTTTGGGGCGATGCGCTTGGTTCTGGGGGATGAAGGTTTTGCAGCACTCGGTGACGAGGATGTAAGCCATTTAGTTCAGCAGTCGCTATCGATGGACAGCATCGTGCGTGATGCGGTGGCTGAGAACTCACTCAACCCACAAAACATTGAAGCCGCAATTCGCAAGGGCTTGCTCCCCTTGTTGTTTGGTTCACTTGGCTTGGATAACGCGAAGCAGGTCGTTGAGCAGGTGGTGCAGATCACTCGCTTGGGATTGAGCCGGAGCTGAAATGCAGCCCATTGAACAGGTCTCAGAGCTGCATTTCACATACGGCGATGAACTCATCGCGTTCACGCTTCGCCAGCAGCCCTCACGAACGGTGCGAAGTATCGCTATCCATGTGGAACCGGATGGACGGGTGTTGGTTGATGCTCCAGATGGTGCGGCAGTGACTGATGTCGTGAGTGCTGTGAAAAAGCGCGCACGTTGGATTAGTCAGCACGTCAATGCAGCCAAAAAGAGATTGGCTCACGTTTTGCCTCGTGAATACGTAAGCGGTGAATCTCTTCACTACCTGGGCCGACGCTATCGATTGAAAGTCGTCATCGACCCTAGTATGGCCGTACAGGCCCGCATGAGGGGGGCATTCATTACGGTCACGGTGCCGAAGTACTCGGCCATTACGGTCAAGTCAGCACTTGATGCGTGGTACCGGCAACGTGCTCGTGAGCTCTTTGCAGATCGCCTTGTGGCTGTCGCAGAACCATTACGCTGGGTACAAAAGTTGCCCCCGACGCGCTTGCAACGCATGACGGTTCAATGGGGTAGTTGTTCCCCTGCAGGCCGTATCACGTTGAATCCATTGCTTGTCAAAGCACCACGTGAATGTATCGACTATGTATTGCTTCATGAGCTGTGCCACCTTCGGTACCACAACCATAGTCCACATTTTTACCGATTGCTCAATCGGCATATGCCAAATTGGCGGAAGGTAAAAGAAAAATTGGACAACATGGCAGAAGATTTGTTTAGAAGTTAAGAATGTTATGGCTGGAGATAAAAAAGAAATATCAGAGAAAATTCTTCCCTGGGAGAAAGATTATCCAAATTATAAGACATGGGGTAGCCATCGTTGGGCATGGGAATTTCTGAGAAGAAATAAAGAATTTATAAATGATTGCAAGTCTCTGGATTCATTGAATAGTTTTGATCGAAAAGAAAAAGAGGAGGAAATAGCAAAAAAATACGGATTAGAAAAATTTAAGTATTACTCTGATGTGAGTCGACCAAGCCCAGTTTTTCTGATGCGCTCTATAGAAAGTTGGCAAAATGATTCAAAAAAAACTTTCGAGGAAGATGTTGTCGTAAAAATAAAAAAAGGTCAGCTTCTAATTCTATTCAATGTTGATCAAACACTTGGAGGTATTTCTGAGTTGGAGGCTCAATTAGACCAAGCGCGTAAAGAGCTTAATTATTATAGAGATGAAATATTGGAAAAATATGGGGGCTCGGCCTCTGTAAATAAAAATTACAGTGCTTCAAAGCCTAAGAAAAAAATGTGGAGTAAAAATTATTTGAGGCATTTGAAAATAATTGATGATAGAGAGGCCGGGAGAGGGTGGGCTGAAATAGCTATAGATGTTTTTCCTGATGGAGTGAAAGATGATGCAGGTATACCACTGGATAACAATGAAATAATAAGTAAATATTATAAGATGATGAAAGCTTCAATAGGTAAACCGATGGAGTATAGAAAAGTAATAGAGAAAAAAGAAGAAATAAATCTTGTGAATAGAATTGTTGAAAACAAGAAATATAATAAAAAATTGAAGAAAGTATTAGAAAGTGTTGAGGCTAATAAATAAACTTCAAAACTTTATTTTTGCGTGCTGTTAAAAATCCAACTTTGCTAAGTATTTTTTGACAGGAATCATAGAGAATTTAATGGCTGAAGATGGGGTGAGAATATTAATTCCAGTTTTTTTGAAAATTTCTTTAGAATGTTCTTTGATTTGTCTTTCATTGAATAATTTTTTGAGATTAAATCCGGACGAGTGCAGGGCTAAAAGGCAATTTTTAAGTCCTCCCAATTTGTACTTATGATTTCCTTGTAATAGAGATTGGTCTGTGAGATTGAGGCTAAATATTTCATCTTTGATAATATTTTGTGCTTGCTTTATATTGAAATCACTAACGATGGACATACCGCTATCCTTTAAAAATCGATTACGAAATGTCATTTCAATACGAAGCATGTTTTTTGCATGGTTTTTTATAAATTCTTTATCTGGTAAAGAGTTTGGAAGTTTATGAAACAATAACTCTTCCCATTTGTCGTAAAATTTTGTGCTTTTCATATCACTACCTTGATCAATATAGATGCTTTGATCTGCATATGTACTAAAGGAGCGTCGAGTAAAAACCAATTGTGTTTTTAGTGCCTGAATAAAGTCGCAAACAGCAATATGTGTTGGCAACTTAATATGTGTGGCTAGGTCAAGCCTATATAAGCGAACATTCCCATTTTTGATGGCTGATTTTTCATTTGAAGTAGGTTTGATGCCTAGATGGCGGCATACAGCTTTAAAAATTGCAGTGACCAAACGGGGTAAATCATCATCACCAAAAACATTGTGTCCGGTTAAAAACTTTGCTGCACTGCATTCGATCAATAGAATACTGCCTTGCCGTTTTGACCAAACAGTAGCTGCTGATCCATAGGCGCCTGGGACTTTGAACTTTTTATTGTGATAAGCGCTACTGCATGCTTTTGTAATCGGATTGATAACGCCTTCAGCATATAGCTGAGCTTGTTCTTTTATCCATTTTCCATGATTGATTTCACCTGAAAACTTTAGAGTGTCGATAAGAGATAATTTCATCTTCATTAGTTTTATGGCTGCTATCAGCGATGATCCACAGGATGAAAGCTGATATAGCGTGATTGATATGCTTGTATTGAAGCTTTACATATATCCAGTTACGGGAAAAGGTATAAATGCAGGGTATTACAGCTTGTAAGGCTTAAGCATTGACTGATGGGTGTAGTGGGTGTCACAAGTTTTTGTTGTGACACCGCACGCAGTAAGGCGTTGAGGACTATTCAATCATCCAAGATGCTGGCTGAGATGGCAATGAAACTAGCGCGTTCATCATTGGGAAGTCGTTTCTGATACTGATGCCCACGGTCTTTGCTGCTTATGATTAGACCTTTTTCAGAAAGTTGTTTAAAGGCTTGATTATTCCAATGGCCACCAATTAATTCTTTAAATTTCTCAGGCTTTATCAGGTAAAGATCATTAAAATCATCTTTTAAGTGCAGCCCAATAACGTTGTTTTTTTGGAGAAGATGATACTTTTTAAATGGTAGAATTTTACTCATGTTGTTTTTAATTGAGTTGCGAATGATTTTTATAATTAATTTTTCTTTTTCTTGAGGGTCTATTGAATTTTTTGTTTTTCGTGTTAAATGCTCTTTAAATAAATTCCCTATAGCATTGTCAATATCTTCTTTTCTTAAATTTAAGTGCTTATAACTGATTGCCATGCGTCCAACAAATGCGCAAAATACCAATCCGTTTAAGATTCGATCGTCTTGACCACTCAGATCATCAGAAATTTTTGATGCTTTGATGATTTTTGATTTGATTGTTTTTTTAATGGAGTTAAAACGTTCTTTTTTGTTTTCTAAATTTTTAGCTACGGATGAAATAACAGCATCACCAAGAATTGATGAAAATTTGTTCCCGTTATCTTTAATGAAATCTACAAGATCAGAACTTTTTGAAAATCCACATAAATCGTCAAACATCCCATATTTTCCTGGGTGAATTGAGAAAATTCGAGATAGAACACCGTTATATAAATTGAATTTGTATTCAAATGCTGTTTCTATTAAATCTTTCTCTGCTGAAATAAGAAGCGTGCATTCCATATTTTTTGCGGGGATGGAATTGAAAGATCCTCGCTTGCTGCGCATTCTCTTGGCTTGATTCCCCACATCCATGATGAGGTTAATTATTGGCTCTACTGCATCTTTCCCTTGAGCATCTTCAAGATATACACAGTAAGTTCCTTGCTCAGAGCAATAATCATGTATTCCTGTTTTCGTTGCATTGACGGGCGTTACTTGAGCATCACCTTTTACAATATTTCCAACAAAATTTTGAATAACGGATTTACCAATAGATGTGGGGCCGACTAAAATCAAAGAAAGAGGTGAAATGCCAAATGATTTGTAAAAATATGCCGCAAGTGAAAAAATCAATGCAATAAGCAAACGTGGAGATGTTTTTAAAATTGGTGTGAATTTTTTATTGAAAGATTCAAGAGTATCCTTTGATTTAAATTTTTTTGTTGCATCTCCAATTAATTTGATTTGGTATTCATTTGGAATTTTGTCGGCGAAGTGGATCTTCCCATTTTTCACAAATAGACGGAAATCCCCATGTGATGTTTTAAATTGATGGAATCCCTCTTTTTCAATAATTATGGTTTTGGAAATTTTGCAGATATTAAAAAAATGAATAAGAGATTTTTTTACTTCTGCAATTTTGAAATAAAGAATTTCGGTAACCCCATTCTTTACAAGATGCTCGCTTAATACATTATCTCTACCATGAGCTAGAAGCGTGGTTGGAATAATGATAGGTTTTTCTTCGATTGATTTTTTGCGCTCAATTATTAAAAATTGCTCATCTAATTGATTTGTATGAATTCCGATTGGTTGAAAAATGTTAGAGAGAACATTACTGGATATTTCATGTTCATGATCTTTTGTATGTGGTGTAATCTGATTCATAAATTTCCTTTCCCCACACCGGCGGCTCACCTGGAGTAGTGATCATGGTCAATGTGGGAGGGGGTTACTGCATCCAGCAGTATTTAGGATAGGTGTGCATCAATATAAAGAGGCACTTTGGGGAGCATGATTAGCGTTGGATCGAAGAGGAAACTCCAAGTGCAGCACGAAGTTCACCGACATTCCAAGAGGAAACGCGATTGCTGAAATGCTTTGGGGCGGGAAATTTTTGCTCACGAACCCAACGGTAAATAGTTGGTTTGGAAACTCCAAAAAGCTTAGTCACTGTGTGAAGGCGAATATGCGCTGAATCTGGAAGGCGGTCGAATTGGGCCAGAACAGGGTCAACTTTGGATGTATGCATTTTTTCGGTGTTTGCAGTTTGAAAGTGAGGTTGATACATGGTGGTTTTGTTATGCGTAGGTTTTTGCATGGCGATAAACAAACAATGCGTTGGTTGATAGCCGCAATTCTTGTTGAAATTCATCGGTAGAAAAAGAGGTGATTTCAATAAAAAACTGACCTAGTAGGTCAGTTATATTTTTATTTTTTACCTATTTTTGATGACTGATAGGTGAGCCGAAACTGAAAGCGCGGCTAAATAGTCTGCAGACTTTCAGATGGATGTTTGTGCTTACTTTTTTGGGGAGCTCATCTTGTTAGGTGATTCCGCCGCCATTGCTCAGCGAATGCATGCCTAAAGGGAGCTAGCAGTACTGCATGTGAATGGAGGCGGCCTCCTTGGTATGAGGCACGACTTGCTCAGGCAGTACGTCGAAATGGAACCACAACTTGGTGTGGGGAAGGGGAGCCTGCTTCGCAGGCAATCAAAAAGTCAGCCCATTTTTTCAGGGCCTCGCGGCGCTCAGGGATTTCCTCACGCACGTCATAGATGGCTTCCATGCCCTTGAGCGTGTGGTTCAGCGCGATTTCGGAAATCTCGCGAGACACACCCATATTGCGCATGTGCCCCTTGGCTGTACTGCGCGTGTCATGCGGCGTAAAGCGGCGAATGTCGATGTCACCGCGCTCAAAGGCACGAGTGATGGCAGCCCAAAGCGTTGTTGTGCCGACATGGGTGTCGCCAAGCGCGAGAAGACGGTCCTGGCGACGTGCTGGCAGCAGGTACTCTGAGCCATCGGCAAACAGCAGAAGCTCACGAAACCACTCAATCACGGCTGGCACCAGCGGAACGAGAAAGCCATTGCGAGTTTTGACCGCATCATCAGGAATCCACCACACACCACGATCAAGGTAAAGGTGCTCCTTCTTGGCCTTGACCAGCTCAACCCCACGCACACACGTGGCCAACAGAATTCGGAAGGCCAAGCCGTTTTGACGACCTATCAAGTCAATGGTGGGCAACAAGGT
The DNA here is from genome assembly GCF_003569915.1 of Comamonas testosteroni. Classification (GTDB taxonomy): domain Bacteria; phylum Pseudomonadota; class Gammaproteobacteria; order Burkholderiales; family Burkholderiaceae_C; genus Comamonas; species Comamonas testosteroni_D. The sequence goes on along the minus strand of NZ_KZ984451.1, from coordinate 110,631 downwards.
GCGCAGCTCCGCTTCATCCAGCATGATGCGACGGCGTACGGGTGGGCGCGGCCCCATGAGTGCAGCCAACTTAATGCCGAAACATGGGTTTGTGGGAATCAACGTCAGCCCACACGCATGGTCAAACAGCTGGGAGGCTGTGGTCAAAATCCGTTTGGTGATCGTCCATGTACGCTGGCAGTCCTTCAACATGGAAACGATGTCGATGGGAGTGACTTTTTCTACTTGCCATGAGCCCAGCCGCGGAAGAATGACTTGGTCAAAGTCGTAGTTGCGATACTGAACCGTCACCTTTGCAAAGCTGTCGAGACGTAAGCGCTTTTCACGATAGTCTTTGACAAGGTCGCGTACTGTCCACGCCGCGATAGCACGGCTGCGTGTGACTTGCTTTTGAGCGGCAACATCTTCATTGCCATCAACTGCAGCACGCAAGGCACGTGCTTTTTCACGTGCGTTGCTGAGGCTGATGTCAGGGTAGTTGCCAAGGGTGACTTCTTTGCGCCGACCGTGAAGGCGGTAGCGCAAGACCCAAGATGCGGTACCTGCTTTGGAGAGTGTGAAGGTGAGGCCATCACCATCAGATTTGGCGATTTCCTCTTCCTTTGATATCCAGTTTTTGAGCTGCCTATCTGTCAGCAAGTTGGTGAGTTTGGGCATGTTCCCCCTATGCAAAACTCACGCGATTTGACCACCTCTCTAGCTACCCAACCGGCTACCCATCTAGCTACCCACAGGGGATGCGCTGTGGCGATTTGAATTGATCTCTAAGAAGTCAATTTTCTTTTTAAATCAAAGGGTTATTTGGATTTTGGTGAGGCTATGAAAACCGCTGTGAGATCGCGCAAAAAATTGCAGGTGGCAATTTTCATGATAAGTGTCAATTTTCGTTCAACGGAGCACAACAGCTCAGTGTGCGTATTTCTGTCGCCTATGATGCCGTGCTGAGGACCGAAGGGCGTGATAGGGCGGAGATGACGCAATTTGCGTAGTGACAAACGATAGCGCGACGAAGAAATTGCCCGCATGCGCCATGAAGTTCAACTGCTGCGAGGGGGGAGGGAATATCGACATGGCATTGCTGTGTCCTATTCCTCACAGTTGCTAATAGTATCAAGCATGAGTGAATGTGCGTTCGAGGGCTGCCTGTCTAGAATGGGTCAAATTGTCGAGGTCAAGGCCTAACCGTGTTGAAGACCATGATTCATTCCTTTGATGTTCGCTTGAGGGCTTGGCTGGAGCGTATGGAAAGTGCGCCGCCTTGTTCCAATCAACAGACCGCTTTCAATCTTGTGATTAGCGAATGGATTGAGGCAAATCTTTCGCTGGGTGTTCCCGAGCGATTTCTGCACCGGCTGCGTGGGGCGGAATTTACCGAGGAGCGAGGCTGGAAGGGCATAGGCACCAAGGTTGCTTATTGGGATATTGAGGACTTTCAGATCATCCGTATCTACCTGCATGATGATGGTGCGATTGTCCTGCAGCGGCTGGAAGGGCCACGCAAGGAGATTTTGCTGACAAGGCCTGGGTTGCGCAGTGTCCGCTCGGGAAACGGCAAGTCGGTGCGCAGCTACTTTTGATTTTCCCGTTTTTAATCAATAGGAATGGCTTCGATTATTTGCAGGGTTGATGCAAATAAATAGAACGAGAAAAGAATGTTTTGATTAGTAGTGGTTTTTTGTTACAACCTCGGGTGGAGGTTATGTGCAAGAAATCAAATCTCAGGATCTCAAGACAATACTGCACTCGGCACGTGCCAATATCTACTATTTAGAGCACTGCCGTGTCCTCGTCAACGGCGGCCGCGTGGAATATGTGACCGATGCAGGCAAGCGCAGCCTGTATTGGAATATTCCCATAGCCAACACCACCAGCATCTTGCTGGGCACAGGCACCTCCATCACCCAGGCCGCCATGCGCGAGCTGGCAAAGGCGGGGGTATTGGTGGGCTTTTGCGGTGGCGGCGGCACGCCGCTGTTCAGCGCCAACGAGGTTGATGTCGAAGTCGCTTGGCTCACGCCGCAAAGCGAATACCGGCCCACCGAATATCTGCAAGCCTGGGTGAAGTTCTGGTTTGACGACGACTTGCGTTTGGCCGCAGCCAAGCAACTGCAAAGCCTGCGCTTGGACAGATTGCTCAAAGAGTGGAACACCCGAGCCTTGCGTGAAGCGGGTTTCGATGTCAATGTGGCGCGGCTGCAGGCATTGGTCAACCAATTCAAACCGCTGGTGGTCAATGCCCCCGATGTCACGGCCTTGCTCACCGATGAAGCGCGACTGACCAAAGCGCTTTTCAAACTGGCGGTGGATGCCACGGGCTACGGCGATTTCACGCGCGCCAAGCGCGGTACAGGTACGGACTCTGCCAATCGTTTTCTGGATCATGGTAACTACCTGGGCTATGGCCTCGGTGCGACTGCCACCTGGGTACTGGGCTTGCCGCATGGCTTGGCCGTGTTGCATGGCAAGACACGGCGCGGCGGGCTGGTGTTTGATGCCGCGGATTTGGTCAAAGACGCGGCCATCCTACCGCAGGCATTTTTGTCTGCCATGCGTGGCGACGATGAGCAAGCGTTTCGCCGCAACTGCATAGAAGCGCTCACGCGCAGCGAGTCGCTGGACTTCATCATCGACAGCCTCAAAGCCATCGCTACGGACACAGCGCGGTTGGAGCTGCAGACCAGTGTAGGCAAGGCGGAGCTAGCATGAATGTGCTGTTTGTCTCCCAATGCAGCAAGCGAGCGTTGACTGAAACGCGCCGCATCCTCGACCAGTTTGCCGAGCGGCGTGGCGAGCGCACCTGGCAAACGCCAATCACCCAAGCTGGGCTGGATACGGTACGCAAACTGCTGCGCCAGACTGCCCGCAAAAACACCGCCGTTGCTTGCCATTGGATTCGAGGGCGAGACCACAGCGAGTTGTTGTGGGTGGTGGGCGATGGTCGCCAGTTCAATGCCGAAGGTGCTGTGCCTACCAACACCACGGCCAGCAATGTGTTGCGCGCTGAGGATGAAAACACCTGGCACCACTTGCCATTGATCACGGCCCTGGCGGCGCTGGCCGCTCTGCTGCATGACTTGGGCAAAGCCACGCAGGCATTTCAAGAGCGGCTGCGCAATCCCAATCTGCGTGAGCGCAATCACTACCGGCATGAATGGGTGTCGGTGCGACTGTTTCAGGCCTTTGTGGGCAAAGATAGTGATGTGGGCTGGTTACAGCGCTTGGCAGATTGCGCTGATGAGGCCGCCGATAGCAAGGCGTTTGAATCTTTGTGGCTGGATAGATCTGGCGGCCGCTTGCTCTGCGATGGCTTAGACGATGCGGCTTGGAGCGCTGCCCAAAAAGATGTGGCCAACCCCTTTGTCTGCTTGCCACCGCTGGCGCAGGCTGTGGCCTGGTTGGTGCTCACACACCATCGCTTGCCCTGTCTGCCCAACCGGGTGGATCAGCAGCATGCCGATGATTTGGATGAAGATGCGCGCATCTTTAAGCGCTTTGGTTCACGCCCGTCCGATGTTCCTGCGCGCTTGCTGGATGGATTACTGGATCGCATCAATGCAGACTGGAACGAACCGCGCGAGGTGGTGAGCGAAGCGCACAAAAAGTCCTACTGGAAGTTTCCGCATGGTTTGCCTGTGAGCCAGCTGCCTTGGCGTAAACAGGCTGCCCGTTATGCACGCAAGCTGTTGCAGCTGGCCTCGCAGTGCCAGCGGATGCCTGCTTTGCACGATCCGTTTGCCATGCACATCAGCCGCATGTGCTTGATGCTGGCGGATCACCATTACTCCAGCATTGAAGACGAAGTGCGGCGCAAACCGTATCGCAATGACGCTTATCCGCTGTATGCCAACACTCTTAAAAACAGTAGCGCTCAGCGCTTAAAGGGCGGGCTCAAGTCGCCGTTTTTTAATCAAACGCTGGATGAGCATTTGCTGGGCGTGCAAGCCCATGCCAGCTTGATCACGCATTCGCTGCCCACTTTGGCGCGCAGTCTGCCTGCGCTGCAAAACCACAAGGGTCTGAAAAAGCGCAACAGCAACGCCCGCTTTCAATGGCAGGACAAAGCGGCCGATCTGGCCACCAGCGTGCGGCAGCGCGCGGCCAACCAAGGTGCGTTTATCGTCAATATGGCGTCTACGGGCTGCGGCAAAACCTTGGGCAACGCGCGCATCATGAATGCGCTGGCCGATCCGGCGCTGGGCCTGCGCTGTGCTTTTGCGATTGGTTTGCGCACCCTGACTTTGCAGACCGGGCGCAGCTTTCAGCATGATCTGGGGCTCAATGACGAACAACTGGCCATCAAGGTCGGCGGTGCGGCGAGTCGTGCATTGTTTGAATATTGGGAGCAACAGGCCGAGGCCACAGGCTCTGCATCCAGCCAAGCCTTGCTCGACGAAGGCGGGCAGGTGCTGTTTGAAGGCAATGACCGCCACCCGCTGCTGGAGCGGCTGACCGACGATGCCCAGGTGCGTAGCTTGATTGCGGCTCCGCTGCTGGTCTGCACGGTAGATCACCTCACGCCAGCTACGGAAAGCCTGCGCGGTGGCCGTCAGATTGCGCCCATGCTGCGTTTGCTCACCGGCGATCTGGTGCTGGACGAGCCGGACGACTTTGATATGGCTGATCTGCCTGCACTCACCCGCCTGGTGCACTGGGCGGGCTTGTTGGGTAGCCGCGTGCTGCTGTCATCGGCCACTTTGCCACCGGCCTTGGTGGAGGGGTTGTTTCGCGCTTACCGCGCCGGGCGTGCCGTATTTCAGCGGCATCGCAGCGAGCGGCCTGATGAGCCGCTCAATATCTGCTGCCTGTGGGTGGACGAGTTCAACCAATCGGCGGCCGATTGCGCCCAAGCTAGCCAATTTGCCGATGCCCACCAATCCTTCGTGCAAAAGCGCATGGCGCAACTGAGCAAGGCTGCGCCAAGGCGGCTGGCGAGGATTGTGGGTTTGCCAAAGGAGTGGGCTGCTGTCGGAATGGGCGAGGCCGAGCGCCGCAAGGCTTTGGCTCAATTCATGCTGCGCAGCGCATTGCGCCTGCATCAGCAGTCTCAAAACCATAGCGTTGACCCTGTCAGTGGCAAACGCGTGAGCTTTGGTCTGATCCGCATGGCCAATATTGCGCCACTGTTCGATGTGGCCCAGGCCATGTTCGCGCAGGGTGCGCTACAGCCGGGTGTGCGTGTGCACTTGTGTGTGTATCACTCGCAGTTTCCGCTGCTGGCGCGCTCGGTCATAGAGCAGCAACTGGACACCGTGCTCAACCGCCGCGGTGCGGATGATGGGCCTGACCCAGTGTTTCAGCGCCCTGACATTCGGGCGTTGATAGATGCGAATCCTGAGCAAGATCAGCTCTTTGTTGTGCTCGGTTCTCCAGTTACAGAGGTTGGTCGAGATCATGACTACGACTGGGCCGTGGTCGAGCCATCGTCCATGCGTTCGTTGATCCAGCTTGCAGGCCGTGTGCGGCGGCATCGCACAGCAGAAGTCCAGACGGTCAATGTGGTAGTGCTGGACACTAATTTGCGTGCGCTGGAGCGCCCAGGCCGTGCAGCCTATTGCAAACCCGGGTTTGAGATGGAGCAGTTGGCACAGACAAGCAGCGATGCCGCAAAGCATTTCCACTTCAAATCCCACAGTCTGCAAGAGTTGCTGTCACGTCAACTCAATGAATGGGCGCAGCCGCAATGGCCGATTGATGCACGGCCACGCATTGAGCGTATCGATTCCACCAAAGGCAAGCTCAACCCCAGCCGCAATTGGGTGGACTTGGAGCATGCTCGCATGCGCGACACCATGCTGCCGCGCGAAACCGATAGCGCAATCACCACCGCTGTGAAGCGCAATGCCTGTTTGGCTTGGTATGAGGCCGATGAAGCTTCACCTGAAAGCCTGTGGCTGACAGGTGTGCTGCCCCAGTACCAGCGCTTTCGTGACGACCCCATGCCGCGTGTAGATGTGGTGCTACTACCCGATGACGATGAGGAAAAGCTGCTGCTGCACCGCGTGGTTGACGGCGACAAGCGTGGCGAGCAGCTCTATGTGTGCATGGATGAATCCATGTACCACACCGTGTTTGATGCCTCGCCGCAATCCAGCGCGCAGCACAGTGTGCAGCCGTGGGTGCAAGTGGATTTATTGGAAGAGTTGCGCAGCTTGGCGCAAGCGCAGGGCCTGTCGCTACAAGGCTGTGCCAAGCGTTATGCCACCGCCAGCCTGCCGGAAAGTCAGCGAGGTTGGTGGTGGCATGTGGCATTGGGCTTTAACAAAGTGAGTTGAATTTTTAAGAACTAATTTGGAAAGGAGGAGTCCGCAATGGCAATAGCCGAAGATGTACCGGTATATGACAGCTTCAAGGCAGCGGCGCACGCTTTTATACGCGAACGCTTGCAAGCAAAGCTGGATAAGCTGGGGGATGATGACCCTAAACGGCAGGAGTTGTTGGCTCAACATGAGCCTGCGGCTTGGCTCGAAGACGCAGCTAGGCGCGTGCAGCAAATCCAGGCCGTCACCCATTCGCTCAAGCCCATTCACCCCGACGCGCGTGGCAACAATTTGTATGTAGAACCTGCGCAACTGCCTGTGTTGGCAGAGCTGGGTAGCCATGCACTGGGCGCCGATTTTGCGGGCGATGTGGTGGGTAATGCGGCAGCGCTGGATGTCTACAAGTTCCTCAAGCTGCAAGTGGCGGGGCAAAGCCTGCTGGCAGCTTTGTTGGCTGAAGACGCCGCCGTATTGCAAGCCCTGCATGATGACCCGGTACAAGCCAAAGCATTGCGCGACGCCTTTGTGTCATTGACAGCACCACGCACAGGCGGCCCCAGCAGCCATGGTCGTGCCAAGCAGCTGTATTGGCTGACGGGCGACGACGCGGCTGACGATGCGCAATACGAACTGCTGGCACCGCTGTACGCCACATCACTGGCACATGCGGTGTATGGCGAGATTCAAGAGCACCGGTTTGGCGATGCCAACAAGGCAGCTCGTGTAGCGCGGCGTGAGCGCAAGCCGCATGACGGGGTGTTTCATGACTACCCGGGCCTAGCATCGCAAAAAATGGGTGGAACCAAGCCACAGAATATCTCGCAGCTCAATAGCGAGCGCGGCGGGGTGAACTATCTGCTGGCTTCGCTGCCTCCGACGTGGACGCCCAGTGCTGTACGTTTGCCGGTGCATGCGGTCTCCGTGTTTGATCGCCTGTTTATCGCACGGCCTGAGGTGCGCCGCACTGTGCGTGCCTTGCGAAAGTTCTTGGCGTCAGAGCCTGAGCCGAATTTGGCAACCCGCCAGCGCCGCGAAGCCTTTATCGATGCACTGCTCGATGAGTTGGTGGCATTTGCAGGTGAACTGCAGCAACTGGTGCAACCCGGTTGGAGCAAGGACGACGAACGCTTTAAAGACTTGGACTATATGGAGCAGCTATGGCTGGACCCATTGCGTGCCGAGTTGCGTGAAGAAGCGCAATTTGCCCATGACTGGATGTATATGGATTGGCCGGCGGAAATAGGAAAATCCTTTGCGCGTTGGCTGAACAAACAGCTCAAGAACCTACTCCCTGTCGGTGATGTGGAAGCACGCCAATGGCGCAAGGAACTGCTGACCGATGAAGACGGCTTCAAGCAGCAATTGCGAGAGCTGCGCGACAAGCTGGATGCGCCGCACTACATTCCCATCCGTAAGACCCATGCGGAGTTGGTGGCTGAACGGGGAGAGTCTGCATGAGCAAGCTTCAACCCCAAGCCATTCTGGTGCTGCCGCATTTGCGCGTGCAAAACGCCAATGCCATTTCTAGCCCACTTACCCATGGCTTCCCTTCCATCACTGCCTTTACTGGGCTGATGTGGGCGCTGCAGCGCAAGCTGGCTCAAGCACAGATTCCGCTGCAACTGCTCAGTGTGGGCGTGGTCTGCCATCACCATCAAGAGCAGGTAAGCCAAGGCTACGTGCGTACCTTTAATCTGACGCGCAACCCCGTGGACAAGGACGGCAGCACTGCCGCGATTGTGGAAGAGGGGCGCATGCATTTGCAGGTGTCGCTGATCTTTGCGGTCGCCGAGAAGTTGCCTTCTGGTGCCAGCAGCGTGCTGGTGCAAGGTGGTGAAGACCGCATGGCTGACTGGGCTGCACAGGTGGGCGAGATTGCTGCGCAAATGCGCGTAGCAGGTGGTAGCTTGCTGCCATCTCGTCCAGTACCCGGCAAAAAAGTACGGCCTTCGATGGCCTTGCTGCCAGAAGACCCGGATCAGCGTGCGCAAGCCTTTCGCCAATGGCGTCGTCAATGGCTGCCGGGCTTTGCGCTGGTGGGGCGTGACGATTTGTTGGCAGATCGTTTGACACATCTGCGCAAGAAAGATGAACACGCCACCTTGCTGGACGCTTGGCTGCACGCCTCGCGCTTTAACCATGAGGCTTTGTCAGACCCCGAGGGCAAACCTTCGGTGGATGGCAAGGTGCGCTGGGGCGACCCGCTGCGCGCCAAAGGCAGTGGCTGGGCCGTACCTATCCCTGTGGGCTACGCCGCGCTATCTGCTCGACATGAAGCAGGCTCGGTTGCTAATGCGCGCGATATGGCAACGCCGCTGCGCTTTGTGGAGTCGATCTATTCGCTGGGCGAATGGATCAGCCCGCACCGCTTGAACGATCTGCAGCAACTGTTGTGGCGCGTCGAAACCGATGAAGCCAAGGGCCTGTACCGCTGCCGCAATGACTACCAGCCGCAGTCCGCTCTGGCGGATGGTGACGGCCAGGACGATGAATGGGATGAAGAGGATGACGACTATGTCGATGACTAGACCGTGCGCTGCATCGCTTCTTCTTGCTTTCCAAATTTCAACGAATTGATCAAGGATTTATCACCATGTCGAATACTCTGAAAACCGCATCCGTCCTGGCTTTTGAACGCAAGCTGGATCCGTCTGACGCTATTTTTCGCGCAGGCCGCTGGAGCGAGCGCAATGCTGCAGATAGCTGGGCACATGTGCGTATCAAACCCAAGTCCGTACGCGGCACCATCAGCAACCGTTTGAAAGCCAAAGACCAGGACCCAGCCAAGCTGGATGCTGCGATTGAGAACCCCAATTTGCAAACGGTGGATGTGGCCGCATTGCCCGCTGACGCCGATACGCTGAAAGTGCAGTTCACCCTGCGTGTGTTGGCTGGCGCAGGCACGCCTTCGGCTTGCAATAGTGCAGAATATCAGGCCAAGCTGCTGCAAACTGTGCAGGGCTATGTGCAGCAGCATGGCTTTGCTGAACTGGCCAATCGCTATGCCGCCAATTTGGCCAATGGCCGCTTTTTGTGGCGCAACCGCCAAGGCGCGGAAGAGGTTGCAGTTGAAGTTGCTGTGCTTAAAGACGGCAAGGCTGAGAAGTCTTGGTCTTTTCAGGCACTTGAGCACAATACACGTGTGCTGGATGCTATTGATTCGAAAGTAAAAGAGCTGGGTGCGGTGATTGCCGAGGGCTTGGCCGGCAAGCGCCATGTGCTGCTGCAAATCACCGCTTTTGTGCGCGTGGGTGCTGGGCAAGAGGTGTTCCCTTCGCAAGAGCTGATTCTGGACAAAGGCAGCAATGGTAAGAGCAAGACGCTGTACCACGTGGATGATGTGGCGGCCATGCACTCGCAAAAAATCGGCAATGCCATTCGCACTATCGACACCTGGTACGACGGCGCAGCCGACCTGGGGCCTATTGCAGTGGAGCCCTACGGCTCGGTCACCACGCAAGGCAAGGCATACCGCCAGCCCAAGCAAAAGCAGGACTTCTATACCCTGCTGGACGAGTGGCTGCTGAAAGACAAAGTGCCTGCAGTGGAACAACAGCATTTTGTGATGGCCGTGCTGATCCGCGGTGGTGTGTTTGGCGATGCGAGCTGATCGGCTATGACCACGCATTACATAGACATTACGCAGCTGCCCGACCCAGAGTTCAGCCACGCACATCTGCTGGGCGCGCTGATGGCCAAGCTGCACCGTGCATTGGTGCAGCTAAAGTCCGGCGAGATTGGCGTGAGCTTCCCTCAGCATGTGAATGCGCCGCTGAACAAACGCACGCTGGGCCCAGTGCTGCGCTTGCATGGCCCGCAAGCCGCGCTGGCAGGACTGATGGAGCAAGGCTGGCTTAAAGGTATGCGCGACCACGTGCATCTGTCTGAGTTGGCACAGGTGCCATCGGGCACGTCACATCGCTTGGTGCAGCGCCGTCAGTTCAAAACCAACGCCGATCGTCTGCGTCGCCGCCGCATGGCACGAAAAGGTGAAACCGCCGAGCAAGCTGCAGCAGCCATCCCCGACGCGGTAGAACGCAGGCCCAATCTGCCTTTTGCGCAACTGCGCAGCAGCAGCACCGGTCAGCCGTTTTGCTTGTTTGTGGAGCACGGTGTGCTGCAGCCTGATGCCGTTGTTGGCAGCTTCAATACCTATGGGTTGAGCCAAGGCGGCTCCATACCTTGGTTCTAACCCTTTTTCTGGCGCTCATTGCAGTGCCTTGAAAAATCAATGACTTAGCCTGCATCTCAAAAAAGGGGTGTCGGGCTAATTTTGTCATTTGTTCTTTTAAAATCAGCTATTTGGAGGATTTACAATCCAGTTCGCTGCCGCACAGGCAGCTCAGAAAGTTCACGCCACCAGGCCACGACACCACGACGAGTTCGCTGCCGCACAGGCAGCTCAGAAATTGAGGAATTCATCATCACGACAGAAGAAGCCGTTCGCTGCCGCACAGGCAGCTCAGAAAATGCGTGGCATTCAGGCCAAGCCCAGCACGAAGTTCGCTGCCGCACAGGCAGCTCAGAAATTGCCCTGATAAAGAAAAAGCCCGCATTTCGCGTTCGCTGCCGCACAGGCAGCTCAGAAAATGGTGTGTAGTGATGGTGCCGGACGACAGTGGTTCGCTGCCGCACAGGCAGCTCAGAAAATCCCTGCACTTACAGCCATCTCCATCAATTCGTTCGCTGCCGCACAGGCAGCTCAGAAATTGACCATCCCGCAATACAACACCGTTACCAGGTTCGCTGCCGCACAGGCAGCTCAGAAATAGAGCGCGCGGCGGTGGAGTGTGAAGAATTCGTTCGCTGCCGCACAGGCAGCTCAGAAAAGACCAAATCCGCGAAGCACTGAAGCCAGTTGGTTCGCTGCCGCACAGGCAGCTCAGAAAATGACGAAGAATGAATTGATGGAGATGGCTGTGTTCGCTGCCGCACAGGCAGCTCAGAAAAACGCCTATGGCTTCGAGTTGGGATTCGGCTTGTTCGCTGCCGCACAGGCAGCTCAGAAAAAGGCCAGTTACAAGCAGCCGTGGGCCCGTGGGTTCGCTGCCGCACAGCAGCTCAGAAATTGCTAAACCAGCATCCGCGTGTAGAACGCCAGTTCGCTGCCGCACAGGCAGCTCAGAAACACGTGTAGTAGTTTGGGAATCCTTCGGATGCTGTTCGCTGCCGCACAGGCAGCTCAGAAATTTATCGCCTTGCTATACGCCACGCTCTGGCTGTTCGCTGCCGCACAGGCAGCTCAGAAAAGTTGTCCAGACGCCTGCCGGGAATCTAGCCAGTTCGCTGCCGCACAGGCAGCTCAGAAAATGGGTATTAATGTAGTCTCAATTTGAGACTTGTTCGCTGCCGCACAGGCAGCTCAGAAAGCCAAGGTCACAACGGCGGAGCAAGCTCTGTCGTTCGCTGCCGCACAGGCAGCTCAGAAAAAGCTGCGGGAGGTGGCTAGGAAGAAGATGACCGTTCGCTGCCGCACAGGCAGCTCAGAAAGGCACCGGCTTTATGAATCCCATCAACATCACGTTCGCTGCCGCACAGGCAGCTCAGAAATATCTGTGTAGCGTAGTGGTTACTGAGTTCGCGTTCGCTGCCGCACAGGCAGCTCAGAAAAAAGAAAACGCCATTGCACACGCTAAGGCTATGTTCGCTGCCGCACAGGCAGCTCAGAAATAGTCGAGCAAGAGGCGCTGGAGAGGGCGGCAGTTCGCTGCCGCACAGGCAGCTCAGAAAGTTGGCGCAATGCCCTCGCCGCGTGCAGAGAGGTTCGCTGCCGCACAGGCAGCTCAGAAAATCCCAGCGCATGCCCAGCACCACATCGCCCGGTTCGCTGCCGCACAGGCAGCTCAGAAAGCAGGTGACGATGTAGCGGGTCAGCATGGCTTGTTCGCTGCCGCACAGGCAGCTCAGAAAGGGTGACGTGATCGTCAGTGCACCAGCGTCAGGTTCGCTGCCGCACAGGCAGCTCAGAAATTGCGTGTTTCGCCGCTGGCTGGTGGGTTTGTGTTCGCTGCCGCACAGGCAGCTCAGAAATTGGCGGCTACTGGGGCTGCTTTGTTGCCACGGTTCGCTGCCGCACAGGCAGCTCAGAAAGCAAGCGCATGGATGAACCACGGTAGATCAATGTTCGCTGCCGCACAGGCAGCTCAGAAATCGCGCCTCCTGTAAAAGCGCAATTCGCGCATGTTCGCTGCCGCACAGGCAGCTCAGAAAACCAGATGATCAGGTGGCCGCCTTCTTGGATGGTTCGCTGCCGCACAGGCAGCTCAGAAATGCGCGTCACCGTGCAAGCCCCGCTGGCCCAGGTTCGCTGCCGCACAGGCAGCTCAGAAAAATGAGCTGGTGCGGTTTGCATGTGCACACGTGTTCGCTGCCGCACAGGCAGCTCAGAAATTGGTGCCAATCGCTGTCAACAGCGCGGACTGGTTCGCTGCCGCACAGGCAGCTCAGAAAGATATTCGTGTGCCGGCATACGGCACGCCCTAGTTCGCTGCCGCACAGGCAGCTCAGAAAATCACGCGGGCGCGGTGGCGCTGTGCGGGGGTGTTCGCTGCCGCACAGGCAGCTCAGAAATGCTGCCTGGGGCGCAGGCACTGTAATGTCGCGTTCGCTGCCGCACAGGCAGCTCAGAAATGGAGGCTTCAAGGGCATTGCTGTCACAACGCGTTCGCTGCCGCACAGGCAGCTCAGAAAACGAAGCCCGCGCAGGCGGCACCACCACCTGGGTTCGCTGCCGCACAGGCAGCTCAGAAAGTGCTGAGCTGCTTGCCCTGCGGTGTATCGTAGTTCGCTGCCGCACAGGCAGCTCAGAAAAATTCTGGTGCTGGCTGTACGCACTCAAATCAGTTCGCTGCCGCACAGGCAGCTCAGAAAACAAGGAATGGCTACAGCACGCGCTAGAAGAGGTTCGCTGCCGCACAGGCAGCTCAGAAAAATAACAACGATACGCCCCCAAATATCTAGGCGTTCGCTGCCGCACAGGCAGCTCAGAAAGGGCATCAGGGCAGGAGCCTGAAAGCGCGGCCGTTCGCTGCCGCACAGGCAGCTCAGAAATTGCCATTCCTCAGACCTCCGCCGAAATATTCGTTCGCTGCCGCACAGGCAGCTCAGAAAAAGGTGATTGGCGATGCGATTAAGAAAGATCAGTTCGCTGCCGCACAGGCAGCTCAGAAAGATGGCTACACGCAGCCGATTGTCTCTATGTCGTTCGCTGCCGCACAGGCAGCTCAGAAAGAAGTCGTCTTGGACGCCTTGGATAGTTTTTGGTTCGCTGCCGCACAGGCAGCTCAGAAATGTTTGCTCTCATAGCTCTGTGCCTGTGGGGCGTTCGCTGCCGCACAGGCAGCTCAGAAATGGCAGAACATGCTGAGGCTGGCTGTGCGCCGGTTCGCTGCCGCACAGGCAGCTCAGAAACAGCCCTGCGTGGGATTTGCGACGTCCACGATGTTCGCTGCCGCACAGGCAGCTCAGAAATGACCATGGCCCGCTTCGACGGGCTTTTTTTGGTTCGCTGCCGCACAGGCAGCTCAGAAAGCTCGGTGTAGCCGATCTGATCGAGCGTGGTCGTTCGCTGCCGCACAGGCAGCTCAGAAACAGCGCGCTATCGACAAGCCCGTAGCCGCCAGGTTCGCTGCCGCACAGGCAGCTCAGAAATGAAGTGCTCAAGCTCGAATCCGCAATCTCAGGTTCGCTGCCGCACAGGCAGCTCAGAAAAGTCACCCGTTTTCGGGTGACGCATCTCATACGTTCGCTGCCGCACAGGCAGCTCAGAAAGCTTGCAGGGTGCGAGGTGCAATCGCATATTGGTTCGCTGCCGCACAGGCAGCTCAGAAATGTCCACCAGTAGCCAGCAGGGCGCGAAGTTCGTTCGCTGCCGCACAGGCAGCTCAGAAATCACCACCTTGCTTGGCGATATCGCCCAGCCCGTTCGCTGCCGCACAGGCAGCTCAGAAATGATTGCATCGACTGTGGGCGCCGCCTGGGCCGTTCGCTGCCGCACAGGCAGCTCAGAAAAGCAGGGAGGGCTGGCATGAGTGCAAAACGATCGTTCGCTGCCGCACAGGCAGCTCAGAAACACTGCTGGCGCGGCCTTGGCTGTCTCGATCAGTTCGCTGCCGCACAGGCAGCTCAGAAAGCGCAGCTGCCCACGGCAAGTGTGGTGCGGCGGTTCGCTGCCGCACAGGCAGCTCAGAAACTGCGAACATGGATAGCAAGCAGGCCCGCGTGAGTTCGCTGCCGCACAGGCAGCTCAGAAATGGCAAACGCGCTTGAAAACAGTGTGGATCGGTGTTCGCTGCCGCACAGGCAGCTCAGAAAATCAATCTTGCCGGAAATGCGGTGTCGGTTCCGTTCGCTGCCGCACAGGCAGCTCAGAAATGCTGTGCATCCAGTTCTCGCACACGCTTGAAGTTCGCTGCCGCACAGGCAGCTCAGAAAAAGTACACCAAGGCCGGTGAGAGCCAGTCTGCGTTCGCTGCCGCACAGGCAGCTCAGAAAAGCAACGCCAAGGCGATCAGCGCTTTGGATCGGTTCGCTGCCGCACAGGCAGCTCAGAAACTGCAGCAGTGCTGCGAAGATCAAGCAACAACGTTCGCTGCCGCACAGGCAGCTCAGAAAAAGTCACGGGCTTCATTGCCGCGTTTAGCCTCGTTCGCTGCCGCACAGGCAGCTCAGAAAAAAGATATGGGGCGAGCAATGCGCCGTCAGGCGTTCGCTGCCGCACAGGCAGCTCAGAAATGTCACCTTGACGGCAATCTGGCGAGGGCTACGTTCGCTGCCGCACAGGCAGCTCAGAAATTGAGCACATCGCCGGTTTCCGGCGAATACAGGTTCGCTGCCGCACAGGCAGCTCAGAAATGCGCCGGGTGTGGGCAGGGGCTGGGTGACAGGTTCGCTGCCGCACAGGCAGCTCAGAAAAGCAGCGCCACCGGGTTGAACACCGGCGCGGGGTTCGCTGCCGCACAGGCAGCTCAGAAATCAACTCGCAGATCAGTCGGCGTTATCTGCTGGTTCGCTGCCGCACAGGCAGCTCAGAAAGCGCCCGCATGCTGCAGCGCGCATTCAGCGCAGTTCGCTGCCGCACAGGCAGCTCAGAAAAGGAGTTTTGAGTAGTTCATAAGCGGGCCTCCGTTCGCTGCCGCACAGGCAGCTCAGAAATTGTTCTGCGCTGCGCGCTGCGTGACTGTCACGTTCGCTGCCGCACAGGCAGCTCAGAAAGCAGCCGGCGCATGTCTTTTCTGCGGTGATGGGTTCGCTGCCGCACAGGCAGCTCAGAAAAAGGCGTAGTTGACTTCCCACTCATTGGCGTCGTTCGCTGCCGCACAGGCAGCTCAGAAACTCGATACAAAGCTCTCGGCAACAGTTGGGCTGTTCGCTGCCGCACAGGCAGCTCAGAAAATTTCGCGCAGCGCGTCCAGCTCGTAAAAGTGGTTCGCTGCCGCACAGGCAGCTCAGAAAAGCACGGGGCTGGCGTGCTAGCCGTACATGCGGTTCGCTGCCGCACAGGCAGCTCAGAAAGCTGCAGGCTTCATCGGTGCCGGGAAAGCCGCGTTCGCTGCCGCACAGGCAGCTCAGAAACACGAGGAAAGTGATACAAAAAGCAAGCGAGTGTTCGCTGCCGCACAGGCAGCTCAGAAAAAGTCTGCCGGCGGCGAGGTCTACCAGGCCGAGTTCGCTGCCGCACAGGCAGCTCAGAAAAGCCGGATACTGTGAACTCACGGCTTGAAGGGGTTCGCTGCCGCACAGGCAGCTCAGAAAAAAGAAAAAGCCCCGCGTCGCAGGGCTTCGTGGTTCGCTGCCGCACAGGCAGCTCAGAAAGTAGCGGCTTCTGGCGGGGCTTTCTTCAGGGGGTTCGCTGCCGCACAGGCAGCTCAGAAAAAAGACGCGGAAGCCTTCAGCCACGGCGGCAAGTTCGCTGCCGCACAGGCAGCTCAGAAAAATGTCGTAGCCCGCAGTTTTCATTTCCTCGCGTTCGCTGCCGCACAGGCAGCTCAGAAATGTGGATTCAACCGATCGATGCAACACATTCGTTAAACATCTCAGCCGGGGTTCTGTACCCCAAGGTTTTTCTGGGCCGCTCGTTTAATTTTCTAGCAATTTCATTCAAAGCATTCTGCGAGTAGCCCGAGATGTCGATGCCCTTGGGCATGTACTGCCTGAGCAGCCCATTGGTGTTCTCGTTCGTCCCGCGCTGCCATGGGTTTTGTGGATCACAGAAGTAGACTTGGATGTCAGTGGCCACAGTGAATCGCTTGTGCCCCGCCATCTCTGACCCTCTATCCCAGGTCAAGGAACGATAGAGCTCCTGTGGCAAGGTCTGTGCATGCCGGGCCAACGCCGCAGCCACGGTATAGGAGTCTTTGTCCACCAGCTTGACCAGCATCAGGTAGCGTGTGTGGCGCTCCACCAGCGTTGCAATCTGGCTGTAGGCATCGCCGAACAACAGATCACCTTCCCAGTGACCTGGAACCGCTCGATCCTCTATGCAGGCTGGACGCTCGCTGATGGGCACTGCATCTACGATCCGTCCATGGATAGGTGTTTTCTGGGTGTAGTGGCGTGAGCGGCGCATTCCTCTGGTGCGCCGCAGGTGCTCCAGCAGCTCTTTCTTCAAGGCTCCGCGTGTTTGGACAAATAGCGTGCGGTAGATGGCTTCGTGAGACACCTGCAACTCCTTGTCGTCCGGATAGGTACGTTTGAGCCATCCCGCAATCTGCTCGGGTGACCACTGACTTTGCAATTTAGTCGCCACGATTTGAGCCAGTACGGGGTTGCGGGCTAACTTGCACTCTTTAGGGCGAAGACCTCGCTGCCAGGCCATCTCATCAGCCTTCGCTGCGCGATAGCAAATTTTGCCGCCGTTGCGATGGAGTTCACGGCTGATAGTGGATGCCGGTCGTTTCAAGCGCCTGGCAATGCAACGGATAGATTCACCCGCTGCTAGCGCTCGGGAGATTTCTTCTCGATCGACTAGAGACAGTGCCACGCGAGATCGATGTCTCACAGGTGGTCGAATCCCACCCGTTGAACTCAGTATGTTGTAGATAGAGCTGTGCGGCCGGTCAAACAGCTTGCCGATCTCATGCAAGGTATCGCCAGCTTGCCAGCGATCCCACATCAGTGCTTTCTGAGCTTCGGTGTAGTAAATCCGCGGTCTTTGCTTCATGCCAACACTCCTTGCGCCAGTGGCAATCATTGTGTTGCATTGACCAGTTGAATCCACAAACACATGCGGTCGTATTCGCTGTAGCGGGTGGGGTTCGCTGCCGCACAGGCAGCTCAGAAAATTTCCTGCTGCAGACGTGCGGTGACCTGATCGTTCGCTGCCGCACAGGCAGCTCAGAAAAGCCTGAGCTACCGGACACGTAATTGCTGGATGTTCGCTGCCGCACAGGCAGCTCAGAAAATTCAGGCCTGAGCGCACCCACACCCATAGGAGTTCGCTGCCGCACAGGCAGCTCAGAAAACAGCGTGGACCATGGCGGCCCCGGCAAGCCCGTTCGCTGCCGCACAGGCAGCTCAGAAAAACTTGTAGCAGACAGCTTCGAGCGCATCGTTGTTCGCTGCCGCACAGGCAGCTCAGAAAAGCGGGTCGACTTCAAACACGTCGCTGCAGAAGTTCGCTGCCGCACAGGCAGCTCAGAAAAGCGCTCAACCCGCTGCTGTTGATCGTAATGCGTTCGCTGCCGCACAGGCAGCTCAGAAAAATGGCGGGACTCCGGCTATAAGGCCGAGTACGTTCGCTGCCGCACAGGCAGCTCAGAAATTGGCAGGTTTTGGCATCACAGACGGCGCACTGTTCGCTGCCGCACAGGCAGCTCAGAAATTTCCGTATCGCAGGTAAGTCGCAACCAAGTCGTTCGCTGCCGCACAGGCAGCTCAGAAAGTGGCTTCTGCGCTCAATCCATCATCGACCTTGTTCGCTGCCGCACAGGCAGCTCAGAAAATAGACGCCAGATGGTCCCTGTATGCGATCGCGTTCGCTGCCGCACAGGCAGCTCAGAAAATTTTTGAGGTCCAGCAGCGCCTTGCCATAGCGTTCGCTGCCGCATAGGCAGCTCAGAAAAGTCCAGCCAGGACGGCAGCGCAGCCTCGGCCGTTCGCTGCCGCATAGGCAGCTCAGAAATGCAAACATGGACAGCAAGCAGGCGCGCGTGAGTTCGCTGCCGCATAGGCAGCTCAGAAATGCCGCTGGTATGAGATGCGTCACCCGAAAACGTTCGCTGCCGCATAGGCAGCTCAGAAACAGCCGCACCAAAACACTGGTGTGTTTATCCATGTTCGCTGCCGCATAGGCAGCTCAGAAAATAACGCCTACTTTTTGGACAACCCACTCCGAGTTCGCTGCCGCATAGGCAGCTCAGAAAACGAGCGAGCCACAAAAGCCCGCCAGCAACAGGTTCGCTGCCGCATAGGCAGCTCAGAAAAATCCACAGGGGGAGTGCGCAGCGCCCGTGTGAGTTCGCTGCCGCACAGGCAGCTCAGAAAGGCCCTGCTGGCCCATCCGGTGAGTTCGCTGCCACACAGGCAGCGCAAAAAACCAGCTTACGCCTCGGCTGTGTGCGGGCTCGCATTGCTAATGCAAAGGAAAAGGCGAGAACGAGACCTGAAAGTTGGCAAGTGCATCAGCTCAAATGCTTTGAGACTGCTGGTTCTTCAAAGTTGTCCGTTGCTGCCTGCGTCCCATCATCAAACACCAGCACACGCTCTGGCCAGCGCATGGCGGCGAGTTTGCTGCGTTCGCTGGGGTCTTCGCCGCGCAGGCGGTTGAGCCAGCGGGCGCCGACGGAGTAGTCCACGCAGAACACGTTGTTGCGTTGACCGTGCCAGGAAAGCGGCGCGGTGCCGCCGAACAGGTTTTCAAACTGCGAGCCGTGGGCGGGTGCATCGCTGGCGCGCAGGCGGCGCCAATAGTGGCCGACGATGACGGCGGGCTCTTCAGCGTATTCGTTCCACCAGGCCACGCGTTCGACAAAGCGCCATTTGCCGCCGGCATAGAAGGGGTTGCGGCATTCGCGCTCCACGCCGGTGGTCAGTACTTTGAGCGGGTTGACCATGGCCTTGTTCAATTCGCTTTCACTGTGCGCAGGCAGGAATGGCGGCTCGTAGCGGTAGTCTTCCAGACTGTAGGGCCAGCTGCGGTCTTCTTCGCGCATGCGCTGTGCAATGCGTTTGATGACCGACTGCTCGGCGGCGATGCCTTCAAAGCGGTCATAGGAGTCGCGGGCGCTGCCAGCGGGCAATTCACGTGCCATGGCGATCTGGCTGGGCAACCAGGCGGCGTGCACGACGCGCAGGTCTTCGCGCTCGAGCGCGACGGGTAACTGGTTGAGCGTTTCCAGCATGCCGGGGATTTGCGCCTCGGGCATGCGGGCGAAGGGGGCGTATTTGGGTTGGTCGGCCTCGACGCGGCTGTCGAAGAACCAGCCTGAGCCGTCCTTGGCGTCTTCGCGCAGCAGATTGATTTCGTGGTTGCCCAGCACGCCGTGGGCTTTGCCGGAGACGAGCATGCTGCCGACCAGCCCCAGCACCGAGGGGCTGTCGGGCCCGCGGTCGCAGAAGTCGCCCACGAAGATGAGGCGGCGGCCTTCGGGGTGGTTGCCTTCGTGGTCATAGCCCAGGTGCGAAAGCAACTGCGCCAGCGCGGCGTATTCGCCGTGGATGTCTCCCACGATGTCGAGGGCGCCGGGAGGAAGGGGCTGGACAAGGCTCATGATGGAGGGGTGGAGGGTTCAGGCGGCCATCCGGATTTTGGGCAGGAAGGTCATTGGCAGGTCATGACAGCATGCTGGATTGTTGCAATGCAGCATGGATCGCGCAAGAGGGAATTTGTCTCACCGAGGACTTTAAGCCTGTCAGCCTGAGCGACGCTTGGGAAGACGTAAATGCGCCCAAGTAGGGTGCTGGATTGCTTATTTGCGCTCAAAGCGCACAAAGCTGTAGTTCAGGCCGTTGCTGGATTGGTGCGCACTGCGGCTGACTTCCTTCCACTCTGGGCCGAGGTCTGGCGCAAAGGCATCGCCTTCAAAGTCCTGGGCGATTTCGGTCACTTCCACGGCATCGGCCAGGGGCAGGGCCTGCGCATAGATTTGCGCGCCACCCATGACCCAGACGTCGGCGGAGAGCGTTTGCGCCACGTCCAGTGCCTGCTGCAGGCTGGCGGTGCGCACGACCTTGTCGGAGGCTGGCTCGGGCTGCCAGTCGCTTTGGCGTGTGACGACGATATTGGTGCGACCACGCAGGGGGCGAAAGCGCGCGGGCAGCGAGTCCCAGGTCTTGCGGCCCATGACGACGGCGCAGCCACGCGTCAGTTCCTTGAAGTGCGCCATGTCCTCGGGCAGATGCCAGGGCATGGTGTTGTCCTTGCCGATGACGCCGTTGGCTGCACGGGCATAGATGATCTGAATGGCCATTGCTATCAATGAAGAAGCGGATAGTCCTTGATATTCATAGACTTCAGATGGTTTTCAATCTGAAGTCAAAGCAATATAAAGACTATCAGCTTTGGTTTTTATAGTGAAGCCGCAAGCTTAAACCGCCACAGGCGCCTTGATGCCGGCGTGGTGCTGATAGTCCAGCACTTCAAAGTCTTCGTACTCGTAGCCAAAGATGGAGTCAGGCTTGCGTTTGATGTTCAGCGTCGGGTAGGCAAAGGGCTGGCGTGCCAGCTGGGTCTGTACCTGCTCGAAGTGGTTGTTGTAGATATGGCAGTCGCCGCCGGTCCAGATGAAGTCACCCACTTCCAGGCCGCATTGCTGGGCCAGCATATGGGTCAGCAGCGCGTAGCTGGCGATGTTGAAGGGCACGCCCAAAAAGATATCGGCGCTGCGCTGGTACAGCTGGCAGCTGAGCTTGCCGTCTGCCACATAGAACTGGAAGAAGGAGTGGCAGGGCATCAGCGCCATCTGGTCCAGCTCGGCCACATTCCAGGCGCTGACGATGATGCGTCGGCTGTCGGGGCTGGTCTTGAGCTGCTTGACGACTTCGGAAATCTGGTCGATATGCGAGCCATCGGCCTTGGGCCAACTGCGCCACTGCACGCCGTACACAGGGCCGAGGTCGCCGGTTTCCTTGTCGGCCCACTCGTCCCAGATGGTGCAGCCGCGCTCCTGCAGCCACTTGACATTGCTGTCGCCGCGCAGAAACCATAGCAGCTCGAGAATGATGGATTTCAGGTGCACCTTCTTGGTCGTGACCAGCGGAAAGCCTTCATTCAGGTCAAAACGCATCTGGTAGCCGAACACGCTGCGCGTACCGGTGCCCGTGCGGTCCGTCTTGGCTGTGCCATGCTCGAAGACATGGCGCATGAATGTTTCGTACTGGCAGCGCACGGGGCGCAGGGTGGAGGTGGCGTTCATGGTGCTATCGGGTCAACAGGACAGGACGGCTCAGCGGTCATACAGCGCATCAGCGTACCTGAGGCGGGCCGTCTCTTGAATGGGGCTGACACCCAGGCCAGCCATAGTCTGAGTTTGCCATGGCCGGGCGGGCGGCGAAGGCGAGCCAGATCAATGGGCCTATGTCTTGCGCCGGTAAGCAGGGCATAGGCTTGCTGCACCTGCACAATGAAAGGATTCGACAGAGGAAACCCGTGTGATGCCCCGAAATCTGATGAGCGCCGCCTGCGCGCTGACCTGCGCTGCAATGCTGGCGGCTTGCAATGATGCGCCCGCCCCCACGTCTGCACCCGCCCCCATTCCTGCGCACACTTCTGCTCCCGTAGCGGCCCCAGCAGCTCCCGCGCAGGCACAGGAGCCCGCAGCCACGGCCGAGATCGTGCCCAGCGGCACCGTTCAGCAAATAGTGGCGCTGCATGTGGCAAAGCCCGGCGAAGAGAGCCTGAGCAGCCTCAAGGCTCTGGAAGGCAAATACCGCTGGGATGGGGTCGATTATTTGAAGACCGGTGTGCTGGCCGAGCGGCTGAAGGCGTTGACCGGGTCTGACTATGCAACCATTCTCCAGAACCTCGACACCGTGGGTCCGCTGTCGGCAGATGGAGGGCGGTTGATGGTCTATGGCAACCGCCGCCATATGGGTGGCGAGGAATCGGCTGCGATTGTGATCGATACCGAGCGCAATGGCCTGCGTGTCCTGCTGTTGAGCGGCGGGCAACTGACCGACTTTACCGATGTGGCCGGGGCAGAGATTTCCTGGCCGGAGTCGGTGCAGAGTTTGATCAGGGATCTGCAGGTGAAATAGGGCGCTGGAAACAAAAATCCCGCTTGACGGCGGGATGGGTTTGTATGTCTGCGTCTACGGGGTCTTGGTTCTGCCGCGGTAATTCAGGTCAGAGGCGGAATAGGTTTCGCGTTTGCGCCAGTCCATCTGTATCGGCACAGCCTGGTCAGCTGTATAGGTGATGCGCTCGGCTTCCCGACTTAGCTCCCACCGCTTGGCTTCCACAACGTGGTGCACGGTTGACTCTTTGGTTTTGCTCAAGGGATGAACCTCCAACGAAGTTGCTGAACCTCTGCCGACAGTACAGGCATATGTCAGGAAGGTCTAGCGCTTTTTTGCGCAGGCTTGGCGGATCGGTGGCGCGGGCGCGTCTGGCTACTCGTTTTCCAGCTGTGCCTCAGCTTCTTGCTCTGGCGGAGCTTCCTCAGTCGCTGGCGCTTTTCGCGGTATCCCCCGCTTATGGGCGGTGCTGCCGCGCAGACTGTTGCATAGCCTCTTTTATCTGCTCAAACCGGCTTCCTCGCGGTAGCAAAGAGGCAGCGGTTTCGCCCTTGTGCCCCTTGGCATTGGGGTTGGCTCCCTCAGCCAGTAGGGTGTAGATCGCATCGGGGCCGGTGGTTTCATCGGGGGCATGGCTCATGAGTGGTGACCAACCTTTGTTGTCACGCGCTTCCATATCCGCCCCCGCTGCGAGTAAAAGCCGAATCGCTGTGGGATCTGCAATCAGGTGCAGCAATGTTTCACCTTCGGCATTGCGTGTATTGGGGTCGGCTCCGTTCGCCAGCAGCAGCGCCAGAATCTCGGGTGAAAAAGTCACCGCTTGTTGCAAGAAAGTGGGCCAGCCATCAGAGGTGCGCGATGCAGCCAAACGCGGTTCTTGCCTGAGAAACTGGCGCACTTTTTCGATTTCACCATTCATCACCGCAGCGGAGAACGCTTCGGCCTGGGGGAATACCTGTGCCTGTGCGAGAGTAAGTGTGGTGGAAAGCATCAAAACAACTGCGGCAATGGCTTGGAGTCGGTGGTTGAACATCATTGACTCATCTTGGATGAGTGTTTTCGTTAAAAAGCCCCAAAGACCTCAATCTGCAGGGCTTTTTCATTGAAGCGACGCCAATCAGCCGCGCGCCAGCACCACGCCGGGGTTCATGATGCCCTGAGGGTCCAGTGCATTTTTGATAGCGCGCATCATGGATAGCGCCACGGGAGACTGGTATTTCTCAAGCTTGTCAGTCTTGAGTGCGCCCACGCCATGCTCGGCCGAGAAAGAGCCGCCAAACGCGGCCACGGCTTCATAGACAAGGTGGTTGACCAGTGCTTCCTTCTCGCGCAAAAACGCCTTGCCGTCTTCGCCTTCGGGCACTTGCACGTTGTAGTGCAGATTGCCGTCGCCCAAATGGCCAAAGTTGACCAGGCGCACGCCGGGAATCTCGCGCTTGAGCACTGCATCGGCATGCTCCACAAAAGCAGGAATGCGCGATGCGGCGACCGAGATGTCGTGCTTGATATTCAGCCCTTCTTCGGCCTGAGCCAGCGGAATGCTCTCGCGGATATGCCACAGCTCATGGGCCTGGGTCAGGCTCTCGGCCACGACGGCATTGACCACGCAGCCGTCTTCAAAAGCCAGCTCCAGCAGATGCTCAAAGCGCAGGCGGGCGTGCTGCTCGGATTCGCTGTCGCTGTTTTCCAGCAGCACGCAGTAAGGCGCTTCGTCGCCCATATCCGCAAACGGGACACGCAGCTGCGGCATATGTTTGACGACCAGGCTTAGCGCAAACTGGCCCATGACTTCAAAGCCCGTGAGGCCCGCGCCCAGGTGCTGGTGCGCCAGACCGAGCAGGCGCACGGCCGCTTCCATGCTGGGCACGGCGGCAAAGGCGGTGAGCTGGGCCGCAGGCTGGGGAAACAGCTTCATGGTCGCGGCGGTGATGATGCCCAGCGTGCCTTCGCTGCCGATGAACAGATCGCGCAGGTCATAGCCGGTGTTGTCCTTGCGCAGACCTTTGAGGCCGTCCCAGACCTCGCCCTGCGGGGTGACGACTTCCAGCCCCAGGCACAGCTCACGCGTATTTCCATAGCGCACTACCTGCGTGCCGCCTGCGTTGGTGCCCAGATTGCCACCAATCGTGCAACTGCCTTCTGCGGCCAGAGAAAGGGGAAAGAGCAGGCCTTGCTTGTCTGCCAGATCCTGCAGGTTTTGCAGAATGCAGCCCGCTTCGACCGTGAAGGTCAGATTGTCCTTGTCGATATGGCGAATCTGGTTCAAGCGTGTGAGGTTGAGCACGATCTGCTGGCCGCTGTTGTCGGGGGTGGAGCCCACCGACAGGCCGGTGTTGCCACCCTGGGGCACGATTTGCACGCTGGCCGCCGCGCAGGCCTTGACCACGGCGGCGACTTCGGCCGTATTGCCGGGGCGCACCACGGCCAGGGCCTTGCCGTGCACGCGCTTGCGCCAGTCCTGCTCGTAGGCGGTCAAGTCGCCATCGGCAAGCACATGGGTGGGGCCGACGATCTGGCGCAGGGAATCAAGCAGGGCAGTGGAAGTCATGGTGAGCGGGGGAGAAAACAAAAGCGGGTGAAATTCTGGCACTTGTGCAAGGGCCAGAAAACCAAACCCCAAGCGTAGTTCATGGCAGACTTCAGAACAATCGAAATAAATTGCTTGGTTATGCCGGTATTTCCGAATAATGTCAGCCTGCGCCAGCTGCGCGCCTTTGATGAGGTCGCGCGCCAGGGTGCGTTTGCGCCAGCAGCGCGGGAGCTGTGCCTGACGCAGTCCGCGCTGTCCGAATCCATTCGTCAGCTTGAAGACGCGCTGGGCATGCGTTTGTTTGACCGCACCACGCGCACGGTGGGCTTGACGGCTGCCGGGCAGGCGTTTTTGCAGGATGTGCGTCAGGCCTTTGATACGCTGGAGCAGGGCTTTCAAAACCTCAGCGACTTGGCCGCGCTGCGCCGGGGCAAGGTGCGCATTGCAGCCGCCCCTTCGGTGCTGGCCGTGTTGCTGCTGCCGGTTTTGCCAGCACTGCGCGCGCAGCACCCGGGCATTGAGGTCGATCTGATCGAGGACAGCGCCGAAGGCATTGCCCAGCGCGTGCAGGCCGGGTTGGTGGACTTTGGCGTGGGCGCGGCGCACCCGGCGGGTGGCGATCTGGTGACCGAGCCGCTGGTCAGCGACGCCATGGGGCTGGTGGCACGATCCGACGAACCTTTGCTCAAGGCTAAGCGGCTGACGGCGGCGGATCTGGCGCATCTGCCTTTTGTGGGTTTGACGGCCGATACCGCCATCAGCCAGTTGCTCGCCGCAGCGCCGGGTATGCCGCCCAATGTGCTGCAGACCGCGCTGCGCCTGTCCAACCCGCAACTGCTGTTCGAGGCCGTGAGTCTGGGTCTGGGCGTGAGCATTGTCCCGGCGCTGACGGCGCAGCACCCCTCACGCGGGGACCTGGGCTTCAGGGTGCTGGACGAGCCGCGCATTCTGCGCCGCACGCTGCTGATTCAGCGGCCACGCAGGGCGCTGTCACCGGCAGCGCAGCTGTTGTTTGAGGCGCTGGCCGCGCAGGTGCAGACGCTGGCGCGGTTTGAGGGCATTACACCGGATTGAGCTGAGCTGCTTTCGCGGCTTTCTGGCGCAGCCGCACATGAGCCGCGCAGGCGATAAACAGCAGCACGCACAGCGCAATCTCGCCCATGGCCAGCCAGTTGCTGGGGGGCTTGTCGCTCCAGGCGCGCACCACGCCTTCGGTGAAGTACAGCCACACCAGCAGGCTTACCCAGCGATAGGTGTACATGCGGCGCTTGAGCAGGCCAATCACCGCAAACGCCAGCGGCAGCGCCTTGAGAAACAGCCAGGTGCCGCCTTCGCGCAAAGGGGCGAGCCATAGCTCCCAGGCCACGCACAGCGCCATTAGGGCCAGCAGACTGCCCACGGCGAGCCAGCGCGTGGCGGCAACATCGGCCTGCGGTTCTGCCTGTGGTTGCGGCAGCGCAGCATAATTGGGTGAGCAAGTGTGAGGGGCGGCGTCTTGAGAGGGGGCGTCGGTCATAGCAATGGCATCATATCGACCATGGCAGCCTCATTCGTCCCGGAATCCTTTGTTTTGCTCTGCGCGCTTGATTTGGCGCAGCTTTGCCGCCGCACGGCGAGACTGGAGAGGGGGCTGGCATGAAGAAAAACGACAGGGCAGGATTCTGGGCCGCGCTGGAGGGGCAGACACCATCGCCATCTCAGCCTCAAACACAATTGCCTTTGATGACGGGCGAGCCGCCTGTTGCGCCCCAACCTCCATTGCAGCCCGCTGGGCCTGCTCAGCAGACCCGCCAGGAGCCGCAGTTTGACGCGCAGCCACCTGCCGCCCCTGCCGCTTGGGGGGCTCAGGAAGAGGCGGTTTTGACGGATTTTGAGTCAAATCAGCCTCATGTCCATAATACATATAGGCATGGTGCTATTGATTCAGGAGTATCTGCACCTGCCACGCAGGCTGCTCATGCTGCTCAGGCCGCGCGCGCGGCGGCGGGTGAGGCCATGGGCGCTGCGTTGGGCGCTGCCGCCGGTGCGGGAAAGACACTCAAGCGCGGCTGGAAGTCTGTGCTGGCGAACGCGCCCCGGCCCAAGGTGCACATCCCCAGCAAGCAAGAGTTCAAGACCGGTGTGCGCCGTAAAAGCCGCCGCATTCATCAGCGGTTGCAGACCTTTCCCTGGCGCAACACGGCCCAGGTGCTGCGCGAGCGTTTCAAGGAAGACCGGCTGGGCGTCACCGCCAGCAGCCTGACTTTCACTTCGCTGCTGGCGCTGGTGCCGTTTTTTATCGTGGCGCTGGCGCTGTTCACGGCCTTCCCGATTTTTGGCAAGGTGCAACTGGTGCTGGAGCGCTGGCTGATGGACAGCCTGATCCCCGAGACCATCGCGCGCCAGGTGCTGGGCTATCTCACGCAGTTCGCGTCCAAGGCCAGCCAGCTCGGGATGGCGGGCTTTTCGATTCTGATCGTCACGGCGGTGATGCTGATCCTGACTATCGACCGCACGCTCAACAACATCTGGCGCGTGCGCCAGTTGCGGCCGCTGGGCCAGCGTGTGCTGATTTACTGGGCAGGTATTACGCTGGGGCCGGTGGTGCTGGGCTTGAGTCTGGTGCTCTCGTCCTATGTGATGTCAGCCTCCAAAGGGCTGGTGGAGGCGCTGCCGCAAAGCCTGCGCTTTATCTTCGACTCCATCGAATTCCTGGTGCTGGCCGCCGGCATGGCGGGCCTGTACCACTATGTGCCCAACACGCCCGTGCGCTGGCGCGATGCCTGGGTGGGCGGCATTTTTGTGGCCGTCTTCATGGAAGTGGCCAAGAAGGTGCTGGGCCTGTATCTGTCGTCCGTGCCCACGTACTCCGTCATCTACGGCACCTTTGCCACGCTGCCCATCTTGCTGATCTGGATGTATGTGGCCTGGAGCATCGTGCTGCTGGGCGCGCTGGTCACGGCCTATCTGCCCACGGTGCTGAGTGGCGTGGAGCGGCTGACGGGCCACCGGGGCTGGCAGTTCGAGCTGGCGGTGGAAATCCTGCAGTGCCTGGCCAAGGAGCGCGATCTGCCCCACAAAGGCCTGTTTGTGCGCCAGCTCTCGCGCCGCCTGCGTATCGAGGCCTCGCAGATCCAGCCCGTGCTGCAGTCGCTGGCGCTGCTGGACTGGGTGGGCGCCGTGCAGCCGCCCGAGGCCTTTAGCTCGCTGGAGAGCACCGAGCCGCGCTATGTGCTGCTGGTGGATCCCTTCGCGACGCGGGTGGAGCCACTGGTGCAGGCCTTGTTGCTGCAGCCTTCCGAAGCCGTGCAGCCGCTGTGGCAGCGCGCCCAGCTTTCAGAGATGACGATGGCAGAGCTGATCAATATTCATAGAGTTTAAGCACGCAACTCTATGAATATCATGGGCAGATAGCTCAATTTTCGATAGCAAGCATTCGCTTTTGGGGTAAGCGGCGGATCGTGCGTTGCACAATCTGGCCCTCGGATAAATCCCATCCCAGCCTACAAGCCTGGCCTGAGCATGGCTCTAGGCTGGGCTTTGCTTTTTGATTTTTGAACGTTTATGAGCCCATCTGGCCTCCAACCCTCGCAGCAGCCCACTCTGGCCCACATGTTGAACGCGCGTGCCGCCGCCACGCCAGAGCTGCCCGCCTACCGTGAATCCACGGGCAAAGACCTGCCCTGGGCGCAACTGAACTGGGCCGAGGCTGCCGCCGCCGTGCAGCGCTTTCGCCAAGCCCTGCAGAAAAGCGGAGTGGCGCATGGGGACCGCATCGGTATCTGGCTGCCCAACAGCATCAATGCCATGTGCGCCGACCAGGCCGCGCTGCAGATGGGTGCGATTGCCGTGCCCGTGCACACCACGGACAACCCGGCCAGCATTGCCTATATCTTTGACAACGCCGAAATCAGCCTGCTGGTGCTGGGCAGCCTGAGCCAGTGGGAGCGATTGCGCGCCGCGGGCTACCCGCTGGCCACGCTGCAGACCGTGGTGGTGGCTGAAGGCTTGCAGGACGCGCAGCCGCGCGTGCTGGCGCTGGCCGACTGGCTGCAGCGGGGCGATGTTCTGGCCGCGCAGCCTGCGCCGCCGCTGCCCCAGCCCGAAGATGTGGCCGCTATCGTCTACACCTCGGGCACCACGGGCAAGCCCAAGGGCGTGATGCTCACCCATGCCAATGTGATGGCCGATGTCTCGGCTTTTGCCCAGCGTGTGCAGCCGCGCAGCGATGACCGTTTTCTGTCCTTTCTGCCGCTGTCGCACACCTTTGAGCGAACTGTCGGCTACTACCTGGCCATTGCCAGCGGGGCCTGCACGTCCTATGCGCGCTCTGCGGCCTTGCTCATGCAAGACATGCAGACCGAAAAGCCCACCATCCTGGTCTGCGTGCCGCGCATCTATGAACGCGTGCATGCCAAGATGCTTGAGAGGGTGCTCGCTGGCTCTGCCGCAGAACGTCAGGCCTTTGAAGATGCCGTGGAATGGGGCTGGGCCAACTTCTGCGCGCGCCAGGACATCACGGATCTGCACAAGCACGACGCAGCGCTGATCGGCAAACCCGCACCGGCCAGCCATGCCATGTTGAGCGAGCAGATTTCTCAGACCTTTGGCGGCTGCGTGCGCATGGCCATTACCGGCGGCGCGGGCATGCCGCAAAGCACGGCCAAGGCGCTGCTGGCGCTGGATGTGCCGCTGCTGCAAGGCTATGGCATGACGGAGACCACGCCCGTGATCTCCGTGGTCACGCTGGACAGTAACGACCCCGCGACCGTGGGCGCGCCGCTGTCCTGTGTGGAGGTGCGCATTGGCGATCAGCACGAGTTGCAGGTGCGCGGTGCGATTGTGATGAAGGGCTACTGGAAGCGCCCGCAGGAAAGCGCGGAAATCTTTACCGAGGACGGCTGGCTGCGCACCGGCGATCAGGCCGAGATGGTCAAGGGCCGCATTCGCCTGATGGGCCGGCTCAAGGAAATCATCGTCACCTCCACGGGTGAAAAGGTCTCGCCCGCCGATCTGGAGCAGTCACTGCTGGCCGATCCGCTGATCGAGCAGATCATGGTGCTGGGTGACCACCGCCCCTATATCAGCGCCATTGCCGTGCTCAACGCCGAAAACTGGCCGCTGTTTGCGGCAGAGAACGGCTGGGACGCCAGCGACCCCGCCACGCTGCGCCAGAGCGTGGTGGTGCAGGTCGTACTCAAGCGCCTGCAGGCTTTGAGTGTGGACTTCCCCAGCTATGCCCAGCCACGCGCGCTGCTGCTGACGCTGGAGCCATGGAGCGTGGAAAACCAGTTGCTCACGCCCACGATGAAGGTCAAGCGCAAGCCGATTCTGGAGCGTTATGCCCTCGAAATTGATAGCATGTATGGCAATCGCCGTCAGGACTAAAGGCTTGTTTCATTGAAAAAAAGGCCTCAAGAACGCTTGAGGCCTTTTTGATGAAGGGGCTTAGAGCGTGTTTACGATCTCTACGATGCCGCGTTGATGCGCAATCGGGATGAGTTCGAAGCGATGTGGAGCAGCTTGCACCGGGGTGCAAGCAAGCCGCAGCGCGAAGAAATCGCCCGATTTCGCTTCAACCCTTCGGGCCAGTGGTTTTGCGGGCGGTCTGCGGTGTTGCAGTCGCTTGCAAGGCATGAGCCTTGCTGCGCACCTGCGCCTAGCATCCCATCCCGCAGAACCGCTGGCGCGGCGCCGAGGAGATCGTAAACACGCTCTTAAATCTTGATGCGCCCCAGCAAAATATCGCGCCACATCCGCCAGTCGCCCATGAAGCTGTAGAGCGGGCGCTTGAAACTGGCGGGCTTGTTTTTCTCAAAGCCAAAGTGGCCCACCCAGGCAAACGCATAGCCGCAGACCAGCCCGGCCAGCAAATACCACCAACTGCCCGTGAGAAACAGGGCCAGCAGAAACAGCAGCGACAGGCTGGTGCCCACAAAGTGCAGGCGGCGGCAGATGAGGTTGCTGTGCTCGCCCAGGTAGAAGGGGTAGAACTCGGCAAAGCTCTTGAACTGGCGCGGATCAACCGCAGCGCCCGGTGCGGCGGCAGTAGTCTGTGACATGGCAAGACCTCGCTGTGTTGCATGGGATGGTTTCTTATACCGTGAGCGGATGGGCAAGGCCAGAGGGTAACTGCCGTCACTTGGACGACAGCCTGCACGCTTTGCGAAGTTACAGAATCTGCCGCTGATGATGCAGATGCGGCCAGTTTCAGCTTTGGCCAGGCCGCGCAGCTCATGTCTTGCTACCGTTGTTTATTCCTTGTTTGATTGCTGCCCATGCCTGACTCCACTTCCAGTGCCCAGATCACGACTGAGGAAACTCGCGTTGCCACGCCCGATGGCGCGCTCTACGTCAAGCGCTGGCAACCTCAGCCCTCCAGTGGCAAAGCGCCCATCGTGCTGCTGCATGACTCCCTGGGCAGCGTGGCGCTGTGGCGCGAGTTCCCCGAGCAACTGGCCGCCGCCACAGGCCGCGAGGTGATTGCCTATGACCGCCTGGGTTTTGGGCTGTCCGACGCCAACCCGCACCAGCTCAAGCCCAGCTTTGTCGAAAACGAGGTGCATGCCGGTTTTACGCCCATCCACCAGGCGCTGGGCCTGAACGAATTTGTGCTGCTTGGCCATAGCGTGGGCGGCGGCATGGCGGCCACCATGGCGGCGACCTATCCCACGCAGTGCAAGGCGCTGATTACCGAGTCTGCCCAGAGTTTTGTCGAAGACCGCACGCTCAAAGGCATACGCGAGGCGCGCGACAACTTTGCGCAGCCCGGTCAGCTGGAGCGGCTGGGCCGCTATCACGGGGACAAGGCGGCCTGGGTGCTGTCGGCCTGGGTCGATACCTGGCTGAGCGAGCCGTTTTCGCATTACCGCATCGATGGCGCGCTCAAACAGGTGCATTGCCCGGTGCTGGCCATTCATGGCGAGCTGGACGAGTTTGGCTCGCTGGTGCACCCCGAGAACATCAGCAACTGGTCCTAAGGCCCGTCCGAGGTGGAAATCATTGCGGGCGGCGGCCATGTGCCGCACCGCGAGCTGCCCGAGCGCATCAACGCCCGGATTGCCGCGTTTCTCTCAAAGATCGGCTGAGGGCTGCTCTGCCTGCCGGGCCATGCGGCTGCGCGCATAGTCCACGAGATCGGCGGGGTAGCGGGCGCAGCTGCGTAGCGCTGCATCATCCCAGCCATAGAGCACAGCCAGCGCGCCCACTTCCAGCGCCCAGCCACCTGTGCCCAGCCACTGGCCGCCTTTTTTCTGCTGCTTGGGCGAGAGCTTGAAAAACTCGGTGTATTGGGTCTGCAGATAGGGCACCAGCGGGTCGGGCAGGGCTTCGATCTGATCGAAAAACGGCCGCATGCCGCCATAGGGGCGCTTGTGGAACAGCTCTTCGCTGACCTCCTGCAACTGCAGGCCACCGGCGCTCAGATAGTCGAGCAATTGGTCGGTATCAAAGGCCAGAGCGTGCTCCACGATGGCGGGAACATCGTCCTGCGCATCCAGCAGTGACGCCAGAGACAGCAAGGTCACGGCAATGCGGTAGTCATTGGTGCGGGTCTGGATGGGGGCCGGTACGCCATAGTCCTTGCCCGTCTCCTGCGTCATGCCGATGGTGGCTTGCTGGTGCAAGGCCCCCATATCGCAATACAGCGCCGCGACTTCCTGATAGATGGGGCGCAGCACATCGCCGCTCAGGCCTAGGTCAATGCCATAGATCAGCAGCCAGCGGGCTTCCTCGCCCATTTCCTGCCATTTCCCGTAGTTGGTAAGTGTGACGTAGGCGTCAGAATCATCCAGCGGATCTTTGTACTCATCGCTATGGGCAAAGCGCTTGAGCGCCGACACCGCAGACTTCCAGTCCGCTTTTTTATCGGCGAGATTGAGGGCGCGTCTGGGTGTGAGTCCTGTGAGCGGGATCTTGGCCCACTCGGCGCTGGCTGCGGCCAGCTGGCCGCGGTGCTGGAAGGTCTGGGTCATGAAGCGATATTAGCGGGCTAGAAAGTCGCGAATCGCAAACAGCGTCGCGTCGGGCGATTCTGTCATCTGGTTATGACCATTTGGGATCAGCTGGGTCTTGACCGTCTTGCCTGCGGCTTTGGCCGCATCGATCAAGCCCTTGGCGGCCTTGGGTGGCGTCATCTGGTCCTGCTCGCCCAGCACAAACAGCACGGGGGCAGTGATCTGCGCCATGGCTGCTTCGCCGCCCGCATAGCTGTCGCAGGCGGTAAAGCCGGCGTGCAGCAGGTTCGTCTGGCTGTTGCTGGCCAGTACACGGCGGCCCAGTGCCATGCCTGCGCCGAACACCCAGGCACCGGCACCATTGGGCGGCGACAGCGTGGCGCGCGAGAAGGTGTTGACCATGGCAATGGCTTTCTCGGGTGTATTGAGTGCCGACTCCAGCAGCGCGGGCGAGACCTTCATGGGGAAGGCCGTGCCCACCAGCACCAGATGGCTGATGCGCTCCTTCAAGCTGGCAGCGGCCTCCATGGCAATCAGGCTGCCCCAGCTATGGCCAATCAGCGCGGCTTTTTGCACACCGGCTGCGCCCATCAACTGGCCGATAAAGGTGGCAGCATCCTCCACGGTCTTGGGCGCAGCGCCTGCGCTTTTGCAGTGGCCGGGCAGGTCAATGGCCAGCACATTCCAGCCATGGTTGGCCATATAGCGGCTTTGCAGTGCCCAGACGCTGTGGTCGCACAGCACGCCGTGGATAAAGATGGCGGTGGGCTTGCTGGCATCAAAGGCCTTGCCGCCGGTATAGGCGTAGATGTTGTGGCCCTGAACTTGGATTTGCATATCGGTCTCCGGTCTTGTTGTTGGTGTGGCGGCTGGCGGGTGTTGGTGGAATTAGTGGAATTCGTCCAGCCATTCCTGGGCCAGCTCGCGCACATCGTCGCTGGCATCGTGCTCGGCGGCGTATTGAATGTCTGACAGGTGCTTGCTGCTGGCTTTTTTCCAGTCCTGCAGGCCCAGCATGGCCTGGTAACGCACATCGCCATCAGTGTCATGTCTGAGTGCTTGGGCCAGAGCGGGAAGAATGCGCTTGCCTGCCTCAGCGCCCAGACTGCGCTCGCCCAAAATCCATGCCGCATGCATGCGCACCAGCACATGCGTGGACTGCAGGCCGCGAAGGGCCTCGCCAATATCATCCGGGCGCGGGCTGCAGTAGCCGCTGCCGGGTTCCAGCTCTTCTTCAATAGCCTGCGTCAGCGCTTCGTCGCCCAGGCTCAATATCTGCTCCAGCGGTGCGTAGTTGAGCGGCAGGGCGGTTGTGCCCGGCTTGCTGTTCCAGGCCCGGTAAGGGTAGGCAATGCCGGTGGCGGCACGCTCGGCAGGCATGGCGTGGTGCTGGTATTGCTCCTGCAACCAGTGCTGATCGCCCAGAGCCCCCAGCGCGCTGGCGCACCAGTTGCGGCCGCTTTCTTCAGAGCGGTCTTTGAGGGGCTGCTGCACATGGTGGCGCAAGGCCTGGAGGATGCCTTCATTGTTATAGGCCAGTTGCGCCAGCATCATGGCGGTCTTCCATTGCTTTCCAGGGTGCTCCAGCAGCGGCAGCAGTGCATGCGCGACCTGCGCATGGTCCATGGCAAACAGGGCGGCCTCGGCCTCTTCGCCCAGCAGTGATGCATCCTCCGCACTCAGACCCAGCTCTTCAATGCCTGTGCCCGCCAGGCAGGCCAGGTGGTATTGCAGTTGCTGGGCTTGGGGCAAGGCAGCGATAAATGCTCGCCGTTGCACATCCTTGTCATGGCTGGGGAACAAGGTTTTGAAAACCTTGTCGCCCAGACTCAGGCGCGCCAGTTCTTCGGCATCTTCCGCATCTGCAAGGCAGATCAGCACCGCAAACTGCGGGCTGAGCTGCTGGGCCCATGGCGAGCTTTTACAGGCCTTGGTCAGCGCTTTGCACAGGCTGATCAGCACCTTGAGCAAGCGCGCTTCGGTGCGCAGCCAGTGCGCGGCAGTGCTGCGGTTGGCTTCGGCAATCAAGGCCTCGCCAGCTTGCTCAAAGCCCTCGGCATTGTTTGCGCTGTCCAGCTCTTCCCATTCCCAGTCTGGAGGGTTCCAGCGCAAGCTATGCAACTGGCCTTTGTCCAGCGCAAAGGCGGCAAACTGCGGGTTGCTATCGTCGTACTCCGCCACTTGGTGGGCATAGGCCTGCTCGCTATTGGCGGCCAGCGTGGGCAGGTAGATAGGGCCGTCCTGTTCACGATACAGACCGCTCAGCGCCAGTGCGTAGATGGTTGGGTCTGTATGCGCGGCAAAAAAGGCCTGAGCGTTTTGCCAGTAGATGTCGAACAGCGTTTGCTCAAACTGTTTCCAGTCCAGCGGCGGTGGAGAGATGGCAGGCATGGCGACTCCTATGGCGCTCAGGCAGCTTTCTCTGCCGCCTTCAGCGCGCGCTTCAAGTCGTCGATCAGGTCGTCGGCGTCTTCCAGGCCAATCGACAATCGGATCGTGCCCTGGCCGATACCGGCCTGGCTCAGCGCTTCGTCCGTCATGCGGAAGTGCGTGGTGCTGGCCGGGTGGATCACCAGACTGCGGCAATCGCCCACATTGGCCAGGTGGCTGAAGACCTTCAGCGTTTCGATGAACTTCTTGCCCTGGTTGCGGTTGCCGGCAATGTCAAAGCTGAACACCGAGCCCGCGCCGCGTGGCAGCAGTTTCTTGGCCAGTTCATAAGACGAATGCGTCTCCAGCATCGGGTGGCCCACGCGGCTGACGAGTGGGTGGCTGGCCAGGAACTGCACCACTTTTTCGGTGTTCTTCATATGGCGTTCCATGCGCAGCGGCAGCGTCTCGATGCCTTGCAGAATCAGCCAGGCGCTGTGCGGGCTCATGCAGGCACCAAAGTCGCGCAGGCCTTCACGGCGGGCGCGCAGCAAGAAGGCGCCGGTGGTGCTTTCTTCGCTGAACACCATGTTGTGAAAGCCATCGTAAGGCTGGGTCAGCTCGGGGAAGCGGCCCGACTTTTCCCAGTCAAAGCTGCCGCCGTCGACCACCACGCCGCCAATCACCGTGCCGTGGCCGGACAGGAACTTGGTGGCCGAGTGGTAGACGATGTCCGCGCCATGCTCGAAGGGCTTGATCAGCCAGGGCGAGGTGAGGGTGGAGTCCACCAGCAGCGGCACGCCGGCTTCGTGGGCGATAGCGCTGACGGTGGGGATGTCCAGCACATCGAGGCCGGGGTTGCCCACGGTCTCGCCAAAGAACAGCTTGGTATTGGGGCGCACGGCGGCGCGCCATGCGTCGATGTCGCCGGGCTTCACAAACGTGGTCTCGATGCCAAAGCGCGCCAGCGTGTAGTGCAGCAGGTTCTGGCTGCCGCCGTACAGCGCGGTGCTGGCCACGATGTGGCTGCCTGCGCCCATCAGCGTGGCGACCGACAGGTGCAGCGCGGCCTGGCCGCTGGCCACGGCAATCGCGCCCACGCCGCCTTCGAGCGCCGAAACACGTTGCTCCAGCACCGCGTTCGTCGGGTTGCTGATCCGGCTGTAGACATGGCCGGGGCGTTCCAGGTTGAAGAGACTCGCCGCATGGTCGCTGGATTCAAAGACGAACGAGGTCGTCAAATGGATGGGCACAGCGCGCGCGCCGGTGGCGGGGTCGGGCTGGGCGCCTGCGTGCAGGCTCAGGGTGTCAAAGCCGGGGTCAGAGTAGCCGGGCATGTCTTGTCTCCGTAATAGGTGATGTGGCCGGTTCGTTCACCGGACAGGCTGAACACAGCATAAATGCCTTGCCAGCTCATCCGGAACCTGCAGCGCACCAGAATGGGTAAATTCATGACGGGCCAATCGTGAAGTTGTCAGGATTGCTGGGCAATGTGGGCTATATTTGTGAACGCACTCTTGCATTCTGCGCACAGTCGCCACGCACTTGGTGACACAGGCAGGACAAATGCCGCCAGCATGCACCTCAGAAATTCGGAGAACAGCAATGAAAGTTAGTGACATCCTGCGCGTCAAAGGCAATACCCTCTACACGGTGTCGCCCGATGAAAGCCTGGCCTCGGCGGTGCAGGTGATGTCGGACAAGGACATAGGCTCGCTGGTCGTCATGGAGCATGGCGATGTGGTGGGCATGCTCACCTTCCGCGAAGTGATTCAGGGCTTTGTCAAAACAGGCGGCGTGGGCAATGCCAGCGTGCGCGGTGCCATGGACGACGCGCCCATGACCTGCACCATGGAAACCGATATGGACGAAGTGCGCCGCATGATGCTGGACCGTCACGCCCGCTATATGCCCGTGATGGACAAGCGCATGCTGATGGGCGTGATCTCGCTGTACGACGTGGCCAAGGCCGTGGTGGACAGTCAGAACTTTGAAAACCGCATGCTCAAGGCCTATATCCGCGACTGGCCTGAAGGTGAGCGCCAGGGCGCTGAATAAGCCATCGCCTCATGCGCTGAAGAACCAGACCAAACCCCGCCCTGTGCGGGGTTTGCTGTTTTATTGGTTAAATCGGTTTCTAGTTCATGAAATACATAGGCTGATAGCTATGAATTCAGTAGTAAATCCTGCCGCGGCATTGGCTGACCTGTGGCTGCAAACCGGGCTGGATTCAGCCGCGTTGCAGCGCATGCGCTTTGATGGCTCTACCCGTGTTCCCGGCTTTGCCAGCCGCTTTGCTGCAGTGGATGCCGTGCAGACCAGTGTGGGCGCTGCAGCACTGATGGCGACAGAGATTGGGCGCTATCGTCAGCCGCATCTGAGCGCGCAGACCGTGAGTGTGGATGCCCAGCATGCTGCTTTTGAAACCAGTGGCTATTTCACGCTCGACGGGGTGGAGCCTGAACTGTGGTCCCCCATCTCGGGTTTGTATGCCTGTGGTGCGGATGCGGGGCAGTCGGGCTGGGTGCGCATTCACGCCAATTTTGACCATCACCGCGATGGGGCGCTGGCGCTGCTGGGCTTGCCCACAGGTGCAGCCACGCCGCGCGCTGCCGTGCAGCAGGCCTTGCAGCATTGGCGGGCTGAAGATTTTGAGGCCAGGGCCGCGCAGGCAGGTCTGCCCATTGTTGCGCTGCGCAGCCACCAAGAGTGGCTTGAGCAGGGGCAGGAGGCGGAAATTGCCCGCCACCCACTGGTGGAGCTGGAGCGCATTGGCGATGCCGCGCCGCTGGCATGGCCGCCATTGCAGGACGAGCAGCGCCCGCTCAGCGGCATCAAGCTGATGGATTTGACGCGCATTCTGTCCGGCCCCGCCGCTGCGCGCACGCTGGCCGCCTATGGTGCAGACGTGCTGATGATCAACGGCCCGCACCTGCCCAATATTGAAGCGATTGTCGATCTGAGCCGCGGCAAGCGATCGGCCTTGCTGGATTTGCGCAGCGATGAAGGGCGCAGCAGCTTGCAGCAACTGGTGCGTGATGCCCATGTGTTCCTGCAGGCCTACCGGCCCGGCGCGCTGGCCGCCAAAGGTTTTGCGGCCGAAGACCTGGCTCGTCTGCGGCCTGGAATTGTGGTGGCCGAGCTGTGCGCCTATGGCTGGCAAGGCCCATGGGCTGGGCGGCGTGGCTTTGACTCGCTGGTGCAGACAGCCTCGGGCATCAATGTGGACGAAGGTCTGGCGCGCGGCGATGGCAAGCCCAGAGCATTGCCCATGCAGGCGCTGGACTATGGCGCAGGCTTTTTGCTGGCCTTTGGTATACAGGCGGCCTTGCTGCGACAGGCGATGGAAGGTGGTAGCTGGCGTGTGCGCGTGACACTGGCGGGCACGGCGCGCTGGCTGCGCAGTCTGGGGCTGGTGGAGGTAGCGCCCGAAGAATGGACACAAGCTCGCGCTGATATATCGCCGTATCTGGAGACGCTGGACAGCGGCTTTGGCCGCCTGCAGGCTGTGCGCCACTGCGCCCAGTTTTCACGTACGCCTGTGGGCTGGAGCCACGCTTCCATGCCGCCCGGCTCAAGTCCGGCGCGCTGGTAGGTAGCCTGATTATGTGGATTGATCGGTGCTGCTGTCCGAAGTGGGGCGCTTTCTCAGTCCCTTGACCAACAGCACCACAAAGCAGATCAGCGCTGCGCCCAGCCCCACCATCATGCTGAGCATGGCCTGCCCATAGCCGCAGGCATATTGGCCCGCACAGCGAGACGGCGCGAACTCCATGAACAGCAGGCCGCAGATGCCGCCGATGACAACGGAGACCAGGGCCGAAGCCAGAACAAAAGCAAGTTTGAGCATGGTGGCGCGACTTTAGGCCGGGTTGATCGGCAGCGTCAATGTCTTGCGGGCAAGACTTCAACGATAATCTTTGCCCATGAGCGGCAATACCTTCGGCACAATTTTCACGGTTACCAATTTTGGTGAATCCCACGGCCCAGCCATTGGCTGTGTGATTGACGGCTGCCCACCGGGCATGGAGCTGAGCGAGGCAGACATCCAGTTCGATCTGGACCGTCGCCGCCCCGGCACCAGCAAGTTTGTCACCCAGCGCAACGAGCCGGACGCGGTGGAAATCCTCTCCGGCGTGTACGAAGGCAAGACCACGGGTACGCCGATTGCGCTGCTGATTCGCAATACCGACCAGCGCAGCAAAGACTACTCCAATATCGCGCAGAGCTTTCGCCCCGGTCACGCCGACTATGCCTACTTCCAGAAGTACGGCATTCGTGACCCGCGCGGTGGTGGCCGCTCCTCGGCACGCCTGACCGCGCCCACAGTGGCTGCTGGTGCCGTGGCCAAGAAGTGGCTCAAGCAGAAGTTTGGTACCGAATTTCACGCCTGCATGACGCAGGTGGGCGAGCTGTCCCTGCCGTTCGAGAGCTGGGAGCATGTCCCCAACAATCCGTTCTTCGCGCCTGTGGCCGATGTGAGTCAGTACGAGGAATATATGGAGCAGCTGCGCAAGAGCGGTGATTCCTGCGGCGCCGCGCTGCGCGTGAGCGCCAGCAATATGCCTGTGGGCCTGGGCCAACCCCTGTACGACCGTCTGGACGCCGATATCGCCTACGCCATGATGGGCCTGAATGCCGTCAAGGCCGTGGAAATTGGCGCAGGCTTTGACAGCGTGAGCCAGCGCGGCACCACGCATGGTGACTCGCTCAGCCCCGAAGGTTTCCGCTCCAACAATGCGGGCGGCATTGTGGGCGGCATCAGCACCGGGCAGGACCTGGAAGTGCGCATTGGCATCAAGCCCACCAGCTCCATCATCACGCCGCGCGAGTCGATTGATGTGCATGGCAATAGCACCGAAGTCATCACCAAGGGCCGTCACGACCCTTGCGTGGGCATTCGCGCTGCGCCGATTGCCGAGGCGCTGCTGGCGCTGGTGGTGATGGACCATGCGCTGCGCCACCGCGCGCAAAATGCTGATGTGGATTCGGGTCTGAAGCCCATCCCTGCATCGGCCGCCTGACATAAGCGCGCCAGCGATTTGCGTTACAAACACGGGCACAAGGAGTGCCCGATGTTTTTTTCAGCCCATGATTCCCGCACAAGCCAGCCCGAAGCCCCGACTTCGCGCTGGCGTTTTGCTTTCAGGGGGCTGAGTGTGGCGCTGTTGGTGCTGGGCCTGACCTCCTGTGGCGGTGGCTCGGGCGTGTTCAAGCCCGCCAGCATGGACATCACCTTGCTCGGCTTTAATGACTTTCACGGCAATCTGGAGCCTCCAC
This sequence comes from Comamonas testosteroni, assembly GCF_003569915.1. GTDB lineage: Bacteria > Pseudomonadota > Gammaproteobacteria > Burkholderiales > Burkholderiaceae_C > Comamonas > Comamonas testosteroni_D. The sequence goes on along the minus strand of NZ_KZ984451.1, from coordinate 70,087 downwards.
GTGTGGCGGTAACGGCGCAGAGCGCGCAAGGTCAGAACGTGGCTGTGCCGGCCGGTGGTGCTGCCTATCTGGCATCCACCATCGCTGCGCGGCGCGCCGCCAACCGCCATGTGGCACTGGTCACGGCGGGGGACATGATTGGCGCCTCGCCCATGGTGTCTTCGCTGTTTCTGGATGAACCCACGATTGAGGCGCTGAACCTGATGCAGGTGGACTTTGCCGCCACCGGCAACCACGAATACGACCAGGGCTTTGCCGAGCTGCTGCGCATGCAAAACGGCGGCTGCGAGAAGTTCACCGCCAAGCAGCCTTGCCAGATCAGCAAGCCGTTCAAGGGCGCGGCGTTTCGTTATCTGGCCGCCAATACGCAGCGCGATGATGGTGGCACGCTGTTTCCCTCCACAGGCCTGAAGTTTTTTGAGCAGGATGGGCTGCGCATCGGCGTGGGCTTTATCGGCATGACGCTCCGAAACACGCCAAAGATGGTGCGGCCCAGTGGCGTGAAAGGTTTGACTTTTACCGGCGAGGCGCAGACGGCGAACGCGCTGATTCCCCAGCTGCGCGCGCAGGGCGCGGATGTGATTGTGGTGCTGATTCACGAAGGCGGTGCCACCGAGTCCAGCTTGCAGGACGATAGCTGCAAAGGCTTGTCTGGCGATATCGTGCCGATACTCGATGCACTGTCCAGCGAGGTGGACGTGGTGATCTCCGGCCACACGCACCAGTCCTATCTGTGCGACTACGCCAAGGTCAACCCGAAAAAGCCATTTCTGCTGACCAGCGCTGGCCTGTACGGCACCCTGCTGACCGAGGTGCAACTCACCGTCGATGCTCAGACGCGTCGCGTCAGCCGCAAGTCGGCCAGGCAGAACGTGGTGCAGGGGCAGGCTTTTACGGGCAGCGGCGGCGTGGTGGCGCTGCAGCCGGAATTTCCGGTCTATACGGCCGACAGTGCCGTGGCTGATCTGGTTGCACGCTACAAGGCGGCGGTAGAGCCGCTGGCCGTCGCGCCCGTGGGGCAGCTGGCGGGCCCGGCCAGCCGAACCCCCGGCGCGAATGGCGAAAGCGTGGTGGGCCGTATGGTGGCGGACGGCATTCTGGCCGCGACGCAGGATGCCGCCGCAGGCGGGGCGCAGCTGGCCCTGATGAACTCCGGCGGCGTGCGTGCTGATCTGGTGCCGGACAGCGGCCATCAGCTGACCTATGGCCAGCTGTTCAGCGTCCAGCCCTTTGGCAACACGCTGATGGTGATAAGTCTGACGGGGGAGCAGATTCGCCAGGTGCTGGAGCAGCAGTTCAACAGCGGCACCAACACCGTCAACTCGCCGCGCATTCTGCAGGTCTCGCAAGGCTTCAGCTACCGCTTTGACCTGAGCCAGAACGCCGGCCAGCGTATCAGCGATATGCGGCTGCAAGGCCAGCCCATCAACCTGAGCCAGAGCTACCGCGTGGGCTTGCAAAGCTATCTGGGCACGGGGGGCGATAACTTCAGCGTCTTCACGCAAGGCAAGGATGTTGTGGGCGGCGCGCTGGATATCGATGCGTTCGCCGACTATGTGCGACAGGGCAGTCAGTCTGGGCCTATGGCGCTGCCTGTGCAGGATCGCATTACGCGTGTTTGGTGAGTGTTTTGATGTCAAACAAGCTCAATGTTTAAGCAGAATATAGGCAATTAGCTATTGTTTGTATATCAGTTTGCCTTGATCTGCCTAAAACAAAAGCCACCTCGAAAGGTGGCTTTGTTGTGGCTGATGCGCAAGATCAGCTTGGATCAGCCTGGATCAGCTTTGAGGTGGCTTGCTGCGGCCCTTGGTCTTGGGGCTGCGGACTTCATCCATGATGCTGCGGAAGTCGTCCACATCCTCAAAGCTGCGGTACACGCTGGCAAAGCGGATATAGCCCACCTTGTCCAGGCCCTTGAGCTCATCCATCACCAGCTCGCCCAGGCGGCTGGAATCGATCTCGCGCTGGCCCAGATTGAGCAGTTTGTCCTCGATGCGCTCAATGGCTGCGTCGATCAACTCGGTGCTGACCGGGCGCTTGCGCAGCGCGATCTGGAATGAACCCTGCAGCTTGGCGCGCTCGTACTCGATACGGCGGCCATCCTTCTTGACGATGGTCGGAAAACTGACCTCGGGCCGCTCATAGGTCGTAAAGCGCTTGTCGCAGCCACCGCAGCGGCGGCGGCGGCGAATGAAGCCCCCGTCCTCGGACTCGCGGGTCTCGACCACTTGCGTGTCCGGGTGGCTGCAAAAGGGGCACTTCATGGTCGATCCGCCTGGCCAGTCCTGTCAGTCTTACTTGCTGTAGACGGGCAGCTTGGCAGTCAGTGCTGCCACCTTGGCGCGCACGGCAGCCAGGTTGGCTTCGTCGTTGGGGTTGTCCAGCACATCGGCCACCAGGTTGGCGGTGATGCGGGTTTCTTCCTCGCCGAAGCCACGGGTCGTCATGGCAGGGGTGCCGATACGGATGCCGCTGGTCACGAAAGGCTTTTCGGGGTCGTTGGGGATGGCGTTCTTGTTCACGGTGATGTGAGCCAGACCCAGAGCCGCTTCAGCAGCCTTGCCGGTAATGCCCTTGGCGCGCAGGTCCACCAGCATGACGTGGCTTTCGGTGCGGCCGGAGACGATGCGCAGACCGCGAGCAGTCAGCGTTTCGGCAAACACCTTGGCGTTCTTGACGACTTGTTCCTGGTAAGCCTTGAACTCGGGAGTCAGCGCTTCTTTGAAGGCCACAGCCTTGCCTGCGATGACGTGCATCAGCGGGCCGCCTTGCAGGCCGGGGAAGATGGCGCTGTTGATGGCCTTTTCGTGCTCGGCCTTCATCAGAATCACACCGCCACGGGGGCCGCGCAGGCTCTTGTGGGTGGTGGTGGTGACCACGTCAGCGTGAGGCACGGGGTTGGGGTACACGCCAGCGGCGATCAGACCTGCGTAGTGAGCCATGTCCACCCAGAAGATGGCGCCGACTTCCTTGGCTATTTTTGCAAAGCGCTCGAAATCGATGCGCAGAGCGTAGGCCGAAGCACCAGCCACGATGATGCGGGGCTTGTGTTCGCGGGCCAGTTCTTCGAGCTTGTCGTAATCGATGGCTTCGTCAGCGTTCAGGCCATAGGACACGGCCTTGAACCACTTGCCGGACATGTTCAGTGCCATGCCGTGGGTCAGGTGACCGCCTTCGGCCAGGCTCATGCCCAGAATGGTGTCGCCGGGCTTGGCAAATGCCATCAGCACAGCCTGGTTGGCTTGCGAGCCGGAATTGGGTTGCACATTGGCGGCTTCAGCGCCAAAGATTTGCTTGATGCGGTCGATGGCCAGCTGTTCCACCACGTCCACATGCTCGCAGCCACCGTAGTAGCGCTTGCCGGGGTAGCCTTCGGCGTACTTGTTGGTCAGCTGGGAGCCCTGGGCTTCCATGACGGCGGGCGAGCAGTAGTTCTCGCTGGCGATCAGCTCGATGTGCTCTTGCTGACGTGTGTTTTCGGCCTGGATGGCGGCAAACAGTTCGGGGTCGACTTTCTCGACGGTATCAGTGCGTTGAAACATGGCAGTCCTGTGAACTTGATATTCCCTTGAGGCCAAGGGCTGCCCAGGCGAACGGCTGAAACGCTTGCAGGTCTCAATCGTCAGACCCTGGGCGGTACGCTCCCCGGTGGTTCACAGACCTTGCAGTCTGCTGGTTTCCACGTCAGCGGCAGAGGAAGTTCTGCGCCTATCGCCAGTTGCGTACACCCGCTAGTGTAGCTGAGCTGACAGAGCGCTGAAGCCTGAAGCGGCTTTTCCCTCTCGCAATGTCACGGCATGAAAAAAGCTGGCCTCGGCCAGCTTGAAAAAACGAATCGATTCAGAAATCAGAGCTTGGGCTCAACCAAAGCCACTTGCTCGGCGTGCGACACGGTGGTGGCCGCAGGCTTGCTGTCGGCAACAGGGGCTTCAATCGCAGCAGGCTTGGCGGCAGGCGGGTTGACCTTGGCCAGCATCAGCGGGCTGGCGCGCAGGCCCACGCCCTGGCGCAGACGCTGGTGCTCGGCCAGCACCTTGGCGGCATAGCCACCATCGGTTTCCAGATTGGCTGCGCCCACGTAGTACTTCAGGCCACCTTCGATGGAGCCGGCGCGTGCAATGCATTCCTTGAGCACCTTGACGCCCACCTTCAGATTGGTCACAGGGTCAAACGCGGCGTGCTGGCCGCCAAAAGTCTCGTACTTGTCGGTGTGCACCTTGGTCATCACCTGCATCAGGCCCTGGGCACCCACGGAGCTTTGCGCAAACGGGTTGAAGCTCGATTCGATGGCCATGATGGCCAGAATCAGCGTCGGGTCCAGCTTGTTGGCTTTGCCCTGTTCATAAGCTTCGCTCACCAGTGCGGCGATAGGCTCAGGGGCCACGCGGTACTTCTTGCTGAGCCAGTAGGCGACAGCGGCCTGCTCCTTGGGCAGGTTCTTGGGGTTGACAGCGGTAGCGCGATCAATGGCGGCGATGGGGCCAGAGGCCTGCAGTTCGTCCTCGGCATCACCGGCTTCGGCGACTGTGGTGTGACGTGCATCAAGCCACTGACGCAGCTGGGCTTCACCCACCAGACGCAGGTCGGGGCGGGAAATCAAAATCAAGGCCGAAATGGCCACGGCCAAGCCCAGGAGGGCGAAGCCGTTATGGGTAAGAGCAAGAAAACCGTGGGCCGTTTTGTGGCCCAACGTTCGCGCAGAGGCGATGAATTTTCCTGACGCTGACATAGCTAGTCCTTTCTGGAGGGGTCACCCGGGTGCTGCAGCGCAACCAGCAATGGTTGCTGCAGCGAGGGCAACAGCCTCAATGAGGTGTTGCTGCGGGCCGATTAAAGGCGCCTGCATGCAAACATGTCAGGCGCCATCGGTCTGCTCAGTCGTGAGGCAGCGGAAACAAAAAAAGCTCTTTTTGAGCGGTGGCGGATTCTAGAAGTGCGCTAAATAAACAGTCAACACTATTGAATCTAATCAATAGACTTTTAGATAATATAAAAACTGTATGAACGTACAGCTGAAAAGCAAAAGCACAGCAAAAAACGTCGACTTCATGCGGTGTGCACGCTAACTTCGTGAGTTTTGTCATGCAGCCGAAATAAATTGCAAAAAAGTTGGTATCCCTTCGCGAGCACAGGTATAGTGAATCTGCCTGCAAGCCGCAGGTGATCGCCAAAGGAAAGGAAAAGCAAACTCCGCCAGGGCCTTTGATTCCACGGGCGTTTGGCACTTGCTCTTTATCTTCGCTTGAGGCACCAAAGGGAGCAATCTCTTGCTTCCAGCGGCAAGGACCATATCCTCCTTGATCCGCAAAATACGGCACGGTCTTGCACCGGCCGTGAAGCCCGGAAGTCGGTTTTGACCACTTCCGGGCTTTGTCATTTCTGGGCGCCAATCAGCTCTCTGTTCAATAGCCTGGTGTTGTGGATTGTTTGCATTTCGACGTGCTTCATTGCGCGGCAATCCAGCTTCTCTTGGCCGCGCGCTCCCAGGAAGATGAGTAGGTCTCTATATATATAAGAGCCGACTGCCTGCGCACCCAGAGCGCTACAGAGTAAAGTTGCGTCTGGGCGCGGCTTGCGTGCTGCTCCTGAAAGCCGAGGGAGGCTTTCTGCATTTGCATCTACCAAAAACACTCATGTCATTGCTCACGTCGAACCGCTGGTTGCGCCGGTTGATCTGGTCTGTTCTCGCCATTTTGTTGCTGTGGCTGCTGTTATGGGCCATCGTGCCGTCGGTGGCCAAGAGCCAGCTGGAAAAGCAGGCCTCGGCCAAGCTCGGGCGTGGTGTGCATGTGGGCAAGATCGAGTTTTCGCCCTGGGCCATGTCCATCACCTTGCACGATCTGGTGATTGATAAAGCTCCTAAAAAGATAGCTGATGGCTCAGATGTTCTCAAGACTGAAGCCTCAAAAGACCTCAAGGATGCGGCATCTCCGCAGTTGGAGATCAAGCGTATCTTTGTGAACGCCAGCGCGCAGTCCATCTTCCGTCTGGCCCCGGTGCTTGATGCCGTGGAGGTGGATGCCCCCGTCGTTCGCTTGACGCAGTATTCGCTGGGCAAGCTCGATATCGACGACATCATTGCCAAGTTCAATGTGCCCGATGAAGAGCCTTCCAAGCCTGTGAACTTTGCGCTCTACAACATTGCGCTGCGCGATGGCCGTGTGGAGCTGAACGACGAGTCGGTGCAACGCCAGCATGTGCTCAAGGATTTGCAGCTGGGCATTCCCTTCATCAGCAATCTGGAGTCCAAGCGCGAGATCAAGGTGTTGCCGCATCTGGCTTTTGATCTGAATGGCAGCCAGTTCGACTCCAAGGGCGAGAGCACGCCGTTTGCCGATGGCCGCCAGACGGCGATGAACCTGAAGTGGGATCACATCGACCTGATGCCCTATCTGGGCTATGTCCCCGCCAGCGTGCCGGTGCAGCCGCTCTCCGGTGTGCTGGACACGGATCTGCAGATCAGCTTCGAACAAAAAGAGCAGGCCGTGGTCAGTGTCAGTGGCAAGCTGGTCTTGTCTGGCGTGGAGCTGCAGGACCGCCAGAACGCGCCGCTGCTGAAGTTCGAGTCGCTGCAGGCGCAGCTCAAGAATGTGCAGCCACTGCAAAACCAGATTGCGCTGGAGTCCGTACGCTGGGTCAAGCCCCAAGTGTTTGCCAGCCGCAATGCGCAGGGCGTGATCAACTGGCTGGGACTGAACTCTCCGGCAACGCCGGCTGCGGACAAGTCTGAAACCGCAGAGAAAAAGCAGGCCCCTGAAACCAAAGCCGACGCAGCGCCTGCCGCGAAGCAGGAAAAACCTGCCAAGCCCTTGGCTGTGACGCTACAGCAGTTTGATATTGATAGCGGCGTGGTGCACTGGCAAGACGCCGCCACGGGCAGCACGCCTGCGGCGCTGACGCTGGCCCCGCTGGCTGTGCAGGTCAAGAACGTGGCCTGGCCTATGGCCGAGCCTTTGAATCTGAGTGCAAGCACAGGTCTGCACGCAGGTGATGTTAAAGAAGAGGGCGCAACCAAGCTGACGGTAGATGGGCAAGCCACCGTCAAGGATGGCAAGCTGGCCATCAAGCTGGGCCAACTGCCGCTGCAATGGGTGCAGCCCTATATCAGCGCGCATTTCAAGCCGCAGCTAAGCGCCATCCTCAACACCGGTGCCGAGCTGTCCTGGAGCGAAGCGGGCGTGGTGGCCCATGTCAATGAACTGACAGCAGACAAGCTGCAGGTGCAGGACAGGCAGGCTCCCATCAAGGTTGAGCAGGTCAAGTTGGCGGGCGTTAATGTGGACCTGGCGGCGCAGCAAGTGCTGGTGGAGTCGATTGCCGTGCAAAAGCCCCAATTGGCGGCGCTGCGTGATGCACAAGGCCGCTGGATGTATGAGCGCTGGCTGCCCGTGGGCGGTAAACAGGGTAATCAGGCCAAGCCCGCCAAGGCTGCAGGCAAGGCCGAAGCTGGGAAGCCCTGGTCCGTGAAGCTGGCCGCACTGGCCGTGGATGGCGGTGCCGTGCAGTTCAAGGACGAGGCCCCCGTGCAAGGCCAGGCTGCGCAAGCCGTGCAAGTCGATGTGACTGCTTTGCGCGTGCGACTGGGCGCCTTTGAGCCTCTGGCCGCCAAGGCAGCTCCCACGCCGCTGGAAGTCTCGGCACAACTGGGCACCGGTCGCCGTGCGCAGGCGGGCAGCATCAACTTCAAGGGGCAGTTCGGGCTCACGCCGGTGTCCGCCAACGGCCAGTTGCAGGCCAAGGCCGTGCCTTTGCATGCGTTTGAGCCGTACTTTGCTCACAAGCTCAACGTCGATCTGGTGCGTGCCGACGGCAACTTCAAGGGCAAGCTCAACTATCTGGCCCATGCCAAGGGCCCGCAGGTGACCGTGCAAGGCGATGTGGAGTTGAACGACTTGCGCGTGCGCTCCACGCTGGCGGCTCCCGTCAAGGAAGAAGCCGACAAGCCTAGCACCGCCAAGGGTGCGCTGACGGCGGTGCTCAATGACTCCACTGCAGACCGCGCCAAGGCCATGGCGGCCAAGACGGGTCTGGGTATCGGTGACGACCTGCTGGCCTGGAAGACACTGGCCGTGCGCGGGCTGGACCTGAATATGCAGCCTGCGCAGCCGCTGCGCGTGAGCGTGCGCGAGACGGCGCTGAGCGATTTCTTTGCCCGCGTCATCGTGCAGCGCAATGGTCGCATCAATCTGCAGGACATCGTCAAGAGCGAGAAGTCCGAGCAGTCCGTGGCACAGAACGAGCAGGCCAACGCCAAGGCCGCTGCGGGCGAAAAGCCTGAAGTGACCAAGGCCCCAGAGCCTGTGGCCAAGCCTGAAGACACAGGCCCGGCCCCCATTATCAAGGTCGGTCCCATCACGCTGGCCGGCGGCAAGGTGCAGTTCTCTGACTACTTCATCCAGCCCAATTACTCGGCAGACCTTAGCGAATTGAAAGGCCGCTTGAGCGCCTTCTCGTCCGAAGCGCCTCAAGGGCAGGACGGCCCGCAGATGGCCGATCTGGAAATCAAGGGCAGGGCGCAAGGCACGGCGACGCTGGACATCAGCGGCAAGGTCAACCCGCTGGCCAAGCCACTGGCGCTGGATGTGCGTGCGCAGATGAATGACCTGGAGCTGTCACCGCTGTCGCCGTACTCCATCAAGTACGCGGGCTATGGCATTGAGCGCGGCAAGCTGTACATGGATGTCAACTACAAGGTGCAGCCCGATGGGCAGCTCACAGCTTCGAACAAGCTGGTGCTGCGCCAGCTGACCTTTGGCGACAAGGTCGAAGGCGCGCCGGCGTCGCTGCCCGTCAAGCTGGCTGTGGCCTTGCTGTCGGACCGCAATGGTGTGATCGATCTGGATGTACCGCTGAGCGGCTCGCTCAACGACCCGCAGTTCCGCCTCGCGCCCATCGTTTTCAAGGTGATTGGCAACATCATCATGAAGGCTGTGACGGCGCCGTTCGCGCTGCTGTCGGGCGCTTTCTCCGGTGGTGATGAATCCGGTGCAGTGAACTTTGCGCCCGGCAGCGCCAAGCTTGATGCCAAGGCCAAGGAGCAATTGACCAAGATCGTCAAGGCACTCAACGACCGTCCCGCCCTCAAGATGACCGTGGTGGGCGAGTCGCGCGAGGCCGAAGACAAGGAAGCCTGGAAGTCGGTGGAGCTCGAGCGCCTGATGCTGGCGCAAAAGCGCCGCAATGCGATTCGCGAAGGCAAGAGCGGTGACGAGATCAATGACATCACCGACGCCGAGCGTTCCGCGCTGCTTAAGGCGGTCTACAAGCAGGCTGACGTCAAAAAGCCCCGCAATATGGTCGGAATGGCCAAGGACTTGCCCGATGATCAGATGAAGGCCTTGCTGGTCGGCAACATTGCCGTGCCTGATGACGCCATGCGCGAGCTGGCGCTGGCGCGCGGTGTGGCCGTGCGTGACTACCTGTCCACCCAGAAGCTGCCGTTGGAGCGTCTGTTCCTCGGTGCCCCCAAACTCGATGTGAAAGACAAGGACTGGTCGCCACGCGCCCAGTTGAGTCTGTCCGCGCAGTGATGGAAGCGGCGCGAAATACCTTGGTATTTCGCGTTTTTTGGCTTGCCTCGAAATAAAGGCGAAAATAACGGTTTGCCCAGGCTTGGATCTGCTTGGGCTTGCGCTTGGAAAGTCTGCCCTCATGTGGGTGGCATTGGCTTGCTGCAGCAAAGGCTGCGATGGCTGCCAAGCATTTTTTGACCCCTACATGACATCTATCTCTCCTAGCAGCACCATGTCCGATGCATCTGAAGTGACCCCGGCCTCTGGCAAAAATTCTGAGCAACATCCTCTGGATGCATTGACGGGTGGTGCTTTCTCTGCCGAAACCTCGGGTGACCGCGCCGCGCGCATCCGTGATTGGCTGACTACTCAACCCACGGTTGAGCAACTCCAGGAAGTTCACAAGGAGCTGAGCGGCCGCGACAAGAGCGCTGCCCGCGCTGTGCGTGAACGTCTGGACGAAATCCGTCGTACCGAAAACCAGGAAAAAATTTCCGTGGAATGGGCCGAAAAAGCCCAAGCCCTGTTGGCTGCCAGCCCGTTTGATGCCGCCGCCGCCGCCGCATGGCAGCGCGACGCCGCCAAGGCTGGTGCTGCGCTCTCGCGCGAGCCGCTGTCGCAGTTCAAGGCCCAGCTGACCGAGCGCGTCAAGGCCGTGGAAGACCTGCAGCACCGCACTCAGGTGCAGCGAGAAGTGGCGCTGCTGCTGGCTCAGCGCATTGAAGTGCTGTCCACCAAGTCCTGGAAGGACGCCAAGGCCGTGCTCGAAGCACTGGGCGCTGACGTGACCCGCTGGCAAGACCAGGCCAAGGAGCTGACCGGCGACGCCAGCTGGAGCAGCGTGGACAGCCGTTTCCCGCCCCAGCTGGAAGCCGCATCGTCGCAACTGGCCCTGGTCTGGGATGCGTTTCAGTCCGCTTTGGCACAGACCGAAGCGGCTGCCGCTGATGAAGCTGCACCCCTGCCCACCGTGCCCGTGTGGGCCGATGAAATCCGCGTGGCGCGTGGCCTGCCACCAGAAGCGGCTCCTGTTGAAGCTGCCAAGCCTGCTGCGGCCCGCGCTGCCGCCGGCGGCCGTGGCAAGCCCTCTGCGGAGCAAGTGGAGGCTGCCACAGCAGGTCTGAAGCAGGCTCTGCAAGCCCTCAAGGACGAAACCGCAGCTGGCAACAGCAAGGCAGGCTCGGTCGCCGTGCAAGCCATGCGCGCTGCCATCAAGGCTCACGGTCGCTTTGTGGACGATGTGCTGGTGAACGAAGTGCATGAAGCACTGCTGGCTGCTGGCGAAGCCGATGGCTGGCAGCGTCAGAACGCAGACAAGCTGCGTGAAGAACTGGTGGCCAAGGCTGAAGCACTGCTCAACCGCCCTGAAGGTCAGGCTCTGGGTGGCCGCAAGATTCAGGAAACCCTGCGCAGCCTGCGCGAGCAATGGAAGCAGGCCGATCAAGGCGCCGCCGCCAACCACGCACTGTGGAAGAAGTTCGACGAAGCCTGCAACGCAGCCTACAAGGTGGTGGAATCCTGGCACGACAAGATCCGTCAGGACAGCACGCAGGCCAAGGCCCAGCGCATGGCGCTGATTGACGAAATCAAGGCCTGGGCGGCAGAGAATGCCGCCAGCCAGGACTGGAAGAACACGCTGCGTGCGCTGCGCCAGTTTGGAGAGCGCTGGCGCGAAAGCGGCCATATCGGCGAAAAGCTGTTTGCCGAGCTGCAGCCCCTGTTCAAGCAAGCCATGTCGGTTGCTGAAGCGCCTTTGCAAGCTGCGCAGAAAGCCAGCCTGGACCGCCGCCACGCCATGATCGAAGAAGCCACGGCTTTGGGTGCTGCCGCCAGCTTGCGCATCGATGCCGTCAAGGCCCTGCAGCAGCGCTGGCAGGCCGAAGCCCAGGGCGTGCCACTCGATCGCAAGCATGAGCAAAAGCTCTGGGATGCCTTCCGCAAGCCTCTGGACGAAGCCTTCAACCGCAAGAGTGTGGAGCGCGGCTCGCGTGCGCCTGCAGTCGAGCTGTCCGAGCATGACCGCCGTGTGCTGGATGCTTCCAAGGCCGTTGAAGCCGCCAACGCCAGCGGTGACGCGCAGAAGATTCGCGCAGCTCTGGCCGAGCTGGAAGCTGCCATCAAGGCCCAGCCTGTTGCCAAATCTGAAGAAAAACCGGCTCAAGTCCAGGAAGACAATACGCCAGCGGCTACTGAAACAGAAGCGGCTGCTGAAGCTCCCGTAGCGCCCAAGCCGGCTCGCCCCATCGTGGCCGTGCGTGGCGATGACCGCCCCGGTATGAAGAAGGAAGCGGCTGCCGCTCCTGCCGGTCGCTTTGGTGACCGCAAGGATGGTGGTCGTGGCCGTGATGGTGCACGTGGTGACCGAGGCGATCGCGGTGGCCGTGATGGTCGCGACGCAGGTCGTGGCCGCGACTTCAACCGTGAAGAGCGCGGCCCACGTCTGGCGGATCCTGCATTCCGTGCTCAGCGCGAGGCAGTGGAGCATGCCCAGGAAGCCCTGCGCAAGCTGGCTGCTCAAGCCCATGGCGAAGCCCTGACCCAGCTGCTGGGTGCCTGGCAGGCACGTGATGCAGAGCAACTGCCTTCGGCTCAGCAACTGGGTGGCAAGGTGACGGCTCCTGTGCGCGCCGCCTGGACCAACGCAATCGCAGCAGCGCCCAAGGGCGATGCTGCTGAAGCGCTGCTGCGCCTGGAAATGGCTGCTGACGTGCACACGCCTGCAGACCAACTGGCTGCCCGCCGCGCGCTGCAGCTGCAGATGCTGACTCGCCGCAACGATCCTTCGCCTCAGCAGACCTGGGGTCAGGACGTGGCCACGGTGCTGGCCAGCGGCAGCAATGAAGCGGTGGCACGTCGCCTGCAGACGGCATTGAAGCAACTGCTGCGCAAGTAAGCACTGCTATGGCACTCAACAAAAAGGGAGTCGAAAGACTCCCTTTTTTGTGCCTGAGCCGAGTGAGAAGAAGAGGGGGATGGCAGAAACGAAAAAGCCGCTGCATTTGCATGCAACGGCTTGTCGTATTTGGTGCCCAGGAGAGGACTCGAACCTCCACGGAGTTACCCGCTAGTACCTGAAACTAGTGCGTCTACCAATTCCGCCACCTGGGCTCTCAGGATGTGCAAATTATATAGCAGTAATTGCTTATGAAATCTGGACTTGAGCAAGTTTTTGCTGAAATTTTGTCGAGATGACAGAAACGAAAAAGCCGCTGCATTTGCATGCAACGGCTTGTCGTGTTTGGTGCCCAGGAGAGGACTCGAACCTCCACGGAGTTACCCGCTAGTACCTGAAACTAGTGCGTCTACCAATTCCGCCACCTGGGCTTTCAGAGTGACTGAATTATATAGCGCGAATCTGAGTGCGCAGGCCAAGTTGCGCCATATTTTTGCAAAAGATGAGGGTGTGTGTTCGAGTCGTCCAGAAACGAAAAAGCCGCTGCATTTGCATGCAACGGCTTGTCGTGTTTGGTGCCCAGGAGAGGACTCGAACCTCCACGGAGTTACCCGCTAGTACCTGAAACTAGTGCGTCTACCAATTCCGCCACCTGGGCTTTCAGAGTGAATGAATTATATAGCGCGAAACAGAGCACTCAGGCCGATTTGAGCCAAATTTTTGCAAAATTTGAGGAGGGGCGTGCAAACGAAAAAGCCGCTGCATTTGTATGCAACGGCTTGTCGTGTTTGGTGCCCAGGAGAGGACTCGAACCTCCACGGAGTTACCCGCTAGTACCTGAAACTAGTGCGTCTACCAATTCCGCCACCTGGGCTTTCAGGGAAGCTTTGGATTCTAGCGCAATTTCTTGCTTCAAATCCGAATCTTCTAAATTTTCCAAGATGCTTATCAACACCGGAAACACTCAATTGTCAGAATGTTTCCCCAGTTTGCTTCAACCGTGTTGGGTTGTCGTTAAACTTGGTGCCCAGGAGAGGACTCGAACCTCCACGGAGTTACCCGCTAGTACCTGAAACTAGTGCGTCTACCAATTCCGCCACCTGGGCATCTCAGGAAAGACATAGATTGTATATCAAAAAAATGAACCCTCGCGCAAATGTTGCCGACATGAATGAAGAAATTTTGGGCACTGTGCAGGGCCACCGCGACGGACACGGTTTTGTGATCCGTGACGATGGTGAGCGTGATATCTACCTTCCACCCAATGAAATGCGTGCCGTGCTGCACAAGGACCGAGTCCAGGTGCGCATTGTTCGCAACGACCACCGTGGCCGCCCCGAAGGGCGTGTGGTCGAAATCGTGGAGCGTCCCGATCAGCCCATCATTGGTCGCTTTCTGCAGGAAAGCGGCGTGTGGCTTGTAGCCCCTGAAGACAAACGCTATGGTCAGGACATCCTGATCCCTTCCAACGCCACGGGCGCGGCCAAGCCGGGTCAGGTGGTTGTCGTGGAGTTGACGGAAGCGCCTGCGCTGTTCGGTCAGCCCGTGGGCCGCATTACCGAAGTGCTGGGCGAGGTGGACGACCCCGGCATGGAAATCGAAATTGCCGTGCGCAAATATGGCGTGCCGCATATCTTCTCGGACGCCTGCTTGGCGCAGGCCAAGGCCTTGCCCGAGAAAGTGCGTGCCTCGGACACCAAGCAGCGCATTGACCTGACGGATGTGCCGCTGGTCACGATCGACGGCGAAGACGCACGCGACTTTGACGATGCTGTGTATTGCGAGCCTGCCAAGGTGGGTCGCGGCAAGGGCTGGCGTCTGCTGGTGGCGATTGCCGATGTGAGCCACTATGTGACTACGGGCAGCGACATCGATATCGATGCCTACGACCGCGCCACCAGTGTGTACTTCCCGCGCCGCGTGATTCCCATGCTGCCCGAGAAGCTCAGCAACGGTCTGTGCTCGCTGAACCCGGATGTGGATCGTTTGTGCATGGTCTGCGACATGCTGATCACGGCGGCTGGCGAGATTCACGCCTATCAGTTCTACCCGGCGGTGATGCACAGCCATGCGCGCTTTACCTATACGGAAGTGGCGGCCATTTTGGCCAACACCCGTGGCCCGGAAGCGGCCAAGCGCAAGGACCGCGTCAACGATCTGCTGAACCTGTACGGCGTCTATCAATCCCTGCTGAAGGCGCGCGGTGAGCGCGGTGCGGTGGACTTTGAGACCACGGAAACGCAAATCGTCTGCGACGACAACGGCCGCATCGAAAAAATCGTGCCGCGCACCCGCAACGAAGCGCACAAGCTGATTGAAGAGGCCATGCTGGCAGCGAACGTCTGCAGCGCAGACTTCATCGAGCAAAGCGGCCAGTTGGGTCTGTTCCGCGTGCACGACAAGCCCTCGGCGGAAAAGCAGGACCTTCTGCGCAACTACCTCAAGGCCATGGGCGTTGGCATGAGCATCAGCGAGAACCCCACGACCAAGGAGTTCCAGCAGATTGCTGCTGCGACCAAGGACAGGCCGGACGCCCAGCAGATTCACACCATGCTGCTGCGCTCCATGATGCAGGCCTTCTACACGCCTGAGAATAGCGGCCACTTCGGTCTGGCGTTCGAGGCCTATACCCACTTCACCAGCCCCATCCGCCGCTACCCCGATTTGCTGGTGCACCGCGTCATCAAGGCGGAGCTGGGTGGCACGCACTACAAGCTGCCCGCTTTGCCCACGCCGGGCGAGGCCGAAGCCAAGATGGCCAAGCGACTGGCTTCGCGCGTGGTTGCGCCCAGCAAGAAGCCGCGCAAGCGCGCTGCGGCCAAGGAAATCCAGGCCTGGGAAGCGGCTGGCCTGCACTGCAGTGCCAACGAGCGCCGCGCCGATGAAGCCAGCCGCGATGTGGAAGCCTGGCTCAAGTGCAAGTACATGCGCGAGCATCTGGGTGAAGAGTTCGCGGGCATGGTCTCGTCGGTCACCACCTTCGGTATCTTTGTGACGCTGGACGCCATGTATGTGGAAGGCTTGGTGCACATCACCGAGCTGGGTGGCGACTATTTCCGCTTTGACGAAGCACGGCAGGAACTGCGTGGCGAGCGCTCCGGCATTCGCTACGGCATTGGCACCCGCGTGCGAGTGCAGGTCAGCCGCGTGGATCTGGACGGTCGCCGCATCGACTTCCGTCTGGTGCGCGATGGCGAAGACGGCATCATGCAATCGCCCCGTGGCAATCGCGGCAACGGCGGTGGCAACAAGGACGAAGGCCGTGGCCGCCGCGATACCCGTGACGCCCGCGATGACCGCGGCAGTACTGGCTACGCCGAAAAATGGGATCGCCGCGATGCCAAGGCCAGTCGTGCCCAGCGCAACACTGCCGGCGGCG
Organism: Comamonas testosteroni; assembly: GCF_003569915.1. Classification (GTDB taxonomy): domain Bacteria; phylum Pseudomonadota; class Gammaproteobacteria; order Burkholderiales; family Burkholderiaceae_C; genus Comamonas; species Comamonas testosteroni_D. The sequence continues at coordinate 54,300 of NZ_KZ984451.1, read as the reverse complement.
ATGCGAGCACGGGCGGCAAGCAAAACCGCAAGGCCGCGAAGAAAGCCATGCTCAAGGGCGTGAATCTGGCAGCGCTGGAGGTGGAATACGTGCAGGAGCGTTCCGCACCCAAGGCGGTGCCGGTTGCAGTCGACGAGCCAGCACCCGCACCAGCCTCGACGCCAGTGCCTGCATCACGCAAGACGGCGGGTAAAGGTGCAGCCAAGAGTGCAGGCAAAAGTGCTGGCAAGAAAAAGGTAGCCGCCTTGCTCGGTGGTGATGGGGTTGCAGCCCAGGTCACGCCGCAGGCTGAAGCGCCCGTCAAGGCCAAGCCCGTCAAGCGCAGCAAAGCGCCTGCTGCGGTCAAGGCCAGCAAGCGCAAGACGACACGCTGAGTTTTGGTGCTCACCAAAAAAGGCCTTGTCCCCATGACAAGGCCTTTTTCATGGGCGGGGGATTGGTGGGTGTTATCGCCCTAAATGCATGGCCAGTGCACTGGCGCTGAAAGGCTGATGGGTTGGCCATTCATCGGCCACCTGGCCGTGGCGAAAGGCGGCTTGCACGGCGGCTTGCTCTGCATTCAGACCCGCGGCCCAGAGTGCGCCCGTCAGCCCCGCCAGCACATCGCCCGTGCCGCCGCGCGCCAGCAGGGCATTGCCGCTGGCGTTGATCCATGGCGTGGAGTTTGGACTGGCGACGATGGTGCCGGAGCCTTTGAGCAAGGCGGTGCATTGAAAGCGCTGAGCCAGTGCTGACGCGGCCTGCAGGCGGTTGGCCTGAACTTCTGCGGTGCTGGTTTGCAGCAGGCGCGCGGCTTCGAGGGGGTGAGGCGTCAGCACCGTGGCTTGCTGGCGTGCGGCGCGCGCGGTCAGCATCTGTGCGAGCTCCGGGCTGGATGCAATGATGTTGAGCGCATCAGCGTCCAGCACCAGCCGGGGCGCTTGTTGTAGAACTTGATCTAGCCAAGGCGCGATGGCCTGACCACCGCCGCAGCCGCAGACCACGGTGGCATTGCTCCAGTCCTGCGCCTGTGGCTTGCGCAACATGATCTCGGGCCAGGGCGAGATGGCTTGCGCGCCAGATTGCTCGGCATCAAGCAAGGCCAGCATGACGCGGCCCGCGCCTGCGTGCAGCGCCGCAAGCGCTGCCAGCCAGGCTGCGCCTGTCATGGACAGGCCGCGCTGCGCCAGACCTTCGCCGCCCAGTACGACCACATCGCCAAAACTGCCTTTGTGGCTGGCGTGCGGCCTTGCAGAGGATGGGTTTGGTGACTGGCAACTCAGCCGCGCAGCGGGCTGCAGTTGTTTCGCATCGCAGCCCAGATCATCAAGCCAGATCTGCCCGCAGGCATCACGCCCTTGTGCGGTGAACAGGCCCGGTTGCAGAGTCAGCAGGCTCAATGTGTGGCGCGAGCTGGCGGGCGGTGTATCGGGGGCAAATTCCCGAAGATATTGACCAGTGTCGGCATCGAGCCCTGAGGCAATATCCACGCAGAGCACGGGGCAGGGGCTTTGATGGATTTGCTTCAATAAAAGAAGCAGCTTGCCTATATATTTTCTAGGCTTGGAGGTGTTTTGAGCTTGAAGTCCTATGCCCAACAATGCATCAACACATAGGTCTTCGGCTTGCAGGTTGGCAGGGCATTGGTCCACCCATTGCACGCCAGCGGCGCGGGCGCGTTGCCATGAGGTGTGGGCATCGGCAGGCAGATGCCCGGCTTCTCGCACTTCGCTGACCAGAATCTGCGTATGGGGCATCAAGGCTCTGAGCTGCGCTGCAGCCTCGAAGCCATCGCCGCCGTTATTGCCGGGGCCGCAGGCTATCCAGATGCGCCTTGCATGCGGGGCGATGGCCATGGCCAGCTTGGCGGTGGCCAGGCCGGCACGCTGCATCAAGGTGTGCGGCGGCAACTGGCTGGCGCATTCCTGCTCCAACTGGCGCGTGCTTGCGGTGCTGAAAAGCGGCCAGCCAGAGCTGGGTGCGTGAAGATTGTGGGAGGCAATGCGCTGCATGGGGCAAGCATAGCGCCAGCTTGCCTTTTGCTTTATTCATAGAGTTTTGTTGCCGCAGCCTGTAAAGAATATAGGCTGACAGCTATCAAAACTATAGAAAATAATTTTCAGTTCACCGCTTGCAGTGTGGCTTCAATGGCGGCACTGATCTGGAGCACGGCATCGTCATGCAAAGCGGCATGCCAGATCATCAGACCCATGGGTAGTTCGTGGGCCTGGTGGCAGGGCAGGGACAGCGCGCAGCCGTCCAGCATATTGACTACGCTGGTGTTGCGCAGCAGCAAGGTGTTGACGCGGACAAATTCGGCGTCGTGTCTGGCATCGGCCTCGGGGTTGGCGCCGTTGGCGGGCGCGACGGAGGCAATTGTGGGCGCGCAAATGGGGGTGGTGGGGGAGAGCAGGGCGTCGAACGGGGCAATGGCCGCTTCCATCTTGGCAATCCAGGCTTTGCGTGCGGCCAGCAGGTCCAGATAGTCGGCTGCGCTCATTTGGGCGCCGCGCTCGATGCGCGAACGCACGCGGGGGTCATAAAGCGCGGCCTGCTCGGGGTTGTTCAGATAGCGGCGGTGCCAGGCATAGCTTTCGGTCGGCGAGAAGCCTCCAATGGCGTTGACGGCGTCCAGCTCTTCCAACTCGGGCAGGTCAATCCATTCAATGGCAGTACCGGCGGCCTGCAATTGGGAGATGCTGTGCTCGAAGGCCGTTTTAACGGCAGGCTCGATCTGCTCGAAAAAAATCTGGCGCGGCACGGCCAGTCGCCATTGGCTCAGCGGGCGATCGTCGGCGGGGACTTTGCGCTCGGCCAGAATTTCGTGAATCAGCACGGCGTCGCGCACGCTGCGCGTGATGGCGCAGGCGGTGTCCAGCGTGGGCGAGAGCGGCACGGTTCCGGTAAGTGGCACCAGGCGGGCCGTGCTTTTAAAGCCGACCAGCCCATTGAGTGCAGCAGGAATGCGAATGGAGCCACCTGTATCTGAGCCTAGAGCCGCCCAGGCTGCACCGCTGGCAATCGAGACAGCGGCACCTGACGAAGATCCGCCAGGGACGCGCGCAGGCTGGGTGGGCGCAAGCTGCGGGTTGGCGGGGTGGCGCGCGTCCAGCGCGGCAGGCGTGCCAAAGTGCGGGTTCACGCCCACGCCCGAGAAGGCAAACTCCACCATATGCGTGCGGCCGATGATGGCGGCCCCCGCCTTGCGCAGCCGCTCAACGGCCGTCGCATTGGCCGCAGCCAGCGGCGCGTCTTTCAGAAGGACCGAGCTGGCAGCACTGCGCGAGCCTTCGGTGTCGAACAAATCCTTGATGGAAATCGCCAGACCCGCCAGTGGGGCGGCTTTGGGCGTCTCGGCCGCTGCCCAGCGGGCGCTGTCAAAAAAAGTCTGGCTGAAAACATGGGCGCACAGCGGGCTTTGTGCGGCAGCAATGCTCAATTCCATGAGGTTGGAGGCGCTTTCGCGGCCCTCGCGAATCTCAAGAGCTGCGTGGCTGAGGTCGTGTTGCATGGCAATGTGCTAAAATTTTGCGGCTTTGCTAAGGGTTGGCCCGTAAGGGGCAGCTCGACAAGCACTGTAAGTGGTGGATGCGGCAGCGATTTATTCGGTGCGGCAGCGCTCTTCAGGCAGGCAAGGCAAATAGCAAACCGGCCTATTCAAGGTGTTGCTTTCTCTCTTGGGAAGCAATCGTTGGGCCGGATTTTAGACCCAACCTTAGAGGTAATTTACATGGCAGTAACAATGCGTGAGATGCTGGAAGCCGGCGTCCATTTCGGTCACCAAACCCGCTTCTGGAATCCCAAGATGGCTCCGTTCATCTTCGGTTCGCGTAACAAGATTCACATCATCAACCTGGAAAAGTCGCTGCCGATGTTCCAGGACGCCCAAAAGTTCGTCAAGCAACTGACAGCTAACGGCGGCACCGTTCTGATGGTGGGTACCAAGCGTCAAGCTCGTGAACTGGTGGCTGAGCAAGCTCAGCGCGCTGGCGTTCCTTTCGTCGACCAACGCTGGTTGGGCGGCATGCTGACCAACTTCAAGACCGTCAAGACCTCCATCAAGCGTCTGAAGGACATGAAGGCTCAGCAAGAAACCGGCCTGGAATCCATGTCCAAGAAGGAACAGCTGATGTTCGTTCGCGAACTGGAAAAGCTGGAAAAGGACATCGGCGGTATCCAGGACATGAACGGCCTGCCCGACGCTATCTTCGTGATCGACGTGGGTTTCCACAAGATTGCTATCGCTGAAGCCAAGAAGCTGGGCATTCCTCTGGTCGGCGTGGTTGACACCAACCACAACCCCGAAGGCATCGACTACGTGATTCCTGGTAACGACGACTCTGCCAAGGCTGTGCAGCTGTACGCCCAAGGCATCGCCGACGCGATCCTGGAAGGCCGTGAAGCTCGTCTGAACGACGTGGTCAAGGCTGCCGCTGGTGAAGACGGCGACGAGTTCGTGGAAGTGGAAGCATCCGCCGCCTAAGCGAAGTCCGGCTGCGCGACCGCATCGCGAGAAAAAGCGGGGCTCTGAGTAGCCCCGTTTTTTTAAGCCGCAATCCTGATTGGACTTACGCAAGAGAGAATGCACCGCGGTGTGTCACAGAGGCGAGCTTCTTGCCTTTGAGCGTTGCGTAAGTCGTTCCTGTAACGAATGAACTGATACTGGAGAAATACGATGGCAATTACTGCAAGCATGGTGGCCGAACTGCGCGCCAAGACCGACGCTCCCATGATGGAGTGCAAGAAGGCTCTGACCGAAGCTGACGGCGACATGGCCAAGGCAGAAGAGCTGCTGCGCGTCAAGCTGGGCACCAAGGCTGGTAAGGCTGCTTCGCGCGTGACGGCTGAAGGCGTTGTGGCTGCTTTCATCGACGGCGGCAAGGGCGGCCTGATCGAAGTGAACAGCGAAACCGACTTCGTGTCCAAGAACGACAGCTTCCTGGCCATGGCGAACGCTGCTGCCAAGCTGGTTGCTGAACACAACCCCGCTGACATTGAAGCCCTGGGCGCTCTGGCCTACGAGCAAGACGGCTACGGCCCCACTCTGGAAGACGTGCGCAAGGGCCTGATCGGCAAGATCGGCGAAAACATGTCCTTCCGCCGCTTCAAGGCTTTCAGCGGCGCTGGCCTGGTTTCCTACGTGCACGGCACCCGCATTGGCGTGGTGGTCGAGTTCGACGGCGACGCTGCTGCTGCCAAGGACGTGGCAATGCACGTGGCTGCCATGAAGCCCGTGGCTCTGACCTCCGCTGACGTGCCTGCCGAGCTGATCGCCAAGGAACGTGCCGTGGCCGAAGGCAAGGCTGCTGAATCCGGCAAGCCCGCTGACATCGTCGCCAAGATGGTGGAAGGCTCCGTGCAGAAGTACCTGAAGGAAGTGTCCCTGGCTGACCAGGTCTTCGTGAAGGCTGCTGACGGCAAGCAAACCGTGGGTCAAATGCTCAAGGCTGCCAACACGACAGTGAAGGCATTCACCATGTATGTGGTGGGTGAAGGCATTGAGAAGAAGGCTGACGACTTTGCCGCTGAAGTGGCTGCCCAGGTGGCAGCAGCCAAGGCTGGTGCTTAAACCTAAGCCTTAGCAACAATCGCGGCCAGGTGCCGCGATTGATTTATCCCCCTCCCGTTTTTCATTCTCACTTTTTATTTCCACGGAGAAACACCATGCCCAACGCCATTCCTGCCCACAAGCGCATCCTGCTCAAGCTGTCGGGCGAGGCGTTAATGGGGGATGACCAGTTCGGCATCAACCGCGCAACAATCGAGCGCATGGTGGCCGAGATCGTGGAAGTCACCAAGGTGGGTGTGCAGGTGGCCGTGGTCATCGGCGGCGGCAATATCTTCCGCGGCGTCGCGGGCGGCTCCGTCGGCATGGACCGTGCGACAGCCGACTATATGGGCATGCTGGCCACCGTGATGAATGCGCTGGCCCTGGCCGATGCCATGGACAAACAGGGCCTCACCGCACGTGTGATGTCCGCCATCGGCATCGAGCAGGTGGTCGAGCCCTATGTGCGCCCCAAGGCGCTGCAATACCTGGAAGAAGGCAAGGTGGTGGTGTTTGCCGCCGGTACCGGTAACCCCTTCTTCACGACAGACACCGCTGCCGCACTGCGCGGTGCTGAAATCGGCGCTGAAGTCGTGCTCAAGGCCACCAAGGTGGACGGCGTGTACACCGCCGATCCGGTCAAGGATCCTTCGGCCACACGCTACGACAAGCTGACATTCGACGAAGCCATTTCGCGCAATCTGGGCATCATGGACGCCACGGCCTTTGCGCTGTGCCGTGACCAGAAGCTGCCCATCCGTGTGTTCTCCATCGTCAAGCCCGGCGCTCTCAAGCGCGTGGTGATGGGCGAGAATGAAGGCACTCTGGTGTACGCTTGAGGGTTACGCTTCACTGAGAACTCTCTCCAAGGAAGAAGAACATGACGATCGCTGACATCAAGAAGAACACTGAAACCAAGATGGGTCAATCCATCGAGGCACTCAAGCACAACCTCTCGCGCGTACGCACTGGTCGTGCTAACCCTGCATTGCTCGATGCCATTCATGTCGAGTACTACGGCTCCATGGTGCCGCTGTCGCAAGTGGCCAATGTGTCCCTGATGGATGCTCGCACCATCAGCGTGCAGCCCTGGGAAAAGAATATGTCCGCCAAGGTGGAAAAGGCCATCCGCGAAAGCGATCTGGGTCTGAACCCCGCCTCGCTGGGCGACCTGATCCGCGTGCCCATGCCTCCCATGAGCGAAGAGCGCCGCAAGGAAATGACCAAGCTGGCGCGCAACGAAGGCGAAAACTCCAAGATTGCCGTGCGCAACCTGCGCCGTGATGCCAACGAAGGCGTCAAGAAGCTGGTCAAGGAAAAGGAGGCTTCCGAAGACGATCAAAAGCGCTCCGAAGCCGAGATCCAGAAGATCACCGACAAGCATATTGCCGAGATCGATGCGTTGGTGGCTGCCAAAGAGCAGGACATCATGGCGGTCTGAGGCTTGGCCAAAGGACTTGCACTTTTGACATCCCCAAAAAACGGCGCAGTTCCGCGCCATATTGCCATCATCATGGATGGCAACGGACGGTGGGCTAAACGCCGTCTGCTTCCACGCCTTGCAGGTCATAAGCAGGGCGTGGAGTCCCTGCGTCGATGCGCACGAGCCTGCGTGGAGCAGGGTGTGCAGGTACTGACAGTGTTTGCCTTCTCTTCGGAGAACTGGAACCGCCCGCAGGAAGAGGTCTCGGGTCTCATGAGCCTGCTGGCGACGGCTTTGGCCAAAGAGGTCAGGCAACTAAGCAATGATGGCGTGCGCCTATATTTCATTGGTGACCGTCAGGGCTTAAGTGAGAAAGTGCGCAATAGCCTGGCAGATGCAGAACGCGTTACCGCGCACAACACACGCTTGGTCCTGAATGTCTGCTTCAACTACGGCGGTCGCTGGGATATTGCCCAGGCAGCGCAGAAGGTAGTAGCGCAAGGCCTAGAGCTGACGCCCGAGAATCTCGATCGCGCCATGGCTCTGGCTCATGTGCCAGACCCCGATCTGATGATCCGTACGGGCGGGGAGACACGCATCAGCAATTTTCTGCTCTGGCAGGCTGCATATACTGAGCTTTTCTTCAGCAACAGCCTTTGGCCTGATTTTGATGAGGCAGCGCTGGATGAGGCTATTTCCGTGTTCAGTGGTCGTGAGCGTCGTTTTGGCCAGACTTCTGAGCAGATTCAACAGCCGTCAGATACAGCTTTGACGTCCTAATTACAAGAGGTGCCATGCTCAAGCAGCGCGTCATTACCGCCTTGATTTTGCTGGCCATCCTGCTGCCAGCCTTGTTCTATCCCGCCAGCACAGTGCCTTTTGCGGTGTTGATGCTGATCTTCATGGCCGCTGGTGCCTGGGAATGGGGGCGGCTCAATGGCTTTGGCCAGGCAGGGGCGCTGGCTTTAGGGGCGATTTGCACAGCGCTGTGCGCAGGTTCGTGGTGGGCTGGCTGGCTGCAGCAGCCGCTGTCCAGCGTCTGGATTGTGGCGGGAGCCTGCTGGGTGCTGGGTGGTGTCTTGCTGCTGCGCGCCGGCGTGGCGGGCTGGCCGCATATTCCTGCTGCGGTTCGGCTGGTAGGTGGTGTGCTCGCTTTGTGGCTGGCCTGGATGGCAGTGGTGCAGGCGCGCAATATAGGCATCAACTTCCTGCTGTCGGTGCTGGTGTTGGTCTGGGTGGCTGACATATTTGCCTACTTTGCGGGCCGCACCTTTGGCCTCAAGTTCACCAAGAACAAGCTCGCGCCCTCCATCAGCCCTGGCAAAAGCTGGGAAGGTGTCTGGGGTGGTATGGCGGGTGTGGTGGTGATGGCTCTGGTCTGGAGCTGGGCGGACCGTCATTACGGTGCCGCTGTGCCCAGTTTTTATTCGGTGCTGCAGTCGCATGGGACATGGTTTCTGCTGCTGGCTGCAGTGTTTATGGCTGCGATGAGTGTGGTGGGCGACTTGGTCGAATCCCTCATCAAGCGCAGCGTTGGTGTCAAGGACAGCAGCGGCTTGCTGCCCGGCCATGGTGGTGTTCTGGATCGCATTGATGCCCTCCTGCCCACGCTGCCGTTGGCAATGATGCTCTCATCCTTTGTGCATCCATGAAACAGAAAATCACGGTTCTGGGTTCAACCGGCTCCATCGGAACCAATACCCTGGATGTGGTGGCGCGCCACCCCGATCAATATGAAATCTTTGCACTGAGCGCATCCACGCAAGTGGATCTGATGCTCAAGCAGTGCGCGCAGTTCAAGCCGCGCTTTGCCGTGATGGCCAGTCCGGCTCATGCACAGCAACTGGCAGATCAATTAAAGCAAAATGGGCTTGCAGTCCAGGTGTTAGATGCGCCGGATGCTCTTGAAACAATAGCGTCTCACCCTGAGGTCGATGCCGTCATGGGCGCGATTGTGGGCGCAGCGGGTCTGGCTCCATGTCTTGCTGCTGCCAAGGCAGGCAAGCGTCTGCTGCTCGCCAATAAGGAAGCGCTGGTGGTGGGCGGTGCGCTGTTTATGGACACCGTCAAGCGCCATGGTGCAACTCTGCTGCCCATCGACAGTGAGCACTCGGCCATCTTCCAGTGTCTGCCGGAAGACAGCAGCACTTGGGGCGAGCGCGTGGATTGCCTGCTGCTGACCGCATCGGGTGGGCCTTTCCGCCAGCGCGATCCGGCCACTCTGTCCGAAATCACGCCTGAGCAGGCTTGCACACACCCGAACTTTTCGATGGGCCGCAAGATCTCGGTGGACTCGGCCACCATGATGAACAAGGCGCTGGAAGTGATCGAAGCGCGCTGGTTGTTCGACATGGCACCGGAGAAAATCAAGGTCGTCATTCATCCCCAGCAGATCGTGCACTCCATGGTGCAGTTCAAGGACTCCTCGGTGCTGGCGCAACTGGGCACGCCCGATATGCGTGTGCCCATTGCCTGCGGCTTGGCCTGGCCCGAGCGCATTGCCAGCGGTGCGCCGCTGCTGGACTTTGCCAAGCTGGCAGCGCTGACTTTTGAAGAGGCCGATGCCAAGCGCTTTCCAGGCCTGCATCTGTCCTGGCAGGCGCTGCGTGCACCCGAAGGTACGACCACGGTGCTCAATGCGGCCAATGAGATCGCGGTCGCGGCATTTCTGGATCGTCGTCTGTCATTTGACCGCATTCATGCCGTCAACTTGCAGACGCTGGAGTCGGTGCAGCCTGGCCCTGTTGCCAGTCTGGAAGACCTGATGGCTCTGGATGCCCGCGCTCGCGAGCAGGCTCAGGCGATCGCCGCCCAGTGGGCGCGTTAAGCTTTTGCAAAGTTGCAGTTTTAGTGGGGTGGCAATTGAACTTGCTGCCACACTCTCGCTCCAAGGGCTGATTGGAGTAAAGGAGTTCAGGTGCTGCTGACGGTTGTCGCTTTTATCGTGGCGCTCGGCATTCTGATTGCTGTGCATGAGTGGGGACACTACCGCGTGGCCGTGGCCTGCGGTGTCAAGGTCCTGCGTTACTCCATTGGTTTTGGCAAACCGCTGCTGCGCTGGACCAGCAAAAAGTCCGGTACCGAATACGTCGTTGCCGCGCTGCCTCTGGGTGGCTACGTGCGCATGCTCGACGAGCGTGAGGGTGAAGTCAAACCCGAAGAAAAGCATCTGGCCTTCAACAATCAGCCACTGCGCTCTCGGGCCGCGATCGTGGCGGCAGGCCCCGCTGCCAATCTGGTGCTGGCCATTGTCTTGCTGGCCGTGGTCAACTGGATGGGCATGAGTGAGCCAGCGGCCCGCTTGGCTGCGCCACCAGCAGGCTCGATCTTGCAAATGGCAGGTGTGCAAAGCGGTGACTGGGTGCAACGCTTCTCACAAGGTGGCAAGGATTGGCAGAGCGTCAGCTCGCTGAGCGAGCTGCGCTGGGCGATCACGACTGCCGCCATTGATGGCGACTCCTTGCAGCTTGAAGTCGCCGGCAAACCTGAGGCAACGCCGCGCGTGGTGTCATTGGACTTGTCCAGTCTGGCAAACAAGGAACCAGATGCCACTTTCATGAAGCAGGCGGGGCTACTGGGAGCCTGGACTGCTCCAGTGATCGATGATGTCGTAGCTGGCGGCCCTGCCGACAAGGCGGGCGTGCGCAAGGGTGATACGGTGCTCAGCCTCAACGGCAAGCCAGCGCTTGATGGTCTGCAACTGCTCAATGCCATTCGCCAGTTGGGCGAGTCAGGTCGTGCTGATGCCCAGACCTGGGAAGTCCTGCGAAATGGGCAACGCTTGCAACTGCAGGTAACACCTGAAGTGCTGGAAGGCAAGAATGGCCAGCCCGCGATTGCCCGTGTCAATGCCTATATCGGCGGTCAGCCAGCCATGGTTCAGGTGCGTCTGGGGCTTTGGGATGGGCTGATTGCGGGGGTGAAGAAGACCTGGGAACTCTCATCTATGACGCTGCGCATGATGGGGCGCATGCTTATCGGCCAAGCCTCGCTGAAGAATATCAGCGGTCCGCTGACGATTGCCGACTTCGCCGGCAAATCGGCCAGCATGGGGCTGGTTCAGTATTTATCGTTTCTCGCGCTCATCAGCATCAGTCTGGGCGTGCTCAACCTGCTACCATTGCCTGTTCTCGATGGCGGGCACCTGATGTATTATCTTTGGGAAGGCGTGACAGGGCGGAATGTCTCTGAAGTCTGGGCCGAGAGGCTGCAGCGCGCTGGCGTGGCGGTGATCTTGCTGATGATGTCAGTCGCCTTTTTCAACGATATCAACCGGCTCTGGGGCTAACTTTCTACCGCTTTCGGTCAAGCCGCACTGGCGGCATATTCCACTCATGAAAAAACATTTCAATCGCTTTGGCAAGCGCACAGCTGTTGCCTTGGCTGCTATGGTTTTGGCTGCGCAAGCAGCGTGGGCGCTAGATCCTTTCAAGGTTCAGGATATTCGCGTCGAAGGTCTGCAGCGTGTGGAGCCGGGTACCGTTTTTGCATCCATGCCTTTGCGTGTGGGCGATGAATACAACGACGAAAAAGGCGCTGCCGCCATTCGTTCGCTGTTTGCGCTGGGTCTGTTCAAGGACGTGCGCCTGGAAGCCAATGGCAATGTACTGGTCGTGGTCGTGGAGGAACGTCCCACCATTGCCGAGGTGAACTTTGCAGGCACCAAGGAATTTGACAAGGACACCTTGGGCAAAGCCATGCGTGATGTGGGGCTGGCAGAGGGCCGTCCCTTCGACAAGGCTTTGGCAGACCGCGCTGAGCAGGAACTCAAGCGTCAGTACATCAACCGCAGCCTTTATGGCGCGGAAGTGGTGACCACTGTCACACCAATCGAGCGCAACCGCGTGAATCTGACGTTCACGGTTTCCGAGGGTGATCCTGCCAGAATCAACGAAATCCATATCGTTGGCGCCAAGGCCTTCAAGGAATCCACGCTCAAGGACCTGTTCGATCAGGACACCGGTAACTGGATGAGCTGGTATACCAAGTCGGATCGCTATGCGCGCAACAAGCTCAATGCCGACTTGGAAGCTCTGCGTTCTTACTACCTGCAGCGCGGCTATCTGGAGTTTCGCATTGACTCCACGCAGGTCGCTATCTCGCCCGACAAGCAGCACATCGGTCTGACCGTCAATATTCATGAAGGCAACCAGTACGTGGTGTCTGGCGTGAAGATGGAGGGCAACTTCCTTGATCGTGACGATGAGTTCAAGTCGCTGGTCAAGATCAAGCCAGGCGAGCCCTATAACGCAGACCAGGTTTCTGAAACCATCAAGGCTTTTACGGACTATTACAGTAACTTCGGTTTTGCTTTTGCCAAGGTAGAAGCTGTGCCTGAAGTGGACAAGACGAATAACCGGGTGGCCATTGTGCTGCAGGCCCAGCCCTCGCGCCGAGCCTATATTCGCCGCATCAATGTCAGCGGCAATAACAAGACCCGCGATGAAGTGATTCGCCGCGAATTCCGCCAGTTCGAGGCTTCTTGGTATGACGGTCAGAAGATCAAGCTGTCGCGTGACCGCGTTGACCGTCTGGGTTTCTTCACCCAAGTTGAAATCGAAACTCAAGAAGTACCAGGATCCCCTGATCAAGTGGATTTGCTGATCAACGTGGTTGAAAAGCCCACAGGCTCGATTCAGCTGGGTGCTGGTTTCTCCAGCGCTGAAAAAGTGTCGCTGTCTTTCGGTATTAAGCAGGAAAACGTCTTTGGCTCTGGTAATTACCTGGGTCTGGATGTCAACACCAGCAAGTACAACCGCACAATGGTGGTCTCCACCACCGACCCGTATTTCACGGACTCCGGTATCTCTCGTACTTATGACGTGTACTACCGTACGACACGTCCATATTACGATGATGGTGCCTACAAGATCATCACCAAGGGTGCCAGTGTGCGCTTTGGCGTGCCTTTCAGCGAAGTCGATACCATTTACTTTGGTGCGGGCGTTGAAGGCAATGAGATCAAGCCTGGTACCTATATGCCGGGGATTTACAGCGAATACTGCGGCGGCACGGCTGGCTCGAATACGGGCTGCTCCAAAACCGGTATTCCTTTCACCATTGGTTGGTCTCGTGATAATCGTGACAGTGCCCTGGCTCCCAATGCAGGCCGCTATCAGCGCTTGAATCTGGAAACCTCTTTCCTCAGCGATATGCGCTACTGGAAGGCCAATTACCAGATTCAGCAATATATTCCCCTGAACAAAAAGTACACCATTGCATTGAATGGTGAACTGGGCTGGGGTAAGGGCCTGGGTGGTAATCCCTATCCTATTTTCAAGAATTTCTACTCTGGTGGTCTGGGATCTGTGCGCGGCTTTGAGCAAGGCTCGCTGGGTCGCCGCGATAGCGTGAATCCCAATCTGGCATTGGGCGGCACGCGCAAGCTGACTCTGAATGCCGAATTCATGGTACCGTTCCCAGGTGCTGGTAATGACAGAACCCTGCGTCTGTTTACTTTCCTGGATGCGGGTAATGTGTGGGAGGAGGGACAAAGCATGGATCTAAGCACTCTGCGTGCCTCCACAGGTATCGGTATCAGCTGGATTTCTCCGCTGGGCCCTCTGCGTCTGGCTTATGCTCAGCCGATTCGCAAGGAAACCGGCGATAGAATCCAGAAACTGCAATTCCAAATCGGAACATCTTTCTAATGAAATCTCTCTCTAGCCATCTTTCTCTGGCTGTGCTGCTTGGCGCCATGGCCGTCTCTGCGCATGCACAGGAATTCAAGGCAGGTTTTGTCAACACGGATCGCATCTTCCGTGAAGCCTCTGCCGCCAAGGCTGCCCAAGCCAAGCTTGAGCAGGAGTTTTCTAAGCGCGAAAAGGATTTGGTTGACCAAGGCAACTCTCTGAAGAATGCCTCGGACAAGTTCGAGCGTGAAGCGCCGACGATGGCCGAAAGCCAGCGCGCTTCGCGTCAGCGTCAACTGGTGGATCAGGATCGTGAGTTCCAGCGCAAGCGCCGTGAATTCCAGGAAGACCTGAACGCCCGCAAGAACGAAGAGCTGGCTGCAGTGCTCGATCGTGCCAACAATGTGGTCAAGCAAGTCGCTGAGACCGAAAAGTACGATGTGATCCTGCAGGAAGCTGTGTATATCAACCCCAAGTTTGATATCACGGACAAGGTGATCAAGGCCCTGAACGGCTCCAAGTAAACCTTCCGGGTTATTCAACGTGAGCGTTTTATTGGGACAGATTCTCGATGCGCTCGGCGGAGAGTTGGTTGGTGGTGTGCGCGAGATACCTATCTCGCGTATCGCCCCACTGGACTCCGCAGGGCACGGTGATCTGAGCTTTTTAAGCAATCCCCGTTATCGCCAGCAACTGGCCGCCTCTCAGGCGGCCTGCGTCATTGTGGCGCCTGCGATGCGTGATGAGGCTACGCAGCGCGGCGCCTGCATTGTCACGGCAGACCCCTATGCCTATTTTGCGCGTGCCACGCAGTGGTGGAGGGCGCATCAGCAAGGCGGCCAGCTTCGAGGTGTCCACCCCAGTGCGGTGGTTGATGCTGCGGCGCAGGTGCATGAAAGCGCCTATGTCGGGCCGCTATGCGCGGTAGGTGCTGGTGCAGTGATTGGCGCGGGTACAGTGCTCAAGTCGCGCGTGACCATCAGCGAAGACTGCATGGTGGGTGAGCGCTGCATTGTGCATGCGGGCGTTGTGATTGGTGCGGACGGTTTTGGCTTTGCGCCTTCGAATGGGCGCTGGGAAAAGATCGAGCAGTTGGGTCGTGTGCGCGTTGGCAACGATGTGGAAATTGGAGCGAACACCTGCATAGATCGCGGGGCACTCGATGACACCATCATCGAAGATGGCGTCAAGATCGATAATCTCGTCCAGATCGCCCACAACGTGCATATTGGCGCGCATACGGTGATTGCCGGCAACACGGGTATTGCAGGCAGCGCACGCATTGGCAAACATTGCCAGATCGGCGGCGCGGCCAATATTTTGGGGCATTTGACGATTGCGGACGGAACGGTGATCTCGCCAACCTCCATGGTCACACGCTCCTTGCCCAAGGCAGGTTTTTATACAGGCATCTTTCCGTTGCAGGAAAACGAGCAATGGGAAAAGAACGCTGCAACCTTCAGGCAACTGTATGCGCTGCGTGAGCGTGTCAAAAAGCTTGAACAAACGCTGGCTGAGGGCCAGCGAAGCAACAACGGAAACTGATGATGGATATTCAAGGAATTCTCAAGCAACTGCCTCACCGCTATCCCTTCCTTCTGGTGGATCGGGTGCTTGAGCTTGAGCGCAACACGCGTATCAAGGCGATCAAGAACGTGACGTTCAACGAGCCGTTTTTCACGGGTCACTTCCCTGGTCGACCTGTCATGCCGGGCGTGCTGATTCTTGAAGCCTTGGCTCAGGCGGCAGGTCTTCTGGCTTTCGATGCCATGGGACAGGTGCCCGACGAAAACAATATCTACTATTTCGTAGGTATTGATTCGGCACGTTTCAAGCGCCCCGTGGTGCCTGGAGATCAACTGGCTCTGGAAATCACCATCGACCGCGTGCGCGGTGGCATCTGGAAGTTCAACGCCGTTGCCAGCGTCGATGGTGAAGTGGCGGCTGAAGCCCAGCTCATGTGCACCATGCGTCACGTGGGATAAGCATTGATGGCGGCTGTGAGTCTTATTCATCCCAGCGCAGTGATTGATCCTGCGGCTGAGCTTGATTCATCGGTGTCGGTGGGGCCTTATGCCGTCATCGGGCCCAAGGTGCGCATTGGCGCCAACACCAAGGTGGGGGCGCATTGCGTGATCGAAGGCGAGACCACCATTGGTGAAGGTAACCATATCTTCCAGTTCGCGTCGCTGGGTGCCGAACCCCAGGACAAGAAGTACGCGGGAGAGCCCACACGTCTGGTCATCGGAAACCGCAACACGGTGCGCGAGTTCTGTACTTTCAACACCGGCACCGTGCAGGACCGTGGCGAGACCACGATCGGCGACGACAACTGGATCATGGCTTATGTGCATATTGCGCATGACTGTGTGATCGGCAACCAGACCACGCTGGCCAACAACACCACGCTCGCGGGCCATGTGCAGGTGGGCGACTGGGTGACGATTGGCGGCCTGACGGGTGTGCTGCAGCGCATGCGCATTGGTGCACATGCCATGGTGGGCTTTCAGGCCCACGTGAACAAGGATGTGCCGCCTTTCATGACAGTGGACGGCAACCCGCTGGCGGTGCGCAGCGTGAATCTCATCGGCATCAAGCGCCGCGGCTTCTCGGATGCCCGCATTGCTGCAGTGCGCGAAATGCACAAGCTGCTCTATCGCCAGGGACTCACACTGGAGCTGGCCGTGCAGGCCATGGAAGCGATTAAGGCCGACACGCCGGAAGCTGGGCAGGATGTGGCTTTCATGCAGGACTTTCTGGCTGGTGCGGTGAACGGTATCACGCGATAGCAGTCTGCGCTGCCTCTATCCGAGTTTGAAACGTGAATAGCTCTGTAACGCATATACAGTCAGCACATGCTGCTGCAGATTCCGTAGCGCCCAGCATTGCCATGGTGGCGGGCGAGGCCTCGGGCGATCTGCTGGCTTCCTTGCTGCTCGACGGTCTGCGCCAGCGCTGGCCTGAAGCCCAGTCCATGGGCATTGGCGGCGAAAAAATGCAGCAGCGCGGTTTTGATGCCTGGTGGCAGTCCGAGAGACTGGCCGTGCATGGCTACAGCTGGGAAGTGCTGGCCCGCGTGGCCGAGTTGCTGGGCATTCGCAAAAAATTGCGTCAACGGCTGATTGCGCATCCGCCCTCGGTCTTTGTGGGCGTGGATGCGCCAGACTTCAATCTGGGGCTGGAAACCTCGCTGCGTGAAGCCGGTATCAAGACCGTGCACTTTGTCTGCCCCTCCATCTGGGCCTGGCGCGCTGACCGCGTGGAAAAAATCCGCCGTGCGGCCGACCATGTGCTGTGCATCTTCCCGTTCGAGCCAGAGTTGCTGGCTCAGCACGGAATTGACGCGACCTATGTGGGCCACCCGCTGGCTCAGGTGATTCCGCTGCACCCGGACCGCGTTGCCGCGCGGGCCAAGCTGGGTTTGCCTGAGGGTGGGCCTGTGCTGGCCTTGCTGCCCGGCAGCCGCCGGTCGGAGGTGCGCTATATCGCTTCAGGCTTTTTCAAGGCTGCTGCCTTGGTTATCAAAGCGTTGCCAGCTACTAAAATCATAGTGCCTGCCGTGCCTTCATTGTTCGATGAAGTGCAGCGCATTGCCGCTGAAGCAGGCATGGCTGACAAGGTCATGATTGTGCGTGGTCAGTCCCACGATGTGCTGGCCGCTTGCGATTGCACGCTGATTGCCAGCGGTACTGCCACGCTGGAGGCCGCGCTCTACAAGCGCCCCATGGTCATCAGCTACAGCATGCACCCCTGGAGCTGGCGCCTAATGAAGCGCAAACAGCTTCAGCCCTGGGTGGGGCTGCCCAATATTCTGTGCGGCGATTTTGTCGTGCCCGAGTTGCTGCAGGACGCCGCAACACCCGAGGCACTGGCACACGCCGCTCTCGGTTGGCTGCGCGCCAGCCAGGATTCTCCTGCCACCATTGAAGCGCTGGTTGAGCGCTTCACCGCGCTACACCACGAACTGCGCCGCGATACTGCCGAATTGGCCGCCCATGCGATCGAAAAAATCATTGCCTCCCCCGCTGCTTGAGCAGGATTGCCTGCAGTGGCACCCCCCCGGCTTGGTCGCAGGGGTGGATGAGGCTGGGCGCGGGCCGCTGGCCGGGCCGGTGGTCGCTGCGGCAGTGATTCTGGATGATATGAAGCCAATTGCAGGCCTCAATGACTCCAAGAAGCTTACGGCCAACCGCCGCGAAGTGCTCTACGACGAAATTCGCGCCAAGGCGCTGTGCTTTTGCATAGCGCAGGCATCGGTGCAGGAAATCGACGAAATCAACATCCTCAAAGCCACCTTGCTGGCCATGCGCCGCGCGGTGATGGGCTTGCGCCTCAAGCCTGTGCTGGTGCTGGTGGATGGCAATCAGCTGCCGCAGATTGATGTGCAGGCTGAAGCCATCGTCAAGGGCGACTCTCTGGTGCAGGCGATTTCAGCAGCGTCCATCCTAGCCAAGGTCACGCGTGACCGCTGGTGCGAGAGGCTGGACGCCCAATATCCGCAGTACGGCTTTGCAGGGCACAAAGGCTATGGCACGGCGGCACATTTGGAAGCGTTGCGTACCTATGGAGCAACGGCCGAGCACCGCCGCAGTTTCTCGCCGGTGGCGCAGGTGCTGCAGGCTGGGCAGGTCTGCGAAGGTGGGCTGGCCCAGCCCGTGGTTTGCGAGTCGGGCATGTCTGGCGTGACATCGACCTTGCTGATGTCTCAGGCGTCGCTGTACAACTGAGGCGGTCCTGAATTGATCCTGAGTGCAGCGCTGGGCTGGCTCAATCGTCTTATCTTCAAATCACTGGCCCGGCCTGCATGGGCGAGCCGGGTTTTCTTTTTTGCATTCAGAGGCTGACATGGCTGCACGTCCCCTGGTCACGGAAATTCAATCGCGCGACAACGCGTTCGTCAAAGACTTGCGCAAGCTCTCTCAGGACAGTACGGCCTATCGCAAGCAGGCCCAGGTCTGGCTGGAAGGTGATCATCTGTGCCGCGCTGCGCTGGCACGTGGCCTCAAGCCCAAGATAGCTGTGTTTGCACAGTCTTTCTGGCCTCAGGCACCCGAAGAATGGGTGCAGCCAGCTAGCAAAGTCATCGTGCTGGCAGATGCGCTGTTTGACGAAATCAGCAGTCTTGAGTCTCCTGCCCGAATGGGTTATGTGATGGATTGGGATGCTGCAGCCAAAACCCAGGCTGGCGTGTCGACGGTGGTGCTGGACCGTGTGCAGGATGCTGGCAACGTGGGCTCGATCTTGCGCAGCGCTTCCGCCTTTGGTTTTGGGCAGGTTGTGGCGCTCAAGGGTACGGCGGCGCTGTGGAGTCAGAAAGTGCTGCGCGCAGGAATGGGCGCTCACTTTGGTCTTCATCTGGTCGAAGCCGCATCAATGGAAGATGTTCTAGCTTTGCAAGTGCCTCTGATAGTGACCAGCTCCCATCAGGGGACATTGATCCACGAAGCTGATCTGCCCTGGCCCTGCGCCTGGGCCATGGGTCATGAAGGGCAGGGCGTGCGTGATGAGCTGATGCATATGGCGCAGCACCGCATCAGCATTGCTCAGCCAGGAGGTGAGGAGTCACTTAATGTGGCGGTGGCTGCTGCGATCTGCCTGCATGTCAGCAGCGTAAGCATGCTAAGGCGTAGAGGGTAATCCCGCAGCAAGTCAAAGGGCTGAAGCGGGACGAGCCTATAATGGGCGGCTTTCAAGCATTCCTTCATACGCCTAGCGACGCTACCTCGCCATTCCCTGCAGACAAAAATGTCCCAGCACCAGTGTGCCGGGGGCTTCGTTGGGCGTAACCGTAATTAAAAAACCGGAGAACCCAGTGCTTTTGTCTCTCAAGGGAAATTTCCCATCCGCCATTCTGGCGCTCGCAGACGGCACGGTCTTTATTGGCAACTCGATTGGTGCGCAAGGCACCACCGTTGGTGAAGTCGTTTTCAACACGTCGCTGACTGGCTATCAAGAAATCCTCACTGACCCCAGCTACTGCCAGCAGATCGTGACTCTCACGTATCCGCATATTGGCAACTACGGTGTCAATCCCGAGGACGTCGAGGCTGACAAGATCCATGCCGCAGGTCTCATCATCAAGAACCTGCCTTTGCTGGCCAGCAATTTCCGCAGCACCCAGACGCTGTCCGAGTATCTGATCGACGGCAAGACTGTTGCTATTGCCAATATCGATACCCGCAAGCTCACACGTCTGCTGCGTGACAAGGGTGCGCAAAACGGCGCTATCGTGGGCCTGGCCGCTGGCGAAGAAGCTACGCAAGCCAAGATCGACGAAGCCATCGCCGCTGCCAAGGCTGCCCCCAGCATGAAGGGTCTGGATCTTGCCAAGGTCGTGACCACTGACAAGTCTTACCCCTGGACTGAGGCCGAATGGGTGCTGGGCCAAGGCTACGGCAAGCTGCAGTCGCCCAAGTTCAAGGTTGTGGCCTATGACTTTGGCGTCAAGAAGAACATTCTGCGTATGCTGGCCGAACGCGGCTGCGATGTGACCGTGGTGCCTGCCCAGACTCCTGCCAAGGATGTGCTGGCCCTGAATCCCGACGGCGTGTTCCTGTCCAATGGCCCTGGCGACCCTGCTCCTTGCGATTACGCCATTGCCGCAGCTCAGGAAATCATGGCTTCCAAGAAGCCGCTGTTTGGTATCTGCCTGGGTCACCAGATCATGGCCCTGGCCTCCGGTGCCAAGACCTTCAAGATGCAAAACAGCCATCACGGAGCCAACCATCCCGTGAAGGACTTGGATTCGGGCCGCGTCAGCATCACCAGCCAGAACCACGGTTTTGCGGTGGAGATCGAATCTCTGCCTGCCAACGCCCGCGCAACGCACATCAGCCTGTTTGATGGCACGCTGCAAGGTCTGGAGCGCACCGATGTGCCCGCCTTCTGCTTCCAGGGCCACCCCGAGGCCTCGCCCGGCCCGCACGATATCGGCTATCTGTTTGACCGCTTCACAGCGCTGATGGAGAAACACAAAAATGCCTAAGCGCAACGACCTAAAAAGCATTCTGATCATTGGCGCCGGTCCCATCGTAATCGGCCAGGCTTGCGAGTTCGACTACTCCGGCGTTCAGGCCTGCAAGGCTCTGCGCGAAGAGGGTTACAAAGTCATTCTGATCAACAGCAACCCTGCGACGATCATGACCGACCCGGCAACTGCCGACGTCACCTACATCGAGCCCATCACTTGGCAGACGGTCGAGAAGATCATCGCCAAGGAGCGTCCCGACGCCATCTTGCCCACCATGGGCGGTCAGACTGCGCTGAATTGCGCGCTGGACCTGTGGAAGCACGGCGTGCTGGACAAGTACAAGGTCGAGCTGATCGGTGCCAAGCCAGAAGCCATCGATAAGGCCGAAGACCGTCTGAAGTTCAAGGACGCCATGACCAAGATTGGTCTGGGCTCCGCGCGCTCCGGCATCGCCCACAGCATGGA
The DNA here is from genome assembly GCF_003569915.1 of Comamonas testosteroni. GTDB lineage: Bacteria > Pseudomonadota > Gammaproteobacteria > Burkholderiales > Burkholderiaceae_C > Comamonas > Comamonas testosteroni_D. The sequence goes on along the minus strand of NZ_KZ984451.1, from coordinate 33,283 downwards.
CGAAGCCTGGGAAGTGCAAAAGAAGGTGGGCTTCCCCACCGTGATCCGCCCCAGCTTTACGCTGGGTGGCACCGGCGGCGGCATTGCTTACAACTCCGAAGAGTTCGAAACCATCTGCAAGCGCGGTCTGGAAGCGTCTCCTACCAACGAACTGCTGATCGAAGAATCGCTGCTGGGTTGGAAAGAGTACGAGATGGAAGTGGTGCGCGACACCGCGGACAACTGCATCATCGTTTGCTCGATCGAAAACTTGGACCCCATGGGCGTGCACACCGGTGACTCCATCACTGTGGCCCCTGCGCAGACCCTCACCGACAAGGAATACCAGATCATGCGTAACGCATCTCTGGCAGTTCTGCGCGAAATCGGTGTGGATACGGGCGGTTCGAACGTGCAGTTCTCGGTGAACCCCAAGGACGGTCGCATGATCGTCATTGAGATGAACCCCCGCGTTTCGCGTTCGTCGGCACTGGCCTCCAAGGCCACGGGCTTCCCCATCGCCAAGATCGCGGCCAAGCTGGCGGTGGGCTTCACGTTGGACGAACTCAAGAACGAAATCACTGGCGGCAAGACGCCTGCTTCGTTCGAGCCTTCGATCGACTACGTGGTCACCAAGATTCCACGTTTCGCTTTCGAGAAGTTCCCTGCAGCCGACAACCGCCTGACCACGCAGATGAAGTCTGTGGGTGAAGTGATGGCCATCGGCCGTACCTTCCAGGAATCCTTCCAGAAAGCCCTGCGCGGCCTGGAAGTCGGCGTGGACGGCATGAACGAAAAGACCCAGGATCGCGAGATTCTGGAAAAGGAACTGGGCGAGCCCGGTCCCGACCGTATCTGGTATGTGGGTGATGCTTTCGCTGCCGGCTGGACGCTGGACGAAGTGCACAACATCACCAAGATCGACAAGTGGTTCCTGGTGCAGATCGAAGAGATCGTGAAGATCGAACTCGACTTGGACAAGCTGTTTGAAGAAAAGGGCGAAGGTGCTCTGGCCGCTCTGGATGCGCAGACTCTGCGCACCCTGAAGCAAAAAGGCTTCTCCGACCGCCGTCTGGCCAAGCTGCTGCATACCAGCGACAAGGCTGTGCGTGAAGCACGCAAGGCCCTGAAGGTGCGCCCCGTGTTCAAGCGCGTGGACACTTGCGCGGCCGAGTTCGCTTCCAACACCGCGTACATGTACTCCACGTACGACGAAGAGTGCGAAGCACAACCGACCGACAAGAAGAAGATCATGGTGCTGGGCGGTGGCCCGAACCGTATCGGTCAGGGTATCGAGTTTGACTATTGCTGCGTGCACGCCGCCATGGCCATGCGCGAAGATGGTTTTGAAACCATCATGGTCAACTGCAACCCCGAAACCGTGTCCACCGACTACGACACTTCGGACCGCCTGTACTTCGAGCCGCTGACGCTGGAAGACGTGCTGGAAATCGTGGCTGTTGAGCAGCCTGCTGGCGTGATCGTCCAGTACGGTGGCCAGACGCCTTTGAAGCTGGCTCTGGGTCTGGAAAAGGAAGGCGTGCCTATCATCGGTACATCGCCTGACATGATCGACGCTGCGGAAGACCGCGAACGCTTCCAGCACATGCTGCAAAAGCTCCAGCTGCTGCAGCCACCCAATGCCACGGCTCGTACCGAAGAAGAAGCGCTGCAACACGCGACTTCCATCGGCTATCCGCTGGTGGTGCGCCCCTCGTATGTGCTGGGTGGCCGTGCGATGGAAATCGTGCACGAGCAGCGTGATCTGGAACGCTACATGCGTGAAGCTGTGAAGGTTTCCAACGACTCGCCCGTGCTGCTGGACCACTTCCTGTCCAACGCCATTGAGTGCGATGTGGACTGCGTGCGTGACAAGACCGGTGCCGTGTTCATTGGTGGCGTGATGGAGCACATCGAACAAGCCGGCGTGCACTCTGGTGACTCTGCTTGCTCGTTGCCACCTTACTATCTCAAGCCCGAGACCGTGGCCGAGATCAAGCGCCAGACCGCTGAAATGGCCCATGGTCTGAACGTGGTGGGTCTGATGAACGTGCAGTTCGCGATTCAGGAGCGTGACGGCAAGGACGTGATCTACGTTCTGGAAGTCAACCCCCGTGCTTCTCGTACCGTGCCATTTGTTTCCAAGGCTACAGGTATCCAGCTGGCCAAGGTGGCAGCACGCTGCATGGTGGGCGATACGCTGGCCGAGCAGGGCATCACCAAGGAAGTGACGCCGCCTTACTTCAGCGTCAAGGAAGCCGTGTTCCCGTTCGTGAAGTTCCCCGGTGTGGACACCATCCTCGGCCCCGAGATGAAGTCCACCGGTGAAGTCATGGGTGTGGGCAAGACTTTTGGCGAAGCTTTCGTTAAGAGCCAGATGGGCGCTGGCGTCAAGCTGCCGACCGAAGGCAAGATCTTCCTGTCCGTGAAGAATGCCGACAAGGTGCGCGCCGTGGCTGTGGCCAAGGAGCTGGTCGCCATGGGCTTTACGCTGTGCGCTACTCGCGGCACCGCTGCGGCCCTGGAAGCTGCAGGTCTGTCCGTGCAGGCGGTCAACAAGGTTGCGGAAGGCCGTCCTCACATCGTGGACATGATCAAGAACGGCGAAATTGCCATGGTCATCAACACGGTGGAAGACCGTCGTAACGCGATCGCTGACTCTCGCCAGATTCGTACCAGCGCCTTGCTGGCACGCGTGACTACCTTCACCACTGCCTTCGGCGCAGAAGCGGCCGTGGAAGGTATGAAGGCTATGCGCGGCAATCTGGATGTGTACTCGGTCCAGGAGCTGCACGCTCAGCTGCAACACTGATGTGTGTCAGAGCCCGGCGCTCTCCTTGAGAGTCGCCGGGTTTTTACCGGATTTGTGCTGCGGCAAACACGGCATAATGAGGGCTAATGAATTTCAACCGCCGCGCGGCAACGTGCGGCGGTTTGCTTTTGGGGCACAGGCCCCTGCTTGACGTTGTTAGGCGAGTCTGTGCGAGAAGTGCTGCGCCTTGCGCAGCGTTTGCTGAATTTGGAGACTTGACCATGGCCACCATCCCAATTACCAAGCGCGGAGCGGAAAAGCTCAAGGTTGAACTGCAGCGTCTGAAGACCGTGGACCGTCCTGCTGTGATTCAAGCGATTGCCGAAGCTCGCGCCCAGGGCGATCTGAGCGAAAACGCCGAATACGAATCTGCCAAGGAGCAGCAAGGCTTTATCGAGGGCCGCATTGCCGAAATCGAGAGCAAGATGTCGGCAGCCCAAATCATCGATCCATCGGCACTGGACGCCGGTGGCCGGGTGGTGTTTGGCGCTACCGTGGACTTGGAAGATGAAGACAGCGGCGCAGCCGTGACCTACCAGATCGTGGGCGAGGATGAAGCCGATCTGAAGCATGGCCTCATCAATGTTTCTAGCCCCATTGCCCGCGCGCTGATTGGCAAGGAAGAGGGTGATACGGCTGTGGTGCAGGCACCTGGTGGCGAGCGCCGCTATGAAATTGTGGGCGTTAAATACATTTAATCACCCCTGAGGCGCTGCGCGCCTTCCCCTCTCTCTCTGCGGGAGGGGACGATGCCCTCGCCGCGAGGCGGCTCTTGCTCGGCATCTCTGGTTTGCGCTCCGCCATGTTGAAGTTGGGATCATCATGTTTGAACGCTTGCCTTTCTTTTTTGCGGCTCTGTGGTGGGGGAGCTTGAGTGCCATCGGCTTTGTGGCCGTGCCCATGCTGTTTGCCAATCTGCCTTCGCCGGCAATGGCGGGTTTTATGGCCGCCAAGCTGTTTGCCGCACAGACCTGGATTTCCATAGCATGCTGCGGCTTGCTGCTGGTGTTTTCCAAGCAGAGGAAGGCTGAAAAGATCGAGGAGTGGGCGCAAGCGGCTATCGCTTTTGTGATCGCTGGCATGCTTTTGGCCCTGCTGGTGCAATACGGTGTCTCGCCCAAGATTGTGGCGCGTGAGAACCTCAAACTTTGGCACAGCGTGGGTACGGGCATGTACGCGCTGCAATGGATCTGCGCGGCTGTGGTGCTGTGGCGTCTTGCTGGCAGCCGCAAGCAGGCTTGATCCAACCCAAGTCTGGCTTTGAGGCCAGGAGTAAACTGCCAAAGCCATGGAATCTCAAATCGTCAAAATCGACGCGACCGACTGGAACAATGTCCAGGGGCGCGATGAATGGACTGCCGCCGTCGAGGCGGGCAAGGTCCTGTACTTCCCGCAACTGACTTTTCAGCTCAGCGAGCAGGAAAAGTCTCTGTTGCGCCCCGATGTGCGTGACCCCAAGACACGCAATATCAGCCTGAATGTGGATGGCTCGATCAAGGGCGTCGCGGGTGATGCAGCCACACAGCAGCAAGTCGCAGCCATGGTCTCGCGCTTTCGTGATCAGGCCACAGCCTTGATTGCGGGCCTGTTTCCCAACTACATGCCTGTGGTGCGCATGGCGCCCACCAGCTATCGTCCATCGCAGGTGGAGACGCGCGCTCAGTCCTGGCGGGCAGACGACAAGCGCATGCATGTGGATGCCTTTCCGTCACGTCCCAACTATGGCGAGCGCATTCTTCGCGTCTTTACCAACGTGAACCCTGATGGTCAGCCGCGCGTGTGGCGCGTGGGTGAACCGTTTACCGATGTGGCCAAGAAGTTTGTGCCGCGTGCCAAGCCCTACAGCGCCTGGCAGGCCAAGGCCTTGGAGTTGCTGCATGTGACCAAGTCCTACCGCAGCGAGTACGACCATCTGATGCTGCAGCTGCACGATGGCATGAAGGGCGATATGGACTATCAGCAAAACGCACCTCAAGAGACCGTGCCTTTTGCTGCGGGCTCCACTTGGGTGTGCTTTTCCGATCAGGCCGTGCATGCCGTGATGGCGGGCCAGTACATGTTGGAGCAAACTTTGTTCTTGCCGCCTGGCAGCGAATACAACCCTGAGGCAAGCCCTCTGTCCATCCTCACCCGCATGAAAGGGCATCCGCTGGTGGATGCCAAGCATCGGTAAGACTGCACCTCAGATGCAAAAAAGGCGTTGAACCTTGTGGTCAACGCCTTTTTGCTTTGCGGACAGTGAGAGCTCTCAGCCCCAGGCCTTTTCAATCCATTTGGCAGGCTGAATATGGCGAAAACGCTTGTTGCGGCGACCTTGCAGTGCATCTGGCGGGTTCACCTCGCCGTGGAAGATCACGATGCGCGCATCTGCTGGCGGCACGGGTTCCTTCCAGTAGTTGGTAGGCCAGGTGGGGATGCAGTAGTACTTGAAGCTCGGGCACCAGGCGGAAGGCCAGTATTGCAGCTTGCCTTGCTTGTGCAGAAAGTGCGAGAGGTACTCCTGCTCATTGCGGTACGTGGCACGCATTTCCTCGGTGTTGGCGCGAAAGTGCTCCAGCACATCGGCATGTGCACCCAGCTCGAAACGATAGACCGAGGAGTTGCCAACGATGCGCTCGCCAAAACGCCAGAAGCGCGGGTAGTCGTGGATGATACGGAAGTCGCCGGGCAGGGTGAAGAACTCATCCAGGCTGCCAACAATCACCACATCGAGGTCCAGAAACAGGGCCTGACCCTTGAGTCCATGCAGGTCGCGCTCAAAGGTTGTGAGCTTCTTCCATGCGCCATCGCGCTGGCCCGGTGCCAGATGGATGTTCAGATCTGGAATAGGGAAGCATTCCACTTCGGAACGAATCCCTTCTGTGCTATCGGTCAAGCAGACAAAGCGAAAATCACCACTGAGATGGCGGCGCACCATGGCATAGAGTCGATTGACGTACTCCGGGCCGTATTTGGTGCCCCATTTCATGCAAAGAATATGGCGTTGCTGCTGTGTGGTCTGAACCATGGATAGGCGGTCTCGGCAAAGGAAATGCCCCTGAGGGCATGGATGGGTGGCTGATTGGAAGGATCAGTCCTGGCGGCCTTTTTTGACCGATTTTTGCTTGGGTTTGGCACGCTTGATGGTGCCGCCCGCTGTCAGGCGCTGGTTGCCGAGCACACGCAGTTGCTTGACTTCAGGCTTTTGACCTGCGCGGCCAAACTTGAGCACCTTGATGTCGCGAGGGCCAGGCATGCGGTCATCGTCATGGTGGCGGGCTTTCTCGGGCATGGGGCGCCACAGCACCAGCAGCTTGCCGATGTGCTGGATGGGAGCTGCGTTCAGCTCGTCACACAGTTGCTGGTAAATTTGTTCACGGCCAGCACGGTCATCGCTGAAAACGCGGACCTTGATCAGACCATGGGCATTGAGTGCGGCGTCCACTTCCTTCTGAACGGCGGCAGTCAAGCCATCGCCACCAATGAGGACCACAGGGTCCAGATGGTGGGCTTCGGCGCGGTGTTCCCGGCGCTCCGCGGGAGTTAATTCAATTTGGGGCATACCCGTATTATCAAGGCTGCGAGAATTCAGGCATGAAAACCAAAACTAAAAGCAAGAAGGTCAATAAGAATTGGCTGTACGACCACATCAATGACCCTTATGTGAAAGCGGCTCAGAAGGACGGCTATCGCGCTCGCGCGGCCTACAAGCTCAAGGAAATTGACGAGTCATTCAAGCTGATTCACCCCGGGCATACCGTGGTGGATCTGGGGTGTGCCCCTGGCGCGTGGAGCCAATATGTGCGCCGCCGCCTGTCGCCAAGTGGTGCTGCTGTGGGTGAGCTCAATGGCCGCATTATCTCGCTGGACCTGCTACCCATGGAGCCGATTGAAGGCGTTCACTACATCCAGGGCGATTTTCGCGAGGAGGAAGTGCTGGCGCAGCTGGAGGAAGCCATGGGCGGTGGCAAGGCCGATGTCGTGGTGTCGGATATGGCTCCCAATCTGTCGGGGCATGGCTCCACGGATGCTGCCCGCGTGGCCGTTCTGATCGAGATGGCGGTGGACTTCGCCGTCAACAATATGAAGCCCGAGGGCTCGCTGGTGGTCAAGCTGTTCCACGGCAGCGGCTATGACGAATTGGTCAACCTGTTCAAGCAGACTTTCAAGGTCGTCAAGCCGGTCAAGCCCAAGGCGTCTCGGGACCGGTCAGCTGAAATTTTTCTGGTCGGCACCGGCCTCAAGTAGGCCTACTGGCTTCTGCAACAGGTTTTTTGCGGCTGATTTGACCCTATAGCGCACTGCAGCAAGATTCCTGAATTGATAGCTGTAAGCCTATATGAAACATGGACTTGAGGGTGATTTCGTATAAAGCTGAATGCCATCTATGGTCACCATAGGGGGAAATAGACGGCTTCTATGCTTGAAACACCTAAAATGAACCTCAACTAGGTCCAAGGACGCCTTCTTGGTCCTCTACATCTGAATTTCTTTGGAGCCCCGCTTGAACAATCAGTGGTTTTCAAAAATTGCCGTCTGGCTGGTCATCGCCATGGTGCTGTTTACGGTGTTCAAACAGTTTGACACCCGTGGTGCTGGCGGTGCATCCCATGTTGGCTACTCCGAATTCCTGGAGCAGGTGCGCAACAACCGCATCAAAAGCGCAACCATTCAGGAAGGATCGGGCGGCACTGAGGTTGTGGCGACCACGACCGACGACCGCCGTATCCGCACGACTGCCACTTATCTGGACCGCGGTCTGGTGGGTGATCTGATCAGCAACAACGTCAAGTTCGATGTCAAGCCCCGCGAAGAAGGTTCGCTGCTGATGACTCTGCTGGTGAGCTGGGGCCCCATGTTGCTGTTGATCGGCGTGTGGGTGTACTTCATGCGCCAGATGCAGGGCGGTGGCAAGGGCGGCGCTTTCAGCTTTGGCAAGTCCAAGGCGCGCATGCTCGATGAGAACAACAACACCGTCACTTTTGCGGACGTGGCTGGTTGCGACGAAGCCAAGGAAGAAGTCAAGGAAGTTGTCGACTTCCTCAAGGATCCCAACAAGTTCCAGAAGCTGGGTGGCCGCATTCCCCGTGGTCTGCTGCTGGTTGGCCCTCCAGGTACTGGTAAAACCCTGCTGGCCAAGTCCATCGCTGGCGAAGCCAAGGTGCCTTTCTTCTCGATCTCCGGCTCCGATTTCGTGGAAATGTTCGTCGGTGTGGGCGCTGCCCGTGTGCGCGACATGTTCGAGAACGCCAAGAAGAATGCGCCTTGCATTATTTTCATCGACGAAATCGACGCCGTCGGTCGCCAGCGTGGCGCCGGCATGGGCGGCGGTAACGACGAACGTGAGCAGACCTTGAACCAGATGCTGGTCGAGATGGATGGTTTTGAGACCAACCTCGGCGTGATCGTGGTGGCTGCTACCAATCGCCCCGACATTCTGGACGCCGCTCTGCTGCGCCCCGGCCGTTTTGACCGCCAAGTCTATGTGACCTTGCCCGATATCCGTGGCCGCGAGCAGATCCTGAACGTGCACATGCGCAAGATTCCCGTCGGCCAAGACGTGAACCCTGCCGTCATTGCCCGTGGCACGCCCGGCATGTCTGGTGCCGATCTGGCCAACCTGTGCAACGAAGCCGCTCTGATGGCAGCCCGCCGCAATGCGCGCACCGTCGAGATGCAGGACTTCGAAAAGGCCAAGGACAAGATCATCATGGGCCCCGAGCGCAAGTCCATGGTCATGCCCGAGGACGAGCGTCGCAACACCGCCTACCACGAAGCCGGCCACGCGCTGATCGGTAAGCTGCTGCCCAAGTGCGATCCCGTGCACAAGGTCACCATCATCCCGCGTGGTCGTGCGCTGGGCGTGACGATGAGCTTGCCCGAAAAGGACCGCTACTCCTACGACAAGGAGTTCATGCTCAACCAGATCGCCATGCTGTTTGGAGGCCGTATTGCTGAAGAAGTGTTCATGAACCAGATGACCACCGGTGCCAGCAACGACTTTGAGCGTGCTACGCAAATCGCCCGTGATATGGTCACGCGCTACGGTATGACCGACGCGCTGGGCCCCATGGTCTATGCCGAGCAAGAGGGCGAGCCCTTCCTGGGCCGTTCCATGAGCAAGCCCAGCGGCATCAGCGAAGAGACCATGCAAAAGGTTGATGCCGAAGTGCGCCGAATCATCGACGAGCAATACGCCCTGGCCCGCAAGCTGATCGAGGACAACTCGGACAAGATGCATGCCATGGCCAAGGCCATGCTCGATTGGGAAACCATTGATGCAGAACAGCTGGATGACATCATGGCTGGCAAGGAGCCTCGTCCTCCCAAGGACTGGACACCGCGTAACCCTCCATCATCGGATGGCGGCAACTCCTCCGGAGGTACTCCGGCTTCGAATGCCGAGCCTTCGCCCACTACTGCTTGATTGACAAGCGGGTCACAAAAGGTCCTTCGGGACCTTTTTGTTTTGTATCTTTCAGGATGGGAGCCTTCATGTCGCAGCAATGGCAGACTTCGCGCTTTGTATTGAATCTCGACAAGCCCCGAGTCATGGGCATTGTCAACGTGACGCCAGACTCGTTCTCTGATGGCGGGCGGCATGCAGGTGTGTCAGGCGCCATGGCCCATGCTGAGCAGTTACTCAAGGATGGGGCGCATATTCTCGATATCGGGGGAGAGTCCACTCGCCCAGGCTCACCAGCAGTTCCGCTGGAGCAGGAACTGCAGCGGGTGCTGCCGGTGCTGGCAGAGGCCGTGAAGATGCAGGTGCCGGTTTCTGTAGACACCTACAAGCCTGAAGTCATGCGCGCTGCGCTGGACATGGGGGCTGACATCATCAATGACATCTGGGCTTTGCGCCAGCCCGGTGCCCAAGAGGTGGTGGCTGCACACCCCAGCTGTGGCATCTGTCTCATGCACATGCATGCCACGCCGCAGAACATGCATCTCCATCACATGCAAGGTGATGTGGTGGCCGATGTTCGTGATTTTTTGCTGCAGGTCACCGAGCCTTTGTTGAAGAACGGTGTCTCACGTGATCGCATCGTCTGGGATTACGGCATTGGTTTTGGCAAAAGCGTCGCACAAAATTTTGCCTTGCTTGCACACCAGCAGGCTTTGCTGGAACTAGACTTTCCATTGTTGGCGGGGTGGTCCCGCAAGGGTTCGCTGGGGCAGGTTTCAGGTTTGGCAGTCGAGCAGCGCATGGTGCCCAGTGTCGCGGCGGCTTTGCTGGCGGTCGAGCGTGGTGCGCGCATAGTGCGGGTGCATGACGTCAAAGAGACGGTGAGTGCGCTGTCGGTCTGGCAGGCCATGCAGGATTCGGCAATTTAAAATTGCGGCTTGAAATTGCACCGTACTGGTGCATTAGGTCGATAAGAACAAGGGATAGGAAAGCCATGGCTCGTCAATATTTCGGAACCGACGGTATTCGAGGAACGGTGGGCAAGCCCCCAATCACGCCAGACTTTGCATTGCGTTTGGCGCATGCGGTAGGGCGTGTGCTGCGCCGCACGGAAAAGCGACCCACAGTCTTGATTGGCAAGGACACGCGTATCTCCGGCTATATGCTGGAAAGTGCGCTGGAGTCAGGTTTCAATTCTGCGGGTGTGGATGTGATGCTGCTGGGCCCGTTGCCGACGCCTGGTGTGGCCTATCTGACGCGCGCCCAGCGTGCGAGTCTGGGTGTGGTGATCAGCGCCAGTCACAACCCGTTCTACGACAACGGCATCAAGTTCTTCAGCGCGCAAGGCACCAAGCTGTCTGACTCGTGGGAAGAGGATGTTGAGGCGGCACTCCAGGAAGATCCTGTGTGGGCAGACTCTGCGACGCTGGGCAAGGCCAGCCGCCTCGATGATGCAGCAGGCCGGTATATCGAATTCTGCAAGAGCACGTTTGATCACAAGCTGTCGCTGCGTGGTCTCAAGATCGTGGTGGATGCGGCTCACGGCGCTGCCTATCAGATCGCACCCAAGGTCTTTCATGAACTGGGGGCCAATGTGATTGCCATTGGCTGCTCTCCCGATGGTTTGAACATCAATGAAGGAGTGGGGGCCACCCACCCCGATGCCCTGGTGCGTGCTGTGCGTGCGAACAATGCCGACTTTGGCGTGGCGCTGGATGGCGATGCGGACCGCCTGCAACTGGTGGATGCCCAAGGTCGTTTGTTCAATGGCGACGAGCTGCTGTACCTGATGGCGGCCGACCGTCTGGCCCGCAATGAGGCCGTGCCTGGGGTCGCGGGCACGCTGATGACCAATATGGCAGTGGAGCAGGCGCTCAAGGCTCAGGGCGTGGGCTTTGTGCGTGCCAAAGTGGGTGACCGCTATGTGCTGGAGGCTCTGAGTGCCAATGGCTGGCAACTGGGCGGTGAAAGCTCTGGTCATTTGCTCGCTCTGGACAAACACACGACGGGCGACGGTCTGGTCAGTGCTTTGCAGGTGCTGCAGGCCTGCGTGCGTTCCGGCAAGACCGTGGCCCAGTGGCTGGAAGAGGTGACACTGTTTCCTCAAGTCATGATCAATGTGCGCCTGCAGCCAGGCCAGGATTGGAAGAGTAATGCCCAGCTACCGATGGCCCAGGCCGAGGTGGAGAAACAGCTGGGCGACAATGGCCGTGTGCTGATTCGCGCCAGTGGTACCGAGCCATTGCTGCGCGTCATGGTGGAGGCCAAGGACGAGGCCATGGCCAGCAATTGCGCAGAGAAGCTGGCGCAGGTCGCCAGGGCAGGCTGAGGAGTAGTCTGTGTAGCGGCTTAAAGAGTTGTTCTAGAGCCGTTTGCTGACGCAGGCATGTCATCAGACAGTCACGAGACCGTCATAAATGATGGGCAGACTGTGGCAAAGCCCTGAAAGGGCGCCTTGTCTTTGATGAAATGCCGCAATCTGCTTCTGGTTCAGTTACATCTCTCAGTGCATTCGAGGTCACTCAGGCCTCGCTTCCACCCGAAACCTCGGCAGTATCGGCTCCCCCACCTGCACATCCGGAGCATGGCCCGGCGTCACTGGGCCTGTCCCGTGAAAGTGGCAAGAAGCCTGAGGTTGATACGCTTGTGCTGCCAGCTGCTGACGTGCAGCATGTGAAGACAGATGAGGCAGTGGTTGCGCCCAAGACCACTGCTCCCAAAGCGCCGCGCCGTCGCCGCGCTGCAGTCAAGCCTGAGGTGACCATGCCTGAACCCGTGCCGCCCACTCTGGAGCTTCTGGACCGCGATCACAGCATTCTGGCTTTCAATGAGCGGGTGCTGAGCTGGGCTGAGCGCGAGGATGTTCCGCTGCTGGAGCGTCTGCGCTATCTGTGCATCGTCTCTTCCAATCTCGATGAATGGTTTGAAGTGCGCAGCGCTCCGCATGTCTCGGCCGCCAAGGCGGGCGACGACAAGGGTTTGTATACGCGCAGCAGCTATGAGTCGCTGATGATGACAGCGCATGCATTGGTTGCGCAGCAATACCATCTCTACAACCATTCCATCATTCCGGCGTTCACCAAGCACTCGATTCGCTTGATCTCGCATGGCGAGCGCAATGCCACGCAGCGCAAATGGGTGCGAGAGTATTTTTTGCGCGAGGTGCAGCCCCTTCTTATGCCCGTGGGGCTCGACCCGTCTCATCCATTCCCGCAGGTGGCGAACAAGGCGCTGAACTTCATCGTGCGCCTCAACGGTGTGGATGCGTTCGGCCGTGCCAATGAAGTGGCCATTGTCAAAGTGCCGCGCGCCTTGCCGCGCCTGATTCACTTGCCGGAGAAAATCTCGGGCAAGCAAAAGCTCTTTGTCAGCATCTCCAGTGTGGTGCGAGCCCATCTGGCCGAGTTGTTCCCCGAACGCGAAGTGGCCGAGTTCTCACAGTTCCGCGTCACCCGCAATTCTGATCTGGCAGTGGACGAAGACGATCTGGTGGACCTGCGCATGGCGCTGCGCCAGGGGCTTAACCATCGCCACTACGGCCAGGCCGTGCGGTTGGAGGTGTCGTCATCCTGCTCGCCCATGCTGTCCGATCTGCTGCTGGTGCAATACGGCCTGCCTGCTGAAGCGCTGTTTCGCGTCAAGGGGCCTGTGAATCTGGTGCGCCAGATGCAACTGATCGATCTGGTGGATGACCCTGCGCTGCTGTTCCCCAAGTGGAAGCCCGCATGGCCAACGCAACTGACGCCGGGCCGCTCTGTCATGGCGCAGATGCGCAAGAGCGACATCATCATTCACCAGCCGTTCGAGAGCTTTGATGCGGTGCTGGAGCTGCTGCGCGAAGCGGTGAACGACCCGCAGGTGCTGGCCATCAAGCAGACGATCTACCGTACGGGACGTGACTCTGAAATCATGCGTCTGCTGGCCGATGCCGTGGGCCGCGGCAAGGAAGTGCTGGCGGTGCTGGAGCTCAAGGCCCGCTTTGATGAAGAGGCCAATATCAACTGGGCCGAGAAGCTGGAGTCGCTGGGCGTGCAGGTGGTGTATGGAGTGGTGGCGCTCAAGACCCACGCCAAGATGCTGCTGATTACGCGGCGCGAAAAGCGCAGCAACCAGCTCAAGCGCTATGCGCATCTGTCCACGGGCAATTACAACGTCAACAGCGCGCGCCTGTATACGGATATCAGCCAGCTGACTTGCGATGAGGAGCTTACGGCGGACATGGATGCGGTGTTTCGCCATCTTTCCAGTCACAACGCCATGCCCAAGCTGCAAAAGCTGGTGATGGCGCCCTTTCATCTCCAAAGCCGCATGCTGGAGCTGATTGCCAAGGTGGGCGACGCAGCCGCCAAGGGCGAGCGCGCACGCATGGTCATCAAGATGAATGCACTGACCGACGAGCCTCTGATGCGCGCCTTGGTGGAAGCCGGGCGCAAGGGGGCGCAGATTGACCTGATTGTGCGCGGTGCTTGCATGCTGCCTGCGCAGCGCCCGGGTTTTACCGACAACATCCGCGTGCGCTCCATCATTGGCCGCTTTCTCGAACATTCGCGCGTCTTCTACTTTGCCTGGGGCAAGGAGGAGGAATTGCTGCTGTCCAGTGCCGACTGGATGAGCCGCAATATGATGCGCCGCGTGGAGCTGGCCTGGCCTGTGCTCGATAAAAAATTGCGCCAGCGCGTGATTGACGAATGCCTGGTAGCGTATCTGGGCGATGACCGTGATGCCTGGCTGCTCGAGGCTTCCGGCGTCTATCGCAAGCCTTCGCACCCTGTGGATGGTAAAGGTGCCCAGCAGGCATTGATGGAACGCTATGGTCCGGCACGCTGAGTGAGTGACAGGTTTACAGGTGGATTGCTATATTTTCAATAGCTAAATGTCTATATTTTGCATGGGCGTGAAGTTAAAATCATTCTAAATTCAGACTAGCAGCCTGCTGGCAACCGTTGAGCGATCAACGTGCATGCACGCAAGCAAAGTCAGCAAAAAGGGACTGCACAGCAGTCCCTTTGTCATTGCTAAGGCGCCTTGAAGGTTCAGCGCAATTGCAGCTTCAGGCTCCAGGGAGTTTTGCTCCAAGCCAGCGCTTCTTCCTCCAGCAGTCTTGCCGACTGTGGGTAAGCCAGCATCCAGCCTTGAGGGGTGCTGAGCTTGCATTCCATGCCAGAGCGCTTGATCTGCAGGCCTGCCATATCGGGCTCGCGCCTGGTGTGGCATAGCTGCACGGCCAGGCGCAGCGCCATCAGCGGCAGGGCCAGGTCAGACTCTTCAATGGCGTCCTCCAGCTTGCGCAGCTTGCCCTGGTGGCCCAGCACCAGCTGGGTGATGCGCTGGCGCAGGGCCGGCTCCCAGGTCGCCAGGCCGCAATGCTCGGTGATATAGGCGCCGTGGCGGTGATAGTTGCTCAGCGCTACGCGCATGCCCACTTCATGCAGCTGCGCGGCGATATGCAGGGCTTGACGAGAGGCTTCGGGCGCAGGGTCTCCTGCCTGAATGTCCTGCCACAGCTGCGATGCAATGCGCTCCACACACTGGGCATGCCGGATGTCCACGCCAAAGTCCTGCTGTAGAGCGTGAATCTCGGCCAACTCTTTGTCTGCAGGCGGCTCATGGTCCAGCAGATCGTGCAGCACGCCCTGGCGCAGTGCGCCCTGGGCGACTTCCAGCTCATTGATACCCAGCAGCTCCACCACGGCCAGCATGACGCTGATGCCGCCAGCCACCACGGGGCGGCGGTCTTCCTTGAGGCCGGGAATGCGCAGCTTGTCCACATGGCCGATGGACAGCAGCTGATCTTGCAGATAGCGCAGCTTGGTCAGCGTGATCACGCGGCCATCCAGGCCTTGCGCGGTCAGCGCGTCGCCCACGGCATTGGCCGTGCCGGACGAGGCATAGGCGCAGTCCCAGGCTGTGCCAGGGTAGGCAAACTGGGCTTGGGCCAGCGTCTGCTTGGCGGCTGCAATGGCGGCATTGAAATTGGATTTGTTCAATGCGCCATCGGCAAAGAACTGGCTGCTCCACGACACGCTGCCCAGCGCAAACGAGGCCAGTTGCTGCGTCTGGCTTTGCTGGCCAACGATGATTTCCGTGGAGCGCCCGCCGATGTCGATGACCAGACGCCTTTGCTGGCTGGGGGGCAAGGAGCTGGATACGCCGCGATAGATAAGGCGCGCTTCCTCTTCACCCGGGATGACCTCGATTGGAAAGCCCAGTAGCTCGCTGCCGCGGCTCACAAACTCATCGGCATTGCGGGCTTCGCGCAGCGTCTGGGTGGCGACGGCGCGCACATGGGTGGCAGAAAAACCGGTCAGGCGCTCGCCAAAGCGGGCCAGGCACTCCCAGCCGCGCTGCATGGCTTCCTGAGACAGCTCGTGGCGGTTGTTGAGCCCATTGCCCTGGCGCACGGTTTCCTTGAGGTATTCCACGCGCTCAATGCGCTGGTGGGAGCCGACACGGCCGATTTCCAGTCGAAAGCTGTTGGAGCCAAGGTCGACAGCGGCAAGCAAAGATTCGGGAGCCATTCAAAAAGCTTTGGGGAGTGTGTTTTTGAAAAAAGGCGCGGCCCTGTGGCTACGCTGCATGCGGGTAAGGGAATATGCAGCAACTGCGCAGTTACAGGTGTGAGCGTCAGGGGTGAAACCTTGTGGTGCTCAGGTATTCGCCCGGCCTGTAGGGCAGGGGGACAAAAACACAGGACAAGCCAGTTTGGAGACTTCGTATGTCAAGAGTATGACGCTGAAAACCAAGCTTGTGACAGACCGGATGACTGAAATGTTTATGTCACAACGCTGTCATAAATGGTTTTTACAGTCCAGTCATCGAATCTTCAACCCCTAAAGGTCGTTTCATGAAGTTGTCTCTGATTCACGTTCTGGTCGCTGGTGCTCTGTCTGCAGCCGGTATGGCACACGCAAGCCAGGAAGCTACTGGCGCAGGCGCGAGTTTCCCCGCTCCCTTGTACTCCAAGTGGGCGGCTGACTACAACAAGGCTACTGGCGTCAAGATCAACTACCAATCCGTGGGCTCCAGCGCTGGCGTTAAGCAGATCGATGCCAAGACCGTGGACTTTGGTGCATCCGATGCGCCTCTGACCGACGAAGAGCTGAACAAGAAGGGCCTGGTGCAGTTCCCCACCGTGATTGGCGGCATTGTGCCTGTGGTCAATATCAAGGGTGTGGCTCCTGGTCAGCTCAAGCTCAGCGGCCAGGTGCTGGGCGACATCTACCTGGGCAAGATCACCAAGTGGAACGATGCCGCCATCACGGCTCTGAACCCCGGCGTGGCTCTGCCTGATGCGACCATCGCTCCCGTGCGCCGTGCTGACGGCTCCGGCACCACTTTTGGCTTCACCAACTACCTCTCCAAGGTCAACACCGAGTGGAAGGACAAGGTGGGCGAAGGCACTGCAGTGAACTGGCCTACCGGCGCAGGTGGCAAGGGCAATGAAGGCGTGGCCGCTTTTGTGGGTCGTCTGCCCAACTCCATCGGCTACGTGGAATACGCCTATGTCAAGCAAAACAAGCTGACCTACACCCAGTTGCAGAACAAGGATGGCAACTACGTCTCTCCCGATGACGACACCTTCAAGGCTGCTGCTGCTGGCGCTGACTGGGCCAAGAGCTTCTACCAGATCCTGACCAACCAGCCCGGCAAGGCTGCTTGGCCCATCACCTCGGCCACCTTTATCCTGATGCACAAGTCTCAGGACAAGCCTGCTCAGGCCGCCACCTCGCTGAAGTTCTTTGAATGGGCTTACAAGCAAGGGGACAAGACGGCTGCCGATCTGGACTATGTGCCCATGCCTGAATCCGTCAAGAATGTGATTTACAAGTCCTGGGGTCAAATCAAGGACACCTCGGGCAAGGCTGTTGCCCAGTAAGTAAGTTGCCGTGAGATGCCGTTCCGGACGGCCTCTCACGGCGTTTTCCACTCCTTGCGAATAAAGGCGCCCACCAGTGTCCACTACGTCGCCCTCAAGCTCGCTGGCTGCCATGAACAAACAGCAAACCGCTCAGCAGCGCATTCCTTCTCCGCCACGTGCTCCGATGATCTCGGGCCGTATGGCGGATCGCTTATTTGGCGGCCTCGCACGTCTGGCAGCCATGCTCACACTGGGGCTGCTGATTGCCATCATGGTGTCGCTGGTCTTTGGTGCCTGGCCTGCCATTCATGAATATGGCCTGGGCTTTCTGACCAGCAGTGTCTGGGATCCTGTGCAGAACCAGTACGGCGGCCTGGTCATGATCTATGGCACTTTGGCTACATCGGCCATCGCGCTCTTGATTGCCGTGCCCGTGAGCTTCGGCATTGCGCTGTTTCTGACCGAACTTTCTCCGACCTGGCTCAAGCGTCCTCTGGGCACTGCCATCGAGTTGCTGGCTGCGGTGCCTTCAATTGTCTATGGCATGTGGGGTCTGATGGTCTTCGGTCCCGTGTTGGCCACCTATGTGCAGCAGCCGCTGCAGTCACTGCTCACCGGCGTGCCTTATCTGGGCGCTTTCGTGTCCGGCCCTCCCGTAGGTATCGGCATTCTGTCGGCAGGCATCATTCTGGCCATCATGATCATCCCGTTCATCGCTTCGGTGATGCGCGACGTGTTTGAAGTCACCCCCGCACTGCTCAAGGAGTCGGCCTATGGACTGGGTTCCACGACCTGGGAAGTGGTGTGGAAAGTGGTTCTACCCTATACCAAGACCGGCGTGCTGGGCGGGATCATGCTGGGTCTGGGGCGCGCACTGGGCGAGACCATGGCCGTCACGTTCGTGATCGGCAATATGAACCAGCTCAACTCGCTGTCCGTGTTCGAGGCGGCCAACAGCATTACCTCGGCGCTGGCCAATGAGTTTGCCGAAGCCGGCGAAGGCCTGCACCAGGCATCACTGATCTATCTGGGTCTGGTGCTGTTCTTCATCACCTTCGTGGTGCTGTCGATGTCCAAGCTGCTGCTCAGCCGCCTGCAAAAGAATGAGGGAGCCCGTTCATGAGCTCTACTTCCACCAAAATGCTCGACGCAGCCAATCTGGCTGCCGTTCGTCAGGCCAAGTACGACAAGCGCAAGCGCCTGAACCAGGTGGCGCTGACCCTGTCCATGGCGGCCATGCTGTTTGGCGTGTTCTGGCTGATCTGGATTCTCTGGGAAACCATCCGTCTGGGTGTGGGCGGCATGAATCTGGCGCTGTTCTCTCAGATGACGCCCCCGCCCAATGAGGAGGGCGGTATTGCCAATGCCATCTTCGGCTCGCTGATGATGGTGGCTCTGGCGACCTTCGTGGGCACGCCTATCGGCGTCATGGCTGGTGTGTATCTGGCCGAGTATGACAAGAAAGGCTGGCTGGCCAGCACGACACGTTTCGTCAACGACATTCTGCTGTCCGCTCCCTCCATCGTGATCGGCCTGTTTGTGTATACCGTGGTGGTGGTGCGCTTCAAGAGCTTCTCCGGCATGGCCGGGGTCGTGGCGCTGGCGCTGATCGTGATTCCCGTGGTCATTCGCACCACCGAGAACATGCTGGTGCTGGTGCCAGCCAGCCTGCGCGAAGCCGCTTATGCGCTGGGCACGCCCAAGTGGAAGGTCATCATCATGGTGACGCTGCGTGCGGCCCGCGCTGGTGTGATCACCGGTGTGCTGCTGGCCGTGGCGCGTATCGCCGGTGAGACGGCTCCGCTGCTGTTCACTGCGCTGAACAACCAGTTCTGGAATGCGGACATGAGCAAGCCCATGGCCAGCCTGCCCGTCACCATCTTCAAATTTGCGATGAGCCCCTATGAGAACTGGCAGCACCTGGCATGGGCCGGTGTGTTCCTGATCACGGTGGCTGTGCTGGGTCTGAATATCCTGGCTCGCTTCATCACTCGCCAAAAGTAATTCGAGAGTTCAAGACCATGACTGCAACTACCGTCCCCGCCAATTCCAAGCTGGCTGTGCGCGATCTGAACTTCTACTACGGCAAGTTCCACGCGCTCAAGAACATCAATCTCGACATCCCCGAAAAAAAGGTCACGGCCTTCATCGGCCCGTCCGGCTGTGGCAAGTCCACACTGCTGCGTACCTTCAACCGCATGTTCGAGCTGTACCCCGAGCAACGCGCCGAAGGCCAGATTCTGCTGGATGGCGAAGATCTGCTGACCAGCAAGCAGGATGTGGCTCTGATCCGCGCCAAGGTTGGCATGGTGTTCCAGAAGCCCACACCGTTTCCCATGTCCATCTACGACAACATCGCTTTTGGCGTGAAGCTGTTTGAGAACCTCAACAGCTCCGACATGGATGACCGCGTGGAATGGGCGCTGCGCAAGGCTGCGCTGTGGAATGAAGTCAAGGACAAGCTCAACCAGACAGGCTCTGGCCTCTCCGGCGGTCAGCAGCAGCGTCTGTGCATCGCGCGCGGTATTGCCATCAAGCCAGAAGTGTTGCTGCTGGACGAGCCTTGCTCGGCGCTGGACCCGATCTCGACGTCCAAGATCGAGGAGCTGATCGCCGAACTCAAGGACGAATACACCGTGGTCATCGTGACCCACAACATGCAGCAGGCGGCGCGCTGCAGCGACTACACGGCCTATATGTATCTGGGCGATCTGGTGGAATTTGGCGACACCGAAAAAATGTTCTTCAAGCCCGAGCGCAAGGAAACCGAAGACTACATCACCGGAAGGTTTGGTTAACCCCCTGTGCCGCTGCGCGGCTTCCCCCAAGGGGGACGACCGCCTTGGCTGCGGGGCGGCCCTTGCTGGCTGTCTCGCGCAAAGGCCGTGTCATACGCAATGCCTTGAATCGTTGAGAAAGAAATATCGCAATGACAGAAAAACATCTCTCCAGCCAGTTCGATGCAGAACTTAACCGCGTCTCGGCCCGCGTCATGGAGCTGGGCGGTCTGGTTGAGTCGCAGATCCGCAATGCCGTCTATGCCTTGACCAGCTTCAGCATTGATGCGGTTGACTTGGTGGTGACGACGGAAAAACGCGTCAATGCCATGGAAGTGGAGATTGACCAGGAGCTGTCCTCCATCATCGCCCGCCGCCAGCCCACAGCGCGTGACCTGCGTCTGCTGATTGCGTTTTCCAAGACCACAGCCAACCTCGAGCGCATGGGAGACGAAGCCTGCAAGATGGCACGCATGGTCAAGTCCATCATCGAAAGCGGCGCCGCCCGCTCGCTGCCCAGCAGCGAGCTGCGTGTAGCGGCCGAGATGGCTTCCGAGCTGCTGCGCAAGACGCTGGACGCGTTTGCCCGCCTGGACACCAAAGCTGCAGTCGCCATCCTCAAGGAAGACGATCTGATTGATGACGAATTTGACGGCTTTGTGCGCAAGCTCATCACCTACATGATGGAAGACCCACGCACTATCTCTGCCAGTCTGGACTTGCTATTCTTGGCCAAGGCCATCGAGCGCATCGGGGACCATTCCAAGAACGTGGCCGAATCCATCATCTACCTTGTCGAAGGCAAGGATGTGCGCCACCAGACCATGGCGGACATTGAATCTGCGGTGCTGTAAGCAGGAGGCATTCAAGGGATGAAAAAAATGCCCATGGTCCTCATCGTGGAGGACGAACCCGCGATTGCAGAGCTGATTGCGGTCAATCTGAGGCATAACGGTTTTCAGCCCGTGTGGGCGGAAGACGGCGTGTCGGCGCAGCGTGAGCTGGATGCCGTGTTGCCCGAAGTGATTTTGCTCGATTGGATGCTACCTGGTGCCAGCGGCCTGACGCTGGCGCGCAAATGGCGCGCTGACAGCCGCACCAAGGGCGTGCCCATTCTGATGCTGACAGCGCGTGGTGATGAGCCCGACAAGGTCGCGGGTCTGGACGCGGGCGCGGATGACTACATCACCAAGCCTTTTTCCACGCAGGAGTTGCTGGCCCGCATTCGCGCCGTGCTGCGCCGCCGCGCGCCCGAGCAGGTTCAGGACAAGGTCAGCATTGGTGAGCTGGTGCTGGATGCTGCCGCCCACCGGGTGAGCTGGCAGGGCGATCTGCTCAAGATCGGCCCCACAGAGTTCAAACTGCTCAACTATCTGATGAAGCACCCGGAGCGCGTGCACAGCCGGGCGCAATTGCTGGATAAGGTCTGGGGTGACCATGTCTTCATCGAAGAGCGCACAGTGGACGTGCATGTCAAGCGCTTGCGCGAATCGCTGGGCGTAGCAGGCACGCTGATCGAGACCGTGCGCGGCGCTGGCTACCGCTTCAGCGCCCAGGCGCTGGCCTGAAAAGCGTGGTCGCCACGGCCCGGCCAACGCTGGCCGGGCTTTCCGTAAAAATCACAAGAGAACAGAGATATGGGGTGGCGTGGATTTCGCTTGTTGCTCTCTCAGATGGCTGCCGCGCTGGTACTGTGGCTGGTCTGGACTCATGGAGTCGAGCCTGATGCCAGCCATGCCCATCAGGCTCTCGCTGTTATGGCGGGTGCGCTGATCGGCGGCTGGATTTGGTGGCTGGTCGATAGTTGGAATGGTGCGCGGCTGCTGAGCTGGCTGCGTCAGTCCAATCTGGGGGATGCCCCCAGTCTGTCGGGCATATGGGGGGAAGCCAGCATTCGCATGCGCCGCTGGATTCGACAGAGCGTGCAGCAGGTTCAGCAGGGCGATCAGCGCCTGAACGACATTCTCTCGGCCCTGCAGGCCAGCCCTAATGGCGTGGTGCTGCTCGATGCTCAGGGCCGCATCGAATGGTGCAATCAGATTGCCGCACGGCAATTCGGTTTTGATGCCGACCGGGACGTGATGCAGAGCATTGGCAATCTGGTGCGTGACCCGCAATTCAGTGCCTACTTTGCTACCCACGACTTCACCCACGATCTGATCATGCAGGGGCGTGAAAGCACGCCTTCGCGCCCCGTCAAGCTGTCTGTGCAGCTCTATGGCTATGGTGAAGGCCGCAAGCTGCTGCTGGCGCGTGACGTGACAGCGCTCGAGCAGGCCGAAGCCATGCGCCGGGACTTTGTGGCCAATGTCTCGCATGAGATTCGCACACCGCTCACCGTGTTGGCGGGCTTTGTGGAGACCCTGCAGAATCTGCCGTTGGAAGAGTCCGAGCGCAAGCGCTATCTGGAGCTGATGTCTCAGCAGGCCGAGCGCATGCAGCATTTGGTGGAAGACTTGCTGACGCTCTCGCGCCTAGAAGGTAGCCCGCTGCCCAGCAACAATGACTGGATGTCGGTGGCGCAACTGCTCAAGCGCTGCGAGAACGAGGCACGAGGCCTTTCAACCACCTTGACGCGCAAGCAGGGCAAGCCTCATGTTCTGAGCTTTCCCGATGGCAGCGAGCTGGCGCAGGCTGGTGATATTGCCGGCGCCAGTGCGGAGCTGCATAGCGCCTTCTCGAACTTGCTGGGCAATGCCATGCGCTACACGCCTGCTGGGGGGCGCATTGATGTGAGCTGGCAGCGCTTTGCCGATGGTTCGGCCCGCTTTGCGGTCAAGGATTCCGGCCCGGGCATCGATCCCAAGCATGTAGCACGGTTGACTGAACGCTTTTACCGCGTGGATCGCAGCCGCTCCCGTGATACTGGTGGCACGGGACTGGGGCTGGCCATTGTCAAGCATGTGCTGCAGCGCCATGGTGCGCAGCTCAGCATCAGAAGCGAGCTGGGTCGTGGTTCGGAATTTGCCGTGACCTTTCCGGCCAGCCGCGTGCGCGCGGCAGCGGTGCCGGCTCTGGAGTCGCTGGAGCAAAGCCGCTGAAGCGGCTTCAGGTCTGCTGTGCAGTGGGCCTGATGACCCTGAACAAAATCAGACTGAAAGCCAGCGCCGTCACAAACAGCGCCGCCGTGCTGCAGGCCCAGAAGGGCATGGGGGTGGCCTGCCAGCCATGCCAGGCTGCAGGAGCCTGCCACGCATAGGCCAGCCAGTAGCCCAGCCCCAGACCACCGCCCCACAGCAGCACGCAGTAGATGATCAGCGGCGCAACCGTCACGCGGTAGCTGCGCAGCACAAAGATGCAGTAGGTCTGCACCGAGTCGGCCACGTGGTAGATGGCCACGCAGATCAGCAGCCAGGACGTCAGTGCAAGCACCTGGGGTGAGTCGGTATAGATATCTGCGATCAAACTGCGAGCTATAAAAAGTATAGCTGCTACGGTAATTCCCATCAGGACTGAGAGTTTGAAACACTGCTCAATCAGCTTGCGCGCCAGTGCTTCATCACCTGCGCCACGCCAGTAGCTGACGCGGGCGCTGGCCGCAATGGCCAGAGACAGCGGGAACATATAGCCAATGGCGGCCAGATTGGAGGCAATCTGGTGGCTGGCCGAGGACAGCGTGCCCTGGCGCGCCACGTACAGCGCCATGAGGGTAAAGGACGTGACTTCCACCAGAATGGCCAGACCGGCGGGAATGCCCAGGCGGCAAAAGCGCGCCAGCATCTTCCAGTCGGGGCTCTCCAGCCGCGTCCATAGCTGCAGCGGCGCATAGAAGTGCTGGGTCCGCATCAGCCACAGCGCCACGCCAAACATGGTGTAGTTCACGGTCAGTGTGGCCAGCGCACAGCCCACAGCACCCATGGGGCTGAGGCCCAGGCCGCCAAAAGTGAACCAGATGGACAAGGGAATCTTGATGAGCAGCGAGATCAGCTGCAGCCAGGTCACGAGCTTGGGGTGGCCCAGCGCTTGATTGAGGGCACTGTAGATGCGAAACAGCAGCGCGGGCGGCAGTCCCCAGGCCAGCACGCCCAGATAGCGTTTGACTTCGTGCTGCATCTCCTGTGGCACATCGGTCCAGCGTAGCAAGGGGTCTGGCATCAACAGCACGGACATACCCAGCATGCAGGCCAGCAGGCACAGATACATGGACTGGCGCAGCGACTGACCAATGGCGCGCGGCTGGCCCGCACCGCGCTGCTCGGCCCACAGCGGCAGCAGGGCCTGAAAAATACCCATCAGCGAGGCATAGACGCTGACAAAAATCGCCGAGCCGACCGACAGTGCCGCCACCGCGCCTTCGGAGTAGCGGCTGGCCACAATGGTGTCGGTCGTGCCAAAGGCCATGACGGCCAATTGCCCCGCCAGCACCGTGAAAGCGTGGCGGCCAATGTGCCCAAGCTCGCCCCTCATGGCGTGGTGGCCATATCGCTGCGCTTGAGCAGAATCAGCACTTCCTTTTTGCCGCTAAGACGGGTGATGTTCGACACTTCAACCCAGCCTTGGCGCAGCTTTTTGTTGTGATCACCGGCCCAGCGGTCGGCATCCACGAGCGCCCAGCCGCAGGCTCCGGGCTCGCTATGGCGCAACAAGGCCGTGTTCACATGCGTGTAGTAGCGCACTGCGGCGATTTGGGAGCGGCCCAAGCCGTAAGTCAGCACGCATTGGCCCACCTGGTTTTGTTGCATGCTGGTCGCGAGTTGACCCATCTGGAATTCATAGCTGCGTGCATGGTCCAGCGGTGCCATCCATAGCGTGGACAGCAGCACCCAGCCCAGGGTGGCGCCGCTGGCCGGTAGCACCAGACTTTTCCAGATAGCCGCGCGGTTGCGCGAGGTGCGCCATACCACCAGCACAAACCAGCCAGCGGTGGCAGCCAGGGCCACAGCCACCACCGGCCAGGAGATGCTTGCTTCAAATTGGGGAGCAAGTCGCGCAATATTAGCGGCGATCTTGGGCGGAAAACCTGTCTGAAAAGCCAGCCAGACCACCCAGATGGCAATCGCCCCGGCGGTGAAGAACAGCAGCGTGAACCAGTCAATCAGCGCGCTGATGCTGCGGCGGAATGTGGGTAGCGCAAAAGCGGCCAGCGTGGCAATGGCGGGCAGGCCCAGCAGCAGGGCGCGGTCTGCGGGCTGGCTGCTCAGGCAGGCAATGAGCGGCACCAGCGCAAACAGCAGGGCAATGCTCAGATGAGGGTTGTAGCTGGGCCGGGCAATCTGGCGGCGCCAGACCCAGACGGTCCAGATGGCCAGTGGCCAGGCGGGCCAGCAAAACCACAGCAGCAGTTGCAAGAGGGTATCCAGATCTTTGCCGGAATCCACCAGATGCCAAACCCATTGGCCAAGCACCGTGGTCAGCAAAGCGGCGACGACCGTCGCTGCCAGCCATATTCCAGCCCAGAGGCGGGCCTGATCGTGAGCGCGGCCCGGGTTGTCGCCCCAGCTGTGCTGGGTGAAGGCAATCAGGCTGCCGCCCAAGCCAAACAGCATGGCCATGGTGGGCGCACCACTGAGTGCCAGCCCGAGCAAGCCAACAACCAGGGCGGCTGCGGCTTTGTAGGGGTGGTAAGCCATGGCTGCAGCGGCAAAGAACAGCAGTGCTGTGCAACCCAGTTGTGTGACGTAGCTGGTAGTCTCGTGCGAGAGCTGGGCCAGCCCCAGGCAGGCGACCAGTGCCAGCAGCGCGGCATCTGCCATGGCGCGGGCGTAGTCGATCAGCTGGGCCTCGCCGCCGAAGGCAAATGCCACAGGCTGGGCACCAGGGGTGCGCGCCAGGTAGTAGGCTCCCCACCAAGTCGCAGCCAGCGTCAGCACCAGCAGGGCGATGAAGGGAATGCGCGCGGCCATCTCGGGCCCCAGCAGCCAGCCCAGCGCATGCAGAGACAGGGCGCCCAGCCAGTAGGGCAGCAGGCCGTCCATGCTGGGAGCGAGGCCCGACAGCTGTGGCTGCAGCCATGAGGTGTGGCCCAGCGCCAGCTCGCGCATATAGCCAAAGGCCTCCATGTCATTGGCGCGCCAGGGGCCGCGCATGACAAAGCCGGGAACCACATAGGCTAGGCACAGCAAAAGCAGTGCCCAGCGCGGCAGGCGGCGCACGGCGCTCTGGGCAACGATGGCGGGGGTAGGCTGGTTCACGCAAACAATCCTGTGGTGACAGTGGGCTGTTTCACTGCCAAATCAAGCGGTAGCGCTTCATGTTCAAGCGCAGTCTGCTCCGATCATAGGAGCATTGAGGCAATTCGGGTGCATTGGCAGCCAGGCCATAGGCCTTGGTGCAAGGAGCAAAAGAAAAGGCAGCGCGGTTGCCCGGGCTGCCCTTGCTAGCGAAGAAGAGTGAATTACTTCTTGCCGAAACGGTTGCGGAACTTTTCCACGCGGCCGCCCATGTTGTCCACCGACTTTTGTGTGCCAGTGTAGAAGGGGTGCGATTCGGAAGTCGTATCCAGCTTGAACAGAGGATATTCCTTGCCTTCGAAAGTTTCTGTTTCCTTGGTGGCAACGCAAGAACGTGTCACGAACTTGAAGCCGTTGGACATGTCAGCGAACAGAACTTCGCGGTAATCGGGGTGGATGCCTTCTTTCATGATCTTCCTTTTTGGTCAAGTGCGGTAGCCGTGTCTGACCTGCTACAACCCTTGTAGCAGTCGTTAATCAAACGTACTTTCCGCAATAGAAAAAGCCCTCCATTATTGCACAAACTCCAAGCGCTGTTTAAAGAGACATGCTCAGGCCATGCTGGCCAGGGTTTTTCTGAAGCGAACCAGTGACAGCCAGAACAGCACGCAACCAATCACGGCCAGCCACAGGAAGGGCTTCCATACGGTTTCGAGGCCTGCGCCCCGATACAGAATGGCCTGACCCAGCTCCACAAAGTGGGTGGTCGGGGCCAGCAGCATGATGTCCTGCACCAGCTGAGGCATGGACTCGCGTGGCGTGGACCCGCCGGAGAGCAGTTGCAGCGGCATCATGGTCAGCACCATCAGCAGGCCGAACTGCGGCATGCTGCGCGCCATGGTGGCCAAGAAGATGCCCATGGACGTAGTGGCAAACAGACACAGCGCCGAGCCGGCGGTGAACAGCAACAGGCTGCCTTCCACCGGCACCTGCAGCAGGCCCTGCACCACCAGCTTGAGCGACATGGCCGAGGCCACCAGCACCACCAGGCCCATGGACCAGACCTTGGCCAGCATGATCTCGGTCGGCGTGACCGGCATCACCAGCAAGTGCTCAATGGTGCCGTGCTCGCGCTCGCGGATCAGGGCAGCTCCGGTCAGGATCAGTGAGAGCATGGTCACGCTGTTGATGATTTCCATCAACCCGCCAAACCAGGTTTTGTCGAGCGCCGGGTTGAAACGGGCGCGCAGCTCCAGATCGACTGGCAGGGCACTGCCGCCCCGGTGACGCTGCACAAACTCATTGACCTCGGCAGCCACGATCTGCTGTACATAGCCGCCACCTGTGAAGGCCTGACTCATGCGCGTGGCATCGATATTGAGTTGCAGCTCGGCCGGCCTGCCTGCGAGCACGTCACGCTGGAAATTGTGCGGAATGGTCAGCGCAAAGGTGAAGTCCCCCGCGTCCAGCCCCGGGTCGACCTGCTGATAGCTCAGCATCTGCGGTGGCATGAACTGCGGCGGATAGAAGGCCGAGCTGATGCGCGCGGACAGCGGTGATTGGTCTTCGTCGACGATGGCAATCGGCGCTTTGTGCAGCGTGTCGGGCATGGCCGTGGCCGAGGTGTAGATGGACAGCGTGAAGGTGTAGACGATCAGCACCAGCATGACGGGATCACGCCACAGGCTCCAAAGCTCCTTGATGCCCAGGCGCCAGATGTTGGCAAGACTTCGCAGCATCATTTCTCCTGTTTGGGCAGAGCCCAGATGGCGATGCCCATGATCACGGGGATGGACAACAGCATCGGCACCAGCGCGCTGGCCAGATCCCGCATGCCCAAGGCCTTGTTGAACACGCCGCGGCTGATGGAGAACATGTAGGTGGCGGGGTAGATTTCGCCGACCCAGCGGCCCACGCCTTCGAGCGAGGAGACCGGATCGGTCAGGCCCGAGAACTGTGTGGCCGGGATCAGTGTGCCCAGCATGGCAAAGAACATGGCCGCAATCTGGCTGCGTGTGACGGCCGAGGCCAGCAAGCCCATGCCGGTGGAGATGATGCTGAACAGAAATGCCGCAATGATGAGCAGCGGGAAGCTGCCCGTCATCGGCACGCCGAACACAAACACTGCCATGGCGCACATCAAAAAGAAGTTCAGCATGGCCAGCCCCACATAAGGCAGCTGCTTGCCCAGCAAAAATTCGGTGCGCGTGACTGGCGTGACGTAGAGGTTGACGATGGAGCCCAGTTCTTTTTCGCGCACCACGGCCAAAGCGGTCAGCATGGAGGGCAGCATCATCAGCAACAGTGGCACGACGGCCGGAACCATGGCAGGCAGGCTTTTCACGTCCGGGTTGTAGCGAAAGCGTGTTTCCACGCTCAGCTGGCTGGTGCTTTGCACGCCTAGCCTTTGACGCGCCTGCTCGCCCAGCCATTGCTGGTGCATGGCCTGGACATAGCCTCTGATGGTTTCGGCGCGCTGAGGCATGGCGCCATCAAACCAGGCTCCCACGGCAACGGGGGCGCCACGCAGCATGTCCCGGCCGAAGTTGGGCGGAATCTCAATAGCCAGCGATAGCTCGCCATTGCGCATGCGCCGGTCCAGGTCGGCGTAGTCGGTGATTGGTGCCTGCTCGATGAAGTAGCGCGAGCCAGCGAGGTTGTTGACATAGTTCTGGCTGACGGTGGTCTGGTCGCGGTCGAGCACGGCAAAGCGCAGGTCTTCCACGTCCATGCTGATGCCAAAGCCGATCACGATCATCAGCACCAGCGAGCCCACCAGAGCCAGCGTGGCACGTACCGGGTCGCGCTGCAACTCCAGTGCTTCGCGCCAGAGGTAGCTCCACAGGCGCTGAAGGCTGAATCCCCGGGCGATATGCACAGGCGCGTGCGTGGAGGTGTTTGCTACAGAAACAGGAGCTTCAAGTCCATGGTTTTGATTGACTTCATTGCCTTCTGGTATTGAGGTCGAATCAGAACCAGCACTGACAGCTATGGTTTTGTTGTCTAGCACGGGCGCGGCGTCCCCCGAGGCTTCGACCAGATAGCCGATAAAAGCCTCTTCCAGCGTGCTGGCGCCACGCTTGACGGTCAGTGCAGCAGGCGTGTCGCTGTCGAGCACTTTGCCGGCATGCATCATCGACATGCGGTCGCAGCGCTCGGCCTCGTTCATGAAGTGGGTCGAGATGAAGATGGTGACATGGTCGCGCCGCGACAGCTCGATCAGCAGGCGCCAGAACTGGTCGCGCGCCACAGGGTCCACGCCCGAGGTCGGTTCGTCCAGGATCAGCAATTCAGGCTGGTGCACCATGGCCACGGCCAGCGACAGGCGCTGGCGCATGCCCAGCGGAATGCTGGCAGGCAAGGACTCTCGGGCTTCGGTCAGGCCAAAGCGCTGGAGCATCTCTTCCACACGCTTCGGTATCTGCGCCTTCGGCACGTGAAAGAGTTCCGCATGCAGCACCAGATTTTGCACCACCGTCAGCTCGCCATACAGCGAGAAGGCCTGTGACATATAGCCCACGCGGCGGCGCGTGTCGACGTCGTGCGGGTCGATCTCCTTGCCAAACAGCCAGGCGCGGCCCTCGCTGGCGGGCATCAGGCCGGTGAGCATTTTCATCGTCGTCGATTTGCCGCAGCCGTTGGAGCCGAGAAAGCCGAAAATTTCGCCGCGCCGAATGCGGAAGTTCACATGGTCCACGGCAACAAAGTCGCCAAAGCGCATGGTCAGGTCCTGGGCCTCAATGGCGATGTCGGCATCGTCTGTGGCTAGCGGGGGAATCACCACCTCGGCGTGACCGCGCTTTTTATCCTCGGGTAGCAGTGCGATGAAGGCGGCTTCCAGGTTGGGTGAGCCGGTACGCTGCAGCAACTCGGCTGGAGTGCCCGTGGCCAGAACCTGGCCGTCGTCCATGGCGGCCAGCCAATCAAAGCGCTGGGCTTCGTCCATATACGCGGTGGCCACCAGCACGCTCATGTGCGGGCGCTGGCTGCGGATGCGGTTGATCAGATCCCAGAACTGCGCGCGGGCCAGTGGGTCTACGCCGGTGGTAGGTTCGTCGAGGATCAGCAGGTCTGGGTCGTGAATCAGCGCACAGCACAGGGCCAGCTTTTGCTTCATGCCGCCCGAGAGCTTGCCCGCTGGGCGACTCAGAAACTTCTGCAGCCCGGTGCTTTGCGTCAGGTCGTCAATGCGCAGGCGGCGCTCGGCCGCGTCATGCCCAAACAGGCGCGCAAAGAACTGCAGGTTTTCCTCCACCGACAGCGTAGGGTAGAGGTTTTTGCCCAGACCCTGAGGCATATAAGCAATGCGCGGGCAGACCGCATCACGATGCTTTTTGCTGCGCATATCGCCGCCCAGCACATGCACCTCGCCCCCTTGCAAGGCTCGTGCGCCGGCAATCAGCGACAGCAGACTGGATTTGCCCACGCCGTCCGGCCCGATCAGGCCGAGCATCAAACCGGCGCGAAAATTCAGCGTAAGCCCACGCAGCGCCCTGGTTTTGCCATACGACAGCTGCACATCGCGCAGCGTCACCACATCCTGCATTGCTTGCACCATGGATTTGCTGGCTTTCAGGAGCCAGAGCTCGTTGCTGCCGCTTGCGTGCGCAGTTGCAGTGAGGTGGGCCAGTCACGTTGCTCGTCGGTCTTGATCCAGGCCACACCGGGCAGGCCGGTCTTGACCTGGGTGAGGTACTGCTTCAGCAGCTCGGGCGAAATGCGAGCCTTGACGCGGAACATCAGCTTTTGGCGTTCGCTGGCCGTTTCCACGGTCTTGGGCGTGAACTGTGCCGTGCTGGAGACAAAAGACACCTGGGCAGGAATCACGTATTGGGGCGCGGCATCCAGCACGATGCGCACTTCGGTGCCCAGCGCCACGCGGCCCGCCACGGCTTCTGGCAGGAAGAAGCTGATGTAGACATCGGACACGTCCACCATGTTCAGCACCTTGCCGCCCGCGCCGACCACTTCGCCCGGCTGGGCCAGGCGGTATTGCACGCGACCGTCGCGCGGCGCGGTCAGCTCACTGTCCTTGACGTCGGCCTCGATACGCTTGACGGTGGCGGTTGCTGCATCCACGGCCGACTCAGCCCCGATGGTCTGTGCCTTGGCTGCATCGATGGCAGCCTTGGCTGCGGTGGCCTGGGCTTGAGCGGCTTTGAGCGCCGCTTCGGCGCCACGGGCACGGGCGCGGTCATCGTCCAGCTCCTGCACGGAGGACGCACCTTCCTTGGCCAGAGTTTCGGAGCGCTTGACGCGGCGCAGTGCGGCATCGAGCTCTGCTTCGCGCTGTGAGACGGTGGCGAGGTTGGCTGTGTACTGGCTCTCACGCAAGGCGGTATCTGCACGTGCAGATGTCACGGCGTGCACTGCGCGGTCGCGACTGGCGACTGCTTCCTGCTGTTGCGCCTGCAGCGTGTCGATCTGCATGCGTGCCAGCACCTGGCCAGCGTTCACGAAGTCGCCTTCATGCACGAGCATCTCGGCCACGCGGCCTGCATACTTGGTGGCGACGTCAACTTCTGTGGCCTCGATGCGACCATTGCCGCTGACCATGCCTTCGCTAGCCTGAGCGTTGCGCCATTGTTGCCAGCCATAGGCACCGACAGCCGCAGCCACTGCAATGACTGCTGCGATAGAGAGTTTTTTGTTCATGGGCTTGGAGTTCTGGTTTTATGGGGTTGAGCGATGCACCGTCATGGGCTTGGCGTCGCGATTGCCTGTCTCGCTGCCTCCGCCAAGGGCGGCATAGAGTGCAATGTGTGTGTAGACCAAGGCCTCACGGCCTTGCACAAGTTGCTGTTCAGCGCTGAGCAGATCACGCTCCGCATCCAGAACATCAAGGTAGGGTGACGCGCCATGGTCGTAGCGCAGGCGGGCTAGGCGGCTGCGTTCGAGCAGCGCCTCGCGCTGCTCGGCCAGCACAGCGACTTGTTCCTGCAGCACGGTGCGGCTGGACAAGGCGTCCAGCACTTCACGCATGGCTGTCTCAATGGTTTGCTCGTATTGAGTGACCGCCATGTTTTGACGCACGGCCTGCAGATCGAGGTTCGCCTGGCGCTGCCCACCATCAAAAATAGGCAGGGAAATCGTGGGCATGAACTGCCAGGCGCGGCTGCCACTCTTGAACAGGCCATCCAACTCAGCGCTGGCAGTGCCCCAACTGCCGGTCAAGGCAATCCGTGGAAAAAAAGCGGCGCGCGCTGCGGCGACATTGGCCCTGGAGGCTTGCAGCACATGTTCCGCAGCAATGATGTCCGGGCGCTGGGTCAGCAGATCTGAAGGCAGGCCCGCGGGCAAGTCCTGCACGACCAGCGGCGGCGGAGTGCCTTCTGGCAGACGATGAACTTCAACACCTGTGAGCTGTTGCAGAGCATGGGCCTGCAATTCGCGCTGCTGCTGAAGCTGTGTGCCCATGGCCTTGGCCTGGTGTACGAGGGTCTGGACCTGAGTGAGCGCATAGCGCGAGGTGGAGCCTTCTTCAGTTCTGCGTTTGAAGATGCGCAGAGACTCCTCGCGGCTGGCGATGGTGCGCTCGGTCAGTGCCAGACGCTCATCGAGGCTGCGCAGGGCCAGATAGCTCTGTGCCACTTGTCGCATCAGGCTGATTTGAACGGCATGCTGGGTGGCATCGAGCGCCAGATAGCTAGCCAGCGCGGCATCGCTCAAGTTTTTGACCCGGCCCCACAGGTCCAGTTCCCAACTGCTCAGGCCAATATAGGCCTCCTGATCGCCACTCACCACCGAGCGGCCGCTGGCATTGAGATCGCCGGGAACGCGTGCTCGGCCATGACTGCTGCCAAGACCAATGGAGGGCAGGCGATCCGCGTTTTGAATGCGGTAAGCGGCCTGGGCTTCCTGCACGCGCAGCAGGGCGAGGCGCTGGTCCTTGTTGTACGCAAGCGCCGCCTGAATCAGCTTTTGCAGCGCTGGGTCAAGATAAAAGCTTTGCCAGCCTAATGTGGAAGCAGCAGATGTGCTGCTTGTCCACTGGGAGGGCCATTGCGCAGGCAGCTGTGCCTGGCTCTGCGGTTGAAGAAGTGGCGTTGTCGGGCTGCAGCCTGCCAGACTTGTGAGCAGCGCAGTTGCGATCAGAAGGCCTGATGGCTTGTATGCGCGTAAAGCGGGGAGGTGGGTCAGGGTCATGGATGCAGAACACGCATGCCCGAGCACCAAAGGCGCTTGGGGCATGCATGACTTTTGTCAAAGGTATGCCCCAGTATGGTTGGTGGAATTTATTACAGGTTGAGCCTAGTCGGGCGTGTCCGAACTTTTGTGTAAACGGGGCGGACTTCAGTTGACGGAGATGCGGTCTCCGAACTGAATGGTAAATCGGGTCAACGCTGCCTTCCAATCCCGAAT
>NZ_KZ984450.1 GCF_003569915.1 Comamonas testosteroni | reverse complement strand
CTGCACATCCGAGCTTCAATCCTCAATCAATTTACCGCTCTGGGCACGCCCCAGACAGTCGCTGCTGCGTAAATCTATTTGGGATTGGGGATGCCTTGGCCTATGGCCGATTTATGCAACAAAGCCGGAATTACCCTCAAATACGAAATTTGGAATATCTAAATCTCCTGTTGTCTTACAAGGGTTAAATGCTAAAATTCAGTTCTGCTCTTTGGGGAGTAGGCCGTTCGGCAACCTTGTGCCGGATGCATGCGTCAACAGACTTGGGTCTTCTCAGACCTATGGCGTATGCGGCCTGCGGTGCAATACCGCAGTGTGACTGGCCGAGACCATTGATTGCGTACCGAGAAAACCTATGAACAGATAGGCCGGAGTCGGTGCGCGGTCAATGCGTTTACGGCAACTCCGGCCATCACCCACATCATGGAAGCTTTTCTGATTTCTACCTCCATCGTCGCGCTGGCCGAGATGGGGGACAAGACCCAACTTTTGTCGCTGGTGCTGGCGGCCAAATATCGCAAGCCCCTGCCCATCATTGCGGGCATTTTTGCGGCCACCATCGTGAACCATGCGCTGGCAGGAGCCGTGGGCAACTGGATCACCACGGTGCTGGGCCCTGATGTGCTGCGCTGGATTCTGGGCATCTCCTTCATTTTGATGGCGGGCTGGATGCTGATCCCCGACAAGCTCGACGACGATGAGGCCGACAAGGAGCCCGGCCGCTGGGGAGTGTTCGGCACGACGCTGGTGCTGTTCTTCCTGGCCGAGATGGGCGATAAGACGCAACTGGCCACCGTGGGTCTGGCGGCCAAGTACCCGCTGTCCTACTACTGGGTGGTGGCGGGCACGACGTTCGGCATGATGCTGGCCAATGCGCCTGTGGTGTGGTTTGGCGACAAGATCACCAAGAAGCTGCCGATCAAGATCATTCACCGCGTGTGCGCCGCGATCTTCCTGCTGCTGGGTATCGCAGCACTGCTGACCAAGGTATAAAGCTATAGAAACAGTAGCTTGCTGCGTATGTAGATCAAGGGCTTGACTGCTGTGACAGTCTTGTCCTGAGTCAGACGCAGTGGATGCAGTACACTGGGTCTTCAACGCGCCGATTTGCTTCTGCTTGCGGGCGCTCTATAAATCCTGCTAAAGACGAAACCAGAGAACCCGGCCTCGTTTTTAGCGATGCCGGGTTTTTTCGTATGTCCTTCATCGCCACACCGCAATCCATGCATTTCGATGAAGCGCTGCCCTTGCAGGGCGGTGGCTCCATCGCCAATTACGATCTCGCTTTCGAGACCTATGGCCAGCTCAACGCCGACAAGAGCAACGCCATCGTGGTCTGTCATGCGCTCAACGCCTCTCACCACGTCGCAGGCTGCTACGAAGGCCAGCCCAAGAGCGAGGGCTGGTGGGACAACATGATCGGCCCGGGCAAGCCCGTGGATACCAACAAGTTCTTTGTCATCGGTATCAACAATCTGGGCTCCTGCTTTGGCTCGACCGGCCCCATGCACACCAACCCCGCCACGGGCAAGCCTTATGGCGCGGACTTCCCCGTGGTGACGGTGGAAGACTGGGTGGATGCGCAGGCGCGCCTGCTTGACCGTCTGGGCATCCAGAAGCTGGCTGCCGTGCTGGGCGGCAGCCTGGGTGGTATGCAGGCGCTGTCCTGGTCGCTGCGCTACCCTGACCGTATGCGGCACGCCGTGGTGGTGGCCAGTGCGCCCAATCTGAATGCTGAGAACATTGCCTTCAACGAGGTTGCGCGCCGCGCCATCGTGACGGACCCAGACTTCAACGGCGGCCACTTCTACGAGCATGGCGTGGTGCCCGCGCGCGGCCTGCGCATTGCGCGAATGATTGGTCACATCACTTACCTGAGCGACGATGTGATGAACCAGAAGTTCGGTCGCCAGCTCAGAGAGGGCATGGCGCTCAAGTACAGCACGCAGGATGTGGAGTTCCAGATCGAGAGCTATCTGCGCTACCAGGGCGAGAAGTTCAGCAGCTACTTTGACGCCAACACCTATCTGCTGATCACCCGCGCGCTGGACTACTTTGACCCGGCACGCAACCATGGTGGTGATCTGACGCAGGCGCTGGCGATTGCCAAGGCCAAGTTCCTGCTGATCAGCTTTACGACGGACTGGCGCTTTGCCCCGGCGCGCAGCCGCGAGATCGTCAAATCCCTGCTCGAAAACAACCGCGACGTGAGCTACGCCGAGATCGATGCGCCGCATGGTCACGATGCGTTCTTGCTCGACGACCCGCGCTATATGAACGTGATGCGCTCCTATTTTGATGGCATTGCCAGCGCACTGAACACCAAGGAGGCCGCATGACCGAACTGACCACCATGCAAGCCATTGCCAAGCTCGTGCCTGAAGGCTCGCGCGTGCTGGACCTGGGCTGCGGCGACGGCGCTCTGCTCTCGCACCTGATTCGTGAACGGGGCTGCTCCGGCTATGGCGTGGAGCTGGACGACGCCAATGTGCTGGCCTGTACGCGCCGCGGCGTGAATGTGCTGCAGCTCAATCTGGAAGACGGCTTGGCTACCTTTGGCGACAACAGCTTTGATGTGGTGCTGCAGATTGACACGCTGCAGCATTTGCGCAATGCGGAGGTGATGCTGCAGGAAACGGCCCGCATCGGCAAGCAGGGCGTGGTCGCCTTCCCCAACTTTGCGCACTGGCACAACCGCCTGTCCGTGCTGCGCGGGCGCATGCCGGTCACGCGTCGCCTGCCCTATCAGTGGTACGACACGCCCAATATCCGCGTGGGCACGTACAAGGACTTTGAGGTGCTGGCGACCAAGAACCGTTTGCGCATTCTGGATTCCTTCGGTCTGCAGGATGGTCAGGTTGTGCGCAGCCTGCCCAATCTGATGGCGACCACGGCGGTGTTCCACTTCGAGCATGCCTGATGCAATCAAATTGATAGCTGTTAGCCTAAACAATATAAAGACTAGCGGCTGATTTGATCGAAAAATGGCAGCGCAGACCCCTGCCTGCCGTGATGCCCGTCATGATGGGTATAGGCTTTATGGGCTTGGCGCAAAATGGTGGATATGGCGCAGGCGTATTCAATGCCTGCCGCCCAGCCATTGAAGGAGCCGACCATGAACGCACGCACTCCCGCCCAGTTGCTGCAGCCGCAGGACGCGCTGCAGCACATCACGCAGCAGTGGGACCAGAGCATCGTCCCCGAGCTGACGAACTACATCGCCATTCCTGCCAAGTCCCCCATGTTTGCGCCCGACTGGGAGCAGCAGGGCTTTATCTCCACCGTGGTGCGCAATGCCGCAGCCTGGGTAGAGGCGCAGAAAGTCGCGGGCCTGAAGCTGGAAGTGATTCAGCAGGCGGGCCGCACGCCGCTGATCTTTTTTGAAGTCGATGGCACGGCCGAAAAATCATCGACCAGCCCCACCGTGCTGATGTACGGCCACCTGGACAAGCAGCCCGAGTTTGACGGCTGGCGCAGCGATCTGGGCCCGTGGACGCCCAAGTACGAAGACGGCAAGCTCTATGGCCGTGGCGGCGCGGACGATGGCTATGCCGTCTATGCCAGCATCGCCGCGATTCAGGAACTCAAGCGCCAGAACGTGCCCCATCCGCGCATCGTGGGCATCATCGAAACCTGCGAGGAAAGCGGCTCTGCCGATCTGCTGCCCTATGTGGAGCTGCTGCGCCCACGCCTGGGTGATGTGGGCCTGGTCATCTGCCTTGATAGCGGTGCGGGCAACTACGACCAGCTGTGGCTGACCACCAGCCTGCGCGGCATGGCCAGCGGCACGCTGAAGGTGCAGATCCTGACCGAAGGCGTGCACTCTGGCGATGCTTCGGGCGTCGTGCCCTCGTCGTTTCGCATCATGCGCCAGGTGCTCGATCGTCTGGAAGACAGCAAGAACGGCCGCGTGCTGCCGGAGAGCTTTCACTGCGAAGTGCCTGCTGATCGTCTGGCGCAGATTCGCGCCACGGCGGCCATTCTGGGCGAGGACGCTTATGCGCGCTTCCCCTGGGCGCACTACGACTGCGGCGGCTCGGCCCGCGTCTCGCTGCCCACCACCACCGACCCGGTCGAAGCACTGGTGCGTCGCACCTGGGAGCCGACGCTGAGCGTGACCGGTGTGGACGGCATTCCCAATCTGCAAAACGCGGGCAATGTGCTGCGCCCTTACACGGCCTTCAAGCTCAGCCTGCGCCTGCCCCCGCTGGTGGACGCCGCAGCCTGCGTACAGGAAATGAAGGCCCTGCTGGAAGACAACGCGCCCTATGAAGCCAAGGTGACCTGGGAAGGCATGTCCAGCTCCAGCGGCTGGAATGCGCCGGGCATGGATAACTGGTTTGAAAAAGCGCTCAACAGCGCCAGCCGCGCCCACTTTGGCGCGGACTGCGGCTATATCGGCCAGGGCGGCACGATTCCGCTGATGAACCAGCTCAGCCAGAGCTTCCCCAAGGCGCAGATGATGGTCTGCGGCGTGCTCGGCCCCAAGAGCAATGCACACGGCCCCAACGAGTTTCTGCATGTGCCCTACGCCAAGAAGCTGACCGCATCGGTGGCCGAAGTCATCGCCGCCATGGCGCGTGAACAGGAGTCCGCGCAGCAAGGCTGAGACTGCTGAATTTTCATCAAGAATGGCTGCCAGTCTATGATTCATATGGGCGGGCAGCTATTTTTTTTTGATATCAATACCTTTCAAGAAAGTGCTTTGCCATGGAACTGAATCTGCCCGCGGATCTGCAACAGTCACTGGAGCGCGAGGCGCAGGATGCAGGCCGCACACTGAACGAGCACATTGCGCAAAAGCTGCAAAGCATTACGCCGCCGGTGGAGAACATGGACAAGGCGCTGCTCAAGCGCAATCTGCCGCAACTGGTCGCCTTTTTGAAGCGGCTGCCAGCGGTGGGCGTTCTGTCCTCGCAAGTGACGAAAGACGCCTTTTGGTGGGTCAAACTCAAGATCGACTTGCAGCACCCGCTGGCCTGGAGCGTGGTGCAGGAGCTGGGCCATGTGCTCAACGATGTCTCGGTGAGTGAAAAGCTGCCCACGGAGTTCAAGCCCACCTCGCCGCCGCCTTATCTGAACGGCGGGCCACGGGAGTTTCTGAGCTGGGTGATTGAGTCCGAATACAACTACATTGACCCGGCCTGGATTGCCGAGGAGCTGCAAGGCCGTATGCCCAATCCCGTGGATGATCTGGTGCAGTGGCAAGACGATGAAGAAGGCGACGGCTTGCCCGAGGATGTGTAAGCGTCCCCTGTTGGGTTGACGGATGGTGCAAGCGGCCTCATTGTGAGGAATCAGCACAGACGGGAGGCAATCATGGGCAGCCAGAACAATACCGGCGCAGAGATGCGCATCAGCCACCTGAGTGCACCCGATGGCACACAGCTGACGGTGCGTGACTGGCCGCTGGCGGGCGGGGCGGTGGCCCGCGCCACGGTGCTTATCGTCCATGGCCTGGGCGAGCACAGTGGCCGCTATGCCGCGCTGGCACAGCAGCTCAACGGCTGGGGCTTTGCCGTGCGGGGCTATGACCAGTTCGGCCACGGCCTCTCGGGCGGCGCACGCGGTGCGCTGAGCAGCGATATGCGGCTGCTCGACGATCTGGCCGGCGTGATCGATGCGACCCGTGCCGCCATGCCGCGTGATCAGCCGTTGGTGCTGCTGGGGCATAGTTTGGGCGGACTGGTAGCTTCTGATTTTGTAGCAGCAGGCCTGCGCCATGTGGATGCACTGGTGCTGTCATCGCCCGCGCTGGCGCTGCATCTGTCGGGCGCGCAAAAAGCATTGATCGCCAGCTTGCCCAAGCTGCTGCCCAATCTGCGCGTGACCAATGGCGTGCAGTCTCGCCACCTCTCGCACGACCCGGCGGTGGTCAAGGCCTATGACGCCGATCCGCTGCAGCACAACCGCATCAGCGCAAGATTGGCGCGTTATGTGGCCGAGGGCGGCCTGCGCGTGCAGGGCAAGGCGCGCAACTGGTGCGTGCCCACGCTGCTGCTGTGGGCCGGGCAGGACAAGCTGGTGGACCCGGCGGGCAGTCAGGCTTTTGCCGAGCATGTGCCTGCCCATGTGCTGCAGGCGCAATGCTTTGAAGAGGCGTATCACGAGATCTTCAACGAAAGCACCGAGCTGGCCGCGCCCGTGCTGGCGCGGCTCAGGGCCTGGCTGGATCAGCAGTTTCCAGCCGCTTGATTTACCACTGCGGCGGTGGCTGCTTGCGGCCTTTTTCCACGGGGTTAGCACGCAGCTTTTCGGCGGGGTAGGGGCGCAGAAATTCCTTGGCCTTGTTGACCTTGGCGTTGAGCCAGGCGTCGTACGCGCCTTCGTTGAGGATGGCGGGCATGGCCTTGTCGTTGCCGGGGTGGCCGTAGCGGTTCATCAGCGCATGGGCGTTGGCGTTGATGGTGATGAGGGCGTAGCTGACGATGACTTCGCCGCCCTCGCCCACCCAGCGCGCCCACACGCCTGCGGCGCCCATGGGCTGGTTGTCCACGCGGGTGATGCGCGTGGGCACGGCCTTGCCGGGGCGCAGATCATCGACCTGAAAGGCCTGCAGCGGCACAACGCAGCGCTGACCAGCCAGCCAGGCATCACGAAAGGCGGTGCCCGTGGTCAGGTTGTCGATCTTGGCGTTGACCAGCTTGAGCGCGCGCAGGCGGCCATCGGACGCTGATTTGACCCAGTGCGGTACCAGCCCAAAGCTGGCGGGCACCAGCACGCGTTCCACATGCGGTGCAGGTGCTCCTTCTTCAGGAGCTGTATACGTACGACCCAAAAGCGCTGCAGACGATTCTGCTGCGGCGTTGATGATGATGGCGCCCATGCGGCGCGGGGTCAGGATTTTTTCGGGTGCAGGCTCGGGCGCTGCGACGCGAAAGTTTTGGGGGTAGAACTCGGGCCGGGCCAGAGAAAGGTGGCAACTGCTCATGATTTACTCCAGTGCCAGTAATGAAAGTGCGGCCACCGAGGCGGTCTCGGCGCGCAGCACGCGATTTCCCAGGCTGGCGCTCTTCCAGCCGCGCTCCAGCGCCCAGTCTTCTTCCTGTGCGGTCAGCCCGCCTTCAGGGCCATGCAGCACCCAGACGGCGGTGGCATCGCCCGTGGCGGCGCGCAGCGGCTGGTTGCCTTCGCGCAGCGACAGCACAAAGCGGGCGGCATCGGCGGCCGGTGCCTCCTTGCTGCGCAGCCAGTCGGCCAGCGACTGAGGGGCGTGAATCACCGGTATCTGGTTGCGACCACATTGCTCGCAGGCCGAGACAGCAATCGACTGCCAGCGCTCGATCTTCTTGTCCGCGCGGTCGCCCTTGAGCTTGAGCACGCTGCGCGCAGCCATCACGGGCTGAATGCTGGCCACGCCCAGCTCGGTGGCTTTTTCCACCAGCCAGTCCATACGCTCATTGGCGGGCATGCCGACCACGAGGTGCACGGCGCGCGCAGCCTCGCGCTCCGTGGCGCGGTGGGCTTCAATGCGCACGCCCACATCGCTGCGGCCCATATGGGTGATCACAGCATCAAACTCGCCGCCACTAAAGCCATTGCCTGTCTGGCCTTCAAACAAGGTGATCACATCACCGGGCTGATGACGCAGCACCTGCACATGGCGCGCAGCACCGGCAGGCAGGTCCAGCTCGTTACCGATGTGCAAAGGAATAGGGCAGTGATAGCGCGGCATAGAGAAAATTTCGGGGTTCGTGATTCATGGTGCCACGCAGAGTCCGTAGCTTGCAAAACTGGCGCTGAATCACCTCAGAGACGCCGAGCAAGGGCCGCCCCGCAGCGAGGGCGTCGTCCCCCTCCCGCATTGCGAAGCAAAGCGAGAGAGGGGGAAGCCGCAAAGCGGCTCAGGGGGTGTATTTACATCCTTCCGTAGGCGTAGCCCACCTGCGGCTGAATATTCTCGATCGCATCAATCACCTGCAGGAACGGGCCCAGTTGGCGGTAACGGTCACAGGTCGTGCGGATGTAGTGGATAAAGCGCGGCGTGTCGGCCAGGTATTTGGGCTTGCCGTCACGCAGTGTGAGGCGGGCGAAGATACCAGCAACCTTGAGATGGCGCTGCAGACCCATCCATTCGACCCCACGGTAGAACTCCCCAAAGTCATCGCCCCAGCCGCTGGCGCTGGTGGCACCGACCAGACCGGCCTTGCGGGCTTTTTCCCAGTAGCGCACGGTGATGTCGATGATGAAGTCCTCGTCCCAGCTGATGAAGGCATCGCGCAGCAGGCTGGCAATGTCATAGGTGATGGGGCCATAGACGGCATCCTGAAAGTCCAGCACACCCAGCGGAGCACCTTCCGAGACCGGCTGCATCAGGTTGCGGGTCATGAAATCGCGGTGCACATAGACGCAGGGGGCCTGCAGATTGTGGGCCACGATCATGTCAAAGGCCTTGCTCATCACGGCCTGCTGCTTGTCGCTCAACGTGAACTGGCGGTGCTTGTCCACATACCAGTCAGGAAAGAGTTGCAGCTCGCGGCGCAGCAGGGCTTCGTTGTAGGGGGGCAGATTGCCCGCATTGCCGCCCTTGGAGGCCAACTGCCAGTCCAGCAGCACCTCGACGGCGGAGCGGTACCAGCCCTCTGCGTCCTGGGGTTTTTCGGGGTTCAGGGCCTCGATCACGGTTTTGCTGCCCAGGTCGTTGAGCAGCATGAAGCCGTTGGGCGCGTCCCAGTCCAGGATTTGCGGCACGCAAAGACCGGCCTGAGCCATTAGCGCCTGAATCTTGACAAAGGGGGCGCAGTCTTCCTTGTCGGGCGGAGCGTCCATGACGATCAGGCTTTCGCCTGCTGCGCCGTCCAGCCGCAGATAGCGGCGAAAACTGGCGTCTGCCGAGGCGGGGCGCAGGGTTTCAGGGCGCAACTGGAGGCGGGCAGCCAGCGGGGCCAGCCAGGCGTCGAAAGCAGCGTGGCGGGCAGGATCTGCCCAGACAACGCCGACGTTGGAGAGGTTAGAAGCGGTCATGGATAATCGGATTTTACAAACCGATGCCGCAGCATCCCCCGACAGTGGTGCTAGGCTCTCGGTCTTACCCGTTGTTGTATGTCTGCGCAGGCGCGCCATTGACCACCGTGCAATCCCCTTCTTCTCTGCGAGATTCCCCTGCTGCCAGCACTCATTCAGCCTCTAGGGCGGCCAGTGCGCGGCCGGTGATTCGCCCCCTGGCCTGGGCCGTGGCTCTGGCCTGGGCGGGCGCAGGTCTGCATGCTCATGCGCAGGAATCGGCCGTGGCAGCGGATGCCTTGCCTGCGCTGCAGCTCAAGTCCAGCCCTTTGCTGCAGGAAACCTATCCTAAGGAAGTTCAGGACCAGCAGCCCACGTACATCAAGGGGGACAGCCTGTCCGGCCAGCCCGATATCAAGGCCTCGGTGCATGGCGGCGCGGAAATTCGCCGTGGCGACACCATGATTCGCGCTGACAAGCTCGACTATGCGGTGCCTGAGGACACGGTCAACGCGGTGGGCTCGGTCTATATCAATCAGGCTGGCAATGTGTACCAGGGTACGGCACTGGACTTGCAGGTCGATGCCTTCAAAGGCCAGTTCGATAACGCCAATTACCGCTTTCTGGCCAATGGAGCCTATGGCGACGCCTCGCGGGTGGACTTCGTCGACAAAGACCACGCGGTGGTCCACAACGCGACCTATACCACCTGTCAGCGTGACGACGAGGCCAGCTGGACGCCGAGCTGGATGCTCAAGGCCGAGTCCATTGACCTGGACATGGCCGAGGAGGTCGGCGTCGCCAAGAATGCCAAGCTGCAGTTCAAGGGAATCACGGTTCTGCCCGTGCCCAGCATGAGCTTTCCGCTGTCGGACAAGCGCAAATCGGGCCTGCTGCCGCCCATGTTCGGCATGGACAAGCTCGGCGGTATCGAATATTCGCAGCCCTATTACTGGAATATCGCGCCCAACCGCGATCTGACGGTGACCCCGACGCTGATGACCAAGCGCGGTGTCAATCTGACGGGACTGTTCCGCTATCTGGAGCCTCGCTATTCGGGCGAGACCTATGCCAGCTACATGCCAGGCGACAATCTGCGCAACCGTGACCGCTGGGGCTTGTCCTGGCAGCATCGGGCCACGTTTGATACGCCGGTCGGAGGCCTGGGCCTGAACATGAATCTGAATCGCGTCAGCGACGATGATTACTGGCGTGATTTCCGGTTGGCGCCCGTGGCCCTGCGCCAGCGCCTGCTGCCCAGCACTGCCAATCTGAGCTGGGTCAAGGGTGACGGGGTGCTGAGCCTCAATATGACGCGTTACCAGACGCTGCAGGACCCTTCCTCACCCATCGCACCACCGTACAGCATGGTGCCGCAGCTGCAGTACCGCTATACGCCGCTGGATCTGCCGCATGGGCTGGATTTTTCCTTTGTGGCGGACACCACGCGTTTTGAGCTGATCCACCCTATTGCAGGGCAAGTCGCGAACAATGGTCAGCGCAGCTATATGCAGGCTCAGTTGAGCCGTCCGTTCCTGTCGCCCGGGGCTTTCATCACGCCCAAGCTGATGCTGCATTCGGCCATGTACCAGACCGATCAGCTCATGAGCAATGGCAGCAAGAGCGCCAACCGCACGCTGCCCACCTTCAGTCTGGACGGCGGTCTGGTCTTCGAGCGTGACACTTCCTGGTTTGGTGCAAACCTGCTGCAGACCTTTGAGCCGCGAGCTTTCTACACCTACACGCCCTACCGTGACCAGAGCATGCTGCCGCTGTATGACACCAGCCGCAGCGATTTCAACTTTGCCAGCATTTTTTCCGAGAACGACTACATCGGTCAGGACCGGCTTGCCGACAACCATCTGCTGACGCTGGGCGCGACATCGCGCTTTATCGATCCGGAAAGTGGCGCGGAAAAGCTCAAGCTGGCCATTGCCCAGCGTGTGCGATTGTCCGATCAGCGCGTGCTGCTGCCTGGTGAGGTGGCGGCGACCAGCAAGCTCTCCGACATCCTGCTGGGCGGTGCCATCAACTGGACGGACAAATGGTCCCTGGAGGGCACGACCCAGTACAACAAGGACCTTGGCCGCACCGTGCGTACCACGGCCACGGCGCGATACAGCCCCGGCAACTATCGCACCTTCAATATCGGCTACCGTACCCAGCTCGATACCCAGACCAAGAAGCCTTCGAGCGAGCTGATCGATGTGGGCTGGCAGTGGCCCATCAACGACCTCTGGGGTGACAAGGGCAAGGACCTCGGCCCTGGCCGGGGTCAGGGCGGTGGCCGCTGGTATGCCGTGGGCCGCCTGAACTACTCCATCAAGGACAAGAAGCTGGTTGATACGGTCGTGGGCTTTGAGTACGACGGCTGCTGCTGGATTGGACGCGTGGTGCTTGAGCGACTGCAAAGCTCGGTCATCCAGTCCAACCTGCGCCTGCTGTTTCAGCT
Organism: Comamonas testosteroni; assembly: GCF_003569915.1. GTDB lineage: Bacteria > Pseudomonadota > Gammaproteobacteria > Burkholderiales > Burkholderiaceae_C > Comamonas > Comamonas testosteroni_D. The sequence goes on along the minus strand of NZ_KZ984450.1, from coordinate 123,247 downwards.
AGAGTTTGTGGGTTTTTCTCGCCTGAGCTTTGGTGCAGACCCTACGGCCAGTCTCAAGCGCAACGTGCCCCGTTACCAATATCTGCGTGAGGCGGTGACTCCGCCCAGCCGCTTCACCAATTACGATTGATCAAGGCTTTTTTCATGCGTTTTTTCTCCCAAACATCGAGTGCCTGCGCGATTGCGGCGGCTCTGGCCATGTTGGCTGCAGGTGCGCAGGCACAGGGCTTGAAGAACTCTTACTCTGCCAAGCCTGGCAGTTCTGAAAAATCGGTGTCCCGTGCGCTGGATGCCACGGCCCAACCCTCGGGTCGTCAGTCACCGGCGGCCACGGGCGTGCGCTCTGCCGATTTTATTGTGGCGGTGGTCAATTCCGAACCCGTCACCAATAGCGAGGTACGCGCTCGCATGGCCCGTGTGGCACAGAACGTGACCGAGCAGGGAGGCCAGTTGCCCCCGCAGGCCGAGCTGGCCCGTCAGGTGCTGGAGCGCCTGATCATCGAGCGCGTGCAACTGCAGGAGGCCAAGGACACGGGCATCAAGGTGGATGAACTGACGGTCAATCAGGCCGTTGCCAATGTGGCGCGCCAGAACAATATGGATGTGCCCAGGCTGTTGGCCAATCTGAAGGCTGAGGGCCTGTCCGAAGCTCAGTTCCGGGCCGAAATCCGCAATCAGATGACCATGCAGCGCGTGCGCGAGCGCGATGTGGATGGCAAGGTCAAGGTGACCGAGGCCGATATCGACCGTTATCTCAAGGAGCAAAAACGTCCTGGAGAAGCTGTTGGCGGCATGGTCGATCTGGGCCATATCCTGATTGTGGTACCTGAAAACGCCCCCCCCGCCATGGTGGCGGAGAGTGAGGCCAAGGCTCGCAAGGCCGCAGAGGCCGCGCGCAAGGATGCCGATTTCATCGCTGCCGTGCGTGAGTTCTCGGACGTGCCAAATGGCCAGGGCGGCGGCTCCATGGGCATGCGCCCCATGAGCGAGTACCCCGAGCTGTTTGCCCAGCAGGTGGGCTCGGCAGCTACGGGTAGTGTCGTTGGCCCCTTCCGCTCCGGCGCGGGCTTTCACGTGATCAAGGTGCTGGGCAAGTCGCAGTCCGGCGCGCCAGTGTTCATCACGCAAAACCACGCGCGCCACATTCTGCTGACGGTGGGTGATGGCATGACGGAAGCCCAGGCGGCCAAGCGCCTGCAGGACTACAAGCGCCGCGTGGAAGCTGGCCAGGCCACCTTCCAGCAGCTGGCGCAGGAATTCTCCAAGGACGGTAGCGCCCGCAATGGCGGTGACCTGGGCTGGTCCTCCCCCGGCCAGTTCGTGCCCGAGTTCGAGCGCGTGCTTGACGCCCTGCAGCCCGGCCAGATCAGCGAGCCCGTGGTCTCGCGCTTTGGCGTGCACCTGATCCAGTTGATCGAGCGCCGCCAGGAAAAGCTGACCGATCGCGAGCAGCGCGAAATGGAGCGCAACGTGGTGCGCGAGCGCAAGGCCGAGCAGGACTACGAAACCTGGCTCAAGGAGCTGCGAGGCAAGGCATTTGTGGAATACCGCGAGCCCCCGCAATAAGCCCATATCTGCCCAAAGTGCCCGTCGGTGTCATCATTGCGCCTCGGGCACTCAAACCCTCCCAATTTTCAAGCGGTGCCCAGGCACCGCTTTCGCATTCATGAAACATATTCCCCGCAAGCGCTTTGGCCAGAACTTTCTGACGGACGGCGCCATCATCGACAACATTGTTGAGGCCATCAACCCCAAGGCTGGCGAGCCCGTGGTCGAGATCGGCCCCGGCCTCATGGCGCTGTCGCAGCCGCTGGTCGAGCGCCTGGGCAAGCTCACCGTGATCGAGCTGGACCGTGATCTGGCCGCCAATCTGCGCCTGCGCGAGGATCTGGATGTGGTCGAGTCCGATGTGCTCAAGGTGGACTTCCGCGCGCTGGCCGCGCGTCTGGGCGTGCCCAAGCTGCGTGTGGTGGGCAACCTGCCCTACAACATCTCCAGCCCCATTCTTTTTCACCTGCTCGAACAGGTCGATGTGGTGCAGGACCAGCACTTCATGCTGCAAAAAGAGGTGATCGACCGCATGGTGGCCGACGCTGGCACCTCCGCCTATGGCCGCCTGTCGGTGATGCTGCAGTGGCGCTACGCCATGGAAAACGTGCTGTTTGTGCCGCCCGAAAGCTTCAACCCGCCCCCCAAGGTGGACAGCGCCGTGGTGCGAATGATTCCGCGTGAAGCTCCGGCCCAGCTGGACGCCAAGCTGCTGGAGGAGCTGGTGCGCGTGGCCTTCAGCCAGCGCCGCAAGATCTTGCGCAACACGCTGGGCAAATGGCTGGAAGAAAAAGGCTTTGCAGGCGAGTTCGACCTGCAGCGCCGGGCCGAGGAAGTGCCGGTGGCCGAGTTTGAAGCTCTGGCCGCACAAATCTCCTGATTTTGATTAAAACAAGGCTCTAGTCCTTATTTAATATAGGCTGATAGCTATCAATTTGGTAGTTAATCAGTCGCCTGCAGCGCATCGCCCAGCGCGTTGATCAGTCGCTCGATCTCGGCTTTTTCGCTGATGAACGGTGGCGCCAGCTGAATCGTGTCGCCGCCGTAGCGCACATAAAAGCCCGCATCCCAGCATTTCATGGCGATCTCATAGGGGCGCTTGGCGGGCTCGCCGGGCACGGGCGCTATTGTCAGCCCGGCAGCCAGGCCGATATTGCGAATATCGAGCACATGTTTTGCGCCCTTGAGGCTGTGCACGGCCTGCTCGAAGAATGGGGCCAGAGCCTTGACGCGGCCCGGGCCGTCTTCCTGCGCCAGCAGGTTCAGCGCGGAAATGCCTGCGGCGCAGGCCACGGGGTGGGCGGAGTAGGTATAGCCGTGGGCAAACTCCAGCATGTATTCGGGCCCGCCTGCGGCCATGAAGCTGTTGTAGATCTCGGGCGAGACCACGCAGGCTCCCAGCGGCTGTGCGCCGTTGGTGACCTGCTTGGCGATGTTCATGATGTCCGGCGTCACGCCAAAGGCCTCGGCTGCCGTCATCGCGCCCACACGGCCCAGGCCGGTGATGACCTCGTCAAAAATCAGCAGGATGTTGTTCTGGGTGCAGATCTCGCGCAGGCGCTGCAGATAGCCGGCGGGCGGAATCACCACGCCGCCCGAGCCGGACATGGGCTCCACAATCACCGCCGCGATATTGCTGGCGTCATGCAGATTGATCAGGTCCAGCAGCCGGTCGGCCAGCGCCTTGCCATCCGTCTGCGGCATCCCTTTGTGGAAACTGCCCAGCGGCGGCTGCGTGTGGGGCAGATGGTCGGCCTCTATGCCCTGACCAAACGCCTTGCGGTTGCCCACCATGCCGCCGACTGAGATGCCGCCAAAGTTCACGCCGTGATAGCCCTTCTCGCGACCGATCAGCCGGGTCTTGCTGCCCTGACCCTTGGCTCGCCAGTAGGCGCGCGCCATCTTGAGCGAGGTGTCTGCGGCTTCCGAGCCCGAGCCGGTGAAGAACACATGCTCCAGCCCCTTGGGCATCAGGCTCACGATGCGGTTGGCCAGCGCGAATGAGGCCGGGTGGCCGAATTGGAACGCTGGTGCGTAGTCGAGCTGCAGAGCGGCCTTGCCAATGGCTTCGGCGATCTCGCGGCGGCCATGGCCCAGGCCGCTGCACCACAGGCCCGAGAGTCCGTCAAAAATCTTGCGTCCATCGGCATCGGTGAAGTACGCGCCCTGCGCGCCGGTGATGATGCGCGGCCTGGCCTTGAAGTTGCGGTTGCCCGTGAAGGGCATCCAGTGCGCGGCAAGCCATTGCGCATCCTGGCGTGGGCTCTGATCCTGATTCTGGGTATCTGCAAGCTGCATGGGAACTCCTTGAATTCCATGCCATTGTTGGTCCAGGCGCGGCTTTGGGAAATAGCCGCAAACCCAAGGACTGTCCGCTGAAAGACAGTAAGGGAGTCATGCCACAGGCTAGTTATCCACAAATTATTGGGGTTCACGCAGCCCGTCTTGCCAGATATCAAGTGGGATTGGCCTCAGTCGGCTCATTGCCACCAGCTTTGCCAGTGGATTTCATCAGCTTTATCCACAGAATTTCAACAAATCATCAAAGCTGCCCGTTGCAGTCGCCGAGTGCGGCAAGCGACTGCAGCAGCCATTGGCCAAAGTCGGCTCTCATGCCCGCTCTCCTCTCAGGCCGCCAGCGCGTGGTCGGCGGATGCAGCTTGTTGCTGCGCCTGCTTTTTCAGGCGGCGCTCCCAGACTTTTTCATGGAAGAAGAAGGCAAAGGCCTGCACTGTGGGCTCCAGCAGGCTCAGCGTCAGCGAGGCAATCAGGTTGCCGGTGACGGCATAGGCCACGCAGGCCGCGACGGTGATGTGGATCAGGTAATAGCTGCCAGTCTTGGCCAGCGTGAGCTTGTTGTGGCGCAGGGCTTGAATCAGTCGTGTCATATCGCTCTCCAGAATCGTTAGGTGAATGGTAGGGCGGACGGCTTCATCAATCAAATTGAGAATCATTACCATCGCGATAGTGCCTGCGGACGACTGCGCCATTGCAGGCTTGCTAAGCTTTGGCCTCTGAATTTCACGCAAAAACAGTCGGTAGTCCAGATACTAATTAGGCTGGTAGCTATCGATTTAAGAGTATCCAATGCCGGAGTTAATGCCCATCCAGCTGCGAACGCTGGCCGTATCTGATGTGGACGCCGTTCTGCGCATCCAGGCGCAGTGCTATGGCGAGCACTTTGTCGAGCCGCGTGAGGTGTTTGCGCGTCGCCTGCAGTCGCCGGTGCACTGCTCCTGGGCGGCAGTGCGCGGCGATGAGGTCGTGGCCTATCTGGCCGCCTACTGGTCGCGCCCCGGGGCCATCACGCCGCTCAACGGCGACTTTGCCTGCTACGAAGACGCCAGCGTGCTCTATCTGCACGATATGGCTGTCTCGGCTGCTGCCTCAGGCCACGGCCTGGCCCGGCGCATGGTGGATGCTGCCAAGACCCAGGCGCGCCAGCGCGGCATTGCGTGCACGGCACTGGTGTCGGTGCAGGGCTCACAGGTTTATTGGGAACGTCAAGGCTACGCCGTCAGTAAAGTGACAAATGCTGCACAGCAACAACATTTAACAAGTTATGGGGCGGGAGCGCTCTATATGGTGGGATTAATCTGACACGGTATCGGGGCTGGGCAAGGATAATGCCGCCCATGCCCAATCGCTGGAAACCTAATGTGACTGTCTCGGCCATCATTGAGCGCGATGGCCGCTTTCTGCTGGTGGAAGAAACTACAGCGGATGGACTGCGTCTGAACACCCCCGCCGGTCATCTGGACCCTGCCGAAACCCCCGTCCAAGCCTGCGTGCGCGAGGTTATGGAAGAGACGGCCTACAGCTTCACGCCCACCGCCCTGGTCGGCATCTACATGAACCGCTTTGTGCGCACCCGCACGGGTGACGACATCACCTATCTGCGCTTTGCCTTCACGGGCGAGCTGGGCCTGCACCACGCCCATTGCCATCTGGACGAAGGCATTGTGCGCAGCGTCTGGCTGACGCTCGATGAGCTCAAGGCCACGGCCCACCTGCACCGCAGCCCCATCGTGCTGGAGTCGGTACAAGACTATCTGGCCGGCCAGCGCCATGACATTGGCATGATCCATGCCGACGCCAGCCTGTTCCGCCCACCCATGCCCACCCTGCCCGTGTCGCCCCAGGCTGCCACGCTGGACGACGTGCTCGCGCAGATTCACTGAATTTCAGGTGCGGCTGATGTGACATGCGCAGGCCGTGGGCCTGTGCACAATGGTGAGAGCGTGTTTACGATCTCCTCGGCGCCGCGCCAGTGTCTTTGCGGGATGGGATACAAGGCGCGATACCGCAGCAATAGCCACGCTATTGCGAGGATTCGTAACACCGTAGACCGCCCGCAAAGCCATTGGCCCGAAGGGTTGAGGCGAAATCGGGCGATTTCTTCACGCTGCGGCTTGCTTGCAGCCCGATGCAAGCTGCTCCACATCGCTTCGAACTCATCCCGATTGCGTCTCAACGCGGCGTCGTAGAGATCGTAAACACGCTCTTATGTCCCTGGCCAGCCTGACCCGACTGATTGCACTGGCCGCCCTCTGGGGCGGCAGTTTTCTGTTCATGCGCGTGGCGGTGCCCCAACTGGGCGCCATTCCCACCGCCGTGGGGCGCGGCCTGTTCTCCACCATCGGGTTGGGCGCGGCGCTGTACCTGATGGGCTATCGGCCCCGGCTGGGCCGCCATCTGTGGCCGCTGCTGGGTTTGGGCGTCATCAACTCTGGCATCCCCTTCCTCATGTACGCGCTGGCGGCGCAGGTGCTGCCCTCGGGTTATAGCGCCATCTTCAACGCCACCACGCCGCTGGTCGCCACCGTGGTTGGCGCGCTGCTCTTTGCCGAAGGCATTACCCCGGCGCGCATTGCCGCCGTGCTGCTGGGCATGGGCGGCGTGGCCGTGCTGGCGCAGGCCGGGCCGCTGGACATCGACACCGCCGTGCTGGGTGGCATGGCCGCTTGCTTTGTGGCGACGGTCTGCTACGCTTTTTCCAGCTTTCTCACGCTAAAGCTCGCCGGTGCCAATGCCCCGGTGGACATGCGCGCAGCGGTCTTTATCAGCCAACTGGGCGCGCTATTGGTGCTGCTGCCCGCGTTGCTGGTGGATGTGTTGCTGCACCCCGCCGACATCGCAAAAATGCAGGCCGCACCATTGCTGGCCTGGGGCAATGTGGCGCTGTTGGGTCTGCTGAGCACGGCGCTGGCCTATGTGCTGTACTTCAAACTGATTGCCGATGAAGGCCCGCAAAAAGCGCTGACCGTGACTTTCATCGTGCCCGTGTTCGCCGTGCTCTGGGGCCGTCTGGTACTGGGCGAGCCGCTGAGTCTGGCCCATGCCGCCGGTGGCGGGCTGATCGCGCTTTCGCTGTGGATGGTGCTGCGGCCTGCATCGGCAAAAAACAATGCCAAATCGGACTGATGCCTATATTGAATATACGCAGACAGCTATGAAAAAAGGACTGCCGAAGCAGTCCTGAAAAGAGAAGTTTGGAGTTTCTCGGAAACTTTTCGCCTCCTTAGTTGGAGGTGATCTTGCGCTCCTTCACCACCTTGCCCCACTGGTCGTATTCCTTCTTCATGAAGGCGGCAAACTCGGCGCGGGTGGTGGGCTGAGGTGTCAGGCCGTGGTGCTTCAAAGCTTCAGCCACGCTGGGGTCCTTCAGCACCTTGGTGATTTCGGCATTCCAGCGGTCCAGCACGGGTGTGGGCGTCTTGCCGGGTGCCACAAAGGCATACCAGTTCAACGCCTCAAAGCCGGGGTAGCCCGCTTCGGCCACGGTGGGGATATTGGGCATATAGGCGGGGCGCGTCAGGCCGGTCGTCGCCAGCGGGATCAGCTTGCCGGTTTCGATATGTGGCAGCGCTGTGGGGGGCGCTGCGAAGTACGAAGTCACGCGCTCGCCCAGCAAGTCCTGCAGCGCCGGCGCGCCGCCCTTGTAAGGCACGTGAACCATTTCCACGCCTGCACGCTGGTTGAACAACTCGCCCGCCAGATGCGAGGCGGAGCCTGCGCCTGTCGAGGCATAGTCGACGCTGCCGGGAGCCTTCTTGGCCTTGGCCACAAACTCGGCCAGGTTCTTTACGCCAGCGCCCTTGTGGGCGACCAGCACATTAGGAAAGTTCACGCCGCCAGAGATGGGGGCCAGATCGGTGAACGGGTTGTAGCCCACCTTCATGATGTGGGGCGCAATCGTCAGCGGGCCGATGGAGCCGAACAGCAGAACCGAACCATCGGCTGGAGCCTTGGACACGAACTGGTGCGCGATATTGCCGCCTGCGCCGCCCTTGTTATCCACCACCACGGACTGGCCGATGTTCTCACCCAGCTTTTTGGCAATCAAGCGCGCAGCCGCATCGGCAGCGCCACCAGCAGCAAAGCCCACGACCAGGGTCACGGGCTTGTTGGGCAGCCAGTCAGGTGCAGCCAGTGCGGCAGAACCCAGGCTCAGCATGGATGCAGCCACGGCTGTGGCACGCAGGAAATGGCGTTTGTTCATCACGGGATGTCTCCTTGAGATGGTGCTTTGAATTGCCCCGGGTCGTTTTGCCCGGGGTCGAGGGGTAGATAGGCTTAATCAGCGCCCAGGCCGATGGGGCTGGGTTCACGCTTCTCAGCGTTGTGGCGCAGCAGCGATGCCGTGCGGAATACGCCGTGCGCAAACTTGCCGTAGGGCAGCGTGGCAAACAGCGCAATCACGGCGCCCAGGTGCAGGCACAGCAGCAAGGCCAGCGCAGGCGTGCCACGGCCCAGCCACAGCGCCAGACCACTGGCGGCCACCACAAACAGCAGGGCGATAAAGCCAAGGTCCATGGGCTTTTGCTTGGCGTCGCCATGCAGCGGATGGCGGCTGCGGTTCAGGTGCCACAGGCCTGCGGTGCCGATCATCAAGCTCACACCACCGATAGCGCCCAGAATCTTGGGCAGGCTGGGCAACTCATATGGTGCAGGCAGGTTGAACACATAGTGGTACACCGTGGCCAGCGCCGTTGCGGCAAAGCACAGCATGAAGCCGTAGAAGGTGAAGTGGTGGAAGCGGCGGCGCTTCAGGGTGTACTCGTCGTCCTCGTTGTGGCAGCCATCGCCGTGGCCACCGTCGAGGTACTTGAGGCGCAGCACATCGTGCGTGGCTTCCGCCGCCGCAGGGCCGCTCACATCCACATTGCTGGTGGCGGGCTTCACGTCCTTCCAGAAGCGGCGCACACCCATGAAGAGCGCAAACACCACGAACAGGAACACGGGCGCAAAAATGCTGACCAGCAGGTTGTGCGGGAACAGGTTGTAGAAGTTATTGCCCAGCTGCGCGTTCCACAGCTGACCCAGACCACCTTGCGCAGCTACGGCCAGCGCAAGGAAGATAAACAGACCCGCGACCAGCGCCAAAGACAGTGTCAAACCATTCTTCTGGTACAGCTTGCCCAGTGCGGGCGGCCAGGCGTAGTCGGCATAGGTCTGGCCACGTACCTCGGCCATGGCCTTGGGGATGTTGATGCCAAACTCATGCGGCGGCGCGTACTGGCAGGCATGCAGACAAGCGCCGCAGTTGTGGCACAGATTGGCCAGGTAATGCACATCGGCCTTGCCAAATTCCAGACGGCGCGTCATGGCCGGGAACACGGCGCAAAAACCTTCGCAATAGCGGCAGGCATTGCAGATCTGCATCACACGTGCCACTTCGCCTTCGGCAGCGGTCTCGGTGGGCGCAGGGATGATGGGGATGACCTTGCCGGTGGCCAGGGTCTGGGCTTCCTTGCCCAGTTCTTGCAGGGATTGGATGCTCATGATTTAGACCTCGTCCTTTACTGCGCCATGCACGGCAGGTTTGCCAGCGGCGGCCAGCGCCGCATTGCGACCAGCAATACGGCCAAATGCCGTGCCAATCGACATGCCCACACCGGCGGTGTAACCCTTGCCCAGCACATTGCCGGCCATCATTTCGCCGGCCACAAACAGGTTCTGGCTGGGTTGGTCGTTAAAGCGCACGGCGGCGGTGTCGTCCACCTTCAGGCCCAGATAGGTGAAGGTGACGCCGGGGCGCAGTGCATAGCCGTAGAACGGGCCGGTATCGAGCGGACGTGCCCAGTGCGTCTTGGCCGGGGCCACGCCTTCGGTGTGGCAGTCGTCCAGAGCCGTGTGGTCAAAGTGACCGACCTTGCAGCTGCCGTTGTAGGCCTGCATGGTCTGCATGAAGGTGTCTACATTGAGGCCCAGCTTTTGCGCCAGCTCGGGCAGGCTGTCTGCCTTCACGCCGGGGAAGACGGGCGGCATAAAGCGGCCAATGGCCTTGCTGTCGATGATCGAATAGGCAATCTGGCCGGGCTGCTGCGCCACGAGACGGCCCCAGATCGCATAGCGCTTGGGCCAGAAGTCTTCGCCTTCGTCGTAAAAGCGCTTGGCATCGCGGTTGACCACCACGCCCAGCGACACGCAGTCGATGCGGGTGCAAATGCCGCCGTCATACAGCGGCGCACGGGCGTCAATCGCCACCATGTGCGCTTGCGTGGGGTCGCCCAGACCATCGGCGTTCTGCACTTCCAGCATGTGCTTGAGCAGCACGCCCTTATTGAACGCCGTGCCACGGATGATGAAATTGTCCGCAGGCCATTCGCCACGCTCGTTCTGGCCCCAGGCCTCGCGCAGCCATTCGCGGTTGGATTCAAAGCCGCCCGCAGCCAGCACACAGCTCTTGGCCGTGATGCGCTGGCCCTTGCACCATGCGGCCTTGAATTGGCCGTTTTCGATATCGAGCTTGTCCACCGGCGATTCGTAGCGAATCTCCACACCCAGCTTTTCAGCACTGCGGAAATACGCATTCACCAGCGCCTTGCCGCCACCCATGAAAAAGGCATTGGTGCGCGCCACATGCAACGCGCCCGACAGCGGCGGCTGAAAGTGCACGCCATGCTTGCGCATCCAGTTGCGGCAAGTGCTGGAGGCACGAATCACCATGCGCGCCAGATGCTCGTTGGTAATGCCGCCCGTGACTTTGAGCAAGTCCTGCCAGTACTCTTCTTCGGGATAGGCTTCGACCAGCACATCCTGCGGGGCATCGTGCATGCAGCGCAGATTGCGGGTGTGGCCGGAATTACCACCACGCCAGGCGCGGGGCGCGGATTCGAGCAGCAGCACGCGGCTGCCAGCTTCACGGGCCATGATGGCGGCGCACAGCGCGGCATTGCCGCCACCGATGATGAGCACATCGGTGTCAAAGGCTTCAGTTTTCATGATGGGCTGCCACAGATTTAGGCCTGTGGCGGTTCAACGTGGGTGGATCTTGTCCTTGCTGCGGTTCTGAATCACAGGTCTTCAGAGGGAGTGCGCAAGCAGGCAAGCGTTGAACCTGACTGTAGTGAGCGCCGCCTCACCCGTGCAGCGGGGTGAGGGGATGGGGGTATCACGATTTGTGATGTATTAGCTGATCTCTGGGTTGATGCCAGCGTTTATGCGGTCAGCGTTGCACCCAACCAATTGCCGGACTGCACCAACTGCCTGGCGCAATCCATCAGCACCACGCGCGCAGCCAGCGCTGCGGGCGAGAGTTCATCGTCCGACAAGCTGCACAGCGCGGCTTTGCGGCGCACGGAGTCATCAGCGATCTGCGACCACTGAAAGCGCTCGCCTGCATCGCGGTACATGCCTACGGCTGACCAGGGCTGGACGGTGGCGCCCATGCCAGCGTCAACGGCCTCCATCAGCAAGGTCAGCGAATCGATTTCCATGGCCATCTGCGACTGAAACCCCGCGCTGGTGAACGAGGCCATGACCGAGCTGCGCAGGCCGTGGCTGCCCGAGGGCAGGATCAGCGGCACCTGCTGCAACTCTGCCAAGCTAATGGGCGCGCCATGCTGAATCTTGGGCGCTACGGGTTGCTGGCGCGACTGGATCAGGAACAGCTGCTCTTCCAGCAGCGGCATCACGCTCCAGCGGCGGGCATTGTGCGTATCAAAAAGAATAGCTAGATCCAGCTGTCTGGCATTGAGCAGACTCGTTAAATGTCCTGAAAGCGCCGACACCATATGCAGGCGTACATCGGGGTAGCGCACGCGCATGGCACGCATCAGCGGCAGGCCCAGCACATTGGCAATCGTGGGCGACAAGCCCATGCTGACGGCACCCGACAGCCGCGCCTGCTGGGCTGCGTGAATTGCCTGATCGGCATGGCGCAGCGTGAGCTGGGCTTCGTGAAAAAAGGCTTGGCCCGCCTCGGTGGGGATGACGCCGCGCGGCGTGCGCTGCAGCAAGCGGGTGGAGAGTTCGGACTCCAGGCGACTGATTTGCTGGCTCAGCGCCGACTGCACCATGTCCAGATCCAGCGCGGCGCGGCTCATGGAGCCCAGTTCAACAATCCGTACAAAGTAGCGCAGCTGGCGCAGTTCCATGGCAAATCCTCACGCTCGCAGCAGTTGGCGGGCGCTGGGATAATCGCATACCTATGAGCAACAAGCACCGTGTCGTGGTGGGTTTGTCGGGCGGTGTGGATTCCGCCGTCACCGCCTATCTTCTCAAACAGCAAGGCCACGAGGTCGTCGGCATCTTCATGAAAAATTGGGAAGATGACGACGACAGCGAGTATTGCTCGTCGAATATCGACTTTGTTGACGCTGCCGCTGTGGCCGATGTGATCGGCATCGAGATCGAGCATGTGAACTTCGCGTCCGAGTACAAAGACCGCGTGTTCGCGGAGTTTCTGCGCGAATACCAGGCAGGCCGCACGCCCAACCCCGACGTGCTGTGCAACGCCGAGATCAAGTTCAAGGCTTTTCTGGACCATGCCATGCGCCTGGGTGCCGAGAAAATCGCTACCGGTCACTATGCCCGTGTGCGTCAGAACCAGGACACCCAGTTGTTTGAGCTGCTCAAGGGTCTGGACCCAGCCAAGGATCAAAGCTACTTTTTGCACCGCCTGAATCAGGCCCAGCTGTCCAAGGCCATGTTCCCCGTGGGCGAGCTCAAAAAGACCGAGGTGCGCCGCATTGCCGAAGAAATTGGTCTGCCCAATGCCAAAAAGAAGGATTCCACCGGCATCTGCTTTATTGGCGAGCGCCCCTTCCGCGACTTCTTGAACCGCTATATCAGCAAGGAACCCGGTCTGATGCTGGACGACCGTGGCCGCAAGCTGGGCAAGCATGTGGGTCTGAGCTTTTATACGCTGGGTCAGCGCTCGGGTCTGGGCATTGGCGGCGTCAAGGAAAAAGGCGCAGCGCGTGGCGCGGGCGACCACGCCCCCTGGTTTGTGGCGCGCAAGGATCTGGAGAAGAACCAGCTGCGCGTGGTGCAAGGCCATGACCACCCCTGGCTGCAATCGCATGCGCTGGTGGCCGACCAGATCAGCTGGGTCGCAGGCCAGGCGCCTGCTGAAGGCAAGGAATACGGCTCCAAGACCCGTTATCGCCAGCCTGATTCACCGGCGCTGATTTCGCAGGCCTCGGACGCCGGCTTCCGTCTGGACTTCCCCGAAGCGCAATGGGCGGTCACGCCCGGTCAGTCTGCCGTGCTGTATGACGGCGATGTGTGCCTGGGCGGCGGCATTATTGCCCAGGTCGATCCAGAAACGGCTCAGTAATCACGGCCCTCGTCAAACCACGGTGGTTTTGACCTGAGGCTGCACTTACTGCGAAACAGCGTCCGAGCCCAACGGAGCTGGCGCTGAGCCCGGCCAAGAGGCTTTCTCGCCCAGCGACATGCGTGCTTCTAAAACAGTAGCGCCGGGGGAAGACTGTATCCTGAGTGTGCCCTGTATTCGTTCCAATCTGGCCAGCATGCTGCGCATACCTACGCCCATGCTGTTGATCTGCGTGGAATGCACATCGAAGCCGCTGCCGTTGTCGGCAATGCGCAGGCACAACTCCTGTGGACTGGGCAGCTCCAGCGTAATGCTGACCCGGCTGGCGCGGCTGTGCTTGATGACATTGGTCAGTGCTTCTTCAAGCACCCGGGTCAGGGTCAGACATTGAATGGCGCTGGGCGCAGTCATCCATTGCATAGGTAATGTCCAGGCAGCCTGCAAGTCCAACTCTTCAAACAGCAGCCCGAAGCGATGGCGCATCGGTGCAGCCCACTGAATCGGTGTTTCCGGCACCTGCAGGTTGGCGCTGGTGCCGTTATCGATCATCTGGCGCAAGTCGTCACGCATCAGCTTGAGCATGGACAGCACTTGCGCGTTAGGCAAAGGCTGCTGAGATTGCTCTACATAGGCGATGGAGCGCACCAGAGAGCCCCCCAGACTGTCATGCAGGTCGTGCGATATCTGCATGCGCTCCTGCAGCAGGTTGTGGCGCATGGCCAGCGCGTGTTCGCGCTCCAGTGTGGTGCTGAGATCGTCGCAGGCACGGGTGATGCTGTCCGTCAGCTCTATGTTGAACTGCTCGATGCGCTGCATGTTCAGCGTGAGCTGGCGACCCAGCACCAGTGCCAGCGCCGTCATGGTGACGGGCACGGAGTAGGGCAGTAGTGCAACCCCGGTGTTGATGACTTGTCGCAGATTCAGAAAGTCATGAATACCCAGCAGCAGAAACAGTGGTGCGCAGGCGGCAAACACCAGGTGTTCTGGCTTGCGGGTGTGCCAGGCATGCTTGAGAAACCACAGGCAAAGCGCCGTCATGAACACCGTGCCAGAAGTGCCGATGACGGTAATGCGATCGCGTAGATGTGCAGGCGTCAACAAGATGATAGCAATGCCAATGGCTGTGAAAATCCATAGCGCTTTCTCTATACGTGGCCAGCGCAATTCGCCAAATCGAAGGAGAAAAATACAGAAGCTGGAGGTGAAGCACAGATAGAGCACCGATGTGGCTCTGGAGTAGGCCAGCGAGGATGGTAGAGGCCAGGAGCTGAGGGTGAGCGCGCTGATCATCACCATTGCCCAGAAAAAGCTGTAGAGCGCATACCAGCCATAGGTTTTCTGGCTGCGGTTTTGCAGCCACGCAGAACCAAACAGCACGCTCATCAGCAAGGAAACCGTCACGCTGATGACGAGCGCGGTGCGAGAGCTCCACCAGGAATGTTCATGCTGCACTGCCAGCTGCTGCGCATCTCCAATCTGTATTTCGCCCAGGCCCGCGCTGTCATCTGCACGGCCGTGCACGCGAATCCAGATCTGGTTGCTGCCGGGCTGCGCCGCACTCCGAGGCAGCAGCCAGTAGCGCGGCATATTCCAGCTGCGGCTCAGGGGCTCTGCCAGGTGAGCGTCACGCCACAGCAGATCGCCGTTGGCATAGACCTCCCCGGCCATGATGATGGATTGGAGCCGCAGTGCTATGTGCTGTTGTTGCTGTCCCGTGCAGGGCAGATTCCAGTCCACCCGGTACCAGGCTGCGCCCACATAGTCAGGCCAGCGATTGCGCCAGTTGTCGCGCAAGGTCACCGTTGTCCACTCCAGCGCGTCTGCGGTGGGAATCGGGCCTTGTGCATCGGCCTTGGCCACTTGTATTTGCACAAGCTGGGGCTGACATGAGTTGCTGGGCTGCGCCCGGGCTGTGAAGGTGCTGGCGACCAGCAAGCACAGCACCATCATCAGGCGCAGCCAGGTCGAAAAGGGCCGCGGAGGCTTCATCGGCTCAGGTCAGCAGGCCGCGCGCGCGCGCTTCGCTCACGGCCTTGGTGCGCGATGGCACGGAGAGCTTGCGGTAGATGTTCTTGATATGGCATTCCACCGTATAGCGCGAGAGAAACAACACCTCGGCGATTTCGCGGTTGGTCATCCCATCGGCTACCAGCTTGAGAATCTGCACCTCGCGTGAGCTGAGAGCGCTTTCGGGAGGCAAATCTTTAGGAGACGCTGGTGTGGACGGCTGCAGCTCGGCAATGATGCGCCGCGCGATGAAGGGGTCAATGGGCGCACCGCCACGCAGCACGCTGCGGATGGATAGCGTCACCTCCAGGTCGTCGCGCTCCTTGAGCACATAGCCGTTGGCTCCAGCACGCAGAGCGGAAAGAATGGCGTCCTCGGTACTCCAGGCGGAAATCACCAGAATGCCCATGCCAGGGTCGGCATGGCGCAGCTCGGCAATCAGGTCGATGCCGCTGCCATCGGGCAGGCCCAGGTCCACCAGCGCCATGGCCACCGGGTGCTCCTGCAGGCGCGCATGGGTCTCGGCAATGCTGGCTGTAAAAACAAGTGCGTCTTCCGTATATCCGAGGCTGCGCAAAATGCCTTCCAGGCGCTTGCGAATCAACGGTTCGTCCTCCACCACCAGCAGCGGACTGGGAAGAACTGATTCTGTGGGAAGGACAGCGAATTCGGTCATGGGTCTCAGAAAGCTCTGTAAATGTTACTAGTAATGACTGTGAGCGAGATTGCAGTTCTTGGACATCACTGAAAACTGGTAATTTGCCCGCGCTGGGCCTGAACAAATGTCATTATTTATTGCAGAGCCTGTCGTAATTCCCATGCTGCCAGCAGCAATACGCTGACAGGCCTTGTGTCGGGCAAAGGACTAAACTTTGTTTCAACTAGGACGCCTGACCGTTTGCCGTCGGGCGTTTGTCCGTAGTGACCTTGACGGACCTATTGCTCAGGATATTTCGCCATGGATGCCTTGATGGGTGCCGAGTTCTGGATCGGCCTGTTCAAAATCGTCTGGATCAACATCATCCTCTCGGGAGACAACGCCGTCGTGATTGCGCTGGCTGCGCGCGGCCTGCCGGCCGAGCAGCAGAAAAAAGCCATCATGTTTGGCTCCGGCGCTGCGGTGGTGCTGCGCATTGCACTCACGGTGGTGGCCGCCAAGCTGATGCAGTTGCCGTTTGTGGAAGTCATCGGCGGCCTGCTGCTGCTGTGGATTGGCGTGGGCCTGCTCAAGGGCGAAGACGAGGCTGAAGAGTCCGGCAGTGTGGCCAAGCAGGGCATGATGGCTGCCATCCGCACCATTTTGCTGGCCGATCTGGTCATGAGCCTGGACAATGTGATTGCCGTGGCCGCCGCAGCCAATGGCAATATGCTGCTACTGATTCTGGGGCTGGCCATCAGCATTCCGCTGGTAATCTTTGGCTCCACGCTGATGATCAAGCTGATGGAGCGCTTTCCCATCATCGTGGTGCTGGGCGCTGCGCTGATCGGCTGGGTGGCTGGCGAGACCATTACCAGCGACCATGTGCTGGAAGGCTTTGTCCATGCCAACCCCTGGGCCCACTATGCGGCTGCCGCAATAGGTGCTGTGCTGGTGGTGACGGTTGGCAAATGGCTGCAGTCGCGCAATGCGGCTGCGCAGGCTGCGGCCTGACCGCCTTCCTATCAACAAAAACGCCCGCTTGATGCGGGCGTTTTGCGGTTCGGGCAGGCTTACAGGAACGAATAGAAGCAGCGGAAGGCAATCTTGCGTTCGGCCCAGAAGTCGGCGGTGTCGCGGAACACATCCAGCAGCTGTTCGCGGATTTCCTTGTCGAACTTGGGTGTGGTGGGTATCTGGTCCAGCACCACGACAAAGCCCGGCTGAGGACCGGATTTGTGAATGGGGTCGGTCATGCAGTCATACAGCGCATCCCAGTTCTTGCCAAAGTGCGCGGGCAGGTGGAACTGGGTGGCCAGCAGCTCGAAGATGTCCGCCTTGGTCTGAGCATGGGCCAGATTGGCGTAGAGGAAGTGAGCGCCCAGCGTCTCGGCGGCAGCCTGCAAGTCCTGAATGCGGTAGGCACGGATGGACTGCACGATATTGCTGCGAACGTTTCGCAGAGGTGTCTCGGTGGGTTTACGAAGTGGCGTGTCCATCTCCGTGATTCTTTCTAAAAACATCAAATGGGTTGGCAGAGGCGTCGCTGACGACGCTGTAGGTCATTAGCGCGAGACGCTGCTGCTCGAAAAGGGGCGCCAGCAAGGTTCATGTCTATTCGACGATCTGCTGGAAGCTGTTGTAGTGGTCGCCTGTGTAGAAGCAGGCATCGGGGGTCTGGGGCTGAAGGCCGCCGCAGACGATGCGACGTGCGCCTCGGTTCTTGGCGCCGGGCGTGCGTACCGTGTATTCGCGGTAGTAGCCCCGGGCCTGGCGAGGCAGGATGCGCTCGCGGTTGCCGAAGACCGAGCCGTCCTTATCGCTGCTGAAAGGGCCGCCCTGCTTGATGCGGGCATAGGTGGTGCGGCCATCGCGTGGCAGATCTGCCAGCGCAATCGACTCAAAACCAGGGACGGCAGCGCCTGCTTCGGGCGCCTTGCGCGCCAAAGCCGATGGGGATGCCAGCGAAAACGCGGCTCCCAGTACGAGCGCTAAACCTGTGGCTAAACCCGTGCGGTATACCTTGGCTGCTTTGGCCTTGAGCATTCACTAAACCTTTCAGAATCTCAGGGAATACCTGAAATTTCGACCCGTGAGTTTGACGGATAGGCCCGGAAATTGCAAGGCGCGCCTAATTTTTAAGCAATCCAAGAGTGGCTATTTACTGGCACTGTTTTACAGGCCCCGACAGCAAAAAGCCCCGTCAGCAGCAGGCACTGACAGGGCTTTGCGGGGATGAAGCGCTTTTATTCCCCGTGGGCGGCGATTTCGGACTCCACCTGCCTGTGGGTGGCTAGGATGGTGGCCGAGGGCAGCTTGTCCAGCAGGCTGACCACTACGATTGCGATAGCAGACAGCGCAAATCCCGGAATGATTTCATAGAGTTTGAACCACTGAAAATGCTGCCAGACCAGCACGGTGACTGCGCCGACGATCATGCCGGCCAGTGCGCCATTGCGCGTCATGCGGCCCCAAAGCAGCGACAGCAGCACCAGCGGGCCGAAAGCGGCACCAAAACCGGCCCAGGCGTTGCTGACCATGGACAGCACCTTGGCGTCGGGGTCCTGCGCAATGATGATGGCGATGACCGCGATCACAAACACCATGGCGCGGCCAAACCACACCAGTTGCTGCTGGCTGGCGCTCTTGTTGAGGAAAGTCTTGTAGATATCCTGCGTCAGCGCGCTGGAGCAGACCAGCAACTGGCAGGACAGGGTGCTCATCACGGCGGCCAGCACGGCAGCCAGCAGCACGCCGCTGACCCAGGGGTTGAACAGCAGCTTGGCCACTTCAAGGAACACGTTTTCGCTATTGGCATTCACGCCTGCAGCTAGGTCAGGGCGGCTGCCAAAGAAGGCAATGCCGAAGAAGCCCACGGCCACGGCACCGCCCAGGCACAGCACCATCCAGCTCATGCCGATGCGGCGGGCCGCCGGGATGGTCTTGATGGATTCGGCTGCCATGAAGCGCACCAGAATATGCGGCTGGCCAAAATAGCCCAGACCCCAGGCCATCAGCGACACCACGGCAATCACGGTCTGGCCCTTGAACATATCGAAGGCACCGCTGCGGGCGGTTTCGATGATGGCGGTGCTGGCACCGATGCCGCCGTCGGCATAGATGACCATCAGCGGCGCCAGAATCAGCGCCGTGATCATCAGCGAGGCCTGAATCGTGTCCGTCCAGCTCACGGCCAGAAAGCCGCCGATGAACACATAGGCCATGGTGGCGATGGCACCCACCCACAGGGCGGTGTGGTAGTCCATGCCGAACATGGACTCGAACAGGCGCGCACCTGCCACCACGCCCGAGGCGCAGTAGATGGTGAAGAACACCAGAATCACCAGCGCGGTGACGATGCGCAGCAGATTGCTTTTGTCTTCAAAGCGGTTGGTGAAGTAGTCGGGCAGCGTCAGCGCATTGCCCACCTTTTCGGTATAGATGCGCAACCGGGCCGCCACAAAACGCCAGTTCAGCCATGCGCCCATGCACAGGCCGATTGCAATCCACGAAGCCGACAGCCCTTGGCTGAACACCGCGCCGGGCAGACCCATCAGCAGCCAGCCACTCATATCCGATGCACCGGCAGACAGGGCGGTGACGACGGGCCCCAGGCTGCGCCCGCCCAGGATGTAGTCAGAGAGGCTGTCTGTGGCTTTGTAGCCAGCCCAGCCGATGAGCAGCATGCCCAGCAGGTAGATGGCAAAAGTGACGATGGTTGGCGTATTGGCAGTCATGTCGGCTCCGGGTAAGCGCGTTGCGCTATCAACATGTGAGTAACATGCGGCGCGCAAACAAATCCGCCAGGGTGCCTCCTGGTGGGAAGCGGCCCTGGCGGGTGTTGGACTGTCAATTGGACCAGTTATTCGACAGCCCAGTTGCGTATATGGCTGAAAAGCCGGCGCTTACGGATTGGCTGGCGGCACGGTCAGCGGGGCAGCGGGAGGAAGCGGCGTGCCGATATCGCTCCAGGTGGAGGGGGTGGGCATTCTGGCCGGGGCAGGGGCCGTGACTGGTGCAGGCGTGGGCTGTACCGCATCGCTGGGAGCCAGACCCGGGCTGGTGTCCGCATTGGGCGGCTGGGCGCTGCTGTCAGGGGCTGCGCTGGGGCTGCCGGCAGAGGCTGGCGCTGCGGGTGTGCTCTCGGTGATGTCCGCGTCTGAGCTGCTGCGGTCCGGCGCAGCAGGGCGGCTGGGCGCGCTGTGGCTGGCGGGGGCGGGTGGCGTGCTCTTGTCCGCATCGTCGCTGTCAGAGCCCGTCCATTCCTGCACCTTGTCGCGCAGCTTGCTGGCCAGATCGCTCCACCAGTGAGAGGTATTGGGCTCGGTGAAGTGGACCTTGGCGTTCAGCAGCGGGCTGTGCAGCGCGCGCGACATGAAGTCGCCCACCATGGGCAGCGCGCTGCGCGAGCCCTGGCCCCACTGGTCGCTCTTGATGGTGATGCGCGAGTCATTGAAGCCTGCCCAGGCACCGACCACGATCTGTGGGTGCATGAGGATGAACCAGCCGTCCGCATTGCCCTGCGTGGTGCCGGTCTTGCCCGCCACATCAGCGCGAATGCCGTACTGCTTGCGGATGGCGCGGCCCGTGCCCTTGTCGATGACGGCGCGCATCATCTCCAGCAGGCCGTAGTTGTGCTCCTCGTCCCAGACCTGATCGGGCTTGGGCGGCGCAAACTCGGCCAGCACCTCGCCGTCCGCGTTCTCAATGCGGGTGACCAGTTGC
The DNA here is from genome assembly GCF_003569915.1 of Comamonas testosteroni. Lineage (GTDB taxonomy): Bacteria > Pseudomonadota > Gammaproteobacteria > Burkholderiales > Burkholderiaceae_C > Comamonas > Comamonas testosteroni_D. The sequence goes on along the minus strand of NZ_KZ984450.1, from coordinate 102,764 downwards.
GGCGGCGTGTAGCGGCCCGAGTTAGCGATGCTGCTGTAGGCGTTGACCATCTCAAGCAGCGTTACGGGGCTGGAGCCCAGCGCCAGCGAAGGCAGCTCCTCCAGAGGGCTCTGGCGCACGCCCAGTGCGCGGGCCAGCTTGATCACGCGGTCTATGCCCACGTCCTGCCCCAACTGGGCTGTGATGGTGTTCTTGGAGAAAGCCAGCGCATCGCTGAGCGTCATGGGCACGCCCGTGGGCTCCACGGCATCGCTGGGACGCCAGACCTCGCCGCCGGACAGCTTGATCTCGACTTCTTCGTCCTTGCGCGTGTCCTCGGGCTTGGCACCGCGCTGCAGCGCTGCGCCATAGACAAAGGGCTTGAAGGTGGAGCCAGGCTGGCGGCGCGCCTGGGCGACATGGTCAAACGCATCCTGACCATAATCACGGCTGCCCACCCAGGCCAGCACGGCAGAGTTGCGCGGGTCCATGGCCAGAAAGCCGGCCTGAATGCGTGTCTTGTCGTCGCGCAAGTCCTTCATGAAAGCCTTGTCGGCCAGCAGTTTCTTGAGCGCTTCCTCATCGCTCAGGCTGCCGCTCTTGCCTGGCTGCACCAGCTTGCGGTAGACCTGCGTTTCGCGCACCAGTTGCAGCACCAGATCGTTGTCGGCACTCCAGCCGTCGCGGTGGCTCCAGTTGGTGTTGGTGATGTTCTGCAGCGTGTGCATCTGACGGTTGACGGATTGCTGCGCCCAGTTCTGCAGGCGCGAATCCAGCGTGGTGCGCACGATCAAGCCGTCGGTGTAGATGTTGTAGTCGTTCTTGTCAGCCCAGTTGATCAGCCACTTGCGCAGCTGCTGCGCAAAGTGCGGAGCCATGCCTGTGGGCTCTTCCTGGCGCTCGAAGTCCAGACGCATGGGGCGCTTTTTCAGGCGCTCGAACTCATCGTCCTTCAGCTCACCGCGCTTGACCATCTGGCTGAGCACCGTGTTGCGGCGGGCCAGCGCCCGGTCCGGGTTGATCACGGGGTTGTAGTAGGCATTGCCCTTGAGCATGCCCACCAGCGTGGCGCTTTCCAGCACGCTCAGCTTGGCGGCGGGCTTGTCGAAATAGGTGCGCGCCGCCATCTCGATGCCGTAGGCGTTGTAGAGAAAGGGCACGGTGTTGAGATAGGTCTCGAGAATCTCGTCCTTGGTGTAGAGCGCCTCGATCTTGAAGGCCGTGATGGCTTCCTTGAGCTTGCGGTTGATATTGCGCGCGCGGCCAATCTCCGTGGGGTAGAGATTGCGGGCCAGCTGCTGCGTGATGGTGGAGCCGCCCTGCGGGTTGCCGCCAATCGTGTGGATGACCGAGCCCACGGTGCGCGTGAAATCCATGCCGTGGTGTTGATAGAAGCGGTGGTCTTCCGTCGCCACCAGCGCCTTCACCACCGAGGGTGCGATCTGGTCAATCGGCACCCACTGGCGGTTGCTGCGCTTGAACTCGCCAAGCAGCTTGCCGTCGGCGCTCATGATCTGCGCGGGCTGCTCCAGCTTGGCCTTGCGGATATCGCTGATGCTGGGCGTGAACGGAATCAGCAGCAGCACATAGACAAAGAACAGCACCGGCAGCGCGACCAGCACATACAGCCATTCGCGCCTTGTCGGCAGGCGGCGCCACCAGGGCAGAGCCGCCACACGCTGGCCCAGCGCAGAAGCGCGCCAGCGCGCCCACAGGGCCTGGGCCTGCGTGACGCATTTTTCTCGGAGTTGTTGAAAGGACAAACGCACGTTGCACGGCAGCCAGTCAAAGGCCGCATAGAAGCAAGACTGCGAAGAATGCCCAAAAAAAAGGCGCTTTGCAGCAAATCGGCCTCTTTTCTATGGTTGCAGCCCCAGTATTTACAGGCGCGAGACAGATGGGTTGCAAAACTGCCAATGCAAAGGCTGGCGAAATCGACATATCGATAGCTAAACACTATCATTCATTCCATATTCAATGGAGAAATTGATGAATCTCACCTCCACTGTCTCCGTGGCGTTGACGCTGGCCGCCGCTCTGGCGCTGAGCGCCTGTGACACAGCCCCCCAGCAGGGCAACCGGGAAGCTGCCGCACAAAGCGCTGCCAACGCGGCGCTTGCGCAGCGCGAAGCCCAAGCCCAGGCCGAAAAAGCCGAGGCTGAGCGCAAGCAGCAGATTGCCGAGGCCAACACCCGTGCCAAGGCCGCCAGGTTTGTGCCGCAAAGCTATGCGACCTGGGCGGATGGCAACAGCAATCTGGCGCTGCATTTTCTGAAGAACGGCAAAGTCACCTGGGAAGAACAGACCGAAAGCGGCAAGCCCTTCACCATGGCTGGCGCTTGGCATCAGCAAAAAGGACAGCTTGTGGTGCGCCTGAACAACAAGCAGGACAAGAAAACCGAGACCTTTGTTTTCCAGCCCAAGGTGGCACTGCTTGCACCGGCTGCACAGAGTGCGCAATGCCAGGCGTTGATGGGGCTCATGCCTGTCAGTGCAAACGGACAAACTGAAAATCTCGACAAAATTTACTTGTGGCCGAAGGCACAACTGGAGAAAAATCAGGGCAGCTGCAGCAACGGATAAAAACGCAGCGCAAGCAACAAAGGCAACTGCAAAAAAATCGCAAAAAGCGAACGCGCCAGGCTCACGGGTCTGGCGCTTTTTTTATGTGCCCAAAGCGCTTGGCGTAAGCTGTGGAGTTCCTATTCCAAACATCGGGGAGACCGCCATGAGCAGCAGCGTTTATGACTTTGAAGCCACGGACATCAAGGGCCAGAGCGTGCCGCTGAGCCAGTACCGGGGCAAGGTACTGCTCATCGTCAACACGGCCAGCGCCTGTGGCTTTACGCCGCAGTACAAAGGGCTGCAGGCCTTGCATGAGCAGTACGCAGATCGGGGGCTGGTGGTGCTGGGCTTTCCCTGCAATCAGTTTGGTGCGCAGGAAAAAGGCTCGGACGATGAAATCGCCAGTTTTTGCGAGATGAACTTTGGCGTCACCTTCCCGCTGATGCACAAGATCGATGTGAACGGCGACGGCGCACACCCGCTGTACCGCTGGCTCACTGCAGAAGCGCCAGGCGTGCTGGGCACCAAGTCCATCAAATGGAATTTCACCAAGTTTCTGGTGGGGCGCGACGGGCAGGTGATTCGCCGCTACGCGCCCCAGGACAAGCCTGAAAAGCTGGCGGCTGATATTGCCGCTGCTCTGGCTTGAGCTATCAAAAATGTAGCTTACATCCTATATAAATCATGGACTGCCAGCCAGTTTGATTCAAAGCTGGTTCCAGTCAGGCCACGCCAGCCAGCACCAGCACATCGGTCTCCACGCACACGCCGTTGTCCAGGCTGGCGCGCACTACAAAGCCCTCGTCAATCGCCACCAGTTGCGCGCTGTCCACGTTCTGGCCCGATGCGTTCTGGAAGGCAAAGTAGCCGCGCAGTGGCAGCTCGGCTGCGCACTCCATGTCGATGTCGGCATGCTGCTCCTGCAGCCACTGGCGCGCGGAGCGCAGCGTGGCGGCCACGGGCAGGCAAGTGTCGGGAATGTCGATGTGCGCGGTGCGCGTGATGTCGTCGCCGCTCAGGCCGTCAAAGTCGCCAATCGTGTAGAAGGCCAGAGAAAAGCTTTGGTTGCTCATGAAAATCGTTGCTATCAATAAAGTTGCACTATGCCCACGTCATACAAGCGCTGGCAGCTGTTCTTATGGTTTTGACTGCCCTGCGCGAGGACGGAACAGCACTGTGATGACGGGCCGCGCAGAAAGTTCGATCTGAACATTCAACGCGGCCATTTATTCTTCATTGATGGCACCGAATTCCTGCGCCAGATGATCGAGCAGCGCCCGTACTGAAGGCAGCTGGCCGCGGCGCGAGGCATAGACGGCGTGAATCAGCTCGGCACGCGGCTCCCAGCCCGGCAGCACCTGCACCAGCGCGCCGCTGTCCAGCTCGGCCCGCGCAAACATGCTGGGCAGCTGCACCACGCCCACGCCGGCCACGGCCGCATCGCGCAGCGCCAGCATGGACTGGGTGACATAGCGCGGCTGGTGGCGTACCTCGGCGCGCTCGCCTTCCGGGCCCAGCAGCACCCAGCGGTGACTGTCCTGCGGCAAGCCCATGTCCATGCTGGGCCAGTGCGATAAATCCATGGGCCCGGCAGGCTGACCGCAGCGCGCCAGCAGCGCGGGGCTGGCCAGCAGACACTGGCGGCGCTCGGCCAGTTTGCGCAGCACCAGATCGCTGTCCTGCAAAGGGGGCGGGCGCACGCGAATGGCCAGATCCAGCCCCTCGCCCACCACATCGACTCGGCGATTGGTTTCATCGACCTGCAGCTGCACGCGCGGGTGCAGCGCCATGAAGCTGGCCAGCATGGGGCCTATGCGCGAGGCCAGCAGCGCCACCGGGCAGCTCAGCCGCACCAGGCCACAGGGCTCGGTCTGGGTGATGGCGATGGATTCCTCGGCGGCCTCGGCCTCGACCAGCATGGCGCGGCAATGCGCGTAGTAGCGCTTGCCCAGCTCGGTCACGGCAAAGCTGCGTGTGGAGCGCAGCAGCAACTGGGCACCCAGGCGCTCTTCCAGCAGCGCCACGCGGCGGCTGAGCTTGGACTTGGGCATGCCCAGCGCACGCCCTGCAGGCGCAAAGCCGCCGTGCTCCACCACCTGGGCGAAGTAATACAGCTCGTTGAGGTCAGGTAGCTTCATCGTTTCAAAAATAGAACTCTGATGGCGATTATTGCAGTCTATTCAAGCAATCGTTCTGAATTCAAACTACAGCCATGTTCAACGCATCGCCAAAACCCAAGCGGGCAGGGCGATGACCGCAGCGAAGGAGAAAGCCATGTTCAAAAAGATTCTGGGTGTCTACGAAGCCCCACGCGCTCACTGGGTGGGCAATGGCTTTCCCGTGCGCTCGCTGTTCAGCTACGCCGACCACGGCAAGGCGCTGAGCCCGTTTTTGCTGCTGGACCACGCTGGCCCGCAGACCTTCACTCCCACCTCCGCACAGCGCGGCGTGGGCACGCACCCGCACCGGGGTTTTGAGACCGTGACCATCGTCTACGAAGGTGAAGTCGCCCACCGCGACTCCACCGGCGCGGGCGGCAGCATCGGCCCCGGCGATGTGCAGTGGATGACGGCGGCCTCGGGCATCCTGCATGAGGAGTTCCACTCCGAAGCCTTTGCCCGCAGCGGCGGTGCGCTGGAGATGGTGCAACTGTGGGTGAATCTGCCTGCCAAGGACAAGATGAGCGCGCCCGGCTACCAGAACCTGCTGAACGCCGATATTCCGCAAGTCGATCTGCCCGAAGGCGCTGGCTCGGTGCGCGTGATTGCCGGTGACTACGCCGCAGCCCATGGCCCGGCCCGCACCTTCACGCCCATCAATGTGTGGGATGTGAAGCTGCACGCCGGAGCCAGTACCGAGCTGCGCGCCCAGCCCGGCCACACGCTGGCGCTGGTGGTGCTTCATGGCACGGTGCTGATCAATGGCGAGGAAGTGGCGCGTGCCGGCCAACTGGTGCATCTGGAGCGCGATGCCGACACCGTGCACCTGGAAGCCAATAACGAAGTCACGCTGCTGTGGCTGTCGGGCAAGCCGATTGACGAGCCCGTGGTGGGCGCAGGTCCTTTTGTCATGAATACCGACGAAGAGATCGCGCAGGCCATGGACGACTACCGCAGCGGCCGCTTCGGGCGCATTGCCACGCCACGCGGTATCAGCCGCAGCGCTGAACTGAGCCATTGAGCCACTGATTCTTCGACCCTCTTTCAACCCTCCGGCGGCTGGCCCGCCGGGCTTTTTCCCCTCACCTCAAGGACACTCTCATGAGCAACAAGCCCTACGTTCGCCTCGACAAAGACAATGCCGCCGTGCTGCTGGTGGATCACCAGACGGGTCTGCTGTCCCTGGTGCGCGACATCGACCCCGACAAGTTCAAGAACAATGTGCTGGCGTTGGCCGATATGGCCGAATACTTCAAGCTGCCCACCATTCTGACCACCAGCTTTGAAAACGGCCCCAACGGCCCGCTGGTGCCCGAGCTGAAGGAAAAATTCCCCACCGCGCCCTATATCGCCCGTCCCGGCCAGATCAACGCCTGGGACAACGAAGACTTTGTCAAAGCCGTCAAGGCCACGGGCAAGAAGCAGCTCATCGTCGCCGGTGTGGTGACCGAAGTCTGCGTGGCCTTCCCCGTGCTGTCGGCGCTGGCCGAAGGCTTTGAGGTGTTTGTGATTGCCGATGCCTCGGGCACCTTCAACAGCATGACCCAGCAAGCCGCCTGGAGCCGCATGGAGCAAGCTGGTGCCCAGCTCATGACCTGGTTTGGCGCGGCCTGCGAGCTGCACCGCGACTGGCGCAATGATGTGGAAGGTCTGGGCACGCTGTTCAGCAACCATATCCCCGACTACCGCAACCTCATCAACAGCTACACCACGCTGACCGCTGGAAAGTAAGGGCCGCTCAAAGACACAAAGCCCGCAGGCATCAGAACCTGCGGGCTTTGTTTTTGATAGCGGTCTGCGCTTGTGGTTTATAGACTCAAGCCGCTTTTTGCTTTAAATCCTGTGCTGAATCCGTGGCGCAGCTGGCTTGCAGATCATCGTCATGCACGCGCCCCTTGGCATAGGCTGTGCCCCAGTTGCGCATGGCAATCAGCACGGGCTGCAGGCTGCGGCCCAGCTCGGTCAGCTCATAGTCCACGCGCGGCGGCACCTCGGCATACACGGTGCGCACCACAATGCCGGCGTCTTCCAGCTCGCGCAGCTGCAGCGTCAGCATGCGCTGGGTGATGCCGCCGATGTTGCGGCTCAGCTCGCTGAAGCGCTTTTTGCCGTGCAGCAGATGAAACAGAACAATGGGCTTCCAGGTGCCGCCCATCACGGACAGCGTTACCTCCACGGCGCAGCCGCTTTTGCTGTTCAGGCGCGTCATTGCTCACTCCATTCCATGACTTGGCAGATGCCAGCATCCTAGCGCCAGGCCAGCAGTCATGCATTACTTACATTTTTAATACTACCCAACAAATATGTTGGTTCTGGCGCGATGGGCTGTGCTTGCGCAAGATACAGCCATCCTCTTTCCATCACCAAGGATTGCCATGAAAGCCATGCAACTCGCCGCGCCCGGCGGCCTCGCCAACCTGCAACTGACAGACTTGCCCGCTGCCGCAGCGCCTGCGGCCGGTGAGATTCAGGTGCGCATTCACGCCAGCTCGCTCAACTTCCATGACCTCGGCGTAGTCTCGCGCCCCGGCGCGGCGGCAGATGGGCGCATCCCCATGGCCGATGGTGCAGGTGTCGTCACCGCCGTGGGTGCAGGCGTGAGCGAATTTGCCGTGGGCGATGCCGTGGTCTCCACCTTCTTTCCCCAATGGCTGGCAGGCCGCCAGCGCCCCAGCGACTTCGCACTCGTGCCCGGCGACGGTGTGGACGGCTTTGCGCGTGAATCCGTCACCCTGCCCGCCACTGCCTTCACCCATGCCCCCAAAGGCTGGAGCCATACCGAAGCCGCCACACTGACCACCGCAGGCCTGACCGCCTGGCGCGCGCTGGTCGTGGACGGTGGCCTGCAGGCAGGCGACACCGTGCTGGTGCTGGGCACAGGCGGCGTCTCCATCTTTGCGCTGCAGATGGCCAAGAGCCTGGGTGCAAAAGTCATAGCTACCACCTCAAGTGCTGCGAAGGCTGAGCAGCTCAAAGCCCTGGGCGCAGACCTTGTCATCAACTACCGCGACACGCCCGAATGGGGCGACGCCGTCCTGGCCGCCACCGGCGGGCGCGGTGCAGATATCGTGGTCGAAGTTGGCGGCCCCGGCACACTGCCCCAGTCCATCCGCGCCTGCGCTCCCGGCGGCCATATCGCGCTGATTGGCGTGCTCACCGGCATAGCGGGTGCCGTGCCCACGCTGGAGCTGATGCGCAAGCAGCAAACCCTGCAAGGCCTGATCGTCGGCAGCCGCGAGCAGCAACAAGACATGGTGCGCGCGCTGGAGGTCTTTGGCTGGAAGCCCGTGATCGACAGCCGCTACCCGCTGGAGCGCATGGCTGAGGCTTTTGCGCATCAGGCTGCGGGCAAGCATTTTGGGAAGATTTGCTTGGAGTTTTGATGCGTTGCTTTTGGGGCGGGGCTTGACTGGCCTTGTCGCCAGATTTGTGGACAGGAGCCGGGGTTCGCCCCGGCAGGCGACCTACTTTCTGGTGCCAGAAAGTAGGCAAAGAGCTGGCCCCTACTGCCCACGTCCCTCCGCTACGCTACGGGCAACCTGCGCCGACAACCTCTTGTTGCTGTACGGCAAAACTCACTTCGAGCTTCGCTCTCCGTTCAAACACGTTGCCGTAAAAGTGATGACGATGCGTCTGCACTCTTCGGTGCAGCCGCGCGCAACAAGAGGCCGCCGTCGCAGGCGTGGGCACAAGGGGCAATACCGGATACGGGTACGGGTGCGGGAGAGCTTCAATATGTTTTTGATAGCGGCTAGCCTATTTAATATCTGGACTAAAAGCTAATTTCGTCACAAATCTCGCAGGCCGCCCGTACCCGCTCCCACCCGTCTGGCTGCGCCTGCGGCACGCGGTTCAGGCTGCGGGCATTGGCATCGAAGAGTGCCAATGCTTCGTCTTCAAATTTACGGCAACGTGTTTGAACGGAGAGCGAAGCTCGGAGTGAGTTTTGCCGTACCGCAGCCTGAATTGCGTGACGCAGGTTTGCCCGGAGCGAAGCGCAGGGACGCAGACAATCGGGGCGTGTTCTTTTGCCTTCTTTGCTTGCACGAGCAAGAAAAGTAGGTCGCCTGCCGGGGCGAAACCCGGCCTCTGTCCTTGAAAGCTGCACAGCAGTCACCGCAGCAAACCCTCCGCATCCCGCAAACGCGTGATAAAGCTTTGCCCTGCCTGCAAGGCTGCGGCACGGGCAATCGGCTATAAACACCTCATCTCCGATACAACAAGAAACATTTGAGGGAGAGGCAATGGCGGTACTCATACCCGCGCTGAGCAGCTGCGCGGGGCGCATGACCAGTGGAGAGCGACGATTGGCCGAGCGTCTGCAGCAAAAGCTGGAGGACGACTATCTGCTGTGGTGGGATGTGCCCATTGGCCCCAAGCAGACGCGGCCTGACTTTGTCGTCGTGCACCCACGCCGTGGCGCGCTGATTCTGGAAACCAAGGACTGGCACCTCGACACCATCCGCAGCGCCACGCGCGAGCGCTTTGAAATTCTGGCTGATGGCCATGTCAAAGTCGTCATGAGCCCGCTGCAGCAGGCGCGCCACTGCGCCATTCAGGTCATCAACGCGCTGGAGCGCGATGCGCAGCTGGTGCAGGGCGATGGTCCGCATCAGGGCAAGCTGGCCTTTCCCTGGGGCCATGGCGTCGTCTTCACCCGCATCACGCGCAAGCAGTTTGATGCGGCGGGGCTGGGCGAGGCACTGCCTGCCCACCTCGTCATCTGCCAGGACGAAATGCTGGAGACGGTTGATGCCGAGGCCTTTCAGCAGCGCCTGTGGGACATGTTCCCGCACAGCTTTGGCCGCTCCATCACCTTGCCGCAGCTGGACCGCATTCGCTGGATACTCTTCCCCGAAGTGCGTGTGCCCCAGCAGCAAAGTCTGTTTGGCAACGATGCGGCGCAGGACGAAGACGAGCTGCCCGACATCATGCGCGTGATGGACCTGCAGCAGGAGCAACTGGCCCGCAGCCTGGGCGACGGCCACCGCGTCATTCACGGCGTGGCGGGCTCGGGCAAGACCATGATCCTCGGCTACCGCGCCGAACATCTGGCGCAGACACAGGGGCCGGGCAGCAAGCCCATTCTGGTGCTCTGCTACAACGAGCCGCTGGGCGTCAAACTCGCGGCCAGCATGGAAGCCAAGGGCTTGTCTGACCGCGTGCATGTCATGCACTGGGACAAATGGACCCGCGCCCAGCTCACGGCCTACAACCTGCTCACGCCTGAACTTGATGCGCTGCATGTCAGCAAAAAGTTCGAGGAAATTGCGCGCAGCGTCATCAAAGGCGTGGATGACAAACACATCCCCGCAGGCCAGTACCACGCCATCCTCATCGACGAAGGCCACGACTTTGCGCCCGAATGGCTGCGCCTGGTCACGCAGATGGTGGACCCCACGACCAACAGCCTGCTGCTGCTCTACGACGATGCGCAAAGCATTTACGACCGGGGCCAGAAGCGCAACTTCAGCCTCAAAAGCGTGGGCATACAGGCGGCGGGCCGCACCACTATCCTCAAGATCAACTACCGCAACACGCGCCAGATACTGCAGCTGGCCCACCGCGTGGCGGGCGACATGCTCACGCCCGAAGACGCCAAGGACGAAGACGGCATCCCCCTGCTCAAACCCTTGAGCTGCGGCCGCGAAGGCCCCGAGCCCATCGTCATAGACCTGCCAACGCTGCCCGAGCGTGCCGCCCGCGTGGCCGAACTGCTGGCCGACCAGCATGCCCAAGGCCATGCTTGGGGTGAGATGGCAGTGCTGTGCCGCCACTACGACGAGATGGAGCTATGCGCCGACGCCCTGCAACGCCGCAAGCTGCCCTATCGCATGCGCAAAAAGTCAGGCCAGTTCAAGCCCGAGGAAGACTCCATCAAGCTTATGACCATGCATGCGAGCAAGGGGCTGGAGTGGCCTGTGGTGGCCGTGGTGACTTCGGATGAGGAGCGCAAGGCCAAGGATGTGAAGAAGGATGGGGCGTTGGAGGCGCGGTTGGTTTATGTGGCTTCGACGCGGGCAATACATCGAGTGGTCTATTTGTGAAATTTAAGGAGCAAAAATGATTATTGGTCTGGCATTAAAGAACTATAAAACGTATAAAAATCTTCATTACATACCAATATCCTATGGTTCTTCTTTTTCGGCATTTCTTGGTCCAAATGGTGTGGGGAAAACATCAATTTTTGAAGCTTTAGATAGATTTTTTTATGGAGGTGACTGGGTTATAAATAATGAGTCAAAGCGAAATCAAGACGATGCATTTATATCTCCGCTATTTCTTATACCTATAGATAAAATTCATTTGCAGAAAAAGGATAAAAAGATAGCTGCATTGATTAGTAATTATTTATGGAATACAGATGTTCTCGCACACACGCCATTCATAAAAAAATTCAAAGAATCAATTGAAGGTTTAAAAAATCTATCAATTAATAGCGAAACACATTATTTGATTTTCATTGGCGTCATGCATAAGACCAATGAGATTCATATTCCATATTTTGGAAATGATATTGATAAATTATTGGATAATGAGATAGACATATCAAAAAATGATTTAGATGAATTTTTGAAAAGAATTAAATCTTATTATAGGTATATTTATCTTCCGGCAGAAGCGGATTCGCTAGACTTTACAAGAATGGAGTCTTTTTATGTTCAAAAATTGCTTGATGAAGATATAAAGAAGAAAATTCAGGACTCGATTAGCAAAGAAAGCATTAAAGAAATAAATGATAAATTGAAAGCATTTATTGATGAAATAAATGCATCGTTGGAAAAATACACATACAAGGGTAAGAAAAAGGATCAATTAACCATTAATGATTTAATTGATCGGGTTTTTGCAGCTTATTTTGGAATTAAGGTGCTGCATAAAAAAGGTGTTGGCAGCGAAACCATTATTAAGGATTTAAGTTCTGGGGAAAAAAAGCAAGCGCTTATAGATCTGTCATATGCATTGCTATCTCGCTCCCAGCAGAGAGATTACCAAGTGGTTTTGGCTATTGATGAGCCCGACGCGTCAATGCATGTTGCTGCATGTCATGATCAATTTGAAAAAATTGCCAATATCCCAATGCTTTGCGAACCAGCACCACAGGTGTTGATTAACACTCATTGGTATGGATTTCTTCCAATAATAAGATCTGGAAATATTCACTCACTTTCAAATACTGCAAGTGGTATCGAATTTTATTCATTTAATTTGGAAAATTTTAGAGAAAAAATAAATCAGAGCGTTAAAAATACAAGCGGAAAGTATCCAAAAGAAATAGAATTAAAAAGCTATCAGGATATGATTCAGTCGGTTGTGGTTAGTATGCTGAGGGATAAAGCTTATAACTGGATATTTTGTGAGGGGTTGTCGGATAAAATTTATTTGGAGCACTATCTTTCTGATCTTGTTAGTGCCAAAAATCTGAGAATTGTTCCTCTTGGTGGATTTAAGCAAGTCAGACGAGTTTATGAGTATCTTTCTGGACCGCTTTCAGATAAAGAGGCTGGCTTTAAAGGTAAAGCCATTTGCTTAGTAGATAGTGATGCTCAAGCTGAGCATGTTCTTTTACAAAAAGGTATTAAAAATCTTTTTTTCAAAAGAATAGTGCGAATAGAAAGTGAATCGTCAATAAATATTGTTGATATAGATAGCCAACATGTTAGTCCAGCGGAAATAGAATTTTCATTACGTGAAGAAGTTTTGATTGACTTGATCAATGCAACGAATTTACACAATGAGATGCAAAATTTCTCTGTCCTTAAGGACATATTTTTAAGAACTACTTTGCAGTATGGTAGTAGCAATTTATTGGATTTTTTGAATTTAAATATAAAAGATAAAAAAACATTGACGGAAGATTTTTTTGACAAAGGTGAAAACAAAATATCTTTTGCAAAAAATTATATTAAATGTGATCTTGGTAAAAATTTCGAACCATACTGGATTTCTGCTGTTAGAAAATTATTCTAATTTGAATTGATTAATAGTTATTTGAAGATATTAATCTTTGAATAAACGACACTGCAGCGCTTCAAAAAGCAGAAATCAATCTCGAACTTGGGATAGCTTTTCTATGTTTTTAATAGCGACTAGCCTATTCAATATCTGGACTAGAAGCCAATTTCGTCACAAGTCAGGCAGGCCGTCGGCTCCTGCACCCACCCGTCTGGCTGCGCCTGCGGCACGCGGTTCAGGCTGCGGGCATTGGCACCGAAGAGTGCCAATGCTTTGTCATCACTTTTACGGCAACGTGTTTGAACGGAGAGCGAAGCTCGAAGTGAGTTTTGCCGTACCGCAGCCTGAATTGCGTGACGCAGATTTGCCCGGAGCGCAGCGCAGGGACGCAGACACTCGGGTAGCGCTCTTTGCCTACTTTCTAGTGCACTAGAAAGTAGGTCGCCAGCCGGGGCGAGACCCGGCCTCTGCCGCATGGCGAAAGCATGAGTTAATTTTGATAGCTGTCAGCGCTTGAGAGAAATGGGCTGGAGGCCAATTTGGCTTAAACCACCCCAAACCAAACGCTCATAAAAAATGCCACTCAGTGATCTGAGTGGCATTGTCTTGAGGGAGTGCTACGCGGCCATCAGGCCGTTGCTGCGTTCTCCGCACTGGGGTCATCCACACCCCGCACGCTTTCGCGCAGATTCTTGTCCTTGAGCTTGCCCAGGTCGGTTTCCACCGCTCGCTTGAGCTTTTCAATCGCGGCGCTGAAGGCGTCTTTGACCTTTTCGGCTTCGGCGTTGACGGCGATGGGCGGACGGCCTGTGGCCCGGGTTTCCATCACGCAGCGCTTGCCGGGGCCGCCGGTGGCCTTGAGCGCATCGACTTCTGTGAGGAAGACCTCCACACGCACCACGTATTCCTTCAGGCGGGCCAATTTGGTATTGATTTCCTCCTGTGCCCATTGCGCCAGAGATTCACCACCCTGGATGGAATCGTCGGCATGAACCTGTACTTGCATGCAAATCCTCCTAGTCACCAAATGCCGCACCACTGCGGCGAAAAGTTGTCGGGGTACCCAGGAGCGCGTGACCGAGGAGAGTTCGTCACGCACTCTTGAATCAGGCCAAGCCATCGTAACCTCAGTTCAGGGCCGTGCCCACAAAGACTTGTTACGCGAGTTGGCCCGAGGGGCATTGCCCATTGTGAGCAGCACTGGTGCGGGCTGCGGGCTTGTGCACGGGGAATTTGCTTGGCTCTTGAGCCAGAGCAAGTGAGAGGGCGTGGCTGTCTTTGTTGGCGGCAGTTGTACCCGTCAGTCACTGTCAGCGTTTGGCCGCTTCGGGCTGGGGATCGGTGACAAAACCGATGCGGCTCAGCCCTGCGGCATGGGCCCAGCCCATGATCTGCACGACGCGGCCATAGGGCACGCTGGTGTCGGCGCGCAGCTGGACTTCGGCCTGCGGGTTGCGCTGGCCCAGCGCCTGCAGTTGCTGCTGCACTGCAGCATCATCAGTGGCAGCGCCTTTGAGCCAGATTTCTCCTTGCGGGCTGACTTCGACCATCAGCGCATCGCCCTGGGCCACGCTGGTCTGCGTGCCGCTGGCCTGGGCCTTGGGTAATTGCACACGCAGGCTGGCGGCCAGCATGGGCGCGGCGAGGATGAAGATGACGACGAGCACCAGCATCACGTCCACCAACGGGGTGACGTTGATGCTGTTGATGGGGGTGTCGCCGCTACTGCGGCTGCTCATGCGTCCGAAGGCCATATCGCTATGCTTTACGTAGCACCCAGCGCAAATTCCGCCTGGAGGTCATGGGCAAAACCCTCCAAAAGCGCTTCCAGATTGCTGGCGGATCGGCCCAGCAGGTTGTAGGCCAGCACGGCGGGCAGGGCCACGGCTAGACCGGCGGCGGTCATGACCAGTGCCTCGCCTACGGGGCCGGCAAGCTGGGCGATATCGACCTGACCGCTGCCTGCCAGCGTACCCAGCGCATGGTGTATGCCCCAGACGGTGCCCAGCAGGCCCACAAAGGGCGCAGTGGCACCGATGGTGGCCAGCAGGGTCTGGCCCCACTGCAACTGGCGCGAGGCCGCGCCCAGTGCGGCACGCAGGCTGCGCATCAGGCGCTGGGCGTGGGCTGCGCGCTGGGCCAGGGTGCTTGCGTTGTCACGGGTGTCACGGGTATTAGCGGGCTGGGCCACAGCATCTACCAGGGGCCGTACCAGTGTCTGTGCATCAAGTGCCTGCACGCGGGCCTGGGCCTGCGGCAGGTCGGGCATCTGCCAGAAGGCGTCGATGGCGCGCGGTACGCTGCGGCGCGCCTGCGCCATGAACCAGAGTTTGTAGAGGATGACGACCCAGCTGAGCACGGACATGAGCAGCATTACCGCTGCCGTGCTGCGCGTGACAGCGTCGCCCTGTGCCAGCCATTGCCATGTTCCTGCGGACATTGCCAAAACCTCGCTCCAAAACAGAAAAGGGCCATCAAGGCCCTTTTGCAATCAGCGCCTCAGCGCAGGTTCAGTACATCGTACATATCGTACTGGCCGGTCTTCTTGTCGGCCAGGTAGCCCACGGCACGCAGGCTGCCATTGGCGTAACCGGCGCGGCTGCTGGACTTGTGCGAGATCTCGATGCGCTCGCCAGTACCGGCAAACAGCACGGTGTGGTCGCCCACGATATCGCCGCCGCGCACGGTGGCAAAGCCGATGGTGTTTTCCACGCGTGCGCCGGTGTGACCATAGCGCTCGTACACGGCGCGGTCGGCCAGATTCGTGCCCTGGGCTTCGGCAATCACCTCGCCCATCTTCAGTGCCGTGCCCGAGGGGGCGTCGACCTTGTGCTTGTGGTGGGCTTCGATGATTTCGATGTCGTAGCCGCCTTCTTTGAGCGCCTTGGCTGCCATCTCCAGCAGCTTGAAGGTGACGTTCACGCCCGCGCTCATATTGGCCGACAGCACCACGGCCGTCTTCTTGGCGTATTCGGCGATCTGGGCTTTTTGCGCGTCGCTGAAGCCCGTGGTGCCGATCACGACCTTCACGCCCAGCTCGGCCGCCACGGCCAGATGCTCCATCGTGCCTTCAGGGCGCGTGAAGTCAATCAGGCAATCGGCCTTGGACAGCGCAGCGCGCAGATCGCTTTCGATCTTCAGGCCACTGGGCTTGCCCAGAAAGGCCGAAGGATCGGTGCCGATGGCGGGGCTGTCCGCACGGTCCAGCGCCGCTGCCAGCTCGCAGTCGCTGCTGTTCAGAATCGCCTCGATCAGCATATGGCCCATGCGGCCGGAGGCACCGGCTACGGCAACGCGCTGACGGGGTGTGGAAGAGGGGGATGCGGTCATGGCGCTATCACTTCATCAGGAAAACAAGCGCTGACACCGGTGCCAGCGCTATCGAAAACAGGAGCGCATTGCGCAATCAACATACAGACTTCAGGCCGATTGGGCTCTGAATTCAGGCTGCTTAGCGCGATTCCAGCGGAGGGTAGCTGGTGGCAGCCGGTGCGGTGATGGCAGGGGCGTTGGCGCTGTCATCATTGTTGCGAACCGGGAACTTGGCCAGCTGCGCTTCGGTGGCTTCCAGCTGAGGCACCTTGGGCTTGCCCTTCATGCCTTGCAGGCTGGCCACGAACTCGGCCTCGGAAGGCATCTCGTCGCCTTCTGCGCGGGCAAAGCTGTCACCCTGGAAGAACACCGTCAGCTTGCGCACCTGCGGGTCCACGCCGGGGCGTTTGATGGTGAAGACGTATTCCCAGCGGTCGGCGTGGAAAACGCTGGTCACCAGCGGCGTACCCAGAATGTCGCGCACCTGCTGGCGGCTCATGCCGGGCTGCAGTGCCTGCACCTGTTCCTTGGACACAAAATTGCCCTGCACCACTTCTATCTTGTAGGGAGTAATGACATTGGCGACACGGTGCGCTGCACCATCGATACTGTTGCAGCCGGCCAGTGCCGCTGCGATTGCCAACGTCAGGGCCAGACCTGCGCGGCTACGGGCTTGAACATGCATGGGTAATGGCATAGGGATATGATCAGGTTCATTGTAGCGGCAGGCTCTGTCAGCCCCCGGAGATTCCCTCCCACCAGGGTGTAAAGCTTGGTGCTCCCGGTCTGGCAAGGTCTTGCATATGTGCCCTTAGTCCACCAAGAGACAGCGACATGAAAAATATTGATGAACTGAAAAGCACAGGCCTCAAGGCCACATTGCCGCGTCTGAAGATCCTGGAAATCTTCCAGAAAGGTGCCCAGCGCCACATGACGGCAGAAGACGTCTTCCGTGTGCTGCTGGACGAGCGCTCCGACATCGGTCTGGCCACCGTCTACCGCGTGCTGACCCAGTTCGAGCAGGCCGGCATCCTGATCCGCAGCAACTTTGAAAGCGGCAAGGCCGTCTACGAACTCGACGAAGGCCAGCACCATGACCACTTCGTCTGCACCAGCTGCGGCAAGGTCGAAGAGTTCTATGACGCCGAGATCGAAAACCGCCAGAAGCTGATCGCCAAGGACAAGGGCTGGGTCATTCAGGATCACTCCATGGCGCTGTACGGCCAATGCGCCGAATGCGCAGCGCGCGCGGCTGCCAAGTAAATCCGGCACTCTCATTCATCAAGGGCAGAGCATGAAAGTGCTCTGCCCTTTTGTGTTTCCGAATGAAAATTTCTTGGGGAGTGATCAATCCCGTTATTTGCTGACGCTTAAGCCTAAATTCAGTTGAGTAAAACTATGCTTTGTCATCGCTGTGCGAATGCTCAAGGTGGTATGTCTATGCGACCAGTGCGCCTATCTTTCCGTCGAAGTGTGATCTTTGTAGCGCTCGCTGCTTTGGCCGCTTGCGCGCCGTTGCCGCAGCATTCACTTGGCCATATCAGCTCACAGGTGATAGAGGTGTTGAGTGGCAGCTCTTTACCTAGCGTACTCAATGTTTCGCAGCGTCAACAATGGTTGGATCGCCTTACTTGGGGCGGGAGCGACCATGATGCAGCACAGCTGGAACAACAGGGGCTAAAGGCATGGCTGACCACACAACTAACACCTGCCCTGGGGGCCATGCCTGCTGAGGTGCAGCAGCGCATAGACGCCCTGAGCATCAGCCAGAAATCCATGGCGCAGCTGCAAAAAGAGATAGCAGACCAGCGTCAGGCCATACGTGCAGCCCAGGATCCGGATGAGGCAGCCAGGTTGCGCCAGGAGGTGCAAAAGCAGTTGAATCTGGTGAGCACGGAGGCCCAGAAGCGCCATATCTGGCGTGCGCTGTACTCCTCGCGCCAGTTGCAGGAGAAGATGACCTGGTTCTGGATGAATCACTTCAGCGTCAGCACGCGCAAGGGTGATGTGCGGCTGTGGGTGAGTGATTACGAGGAGCATGCGATTCGACCGCATGCCCTGGGCAACTTCCGCGACCTGTTGGGTGCCAGCATGCGCCACCCGGCCATGCTGCTGTACCTGGACAATGCCAGCAATGCGGCAGGGCGCATCAACGAAAACTATGCCCGTGAACTGCTGGAGTTGCACACCATGGGTGTGGGCAGTGGCTACACCCAGGCCGATGTGCAGGCCATGGCACATGTGCTGACCGGCGTGGGCTACACCACACGCGAGGCCGATGCGCCACCGCCCAAGCTGCGTGCCGATCGTCAGGCAGACTATGTGCGTCAGGGCTTTTTCGAGTTCAATCCCAGCCGCCATGATTACTCCCCGCAAGTCTTTCTGGGCAGGCCGCTGCAAAAGCAGGGTTTGGCTCAGGTTGATGAGGCACTGGACCATATCGTGGCTGCACCTGCCACTGCACATTTCATAGCGCACAAACTGGCTGTCTATTTTGTGAGCGACAACCCGCCGCCAGCGCTGGTGGAGCGCACGGCCCAGACCTTTGCACGCAGCCGTGGCGATATTGCGGCGACTCTGGCCACCCTGTTGACCGCGCCGGAAGCTGCGCAGCACTTTGGCAAGCGCTTCAAGGACCCCATGCAATATGTGCTCAGCGCAGTGCGTCTGGCTTACGACCAGCGCGTTGCCAGTGATGTGAGCCCGGTGCTGGGCTGGCTCAATCAGCTGGGCCAGCCGCTGTATGGGCGAGAAACACCGGACGGCTTTCCGCTGGCGCAGTCGGACTGGTCCAGTTCCGGTCAACTGATGAGCCGGTTTGGCGTGGCGCAGCAAATAGGTTTGCGCGGAGCGGTGCTGTTTCGCACAGACCCCAAAGCCCCGCTGGAAAAGCCGCCTTACCCTGATCTCGCACAGCGCGCCAGTGTCAAGGCGCGCCTGCCTTCTCTGAGCCAGCCTACGCAGGCGGTGCTTTCGCAGGCCAGAAACCCGGCGGACTGGAATAGCTATTTCCTGTCATCGCCAGAGATGATGTTCCGCTGAGGAGTCCATCCATGCAAAGACGCCAATTTCTGAGTCTGAGCGCCACCGTGCCGCTGGCCTGCTATCTGGGTCATGGCTTGGCTGCCCCACTGCAAAACAGCTCGCCACGTTTTTTGCTGGTGTTTCTGCGTGGTGCTTACGACTGCAATAGCTTGCTGGTGCCCACCCATAGCGATTTCTATTACAAGGCCAGGCCGACGATTGCGATTGCCCGGCCCGGTGAAGCGAATGGCGCACTGCCGCTGAACTCGCAATGGGGACTGCACCCTGCGCTTCAAAGCAGTTTGCTGCCTTTGTATGAGCAAGGTCAGGCTTGTTTTGTGCCGTTTGCAGGCACGAATGACCTGTCGCGCAGCCATTTCGAAACGCAGGACTCCATCGAACTGGGCCAACCTCTTGAGGGAGGGCGGAGCTACCAGTCTGGCTTTCTCAACCGTCTGGCGCAGGTGCTGCATGCCGACAGGCACGGCCAGCGCAGTGTGTTGCCCATGGCATTCACGGCGCAGATGCCGCTGTCGATGCGCGGCTCGGTGGATGTGGCGAATATGTCACTGGCCACGGTGAGCAAGGCCGCGACACAGGGAGGGCGTGCACCCGTCATTTCCTCCATGTACCAGGGCACGGCCCTGGAACATGCGGCGCGCGAGGGCTTTGCCACGCAAATGGCCGTGGAACGTGTGGCTCAGCAGGAAAAAATGGACGCCGCAGGCCGTGATGCCATCAGTGCCAAGGGCTTTAGCTTGGTCGCCCAGCGCATGGCGGGACTGATGCGCGATCAGTACGACCTGGGGTTCATTGATGTGGGTGGCTGGGATACCCATGTGAATCAGGGCGGTGCCAGCGGCAATCTGGCGAATCGCTTGTCGGATCTGAGTCAGGGGCTTGCCACTTTCAGACAGGCGATTGGCGCCGAGGTCTGGCGTCATACCGTTGTGGCGGTGATCAGTGAATTCGGGCGCACCTTCCGCGAAAACGGCAACAAGGGCACGGACCATGGCCATGGCACGGTCTACTGGTTCATGGGAGGCAGTCTGGCCTCGCAGGCGGGCGGTCAGGTGCTGGGCGAGCAGATCGAGGTGAACGAGAAAGCCCTGTTCCAGAACCGCGACTACCCCGTGCTCAACGAATACCGTTCCGTGCTGGGCGGGCTGTTTGCGCGCATGTATGGCCTGAATGCGCAGCAAGTGCAGCAGATTTTCCCGGCTTCGCAGCCGGGCAAGCTGCAGCTTGTCTAAGGCGGATCAGAACGACTCGCCGCTTTCCATCGCGCGGCGGTGGCGCATCACAAACTCCTGATAGGTGTCGATGCCGCGCAGCTGCAAAATGGCGTTGCGCACGGCGGCTTCCACCAGCACGGCGATGTTTCGGCCAGCCACCACCTGGATCACCACCTTGCGCACGGGCACGCCCAGCACATCCTGCGTCAGCGGCTCAGCGGGCAGGCGCTCGTATTCGCGCTCCATGGTTTCCTTGCGCACCAGATGCACGATGAGCTTCAGGCGCATCTTGCGGCGCACCGAGGTCTCACCAAAGATGGCGCGAATGTCCAGCAGGCCAATGCCGCGCACTTCCAGCAGGTTCTGCAGCAGCTCGGGGCATTTGCCTTCGATGGTGGTCTGGTTGATGCGGTACAGGTCCACGGCATCGTCGGCCACCAGACCGTTGCCGCGTGTGACCAGTTCCAGCCCCAGCTCGCTCTTGCCCAGGCCGGACTCGCCGGTAATCAGCACGCCCATGCCCAGAATGTCCATGAACACACCGTGCATGGTGATGCGGTCGGCAAAGTGCTTGGACAGGTAGGCGCGCAGCACGTCGATCACAAATGCCGACTGTTCCTTGGTGGAAAACAGCGGGATATGTGCGCGCTCGCACATGGAAACCAGCTCATCGGGGGCTTCCTGGCCGTCGGCCAGCACCAGCACGGGGGGCTCTAGTGTGACGATGCGGGCAATGCGGCGCAGGCAGTCCTGTGAGGTGGCATTGGTCAGATAGGCGATCTCGCGCTCGCCCAGCACCTGCAGGCGGTAAGGGTGGATGTAGTTGAGGTAGCCCACCAGATCGGCGCCCGAGCGGGCCGAGCGCACAGCCATTTCGTCAAAGCGGCGCTCTGAGGCGCCCAGGCCCGCCACCCATTGCCAGCGCAGGCTGGAGTTGCGGAAGGCTTCAAACAATACGTCGGCACTGATGGCACTGGGTCTCATGGGGAGCCTCTTGTGGCGCAAACAAGGAAAAGGCCTCTGGCCGGAGCCGAAATCATAGGACTTCGGTGTCCGGGCAAAGGCCCTGGCAGGGAGCTTGAACCCCGCGCACTGAATCAGTGCGCAGAGCTGGCGTCATCTCAGACCGCTGGAGCGGCCGAAGACTGCCAGTTGGCAATCATGCTGTGCAGCTGTTGGGCGTCGCCACAGGACTTGAGGCGCTCGCGCAACTGGCTGTCGCTGAGCAGCTCAGCAATTTCGGACAGGATTTCCAGATGCTTTTGCGTCGCGGCTTCAGGCACCAGCAGGAAGATCAGCAGGCAGACCGGCTGTTCATCAGGGGCGTCGAAGCCGATAGGACTGGCCAGCTGGAACACGGCAGCCATCGGGGCAGTGAGACCCTTGATGCGGCCGTGCGGAATTGCAACTCCGTGCCCCAGACCGGTAGAGCCCAAGCGTTCGCGCGCGAACAGGCTATCGGTGATCAGGGCACGAGACAGACCATGCAAGCTCTCAAAGAGCAAACCCGCTTCCTCGAAAGCGCGTTTCTTGCTGGTGACATCAACGCTCACAAGCACTTGAGCGGCGGGAAGGATAGAGGCTAGGCGATTCATGGTGTGATCAACAATTATGCACCGCAGCGCTGAAAACCGTGGGGAAACCCTGATCACTATCAAAAACCGCCCCGTAGGGCGGCGCTTTTGGCGTTGTAACAAGGCGACAGCCTTGCACCAAACCGGCGCAAACGTTGGGATTGCGCCTCGCTGTCATCAAACTGACACCGCCGCGAGTGGAACCTGCGTCGGAGCCAGTCGTTTGACCATGGAGCGGCCGCCTTGCTGCCGCGTCTTGTAGCGCATCACCACACGATCGAGCTTGTCAGCCAGGGCATCCACGGCGGCGTAGAGATCGAAGTGCTGGGTTTCGACGAACAAGTCTTGCCCTTTTACGCGCACCGTGCAACCAGCGCGCTGTCGTTTGTCTTTTTCCTTTTGCTTGTGGACTGTGAGCAGGACCTTGACGTCCACGACTTGATCGAAGTGACGAAGAATGCGTTCCAGCTTGGCCATGACGTAACTGCGCAGCGAGGGAGTGACCTCCAGGTGATGCCCGCTAATGGTCAGATTCATAACAAAACACTCCTTGGCTCTCGATAAAACCTGCTGTGTGGCGCGCTGGCCCACAGCCCTGCAGTTCGGAATGCGCATTCGTCTTTGCCTGAATCCACTATGCCCCCGGCCCTGCGCAAAGGCAACGAAAACGCAGCGATAGCGCAGACTTTTGCGGGGCCTTAGGCGTGAATTTGTGGGTGGCTGGGTTTGGGCGCACAATGGCTGGCTTTGGCCCGCTATGGGCAAAGACCGTCACTGCCGCTGCGAAGCAGTGCGCCGCTAAAATCGCTTTTTTATGCAGC
The DNA here is from genome assembly GCF_003569915.1 of Comamonas testosteroni. GTDB lineage: Bacteria > Pseudomonadota > Gammaproteobacteria > Burkholderiales > Burkholderiaceae_C > Comamonas > Comamonas testosteroni_D. Next base: position 80,139 of record NZ_KZ984450.1, on the reverse strand, counting down.
CGCCCGCTGGCAGACCCCTTTCAGGGCCTCAGGCGCCCGCCGACTGGCTGCATGCCTGAACTGCCGGACAGCCCCTATCCCGATCATGACCACCCAGTCTTCTGCTCTGCACACTTCCAACATTGCTTCGCTGCCCCTGCTGGCGCGTGGCAAGGTCCGCGACAACTATGCCGTGGGCACTGACCGTATCTTGATGGTGGCCTCCGACCGCCTGTCGGCCTTTGACGTGATCATGGGCGAGCCGATTCCCGGCAAGGGCGTGCTGCTGACGCAGATGGCGCTGTTCTGGTTCGACAAGCTCGGTCATATCTGCCCCAACCACCTGACGGGCGAAGCCCCCGAGTCCGTGGTCAAGCCCGAAGAGGTCAAGCAGGTCGAAGGCCGCTCCATGCTGGTCAAGCGCTTGAAGCCCGTGCTGATCGAGGCCGTGGTGCGTGGCTATCTGGCCGGCAGCGGCTGGAAGGAATACCAGGAGTCGCAATCGGTGTGCGGCGTGAAGCTGCCCGCCGGCCTGACCAACGCGGCCAAGCTGCCCGAGCCCATCTACACCCCCGCCGCCAAGGCCGAGATGGGTGACCACGACGAAAACATCACTTACGAGCGCACCGTGGAGATGGTGGGCGAGAAGCTGGCCGCCCAGATCCGCGACACCGCGATCCAGATCTACAAGGAAGCGGCTGAAATCGCGTTACAGAAGGGCATGATCATTGCCGACACCAAGTTCGAATTCGGCCTGACCGAAGACGGCACGCTGGTGCTGATGGACGAAGTGCTGACCCCTGACAGCTCGCGCTACTGGCCCGTGGAAGGCTATGCCGACGCGCTGGCCAAGGGCGAGAACCCTCCCAGCTACGATAAGCAGTTTGTGCGTGACTGGCTGGAGCAAGCCCAGGTCAACGGCAAGGCATGGGACAAGAAGGCTCCCGCCCCCCGCCTGCCCAAGGAAGTGATCGACAAGACCGCTGCCAAGTACCGCGAAGCGCTGGAACGTCTGACAGCCTGAGTCTTTCTCGCTGACTGAATGCACAACGGCCTCTGGATTTGCGTCCAGAGGCCGTTATTGTTTTGATAGCTGCTAGCCTATGTAGTGTAAGGACTAGAGCCTCAAAATATCAGTGATGATGGCCGTGGCCACCGTGCACGTGACGGTGGGCGATTTCTTCTTCCGAGGCTGCACGCACATCATTGACCAGACCGGTAAAGCGCAGGGCCATGCCCGACAGAGGGTGGTTGCCGTCCAGCAGCACTTCCTGGCCCTTGATCTTCATGACGTGATAGATCTGGGGCAGGCCCTGGTCGTTGGTGCCGCGCAGCTGGCCGCCGACCTTCACGCCTGCGGGGAACTCGCTCTTGGGGATGGTGCGCTGCAGGCTTTCGTCACGGGGGCCGAACGCGTCTTCCACGGCCAGGTCCACGGTCACGGTATCGCCTTTTTGCTTGCCTTCCAGAGCGGCTTCCACCTTGGCGAAGATGTTTTCATAGCCGCCGTGCAGGTAGGCCACATCGCCCTTGTCCAGTAGTTTGACGGCGATGCCGCCGGTGAGCAGCTCGTGAATCTTGTAGTTGATGGTGACGGCGGTGTCTTTGGTGATGTTCATGGCAGTTGGAGGGTCAAAACAAAGCCGCCACGGCCCGCAAGCGAGTCGTGGCGGTCAAGGCACACATTGTGTCAGCGATCAGGCCTGACTGGCCACCGGGGGCAAATCGTCCTGTGTGGCACCGGGGTAGCGGGCAAAGCGCCGGTTCTCGGCTCCGTGCACGGGGTCCTGCTCCTTCCAGGGCCAGCCGCCGAACTGGGTGCGGCGGTAGTCCTGCATGGCCTGCATGATTTCCTGCTGCGTGTTCATCACAAACGGGCCGTATTGCGACACGGGCTCGCCAATCGGCGTACCTTGCAGCAGCACCAGTTCCACCAGTTCATCGCCGGTGTTGACCAGTTCCACATCCTGATGCGCATCCACATGCATGGCCTGGTGCTGGTTCACGGCCTCGCCGCCCACGCTCATGCGCTGGCCGACGAAGAAGTAGAGCATGCGGTGTGTGTTGGCGCCGGCAGCCTTGGGCATGGTCCAGCGGGCACCGGGCGCAAGGCTCAGCGTCCAGATAGCGACATCGCTGCCGGGCTGGGAGGCCCAGGACTCGGGCGGCGGTGCCAGGGGCTGGTCCGCACCGGGCAGGGCGCCGGCAATCACCGTTACTGTGGTCTGCTTGCCTGCGGCGTCGCTGAAGCTCACACGCGGAATGCGCTCATCCCAGAACATGGTGAAGTGCGGCTCCACCATCTTGTTGCGGGCGGGCAGGTTCAGCCAGATCTGGAACAGCTCCAGCGGATTGGGCTTGTCGCTGTTGAGCAGCGGAAACATCTCCGAGTGCTGAATGCCTTTGCCAGCGGTGAGCCATTGCACATCGCCGCCGCCAAAGCGGGCCATGGCACCCAGCGAGTCCGCATGGTCGATGCGGCCCTTGCGCACCAGCGTCACGGTCTCGAAGCCGCGATGCGGGTGGCCGGGAAAGCCGGGCACGCTGTCGCCGTGGTACATGGAAAAACCGTCCTTGGCGCTGAAGTCGCTGCCCATTTCGCGGCCATCCAGATCCACGGCCTGCACCCCCATCTTGCCGTCGCTGGCGGGGTAGCTGTCATCGTGGTGGGCGCAGAACAGGAAAGGGTCCAGGCAGGGCCAGCGTGGGCCCAGCGGGGCGCTTTCCAGAATGGGGTTACGGGTCGTGGTCATAGTGATCTCCTTGTGGGCTCGGCTATGCGCAAAGCCTGACTCTTGGAAGATAGTGCCAGTTGACCCGTATCAAAGGCATCATGGCTGGGACAATGCCCGCCATTTTTGCAACGACGGGTTTCAACCGCGCGGCGGCACGTTCAGCCCCTTGGCAACGGCAGGGCGCGCCACAAAAGCGGCCAGCACGCGCTGCAGTTCGGGGAAGTTGCTCCAGCCGACCAGCTCGCCCGCGTTGTAGCCGCTTTCTGCTGCCATATTGCGCACCCAGGGCCAGATGGCGATGTCGGCAATGGTGAACTGATCACCCATGATCCACTGACGGCCCTTCATGCGCGCTTCCAGCACGCCCAGCAGGCGCTTGGACTCATTCACATAGCGGTCACGCGGGCGCTTGTCCTCGAAGTCCTTGCCGCCGTATTTGTGGAAAAAGCCGACCTGACCAAACATGGGGCCCACGCCACCCATCTGGAACATCAGCCATTGCAGCGTCTCGTAGCGGGCCACGGGGTCTGCGGGCAGCAGCGGGCTGCCGGTTTTTTCAGCCAGATAGATCAGGATGGCACCGGACTCGAACAGGGCCAGCGGCTGACCGCCCGGGCCTTGCGGGTCGATGATGGCGGGAATTTTGTTGTTGGGGAAGGTGCCCACAAACTCGGGCGTGAGCTGGTCATTGGTCTCGAAGCTGACCAGATGCGCCTCGTAAGGCAGCTGCATCTCTTCAAGCGCAATCGACACCTTCACACCATTGGGCGTGGGCAGCGAGTACAGCTGAATGCGCTCGGGATGCTGGGCAGGCCATTTGCGGGTGACAGAGAAATCCTTGAGTTGCTGAGCCATGAAAGTCCTTGAGAGCCGGGCAAAAGATGATAGTAGCCGCATGCCGGGCAGGAGGCTATGCGCCTGCGCGTACCAGCAGTGTTTCCGTGCCGGACACAAACTGTATCGGACGCAAAACTGGCGTTTGGCCACAATCATTGGCAGCCAGATGCTATTGAATAAATAGCTGTATGCCTATGTTCAATAAGGACTGTAAGGCAGTTTGGCTTCAAAAAACCATTTTCGGAGACCAGATGACCCCCTTCTCACTTCAGATGGCCCGCCGCGCCCTGCTCATCAGCGCCGTGGCTCTGGCTGCGGGCTGCGCCCAGCAATCGATCACCCCGCAGGCCAGCAAGGAGCCTGTGCGGTTGATGACCTCGGGTGGCTTTACCGAGGCGCACAAGCGCCTTGCGCCGTTGTTCACGCAGCAGACGGGGATTGCGGTGGAGTCGGCCTATGGCTCGTCCATGGGCTCCTCGCCCACAGCTATCCCTACGCGACTGAGCCAGGGTGAGAAGGCGGATGTGGTGATTCTGGCGCGCGGTGCGCTCGATGATCTGGCCGCCAAGGGCCTGGTCAAGCAGGGCACGCAGATCGATCTGGTGCGCTCCGCCGTGGGCGTGGCCGTGAAGAAGGGCGCGCCCATTCCTGACATCAGCACCGAAGACAAGCTGCGCCAGGTGCTGCTGAACGCCAAGAGCATTGCCTACTCGGCCAGTGCCAGCGGCACCTATTACGAAACCCAGATGCTGAAAAAACTGGGCATTCACGATCAGGTCATGCCCAAGAGCAAGAAGATCGTGACCGAGCGCGTGGGCACCATCGTGGCGCGTGGCGAGGCCGACATTGGCCTGCAGCAGGTCAGCGAGCTGCTGCCGATTGAAGGCATCAGCTACGCCGGCACGCTGCCTGATTCGGTGCAGCACTACACGCTGTTCTCGGCGGGCACGGCCAGTACATCGACCAACCCGCAGGGGCTGGAGCAGTTGCTGAAGTTCTACACCTCGCCCGCAGCGGCCCAGACGATTCGGGATACGGGGCTGGAGCCCATCGCCAAGCCGCGCTGAACCGGCCCATCAAAAAGCCCGCAGGCCCAAGCTTGCGGGCTTTTTTTCATGCATGGCAGCTTATTTGTTGCTGGACGATGCCTTCTGTACCAACGTGATCGTCAGCCCCTGGGCGGTGACGGTGATGGTTCCCGGCTCCATGGCCAGCGCGTCCACCAGCGCCAGGTCCTTGTCCTGCAACTGGTACAGCACCACCTGCCCCAAGGCCTGCTCGGCCAGCGCGGTGGAGTAGGTGGCCAGCATGTCGCTCATGGCGGGGGCCAGCCCATCTATGGTGAGGCTGTTGACCTTGATCTGGTAGGCGCGCAGCGTGCGGTCCGTGGGCTCGTAGCGCAGCGCAAAGTCCACATCGAGCAGGCCGCTATATTTGTCCTTGAGCACCTTGCCGCCGAGTTCGGCCGGAATCACAGCGTTGAGCATATTGCGCTCGGGGATCATGCTCAGCTTGGGCGCATTCAGGCTCAGCTGCAGCAGACCGGCCACGGGAAACTGGCGCGGAAAGCGCGAGGCCACTTTTTCCTGCAGCGTTTGCTGACTCACGCTCACGCTGCTGGGCACAGACTTTCCAGAGCAACCTGTGGCAGCCAGACCTGTGCCGATCACTGCCAATACCAACCATGAGCGCCGATTCATCACAACAGTCTGACTCCGCAAACAAACAAACCCGATACCCTGAAATCTGTTGAAACATCAGCGCCATGCGCTATGTTTTTTGAACCCATCATTTTCTCTCTCGGCCCTATTCCCCTGAGTCCTCGTGGATGATTGAAGTTCCCGGTTTTTTCGACAGATCGGCGAATTTACCGAGGTTTGTCTAACGTTTGCTGCGTCGATTCGTTGACAGCGCTGGCCGACACATAGATTTGCAGGCTCAGGCCACAATCAGGCCATGACCGAGAACGCCCACCCCCTCCAACACCAAGCCCTGAACGCCGTTGTGGACGATGCGACGCTGCCCGATCAGGTTCTGACCCAGTGGTTTGGCAGTGCCCGGCCCAGCAACAGCGAGGCCCTGCATTTCAAGCAGCAGTGGTTCACCAAATCGCCAGCCTTTGACGAGCAGTTGCGCGAACGCTTTGGCGTGGCCGTGCAAGCCGCGCTGGGCGGATCGCTGGGCCACTGGGTGGAGCAAGGTCCCTGGGGGCGGCTGGCGCTGGTGCTGCTGCTGGACCAGTTCACGCGCAATATCTTTCGCAACCAGCCCCAAAGCTTTGCCGGAGACCCACTGGCGCTGGCCCTGACGCTGGAGGCGCAGGACAGCGGCGCCGACCTGGACCTGCCCGAGGTCGCGCGCGTGTTTCTCTACCTGCCGCTGGAGCATGCCGAAGACCGCGCCATGCAGCAGCGCAGCGTGGAGGCTTTCGAGTCGCTGGTGCAGATGGCCCCGAATGCCGAAATCCGCGACTATCTGGCCGGTTCGCTGGACTATGCACATCGCCATCAGGAGGTGATAGCGCGCTTTGGCCGCTTTCCGCACCGCAATGCGATTCTGGGCCGCCCCAGCACTGAGGAAGAGAACGAATATCTGTCCCAGCCCGGAGCGGGCTTTTAAGGCCTGCTCCTGATTCAGGAGTTTCGTGTGGCCTCGCGCAGCGTGGGCTCCTGACGGCGCTGCGGGGATTGTGCGGGTTGCTTGCGCGCATCGCGGCGCTGCAGCGCCCAGCGCTCCACGGTGTAGAACGACAGCGCAGCCAGCACCGTCGAAATCACCAGACCGGCGATGACCACCACGGGCCAGGAGTAATCGGCACGCAGATAGCGCACCACCGGGTAGTGCCAGAGGTAGATGCCGTAGGAGAGCTTGCCCAGCCGTACCAGCAGCGGCGCGGTCAGCATTTCATAGACCACGCCCACGGGCTTTTGTACGCCCAGCAGCACCACAATGGCCGCGCACTCGACCACGGTGATGCCCCAGATCATGGCGTGGTGGTCGTCCCACTTCAGCTCCATGATCAGCGGCACGGCCAGCACAAACCACATGGTGTAGCCGCGCAGCGACTGAAGGCGCTCCATCCACTGCGGTTTTTCCACCATCAGCGCGGCCAGCAGCGCACCGGCGATCAGGCCCGAGGCGCGGGTGTCGAAGCGAAAGAAGATTTCATAGAACTGCTGGCCCTGCATGACCCAGAGCACGCGCCACAGCGTGCTCAGCAGCCAAAGCACCAAAAGCGGTGCCCAGACCTTGCCCGGCGTGGCTTTGCGCAGGAACAGCACCAGCAGCGGTGGCCAGATCAGATAGAAATGCTCCTCCACCGATAGCGACCACATATGCAGCAGCGTGTCCGGGCTGTCGAAGAAGGCAATGCCGTAGTCGGCCAGGTAGAGGATGGAGACCAGTGCGTCCGAGTAGATGTCCGTCAGGTCCGGCCAGAGGAAGGGCGCAAAAATGCAGTACGCGCCCAGAAACAGGGCCAGCGCGGGCATGAGCCTGAAGAATCTGCGGCGGTAAAAACGCCAGTAATCGAGCTTGCCGTGCTGCTGGAACTCCATCAGCAGCAGCGAGGTGATCAGGTAGCCGCTGAGCACGAAGAACAGATCGACGCCAAAGAAGGCACCATCGAACAGCGGTGCATGGGCGTGCGAGAGGATCACCAGCAAGATTGCCACGCCTCGCAACCCGTCGAGCGCAGGGTTGTAGCGCAGCTTGTACACGGACTCCACCAAAACCGGACACCTTTCCTTTCGCCCGGGCACGGGCCGGGCTTGCAATGAGCAAAGCAGCCGGAGTCGGCGTCCGGCCACGACAGTATTCAGAAGTTTGTGCAAGCGGCTGGTAACAGCGCTTTGCATCGAGCGCATGAACGGCAGGCGTTACATGCCAAGGTCTGGCGAGCGGGTTATGAAAATCGTGCGATCACGAATGTTGTGCTGCGTGGCTGCCAGGCCGACGTTGCTGACTGGGCCAGGCCAGACAGATTTGGTTAATTTGAACAGATTTTTGCGCGCTGCCCAAGACCCGGATGAGGGTTGGCAGGCGCAAAGGCGTCAAGGCAGCCTTGTATTAACAATTAAGAACAAAATTGGCAGATTGTCTATATTCTGCATAGACTATTAGCTATCAATTTTGATGATTCAATAGGGCTTTTTGCGCCCGCAGACCGGCTCGCTCAGATGCACATCACGCCACAGCAGCATCTCGGCCACGCGCTCGGACTTGTCATCGTCAAAGCCCAGTTGCTGCGCGCGCTCTGCGGGGTTGGTCCAGGTGCCAAACAGCAGGTCCCACAGCGGCAGCCCATAGTTTTGCGCATGGTGGCCATGTTGGTGGTGCACGGTGTGCATCTCGGGCCGCTGCAGCACATAGCCCAGCCAGCGCGGCGTGCGGATATCGGCGTGGGTGAACAGGTCAAACGCCGCCGTCAGGCCCAGCGCCACAGCCGCTGCTGCAGGGCTGGCACCGAGCACCCAGTAGCTGGAGATCACGCTCAGCAGCATGGCGGCGGCGGAGTCGAGCGGGTGGGCATAGAACGAAGTCAGCACCTCGATGCGCCGCGCGCTGTGGTGCAGTTGATGGAACACGCGCCACAGCAGGTCAGAGCGGTGCGTGGCGCGGTGCCACCAGTAAAAGACAAAGCTGGTGATGAAAAAGCTCAGCAGGCCAACGAGCAAAGGGTTCCAGCGTGCGCCCACATCCAGCAGCGCATGCTGGCGAATGCGATCTTCGAGCACATAGCCCAGTGCCAGCGTGCACACCAGCGTCAACGCGCCCAGCGCCGTGCTGTAGAGCAGCCAGCGCCGGTCGCAGCGGTTGCGTGATGCCGGGGCAATCACCTCGCGGGTGAACACCGCTACAAACATCAGCGCAATCAGCGGGTAGACCAGATATTCCAGCATGCCTGCAGTCTATAGGCAGTGCTGCAGGCCCGCTTACTGGGGCAATACGAAATGCTCAAGCGGCGTGTCGTTAGGCGCAGCCAGTTGCTTTTTCAGCATCTCGCCCATGGGCAGGTTCAGGTTCACGCCCTTGGGCGGAATCGGCTGCATAAACCACTTGTTGTAGAGCTTGTGCATCTCGCCAGAGCGGATCATCTGCAGGATCGCGCCGTCCACGGCCTTCTTGATCTGCGGGTCGTTCTTGCTGAACTGGATCGCAATCGGCTCGGCACCGATCACCTCGCCCACAATCTTGTAGCCCTTGGGGTTCTGGCTCTGGCCGATCACGCCAGCGAGCATATTGTCGTCCAGCACAAAAGCATCGACGCGGCCCGATTCGAGCAGCAAGAAGCTCTCGAACTGGTCCTTGCTCATCAGTGTCTTGAAGTTCAGATCGTTGTCGCTGGCGTACTTGCGCAGAATCTGCACCGCCGTCGTGCCGGTGATGGCGCCCACATTGCGGCCCTGCAGTTGCTTGAACGAGGTGATGCCTGAATCCGCACGCACCGCCATGCGCACCTCGCTCACATAAGTCGTCAGGCCAAAGGCCACCTGCTTTTGGCGCATGAGGTTATTGGTCATGCTGGCGCAGTTGAAGTCTGCCGTGCCGTTGTTGATCAGCGGCATGGTGTTCTGCGGCGTCAGCACCATGTATTTGATCTGGGCCTTGGGCGCAATCGCATGCACCACGCGTTCGCAGAGGTCCATGTGATAGCCGACAAATTTCTCGTTCGCCCCAATCACATACGACATGGGCACCGCCGCTTCGCGCACGCCCAGAGTCACCGTTCCACCGGCTTGCCAGCGTTGCAGCGTGGGCGAGGCTGAGATATCCACCGCCGTATCAATGTCCGCACCAATCTGTGCCTTCGCAGGTTTGCCTGCTGCCATGGCCGAGCCCACGCACACCAGCGCCGCAGCCAGACCCACCCATTTCAACGACTTGCTCATCACATCAACCCTACAAAACAAAAGCGCCGAGACCCATGGCCATCGGCGCTCATTCACCAACCCAATCCGGCACGCAGCTCACGCGCTAAGACGCGGGAGCTCAAAGCTTGATTGTCGTTGCTGGCTTATCGTTTTTAGTGGAATGCTTATTCCGGCTGTTTTGCGGCGTTCAGCCGCTCGCGCAGTTGCTGGTGCCGCTCATTCGATTCATCGGCAGGGCGCTGGTTCTTGGCCTGCAGATAGCGCTCGGTAAACACGCCCAGATAGCTCTCCAGCACTTGGCCGGCCAGCTTGTCCGAAGGTGCATCTACCAGCTCAAGGCACAGCGCGGCGACTTCGCTGGTGCAGAAATGGTCGTCGCGCTTGGAGCGCCGCAGCTGGTAGCGCGAGATCAGGTCGGGGTGCAGGCTGAGCACCGGCAAGCGATCCAGATACGGGCTTTTGCGAAACATCTTGCGCGCCTCGGCCCAGGTGGCGTCGAGCAGGATAAACAGCGGGCGCTTGCCAGGCTGAAGACCTGCTGCATTGCCCTCCAGCGTATTCACCACCCGCGCTGCGTCATCCACATATTCACCGGGGAAGACCACATAAGCCTGCCACAGCGGGTCGGCCAGCAGGGCCTGCAACTGCGGATCGATCTCGGTGCGTGCCCAGCCAAAGGCAAAAGTGTCCTTGACCACATCGGCAATCAGCCAGCCCGTGTTGCTGGGCTTGAGTGGCTCGGCATCGTGCATCAGCAGGCAAAAGCCTGCGCGCGTTTGCAGATCAGGGCGCAGCTGGCAGATGCAGTGTGTGGGGCGCAGGCGGCAGCCTTCGCAGCGCTCGCCCTTGGGGCCACCACGCGTCAGAAACGGCCGCGTGCTGCGAGCCTGCCGCGCTGTGCGCAGGCGAGAGACGGCGTGTGGCGTCACGCTGGAAGCAACGGTGCGCTGATTTGTCAGCGCTACCGGCACATCGGTGGCAGCAGGCTGGGGCAGTGGCGTAGGGGCGGGCAAAGTGGGCACCGGCAATTCAGAAAAGGCAGGAGCCGGATTGTCCCGCCAATCCCAAACCGGTGCTGGCTCTCTTATTTGCAGTCGCCTTGCTGGTAGCCAATGTTCCGCCCAAAGCGCAACACCGTGGGCTTGGCGTTTTTCATGCCCTTGGCGATCACGTCGCGAAAGCGCTCGGGTTCGCAGTTAAAGCGCGTGTCCACCACATAGTGCTCGGACTCGGCCTTGCTCATGGCCGCCTGCCAGGCGCTGGTGGCCTCCAGAATCTTGTCATCGACCATGGGGGCGGAGATGGCGTACTCCACAAAATTGGTCAGGCGTGAGCCCTCGAAGTTCAGCGCGATATAGGGCTCCATGGCGTTGCCGCACAGCGACAGGCAATCGGCGTAGTAGTTGCCGCCCACCATGTCGTCGAACTCGCCAAAAGTCAGCGCATTAAGCTTGGTCACTGGCGGGTTGGTCGTGACGGTGAGCACAGTCTTCACGGCCAAATCGCAGCTGGGGGTGATGTTCACCTCTACCGATTCGATCACCTTGCCGTCCTTGTCGGTGATCAGGGTGATGTCGCAGCCGTCGGTGCGAAAGACATGGCGCTTGTCTTCGGTGCGCATGGCTGGCCCGGCAATTTTTTCCACATAGGCCAGATTCATGCCCAGGGTTTCAAGACTGAAGAGCTGGTCCACAACCCGCTTGGCAACTGGCGCTGACGTGGGTGCCGGGGCCGGTGCTGCAGCCGGTGCAGGTGCGGGAGCAGGCGCTTCGGTTTTGGAGTCAGAGCAGCCCGCCAGCAGGGCGGCGGCTGTCACGATTCCCATCCACAGCCCGCTGGGCTTGATCCAGCTATTTCGCATGGCGTTGACCTCTGTATTGCAACAGTCTCGCAATATAGGTGCAGGCCTGCAAAACGCCAAGGCTAGCCGCTCGCGCTAGCTGCCTGTGTTAGCCGCCCACGCACTCCAGCTCGAACAGCGGCAGCTCCGCTTTGCGGCTCAGCCACACGCCGCCGCCCAGCTCCTTGAAACTGGGTTGCAAGCCACGGCGGTACAGCTCGGCGCGATGGCGGTACAGGCGTGAGTCGGTCAGCTCTTCATCGATGATGTCGCGCTCGTAATCTTCTTTGGCCACGGCCTCGATATAAAGCCCGCCGCGCGAGAGCGTGCCCAGATTGGTCAGCGCCGTCTTCAGATCGGCAGGGCTGAGATAGGGCAGCACGCCCTGGCAGATCACCAGATCGAAAGGCTGGCCATCGCTGGGCTGCCAGTCCACAACCGAGCCTTGCTGCCAGCCATAGCGCTCGCACAGATAGGGGCTGAACTCCACGCCCCGATATTGCACGCCGGGGAAATGCTTTTCCACGGCATCGCGCCACAGGCCAATGCCGCAGCCGACATCCAGCACACGCTGAACCGGTACGCGCAGATAGGCAAGATACGAGCAGACAAAAGCACCCAGCCGACGCGCATGCTCGGGGTCGATCACGCTGGTCTTTTTGTCAAAGTAAAAGCGCTGGTAATACGCCTCGTCAAACCACTCGTTGCTTGCGGATTGCACGCAGTCTCCTTGAATAAAAACAAACGGCGCCAAAGCGCCGCATGGTTGCTCGTGTCAGGACCGCATCTTGGATCAGGCATGTCCCATCGCAGAAACGCCGAGCAAGAGCCGCCTCGCAGCGAGGGCGTTGTCCCCCTTCCGCGAAGCGAGAAAGGGGGAAGGCGCAAAGCGCCTCAGGGGGTTAAACCTTCCCAACAATAGACCAGCCCTTGCGCTGATCCTGCTTGTTGTTCTCGTAGTCCCACACCGTGCCGCAACGCTCGCAGACATAGCGAGTCACGGTCGCGGAGTTCGAGCCGCGATCTTCCTTGCGGTTGCCGCGCTGCATCAGCTCTGCATGGCCGGGGGCTTTGCGCCAGTTGCGTTGAATGCCAGCGCAGCCATCGCACAGATGTTCTTCGCTGGGGTTGGTGGTCTGGGTCATGACAAAACAATCAAAAAAGCGTGGCCGCACTGTTGCGTGCCAAGCCTGCATTGTGCGCGGCCCGGCCCAACCCACGTGAGGCCTGCCCTATTCGCGGCGGTGGCAGGTGAAGAGAAATTGAAGCAAAAATGGCCTCATGTCCATAAGATAAATAGACGTGTAGCTTCTATTTTGATAGCGAAAGTGGTTTGTTTCCGAAAGAGCAGCTTCGTAAAGTTGCGTGAATTTTGGGCAGTGCTGCTTGAATTCGCTGGTTTAAAGATATATCTTAGATGCATCTTAATCAAAGGAATTCACATGCCTCACCACCATCCTCATCACCACCACCATGCCCCGCACGGCCCTCGCGGCGCTCACCATGACGGCGGCGAAGGCGGCGGTCATCACCACCGCGGCCCGCGCCATGGCGACCCTGAACATCAGGCCCGCAAACGCGAGCGTATTTTTGAAGCCGGCGGCCTCAAGCTGATCGCGCTGCACCTGATTGCCCAGCAACCCAGCCATGGCTACGACCTCATTCGCGCCATTGGCGAGCTGGTCGGCGGCGACTACCAGCCCAGCCCCGGCACCATCTACCCCACGCTCAGCTATCTGGTGGACATGGGCCACGCCACGGCAACCGAGGCGGACGGCGGGCGCAAGCAGTACGCCGTGACTGCGGAAGGCAAGCTCGCGCTTGAAGAGCAAAGTGAGGCCCTGCAACATCTGTTGGCGCGTCTGTCCGAAGGCAAGAATCGTGAAGCTCGCCAGCGCCCTGCGCAACTGGTGCGCGCCATCGAGAACTTCAGAACCGCGATGCGCCTGAAGACCCATGGTCAGCCCGGCGTGCCTGCAGCGGCGCTGACCGAAGCGCAGATCAATGCCATCGCGGCCATCATCGACGAGGCGGCGCTCAAGATCGAAAAAGCCTGAGCTTGAGCCTGTGACGTCACCTAGCGCGGCTCGGCCCAGGGTTCCTGTGCCAGCCGCTCTGCCACATAGTCCATAAAGGCCTGCACGCGTGCAGGCCTGCTGCGTCCTGGCGGTGTGACCAGATGCAGCGCTGCTGGCTCCACCTGCCAGTCCTCCATCGCGGTCTGCAGCTCGCCCGACTGCAGCTTGGGCCAGACCATGAACGCCGGCAGCAGCGCAAGGCCTGCGCCATCGACCAGCGCTGGCAGCAGCGCAGCCGCTTCGTTGACTTTGAGCGGCATGGACATGACCTGTGTGAAGTCGCCCCGGGTGGCATGCCAGAAGCGCCAGCTCGGGCCCGCGGCCAGATGGCTGTAGACCATGCCGCGGTGCTCGGCCAGCTCGCGCGGATGGCTTGGTTTGCCGTGACGGCTGAAGTAGTCGGGCGAGGCCACCAGCAGAATGCGAATCTTGCACAGCTGGCGCGCCAGCAGGGCCGAGTCAGCCAGCTTGCCGATGCGCAGCGCCAGGTCGAAGCGCTCGCCAATCAGGTCCATGGGCTCATCGCTGAAGTGCACATTCAGATCCACATCCGGGTGCAGCTGCAAAAAGCCCGGCAGCAGCGGGGCCAGCCGCATCACGCCAAAAGACATGGGAGCGGCCACACGCACCGGGCCGCGCAGCCGGGATGCGCTGTCCATGACCTCGGTCTCCACCGCCTCGCCTTCAAGAAGAATGCGTGAGGCCCGTTCCAGCGCTGCGCGCCCTGCATCGGTCAGCATGATGCGCCGCGAGCTGCGGTGAAACAGCATGGTCTTGAGGCGATCCTCCAGTCGCGTGATGGCTTTGGAGACCGTGGCTTGAGACAGCGCCAGGTCCTGCGCTGCACGGGCGAACGAGCCGGACTCCGCCACTTTGGCAAAGATGGCCCAGGCCTCCAGATCCGGAAGTTTTTTCATCGTGCAGCCTTGGCGTAACCCTGTGTTGGTTCGTAGGACGAGGCGCTTTCAAAGCCGCCAAATCGGAAAGAAAGTTATTCGATAGTTTGCGTCTCGTCGATTGAAGTACGCAACTAGACTAAGTTTTCCTATCGCGTAATCCAATGACGACAAATGATTGAACTTCGATCTCTTGCCAGTCTGGGTGGTGACAACCACGGTTGGCTGGACACAAAGCACCACTTCTCTTTCGCGGACTACTATGACCGCCAGCGCATGAACTGGGGCATCCTGCGGGTCTGGAATGACGACACCATCCAGTCCAACACGGGTTTCCCAGCGCACTCCCATGCGGACATGGAAATCATCACCTATGTGCGCGAAGGCGCCATCACCCACCAGGACAACCTGGGCAACAAGGGCCGCACGCCCGCAGGCGATGTGCAGGTGATGAGCGCAGGAACGGGCATTACCCATTCCGAATACAACCTGGAGCCGGGCATCACCCGCATCTTCCAGATCTGGATCATGCCCAACCGGCGTGGTGAAAAGCCCAGCTGGGGCTCGCAGGCCTTCCCCAAGGGCGACCGCGCAGGTGCCTTTGTCACGCTGGCCAGCGGCATTGCCGGTGACAAGGACGTGCTGCCGCTGCGCGCCGATGCCCGCGTGCTGGGCGCCACCGTCAAGGCGGGCGAGAGCGTGGAATACCGCTTCTCCAGCGCCGACCGCTATGGCTACCTGGTGCTGGCCACCGGCGCGGCATCGGTCAACGGCGTGGCCCTGCACAAGCAGGATGGCGCAGCCATCCATGGCGAAGAGACCATCCGTATCACCGCGACGGCAGACACCGAAGTGGTGCTGGTCGATGCAGCGCCGCTGCAGTAATCGACTGTCTATCTCCCTCCATTCACTGCTCAACCTGAAGAGGCTCCCTCATGTCCAATCGCAACTATCTGGAAGTTCTGACCCCGCAAAACAGCCAGCTCATCTTTATCGATCAGCAGCCGCAAATGGCCTTCGGCGTGCAGTCGATTGACCGCCAGACACTGAAGAACAACGTGGTGGGCCTGGCCAAGGCCGCCAAGGTGTTCAATGTGCCGGTCACCATTACCACGGTAGAGACAGAAAGCTTCTCCGGCCACACCTACCCCGAGCTGCTGAGTGTCTTCCCCACGCACAAGCTGCTGGAGCGCACCTCGATGAACTCCTGGGATGACCAGAACGTGCGTGACGCGCTGGCCGCCAATGTGGCCAAGGGCCATAAAAAGATCATCGTCTCGGGTCTGTGGACCGAGGTCTGCAACAACACATTCGCGCTGTCGGCCATGCACGATGCCGGCTATGAAATCTATATGGTGGCCGACGCCTCGGGTGGCACATCGATGGACGCGCACAAGTACTCCATGGACCGCATGATTCAGGCCGGTGTGGTGCCCATGACCTGGCAGCAAGTGCTGCTGGAATGGCAGCGCGACTGGGCCAAGCGCGACACCTATGACGCGGTGATGGACATCGTGCGCGAGCACTCTGGCGCCTACGGCATGGGCGTGGACTACTGCTACACCATGGTGCACAAGGCGCCTGAACGCGTGCAACACGGCGACACCATTGGCCCTAACCCCGCAAAAGCCTGAAGCGGTTGTTTCTGTATCCGGTGCAACGGTGACCCAAGCGTGCACTGACGCAGCGGTATGCAGGCCTGAAGTGTGATTGAAAGCCGGGCAAAGCCATTGTCATGTTGCGTTCAACATGGCTTCGCAACCCGGTATCAAAGCCCTGATGACCTCTATCAGGCAAGGACTCGATCATGAAGCTCTACATCTTCTCTCTTGCCGCAGGCTTGCTGGTCGGCGTGGTCTACAGCCTGATTCAGGTCCGCTCACCGGCTCCGCCGCTGGTTGCTCTTGTGGGCTTGCTGGGCATTCTGGTGGAGGAGCAAATCATTCCTATCGGCAAGCAAATGCTTGCGGGAACGACTTTCGGTGCGGCATGCACCGAATGCAAGGCCACGGACCATGTGCTGGGCCAGTTGCCAGGTAAGTCCGTGTCAGCAACCAAACCAGCAGCGCCTGCGCAGGACTCTTGATCGCTGGCTCCTAACAAGTATCACCATGACAACACGCCGCAAAGTCATTGCCTCGGCAGCCGGTCTTGCCGCTGGCGGCATGCTGGGTTGCAGTTCGACCTCCAATTCGTCGCAAGGAAACGCCATGTCCAACGCCACCCCGGACGTTATTTTTCATAACGGCCAAATCACCACGCTGAATAAAAGCCAGCCCGTTGCCAATGCAGTGGCTGTCAAAGATGGCATGTTCATTGCCGTCGGCACCGACGCCGAAGTGCTGGCCCTGGCGGGCAGGGGCACACGCAAGATCGATCTGCAAAAGCGCAGCGTGCTGCCCGGCCTGTGCGACAACCACACGCACGTGATTCGCGGCGGTCTCAACTACAACCTGGAACTGCGCTGGGACGGCGTGCGTTCGCTGGCCGATGCCATGGCGATGTTGAAGCAACAGGTCGCCAACACGCCCGCACCGCAATGGGTGCGCGTGGTGGGCGGTTTTACCGAGCACCAGTTTGTCGAAAAGCGTTTGCCCACGCTGGAAGAAATCAACGCCGTGGCACCCGACACGCCCGTCTTCCTGCTGCACCTGTACGACCGCGCCTTGCTGAACGCCGCTGCGCTGCGCGCCGTGGGCTACAACAAAGACACGCCCGAGCCGCCCGGTGGCGAAATCGTGCGCGACTCCGCTGGCAACCCGATTGGCCTGCTGGTGGCCAAGCCCAATGCCACCATCCTCTACAACACGCTGGCGCTCGGCCCCAAGCTGCCATTTGACTACCAGCTCAATTCCACGCGCCATTTCATGCGTGAACTCAATCGTTTGGGCGTGACGGGCGTGATCGATGCCGGCGGTGGTTCGCAAAACTACCCCGACGACTACAAAGTCATCGAGCAGCTCGACAAAGACGGCCAGATCACCGTGCGCCTGGCCTACAACCTGTTCACGCAAAAGCCCAAGCAGGAAAAAGAGGACTTTCTGCAGTGGACGCAAAGCGTCAAATACAAGCAGGGCAACGACTACTTCCGCCACAACGGCGCGGGCGAAATGCTGGTGTATTCAGCCGCCGACTTTGAAGACTTCCGCCAGCCGCGCCCCGACATGCCGCCCAACATGGAAGGCGATCTGGAAGAAGTGGTGCGCGTGCTGGTGCAGAACCAATGGCCTTGGCGCTTGCACGCCACCTACGACGAAACCATCAGCCGTGCGCTCGATGTGTTCGAGAAAGTGCACCGGGAGTCGCCCATCAACGGCCTGAACTGGTTCTTTGACCACGCCGAAACCATCTCCGACAAATCCATCGACCGCATTGCTGCGCTGGGCGGCGGTATTGCCGTGCAGCACCGCATGGCCTACCAGGGCGAGTACTTTATCGAGCGCTATGGCGCCAAGGCCACCGAGGCCACGCCGCCGATCAAGAAGATTCTGGAAAAAGGCGTCAAGGTCTCGGCCGGTACAGACGCTACGCGCGTGGCCTCGTACAACCCTTGGGTGTCGCTGTCGTGGATGGTGACGGGCAAGACCGTGGGCGGCACTGCCATGTACCCCCAGCGCAATCTGCTGGACCGCGAAACCGCGCTGCGCATGTGGACCGAAAACGTGGCCTGGTTCAGCAACGAAGTGGACAAGCGCGGCCGCATTCAGGTGGGCCAGTTTGCCGACCTGATCGTGCCCAACAAGGATTACTTCAAGGTCGCCGAGGACGAAATCTCTTTCCTCACCTCCGACCTGACCGTGGTCGGCGGCCGCGTGGTCTATGGCGCGGGCAGCTTCCAGCAGCACGATGACAACCCTGTTCCACCCGCCATGCCCGACTGGTCGCCCGTGCGCCGCTACGGCGGCTTTGCAGCCTGGGGTGACCCGGAAGGCGCAGGCAAGAACTCGCTCAACCCTGCGCGCTACCGCCAGATGGCTGCAGCTTGCGGCTGCGGCACCAGCTGCGGCATGCATGGTCACCAGCACGCGAGTGCCTGGGCGTCGAGCGTGCCGACGTCGGATCCTAAGGGGTTCTTTGGGGCCTTGGGCTGCTCCTGCTGGATGTGACCGAGCTTTCACCCCCTGAGCCGCTTTGCGGCTTCCCCCTCTCTGGCGCTTTGCGCCGGAGGGGGACGACACCATCGGTGCGGGGCGGCCCTTCCTCGGTGTCCCTACCTTTGGGACATGCCTGTTTTAGGTTCGGCTAGCTTTTCTGATGGGAGGAGATGGTCATGAACACTTCTTCGACAAGCTTTTCAGACCGCCTCGCCAATCTGGCGAGGCCTGTTTTTGGCAGTGCGGCGATTCGCTGGCTGGCGTATCTGGGGCTGTGTGCGGCATACCTGCAAGGGGGCTTTAACAAGCTCACCGACTTCAATGGCGCGCTGGGCGAGATGACGCACTTTGGTCTGCAACCCGCAGCGCTGTTTGCGGTGCTGGTCATCGTGCTGGAGCTGGGTGCGTCGGCCATGATTTTGACGGGCCGTCTGCGATGGCTGGGTGCGCTGGCCCTGGCGGCGTTCACCTTGATGGCCACTTTTTTGGCGCTGCGTTACTGGGAGCTGCCCGCAGGCCCAGCGCGCTTTGGCGCGGCCAATTCTTTTTATGAACACCTGGGCCTGATCGGCGGTTTCTTGCTCGTCGCCTGGCTGGATTTGCAGAAAAAACCATAAACACCACCGAGCATGAACACCTCGACCAACCCTTCCCAACCCGCTGCCAAAGCGAGCGAGGCAGAGGCGAGCGGCAGCTTTGCGCCGCTCAAGCAAAAGCTGTTTGCCGTGCTGTGGGTGGCCACCGTCATCGGCAACACCGGCAGCTTTGTGCGCGACGTGGCCAGCTCCTGGATCATGACCGACCTCTCGCCATCGCCCACCGCCGTTGCGCTGGTGCAGGCGGCCGCTTCGGCCCCGGCGTTTTTGCTGGCGATTCCGGCCGGTGTGCTGTCCGATATTCTGGACCGGCGCAAGTTTCTGATCTGTATCCAGCTGCTGCTGGCCAGCGTCAGCATCACCTTGATGACGCTGTCGGCCCTGGGCATGCAAACCGTTTTCTCGCTGATCGCGCTCACATTCTTGGGCGGCATTGGTGCGGCGCTGATGGGGCCGACTTGGCAGGCCATCGTGCCTGAGCTGGTGGGCAAGAAAGACCTCAAATCTGCCGTGGCGCTCAACTCGCTGGGCATCAATATCTCACGCGCCATTGGCCCCGCGTTGGGCGGCATGGTGCTGGCAGGCATGGGCGCTTCGGTCACCTATGGCGTGGATGTCATCAGCTATGTGTTTGTGATTGCCGCGCTGCTGTGGTGGCCGCGCCCCAAGGCCGAACAGGACGATCTGACCGAGCGCTTTGCCGGTGCCTTCCGCGCCGGTCTGCGCTATGCCTTTGCCAGCCGCGAGCTGCATGTGGTGCTGTTGCGTGCCTTTTTGTTCTTTGCATTGGCCAGCTCGGTCTGGGCCTTGCTGCCACTGGTGGCGCGCCAGTTGCTGGGCGGCGGGGCGGGCTTTTATGGTGTGCTGCTGGGTGCCGTGGGCGTGGGGGCAATTGGCGGCGCCTTCTTGCTGCCCAAGCTGCGCAGCAAGCTCTCGTCGGATGGATTGCTGCTGCTGTCGGCCATCGTCACGGCCGCTGTCATGGCGTTCTTGTCGATCGCGCCTGCGCAGTGGATGGCTGTGGTGGCCTTGCTGCTGCTGGGCACGGCCTGGATCACCGCGTTGACCACGATGAACGGCGTGGCGCAGGCGATTCTGCCCAACTGGGTGCGTGGCCGCGCACTGGCCGTGTATTTGACGGTGTTCAACGGCGCCATGACCTTTGGCAGCCTGGGCTGGGGCTTCACGGCAAAGGCGATTGGCGTGCCCTACACCTTGTTGGCGGGCGCTGCAGGCCTCGTGGTGATGGGCTTGATCGCGCACCGCATCAAGCTGCCTGAGGGCGAGGCCGATCTGGCACCGTCCAACCATTGGCCCGAGCCGCTGCTCGAAGCCGAGGTGGACAACGACCGCGGCCCGGTGATGATCCAGATCACCTACCACGTGGAGCACGCGCAGCAAGAGGCCTTCCTCAAAGCACTGGCGCGCTTGTCAGCCGAGCGCCGCCGCGATGGTGCCTACGCCTGGGGCGTGGTGCAGGATGCGGCTGCGCACAACACCTTTGTCGAGTGGTTCCAGGTCGAATCCTGGGCCGAGCATCTGCGTCAACACAAGCGTGTGACGCACCATGACGCCGATGTGCAAGCCGATGTGCTGCAGTACCACAGCGGCAGAGAGCCGCCTGTGGTCAAGCACTACCTGGCCATCAACCACCCCGCGCAGGGCAAGGCATAAAGGAATCGCCATGGATGCCCAGAAAACGCTGTCCCGCATGCTGGGCTTCAACGCCGGCTATGTTGATACGGCGGGCTTTCTGGCGTTGGGCGGGCTGTTCACGGCGCATGTCACGGGCAACTTTGTGACGCTGGGCGCATCGCTGGTGCACCATGGCAGCGAAGGCGCGCTGTCCAAGCTGTCGGCACTGCCGGTGTTTTGCGCAGCGGTGGTGCTCTCGCGCATGGCCAGCAACGCGCTGGTGACGCGCCAGCGGCCGCCGCTCTACAGCCTGGTGGTCGCCAAAATTTTGCTGCTGGTGCTGGCTGCGGGGCTGATGATTGGCTTTGGCCCGTTTCTCAATGCCGATGCGCCGCTGGCCTTTGTGGCGGGTATGAGCATGGTCTGCGCCATGGCCGTGCAAAACGCTATGCACCGCATGCATCTGAGCCAGCTGCCGCCATCAACCTTGATGACGGGCAATACCACGCAGGTGATGATCGATCTGGCCGACTTGCTGAAAAACGTGCAGGGTGAGGCGCGCGGCAGCGCTGTGGCAAGGCTTAAAAAGATGGTGCCATCCATCCTGTACTTTGCCTCGGGCTGCGCGCTGGCGGCGCTGGGCTATCTGTGGCTGGGCATGTGGTGTTTTGCGCTGCCACCCGTGGTGGCGCTGATCAGTCTGGCATTTCTCAGCCCGACCAGCGCTTGATGATTTTTAGAGCGTGTTTACGATCTCCTCGGCGCCGTAGAGATCGTAAAAACGTTCTTAAGCCTTTGGTGCCCGGTGCATCAGGCAGATCTTGTTGCCATCCGGGTCGCGCAGATAGGCCAGATACATGGTCTCACCGCGCCAGCCGGGAGCGTCTTCAATCGATACGCCACCTTCAGCTACACCCGCAGCATGCGCTGCATTGACCTGATCGACAGACTGCGCCAGAAAGCCGGTGGTTGCGCCATTGCCTGCTGTGGCAGGCTCGCCATTGATAGGCGTGCTGATGGCAAATGTGCCAGCCGGAGAGCGATAGAAATAGCGGTTCTTGTTGGCAACGCCTGGTGCGATGCCCAACTGGCCCAGCAGCGCGTCATAAAAGCGCTTGCCGCGCTCCAGATCATTTACACCCAGCATGATGTGGCTAAACATGGTGTTCTCCTTGGTTGGTCTTGATTCAGGCGAAGATTGAAAGTCGCCGCCGCGCCATCGTAGCGGCTCAGTCACCTTTGCACACCATGTCTTCAGAACATTTCACGCCAGTCCCGCTGGACAAAGCCTATCGCCTGCTCAACCACGGCCCCACCGTGCTGGTCTCTGCCAAGCATGCGGGCGAGCGCAATGTCATGGCTGCGGCCTGGGTCTGCGCGCTCGACTTTGCACCGCCCAAGGTCACTGTGGTGCTCGACAAAGCCACGCGCACCCGCGCATTGGTTGAGGGCAGTGGTTTGTTTGCCCTGCAACTGCCCACCGTGCCGCAGGCTGCCATGACGGTGGCCGTGGGCACGGACAGCGCTTTGACCATGCCGGGCAAACTGGATCACCACCAGGTGCCGCTGTTCGATGTGCCGGGTTTTGAAATACCGCTGGTCAAAGACTGCGCCGCGTGGCTGGTCTGCAAACTTATCCCTGAGCCGCATAACCAGCAGAGCTATGACTTGTTCATAGGTGAAGTCGCTGCTGCATGGGCAGATGAGCGCGTGTTTCGTGACGGGCATTGGATGTTTGATTCAGCACCTGCCCAGCTGCGCACGTTGCACTATGTGGCGGGCGGGCAGTTTTTTGCGATTGGGGAGTCGGTGGCGGTGAAATAAGAGTTCTTTGGGCTGCTAGTCCAGAAAATATATGCGCTGATTGCTATTGTTTTTATAGTTTTTGGGCGCTCGTCGGCGAAATAGCCCCGGGACTTTTCACATCGCACGGCTAAAGCGGGCTGACATTCCGGCTTGCCTCCGGCGCGTGGCAAGATGGGTCATTCACAACTCTCTGGGGCAATGCATGGCCAATACCGATACCGAGCAAAGCGAGCCGCGCATGGCGCCTGAGATGTGGTCTTTCGAGGCCCTGTATGCGCAGCCGCTGCAACTGGATGGTGAGCGCCTGCGCACCGCGCTGGCCGAGCGACTGGGCGCGGTGGATTTGCTGATGAATGGCGAGACCATCTTGCTGTCGCTGGGTGACTACACGGTGGATTACGCCGATAAAAAAGGGATGCCCAGCCAGATCGCCATCATGCGCTCCGACAAGGCTTGCAGCCCCGGCGACTACGCCGAGGCCTTGCAGCAAACCTGGGACTGGCCCGAGAAGGAATCCGCACTGGCGCAGTGCCGTCACCGCGTGCTGGTGAGCGAGTTCATGGGCCGTGGGCTGAAGACGGAATATCGGCTGGAAATCCTGCAGGCAGTGATGCATGTGCTGATCGAGAACGGCGGCGTCACCGCCATCAGCCAGAGCAATGCGGGCTGCCTGATCAACCCGGCGCGTTACATCGAAGCGCACGCCGAAGGCTTTATCTTCTACGGCGTGCTGAATGTGCGCTTTTTCAACATCGGCAACCGCCCCGGCGAAATGCTGATGGACACCATGGGCGCGTCTGTCTTTGGCGTGCCCGATATGCAGTGCCATTTCCGGCAGCTGGACCCGGACGAAGTTTCTCCGTTTCTGTTCAATGCCGGAGCCTATCTGGTGCAAAACGGTGATGTGATTGAAGACGGCCACACCTTGACCAGCATCGACGGCCAAAGCAAATGGCCGTGCCAGCACGAAGATGCGCTGATGCGGCCCAAGCGCCCGGTGGTGGATGTCAATCCGGGTGCGGGGCTGGCTGCTGGCAACCGTTTTTGAGCAAGTCGGGCGAGGGAGCTGGTGGCAGTTAAATAAGAGTAATCTTGGCCTCTAGTCCAGAAGATATATGCGCTGAATGCTATGGTTTTTGCGTTTTATCTCAACGGCCTGGGCAGAAAACAAAAAGGGCATGTTCACGATGAACATGCCCTTGCAGCGCCTGGATGCGCTTTGTTTTTACTCTATCAGGACGCAGTCAGCGCGCCCGCCTGGGTCAGCTTGTCGGCCACCAGCAGTTTTTTCATCTCGGCAGCGCTCATGATGCCCAGCTCTTCAGCCACCACGGCAATCTGCTTGCCGTTGGCGATGGCGGTCTTGGCAATCTTGGCGGCTTTTTCATAGCCAATCAGCGGGTTCAGAGCTGTTACCAGCGTCACCGATTCAGCGATGCGGCTGTCCAGCAGGTCCTGGTTGGCCACAATGCCTTCCACGCAGTTCACCTGCAGCGTCTTGCAGGCATTGCACAGATGGGTCAGGCTCTTGTGCAGTGCCCAGGCCATCAGTGGCTCAAAAGCGTTGAGCTGCAGCTGACCGGCTTCCACGGCCATGGTGATGGCCGCGTCGTTGCCGATCACTTCAAAGCAGACCTGGTTCATCACCTCGGGGATCACGGGGTTGACCTTGCCCGGCATGATGGACGATCCGGCCTGGCGCGCTGGTAGCTTGATGTCACCCACGCCAGCCTGAGGGCCGGAGGACAGCAGACGCAAGTCATTGCTGATTTTGGACAGCTTGACGGCAATGCGCTTCAAGATGCCGGAAATATCGGCAAACGCGCCGGTATCG
Source organism: Comamonas testosteroni (assembly GCF_003569915.1). Classification (GTDB taxonomy): domain Bacteria; phylum Pseudomonadota; class Gammaproteobacteria; order Burkholderiales; family Burkholderiaceae_C; genus Comamonas; species Comamonas testosteroni_D. The sequence continues at coordinate 55,936 of NZ_KZ984450.1, read as the reverse complement.
CCTGTGGCGGCAATCAGGTCGCCTGCCTTGACGACGGGCACGCCCGAGATTTCGGCCAGCGCCTTGACCACGGCATCGGTATAGCCCACGGGGGCGTTGATGCCGGTGCCAATGGCGGTGCCGCCCATGTTCACTTCGGTCATCAGATAGGCCGATTCACGCAGACGCTTTTCATCGTCGGCAATCATGGCGGCAAAAGCGGCAAATTCCTGGCCCAGCGTCATCGGCACGGCGTCTTGTAGTTGTGTGCGGCCGATTTTCAGGATGTGGGCAAATTCGCCAGCCTTGGCCTCAAACGCGCCGCGCAACTCGGCCAGGGCGATCAGCAGCTTCTGGATGCCAGCATAGGTGGCGAGCTTGACGGCGGTGGGGTAGGAGTCGTTGGTGCTTTGCGAGGCGTTGACGTGATCATTGGGGTGAATCACGTCGTAGCTGCCTTTGGGCAATCCCAGGTGCTCAAGGGCACGGTTGGCGATCACCTCATTGGCGTTCATATTCGTGGAGGTGCCAGCGCCGCCTTGAATCACGTCGACCACAAACTGCTCGTGCAGCTTGCCAGCGATCAGATCGTCACAGGCTTGAGAAATAGCGGTGGCTTGTTTGAGATTGACAGCGCCAAACTGCAGATTGGCCTGGGCTGCGGCCTTTTTGACAAAGGCAAACGCGCGGATCAGCTCGGGCATGTGCGCGACCGAGTGAGCGGTGATGGGGAAGTTCTCCACTGCGCGTGCGGAGTGAACACCCCAGTACGCGTCGGGAGGAATGGTTTTGATGCCGATGAAGTCGTGTTCTTGACGCATGGATCTGCTTTCTTGCTTTCAATGTTGAAGAGGTCGCCACACCTGCGGATAGCGCAGACGTGGCAACGCCCCGGACAGAGAAGCGGCGGTCGCGTTCTCGTGGCCAGGGCGTTGGCTTGAATTATGAAAGCAAGAAATGCATGGGTCCAAACGTTTCACGCATAACGTTTGTGACTAGCGCAGGGCTTGATGCTTTTGTTTTTAAATGCCTCTAAATATCTTTAAAAGGCATCAATGCATGATTAATGCCGATATTTATGAATTCATTTCGCACCAAAACAGTGCGAAATGAAAGCCGGCGCATGGTCGCAAAAGCGGCTTATTTGGAGGCGCGCAGCGACACCCCTTCGAGTGAAGGCGCATGCAAGGACTTGAGTGGAGAGGCCACAGGCGGACCAAAGCGGCGTGCGGCGCCGTTGATGGTGGATGCATCCGTGGCGGCCTCGGCCTCCCACTGGTCGCGGGCCTGCTGCATCTCTTCCGTGGTGCGGCCAACAAAGTTCCACCACAGCAGAATGGCCTCGTCCATGGGCTCGCCGCCAATGATGAGCAAACGGCTGCCGGGCGCGCATTCCAGGTTCACGGCCTCCGTGCCGGCGGGCAGGTAGATCAGTTCCTGCTCAGGCAGATGCTCGCCTTCCACCAGCACGTGGCCGGACAGACTCATCACCGCATGCTCAAAGTCCGCACGCAGCGGATAGCTGGCGCGTGCAGGGCTGGCCTGGTGGGCCAGCAGGTCCACGGCCATCAGCGGTGTGTGGACCTCAGCGGGAGCAGTCAGGCCCAGAGATTCACCGGCCAGAACGGTCACGTCATAGTCGCCGACCTGGCTTTTGGGCAGTTCCGGGTAGTGCTGAAAGCGGGGCTCGATATGGCGATGGCTGTCCGGCAGCGCAATCCACAACTGGGCCGCGTGCACATGGGCCATCTGGCTTTCTTCGGAGTGCGCAATGCCACGTCCGGCTGTCATCAGGTTGACTTGGCCGGGGCGAATGATTTGCTCATTGCCCAGGCTGTCGCGGTGCAGCACTTCGCCCTTGATCATCCATGTAAAAGTCTGCAAGCCAATATGCGGATGCGGGCCCACCTGCATGCCTGGGGGCGGCGGCTCCGCAGGGCCTGCGTGATCTAGAAAACACCATGCCCCCACTTTACGCAGCGCTTTCTGCGGAATGGCGCGGTGAATGGGAATGCCGCCCACATCGGCGATGCGGGTGGGAAGGCGTTGTAAGTTCTTTGATTCACTCATGACAAATCCTGACGGCTAGGACCTTGAGTGTGCAGGGAAATGCCGATTTTGCGCAATCCGGCGGCAGAATGGACCGGCGCCTTGCACGCGGTTACATCCGCGCAGTGATTCAGCCAACCGGCTGACAACGGCTCCGAACAGAGCCGGTTAACTTGAAGGCACGAGCCACCGCAGTGGCTCTCATGAAGCGCCATTCGTGCGCTGCGTAACCCAACAATGGCAGGAGGAATAGAGATGAGCGAACAGGCAACCCAGGGCAATCAAATCTCTGCAATTGAAGTTCAGCAATATCCCGAGCACTTTCAGGCCCGAGTGACAGGCAAGGTGGAACACCGTGCAGGCGATGGCCCATTACAGGAAATTCCAATGGGCACTGAGATGAAGGTGGACACCGCCATCGCCAGCTATGTGCTGTCGTGGATCGATCCTGAAGACCAGCAACCGGAGATCGCCTATCTGGCCAAACGCGAGTTTGAGCACTATGTGGAAACCGGCGCACTGAAGGTCAATGCGTAATCAAATTACGGCGTCCACAGCAAAAAAGCCCTGCGACGACTCGCAGGGCTTTTTTCATGGGGCTTCTCAGGCCAGCGTGGTGGGAACTTCCACCTTGCCTTCCATCAAGCGGTGTACCGGGCAGGCATTGGCGATCTGCAAAAGGCGCTGACGCTGTTCGGCGTCCAGATCGCCATGCAGCGTGATGCTGCGTGTGATCTGGTTGCCGTCTGTGGGCTTGCCTTCAGGGTTGAGCTTCAGATCGACGTCGATAAAAGTCAGCGGCCATTGCTTGCGGCCTGCATACATCTGCAGGGTAATGGCGGTGCAGGCCCCCAGCGCGGAGAGCATGAGTTGCAAGGGAGTGGGCGCGGTGTCCGCACCACCGTCCGTGGCGGGCTCGTCGGCATGCCAAGTGTGGCCCTGTTCATTGGTCAGTGTGATGCGGTATGGGACGCTGCCGCTTTGCGCATGTGCGTGCTGAATCATTCTTCTGTCTCCGTTAAAACAGCAGCCACTGTACGTCCTGGGAGGGTGCCCCGGATTTTTTGCAAGCAATAAATCAATCGATGTTGTGAAGCTTTGGTATTCCAGGCAAAGCAGAGCTTCTGATCCACAATCAAGTGATTGAAAAATAATCGGAAATAGCAAAATAGCTTGCGCCAGTGCGAACCCCGCAGTTTGCAGACAAGGCGTTTGCTTCCTTGAGGGAGACAGGGCGTTGAATTCGATCAGCAGTACTCGCCAGTCAGGAGATTCTTCGGATTGGAAGATTCCGCCTTTCTGGCAAAAACTCAACAGCTTTTTCCTGTTTCCGCTGCAAACAGAGCCGTTGATTTATGCCCTGGTGCTGTCGGTCTGCAGCTATGGGCTGATGTTCGGCATCTTCGGTCTCTTGTTGGTGGGGCTGGGGCTGATGCTGGCAGTCAGCCGCTATGCTTTCAAGGTGTCTGCACTGGCCTCGCGCGGCCTGACCAATAGCGCGGATTTCCGGGCCAGCCATGCCGAGGAAGAATGGAAATGGTTGCCCTGGAAGTTCTTCGGCGTGTTGCTTGTCTTTGGCCTGTTCGTGGGCTTTCTGGCCAGCCGCAGCATGGCATTGGGCATTGTTGCCAACATGATCGTGGCCTTCCTCATTCCTGCGACCTGGATGGTGCTGATCAACACCAACAGCCTCAGCTCCGCCATCAACCCTTTTGAACTGCTGGCGACGATATTCGGCATTGGCAAGTCCTATCTGCTGCTGTGCTTTTTCCTGTTTCTGCTGCAGCAGGGCTCGCCCATGGTGATGATGACGCTGCTCAAGATCGCCAAGCCTGCGCTGGTGCTGCCCTTGATGAGCTTTGTGATGATTTATTTCACCTGGGTCATGGCAGCCATGATTGGCTATGTCATGTACCAGCACCATGCGGCGCTCGATATCGACCCGGTGCAGGCACCCGAAGGCGTGGCATCTGTGCAGATCGACCCGAGGGAGGTCGAAGCCAAGCGCCGCGACGCCGTGGTGGCGCGCATGGTGCAGGACAACAAGATGGACGAGGCCGTGAATCAGGCGCGCGAATGGCAGCGCGAGGATCACGAAAGCCTGCCGGATCTGCGCCGCTACTTCCGCGTGCTCAAACTGACCGAAAAAGCGGATGCGCTGGCAGAGCTGGTGCAGCGCTTTATCCCGCTGCTGATGGCCCAGCAACGCAGCAGCGAGGCGCTCGACGCCTGGGTCAGCTGCATCAAGCGCAAGCCTGATTTTCAGCTGGCTTCGGCGCAGGCTAGCTACGACCTGGCGCAGCAGGCCTGGCGTGCGGGTAAGCCCAAATATGTGTTGATTCTGGGCAAAGGTTTTGAAAAGCGCTTTGCGGGCAGTGCGCTGGTTCCGTCCATGCTGGAGCTGATGGTCCGGGCCTACAAACAGGGACTGGGTCAGCCTATGCAGGGCGTACACGTATACATGCGCATGAAGCAGCTGTTCCCCGATCATGCCAGCACCAAGGAGGCAGAGTGGGTGCTGCGTGAGGAGCTGGAAAAGCTCAGCAGACCTTAGAGCGGGTCAGGTTGCTGGGCCAGCCATTGGGTCAGTGGCTCTAGCGGTGCGGCCTGCTGTAGCGCCGGCAGCCAGACTTTGGCTTCCTGCAGACGGCCGCCTTGCTTGAGTCCGTTGACCAGTTGCAGCAAAGTGCCCTGCCATTGAGGGTGGTCAGCCTGCTTGCTCAGTGTCTGACACAGCTTCTCGGCCTCCGGCAAGGCTCCCGCACGCACAAAGCTGCGCACCAGGGCATGCATGGTGTCCGTGCTCATGCGCATGGCGGGCTTGGCACGCTGGCGGTAAGTCAGGTAGCTGCTCAGCTGCAGCTGGCGCTCCGCTTCGGTCAACGCTGGCAGCTTGAAGATGCGCCGCGCGGCCGCATGAAAATCATCGCTGCCGGGGTGGTGGCGCGAGCTTTCAAACCAGGCCTTCAGAATCACTGGGTCGTTAGGTGCAAGGCGCGCTGCCTCGCGCCAGGCGGGGGCGGCACGGCCAAAGTCCAGTGCATCAGTATAGCGCTGCGCACGGGCCACGGCATCGGCCAGCGGCTTGGCATCGGCTCTGGCTTTGTCTTCGGGGTTGACGGGCGCTTCCACCGCCTGCAGGCGCATGTAGATCCACATTAGCAAGGCACCTGTCAGCAGACCGCCAAAGTGCGCCATATAGGCCACCTGCTTGCCGCCAATCAGGTGCTGCAGCAACTCCACCCCCATCCACACCGGCAGCATGACCAGCGCGGGCCAGGTGGCGTAGTTGAAGTAGAACAGCAGCATGTAGAAAAAGCGGATGCGCCGCATGCGGTACATCACCGCATACATGGCCATCAGCGCCGAAATCGCGCCCGATGCGCCCAGTCCATAACCGCCCATGCCTGCGTAGAACAGCAGCGCAAACAGCGAGGCTCCAATACCACCAATCACATAAAAAGCCAGATAGGTGAAGGAGCCCAAGGCCAGCTCCAGCGTGAAGCCAAACAGGAACAGAAACACCATATTGCCCAGCAGGTGGCCGACGCTGCCGTGCAAGAAGATGGAGGTGAACGCCTGCAGCGGTTGCCAGCCCGCGCGGCTGTCGTAATTCATGGACCAGCGCTCGGTAAAGCTGGTGCCGGGCTCCGTCGGCGTAAAGCTGGCGCGTGCTTCACGCCATTGCGCATAGCGTGCGTGCTTGGCGGTGATGACCTGCCCATCCAGCAGGCGCTGGCGAAACTTCTTTTCCTGCCACATCAGCGCATAGAGCTGGGCATAGGCTTTGTGCTGGTACAGGGTCTCAGCAGCTTTCACCGTCTCGCGCTCAAAGCGTGCCTTGCCTTCATTGGCCTGCTCCTTGAGATAGGCCAGAAAAGGCGGTAGCTCGATGCCGGGCAGCACTGTCTGCGCATAGCGCTGACCGGCAGATCCAACGACTTTTTCTTCCGGTGCCTGCCAGCCCCAGAAAATGATGCAGTTGATGACGATGATCAGCACCGTCATCCATGGCGGAGAACGCCATGAAGGCTTGTTCTCAAGAGGAATGGCAAGAAACATGGGCGGGGGAAGAGATTTCGAGCGCGCAATGAACTTGTGCTGACTTTAGCGCACGGCCTCAAACGAAGCGCGACAGCGCGGCCAACAAAAAAGCCAGCATCGGATGCCGATGCTGGCTTTTTGATAGCAGCTAGTCCTTATGTATTAAAGACTTGAGCCATTTTTGGCTTGTAATCTGCGAAGATTACTTGGCAGCCACCACGCGCACCATTTCCAGGCACTTGTTGGAGTAGCCCCACTCGTTGTCGTACCAGGACACAACCTTCACGAAAGTCTTGTCCAGGGCGATACCGGCTTCGGCGTCGAACACGGAAGTGCAGGTTTCACCACGGAAGTCGGTGGCGACGACCTTGTCTTCGGTGTAACCCAGCACGCCCTTCAGAGCGCCTTGGGACTGGGCCTTCATTTCGGCGCAGATTTCTTCGTAAGTGGCTTCGCTGTTCAGTTCCACGGTCAGGTCGACCACGGACACGTCAGACGTAGGCACGCGGAAGGACATGCCGGTCAGCTTCTTGTTCAGCTCGGGAATCACCACGCCCACGGCCTTGGCAGCGCCAGTGCTGGAGGGGATGATGTTTTCCAGAATGCCACGGCCGCCGCGCCAGTCCTTGTTGGAAGGACCGTCCACGGTCTTTTGCGTAGCGGTGGCTGCGTGCACGGTGGTCATCAGGCCGCGCTTGATGCCCCACTTGTCGTTGAGCACCTTGGCCACGGGAGCCAGGCAGTTGGTGGTGCACGAAGCGTTGGAGATGATGGCTTCGCCCTTGTAAGTCTTGTCGTTCACGCCGAAGACGAACATGGGGGTGTCGTCCTTGGAAGGAGCCGACAGAATCACCTTCTTGGCGCCAGCGTCGATGTGCTTTTGCGCGGTTTCCTTGGTCAGGAACAGGCCGGTGGATTCGATCACGATGTCGACGCCGACTTCGTTCCACTTCAGAGCAGCGGGGTCGCGCTCTTGGGTCAGGCGGATCTTCTTGCCGTTGACGACCAGGGTGTTGCCTTCAACGGAGACTTCACCGTCAAAACGGCCGTGCACGCTGTCGTACTTGAGCATGTAAGCCAGGTAGTCAGGCTCGAGCAGGTCGTTGATGCCAACGATTTCGATGTCGCTGAAGTTTTGCACTGCGGAGCGCAGCACGTTACGGCCGATACGGCCAAAACCGTTGATGCCTACCTTGATCGTCATAGTTGCCTCTGGATGGTTGGATAGTGAAAAAACGAAACTGGGCGCATTGTGCCCGGACTGGCCGTTGCCGACCTCGTCCAGATGGCGGAAGTGGGTATTGAAATCAAGCCCCCGCCAGAAAAAAGGGGCACGAGGCCCCTTTTTGACTTACTTTGCAGCGTTTTGCAGAGCGACCTGCACGGTGTCGGCCACGTTCTCGGCGGTGAAGCCGAAGTGCTTGAACAGCACGCCTGCGGGGGCGGACTCACCGTAGGTGTCGATACCGACCACCGCGGCGCAGCCGTACTTCCACCAGCCGTCGGTCACGCCCATTTCCACGGCGATACGGGGCAGGCCGGCGGGCAGCACGGACTTCTTGTACTTCACGTCCTGGCGGTCGAAAGTGGTGTTGCTGGGCATGGAGACCACGCGCACGGCAATCTTGCGCTCGGCCAGCAGCTTTTGCGCGGCCAGAGCCAGTTGCACTTCGGAGCCGGTGGCGATGATGACGGCCTGGGCCTTCTTCTTGAAGCCAATGTCCTTGGGCTCGCTCAGCACGTAGGCGCCGCAAGCGATGTTGTCCAGCGCTTCTTCGCTCTTGGGCGAGTAAGCCAGGTTCTGGCGGCTCAGCAGTATGGCTGTGGGCTTGTTCTTCTGGCTGATCGCCACTGTCCAGGCCACAGCAGTTTCTGTGGTGTCAGCGGGGCGCCACACGTCCAGACCGGGGATCAGGCGCAGAGACGCTGCGTGCTCGATGGACTGGTGAGTGGGGCCGTCTTCGCCCAGACCGATGGAGTCGTGCGTGAACACATGGATCACGCGTTGCTTCATCAGCGCCGCCATGCGGATGGCGTTGCGGCTGTAGTCGGAGAAGGTCAGGAAGGTGCCGCCGTAGGGGATGAAGCCGCCGTGCAGCGCCACGCCGTTCATGATGGCGGCCATGCCGAACTCGCGCACACCGTAGTTGATGTGGCGGCCGATCTTGCCGTCTTCGCTCAGCACCACAGCGCCCTTGTCGTCCACGCGGAAAGCGGGGGTGGACTTGGTGTTTGTGAGGTTGGAGCCAGTCAGGTCAGCGGAGCCGCCCAGCAGCTCGGGCAGAGCGGCAGTCAGGCCTTCCAGAGCCAGCTGGCTGGCCTTGCGGCTGGCCACGGTGGCGGCTGCATCATGCGCGTCGGAAGCGATCTTGGCAGCAGTTTCCAGGAAGTTGGCAGGCAGATCGCCAGCCATGCGGCGCTTGAAGTCAGCAGCTTGCTCAGGGAAGGCAGCAGCGTAAGCGGCAAACTTTTCTTCCCAGGCAGCTTCGGCCTTGGCGCCTTGGTCCTTGGCGTCCCAGTCGGTGTAGACATCGGCGGGGATTTCGAAGGGGCCGTAAGTCCAGCCCAACGCTGCGCGGGTCAGCGCGATTTCTTCGGCGCCCAGAGGTTCGCCATGGGCCTTGGAGGTGTCCTGACGGTTGGGCGAGCCCTTGCCGATGCTGGTCTTGCAGCAGATCAGTGTGGGCTTGTCGGCGCTCTTCTTGGCAGCGGCGATGGCCTTGTCCAGTGCGTCCACATTGTGGCCGTCCACGGAGCGGATCACGTTCCAGCCGTAGGCTTCAAAGCGCTCGGGCGTGTTGTCGATGAACCAGGGGGCGACCTTGCCGTCGATGGAGATGCCGTTGTCGTCGTACAGGGCGATCAACTTGTTCAGCTTCCATGCGCCGGCCAGTGCAGCAGCTTCGTGGCTGATGCCTTCCATCAGGCAGCCGTCGCCCAGGAAGGCGTAGGTGTGGTGGTCAACGATGTCGTGACCGGGCTTGTTGAACTCGGCAGCCAGCAGCTTTTCAGCCAGTGCAAAGCCCACGGCATTGGTGATGCCCTGACCCAGAGGGCCGGTGGTGGTTTCCACGCCGGGAGTTACGCCCACTTCGGGGTGACCAGCGGTCTTGCTGTGCAGCTGACGGAAGTTCTTCAGCTCTTGCAGAGGCAGGTCGTAACCTGTCAGGTGCAGCAGCGAATAGATCAGCATGGAGCCGTGGCCGTTGCTCAGAATGAAGCGGTCACGGTTGGCCCAGTGAGGGTTCACGGGGTTGTGCTGGAGGTGGCGGCTCCACAGCGCAACGGCCATGTCGGCCATGCCCATGGGGGCGCCGGGGTGACCGGAATTGGCTTGTTGAACGGCATCCATTGCGAGTGCACGGATTGCATTCGCCATTTGTTGAGTGTTGGCCATCAGGGCGCTCCGAAAAGGAGGGAGTAATTCTGCTAAGCCCGCCATTTTAAGGGAGGCCCAATTTTCACAGGCAGGAGGCGGGTCAATGCTCTACAGTGCAGTCCAGAAAACCGTCTCTTCAAGCGCAACGTCATGACCTCTTCCGACTCGTCTTCATCGCCTTTGGCTCTCGATAAATCGCTATCTCAAACCAGAGACACCGAGCAAGAGCCGCCTCGCAGCGAGGGTGTCGTCCCCTTGGGGGGAAGCGGCGCAGCCGCTCAGGGGGGACAAGTTCCTGTGATGTTGTTGGCAGCAGGCCGTGGCGAGCGCATGCGGCCGTTGACCGATGCCACGCCCAAGCCGCTGCTCAAGGTGCAGGGCGTACCACTGCTGCAGCACCATATGCAGTCGCTGATCGCCGCAGACGTGACGCGCGCTGTCATCAACACGGGCTGGTTGGGGGCGCAGATTCCAGAGTACTTTGGCAATGTTTTTGCCTTGCAGTCCAAACAAGATATAGGCAAGCAGCTATCACTTTCATACTCCGCAGAGCCTGAAAAAGCCTATGAAACCGCAGGCGGCATCAGCCGCGCGCTGCCGCAGCTGGGTGAGGTGTTCTGGCTGGCTGCGGGCGATGTCTATGCGCCGGACTTCACTTTCCCCGCCAGTGCCGCCAAGGCCTTTGCGCAAAGCGATGAACTGGCGCATCTGTGGCTGGTGCCCAACCCGGCGCACAACCCGCGCGGGGACTTTGGGCTGGAGGATGGCAAGGCGCTGGATCTGCCTGCTGAGGACGCACGACCACGCTACACCTACAGCACGATTGCGCTACTGAAAGCGCAGCTGTTTGCCCAGCCCTGGTTTGATGTTCCAGTCGGTAACCCTGAAGGACTGCGCGCACCGCTGGCGCCGCTGCTGCGCGCCGCCATGCGCGAAGGCCGCGTGGGTGCATCGCTGTACACGGGCCGCTGGGTCGATGTAGGCACGCCAGAGCGACTGGCGCAGCTCAATCAGGACTAAGCCATGCACAGCATTGACTGGCAGGGCTCGCCGATTGTTCACGCCTGCACGGCGCAGGCCAACTGGGGCCAGTTATTGCTGCTGACGGCCGACGGCGCTTTGCATGGACTGAACCTGGACACAGGCCACAGCACGCCACTGGCGCAGCTGGATTTGCCCGAACCCACACCGCCCACGCCGTACTGGGCGCATGGCTTCAAGGTGCATTGCGCCTTGAGTGGCGACTATGCGGTGGTGGCCGATGATGGCGGCACTTTTGGCCTGCTGGTGAACTTGAAGACCGGTCAGCCCATCAAGCAGCTGTTTGGCGGTGACTATCAAACCCGCACCGTGCCGTTTTCGATTGCCTTTACGCAGCATCAGGGCCGCGATGTGCTGATTCACCGCACGGACTGGAACCGGCTTGATGCGATGGACTGCGCCACGGCCCGTAACCTGACCGAGCGTGATGGGCTGGAGCACAAGGAACCGCACTATCTGGACTATTTCCACGGTCGCCTGTTTCTCAGTCCTTCCAGGCAATGGCTGCTGGACGATGGCTGGGTCTGGGCACCTGTGGGCATTCCCACCGTGTGGTCTGTGCCAGCCTGGCTGGACGGGAACCCGTGGGAGTCCGAAGACGGCCCCACGCGCAAGCGCATTGCGCAGGGCGAGGGCTGGGATCAGCCTCTCGTATGGCTGGATGACTCACGCATAGCGATCTGGAACCTGGGCAACTGGGAGGACGATGGCTTTGGCAACTGCTGGCATGTGCCGGGCGTGGTGATCTTTGATATCCACGCGCCAAGGCCCGAGGAAGGCCATGGCGGGCAACTCTGGCCCATGCCCGATTTGCCGCGCGCCGCGCACCTGCATGGCCTGGGCGATGTGCTGGTCGTGGTGGGTGAAGTGGAGGGTAAGGGGCAGAGCTGGCACTGGAGTCTGCAGACCCGCGAGCTGCTGGCGCATCACCGCGACTTTGCGCCGCAGTGCTGGCATGGGCAGCGCGGCGAGCTGATCGAGTGGTCAGCGCAGCAGATCAAGCTGTTTTTGAATCAAACCAGCCTCTAGTCCATATAAATCTTAGACTTTAAGCTATCAATTCAGGAGTTTTGCGCTGTATCGGCTTGCTTGAGTCGGTTGACCAGTGCCACATACTCGGCCATGGCGGCCTCGCGCGCCGCGCCTTTGCGGGCCATCCAGGCATCGAACTTGGCGCGGCCCACCACGTCCATGACACCGGGCCGCGCACCGCTGCAGTCGCCCACGCTGCCTTGTTTGTAGAGCGAGTACAGAGCCAGCAGCGTATCGTTGTCGGGCGCTTTTTTCAGCGTCTTGGAGGTGACGGAGGCTTGCTCAAACGCTTTCTCGGCGGGCGATGGGCCGTCGCTGACAGGCTCGCCGCCAAAGTGCGCATCTTCGGCCTGCACATCGTCGGGGAACCAGCGCGCCTCCAGCAGCTTGCCTTTGCGCATGGACAAGGCCAGCACACCCGGTGACTGCAGCGCGCCATGGCCCAGCACGGCAGGCGTGACCACCATGCCGCTGTTCAGGCTGGCATTGCCAAAGGTGCTGAACTTCACTGCGGGTGCCGCGTCGCTGGCCGCCGCCCACTGCTGCAGGCGTGCCAGTCCCTTGCCGCCTGCATGGCAGCCGGTGCTGCGGTTGTGGCCGGGCTGGTACCAGGCAAAGTCCGGAATGCCGCGTGCATAGAGCGCCGCAAAGTCGCCCGTTTCAAGATCGCGGCAGGCCTGCGCGGCCAGCTCCCGCATCTGTTCGGGCGTCATGCCTGCATCGGCCGTGGGTGCGCCCAGTGAACCTGCGGCATTGGCACCTATGAACTCCAGCACATTTCTGGCAACGATTTCCTTGTCGTTGTCCACGCAGACCATGTGATAGCTGTCTTCCAGCACCACAAGGCGAGCCTTGATTTCGCCTTTCTTGCCGGGGCGCTCCATGCCGTTGATGCCTTTGATCACAAAGTGGGCGGAGTTCAGGCCGGTCAGATCATCTTCGCGGGCGTGAATCACCAGCGTCTGTGCTTCGATCTTGCGCAGATTCTTTCGCACCATGGCGCGCAGCCTGTCTACCTGGCGCACACATTCCAGCGGGAACCAGCCGTAGTGAAAGCTCTCGCCGCGTGCAAACTTGGCTTTGACGATGGCGCGCAATTGCTCGTTCTTGATGCCGTAGGGGTCGCCTTCCTCGATCTTCCAGCGCGCGGCCACGCCGGGAATCGGGTAGAGCAGATGGCGCACAAACGCATACCAGGGCGTGGCCCAGCCGTCATAGAAGACGGGAGGCACCAGCGCAATCAGCTTGCCTTGGGTATGACGCTCACGCTTGACGGTTTCGATCGCCAGCAGCGCGCCCATGCACATGCCCATGACATGCACCTCATCGTGCAGCGCCATGACTTCCTGGTATTTCAGGCGAACGGCCTCCAGCCAGTCTTCTGCGGTGATGCCGACCAGATCTTCAGGCGTGGTGCCATGGCCGGGCAACATCAGTGAATAGGTCACAAAACCGGCGTTCTTGAGCCGCTTGTGCATGGAGCCCAGGTCGTATTGCGTACCGCCCAGGCCGTGAATCAGAAAGACTGCGGGTTCGGCCATGATCAGCCCTGCGCAGTGTTGAGCACGCGAACCAGCGCCGCCACGGATTCGACCGCGCCATCGGGCCCGAAGATGGGTGCCAGCGAGACTTCGGCGGCATAGCGGCTCTCGCTCAGTTGCACCTCATAGCTATAGCGGGCCACCGGATGACCATCGCAGGCGGATTCCCAGGCGGCCTGTGCCATGGGGTGATCTGCAGCATCCACATGGCTGAGCCAGTCCGCCATGTTCTGCAGCGACTCCATATGGCCGCCCAGAATTTTCTCGGCACCGGGGCTCCAGGTGGCAGAGCCATCGGTGGGGTCGAACTCCACGCTCATCACGCCGCTGGCGGCCAGTGTGCGTTCATAGCGCAGACGCCATTCGCTGGCGGTCTGCAGGGCGCGGCGGCGGCTGTCTTCCAGACCACGGCCAAACAGCAGCAGCACGGCCCAGACGACGACAAAGGCCTGGGCCTCGACCACGGCCTCGCCGGTAAAAGCATCCTCCACCGCAAACGGGCCGCCGCCCAGTGCGCTGCGCGCGATGATGAGTAAGCCACCCAGCAGCATGGCAACCGAGCCGCCGCGCGCGCCCCAGAGCATGGAGGCGGCCAGCAAAAACGGCATGGGGATATAGGCCAGCGTGGCAGCGGCGGTGCCCAGCTTTTGCACGCTAGGCGAGAACACCGTCCAGGCCAGCGCCAGAAACAGCACAAAGGCCGCCAGCCCGGCATAGAACTGGGGCCGCGTCATGCCGCCCGAGCGCTGTGCGCGAAAGCCCCGGTAGGCCACGGCCACGGGCACAACTAGCAGCAGGCCGATCAGCGTGGAAAACGCCCAGGTGCGCCATTCCAGACTCCAGTTCGATTGCGCGTCCTGCCAGAACCAGAAAAGCGCGGCCAGCGATGCGCCGATCACGCTGGTCAGCACCGCGCCTGCCACCAGTCGCATGCAGGCTTGCAGCGATAGCGCAGGCAAGGAGCGCGGCGCGGCCAGGATTGCGCCCAGCCAGGCGGCCAACACCTCGATCAGACCAAAGACGATGCTCGCGCCCCAGCCCAGTTGATGACCGAGCACGCCCCAGATGGTGGCGGCCAGCCAGCCTCCCAGCAGCAGCGCGGGTGAGCGCGGGCAGCGCATGAAAGCGGCAAACAGCACGGCGGCGGCAAGCCAGATGCTGGCCGACTGCGCAGGACCGGCAGCAGAGCCCAGAGCCGCCGAAACACCTGCCGCGCCCAGATACAGAACCAACACCAGAGCAGCCCCCGGCCAGTGAGCGCTTGTGGTGGATGTGGGCATGGCAGGGCTCCTGAGATGTGCATCTGGCGCAAAAGTGCGGGCGCGCAGACGAGCGGTGAAAAACGAAAAACTGAGAGAGCCGGAGGCACGATGGGTGAGCCCCGGCGACGGCCCAATGTAAGCAGGCAGATGTGTTTTTTTATTTCAGAATCGGCCCTGCATGCGGGGCCTCGCTCTGCTATCCTGCCCTGGCTTTTTCTCTGAATGTGGTGGTCTCTGGCTGCGTGCATTCCACCGTGTGATGCAGATTGTTTTCTTCGTGGCGCTGGTCGCCCTGGCCAGCTTTTGCCAGAACCTCACAGGCTTTGCCTTTGGCCTGATCTTTGTCGGCGTGGCCGGTGCCACCCATCTGATGAGCATTGCCGATGCCGCCAACGTGGCCTGTCTGCTGTCCATCGTCAACGGCGTGAGCTATATGCGCGCCTACCGCTTCACACCGAACTGGCCCATGCTGCGCCCCATGCTCATCAGCAGCGTGATTGGTGTGGTGGGCGGCGTGGTGTTGTTGCACTGGCTCAGCGGCAATGCGCTCAGCGGCCTGCGCATGCTGCTGGGCGTGGTGATTGTGCTGTGTGCCTTGCTGCTGCTGACACAGAAAAAAGCACTGGAGCAGCCCTCCGGCCCCGGTGCGATGTGGGTGGCCGGTGTTTCTTCGGGGCTGCTGGGCGGGCTGTTCGCCACACCGGGGCCACCCATGGTCTATCACCTGTATCGCCAGCCGCTGGACCGCACGCTGGTACGCCACTGCCTGTTTGCCATGTTTGTGACTTGCTCGCTGCTGCGCGCCGTCATGGTGGCGGCTGAGGGACAACTCAACTGGAGCGTGTTTGGCTGGACGGCGCTGGCTTTCCCCGTCGTCACCGGCGTGACATGGTGGAGCGCTCGCCACCCGCCCGCGCTGCCGCGCAAGCTGGTGGAGTGGATGGTCTGCGGTCTGCTGATTCTCTCGGGCCTGAGCCTGCTGTGGTCAGGCTGGCAGGCCAGCCAGCCCGAGGCCGTGGTGCCCAGCGATGCGACAGCGCTTCATGGCGACTTTGTGAGGATTGTTCGCATTAGCTGACACACAGGATGTAAGCCGATGTACAGCGGGCCATCCGGCAGTACGATAGGCGTATGACTTCTGTTTACGCCCAACGCCGCGCACGCTTGGCCGCCCAGTTGGGCGAAGGTGGCGTCGCCATTATCCCCACAGCCCCCGAGCTGCATCGCAACCGCGATACCGAGTATCTGTATCGCCACGACAGCTATTTCTACTATCTCACGGGCTTTAGCGAGCCCAATGCCTGCCTGGTACTGACCAGCGACGGGCGCTGCGTGCTGTTTTGCCAGCCCAAGGATATTGACCGCGAGGTCTGGACCGGCATTCGCCTGGGCCCGGAAGCGGCCATGGACACGCTGGGCGTGGACAAGGCGTACTCCAGCGACGAAATCAACGCCCGCCTGCCGCGCTTGCTGGAAAACCGCGAGCGTGTCTGGTTCCCGTTTGCCACGCACAAGGGGCTGGCGCAGCAGGTGGAGGGCTGGCTCGGTCAGGTGCGCGCCCGTTCGCGCTTTGGCGTGCTTTGCCCCACGCAGCAGGGTGATGCCTGTGCGCTGCTCGATGAAATGCGTCTGGTCAAGGACGCGCATGAGCTGGACATCATGCGCCGCGCGGGCGAGATCAGCGCGCGCGCCCATATCCGCGCCATGCAGCGCTCGGCCCGCATGATTCGCAATGGCGAAGAAGTGCGCGAATACCATCTGGACGCCGAGCTGCTGCACGAGTTCCGCCAGCATGGCTCGCAATATGTGGCCTATGGCTCCATCGTGGCCGCTGGCGCGAATGCCTGCGTGCTGCACTATCAGGCCGACAAGGCGCTGGTGCGCCCCGGCGAGCTAGTGCTGATCGACGCGGGCTGCGAGCTGGACAGCTATGCCAGCGATATCACCCGCACCTTCCCGGCCGATGGCAAATTCACAGGCCCACAGCGTGCGCTGTATGACTTGGTTTTGGCCAGCCAGGATGCAGCGATTGCCGTGACCAAGGCGGGCAATCGCTTCAACGACCCGCATGACGCCACCGTGGCCGTGCTGGCACAAGGCATGCTGGATTTGGGTCTGCTGGACAAAACCAAGTACGGCACGGCGCAGGACGTGATCGAGTCGCGCGCCTACTTCCAGTTCTATATGCACCGCACCGGCCACTGGCTGGGCATGGATGTGCATGACTGTGGCAGCTATGTGGAGCCGACCGAGCTGGGTGTGGTCAGCGAGCGCCGGGATCCGATCTCGGGCGAAACCATTGCCAACCGCCCCAGCCGCATTCTGCGCCCCGGCATGGTCACGACCATTGAGCCCGGCATCTATGTGCGCCCCGCGCCCGGCGTGCCCGAGCAGTTCCACAACATCGGCATCCGCATCGAAGACGATGCCGTGGTGACCGAGGCCGGCTGTGAGCTGATCACCCGCGGCGTGCCTGTGAAGGCCGACGAGATCGAAGCGCTGATGCGCGACTGACCCGGACAGACCCACCACGACGGCCCGCCATGACCGCCCCCATTGCCAAGACCACACCTCTTGCAACGCCAGCATCTCAGCAAGCGTGGCGGCATGGTTTTGCGCTGTGGCTGCTGGGCATGCCGGGCGTGGTGGCGCTGGCGTTTTCGATTCAGGCGGAGTGGCTGCGGCACCTGACGCTGGTGTACTCCCTGCCCCTGGCGCGCTGGGTGGTGGGCGTGGGGCTGAGCATCTTGCTGGCGCTGGCCGTGGCGGCCGGCGTGACCCTGGGCCAGCGCGTGGGCCTGGGCACGCCACTGGTCAATATCGCGCTGCAGGGCCGCTCGCCCTGGCGGGGCATTCGCTTTCTGAGCCTGCCGGGGCTGGCGGGCGGCATCATCGGCGCGGCCTGGCTGGTGACGCTGGTCATGTTCTGGCCCGAGAGTCTGTCCGTGGTGGACCCGGTCTACAGCTTGCCGCTGCTGCCCAAGCTGCTGTACGGTGGCATCACGAGCGAGCTGTTGCTGCGCTATGGCGTCATGTCGCTGGTGATGTGGTTGCTGTGGCGGGGTTTTGGTCATGTCCAGCGTCGCCCCGGCTGGCTGCTGGGCTGGTGGGCCGTGGTCATCACGGCCTTGCTGGCGGGCACGCTGCCGGTATATCTGGCCTGGTCGCTGTCGGCCACGCTGTCCGGCGCAGTGCTGGCTCAGTTGCTGCTGTGCGAGATCGTCTATGGCTTGCTGGCCGGGCTGCTGTTCTGGCGCTATGGGCTGGAAGTGGCCATCCTCGCCCATGTGGTGACTTATCTCTTGTCCCATGGCTTGGTCTGAACCATTCAGAACCTGCCGGGTGAAACTGTTTCAACGATTGGCTTGATGCAGCGCACAAGAGGATTGGCAAATCACCGTTTTCTCCCTGTGATGCTCTTTTATTGATAGCTTTATGCCTATATAAAGTATAGGCTTTGATGCGGTTTCATGGGTTTTTCAAGATTAAGCATTGGACATGCAGCTATTGTTTAAGAGCTGCTCGGGCAGACTCCAGCGGCGTTGCCAAGCGGCTGAAGATGCCACCATGTAACCGCTTCCGTGCAAGAATTGAAACCCGATTACATTCATCGCGAGAGAGACATTCCATGCAAGTTCTTCGTGCTACCAAGATCGTCGCAACATTGGGCCCCGCTTCCAGCGACCCGCAACTGCTGGAGCAAATGGTGCGCGAAGGCGTCAACGTCGTGCGCCTGAACTTCAGCCATGGCAAGGCGCAAGACCACATCGATCGCGCCACCATGGTGCGTGAAGCGGCCCAGCGCGCTGGCCGCGAAGTGGCCATCATGGCTGACCTGCAAGGCCCCAAGATTCGCGTCGGCAAGTTTGCCGAAGGCAAGGTTCAGTTGGAGCCCGGCGCGCGCTTCGTGCTCGACGCATCGCGTACCGAGCCCGGTGATATCAACGGCGTGGGCCTTGATTACAAGGAGCTGCCCCGTGACGTGAAGGCCGGCGATGTGCTGCTGCTCAACGACGGCCTGATCGTGCTGACCGTGGAAGCCGTGCGCGGTGAAGAGGTGCACACCGTCGTCAAGCTCGGCGGCGAGCTGTCCAACAACAAGGGCATCAACAAGCAAGGCGGTGGCCTGACCGCCCCCGCGCTGACGGCCAAGGATATGGAAGACATCAAGACCGCGATGTCCTTCCAGGCCGACTATGTGGCCGTGAGCTTCCCCAAGAACGCTACCGACATGGAAATGGCCCGCCAGCTGTGCAATGTGGCCGCGGCCCAGTACGGCCACAAGCCCGGCCTGATCGCCAAGATCGAGCGCGCAGAAGCCATTCCGCGCCTGGAAGAAATCCTCAAGGTGTCCGACGGCATCATGGTCGCCCGTGGCGACCTGGCCGTGGAAGTGGGCAACGCTGCCGTGCCCGCGCTGCAAAAGAAGATGATCAAGATGGCGCGTGACATGGACAAGGTGGTCATCACCGCCACGCAGATGATGGAGTCCATGATCACCAACCCCGTGCCCACCCGCGCCGAGGTGAGCGACGTGGCCAACGCCGTGCTGGACGGCACCGACGCCGTGATGCTGAGCGCCGAGACCGCCGCCGGCAAGTACCCGCTGGAAACCGTGATGGAAATGGCCCAGATCTGCGCCGCCGCCGAAGCGGCCGAGGACCGCGTCAAGGATGCCGACTTCAGCAACAGCCAGTTCAAGCGCACCGACCAGGCGATTGCCATTGGCGCACTGTTCACCGCTCACCACCTGGGTGCCAAGGCGATTGTGGCCATGACGGATTCCGGCTCCACCGCCCTGTGGATGAGCCGCCACCGCATTCACATCCCCATCTACGCGCTGACGCCGCGTCTGGCCACCCAGCGCAAGATGGCGCTGTACCGCAATGTGCGTCCGCTGCTGATGGACACCAGCGCCGACCGCGACACGGCTCTCGATCAGGCCAAGGGCCATTTGCTGATGCGCGGCATTGTGCAGTCTGGCGATGTGTATGCGATCACCTGCGGCGAGCCCATGGGGCAGCCTGGTGGTACCAACATGCTGAAAATATGTCGTGTTGAGTAACACCCCCTGAGCGGCTTTGCCTAGGCGGCCCCGCCGCTTCCCCCTCTCTGGCGCTTTGCGCCGGAGGGGGACGACAGCCTCGCTGCGGGGCGGCGGGGCCGCCTAGGCCCTTGCTTGCTGTCCCTCAGTTGAAGCATGCTTTATCAAAGAAAAAGGCTGCTAGTCCATGATCTATATGGGCTGGCAGCTTTTGTTTTTATAGCGTCTGGCTGATTTTTAGCTGGATACGCTGGCTCAGGCGTCTGCGGTGCTGGGCTTTCCTGATGCGCAAGGTGCAGCGCCAGACCAGCACGGCACTGCCCATGCCGACCAGCAGCCCGGCCAGAATGTCCGACGGAAAGTGCACGCCCAGCACCACACGGCTGAGGGCGACGCTGCTGGCCAGCGTCCAGATGCTCACAAGCAGCCAGCGGCGGTGGCGGCCCACGCCCAGGCTGATGCCCTGGGCCAGCGCGAAAGCACCCGCCGCATGCATGCTGGGAAAGCTGGCTCTTGAACCATGTGCAATCCATTGATGGCCCATGCCCAGTTGCACGGGCCTGGGCATGGGAAAGCCCCAGCGCAGCAAGCGGCAGGCCAGCCAGGCAACGGCCATGGCCAGCAGCGCCATCAGCAGGCTGCGCCGCCAGCCTTTGCCCAGAGCCAGCATGGCGGTCACCACGGGCAGGGCGCACAGAATGGGCAGCCAGTTGGAGGCAAAGCGCGCGGTCTGTATCCACCACAAAGGGTGCTGCGTGCTGGCGTTGAGGAAGTGATAGAGGGGAGGATCGAAAAACAGCATGGGCAGCGCTCAGTCAAGGGACTCGGCGTTCTGATCGGAGCGCACAAAGGAGGTGGTTGCCAGATCGCAGAGCCAGGCGCTGGTCCAGCACAGCCAGGCCGTCCATAGCGTGTGGCTCATGAAATGTGCGCCGCGCATTTGCTGGGCCAGGCCCAGGGCAAAACCCGTGACCAGGGCCACGGCCAGCCAGCGGCGCGCGGCGCGTGGCAGATCGTGGCGCAGCGCGAAATAGCCGCTGATGAAGGCAAAGCCTGCGGAGGCATGGCCGGCGGGAAAGCAGTGCCCGCCGCCGCCATCGGTCACGCCCCAGGACCAGTGCGAGACGTAGTGGGCGATGCCGCCGAATTCCGCCAGATCCCAGGGGCAACTGGTGGCGCTGAGGCGTTTCAGAGCGGCCATGACGGCCAGCGAGATCAGGGCGCCCACGACCAGTTGAACGCGCCGCACATAGGGCAGCTGGCGCAGCAGCCCCACAGGCCACCAGATCATCAGGCTCAGCCCCAGCACAATGGCCCATGCCAGCTTGCGCGCACCTTCGTGGGCGATATTGACCATGAACCAGTTATCCTGCAGCGCAAAGCCCTGGCTGCCGCCGAACCAGTGGGCCATGGGCAGGTCAAGCCCGCTCAGATCCCAGGTCTGAACACAGGCCAGAGCGATGAAGGTCCAGGACAGCAGCTGATAAGAGGAGGTTTCGCGAGGAAGGAGGCGGGGAATCGAGAGGGCATGCGGATTCATGCCGCTCACCTTAGAAAGCGCTTCTTAACGATGGCTTAAACACGCGTGTTCAGGGCGCGAGGCGTCGGCGCGCACGTCGGATGTGGGGAGTCAGGCGCAGCTGGCGGCGGCTGCGCAGCCAGAAGGCGGCCCGCCAGACCAGCACGGCGCTGAGGATGCCGACCAGCGCCCCGGCCATCAGATCCGAAGGGAAGTGCACGCCCAGGTGTGCGCGGCTCCAGGCCACGCCAATGGCCGCGGCCCAGGCCAGGGCGACCAGCAGCTTGCGGTGACGCGTACAGCCGAGGGTGATGGCCATGGCCAGCGCAAACGCGCCGCTGGCATGCATGCTGGGAAAGCTGGCGCGGCCGCCATGCTGTATCCACTGCATGCCCTGATTCAGGTGGAAGGGGCGCGGTGCCGGAAAGCCCCAGCGGATCAGTCTTGCAATGGCCCAGGCCGTTGCCATGGACAGCAGCAGCATCAGCATGGTGCGGCGCACGGCGGGCGAGCCAAACACCAGTGCAGCCAGGACCAGCACTGCGCTGATATTGGGAAGCCAGGCTGACAGGATGCGTGCGCAGTGAATGCTGAGCCAATGTGTCTGCGCGTCGGCGTTGAGCAGCGCATACAGGAAAGGGTCAAAAAAGAACATGGATGCGCCGCGTCGGTGTGGGGGGCACATCGTACGGGGAAATATGTGTCAGAAAGTGTCAGTCCTTCGATAAATCGTGGAATATCACCTGCGGGTGTGGACGCCCAGCAACTGATCAAGCCCTGGCGCTCCGGCCTGGATGGCATTGCCCCGCACAATGCAGCCATGCGAATTCTGGTGGTTGAAGACAACGAGGGCATTGCAGCGGGACTGCGTGCCAACCTCACGCAGCGTGGCTATGCCGTGGATGTGTGTGCCACGGTGGCTGATGCCTGGCATGCGCTGAGCACCGAGCGTTTTGACGCCGTGCTGCTGGACCTGGGCCTGCCCGACGGCGATGGCAGCGATGTGGTGCGGCGCCTGCGCGCACAGATCACCCGGCCCGGCATGGCGCATCTGCCTGATGCGGCCACGCCGGTGCTGATTCTCACGGCCCGCGACCAGGTGCAGGACCGCGTGGCAGGGCTGAATCTGGGCGCGGACGACTATTTGGTCAAGCCTTTTGACATGGATGAGCTGGAGGCGCGGCTGCGCGCTATGATGCGCCGGGCCGTGGGGCAGGCCTCACCCGTGATACGGCATGGAAATCTGGAAATAGACCCAGCGGCGCGCACCATCAAGCAGGCGGGGCAACTGGTCGAAGTCTCGCCACGCGAATTTGCCGTGCTCTGGGCCTTGCTGCTGGCGCGCGGGCGCGTGCTGTCGCGCTCGCAGATCGAAGAAAACCTCTACAGCTGGGGCGATGCGGTGGAGAGCAATGCCGTGGAGGTCTATGTGCACCATCTGCGCAAGAAACTGGGCCAGAAAATCATCATCACCATGCGCGGCGTGGGCTACTTCATGCCGCAGGAGTCCTAGCCATGCACGCTGAAGGCTCGCAGAGCAGGCGCCGCAGCTCTTTGCAACGCAACCTGCTGGCCTGGATGCTGGCCGCGCTGGCGCTGGTCTGGGGCAGCTTTGTGTTTTGGGGCTACAAGACCGGGGTACACGAAGCCGAGGAACTGACAGACGGACATCTGGCCGGTGTGGCCGCCCTGGTGCTGAATTGGCATGTGCAGGACGAGGTGCCTGCCCGGGAGGCCACGGCGCTGCAGCCTCCGCCGGGCCTGCGGGCCCATGATTACCAGGAGTCGCTGAGCGTGTTCCTGTGGAATGACGACGGTGTGCTGATCTCGCGCACCGGCCAGGCCCCACAGCCGGCGTTTGACCTGGAGCAAGGCTTTGCCACCATCGCTTTTGACGAAGACATGCTCTGGCGCAGCTACACGCAGTGGAGCCAGGACCGATCCGTCAAGGTGACGGTGCTGGTGGCGATTTCCGAGCGCGACAGCCTGGCTGAAGACATTGCCATGCAGATGGTGGAGCCGGGCTTCTGGCTGCTGCCGGTCATCGTGATTGCGCTGGGCATCACCTTGAGGCGCGGCATGCGCCCTTTGAACCAGCTGGCGCAGAAGGTGGAAGCGCTGGATCTGAGCCTCGACCAGCGGCTTTCAGGCGCCAAAGTGCCGCGCGAGCTGGCTCCCATGGTCGATGCCATCAACACTTTGCTGGACCACCAGCAGGCGGCACTGGAGCGCGAGCGCAATCTGGCCAATGAAGTCGCCCATGAGCTGCGCACGCCGCTGGCCTCCATCGTGCTGCAGGCGCAGGCACTGGAATCTGCCCAAACCGGGCTGCGCGACGAGGCCGTCATGCATGCTGCGCTGCAGCGTATCGGCAAGGATGCGCTGCACGCAGGCCATGTGCTCGATCAGTTGCTGGCGCTGGCCCGGGCCGGGCGCAGCATGCTGGACGCCACACCGATGCAGATGGTGAACTGGGCTGCCGTGGCCCGGGATGTGACGGCCGCACAGGCTCCGAGCGCCTGGGCGCGTGACGATACCCTGGCCGTGGAGGCCCCGGACGAGCTGCCCGTGCGCGGCAATGCACTGCTGCTGGAGTCCGCCATGCGCAACCTGGTGGAGAACGCCATTCGCCACACGCCCACAGGCACGCAGATCGAGGTTCAGGCCGGTGTGGACAGCGCCCAGGGTGTGAGCTGGGTGCAGGTCTGCGATGACGGCAGGCGGGATGCTGCGCGGCAGCATGTGCCGCCCGTGGACAGCCTGCACCTGGGCCATGAAATCGTCAGGCGCGTGCTGCAGGTGCATGGAGGACGCTTTGCCGAAGTTGATGCGCCACAAGGCTTCACCACCTGCTATCGCATGGAAATTCCGTCAGCTGGTTAAAATAGCCGGTTACTAAGCGGTTACCGAGGGGTGGCCGCTGGACTTTTCCCCAGGCCACAGCTGTTGTGCGGCGCACGCCGGGGCGTTGCCTCTCAAAACTTTGAACGGAACCCACCATGCCTTTGATCTCGATGCGCGAAATGCTGGACCATGCTGCTGAAAACGGCTATGGCATCCCCGCCTTCAACGTGAACAACCTGGAACAAGTTCAGGCCGTGATGTCGGCGGCTGACGAAGTCGGCGCGCCCGTGATCCTGCAGGCCAGCGCTGGCGCCCGCAAGTACGCCGGTGAACCCTTCATCAAACACCTGATCCAGGCTGCTGCCGAGCAGTACCCCCATATCCCCCTGGTGATGCACCAGGACCACGGCACCACGCCCGACATCTGCCAGGGCGCTCTGAACCTGGGCTTTGGCTCGGTGATGATGGACGGCTCGCTGATGGCCGACGGCAAGACCCCTTCTTCCTTTGACTACAACGTGGACGTGACTCAGCAAGTCGTGGCCATGGCCCACAAGATTGGCGCCACCGTGGAAGGCGAGCTGGGCTGCCTGGGCAACCTGGAAACCGGCGACGCTGGTGAAGAAGACGGCATCGGCGCCGTGGGCAAGCTGGACCACAGCCAGATGCTGACCGACCCCGAAGAAGCTGCTGTCTTCGTGAAGGCCACCCAACTGGACGCACTGGCCATCGCCATCGGCACCAGCCACGGCGCTTACAAGTTCAGCCGCAAGCCCACAGGCGACATCCTGGCGATCTCCCGCGTCAAGGAAATCCACGCCCGCATCCCCAACACCCACCTGGTGATGCACGGTTCTTCCTCCGTGCCCCAAGAGCTGCTGGCCATCATCAACCAGTACGGCGGCAAGATGAAGGAAACCTACGGCGTGCCCGTGGAAGAGATTCAAGAAGCCATCAAGTTCGGCGTGCGCAAGATCAATATCGACACCGACATCCGTCTGGCCATGACCGGCGCCGTGCGCAAGTTCATGTTCGAGAACCCCGACAAGTTCGACGCCCGCGAATGGCTCAAGCCTGCCCGCGAAGCTGCCAAGCAAGTGGCCAAGGCACGCTACATCGAGTTTGGTTGCGAAGGCCAGGGCGCCAAGGTCAAGGGCTACAGCCTGGATCAAATGGCCAAGAAGTACGCCGCTGGCGATCTGGCCCAGTTGGTCAAGTAATACTACTTTTTGATAGCTACTAGTGCTTATGATTTAGGGACTGGAAGCTCAAAACACTGAAAAAGCCCGCAAGGTTCGCCCTGCGGGCTTTTTCTATGCTCTGTTGGAGGTATCAGCTGTCGCCTAGGTAACCGGATCTGTGTCCTAGGGTTACTACAGTATCGAACGGTCGTGCTTTTTATGAGAATAGTCTGATTAGACGATAAGCGGAGACGAAAAGAATGAGTGACCGTCCTTGGCTGAGTGCGTATCCTGAGGGAGTTCCTGCGGACATTGATGCATCGCAGTACCCATCGCTGGTGGCTTTGATGGAGGAAGCCTTCACCAAACATGCGAACAAGGTGGCCTACTCCTTTATGGGCAAGGAGCTGACCTTCGCCCAGGTCGATGCGCAAAGCAAGGTCTTTGCCGCCTATCTGCAAAGCCTGGGCCTGGAGCGCGGCGACCGCGTGGCGCTGATGATGCCCAACGTGCCCCAATACCCGGTGGCCGTGGCCGCCGTGCTGCGTGCAGGCTTTGTGCTGGTCAACGTCAACCCGCTGTACACGGCGCGTGAACTGGAGCATCAGCTCAAGGACTCGGGTGCCAAGGCCATCGTCATCATCGAGAACTTTGCCAAGACGCTGGAAGACGGCATGCGCGGCAGCGCCATCAAGCACATCGTGCTGTGCGCCATGGGCGACGAGTTGGGCCTGCTCAAGGGGGCCATCGTCAACTTTGTGGTGCGCAACGTCAAAAAAATGGTGCCGGCCTTCAATCTGCCGGGTGCCGTGCGCTTCAACGATGCACTGGCCAAGGGCCGCAGTGCCAGCTTCTCGGCCCCCTCCATCAAGCCCGACGACATGGCGCTGCTGCAATACACGGGCGGCACCACCGGCGTGAGCAAGGGTGCCGTGCTGCAGCACAAGAACATCATTGCCAACGTGCTGCAGTCCGAAGCCTGGAACCAGCCCGCCATGAGCAAGGTGCCTGCGGGCGAGCAGCCCACCAGCATCTGCGCGCTGCCGCTCTATCACATCTTCGCGTTCACGGTGAACATGATGCTGAGCATGCGCACCGGTGGCAAAACCGTGCTCATCCCCAATCCACGTGATCTGGCGGCCACGCTCAAGGAGCTGTCCAAGCATCGCTTCCACAGCTTCCCGGCGGTGAACACGCTGTTCAATGGCCTCGCCAACCACCCTGATTTCAACACCGTGGACTGGTCGCACCTCAAGGTCTCGGTGGGCGGCGGCATGGCCGTGCAAAGCGCCGTGGCCGAGCTGTGGCTCAAGAAGACCGGCTGCCCTATCTGCGAAGGCTATGGCCTGTCGGAAACCAGCCCCTCGGTCACCTGCAACCCGGTGACCGCCACGGCCTATTCCGGCACCATTGGCGTGCCCCTGCCCAGCACCTATGTGAAGCTGGTGGACAACGAAGGCAAGGATGTCACGGAGCTGGGTCAGCCCGGTGAAGTGGCCGTGCTGGGCCCGCAGGTCATGGCAGGCTACTGGCAGCGCCCCGACGAAACCGCCAAGAGCATGACGGCGGACGGCTACTTCCTGACCGGCGACATCGGCACCATGGACGAGCGTGGCTACGTCAAGATCGTCGATCGCAAGAAAGACATGGTCATCGTCAGCGGCTTTAACGTCTATCCCAACGAAGTGGAAGACGTGGTCTCCAACTGCCCTGGCGTGCTCGAATGCGCCGTGGTCGGTGTGCCCGATGAAAAGTCCGGCGAGGCCATCAAGCTCATCATCGTCAAGAAAGATCCTTCATTGACCGAGCAGGCCGTGCGCGATTACTGCCACGCCAACCTCACCGGTTACAAGCGCCCACGTCACATCGTCTTCCGCACCGATTTGCCCAAGACACCGGTGGGCAAGATTTTGCGCCGCGAACTGCGCGACGCATAGGTTCAGGAGTTCCACAGTTTTCATCTTGTCTTCCAAGGCGAGTTCACAGGAGCGCATAGGCGCTCCTTTTTTGTGTCTTGCGGCGAGCGGCACAATACGCGCTTTGTGACTGACCGGACTGCAGCTTTCCCATGACGATTGCCATTTTGAGCGCCCTGCCTGAAGAGCAGCAGGGCTTGGTTGATTTGCTACAGAATGCGCAGCAGCTATCGTATGCAGGACGTAGATTCTGGCGCGGAACACTGCATGGTGTGCAGGTGGTCTGCGCCCTGTCCGGTATTGGCAAGGTGGCAGCTGCAACAACGGCCACGGTGCTGATCGAGCGCCTGAATGCGCAAGCCATTGTGTTTACAGGCGTGGCAGGCGGGCTGGGTGCCGACGTGCATGTGGGCGATGTAGTCGTGGCGCGTAGCTATGTGCAGCACGATATGGACGCATCGCCGCTATTCCCGCGCTACGAGATGCCCGGCTATGGCCGCAGTGTGTTTGCCTGTGATGAGGCGCTGACGCACAAGCTGGCGCTGGCCGTGCAGCAATGTGTGCAGAGCCTGGCTGCGGCGTGGACGGCCACCTTGGCCCTGCCCGCACCGCGCATGCACCAAGGCCTGATCGTCAGTGGCGACCGCTTTGTTTCAGGGGTGGAAGAATCCGCCAATCTGCGCAAGGGGCTGGAGCAGGCCGATCTGCAGCCGCTGGCCGTGGAAATGGAAGGCGCAGCTATCGCCCAGGTCTGCGCCGACTACGACCTGCCCTTCGCCGCCATGCGCAGCATCTCCGACCGCGCCGACGACGCAGCGCATGTGGACTTTCCCAAGTTTGTACACAGCATCGCCAGCCGCTACGCGCAAGTCGTCATCGAAAACCTGTGCAAACAGCTAGCAAAAGCCTAAAACGAGCACAGGCCCAACCCAGAGACAGCGAGCAAGCGCCGCCGCGCAGCGAAGCTGTCGTCCCCCTTGGGGGGAAGCGGCAAAGCCGCTCAGGGGGCTATTTCAACCAGCCCCGCTTGCGGAAGTAAAGCATAGGCCCCAGCGCACTCGCCACCATCAGCGCAATCACATACACATAGCCGTACTGCCATTCCAGCTCGGGCATGACCTTGAAGTTCATGCCGTAAACGCTGGCAATCAGCGTGGGAGGCAGCAGGGCGACGCTGGCCACCGAGAAGATCTTGATGATCTTGTTCTGGTTGATGTTGATGAAGCCGACGGTGGCGTCCATCAGGAAGTTGATCTTGTCGAAGAGGAAAGCCGTGTGGCTGTCCAGCGACTCGATGTCACGCAGAATCTGGCGCGATTCCTCGAACTGCTCGGCGTTGAGCATCTTGCTTCGCATCATGAAGCTCACGGCACGGCGGGTGTCCATGACGTTGCGGCGGATGCGGCCGTTCAAGTCTTCCTGGCGGGCAATGGCGCCCAGCACTTCCTTGGCCTTGTCGTCGGTCACGTCGCCGGACAGCACCATCTTGCTGGCCTTTTCCAGATCGTCGTAAATGCGCTCCAGCGTGTCGGCGGAGTATTCGGCGTCCGCGTCAAACAGCTTGAGCAGCACGTCCTTGGCTTCATCAATCAGCCCCGGCGCGCGGCGTGCGCGCATGCGCAGCAGGCGGAACACGGGCACGTCCTCGTCGTGAATCGAGAACAGCACGCCGCAGCTGCGCAGGTTCTGGTTGTGCTCATTGAGAATGAAGGCCACGCGCACCGAGCGGGGGTCTTCCACGTCATCAATCAAGAAGTCGCTGCGGATATGCAGCTCTCCGTTGTCTTCTTCGTAGAAGCGGGCGGATTCCTCGATGTCGTCGTCCATCGCATCTTCGGGGATGGACAGTTCATAGTGCTGCTTGATCCAGCGCTTTTCTTCGAGGGTGGGCGATTCCAGATCGACCCAGATGGGGCGAAAGCGTTCGAGGTCTGCCAGAGACTCGATTTCTTCTTGAACGAGGCGGCCATTGGCCAGCGTAAAGATGTTGAGCATCAGCTCACTCCCGGTTGTTCTTGAGGTTTTGCAGGGATGAAGGCGCTTTCAACCCCCATCCATTCAAACCGGGAGCTGAAAGCTACCAACTGGGATAGTTGTCCACAGATGTCTTTCAGTTAATCGAAGCCGATGATTATGCTACGTTGCACTGCAACATGCTGTGCAGGGCAGACATGGGAGAGTGGGTATGCGGGGCATGTCTTGTGCCTGTCATACCGACTTTGTAAAGCCTTGCGCCTGCACCAGATCGGCCCAGGCACCGGCCTTGGCTTGCGGCGCACGCAGCAGGTAGTTGGGGTCATAGCTGACCACGGTGGGCACGCCCGCAATGCGGTGCGGCTCGGCCCGCAGGCGGCCCAGCGCATCATGGCGGCCCAGCACGGCGCGGGCGCTGGCCAGGCCTAGCACCAGCACGCAGTCGGGGCGCAGCTCGCGCAGCACGGCCTCCAGCGCCGGTTGCAGCGGCTGGGCATGGCTCAGGTCCGCATCGGGCGGCGCACGGTGCAGCGCGGCGCTGTAGATGCGCGGCTTTTGCTGCAGATTCAGCGCGCGCAGCATATTGTCCAGAAGCCGGGCCGCATCGCCTTGCAGCGCAGTCTGCGCGCTGTCGGCAGAAGGCTTTTGCGCTGGGCTGATCAGGGCCGGGTTGGCTGGTGGCTCCAGCAGAATCAGCCAGCCGCCCTGCTCTGCCGCCTGCTGTGCATGCTGGGGCGCATGGGGGTAGACCAGCTGTGCGGGGCTGAGGGTCCAGCCCAGGCCGGGCTCGCCCGCCGGGCCTGCAACCGGTTGCTGCACAAAAGGATGGGACTCGCCACGGGTGTGGCTGGACAGCACGGGAGCCGGAGCTGGAGCGGGCGCAGGGCGCGCTGGTGTCGGCTGAGGCGCTGGCGCTACCGTCACCTGCGGCGCGGGAGCTTGAACAGGAGCCTGAACCGGTGCCGCAGGCTCAGCACGCAGGACTGGCGAAGGTTCTGCGGCACGCTGTGCAGGCTCTGGCTCGGCAGCGACAGGCGAGGGTGCCGCCAGCATTTCCACTGGCTCGGGCAGCCAGACGGTAATGCCCATGGCCTCCAGCATGGCCCGTTGGCGTGTATCCAGATTCAGGGCCATAGCTTCAGACTCATGAGCACCGCGTTTTCGCGCGGGCCGTTGGGGTTGGGGTAGTAGTTCTTGCGCAGGCCGACTTCGCTGAAGCCGTGCTTGACATAGACCTCGCGGGCGCGCTCATTGCTTTGGCGCACTTCCAGCCAGATCCACTGCGCATTTTTGCCGCGCGCCCACAGGGCCAGCGCGTCGAGCAGCACGCGCGCCCAGCCCTGGCGCTGGTGCGCGGGGCTGACGGTGATATTGAGCAGATGCACTTCATCGAGCACGGACATGGCGACAAAGTAGCCCAGCAACTGGTGATTGGCATCGACCAGCAACTGCGTCTCATACCCGGCCACCATGGCGTCCTGAAAGTTGCCGCGCGTCCAGGGGTGGACATAGGCTTGCTCCTCGATTGGGAGCAAAGTGTCCAACCACAACGCTGACAGTGGCTCGAAATGAACCAAAGATGCCGCATCGTCTGCGGCGGCTTCGGTGTGGGGCAGTGCGGAGCTGCTGGATGAGGTCATTGAGCGGCGTGGTCAGTGGCGGCGGGCAGGGCCGCTGCGGCAGCGGCTTTTTCCGCCTCGCGCTCGGCCGTGGTTTTTGCCACTTTATCGCGGATATAGCGTGGCAGCGCCTGCTCGGCGGGCACGGCGCAGCCTTTTGCCAACAGCGCAGGGGCCAGGCGCAGCATGGCCGTGGCCGTGGGCATGGCCTGCACATGCGCGGCAGCGGGTGCCAGCAGCTCGGGGTAGACGCTCTGGGCATTGCCCGCCACGGTCAGGCCTGCGGTAACCTGCAGCGCCTCGGGGGCGCACAGGCCAAAGTCTTCGGGCGCAGTCCATGCACCGTCCTCATAGCGGAAGCTGGCGTGATAGACCTCGTGCATGCGGGCATCGAGCACGGCTTCCACTTCGGTGCAGCCATGCAGATGGCGGGCTTCCTCGGCCACGGCCAGCAACGTGTCCACCGGCAGCACGGGCACCTTGGCGGCAAACGCCAGCCCCTGGGTAATGGCGCAAGCGGTGCGCAGCCCAGTAAATGAGCCGGGGCCGCGTCCAAAAACGACAGCATCCAGCTGTTTGAAATCGAGTCCAGCCTCCTGCATCAGGCGCCGTACTGCGGGCAGCAACTGGGACGAAGACTGCTGCGAGCCCGGCCCGCTGTACTGCCAGATGGCGTCGTCACGCTGGACGGCCACAAACAGGGTATCGGTGCTGGTGTCTAGGGCTAGAAGATTCATGGTGGGCTGGGCGCCGGCCCTCATGGGCAAAGCGCAAACTGCGCCGCAGCGTGCGGCTGGTCAAGCCTGACATTATCGGATGCCTGCCGCTACCTTGCCGCTGGCGCTGGCAATGTCCGGGGCCAGCGTAGACTCCACCTCCATGCTGCTGACCAAGTCCCTTCTCCGCAAATCCCTGACCGTGCTGAGCGCGCCCCTGCTGGCGCTGCTGACACAGACCTCGTTCGCTCAGGCGCAGTCCGCTGATACGCGCATTCCGCAGGCTGTCGAATCAGCCCTGCAGCGCGCCAAGATTCCGCGCGAAGCCGTGTCGCTGATGGTCATGGATGTGGACGGCAAATCGGCCCCGCGCCTGGCCTGGCGCACGCACCAGCCCATGAACCCGGCTTCGGTCATGAAGCTGGTAACGACCTATGCGGCGCTCGACCAACTCGGCCCGGCCTATGTCTGGCGCACGCCGGTTTACCTGGGCGGCCCGGTGGTCGATGGCGCGCTGCGCGGCAATCTCTATATTCAGGGCCAGGGCGACCCCAAGCTGGTGCTGGAGCGCCTGTGGCTGATGCTGCGCCGCCTGCAGGGGATGGGCGTGAAGGTCATCGTGGGCGACATCATTTTGGACCGCAGCGCTTTTCAGCTGCCCGCCCATGATGCGGCCAGCTTTGATAACGAGCCCTGGCGGCCCTACAACGCATCGCCCGATGCGCTGCTCATCAACTACAAGGCGGTGGCATTGAATATTGCTCCTGATGCAGGAGCTGGTGTTGCACGTATTCAGTACGATCCACCTATGTTTGGCATGGAAAACCAAACAACCTTGGCACTAGCAGCTACGAATTCTGATTGTGGTGACTGGCGCGCCAAGATGCAGCTGGACATGAACAACCCGCAGCGCATTGCTTTTACCGGCAGCTACCCGGCCAGCTGCGGCGACAAGAGCTGGTCCATCGCCCCGGCCCAGCCCGATCAGTTTGCGGCCAAGGCCATTGAAGGCATGTGGCGTGATCTGGGCGGCAAGCTCACGGGCGCGGTGCGCGATGGCGCCGTGCCGCAGGGCCTGCAGCCCGCGTTCCAGAGCGAATCGCCCTCGCTGTCCGAAGTGGTGCGCGACATCAACAAGTACAGCAACAACATCATGGCCCAGCATGTGTTTCTCACCATGGGAATGCAGCGCACAGGTGTGGCCAATTTCGAGAACTCGCGCCAGGTGCTGGCCCAGTGGTGGCAATCGCGCTGGGGCGCGGCCGAGCAGCCCGTGGTGGACAACGGTGCCGGCCTGAGCCGCAATGCCAGCATCACCGCCAACGCATTGGCTCAGATGCTGCAGAACGCCTGGGTTTCACCCGTCATGCCGGAGTTTGTGGCCTCCATGCCCATCGTCGGCGTAGATGGCACGCTGCGCCGCAGCCGCAGCAAATCGGCAGGCGCAGCCCACCTCAAGACCGGCACGCTGCGTGACTCTGCCGCGCTGGCGGGCTATGTGGATGGGGTCAGCGGCCGCCGCTATGTGCTGGTAGCCATGGCCAACCATGCCAATGCCGCGGCGGCGCGCACGGCCTGGGAAGCGCTGGTGGACTGGGCAGCAGCGCAGTAATCAGGCTTACCTGGAAAGTGGCGGCTCGGCCGGGGTGGTAACCGGCGAGCTGTAGTCCACAGGGACTCTGTTTTTGACGGGGCGGGATGTTTTGCCGGGTGCCGGGTCCGTGGCCTCAGACTTCTGACTCTGTGTCACCTGCTCGATCAACGGTGTGGGCATATGGTCCACACAGCCCATGGCGGGCCAGCGCACACGGGCCTTGCCATCAGCATCGACCTTGGCGTGCAGCTTGACGTCATGATCCTTGCTGCCATTTTTCACGCCCAGCGTCACATTCACATCCTCCCCCTCGGCATAGCCGCGCGTCGTGACCAGAATGCCCACATCCTGGCATTGCACAGCGCTCTTGAGTTCGTGCCGGAAATCGATATCCATCCAGGCGGCATCCACGATTTCTTTTTCCGTTCTGGGGCTGACCTCATCAACGGCCTGCGGTGTTGATGGCGCGCTGGAGACGCATGCCACCAGCAGCACGGCGGCCATCAGCACAGAAAGCGGTTTGGATGGAAATGCAAAGCGCATGAAGTTTCCCCGGAGCTTGGGAGCCAGTATCCGGCGAAGGCGCATGCTTGGCTGCAACAGGAAGTTTTTGCAGTGCAGAAAACTGCGTAAAACTGGCTGCCTATCAGTACTTGCCCGATACATCCCTGTAGCTCAGTGTCGCTAGGATGACTCTACCGATAAAAGCACGGTCGTGCTATTCACAACACGGTGGAGGACTTCATCTTGGCAAACAAATTCAAACTTCTGGCTGCCGCATTGGCAACTGCTGGGCTGCTGGCCGCCTGCGGCGGCGGTGGCGGTGCAGATACCACTCCCAAGGCCAAGGTGACTACGGTCCGGGTCATGGGCGACAGCCTCTCGGACAGCGGCACGTTCGGCTTCAAGTTCACGGTGCAGGGCAACGACCCGACCACGGGCAAGGCCTATCAGATCTGGCCAGAACGCATTGCAGGCCTGTACAACACCACGCTGTGCCCGCACTACGGCCCGACCATGGCCGTGGCAACGGCCAGCTGCACCAACTACGCGGTGGGCGGTGCCACGTTCAGCCCTCAGGGGGCGGCAGCCGCAACCGCCATGTCCATCCTCAACCAGATCAAGGATGCGGGTGCGGCCGGCGTGACTGCAGATGATCTGATCCTGATCGATGGCGGAGCCAACGATGCTGCCGACCTGATCACGCAGGTGCTGACCTACCAGGCCAAGGTGGCTGCGGGTGTGCCGCAAGCGACGGCCATCGTGCCATTGCAGACCTTTTTGCTGACCCAGATCGAGGCAGCGGCGCTGGGTCCATTGCTGGCCAAGGGCAGTGAAGGTCTGGTACAGGCGGGTGGTCTGTATATGCAGACACTGGCGAAGAAGCTCACGGCATCTGTGCAGACAAACCTGCTGGCCAAGGGCGCGACACGCGTGACCATTCTGAATATTCCAGCGATCTCCATGACGCCGAAGTTCACCAAGGTTCTTGCAGGCATTGCACAGTCGTCGGGGGCAGCAGCTTCTGCGCAAGCAGGTGCGCTGCTGGATGGCTGGGTGAATGCTTTCAATGCCACGCTGAGCGCAGCAACCAAAGACGAGGGCCGTATTGCGGTGGTGGATTTCTACACCGAGTTCAAGGGCCAGATCGGCAATCCTGCCCAGTACAACTTCACCAACTCCACGGTGGCGGCCTGCGGTTTGCTGAGCGAGAACGCCAACGCCAACATCCAGTACTGCACTGCAGATCAGCTGTCGGCGAGTATTCCCAAGGGTGAAACCAGCGCGGACTGGTGGAAGAGCTATGTGTTTGCCAATGACTTCCATCCCACACCGTATGGCTATCAGCAGATGAGCCAACTGGTGTCGCGCACGCTGGGTCAAAAAGGCTGGCTGTAAACCGAATCCGCAACTAGAAAAACAGGAGGCAATCTATGAAAAACACATTGCGGATCGCTGCAGGAGCAGCCGCGCTGGCAATTTGTGGCGTGGCCAGCGCCCAGTCGGCAGGTACTTGGTCGGCACGCGTGGGGGTGATGAATCTGTCGCCCGACGTGAGCAGTGGCAACCTGTCTGCCCCGTCCTTCCCCAATACCAAGGTAGATGCCAAGGACAGCACACAGCTGTCGGGCGGCATCAACTACATGGTGACCGACAACATCGCCATTGATGTGCCGCTGGCAACACCGTTCAAGCACGATCTGGTCGGCGCGGGTGCGATTGACGGTGTGGGCAAGCTGGGAAGCACCAAGGTTCTTCCCGCAACCGTGCTGCTGCAGTATCG
Organism: Comamonas testosteroni; assembly: GCF_003569915.1. Lineage (GTDB taxonomy): Bacteria > Pseudomonadota > Gammaproteobacteria > Burkholderiales > Burkholderiaceae_C > Comamonas > Comamonas testosteroni_D. Next base: position 20,918 of record NZ_KZ984450.1, on the reverse strand, counting down.
TTTCAACGAGGCCAATGCCGCGTTCCGCCCCTATGTGGCTTTGGGCGTGACCTACGCCTATTTCTATGGCGAGAAGACCACCGCCACGCTCAACGGCCTGACTGGCGGCACATTGGCTCATCCGACCACAGCCAAGGTGGATAGAAAGTTCGGCGCGCTGGCGCAGCTGGGCTTTGTCTATAACTTCAACGAGCGCTGGTTTGTGGATGCGTCCTATGCCAAGAGCTTTTTGAAGACGACGATTCACCTGTCCTCGGGCCAGAGCATCAAGACCAAGCTGGACCCCGATGTGTTTGCAGTCGCCATTGGCTACCGCTTCTGATCAACGATCAGCATCAACAAAAATCCGGGCACTGCCCGGATTTTTTATGCCTGTACCTCAGTTGTAGTTCAGCGCCGAAGGCTCTTCGTCATACACGGCCCAGCGGCCCAGCGCCTGCAGCTTGTAGTCCAGTGGGTCATGCAGCGTATGGGTGCGCACATTGCGCCAGAAACGATCAAAACCCAGATCGGCATGGGTGCCGCGCGAGCCCACCACGTCAAACATTTCCTGCGTGGCAAACAGCGTGCAGCGATGGGCAATGACCTTGGCTTCAAACACGGCAATCGCCACTTCGGCGCGTTCTGCGGGCGTCAGGTTTTCTCCGCGCAACCAGGCTTTCTGCACCTGATTGGCCGCATGGTCCGCCATCTGTGCCGCGCTTGAAATCTGGGCCTGCATCTCGCCCATGCGGCGCAGCAGATAAGGGTCATCGGTTGCGCGTTCCACGCTCGACCCCATCCACGGCTTCACATGGGCCAGCGCATAGTCGCGCGCCTGCTTGCGTGCGCCTTGCGCCACGCCCACAAACAGATTGACCAGTACCAGTTGCGCCAGGCAGTTGCGCAGCGTGTGAAAGGCGGTGGTCGCTGCGTTCTCATCGCGCATCACGGCACTGAGCGGCAGGCTGACCTGGGTGAACTGTACGGAGCCGCTATCGGTCTGGCGCTGTCCCATGGGGTTCCAGTCGTCCTTGACCACAATGCCCGGTGCATTGGTTTCCAGCAGACCCAGCACGGGCTGGGAATGCCCTTCCACGCGCGCAGAGACCGTCAGATAGCTGGAGCCGCGCGTGCCCGAGCAAAAGCCTTTGGCGCCATTGAGTTCATAGCCCTGTGCCGCAGCGTTGCTGGTATGCGCCTGCAGCCGGGTATCGCGCGGGTTCAGCGCATTGCCCCACCAGCCGTTTTCATCAATGGTACGGCGCAGCCATTGGCGCTGCTGCTGCGGCGAGCCATAGATCAGCACCGTGGCCACCTGCAGTTGATGAAAGGCCAGCACATGGGCCAGAGCGCTATCCACAGCGGCCAGCGCCCGCACATGGCGGTACACATCGGGCCAGCTCAGCTCGTTGCCGCCATGCTGGGCAGGAATGGCCAGACGCAGCAGCCCTGCATCGCGCAGCAGCTTTTTTTCATGCGCAGCATGGCCGCCCTGGCGGTCGCGGGCCACAGCGGTTTTTTCAAGCGTGGCAAGAACGTCGGTGAAGTCAGAGGAAAACATGGGTCGATGTATCAATGGCAGATGGCGCCGTCTTCCAGCAGCGAGGCTTCCAGCGCAATCGTGCTGACACGGCTGGCAAGAGCGCGTTGCTGCTGGCCGCTGCTGCGCCACTGGCGCAGGGTCTGTTGCAGCCACTGCTGGGATTGAGAGTCGGGCGCACGCAGAGTGATATGCGCTTTGCCCTGAGTGGAAAAATGGCCGCCGAGGCGTGCGTAAAAACGCCAGCTGTCCTGCGTCAGCAGGCGGTCCAGCGTAGCGGGCGACTCGGCCAGCAGATCGCATTTGCCAGCCAGAAAATCACTGACGGCATGAATGGCCGATGGCGCAATCTGTGGCCGCAAGCCACGGCGTTGAAGCGCTGCTGCAGACACCACACCGGTGCCTGCGCAGACCGTTGGCGATGCAGCATCGCTTTTCAGAAATGCTGGCAAAAGCAAATGCCAGCCACCGGGTGCAATGCCCTGCCACTGCGGCAACTGCTTTTTGAGAGCCACCAGTTGCAGTGCCTCATCGGCATAGCCGCTGGGCGTTTGTTGATCCGCCGCGAGTTGCTCTTCAGTGATGCCGCTGAGCACCACATCGGCTTCATTGGTGGGCACGGCTTCAACCTTGATTTGCAGTTGCTGGCCCAGCCATTGCGCCAGCGTCCAGTCAAAACTGTCGGGCTCTGGCGGCAAGGGCTCGCCCGGCAGCGATGGGCGCGAATAGCTGCGCAAAGCCACCTTGAGCACGCCGCGCTGCTGGGCTTGCTGCAGCACGGGGCCGGGCGCTGCATTGGTGGCAGAAAAAGGTATGGAGGGCCACAGCAGCGCAAGCGCCATGGCGGCGGCCACAGCGCCGCTTACAAGGAGCTTGCTGGTGCCGCTGCGTTTGCCGTCGCTGGTATCGCAGACATGGCAGGTGATGGACAAGCTGTTTGAGCCCATGGCTTACTCGTGAAACTCAAGGCCGCTGCGCCAGCGCGTCAGCCGCTTTTCCAGCAAGGCCAGCACATAGTTGAGCGCCAGGCCGAGCACTGCCAGCAACACAATGCCTGCATACATGCTGGGAATCTGGAAAATCTCCTGCGAGTTCAGCGTGAGAAAGCCCAGCCCGGCGTGCGAGCCAATCATTTCAGCAGCGACCAGCGCCGTAATGGAGTAGGCACCGGCAAGGCGTATGCCGGTAAATATCGAGGGTGCAGCCGCAGGCAAGATGACCTTGAAGAAGATGAATTGGCGCGAAGCACCCATGGACAGGGCCGAGTGAATCAGCAGCTTTTCCACCTGCTTGACGCCGCTGATGGTGTTGAGCAGCACAGGCCAGAAAGCGGCCCAGAAAATGATGGCGATCTTCGATGCCTCGCCAATGCCGAAGAACAGCAAAAAGACGGGGAACAGCGCCAGTGCGGAGACCTGTCTGAACAGCTGCAGCAGCGGGTCCACAAAGGCTTCAAAGCGGCGCACCACGCCCATCATAAGACCGAGACCAACGCCAAAAAAAACAGCCAATGTCAGCCCCGCCAGAGAACGCTGCAGGCTGGCAATGATGTGCTTGTTGAGCTGGTCGGTCTGTACCAGTTTGACAATGGCGGCAAACACATCACTGGGCGGGCTCAGGAATGCAGCGCTGACAATGCCTGCGCGTGGCAGAAATTCCCACAGCGCAAAAAACAATAGCAAGCAAGCCAATTTTTCTAAGGACTTGAGGCCAAATTTCCATGAAATTTTGGCCAAGGCGCTGCGGGGGACGTTTTGTGCAGGTGCAGAAAGAGAGGCGGGGGCAGCCAGCTGGTTCATAGGGCAAATCCTCGCAAAACCGGGGAGTAATCGGGGGCGGTGGGCGTCAATGGCGCAAGCGGTTGCTGGCGGTGGCCGCTGGCAAAAGCAACCTCGTCGCGCAGAATGTCCCAGGCCTGTTCGCGTAGGTGCACAAAGGCCGGTGAGTGGCGAATTTCTGCGGGGCGCGGGCGGGCCAGTTCTACATCGAGAATCGACTTGATGCGGCCGGGGCGGTGCGTCATCACGGCAATGCGATCAGACAGATAAATCGCTTCATCCAGACTGTGGGTGATAAAGACAATCGTGGTCTTGTGCTGCTCCCAGATGCGCAGCAACTCGGACTGCAAAATCTCGCGCGTCTGCGCATCCAGCGCGGCAAAAGGCTCGTCCATCAGCAGCAGGCTGGGCGAGTAGGCCAGAGACCGTGCAATGGCCACGCGCTGGCGCATGCCGCCGGACAGCTCATGCGGGTAGCGGTGACCAAATCCGTCCAGTCCGACCAGATTCAGAAAATGCTCGGCGGTTTCGCGGCGCTCGCGTTTGGGAACGCGGCGAATTTCCAACCCAACTTCAATGTTCTGCAGCACCGTGCGCCACGGAAACAGCGCATAGCCTTGAAACACCACGCCCTGATGCTGATTGATGCCGCTGGCGGGCTGGCCGTCGATATCGATGCTGCCGCCGGTCTTGCGCGCCAGGCCCGCAAGCACGTTCAAAAACGTCGATTTGCCGCAGCCGGACGGGCCCAGAATCGTGAAGAATTCGCCCTCGCGAATGTCTAAGTCGAAGTCCTGCAGAGCGCTGATCTGGCGCTTGCGGCCCTTGTCGTCTGCGATGGAGAAATCCATGCGCACATCGCGCGCCTGAATCTTGATAGCCGGGCTTACCGTCATGCCGCCGATCCCTTGGACGCAGCCTTGGCAAACGGGTTGAAATCGTTGGTGTACACGTCCTTGACGGCCACCTTGCCGGGCTGCAGCTTGCCTTCGCGTTCCAGCACATCGATGTAGTACTGAATGGGCGGCTCGGTAATGATCTGGTCATCGACGTAGGCGTAGCGCTCCACATGCTTGAGGTCCATACCCAGGCGCTCTGCGGTGTAGCGGCGCGCTTCTTCGGTGTTGGCGTTGACCCAGTTGCCGGCCTTGGCAATGGCGGTGACCACATCGCGCACGACCTGCGGGTTCTCACGCGCAAACTTGCCGTTGACGCTGTAAGGTGCCATGCCACCCAGACCTTTGTCCAGGTCATAGTCGCTCCACAGGCGCAGCAGTTCCGGGTTGGCTTCGGCACCGCCGGAATGCGGAGGGTGGATGATGGCCAGATCCACGTTTTTACCCAGTACGGCCTGCTCGCCCTGGTTGTCGGGCACGACCAGAAAATTGATCTTGCTCACATCCGCGCCATGCTCGCGGAAGTAGGTCTTGGAGACAAATTCGGCGCAGGCGCCAAAGCTGTTGAAGCCAATCGTCTTGCCTTCCAGGTCCTTGGGCGTGCGGATGCTGGAGTCCTTGCGCACAAAGTACTTCATGTGCGGCGCTTCCTGCAGTGTCTTGCTGCCAGCGGCAATCACCTTCATGTCGGCCCCCGCGGCAATGGCCGAGATGACCAGCGGCACCATGCGTGCGCCAAAGTGAATATCGCCCGTGCCCACCAGCGGAATGATCTGCGGCGCAGCGACCTTGCCCACATAGTTGGGGCGCGTGGATGTGCCTTCAAAGTAGCCCAGGCGATCGGCCAGATAGATCAGGTCAAACGAAGGATTGTCCGGATAGTTGAACGGCACGATCTTGCCGCTGCCCGTATCTGCCTTGGCGGTTTGCGTGCTGGCCGTGTTTTCCGAGCGAGAGCAGGCCGCGAGGCCCAGTGAGGCTGCACTGATGGAGAGAAGCTTGCCAATCGCGTCGCGGCGGGTTCCCATGATTCTGACCTTGGATGTTGTGTTGAAGACATCGAAGGTTAGAGAGGACGCTCCCTAATGAAAACGAATAAAAACTCCGATCGTTCAAAGAAAAACGGCTTAGATGTTTGGGTATTGAGCTTGTGCCTACCCGCACCCATGGCAGAGCATTGGCGCGGGTGGCAATTCAGGCGTCCAGATAGCTGACAAAGCGCTTGTTGGGGTCGTACTGCTTGCGCACGGCGTGCAGCTTTTTCCACTTGTCATCCGAGAAGCATTCGCGCGCCATGTGCGGGAAATGCGTCAGATCGATCTCGTTGATGTAGTAGCCCTTGATCAGCGGCTTGAGCTCTTGGTAAAGCTCGTCCATCAGCGCGTAGTTCTTCTTCACATCGTCGTTGGTGGTGCCGATCAGATACCAGGACACGTAGTGGTCTGCCTTGTAGGTAAAGCTGCAGGGCTCGAGCACGGTAGGGTTGCAACCCAGCACGGAGAAACCAAAGGAGCGCGGGTCGAGGGCCTTGGCCTTGAGCCTGGCGCCAAGCTTTTTGAGCACCTGGGTTGGATCATCGGTAAACAGCGCCACTTCGCTGGTGCGGAACTCGCTGTAGAAGTCAGTCGCCAACTGGCTGTACAGGTCCAGATAGCCCAGGGGCTGGCTTTCGGCCTTGCTCCAGGTGGCATGCTTGCCCACATCGCTCTGGGTGAAGACCTTGGCGGCTTCCTGCGCGTCTTTTTCCGTCGCGCCGTACGAGAACACATTCACGGCCCAGTGCCAGGTTTCCTTGTCCTTGGGCGTGCCGGGCGGGTTGAACATGCCCATGGCTCCCAGCACTTCGGAGCGGTTCTTGCTGGCGGGCAGCAGCGCCAGAAACGCGGGCACGGCCTTGTCGAGTTGGTCCAGCGTGTAGAAGAAGGTGTTCTTGACGATCTTGGGTGCGGCATGGGCCTGCAGCTTGTAGCGCAGCACCAGACCAAAAAAGCCCGGGCCCACGCCGCGCAGCGCCCAGTACAGGTCGGTATTCTCCGTCGCAGACGCGGTGACGATCTTGCCGTCGGCCAGCATCACTTCGGCGGCCAGCACCGAGCCGCAGCCCATGCCCCAGGCAGGCATATTCCAGCCCATGCCGCCGCCCAGCAGATAGCCGCCAATCGTCACAAAGCCGGTGTGGGCGGAAGGGAAGGCCAGACCTTTGGCATACAAGGCCTTATTCAGCGGCTCGCTGAACACGCCGGGGCCGGCCCACAGGGTCTTGCTGGCCACGTCGATCTCACCAATCTCGTCAAACAGTGACATATCGACGGTGATGGCGTCCTGTGCCAGCACGGGGTTGGAGATGTTGTGGCCCGAGCTGCGCGCCACCACACGGGTTTGGGTCTGGTTGGCATAGGCCATCAGCAGTGCCAGGTCCTCGCGGCTGGTGGGGCGGGCAAACATGCTGGGGAAGGTGTTGGGCTTGATGCGGTACCAGCTCATGGCCCAGAACCAACCCAGATAGCGCGAGTCGCTGCGGGTGATGATCTCGCCCTTGAAATGGGCCAGCGCTGCGGGGCGTGCGCTGCTTGTCGTCTGGACAGTCTTGGCCAGTGCGCTGCCCATGCTCAGCAGACCTGTGCTGCCTGCTCCCAGAAGACTGGCAGCCTTGAGCAGCGTGCGGCGGAAAACATGGTTGTTGTTCATCATGGTGGGGTCTCCGTATCTGGCTTATTTCTTGGCGGCAGAGGTTGCTGGTGCAACAGGAGCCAGGCGGCTGAAATGTTCGGCCAAGGCCTTGATGTCGCTGTCGCTGAGCTGCTTGACCATGGGTTCCATCACCGCGTTCTTGCGCGTACCGGCGCGGAAGGCGCGAATCTGCGACTCCATGTACGCGGCTTGCTGGCCGTGCAGGAAAGGCTCGGTGGGCAGGGCGGCGTTGTCGTGGCAGGCCATGCAGGTGGCGGCTGCGGCGGGGGCTGCAGCATTGGCCGCTAGCGGGTGGCGGGGCTTGACGGCAGGCTGGGCGCTGAAATGGTCGGCCAGCTTTTTCAGATCGGCATCGCTGAGCAGCTTGACGATGGGGTCCATCATCGGGTGCTTACGCGTGCCCGATTTGAAGTCCTTGAGCTGCTGCAGCAAATAGCTTTGCTTTTGGCCTGCGAGATTGGGCCATTCCTCATTCTGGCTGTGGCCTGCGGGGCCGTGGCAGGCAAAGCATTGGCTGGCGACGGCGGCAGTGGCCTGCACGCCTTTGGGCAACTTGTCCTGATCAGTGGGAATGCGGCCGGTTCCCGCCTGTGCGGCGGCTGCGGCCAGAGCAAGCAGGGCGAGCGCCAGCGGGCGCTTGATGGCATGGAGTGACATACGGCGGTCCTCGTGAGTGGTTTTGCGCATCACCACGGCCCATGACGGGTGTGGCGGTGCATGGTTTTCAACCATCGTAGTCCCAGGGGCGCGCAAACGCTGTCATATTTGGTTGCTATTTAATTTATAGCTATATGCCTATATTCATTAATGACATGAGGCACTTTTGCCCTGATTTTTTCTTGTTGGTTTGAGCCGTTCAGACCGTGAATGTGGCGCTGTCCTACGATGCGGGGCAAGCATGTGACAGCGTCTTGAGCGGGGCAGGGCTATCGTTGTTCCATGACCGGGATACCGATTTCAGCCAAGGAGATGGAATGACTTCTGCATTTGAACGCCGCCAGTTCATGAAGACCGCTGCGGCAGGTGCCGTGCTGGCCGGTGCGGGTCTGGCGCGCGCACAGGCTGCCAAGGGGGAAGCTGCCGCGCCACTGACCGTAGGCCTGAATGCACAGGCCGAGCCGCGCAAGCCGTTTCAGGCCCCCGGCATTGAACGCCCGCTGCACATTGCCGACCTCAATGACCTGGAGGCCGAAGCGCAAAAAGTCATGGACCCTGGTGCGTTTGCCTTTATCTCGTCAGGCTCGGACAGCCAGTGGACGCTGCGCGAAAACCGCGCCGCCTTTGGACGTGTGGCACTCAAGCCCCAGTATCTGGTGGGCAAGCCCGCGCCGGATCTGCGCATCACCTTGCTGGGTCAGCAACTGTCCATGCCCATCATCACCACGCCCATGGGGGCGCATGGCCTGGCGCACCAGTCGGCAGAGCTGGGCACGGCGCGCGGCACCGGCGAAGCGGGCACCTTGATGACGGTGAGCACGGCGGCCAATCGCAGGATTGAAGACATTGCCGCAGCCACCCAAGGGCCCAAATGGTTTCAGCTCTATCTGGCGGACGATCTCTCCAAGTCGCGTGATCTGATCAAACGCGCGGAGGCTGCGGGTTACAGCGCCATCGTGCTGGCGATCGATGCGTTTGCGCCGGGCAGTTCCGATGCCACTATTCGCATGGGCTTTTCATTCCCTCCGAGCCTGCCTTTGGTGAACAGCGGTTCATCGATTTTCAAAAAGAGCCTGAGCTGGGACGACGTGAAATTTGTGCAGAACAACACCAAGCTGCCGCTGGTATTGAAAGGCGTGCTCACGCCCGAGATGGCGCAGAAGGCGCTGGAGCATGGCGTCTCTGCCATCCAGGTCTCCAACCACGGAGGCCGCCAACTCGATGGCGTGCCCGCAGCCTTTGATGCGCTGCCTGCGGTGGTCGACGTGGTCAAGGGCAAGGTGCCCATCATCATGGACAGCGGCATCCGCCGTGGCACCGATGTGTTCAAGGCCCTGGCCATGGGCGCGAATGCCGTGGCCATTGGCCGGCCCGTGCTTTATGGCCTGTCCTTGGGCGGCTGGATGGGCGTCAAGAGCGTGTATGAGCGCCTGCAGACGGAACTGGCGCGCGACATGATGATCGCAGGGGTGGCTTCGGTGGCGGAATTCAGCCGCGCGTATGTGATGCCAGCCGCTTCAACCGTTAAAGGCTGAGCAGCGCAATCACTTAACCCGCCGCAGCCGCGCGCTGCAGGCGGTCTTTCACGCCTTCCCAGTCTGCCGTGTCGGGGGGCGTTTCAATCCAGATCAGCTTGGCACCGATCTCATCAAAATCACGCAGCGCGCCAAACAGTTCATGGGCCGTAGCCAGAGCGGCCTGCGGCATGGCGCGCAGGTGAATGGCTTTGGCGGCACATTTCAAGGCACTGCGGTGGTAGACCGCAATATTCCTGCCTTCAGCACCCAGCACATCGAGTGCCGATTGCAGCTGCTTGCCATCCATGAGTCGGACCTTGGCATTGGGCGCATAGTGTGCCAAAAGCGTGCCTGAGGCACGAGGTGTATTGGCTGTCAGCTCTTCTTTTGAGAGTGGTCGCTGGCCGCAAGCACGCTCGATATCGTCGCGCGTGATCGCGCCAGGGCGCAGCAGCACGGGCACGCCGCGCGTGCAGTCGACTATTGTTGATTCAATGCCGACTTCGCAGGCACCGCCATCCAGCACCAGCAAATCATCGCCAAACTCGGTGGCGACGTGTTGTGCAGTAGTAGGGCTGACGCGGCCAAATTTGTTGGCGCTGGGCGCGGACACGCCCCAGACGGGCGGATTCAGCTGCTGGCAGGCCACCAGCACGGCATGCGCCACGGGGTGCGATGGGCAGCGCAGGCCCACGCTGTCCTGACCGCCAGTCGAGGCCTTGGCGGCATCGGGCAGGCGCGGCAGGATCAAGGTCAGCGGGCCGGGCCAGAAAGCATCGATCAACTGCTGGGCAAAGACCGGCACTTGCTTGGCATAGCGGGTGATGGCGTCGGCACTCGCCACATGCACGATCAAAGGATGGTTGGCCGGGCGGCCCTTGGCCGTAAAGATCTGCGCCACCGCCGCGTCGTTGTCGCTGTCTGCGGCCAGGCCATAGACCGTCTCGGTGGGCAGGCCCAGCAGCTTGCCTTGTTGCAAAGCTTCTGCCGCAGCTTGTACCGAAGAGGCCAGCTTTCCATCCAATATCACGTGTTTTCCTTAGAAGGGTTCGATACCCAAGATGGCCGCCGCTTTGAGGGCGGTAGCGCGGGCTTGTTCCGCCGTGGCCGCAGTGATGTTCAAGTGCCCCATCTTGCGGGCGCGCTTGGCATCGACCTTGCCGTACAGGTGCAGGTGGGCACCGGGCAGGGCCAGCACTTCATCCCACGCAGGCGTCTTGGCTGTGTCGCCGTCCTTGAACCACAGGTCGCCCAGCAGGTTCAGCATCACGGTGGCGCTGTGCTGGCGCGGCTGCACCAGAGGCAGGTTGGTCATGCAGCGCACTTGCAGCTCAAACTGCGACACATCGAGCGCGTTCTGGCTGTAGTGGCCGCTGTTGTGCGGGCGCGGGGCGATCTCGTTGACCACGAGCTGGCCGCCCTCCAGCACAAAGAATTCCACGCAGAGCACGCCCACATAGTTCAGGCCGATTGCTACGGATTTTGCGGCTGCAATCGCTTGTTCTACCTGGACTGAAGGCAGATTTCCTTCATAAACCTCGGTCACGGCCAGAATGCCGTCGCGGTGCAGATTGCGCTGCACGGGCAGGTTCACGATGTCGCCATTGCGGCCACGCGCCACGATGACCGAGCATTCATGCGCCAGCGGCAGCATTTTCTCGAGCACGCAGGCGACGTTTTTCAGCTCGTCCCAGGCAGCAACCAACTCGGCGCGGGTCTTGACGCGGATCTGGCCCTTGCCGTCATAGCCCATGCGGGCCGTCTTCAAAATGCCGGGCAGCAGCGCGTCGTTGACAGCGGCCAGTTGCGCAGCGGTTTCGATCACGGCGTAAGGCGCGCAAGGCACGCCGCACTTCACAAAGTGGGCTTTTTCGGCAGCGCGGTCCTGGGCAATCGCCACCGATGCGCCTGCGGGCGACACGGGCAGGCTTTCGGCCAGCTTGTTGAGCGCGCCAGCGGGCACGTTCTCAAATTCGGTGGTCACGGCGGCGCACAGCTTGGCGAGTTCGGCCAGGCCTTGCGCGTCTTCGTAACCGGTGCGCACATGGTGGTGGCTGACCAGACCGGCAGGGCTGGTCTCGTCCTTGTCCAGCACGGCGGTGAAGTAGCCCATGGCTTGAGCGGCATGGGCAAACATGCGGCCCAGCTGACCGCCGCCCAGCACGCCGAGAGTCGCTCCCGGCAGGATTACATCGGTGTTGCTCATTGGTTCACCGGCAGCGTCATATTGCGGGCCGCTTCGGTCTGCTCCACGCGGAAGGCTTCGAGCTTGGCGCGCAGGGCGGGGTCTTCATTGGCTAGCAGGGCCACGGCAAACAGGGCGGCGTTGGCGGCACCAGCATTGCCGATGGCAAAGGTGGCGACTGGAACGCCCTTGGGCATTTGCACGATGGAGTGCAGCGAATCCACGCCTTGCAGATGGCGGCTGGCCACAGGCACGCCCAGCACGGGCACGGTGGTCTTGGCGGCAATCATGCCGGGCAGGTGGGCAGCGCCGCCGGCACCGGCGATGATGGCCTTGAGGCCACGATCAGCGGCAGCTTCGGCAAAGCGGAACATGTCGTCCGGCATGCGGTGGGCCGAAACGACCTTGGCCTCGAAGGCGATACCGAATTGCTGGAGGATGGCAACTGCGTGCTGCATGGTGTCCCAGTCGCTGCTGGAACCCATGACCACGCCAACTTGGATGGGGTTCATGTCTCGTGAGGGCGGCTGCCGCCCGGCCTAGTGGAACCCCTGATTTTACGGTTTCGCCATAGATATGGGCGGTTTTGGGTCTTCCCGCCTAGATTCGCGCTGCCGCATTGCTGCGGGCAAAGCCCAGCACGCGCTCCTGAAAGATGTAGATGACCCAGGCCAGCACGGCCAGAATCTGCAGGCCCAGAGAGACCCAGGGCACCAATCCGACCCAGACCTGCTCCGTGGAGTCCAGGCCGCCCACCCACTGTGCAATCACCGGCTGGATGAACATGGCCCCCTTCATGCCAGCCACACCATACGCCAGCAGCGGCGCGGCGACGTTGAGGATGAGCCAGGCAATCACGAACGACACCATGGGCGACTTGAGCTTGCCCACCAGCAGCGCAAAGCCGGTCAGCAGCAGGCAGTCGCGCAGCAGTTGCAGATACATGAGCACGGAGAGACTGCCCAGCGCGCTGGCAATCTCGGCTTCCAGAGGCGATGGACGCAGCGCCACCAGCAGGGAGGCAATCAGCCCCAGCAGCAGGCTGACGGGCCACAGCGGCAGCGCCTCCAGCGCTTCGCGCAGGCGGCCACGGCTGAGGGACCACTGCACCTGTCGCCAGGCGCGCAGATGCTGGTCCATATGCTGCAGAGCCACATAGACCGTGCCCAGCAGCGCAATCCAGGCTGTGCAGCCCAAAAAGGCATTCAGGCCGCCGTTGAACGTACCGCCCGCAAAAATGCCGGTGACGACGATGCCCAGTGGCCAGGCCCAGGGCAGGGTGCGCACATCAAGGCGGGCGCACAGCATGCGCCACAGGCCCAGCAAGCCCAGGGCCAGCACCAGCGCACCGGCCAGATAGGCAATGCCCAGACCGCCTACGTCCAGACCCCACCAGAGCACGGCTTCGTCATTGCTGTTGAAGATGTTGTCGTACACGCGGCCCAGAAACGGCCCGGGTATGAAAAACAATAGCAGCAAAGGCAATAAAGCTGCACGCCTGCGGTTGACGGGGCTGTCATGCTGGCCCCAGCTCATCAGCACCGAGTTCATGGCCCAGGTCTGCAGGCCCAGGCCCCAGAGCACGGCCAGACCGACCATGTGCACCACGCTCAGCTGCTCCAGAACCCAGACGGTGGCAATGCCGGCAATGGCAATCGCAAACCACAGCGCATACAGCCAGGCAGGCAATGCGGCGCCGATGAGCTTGCCCCAGGCCATTTGCCATGGGGAGAGGGCGGACAGGCGCTGCCAGTCCCAGGTGTTCTGGCTGGCTTCCTCGGCCAGACTGCGCCCGGCCAGCACGCTGCCGTAGATGGACGTGGCAATCCACAGCCCTGCGATGGCGGTGGCGCTGAGCGAGCCGGGCAAGTCTTTAGGAGAGGACAGTGCAATGGGCAGAGCCAGCACCAGCAGGCTCAGGCCCAGACTCCAGGCCAGCAGCGAGGGGCGCCAGTTCAGCCAGAGCTGGCGCTTGAATTCGGGGTTGAGGCTGTTCATGGCTGCTCCTTGCGGGCTTGTGTCGTCGTGCGCGCATACAGGTCCTGCAGGCGCTCGCGCATGGGTGCGAGAGCCGCGACGGGAATGCCCGCCTGCACCAGTCTGCCCAGCCATGCGGCGCGGGCCGTGGCAGATGCGGGCAGCCACAGCTGAATGGGGCGGCTACCCGTGGCATCAAAGTCCTGCACCGTGGTGCCGTGCAGCGCCTGACGCAAGGCGGCTTCCAGATCGGTGCCCGGTTGCGGCGCGATTTCTAGCGCATAGAGCATGAGCTGCTCTGCCGCCACCGTGTCTGCATGCGCCTGTGCCAGCGTGCTGCTGGCCTGCAGCGCTTCATGGCTTTCGATGCGGCCATTGCGAATGCTCAGGATATGGGTGCAGTACTCGTCCAGCTCGCTAAGGATATGGCTGGAGACCATCAGCGTCATGCCCTGAGCCTGCAGGCCGCGAAACAGCTGCGACAGACTGCTGCGCGCCTCGGGGTCCAGGCCGCTGGCCGGTTCATCGAGCAGCAGCACGCTGGGCTCATGCACGATGGCCTGACCAATCGCCACGCGCTGGCGCTGGCCGCGTGAGAGTTCCGTGGGGTAGCGTTTGAGCAGATCGCTCAGGCCCAGTTGCGCAGCCACCTGCTGCACGCGGGCGGCGACTTTGTCCTCGGCCACGCCCATGGACAGGGCCGAGTACTGCAGGCAGCGCGCCACGGTCAGCCGGTCGTACAGGCCGTAAAAGTCCGACAGATAGCCCAGGTGGCGGTGCACCTCGCGCGGCTGATCTTCCACGGACAGGCCTTTGACGCGGATATGGCCGGACAGCGGCTGGTCCAGCCCCGCAATACAGCGCATCAGCGTGGATTTGCCCGCGCCATTGGGGCCGACCAGCGCCGTCACGCTGCCAGCGGCAATGGAGACGCTCACGCCATCGAGCGCGCGGTGGCCGGGGTACTCGAACACCAGTTGTGAAACTTCAATCAAGTCTTCGCTCCTTGGTTTGCGAGCAATATAGCCCACAGGTTTGAAGCGGCTGCGTCAGCCTTACTCTGAAAACCGTAGCTGGTTGCGCCGGGTACTTATGCATTTCAAGCCAAATCAATGCACAGTCCACTTGAAACATAGGCTATCTGCTCCCATTTGCAGAGCAAACACCGGCCTTGCGCTGGCCTATGGGCCGCTAGCGCGCATTTGCGTGGAGAATCACCGCATCGCGCGGCAAGGCCGGACAGCGGAAGTTTTTCAGCGCGGCCCGTTGCGGCCCGCACAGCATTGGGAATCACATGATTGACGTCACCATTGAGAATTTTGAAGCCGAAGTCGTAGCCTCCTCCATGGCGGTGCCGGTGCTGGTGGACTTCTGGGCCCCCTGGTGCGGCCCCTGCAAGACGCTGGGCCCCATTCTTGAAAAGCTGGAAGTCGCCTACGAAGGCCGCTTCAAGCTGGCCAAGATCGACTCCGACCAGGAGCAGCAATTGGCCAGCATGTTCGGCATCCGCTCCATCCCCACCTGCGTGCTGATGATCGGCGGCAAGCCCGTGGACGGCTTCATGGGTGCGCAGCCCGAGAGCAAGCTGCGTGAGTTCCTCGACAAGCACCTGCCCTCCGAAGGCGAACTGATGGCCGAGGCCGAAGTCGATGAAGCCCAGGCGCTGCTGGAGTCCGGCGACACCCAGGCCGCGCTGCAAAAGCTGGCCGATGCGCTGGCTGCCGACCCTACCAATGACGACGCCCGCTTTGACTATGTGCGCCTGCTGATTGCCACGGGCAGCTTTGAAGAGGCGCACGCGCTGCTGGCCGAGCCCATCAAGCGCATTCCCCAGCCGCTGCGCTTTGAAGCGCTGAACCAGTGGCTCAAGGCACTGGAGTTTGCGATGACGGACGACAACGCCGACATTGCCAAGTACGACGCCGCGATCGCAGCCAACAAGCGCGACTTCGACGCCCGCTTTGGCCGTGCGCGCGGCCTGCTGGCGCATAGCCAGTGGACGCTGTCCATGGACGAGCTGCTGGAAATCATCATGCGCGACAAGGAATGGAACGGCCAGGCTGCACGCAAGCTGTTTGTCGCGATTCTGGAGCTGCTGACACCGCCCAAGCCCAAGAAGCAGGACGCCGTGCCCGGCAAGACCGCCGGCGGCATCGAGCTGGTGGGCAAGAACAGTGCTGAGCAGGATGAGGCTACGGCGATGGTCAATAGCTATCGTCGTCGTCTTAGCATGGCATTGAACTAGAGGCTCCCCCTGAGCCGCTGCGCGGCTTCCCCTAGCCGGGCGCCCCTCTCTGTACGCGCTTCGCGCTAACGGAGGGGGGCGATGCCTTCGCCGCGAGGCGGCTCTTGCTCGGCATCTCTGGGTTTGGGGCGCGCTAGTTTTAGACGTGGTTGGTTTCAATGAATCAGATTTTTGCAGTGGCCTTTCAGGGCCTTTTTGTTTATCTGGGGCTGGCGCTGCTTGTTGCGGTGCTGGTGGGGATTACTCGTTCGCCGCGCTTCAAGGGCTGGCGTGGGGAACGGGCGGTGCACAACGCCATTCGCAAGCAGCTCAATCCGCTGGTCTATGTGGATCTGCACAACGTCACCTTGCCCACCAAGGATGGCAGCACGCAGATTGACCATCTGATCTTTTCGCCCTTCGGCGTGTTTGTGCTGGAAACCAAGAACTATCAGGGCTGGATTTTTGGCACGGAGAAGCAGGCCCGATGGACGCAGCAAATCTTCAAGAAACGGACGACCTTCCAGAACCCGCTGCGCCAGAACTTCAAGCACACCAAGACTCTCCAGGATCTGCTGGGCCTTGATGCCGAGCATGTGCATTCCGTGATCGCCTTTGTGGGCGACTGCGAGTTCAAGACGGAGATGCCCGCCCATGTCACCAAGGGCCATGGCTTTGTGGCTTATATCCAGAGCTTTACCCAGACCGTCTGGCAGCCCGAGGAAATGCAGGCGCTGCTGGATAGGCTCGAAGAGCTACGCCTGCAGCCCGGGCGGGCCACGAACAAGCAGCATGTGACCCATGTCAAGGAATTGCAGGCGAGCAAGTCGCAGCGCAGGTCCCAAGCGGTGACCACGGCAAAGACGGCCAACCCAGTGCTGCAGCCTGTGGCCGTCCGTTCGCCCGAGCCGGCGTTGGCGCTGCAGCCTGTCGTCAAACCGATGCTGGTTGCGCCAGCGGTGCCCCCCGAAGTCCCTGTCTGCCCGCAGTGCCAATGGCCGCTGCGCAAGCTGCTAATGCAGCGCGGGCCGCTGGCGGGGCAGGGCATCTGGCGCTGCACCAATAGTGCGGGCTGCAGCTTTGTGCGCGCAGCGGAGTAGGCGGCACGGTTGGCAGGCGTCGGGCTTGCCTGCATGATGGACAGGTTGAAACGGAGACCTTGATGGACCCCAATCTGTATCAGGCCGCCCGCCAGTTGCCGCCCGGCGATGCACGTGTGGCGCAGCTTCATGCGCTGGCGATGTCGCCGGGCACACCGCAGGCACTGGAATCCCGTGTACGCACCGGCTTGTTGCTGGTGGCGGGCCTGTTGCTGGGCAGCGGGTTGATTTTCTGGATTGCTGCCAATTGGCAAGAGCAATCGCGCCTGTTCAGGCTGGGCCTGATCGAAGGCGCGCTGGCCGTGGCCTTGCTGGTGGCCTGCCTGTGGACGCGCATGCGGCTGGCGGCACTGTTCTGCGCCACGCTGGTGCTGGGCGGGCTGCTGGCTTTTGTGGGGCAGACCTATCAGACCGGGGCGGACGCCTGGCAGCTGTTTGCTATGTGGGCGGGGCTGGCGCTGGTTTGGGTGGCACTGTCGCGCAGCGATCTGCTGTGGGCCCTGTGGGTGCTGATTGCCGCGGCGGGTATTGTGATGTGGACGGGGCGAATAGACCTGTGGGAAGTGATGTTTGAGAGGCAGTCATCGCCGACCCAGATGCTGCTCAATCTTGCGCTCTGGCTGCCGCTGGCGGTGCTGCCTGCATTGCTGTCGCTGATACCCGCGCTACGCGTGAATGACGGCATGGGCTGGTGGTCACACCGCGTTGCGCTGGGCTGTGCACTCACGGCATGGGCGGGTATCGGGGTGACGCAGATGCTTGCCACCCGTGGGCATGTTTCGCTGCTGGTATTTGCTGCAGCAGCGGCGCTGGTGGGGGTGACGCTATACCTGTCGCTCAATGGGCGTTATCAGGATTTTGTGAGCGCCTGTCTGGCCACATTGGCCGTCAATGCGCTGGTACTGGTGCTGGTTGGGCGCTGGCTGGCCGAGGGCGGGGGGATTGAATCGCTGCTGTTCTTTGGCCTGATTGCACTGGGCTGCCTGGGTGGATCGGTGCGATGGCTGATGCATATTCAGCAAGGCATGTGGGCGCAGACACTTGGACAAGAGCGTGTGCAGGAGGTCGCGCCATGATTCGCTTTTCCTCTCAGCCTGCATGGTGGCCCGCTGCACGCCAGCAGCAACTGGTGCAGGGCAGTGCGCCCGATGTCGATGCCAACGAGCCTTCTGCGCTGGTCATTGCCATGGCCATGCTCGGTGTTCTGGTCTGCATGATTCCGCTGGGTGTTTTTGCGTTTCTTGGCCTGGGCGAGCGAGCGCTGCTGGGCACTACAGGTCTGGTGCTCAGTCTGCTGGTGCTGGCCGCAGGCGGGGCGCTGTTGCGCAAGACGGAGCAGGCTTTTCTCAGCTGCACCGCGCTGGTGCTGTGGGCGCTGGGCTGCGCTTTGTTGCTCATCAATCTAGGGTCCGATCAATTTGAATCGCGCGATGGCGCACTGGTGTTGTGTGCACTGGCTGCGGCGCTGCAGGTGCTGGGGGCGTGGCTTGCCCGGCCACGCTGGATTCAGGCCATCATGGGCGTGTTCTGGGCCGTGGCCGTCTATGGTCTGTGCATGCTGCTGCAAAGCTATGTGCCCTGGCTGCTGGTTTTGCGACTGGACTGCCTGGTACTGGCGCTGCTCTGGTGGTGCTGGCTAAAGGCCGAGCCTGCCCGGCTGGCCCGGCCCCAGCATTGGTATTCACAGACACGCTGGGCCGTGTTTGCCGACGCGGCCATGGTGGGTGTGCTGCTGAGCATTGGCGCGGGCTTTTATGAATCGGCATGGCTGGACATTGCAGGCCATCGGGTCTGGTCGCAGGGCTGGGAAGATGGCTTTAACTGGGTCTTTGTGGCCACACGCTGGCTGTCTGCCGCCACGGCGCTGGCGGGTGTGGCCTTGCTGCTGCGCAGCTGGCGCAGCCGTGGCCTGCCGCAGCCCGTGCTGGCCATGGCGCTGCTGGCCGGGGTGCTGCTGGCGGTGTGCGCCTGGTTCAGTCCCAGTCTGGGCGATGTGGTGCTGATTGCCGCCGCCGCGCTGTTTGGCGCCCGCTGGCGCATTGCCCTGCTGTGCGCGGTGCTGGGGCTGGTGACGCTGGGCAAGTTCTATTACGCGCTGCACTGGCCGCTGGCCATCAAAGGTCTGGGTCTGGCGGCGCTGGGTGCCGTACTGCTGGTGGGTTTGCTGCTGCTGCGCAAACGCTCTGCCACGGCAGTGGCCGCAGTGCAGGAGACAAAGCCCAGCAAAGCCCCGCTGGGCTGGGTGCTGCTGGGGGCACTGCTGGTGTTTGGCCTGGTCAATTGGGATGTGCGTGGCAAGGAGCAGGTGATTGCCCATGGCCAGCGCATTCTCGTGCCGCTGGTGCCGGTGGACCCGCGCTCGCTGATGCAGGGCGACTATATGGACTTGCGCTTTGAGCTGCCCGCACAAGTGGAAAACGGGCTGGCAGAGGTGCTTGGCCCCTCGGCCACAGTGCGTGCCATGGTGGATGCGCAGGGCCGGGCCCGTGTCACGGCGCTGGCGGATGAGCGCCAGCCTGCCAAGGCGGGTGAGATCAGCCTGCCGCTCAAACGGCTCAAAGGCCGCTGGGTGCTGGTGACGGACGCCTATTTCTTCCCCGAAGGGCAGGGCGAGCATTTCGCTGCGGGGCGCTATGGCAACTTTCGCGTGCTGCCCGATGGCCGTGCCTTGCTGGTGGGGCTGGCGGATGCGCAGGGCCAGGCCATCCAGCCGCTGCCCGGTGGCTCCATTTGGGAAAGTCGCCCGGCTCAGCAGCGCCTGAGGGAAGATGCGCCGCCGGTCGATGCGGTGCCTGAGCCCACGCTGGACCCGGTTGACCCCGAATCTGCCCCTCAAGCCGAGCGCCCTGCATCCGCTGCCACCCAGGAGCAACCGCTAAAGGCCGAGGAGGCTGCGCGCCGCGCCACAGAAGAAGCGCAAAAGGCTGCAGCAGCCTTGGAAAAGCAATGAGCGCCGAGGGAAATCGATGCCCGGGCCAGGCGCGTGACGCCGCCGCAGGCCTATACCATCAAGGTCTGTCGGGCGCTCCTGGGGTGTAGTTGCTCCTGAAAAAGGAGCTGCAAGCCTATGTAATGAATGGACTTAAACCTGTTTTGACCATGAAAATGCTTGTGCACACTCTGCCGCGCCAGTGGCTGGCGGTTTTGCCTTTGCTCTGGGCCTTGTCGTGCGGTGCCGCAGAGACTGACCCGTCCATGTCAATGCCTGTGCCAGCGCCTTCTGCCGCCCAGACCGAAGCCGAAGCCATGGCCGCCGTGCAGGCACCGCTGCTCAATACCTACTGGAAGCTGCGCCAGATTGGCGATGGCCCGCATGTCAGCGCCTATGACAACCAGCCGGAGCCGCATCTGGTGCTGGCGTCGGGCACGGGGCGTTTTCATGGCGCGGGCGGCTGCAACCGGCTGCATGGCAGCTATAGCCTCGATGGCCGCTGGCTGCGCCTGTCTGCCGTGGCCAGCACGCGCATGGCCTGCGCTCAAGGGCGGCGCATGGAGCAATTATTTCTGAGCACCTTGCCCCAGGTCAGCAGCTATGCGGTGCAAGGCCAGAAGCTGCTGCTCAGCGATGCGGACGGACGGGTGCTGCTGCGGTTCGAGGCGGTGTATTTACGTTCAGGAAACCAGCAGTCCTGCTGAACTGGAAGGCAGAGGCATGCGGGGCAGGTTGTAGCACTTGTGTTTGGCTTTCTGGGATGGGCCAAGCAAGGAAACCCAAAGATGGGCGTTAATTCGCTCACAAAGCCGTAGCCACAGGCGCGGGAAGTCGCAGGAGTTGGGTGTGATGTCTATCTTGAGGTCTTTTGCGATTTCTTGGCAGACACACTCGTCTAAAGCAATTCGAGGAAAGCTGCGGTGAAAGCTGCCACCTCCATGCACGAGTTTGTTTCTTAGGACCCGATATAGCTTGGCGCTTGGCTCTTGAATGCCCAGTAAGTTACAGGTCACCGTGTCGATGAGGTCATCCTTTTTATTGTTGCTGAGCATGGTTAGCGCAGAGATCAGCGTCAAAAATTTGATTTCAATAGGTGCTTGAGCGGTTTTGCCAAAGGAAATGAGCTTGATCGTGGTGCGAAGAGGCGCGAACACATCTTCAGGCAACTGGCGGAGTTTGAGCAGAAGTTGGGGTAGTAGGTCTTCGATAAATGACGCTGAATAGTGGTGAGTCCAGAGATCAAATCTGTCCGGGTCATCAGTTTGGGAATATTTACTGATTTTTAGCCGATCTTGCGCTACCAGTTCAACGAGGCTTTGTTGCATAAATCGGCCATAGGCCAAGGCATCCCCAATCCCAAATAGATTTACGCAGCAGCGACTGTCTGGGGCGTGCCCAGAGCGGTAAATTGATTGAGGATTGAAGCTCGGATGTGCAGC
>NZ_KZ984449.1 GCF_003569915.1 Comamonas testosteroni | reverse complement strand
AGTTTATGCCTGATGACCATAGCGATTTGGTACCACTCCTTCCCATCCCGAACAGGACAGTGAAACGAATTTGCGCCGATGATAGTGCGGGTTCCCGTGTGAAAGTAGGTCATCGTCAGGCTCTTACAGTGAAAACCCCGCAGTCCTCAAGGCTGCGGGGTTTTTTATTTGAAGCATTGAATTTGAGCTGGAAGAGTCTGGCTTGGGAGTTCGCACAGTTGCTGGGCGAGAAAGGATGAGCATGCAGTTGCAGGATATGTTGTATTCGCAGGGTTTTGGAATTCGCCGTGTGTGCTCAGGCTTGGTGCAGCAAGGCTGGGTGGAGTTGTGGAATCCTGAAACCTCTGCTTGGGAAAAGTCGCTGGATTCGACATTGGAGATCGACCCAGAAGGTCTGCGCTTCAAGGTGCAAGGTGTGGAGTGGCAATACCATGCACTGGGCTATGTGCTGTTGAACAAGCCAGCAGGTACTGAGTGCTCGCAAAAGCCATCGGCCTATCCGAGCATCTATACCTTGCTGCCTGTGCCCTTGCGTCAGCGACCCAATAAGGGGGCGATACAGGGTGTGCAAGCGGTTGGGCGCCTGGATCAGGATACGACCGGCATGCTGCTGCTCAGCGATGATGGACAGTTCATTCACCGCATGGCATCACCCAAGAAGCATGTCTCCAAGATTTACCGCGTGACATGCAAGCACCCTGTCGATGACAAGCACGTGCAGAAGTTGCTGGCTGGTGTGGTGCTGGATGATGATCCTAAGCCGGTGAAGGCTGCAGCCTGTGAGCAGATTAACAGCCATGTGCTGGACTTGACGCTGACCGAAGGCAAGTACCATCAGGTCAAGCGCATGATTGCTGCGGTGAGCAACCGCGTGGAAGGTCTGCACCGCAGAAAGATGGGGGGGCTGGAGTTGCCGGAAGATCTGGCACCGGGCCAGTGGCGCTGGCTGACTGCGGATGAGCTGGAATTGCTCAAGCCCGGCAAGTAATTGCCTCGATCTCAACAAAAAGGCCAGCTGTCCAGCTGGCCTTTTTGTTGAGGGTGCTTGCTTTAGCGAAGGGCAGAACCCGTGGCCGAGGTTTGTTGAAAACCGCTGGAAGCCTGCAGAGCCGCACTGGGCAGGAACTCTATGCCTGTGCGACGAACCAGTTCTTCATAGCTGATGGGCTGGCTGACGCGAGCTGCGTCGTCGTTGGCCTGCCAGTGCGCCCAGGCGCGGTGGCTTTGGGCGTCATAGACCAGTTTGTACAGAAAGCTGGGAACGCGGACCTGATTGTCGCCAACTGTCGCTGCATCCTGGCTGAAAACGGGGCCGGTGATGATGTAGACATCGCCGCCGGCGCGCTGTGCGTAGCGGCGGGTGTCCTGCTCGATGCGGGCCCAGGGGCCGGCATTTTGTTTGATGGATTGCGGCACCATATTGGCCAGAGAAAAGCTCTGGGCCATGGCCTGCGCGCTGGGCATATCGCCAGCAGGAGCCATATGGCCGCGTGAGTAGCCGGAGCGCTTGTAATCGTCGAGTTCCGCGCGCTCGTCACGTGGCAGGCGTGCGTCGCTGTAGAACTTGTTGGTGCGCTTTTCATCGGCATCATCGACCAAAGCCTTGTTCAGGCGCTGGGCGACGAAGACCGGTGTTTTGCTCTGGCCGCTGTGCAGTACTGCGAAGGCGTCATAGCACAGGGCTCGCAGCTTGGGCTGCTCGTTCAGGACCGGTGGCTTGCCATTGGCAAAAAACTGCGGGCACTGGCTAAAGCCCTGGGTGCTGCGCGTGGGGTTCTTGATGCTCAGCGTTGAAGGCTGGATGCTGGCCGTGGAAGGCAAAGGCATCTTGGCCGTACAAGCCACGCTGCTGATGGCAATCAGGCTGATGCCGATCTGGCGGATCAATCGAGGAAACAGAGCGTGCACCGTCAGAGTGGACGGTGCAGAAAAAGCGGAAGGCATGCGCAGAAGAGGCGAGAGAAGTCAGAAAGTGTGCGGGAGTCGCTATCGCTGCAGCTACATAAATAAGAGCTACTTGCCTATGCTTTGAAATCACTTTGAGCGAAAAGTTTCTTGAAAGGCATATTGATAGCTGACTAAATGCTCATATTTTAAGAGTTCGTCAGTATCGACTCACTGGCTTTCAATGAGCTTCGCAGGCGTGCAATACATGAACAGCACTTGCAAAGCTGCCTGGGTTTGCAGATGCAGCTGCTTCAGAGCCTCGTCTTTTTCGGGTGGCAGGATATAGCGGCCCTGAGCATCCTTGGCATAGGGCTGGCCAAGCAGTTCTGCCATGTCGATCTGGTAGTAGCTGCGATCGCCATAAGGGCGCTTGCCATCGATATAGGGCATGGGCCACAGAGGTTGGCTGCTGTCTTCATCGGCAAGCACATCGGCAACATTGCTGTCATCGACTTCTCGCCACAGCGCGGCCTGCAGCAGGGTCAGGTGTTCGGCGCGAAATTCGAATTTTTCGTTCTGAGTTTTGCCATCAAACCCGGCGGGTAATGCGTAGCTGCCGGGAGCCAATGTGGCAGAAGCAGTGAACTCCGGCACCCACAGGCAGACTTCAGCCAGCAACTTTGTGGCAAGGTCTGCATCCCTGGTTTGAAGAATCTGCTGCGTTGCCTCCAGACCCAGCGAGTCGCCTAGCAAGGGTTGCGCGGGATCAATGCCGGGAGCACCTGACTCGATGGGAAGCCAGGTCACGCGCAACTGGCGTATCAGTTGCAGATGCTGGTGGGTCAGAGGTGGCAGAGCCTTGGCAAAAACGGCTTGAACAATTGCATGGCGCTGCAGCGCGGACTTGCGCCGGCTCAGCCAGGGCAAGCCCAGCGAGGCTGCGCCGACCGCAATCACTGCGCCAGTGGCATAGAGCAGGTTTCTGCGCATCATCTCAATGACTCAGTCGTCAATGGAGGCGCTCCAGCGGTCGCCCCAGCCGCTGTTGCGTGGGCTTTGCACCCGGTCGATTTCGCGGCGGTCGCGTTTGGTGGGGCGGCCTGTGTGCATGGCGGCCAGCGCCGCAGAGGGCTCGGGAGCCAGGCGGCGCTGCTCTGCCAGCTGCTCGCGTTTGGCGATGCTTTCGGCCGTTTCTTCATACAGTTGCTGGGCTACGGGGGCTGGGCCGCGCATGCCGCTGAGTCCGCGCACGATGACTTCCTTGGGCACATTGCCCTGGCGCAGCTGAATCACGTCGCCGGGGCGGATCTCACGCGAGGCCTTGGCATTGGCCTGATTGACGGTGACGCGGCCTTTGCCGATTTCCTCAACAGCGAGGCTGCGCGTCTTGTAGAAACGCGCGCACCACAGCCATTTGTCCAGACGCATGGATTCAAGTTCACTCATGGGCTTATTTTGCCTTCATGCATGGGCTTCTGACTCATGTGGTTCGGCCAAAGGCAGCTCCACACGCGCTTGCAGGCCGTAGATCTGGGAGCGCAGGCCGTATAGATTGCGCAGCTCGATCTTGCCGTGCAGCGTCTGCACAATCTCCTGGCAGATGGCCAGCCCCAATCCCGAGCCGCTGCGCGCATTACCGGCAGAGAAGGGCTGGAACAGGCGCTGTGCCAGTTCTTCGTCAATGCCGCCGCCACTGTCTTCAATGCACAGCAATGCATGGCCCTGCTGCTGCTTGACGCTGATTTGCAGGTGGCCGTGATTGGGCGTGTGGCGTATGGCGTTGTGCAGCAGATTGCGCGTCAGCTCGCGCAGCATCCAGTCATGCGCAGGCACATTGCAGGGCTCGGTCTCTATGCCAAAGTCCATATCGTGCTCGGCAATCAGCGGTGATAGTTCCAGCGCGACATCGCGCACCACCTCGTCAAGCGAGGTGATGATCTCTGCGCTCTGGCTGGCATCTTGCTGGCGCAATTGCTCCACCTTGGCCAGTGCCAGCATCTGATTGGCAACGCGGGTGGCGCGGTCCACGGTGTCATCGATTTCTTCAAAAGCCAGCGTGGCCGGAATATCGCCGCGTTTGGCCGATTGCACCTGCACCTTGAGCACGGCCAGCGGCGTGCGCAGCTGATGCGAGGCATCGCGCACAAAGCGCTTCTGGTCGCTGAGCAGGCGGCGCAGGCGCTGCATGGTGTGGTTGGTGGCATCCAGCAAGGGCTGGATTTCACGCGGTGCTTCGGGGGCGTCGAGGGGGCTCAGATCACCTTGCGCGCGCTCCTGCAAATGGCGGCTGAGCTGGCGTATGGGCTGAGTGGCACGTTGCACCACAACGATGACGATGAGCGCAACGACCAGCACCAGCAGGGCCTGGCGAATCAGCGTGTCGCGCAAAATCTGCAAGGCCAGCGACTGGCGCAGCTCCAGCGTTTCTGCGACCTGAATTACTGCCATGCCACGCCCCTCGGCGCTGGCCACGGGCTGCAGCAGCACAGCAACCCGCACCGGATGGCCACGGAACTCATCGTCATAAAAATCGACCAGCGCAGCATAGGGCGGACGCTGCGGAATCTGGCCGCGCCAGACAGGCAGTTCATCAAAGCCCGAGATCAGTTTTCCATCCAGCGTGGAGACTCGGTAGAACATGCGGCTCTGGTTATCGGCTTCAAAAATCTCCAGTGCCGAATAGGGCACGATGGCGCGCAGCTGCGCATGGTCGTCATAGCCGGTCACGCCAATCTGCTCGCTGATGCTTTTGGCCGATGCCAGCAGTGTGCGGTCATAGGCGGTGTGCAGCGAAGACAGCGTTTGCTGGTACAGACTCCAGGCATTGAGCGCAATCAAGGCCAGCACGGGCAGCAAAATTCCCGTCAGCAGCAGGCGGCGCAGCGACCATGCATGTTTGCGAGCGGGGCTGTTGTGACCGACCGCCGCTGTCATGTGCCTGCCTCGGCCTTGATGAGATAGCCCAGGCCGCGCAAGGTGACCAGTTGCAGGCCTGTGCCTGCGAGTTTTTTACGCAGGCGGTAGGCCACGACTTCCACGGCCTCGTACTGCACATCGGCCTCGCCGGGGAAGACCAGGCTGAACAAGCGCTCCTTGGTTACGGCATGGCCGGGGCGGGCCAGCAGCGCGTGCATCATGGCCAGCTCGCGCGGGGTCAGCTCAAACACCGCATCATTCAGATAGATCGCGCCGCTTTCTTTTTCATAGCGAATAGCCCCTATCTGCATTGTCTCTGCGGCTGACTTGGGTGTGAAGTTCTCCTGGCTGCGGCGCAGCAGAGCGCGCAGTCTGGCTTCCAGTTCATCCAGATCAAAGGGTTTGGCCAGATAGTCATCGGCACCGGCATTCAGGCCCAGCACGCGGTCGCCCACGGTGCCGCGCGCGGTCAGGATCAGCACCGGCGTGCGCAGGCCCTGAGCGCGTGCGCGTTCCAGCACCTGCAGGCCATCCAGACCGGGAAGGCTCAGGTCCAGCACCACGGCATCGGGTTCGCGCGCAATCCAGTGGGTCAGAGCGCTGGGGCCATCGGCGGCCGCATCGACATGCATGCCACGGCGCATCAGCGTGCGCTGCAGCGTGGTGCGCATGGCGGAATCATCTTCAACAAGCAGCAATTGCATGGCGCCGAACATAGCACTGCGACGACATTTCGTCGGGACACGGGCAAAGGTCTGACAGGAATCTAGGGATAGCCCTAGTCGTTTGGACAGCTGTTTGACAGCCAAGCTGTCCATCATTCAATCACCCATAACACAAGGAGTACATCATGCGTCGTGACACGTTTCTGAAGTCCCTGGCAGCTCTCGCAGCTGCTGGTGCTTTGCCTCTGTCGGCCCAGGCTGCA
The DNA here is from genome assembly GCF_003569915.1 of Comamonas testosteroni. Classification (GTDB taxonomy): domain Bacteria; phylum Pseudomonadota; class Gammaproteobacteria; order Burkholderiales; family Burkholderiaceae_C; genus Comamonas; species Comamonas testosteroni_D. The sequence goes on along the minus strand of NZ_KZ984449.1, from coordinate 148,077 downwards.
TCTGCCATCAAGATGATGCTGCCCGCCAACCCCGGTGGCGGCTGGGACACCACGGGCCGCGCGCTGGGCAAGGCCCTGCAGGATGCCGGCGTGGCTTCCTCGGTCACGTACGACAACAAGGGCGGCGCGGCCGGTGCCATTGGTCTGGCGCAGTTCGTCAATGGCAGCAAGGGTGACCCCAATGCCATGATGGTGATGGGCGCCGTGATGCTGGGCGGCATCATCACAGGCAAGCCACCGGTCAGCTTGAGCCAGGCAACGCCTCTGGCGCGCCTGACCAGCGAATACAACGTGTTTGTGCTGCCTGCCAACTCTCCTTTCAAGAGCATGGCTGAAGTGGTGGCCCAGCTCAAGAAGGACCCCGGCTCCGTCAAATGGGGTGGTGGCTCGCGTGGTTCCACTGAGCACATTGCTGCGGCCATGATCGCCCGCGAAGTGGGCGTGGACCCTGCCAAGATCAACTACGTGGCTTTCCGTGGGGGCGGTGAGGCGATCTCCGCCATTCTGGGCGGCAACGTGACCGTGGGCGGAAGCGGCTTCAGCGAGTTTGCCGAATACATCTCCACCGGCAAGATGAAGCCCATCGGCGTGACTGCCGGTCAGCGTCTGAAGGGGGCTGCTTCCAGCATCCCCACGCTCAAGGAGCAGGGCATCAACGTGGAAATCGGCAACTGGCGCGGTGTCTATGGCGGCCCAGGCATCACCAAGGCTCAGCGCGACGAGCTGGTGGCCCAGATCGAAAAAGCCACCAAGAGCAAGGCCTGGGCCGAAGCGCTGCAAAAGAACGACTGGACACCTGCATGGCTGGCCGGTGATGCGTTCGGCAAGTTTGTGGACGACGAGTTCGCAAGCCTGCGCGCCACGATGATCAAGTCCGGCATGGTCTGATGATCCCAAGGGCTGCTGCGTTCTGCGGCAGCCCTTTCAGAACTTGAACCGGTATGGCTATAGTCCGGTTCGGTCAGATGTTCTGCAATTTGTTTTCCAGCACTGATTGATGGCATGCCTCAGAGGGCGCGCCAGGGTTTGTGCAACCCCATGATGCGTGAGAGTCGCTTCAGGACATGGTCTGCAAAGCGGCGCTGACGAGTTCAAAAAACACTGAAGTCCAACAAATTCATCATGTCCCATTCACCTCACAATCTGGCGGAGGCCGCAGAGGCAGCGCAGGCATCGGCCTATGCTGACCCAGACGAGCCTCAAAGCCCCAACGTCCCTTCTTCCAAAGGTCAGACCATCGTGGGCGCAGGCGTGCTGCTGGTCGCAGGCGCACTGGCAGTCGGCGCCCTGCAAATTCCCGGAGACTCCGGCTACGGCGGCGTAGGCCCCAACTTTCTGCCCTGGGTCTGCGCGATCGTGCTGGGCATTTGCGGTGCCATGCTGATCTGGGAAGCTCAGACTGGTGGCTTTCGCTTCGCCGCTGACCCCGGCGGCAATGCAAAGGCAGACATCCTGCCCTTTGTCTGGGTTTCCGCCGGTTTGCTGATCAACGCAGCGCTGATTGGCAGCGTCGGCTTCATCATCAGCTGCACCATCTGCTATGTGTTGGCCACGCAGGGTCTGCGCAGAGCAGCTCTGCAACCCACGGCTTCCTCGGTGAGCACCTGGGTCAAGGATGTGATCACCGGCTTGCTGATCTCGGCTCCCGTGTTCTGGATGTTCACCAAATTCCTGGCCATCAACCTGCCAGGTCTGACTGAAACGGGGTGGCTGTAATGGATATCTTCAACGCCCTGATGGCGGGCTTTGCCACCGCCGTTACACCTGTCAATCTGCTCTGGGCCCTGGTGGGCTGTGCGCTGGGTACCGCTGTTGGCGTGCTGCCCGGTATTGGTCCCGCCGTGGCGGTGGCCATGCTGCTGCCCATCACCGCCAAGGTCGATGTGACAGCTTCGATGATCTTCTTCTCGGGCATCTACTACGGTGCGATGTATGGTGGCTCGACCACTTCCATCTTGCTGAACACGCCCGGTGAAACCGCTTCCATGGTGACGGCCATGGAGGGCAACAAGATGGCCAAGAGCGGGCGCGCAGGGGCTGCGCTGGCGACAGCAGCCATCGGCTCGTTTGTGGCTGGTACTTTTGCCACCGTGGTCGTGACGCTGTTCGCGCCCTATGTGGCGGACTTTGCCGTCAAGCTGGGCCCGCCCGAGTACTTCATGCTGATGGTGCTGGCTTTCACCACTGTGAGCGCGGTGCTGGGTCAAAGCTCGCTGCGCGGCATGACATCGCTGTTTGTGGGGCTGGCCGCTGGCCTGATCGGCATGGACCAGATCTCTGGCGCAGCCCGCTACACCGGCGGCAAGATGGAGCTGATGGACGGTATCGATATCGTGCTGGTCGCCGTGGGCCTGTTTGCCGTGGCGGAAGTGCTGTATGCGGCCATGTATGAAGGCAAGGTCGAAGAGTCGCAGAACAAGCTGACCCGTGTCTACATGAGCAAGCGTGACTGGAAGCGCTCCTGGCCTGCATGGCTGCGCGGCACGCTGCTGGGCACACCATTTGGCTGCATCCCCGCTGGCGGTACCGAGATCCCGACCTTCCTGAGCTATGCGACTGAAAAGAAGCTGGCCAAGGGCGAAGACAAGGCCGAGTTCGGCAAGAGCGGCGCCATTGAAGGCGTGGCCGGCCCCGAAGCGGCCAACAACGCCACGGTGACTGCGGCGCTGATTCCTCTGCTGACACTGGGCATTCCCACCAGTAACACCACGGCGGTGCTGCTGGGTGCGTTCCAGAACTACGGCATCAACCCCGGCCCTCAGCTGTTCACCAGCTCTGCGGCTCTGGTCTGGGCGCTGATTGCGTCGCTGTACATCGGCAACGTCATGCTGCTGGTGCTGAACCTGCCCATGGTGGGCCTGTGGGTCAAGCTGCTGAAGATTCCTCGTCCTCAGCTGTACGCAGGTATCTTGATCTTCGCCACGGTGGGTGCCTACGGCATGCGTCAGAGTGCTTTTGATCTGTTCCTGCTCTACGGCATCGGCGTGCTGGGCGTGATCATGCGCCGCTTTGACTTCCCCACTGCACCTGTGGTGGTCGGCATGATTCTTGGCCCTCTGGCCGAAGCGCAGATGCGCAACGCCGTGTCCATCGGCGAAGGCAGCTGGATGATCTTCCTGCAGCGCCCCATGTCGTTGACGCTGATCATCATCGTGCTGGCTGTGCTGATCGTGCCCCGTGTGCTCAAGCGCATGTCCAAGTCCCGCGAGGAGGCCGCTGGAGCCTGACTTTTTCCTAGCCTGCTGCGGGAGCGTGACGCATGAGGCCCGCCGCATTCACATCCCTCGTCTGTGTTGCAGACGAGGGATTTTTTTATTTTGAATGTTTTGGCTCTGTAGTCCAAGTAATATATAGGCTGAGTGCTCACTTTTTGATAGTAAATGCCTCGGTCCCCAGGTCTTCGGCTCTGGAGGTCTACACTGATGCTCTGCCCCGCAATCGCACCTAGGATCAGCGCATGATGGAAATGTGTGTCAAGGAGAGCCTCGGCTCTGCCAGTCCTATGCCCGGCAAGGGCCTGCCCGTGGACGCCGATGGCATCTACGCGCTGGCAGCCCGCTCGATGTTTCAGCTGTTTTCGACCATGAGCCAGGGCATGTTTCTGGTGGACAAGGCGGGGCGCATTGTCTGGGTCAACGAAGGCTATGAGCGCTTTTTGCTGCCGCGCCTCGGCGTGCCCTCGGTCGAGGATTTTCTGGGGCACATGGTCGAGGACGTCATTCCCAACACCCGCATGCGCCAGGTGCTGGAAACCGGCCAGCCCGTGTTGATCGATTTGCTTACCAACCGCGCAGGGACCTTTGTGGTCAGCCGCCTGCCGCTGAGGGGTGAAGGCGACGCAGTGATCGGCGCCATCGGTATTGTGCTGTTCGACCAGCCCGAGACCATGCAACCGCTGATCAGCAAATTTGCCTTGCTGCAGCGCGAGCTGGACGAAGCCCGGCGCGAGCTGGCAGCCCAGCGCAGACGCAGCCTGCGCGTCGAAGTCCACGGTCAGCGCCGTGCCAAGTACAGCTTTGCCAGTTTTGTGGGCAGCAGTGCGGCAGCGGTAGAGGTCAAGCGCCAGGCGCGCCGCGCGGCCCAGTCCATGAGCCCGGTGCTGCTGCTGGGCGAGACCGGCACCGGCAAGGAATTGCTGGCCCATGCGATCCACACCGCATCGGCACGCGCCAGCGGGCCTTTTGTCAGCGTCAACATCGCCGCCATTCCAGAGAGCCTGCTCGAGGCTGAATTCTTTGGCGTTGCCCCCGGTGCATTCACTGGTGCGGAGCGCAAGCCGCGGGACGGCAAGTTCAAGCTAGCCGATGGAGGCACGCTGTTTCTTGACGAAATTGGGGATATGCCCCTCAGCCTGCAGGCCAAGCTGCTGCGTGCGCTGCAGGAAAGCGAGATCGAGCCTCTGGGCTCCAACCAGATCGTGCACTTTGATGCGCGGGTGGTCGCCGCCACCTCGCGTGATCTGCCACAGATGGTGCGCGACGGCTTGTTTCGTGAAGACCTGTTCTACCGCCTGCATGTGCTGCCGATTCGCGTGCCGCCGCTGCGTGAGCGCAGCAGCGATATCCCGGCGCTGATTGAAGTGCTGGGCGAGGACCTGGCGCTGCGCAACGACATGCCGCCGCCCGAGCTGGGCGCGGCCGCGCTGCAGTTGTTGAGCGCGCAGGCCTGGCGCGGCAATATCCGGGAGCTGCGCAATGTGCTGGAGCAGGCCGCCATGCGCAGCGATGAAACCAGCATTGACACCCGCTTGCTGGAGCAGGTGCTGCGCTCCTCGGGGGTGGAGCCGCTGGCGCACATGCTGCCCGAGCCCGCTCTGGCGCCGGCGCGGCGCAAGTTGGACGCGGAGACCGCCTTACTCAGGCCGCTGGCTCAGCAAGTGGCCGAGCTGGAGGCCCAGGCCATACGCGCCGCGCTTTTCGCCCACGGTGGCAACAAGCAGGCTGTAGCCAAGGCGCTGGGCATTTCCCGCGCCAAGCTTTATGACAGGCTTGAGCAGCTTCGACTGTGAGCCGTTGCTTCGCGAGCTTTCCGTCTAACGTCAGCGATTTCTATCCAATCTAGGGAATTCCCTTGGTGCTGTGACTGTGGTTTGTTTTTATAGTTATAAATAATATCTAGTTTGAGTCCGGAGATAGCATGGCAGTGGAACAAGGGCAGTTGTTGTGGCAGCCCACACAGCAGCAGGCAGAGCAAAGCGGTCTGTGGCATTACATGAACTGGCTGCGTGAAAGCCGTGGCCGTGACTTTCAGGACTATGGCGCGCTGTGGCAGTGGTCGGCCACGGATATCGAAGGCTTCTGGCGCAGCATCTGGGATTACTTCGACATCCAGGCGGATGGGGACCCCACGCAGGTGCTCAGCAGCAGAAAGATGCCTGGTGCGGATTGGTTCCCCGACACCGCCCTCAATTACGCCGAGCATGTCTTTCGCCATGCCACGGCAGATCGCCCGGCCATCATTGCGCGCTGCGAAGGCAATATGCCCGTTGAAATGTCCTGGCAGCAATTGCAGCGCGATGTGGGGGCGCTGGCCGTGACCTTGCGCCAGCTGGGCATAGGTCAGGGCGATCGTGTGGTGGCCTATCTCTCCAATGTGCCGCAGACCGTGGTGGCCTTTCTGGCCTGCGCCAGCATTGGTGCCATCTGGTCCAGTTGCGCACCGGAGATGGGCGTGTCCGTGGTGCTCGATCGCTTCCAACAGATTCAGCCCAAGCTGATTTTTGCGACGGACAGCTACACCTACGCTGGCAAGCAGTTTGACCGCCGTGACGTGCTGGGTGATGTGCTTCAAGGCCTGCCCGAGATTGCCCATGTGATTCACATTCCCGGCCCGCTGTTTGGCCGCGATGCAGAGCATGCCGCCGTGCCTTGGCGCAACTGCATGGCTTATGCCGATGCCATTCGTGACGAGGCTGCGCTGCAGTTTGCGCGCGTGCCGTTCTCGCATCCGCTGTGGGTGGTGTATTCCTCTGGCACCACAGGTCTGCCCAAGCCCATGGTGCACAGCCATGGCGGCATTGTGCTCACTCACCTCAAGACCAACCGCCTGCAGCATGATGTGCGGCCCGGTGACCGCTTCATGTTCCTGGGCAGCACGGGCTGGATTGTCTGGAATCTGATGATTGGCAGCCTGCTGGCCGGAGCCACCGTGGTGCTGTCCGACGGCAACCCGACTGCGCCCAGTGATGCAGCGCTGTGGGACTTTATCGACCAGTACGGCGTGAGCATCTTTGGCTGCGGTGCGGCCTTCCTCATCAAGAGCATGAAGGACGGTGTGAAGCCCAATCAGGGCCGCCAGTTCAGCAAGCTGCGCGCCATCAACTCCACGGGCTCTCCGCTGCCGCTCGATGCCTACGGGTGGGTGTACGAGAACGTGAAAAGCGATCTATGGCTGGCCTCGATCAGTGGCGGCACGGACATCGCCTCGGGCTTTGTGGCCTGTGCAGCCATCCTGCCCGTGAACGCGGGCGAGATTCAATGCCGCGAGCTGGGCGTAGCAGCCTATGCCTTCAATGAGCAGGGCGAGAAAGTGGTGGGCGAAGTGGGCGAGCTGGTGATTACCGAGCCCATGCCCTCCATGCCCGTGTACTTCTGGAACGATGCCCAGGGCGCACGCTACTACGACAGCTATTTCGACGTCTTCCCCGGCTACTGGCGTCACGGCGACTGGATCGAGTTCAGCGAACGTGGCACAGCCGTGATCTATGGCCGCTCGGACAGCACCATCAACCGCTTTGGCATTCGCATGGGCACGGCAGAAATCTACCGTGTGGTCGAGGAGCTGGATGCGGTCAAGGACAGTCTGGTGGTTGATCTGGAGTATCTTGGGCGCCCCTCTTTCATGCCGCTGTTTGTGACGCTGGCCGAGGGGCAGGCGCTGACGGATGAGCTGATTGCCCAGATCAAGAACGCCATCAAGACCAAAGCATCGGCGCGCCATGTGCCCAATGTGGTGGTGCAGGTGGACGAAATTCCGCGTACGCTGACGGGCAAGAAAATGGAAGTGCCGGTGCGCAAGCTGCTACTGGGTGCGGACGCGGCCAAAGTGGCCAGCCCGGACGCCATGGCCAACCCCGCCAGCATTGACTTCTTTATTCAATTTCGAGAGCAGGTTCCCCAAGTGTAATCAGCACTTGAGGCTAATTTGACCGCATATTTCCCAGAACAGGCTCACACCATGAACCATCAAGACCTGATCGCCATTGACTTCCACACGCACGCCGAAGTCAGCTGCCGCAACCCGTTTGACAGCTATGGCGAGGAGTACGACCGCGCTGCTGACAAATACTTCGGCAGCTCGCTGCGCCCCACGATTGCCGAGACCATTGCCTACTACCGTGAGCGCAAGATAGGCCTCGTGATGTTCACCGTGGACAGCGAGGCGCAACTGGGCCGCCGCCGTATCCCCAACGAAGAAATTGCCGACGCTGCGCGCGAGAACAGCGACATGATGATTGCCTTTGCCAGCATCGACCCGCACAAGGGCAAGATGGGCGCGCGCGAGGCCGAGCGCCTGATCACCGAGTGCGGCGTCAAGGGCTTCAAGTTCCACCCCACGGTGCAAGGCTTTCATCCCTATGACCGTATGGCCTGGCCTATCTATGAGGTCATCAACCACTACAAGCTGCCGGCCATCTTCCACACCGGCCACAGCGGCATTGGCAGCGGCATGAAGTGCGGTGGCGGCCTGCGTCTGGCCTATAGCAACCCCATGCTGCTTGACGATGTGGCTGTGGACTTTGGCGATATGCAGATCGTCATGGCTCACCCCAGCTTTCCCTGGCAGGACGAGGCGATCTCGGTGGCGCTGCACAAGCCCAATGTCTGGATCGATCTCTCGGGCTGGAGCCCCAAGTATTTCCCCAAGCAGCTGATTCAGTACGCCAACACGCTGCTCAAGGACCGCGTGCTGTTTGGCAGCGACTTCCCGCTGATCACACCGGACCGCTGGATGAAGGACTTTGAAGTCGCAGGCTTCAAGCCCGAAGTCATGCTCGGCATTCTCAAGGGCAATGCGGTGCGTCTGCTGGAGCTGGACGGCAAGCGCGAATAAACGCTATTGGCGTTGATGCAAAAAGGATCGCCTCGGGCGATCCTTTTTTATTCCTGCCAGCCCTGGTGCGCAGCCACCCGCGCTGCAAACTGGCGCGCCAGCATTTGCGCCGTGGCGCGCTGCTGCTCCAGCCATTGGCGCTCTTCTTCGGACTGCAGATCACGCGGCGGCTGCAGGTCGCCCATGGCCTGCACCAGTAGTTCCTCAAAACCTTTCCAGCGCTCCTGCGCATCAGGCATCTTGCGCAGCAGATTGGTGTAGAGGTTCTCCAGCAAAGCCTCATGCAGAGCCAGGCGGCTGGCGAGTTCGAGTCCAAAGTTGTCGGGCAGATTCATTGCAGACATTCACAAAGTTGGCAGCCCCATTGTCCTTGATGACAAGAGGCAGGTCGGTGTGCGCTTGTCCCATTTCTCGCACAAGCGAGTGTATTGAAATCAGTCACTGTCTGAAGTCAATACACAAAATGTGTGATTTTCAGGCATTCGCTACAAGGCAAAAACAGGCTTGGATCACGATGAAAGAGGGAAAGTCAGGCTGGCACAAAGCCTGCTATGTGCAGAGCATAGAGAAAAGCGGAAGAACCGCAACTACACGAAGGAGACAAATCATGCATAAACGCACGCTGCTGCAAGCGGCTCTGTTTTCGGCCATGGCGGCCCATCTTCCTGCGGCTCTGGCCCAGTCAGAAATCCGCATTGCCCATGTCTACAGCAAGACCGGGCCACTGGAGGCCTATGGCAAGCAGACGCAGGCAGGCCTGCTGATGGGGCTGGAATACGCGACCGGGGGCACGATGACGGTGGCGGGCAAAAAGATTGTGCTGATCGAAAAAGACGACCAGGGCAAGCCTGACCTGGGCAAGAGCCTGCTGGCCGCCGCTTACTCGGACGACAAGGCCGATCTGGCCATTGGCCCCAGCTCGTCGGGCGTGGCACTGGCCATGCTGTCCGTGGCCGAGGAGTACAAGAAGATTTTGATTGTCGAGCCTGCCGTGGCCGATTCGATCACGGGCGACAAGTGGAATAAATACATCTTCCGCACAGGCCGCAACTCCAGCCAGGACGCCATCAGCAATGCGATTGCCATTGACAAGCCGGGCGTGAGCATCGCGACGCTGGCGCAGGACAACGCTTTTGGCCGCGATGGCGTCAAAGCCTTCAAGGAGTCCGTGAAAAAAGGCAAGCTGGTGCACGAAGAATATCTGCCCGCGGCCACCACCGACTTCACGGCGGGCGCGCAGCGCCTGATCGACAAGCTCAAGGACCAGCCCGGCAAGAAGGTGATCTGGGTGGTCTGGGCGGGTAGCGGCAACCCGTTCAAGATTGTCGATATGGACCTCAAGCGCTACGGCATCGAAATCGCTACGGGCGGCAACATCCTGCCCGCCATGGCGGCCTACAAGAACCTGCCGGGCATGGAAGGCGCGACCTATTACTACTATGCCATTCCCAAAAATCCGGTGAACGAAGCGCTGGTGTCCATGAACTACAAGCAGTTCAAGGCACCGCCGGACTTCTTTACCGCAGGTGGCTTCTCGGCTGCCATGGCGGCCGTGACGGCACTCAAGAAGACCAATGGAGACGCCAAGGCCAACACGCTGATCAAGGCCATGGAAGGCATGAGCTTTGACACGCCCAAGGGCCAGATGACCTTCCGCAAGCAGGACCACCAGGCCATGCAGAGCATGTACCACTTCAAGATCAAGAACGATCCGGCATTTGCCTGGGGCGTGCCGGAGCTGGTGCGGGAGATAAAGCCGGAAGAGATGAATGTTCCCGTCCGGAACGGACGGTAACCACCCCCTGAGGCGCTGCCGCGCCTTCCCCCTCTCTGCTTCGCGGAGGGGGACAACACCTTCGCTGCGGGGCGGCCCTTGCTCGGTGTTTCTGACCTGGTCAGCGCGCGAGCAAAGTTCAGTTCACTTTTTGATAGCTGCTAGCGCTTATTGGGTAAGCGCTATGGGGTACTTTGCTTGAAAAACTCTCATGCTGACCACTGACAAGCTCACCATCCGTTTTGGCGGCCATGTTGCCGTCAACAGCGTGACCTGTGCTTTCGAGCCGGGCACGCTGACGGCTATCGTCGGCCCCAACGGGGCGGGCAAGACCACTTATTTCAATCTGATCTCGGGCCAGCTCAAGGCTAGTGAAGGGCGTGTGCATCTGGGCGGCCATGAGCTGACTGGGCTGCCGCCTTCGGCGCGCACCAGAGCCGGGCTGGGGCGGGCGTTCCAGCTAACCAATCTGTTTCCCGGCCTGTCGGTGCTGGAGAACGTGCGCCTGGCGGTGCAGGCGGCGAAGGAGGGCGCGCATCGCCATGGGCTGAATCTGTGGAGCATCTGGAGCGACCACCGCGTGCTGCTGGCGCGGGCGCAGGAAATTCTGGAGCAGGTGGCACTGTGGGCGCGGCGCGATGAGCTGGTGTCTGCGCTGCCGCATGGCGATCAGCGCAAGCTGGAAGTGGCGCTTTTGATGGCGCTGGAGCCGCAGGTCTATATGTTTGACGAACCCACAGCGGGCATGAGCCATGACGAGGCGCCGGTGATTCTGGACCTGATCCGCGAACTCAAAAAAGACCGCAGCAAGATCATCTTGCTGGTGGAGCACAAGATGGATGTGGTGCGAGAACTGGCGGACCGCATCATTGTGCTGACCAATGGAGAGCTGGTGGCCGATGGCAAGCCGGCAGAGGTCATTGCCTCGCCGGTGGTTCAGCAGGCGTACCTTGGCAATGTGGTGAAGGAGCAGCCATGAGCACCTTGCTTGAGCTTCAAGGCGTTCACACGCATATCGGGGCCTATCACATTCTGCATGGCGTGGATCTGGTGGTGCCGCGTGGCGAGGTCACCATGCTGCTGGGTCGCAATGGCGCGGGCAAGACCACCACGCTGCGCACCATCATGGGTCTGTGGCAGGCCAGTAAGGGCCGTATTCGTTTTGGCGACCGTGATATCGAGCGGCTGGCGACGCCCGCGATTGCGCGGCTGAACATCGCTTATGTGCCCGAGAACATGGGCATCTTTGCCGATCTGACCGTCAAGGAAAACCTGCTGCTGGCTGCGCGCTCGGCGGCCAATGCCGGGCAGATGGATGCAACGCGGCTGGACTGGATTTACCAGCTGTTCCCTGCTGTGCAGAAGTTCTGGAATGCGCCTGCAGGCAAGCTTTCCGGCGGGCAAAAGCAGATGGTGGCCGTGGCCCGCGCCATTGTGGAGCCGCGCGATCTGCTGATCGTGGACGAGCCCAGCAAGGGCCTGGCTCCGGCCATCATCAACAACATGATCGATGCGTTTGCCCAGCTCAAGTCCAGCGGTGTGAGCATCTTGCTGGTGGAGCAGAACATCGACTTTGCGCGCCGCCTCGGTGACGGTGTGGCCGTGATGGACAACGGCCGCGTGGTGCATGCCGGGCGCATGGCCGACCTGGCTGCGGATCAGGCATTGCAGCAGTCGCTGCTGGGGTTGTCGCTATGAGTGAATTTCAATCAAACATGCCTGCAGTCCTTATGAATCATTGGCAAGTAGCTATGAATTTGAAAGCATCTGTGCCGGGCGGGAGGGCCGCTGTATGAGCTTCAAGGACCTCGATTACAAGCCACTGCTGCTGGTGCCGCTGCTGGCGCTGGTGACCTTGCCCATGGTGGCTGCTACCGGCTCGGCCAGCACCTGGCTGACGCTGACGGTGGCGGGGCTGGCCATGGGCATGATTGTGTTCATCATCGCCTCGGGGTTGACGCTGGTGTTCGGCCTTATGGATGTGCTGAACTTCGGCCACGGCGTGTTCATCGCGCTGGGTGCTTTTGTTGCCACCAGCGTGCTGGGGGCCATGGGCGACTGGACCAACTCGGAGCAACTGTGGCGCAATCTGGTCGCGGTGTTTCCCGCCATGCTGGTTGCCATGCTGGTGGCGGGCGCTGTGGGCCTGGCTTTCGAGCGCTTTATCGTGCGCCCGGTCTATGGGCAGCATCTCAAGCAGATTCTGATCACCATGGGCGGCATGATCATTGGCGAGGAGCTGATCAAGGTCATCTGGGGGCCGGATCAGATTCCGCTGCCGCTGCCTCAGGCCATGAAAGGGGCCTGGCTGCTGGGTGATGCCGCCGTTGAAAAATACCGCGTGTTTGCTGTCGTCATTGGCCTGCTGGTGTTTGTGCTGCTGGCATGGACGCTGACGCGCACCAAGATCGGCCTGCTGATTCGCGCTGGTGTGCAGGACCGCGAGATGGTGGAGTCTCTGGGCTACCGCATTCGCCGCCTGTTCATCGGCGTGTTCATGGTGGGCTCGGCACTGGCGGGGCTGGGCGGCGTGATGTGGGGCATGTACCAGCAAAGCGTGGTGCCGCAGATGGGCGCGCAGGTCAATGTGCTGATCTTTATCGTCATCATCATCGGCGGCCTGGGCAGCACGGGCGGTGCGCTCATCGGCGCGCTGCTGGTGGGGCTGACGGCGAACTACGCCGGTTTTCTGGCACCCAAGCTGGCGCTGTTTTCCAATATTGCGCTGATGGTTGCGATCCTGCTCTGGCGTCCGCAAGGCGTCTACCCGGTTGCGAACCGTTGAAGGAGTGAACACCATGCTTAATCGTTTGCTCTCCGGTGATCTGCCGCGCAGCCGCGTGCTGGCCGTGATGCTGCTGGCCATCTTTGCCGGTCTGGCCGTGGCGCCGTTTGTCTTTCCGGGCGTCAAGGCGCTCAATGTGGCGGCCAAGGTGCTGATCTTTGTAGTGCTGGTGGCCAGCTTTGATTTGCTGCTGGGCTATACCGGCATCGTCAGCTTTGCCCACACCATGTTCTTTGGCATAGGGGCTTATGGCGTGGCGATTGCGTCCACCAAGTTAGGCGCAGGCTGGGGCGCGCTGCTGGTGGGGCTGGGCGGGGCGCTGCTGCTATCGCTGTTGTTGTCTCTGGCGATTGGTCTGTTCTCGCTGCGGGTGCGCGCCATTTTCTTTGCCATGATCACGCTGGCCGTGGCGTCAGCGTTTCAGACCCTGGCTTCGCAGCTGTCGGACTGGACGGGCGGCGAGGACGGCCTGACTTTCAAGATGCCCGAGTGGCTGTCGCCGAGCTTTGAGCCGTTTGAAAACGAAGTCTTTGGCGTGCTCATCGACGGCAAGATTCTCAGCTACTACCTGCTGTTTGTACTGGCCGTGGTGCTGGTGCTGATGCTGCTGCGCATCGTCAACTCGCCGTTTGGCCGCGTGCTGCAGGCGATTCGTGAAAACGAGTTCCGTGCCGAGGCGATTGGCTACCGCGTGGTGGTCTATCGCACCACGTCCAGCGTGCTCTCGGCCCTGTTTGCCTGCGTGGCTGGGGCCATGCTGGCGATCTGGCTGCGCTACAACGGGCCGGACACATCGCTGTCCTTCGAGATCATGATGGACTGCCTGCTCATCGTCGTGATTGGCGGCATGGGCACCATCTACGGCGCGGCCATTGGTGCGGTGATCTTTCTGGTGGCGCAAAGTTATCTGCAGGATTTGCTGCGCCTGGCCAGCGACGCCGCCGCCGGTCTGCCGCTGCTGCCTGCGCTGCTCTCGCCCGACCGCTGGTTGCTATGGCTAGGTCTGCTGTTTGTGCTTTCGGTCTATTACTTCCCTACGGGTGTGGTGGGACGGCTCAGAGCAGCGGCGAAACGCACCTGATGTGCTTTGTTTTTGATAGCTGCCCACGCATATATCGTCAGGACTAAAGCCTGTTTTTATTCAAAATCATGAGTTCTATGACTGCTGTTTCTTCCTGTTATGTGCAGTGCGCCGGCTATGAAATTCATTACATGGACTGGCAGCCGCAGGCCCCGCAGCGCGGCGTAGTCATCGCCTGGCATGGGCTGGCACGCACGGGCCGGGATATGGATGCGCTGGCGCAGCATCTGTGCGAGCAGGGCTGGCGCGTGATTTGCCCGGACACGCTGGGTCGTGGCCTGAGTCAGTGGAGTCGCAAGCCTCGCGAGGAATACCTGCTGCGCTTTTACGCCCAGTTGGCGCGCGAGCTGATGGATGCACTGCAACTTGGCCAGGTGCACTGGGTGGGCACCAGCATGGGCGGGGCGATTGGCACGGTTTGCGCGTCAGGCCTGTTTGAGCCATCGCTCAAAAGCCGCATTCTCACGCTCACGCTCAACGACAACGCGCCCGAGCTGGCTGAGGCCGCGCTCGAACGTATCAAGGCCTATGCGGGCCAGCCGCCAGTGTTTGACACCATGGCCGAGCTGGAGGCTTTTTTCCGCAAGACCTACCAGCCCTATGGCTGGCTCAGCGACTTCGAGTGGCGCAAGCTGACCGAGACCAGCGCGCGCCGCCTGAGTGATGGGCGTTTGATGCCGCATTACGACCCGCAGATGGTGCTGCAGTTCTCGGCACATGAGGCTGACTATCTGATCTGGGACCATTACGACGCCTTGCAGCTGCCCGTGCTGCTGCTGCGCGGTGTGGAGTCCGACCTGGTGCTCAAGAGCGTGGCCGAGCAGATGCTGCAACGCGGCCCCGGTGCGCAGGGGCTGCTGAACTGGCAGGAAATCGAAGGCTGCGGCCATGCACCGGCGCTCAATGTGCCGACGCAACTGGATCTGGTGGCCAGCCACCTGTTGCTGCGCGCATGAATCAAGTTCTTCAGGGATTTTCCTGAAGCGCCACAACCCCACAGCGGCGGGGATGTTTGGCCCCCGCTAGCATTCCTGCAGAACTCTCAACGGGGAGACCAAGGCAGGAGCGACAGTCATGGGCTTTGTGGTGGACTTGATTCGGGAATACGGCTTTGGCATCGTGTTCCTCAACGTGCTGATCGAGCAGCTGGGCGCGCCCATTCCCGCTTATCCGGTGTTGGTGGTGACGGGTGCTCTTGAAGGTGAAAGCCTGGCGCGGCTGGGCTGGCTCACGGCCGTGGCAGTCGGCGCAGCGCTGATTGCCGATGTGCTCTGGTACCACGCGGGCAAAGCTTACGGGCACCGGGTACTGGGCCGCATCTGCCGCATTTCGCTCTCACCCGATGCCTGCATTCGCCAGACCGAATCCGTCTATGGGCGCTGGGGCGCCAAGTCCTTGCTGGTGGCCAAGTTTGTGCCGGGCTTTGCATCGATTGCCAGCGCCTTGGCCGGGGTGGTGGGCACGCCGCTGCGCACCTTTGTGCTGTTCGATACGCTGGGCGCGCTGATCTGGGTTGGCTCTGCCGTGTTTCTGGGCTCGCTGTTTTCATCCACGGTGCAGGACTTGCTGGACGTGCTTACCGCGCTGGGCAAATGGGGTCTGCTGCTGCTGAGCGTAGCCTTTGCCATATTTGTGGCGCGCAAATGGTGGCAGCGCCAGCGCATGGTGCGCACACTCAAGATGCCGCGCATCTCCGTGGCCGAGCTGGCGGGTCTGCATGCCCAGGGCGCAAGCCCCACGGTGATCGATGTGCGCGAGCCCATGCTTTATGACCGCGCGCATATTCCCGGTGCCAGACTGTGGAAGGGTGAGCATCTGCCCAAAGGTGTGGCCGCCTATGAGGCCCTGCTGCCGCGCGATCAGCACCAGCATGGAGTGGTGGTCTATTGCGATTGCCCGAATGAAATATCAGCGGCGCGTGTGGCACGGCAGTTGCAGCGCGCAGGCTTTACCAATGTGCGGCCACTGGTTGGCGGGCTGAGCGCCTGGGAGGCCGCAGGCCTGAATGTGGAGACAGTGAGCGAGCCACGCCAGCCCGGTCAGGCGTGAAAAAGCCCCGCCAGCGGACTGCTGCGGGGCTGATGAAATAAGGCAGGCGCTTATTTGCCAGAAGGCATGGAGCAGTGGCCGCCCTGTGTCGCCTGGCCGGAGCCTGCGGCAATTAGCGGTGCTTCAAAGCGCAGATCAATCCTGGGTGACTGCCAGAAGTCCCAGACCAGAAACAGGACCAGCACGGCCCAGAAGGCGCTGCGCAAGAGGTTGGGTTGTGTCATGAAATCTCTCCCGCCTTAAAAGCCAAAATGGCGACGAATGCGCAGGCCAAAAATCGTGCCCAAAAAAGCGCAAGGCACCCAGATCCAGCCGTGGATGGAGCCCGTGGAAATGCCCGACAGCATGGCGCCCACATTGCAGCCAAAAGCCAGACGCGAGCTATAGCCCAGCACCAGACCCGCAACCAGCGCGACCACCCATTGCGTGCCCGTCAGCGCCTTGGCGGCAGCAGGCTTGCCTGCTGCAATCCACAGCGCGCCGCCCAGAATGCCGATATTGGTGATGCTGGTTACGTCCAGCAGCACGGTCTCATGCAGGCGCGCGGCATTGCCGGGCTGGCTCCAGAACCAGTTATTGGCCAGGTCCACCGCGCCCGTGGCATTGGCCACTTTGGCGGCCCACAGACCAAAGCCATAGACCACGCCCCAAGGCTGGCCCGCGATGATGAGGTTCAGCGTGGCAAAAATGGCCAGCAGCACCGCCCCCACCATCCATTTGCGCACCAGCAGCGGCTTGGCCGTGCGGCCCATGGCGGCATTGGCTTTTTTCACATACAAGGCCACGCCTGCAGCGACTACGGCTAGCGCAATCAGCGTGGCAGCCAGCGCTTTTTGCCAGCCCCATTCAGTGACCAAGCCGACCGGAGCGGTATTGCCCAGATCCAGCCACCAGCCCAGATGCAGGCTGCCCAAAAAGCTGCCAATCGCAAACACGGGCAGGATGGCCGTGTTCATCGGAATGCCCATGCCCGCCTTGTACAGCGTGCCGCTGCCGCAGCCATCTGCAATCTGCATGCACAAACCAAAGACAAAAGCGCCAATCAGCAAGCTGATGCTGGGCGGGCCCAGTGCGGCAGTCAGTTCAGGAAAATGACCGAGCAATGGCATGGCCAGTACAGCAGCCAGAGCCAGCAGCAGCAACTGGCCAAAGATGCCGCTGCCGTCTTTCTCTTCCACCAGCATGCGCCAGCCGGTGGTAAAGCCAAAGCGCTTGCCCGCCAGCACCGCGCCCAGACCAATGCCCACGGCAAACAGCGCCGCCTGACGCACAGAGACTGACCAGAGTAGCCAGCCAAAGAAGACAGCCAGAACGGCTGAGATGGGGAGTCGTTTCATTGATTTCTATAAATTTGATAGCTATCAGCGATTGATATAAAAGCGCTGTGAGCAGTTTTTATTTGAATTTTTTATCCCACCACTTTTGGGCGTCATAGGCCAATGACTGCATGCGTCCTGGCTGATTAGCCATGCGCGGAGCCTCCTTGGACTGAGTCCAGTCCACCATCGATCCTGCATACAGCTTCACATTGGGCAGGCCCGCCATTTCAGACAGACCAAACCAGTCCGTCGCGGCCCAGTGCCCGGTATTGCAGAAGGCGACGGTGTCCTGACCTTGCTGGCGCTGAATCTTGGCCGCAATGTCTTTGGCCTTGGTGGCATCGACAAACTTGGAAGTGCCAGGCTCAAACCACTGGTTAAAGTCCAGTTGCTGCGCACCGGGCAGCGTGCCGGAAATCTTGGCGGCAGGTGCGCGGGTCTTGCCCTGATAGAAAGCATCGGGGCGCGAATCGACCAGCGCCGCATTCGATAAATCCAGATGCTTGTTCACATCCTGCTGCGTGGCCAGCCAGTTGGCATCAAAGGTGGGCGCGTAGTTGCTGGGCGCAATCTGCACGGTGGTCTTGCCCACGGGCTTGCCTGCGGCTTCCCAGGCTTTCATGCCTCCGTTGACGATGGAAAGCTCTTTGAGGCCCAGGCTCTTGAGCGTCCAGTACACGCGGGCCATGGCACCAAAGTCCGTGGCATCTGCGCCGCTGGAGATCACCACGGCATGGGTGGCAG
The DNA here is from genome assembly GCF_003569915.1 of Comamonas testosteroni. Lineage (GTDB taxonomy): Bacteria > Pseudomonadota > Gammaproteobacteria > Burkholderiales > Burkholderiaceae_C > Comamonas > Comamonas testosteroni_D. The sequence continues at coordinate 130,273 of NZ_KZ984449.1, read as the reverse complement.
GCGTCAGTCCCAGCGATTGAACCAATGCGACGAGTTTGGGCTGGTCGGGCAGCTCGCCAGGGTTGGTCGCGGGGCCGCGCCATTTGCCGTAAGGGGCGTTGACGGCGCTGGCGATATGGCCGCCCTCAAAAGCCTTGGGGTCGCGGATATCGATAAGGCGCACATCGGCCTGCTGCAGCAAGGGCTGCAGTTGTTCAGGCGTGAGCAAAGGCTGAGCGGCGATGGCCCAACCGCTGGCACCCAGGCTCAAGCCCAGACCCAGCGCATAAGCGGCAATATTTGTTTTCATGGCATGAATCGGCCGGAGCCGAGCTGTCTGCGGGCAAGGCCTCTATTGTCCGATCTTGGGCGCGCCAGCCATGCCTTGAAAAACTTGCCTGCTTATGGATTGGGGAAATTTGGCAAAAATACGAGGTAAATAGGCCTCTAGTCCATTAGGTATATAGGCTTGCAGCTATCAAATCAGGAATTTTCTGCAGCAAACAGCTGATGCACTGCACGCCGTATGCCGCCATAGCCGGTGCAGCGGCACAGATTGCCGCACATCAGCGCTTCGGCTTCCTGCGCGGAAGGGCGGGGTTGCTGCTGGTGCAGCCAGCTCATGCTCATCACCATGCCAGCGGTGCAATAGCCGCATTGCACGCCACCGCAAGCGGCCAGCGCATCGCGCACCGGCTGGCTAGCTTCGTCTTGTGCTACGGATTCAATGGTGCGCACGGACTGGCCTTGCACCTGATAGGCCATCAGCAGACAGGAGTTCACGGGCTCGCCATTGAGCCAGACCATGCAGGCACCGCAGCGGCCCACTTCGCAGCCAGGCTTGGCACCGGTCAGCAACCAATTCTCGCGCAGCAGGGTGAGCAAGCGGGTGTCGGGGCTGCATTGCACACTGACATGCTGACCATTCAATTGCAGCTGGAGTGTGAAGTCACCGCAGGGTTGTGCAGCCGCTGGGGCCAATGGAGGTGCGGCGCTGCAGACTGCGTTGGCAATAGCGGGTGTTTCTTCGTGGGCAATGCTGGTCATGGCGTGACGCTTTCCAGGCTGGACTCCAGCGCTGCAATCACACGCGCCGGGGTCATGGGGATATGGGTGACAGGGTGCTGCAGCGCGGTGGCCAGCGCATTGGCCACGGCGGGCAGTGCAAAGTTCACGCTGATCTCGCCCGCACCGCGCGGGCCTATGGGGTCGTCCTTGGGCAGGTTCTCAATCGCCAGCACCTGCATGCGCGGGGCGTCGGCCATGGTGGGGATCAGATAGCCGTCCAGATTGCGCGCGGTGTAGTGGCCGTCCACGCATTGCAGATCTTCCTGGGTGCACATGGCCAGCCCAATCACTGCGCCGCCTTCCATCTGACCCAGATAGCCTTGTGCCGAAGCGACAGGCCCCAGTGCCGTGCACATCACCATGTCCTGCACGCGCACCACGCCCGTCCAGGTATCTACCTGCACCCGGGCAATCGCGGCGCAGGCACCAAAGACAAAGTGCGTGTCATGCGCATTGCTGTCGGGGTCTTCGCCGTGCAGATGGAGGGCGATGCAGGGGCGCTTGGTGCCCATCGCCCGGGCCAGCTCTGCGTAGCTGATGAGCAGTCCACTTGCGCCTTCAATACCGCCTTCAATGCCCAGCTTGCCGCAGCAAAAATGACGCTCTGAATGCGGCAGCAATAGGGCTGCAGCGCTCAGCAATTGCTCTTGCCAGGCTTGCGCGCTTTGCTGCAATGCGCGCCAGACCAGTGTGGTGGCGCGGGATGCGGCGACAGGGCCTGAGTCTGGCGTGCAGCGCGTGTCGCCCAGCACAGGTCTTACGACAGAGAGGCAGCAGCCCAGTTGCTCGGCACACAGGTTTTGAATGGCACCGACGAGGTTCTGTCCCAGCTCGGTAAAGCCGCTGCGCAGCTCGATCGCACCATCTTCGGCCAGAGCCAGTTCCATGCGGCAGTCGCTGGGCCCGCCTTTGCCAAAGCCATCGCTGCGATGAATCAGTGTCAGGCCCACGCCATGTATATAGCGCCCGCAGTCGCTATGCCAGCGATGCGGCCCGCGCCACAAAGGCTGCTGGCGGGCGACATCGAGCGCGCGCTGCGCGCCATCAAACGGCACAACATACTGACCCAGCGGGCCGGGTGCATAGGGCGCTGCAAGATTGATGGCGCGGAATTCATCGGAGGCCATGCCTGCCAGTGCGGCGAGGCGGTCGATTTGCTGCTCCAGCGCAAACTGCACCTGCACGGCACCAAAGCCGCGAAACGCACCGGCAATGCCGTTATTGGTGTAGGCCAGCCTGGCGCTGATATCAACCGCTTGATAGTGGTAGGGGCCGGGTGCGTGCTCCAGTGCGGCGTCCAGCACCTCGGGGCCATGCGTGGCATAGGCACCGGTGTCGGCCAGAATTTCAACTTGGTGAAACGTGAGCTTGCCTTGTGCATCGCAGCCGGTGCGCATGCGTATCTGCATGGGGTGGCGCTTGACGCCCAGATCCACGGACTGAGGCCGCGTCAGATGCAGGCGCACGGGGCGCTGCGCTTTCCAGGCCAGCAAGGCGGCTATGGGCTGCACCGTCAGCTCATCCTTGCCGCCATACGATCCGCCCACGGGTGTGCCCACGGCATGGACTTTGTCGTGAGGCAGGCCCAGCATGTCGGCAATTACCTGCTTTTCACGCGCCGGGTTATGGCCGCCAAAGAACAGGCGCAAGCCGCCTGCACCATCGGGCTCGGCCACACCGCCTTCGGTCTCTAGAAACGCATGCATCTGACGGGGGGTGGAATAGCTGTCCTGCACCCAGTGCGCGCTTGCAGTCTGCGCGGCATGGGCATTGCCTTGCTGATAGCTTGCGGCATGCAGCAGATTGCCGCTGCTGTGCACCAGTCGCTCTGCGGTTTGCTCGGGGGCAAGTGCGGCCTGCGCATCGGTCACCACGGGCAGCACTTCATATTCAACATGGATAAGCGCCAGCGCCGCGCGTGCTGTTGCCATATCCACCGCCGCAACGGCTGCAACCGGGTCGCCCACATGGCGTATCTTGTCTATGCAGAGCACGGGCCTGTCCACCTTGCGCAGACCGTAGTGCTTGATGCCGGGGATATCTGCATGGGTGACAACGGCATGCACACCGGGCAGGGCAGTGGCTGCGCTGGTGTCGATGCGCACAATGCACGCATGCGGGTTGGGGCTGCCCAGAATGGCGCCGCGCAACTGGCCCGCTTGAATGCGGTCCGTCAGAAAGCCGGGGTTGCCGCTGAGCTTGGCTGCTGCATCAGGGCGGGGCTGCAGCGGCTCGGTGCCCAGATCCCGGATTTGGTGATGCGTATGGTGAGGCGTAGTGGTGCGCATGGCAAACAAACTAGACGAGCAGACCGCAATGCCCGGCAATCACGCGGCTGGCCATGGTGGCCAGTTCGGGTGGCAGGGTTTGCTGGCAGGTGGTGCGGATATCGGCCACAGTGGGGCGAATGGAAAGCTCCTGCGCATAGGCCAGCAGCTTCTCGGTGGCGCCCAGGCGATGCACGGGCAAGCCGGGTGCAGCGGCGGCGATGCGATCCACGGCGCAGCCTTTGTCTGCCTGGTTCCAGCGCATGGCCATGCGCAGGCGGGCCGGTGAAAACGCTGCGCGGTAGCCAATTTTTTCAAACACCAGTGGTGCGTTGTTCTCTGCTGCAGGCACCGGCAGCCAGAAGGCCACCATCAGCGGGCGGGTCTTGTGCTGCATTACTTCGGCCAGTGCATGCAAGCTGCCATCCGCCAGTTCCACCTGGGTATCCATGGCCAGCAGCAGCGGGCAGCAATCGCCTTCGCCCCAGCCGATATTGCCGCCCAATGTGCCCAGGCGGCGCACGCCCATGGCACCCAGTTGCGCAATGGTCTGGGCCAGCAGCGGTGCATGTTCTGCAACCAATGCATGAGTACGGGCAGCCTCCAGTCGCACGCCTGCACCTATGCGCAGATGGCCATCCTGCAATTCGATCTGCTGGGTTTGCGGCCAGTGCTGGATATTGATGAACTGCGTGCCCGGCGGAGCAAGGCGAGACTCGTCCCAGCCTTGCTGCAGCAGAGTTCCGCCCGCAATAAAGCAGGCCTTGCTGCCAAGCCTGTTGGCCAGCGATTGCGCAGCCTGTGGTGATGACGGATGGCAGATATGCATGGCGCAAACCTCGTCAGCGTTGTGCCCAGAAGGCGCTTTGCAGGGCCGCGATCTCGGCTTCCATTTCAGGAATCGGGCCAATCAGCTCCACGGCTTTCTGGCAGTGGTCGAACACATAGCGTGACGCCACACTCATGGTGGGGTTCTCGCCATGGCTGCCCGTGCATTCGAGCAAGCGGTGCTCGGTCATGCCAAACACAATGCGCCCAATATTGGCCCAGTAGGCCGTGCCGGCGCACATGCAGCAGGGCTCTACATTGGTGTAGAGCGTGCAGCTCCACAGATACTCTGGCGTGTAGTTGGTCGCCGCCATGCGCGCCAGCGTGGACTCGGCATGGTTGACGGTGTCGATATTGCATTGCTCCATCAGCACCGTTTCCTGGTCTGGCCCCACCAGCACTGCGCCAAACGGGTGATGCCCCATTTGCGTGGCGCGCTCGGCCACCGCCTGCGCGCGGCGCAGATTGCGCTGGATTTGCTCGGGTGTGGGAGTCAGGCCCTGGGCGGGGTATTGCTGTAGTTCGCTCATATTCAATATCCTTTCTGTGCTCATGCCGGAGAGGTTTGCGACCAGGGGAACAGGCGTTTGTGAAGCTGTTGCACCACGCCATACAGCACCAGGCTGCAAAGCACCAGCAAGGCCAGCGCTGCAAAAGCCACGGGCACCTTGAACGACGAGGTGGCAAACAAGATCAGGTAGCCCAGACCTTTTTCAGCCGCCACAAACTCCGCCACCACAGCTCCCACAATGGCCAGAGTGATGGAAACCTTCAAGGCGGAAAACACATAGGGCACGGCAAACGGCATGCGGATTTGCCAGTACTGGCGGCTGGTCGTGGCGCGCAGTGAGCGCGACAGCTCTACCAGCTCTGCGGGTACCGAGGCCAGACCCAGAGCGGTGGAAACCACCAGAGGGAAGAACGCAATCAGCGTGGTGATGACCACGCGCGGCAGCATGCCTGCGCCCAGTGTCACGACGATGATGGGGGCCACGGCCACGATGGGCGTGGACTGTATGACCACCAGCCAGGGCATGATGATGCGCGACAGCACTTGCGAGCGTGTGATGGCAATGGCCAGCGGAATCGCCAGTGCAATCGCCACGGCGTAACCGACTAGCGCCACTTGCAAGGTGGCGGTGATGTGCTCCAGCCAGCGGGCCAGGCCCAGATCGGCAGCGGCCTGCCAGATCACGCTGGGGGCGGGGAAGATGTACTCGGGAATCTGTGCAAAGCGGCAGGCGCATTCCCAGATCACCAGAACGGCGAGGAAGACCAGCAGCGAGGCGTAGCGTTGAATAAGAGCAGGCATATGGAGGGCCTCAGGATCTGTCGTTTATGAATGGGCCGGGTGCTTGCTGAAGACCTTGACGCGAATCTCGTTGGCCATGGCGTTGAATACGGGGTCGGCCAGTGTGTCCATGCTGCGCGGGCGCGCCAGGGGCACATCGATGATGTCGGCCACGCGGCCGGGACGGGCGCTCATGACCACGATGCGGTCAGACAGCAGCAGGGCTTCCTGAATCGAGTGGGTGACAAAGACAACCGTCTTGGGGCGTTCGTTCCAGATGCGCAGCAGCTCAAAACTCATCTCGTCGCGGGTCAGTGCATCCAGCGCCGAGAAAGGCTCGTCCATCAGCAAGATATCGGGGTCGTGCAGCAGCGAGCGTGCAATCGACACGCGCTGCTGCATGCCGCCCGACAGCTCATGGGGGCGTTTGTGGCCAAAGTCTTTGAGACCGATCATCTCCAGCAATTGCTGGGCGCGGGCTTCTTCCTTCATTTCCACATGGCCGTATTTGTGGCGCATGGGAAAAGTGATGTTGTCCAGCACGCTGAGCCAGGGTAGCAGCGTGGGCTTTTGAAAGACCATGCCGATTTCGTCACGCGGCTCGGTCACCGGCAGATCGAAGATGCGAACCTCGCCCCGCGTGGGTTTGATCAGGCCCGCGATCAGGCGCAGGATGGTGGATTTGCCGCAGCCCGAAGGGCCGATCAGCGAAACAAATTCATGGCGGCGCAGATGCAGGTTTACATCCTGCAAGGCCGTGACGGGGCTGCCATCGCTGGAGACAAAGGTCTGGGTGACCGCGTTCAAATCGATTATATGTTGCATGGCAGGCGCAAACTTAAAAAGGGAAACAGGGCGGCGGTAGCTCGACGGAAGCCACCGCCTGGATGAATTACTTGCTCAGAAAACTGCGGTCCACCAGCGTTTCGGGGTCCACTTTCTTGAGGTCATAGCTCATGGACTGCGCCACCCAGCCCCAGGTGGTAGCCAGCAGCTTGGCGTCGAATTTGCCCAGCCCATCGCGCTGGCTGATCTCGTTTTTGAGTAGCGGAATCGAGGCTTCAAACTCGGCCTTGATCACGGCGACTTCGGCCTCCGGCACCTGGGCCTTCAGCGATTCAGCCGCTTTTTGCGGGTTCTGAATCGAGAACTCCAAAGCCTTGGTCAGTGCGCGCACATAGCGCTTGAGCACTTCGGGGCGTTCCTTGATCAGCTTGTCATTGGCCATGACGGACCAGCCATAACCATCCAGACCAAACTGCGACCAGGGCAGCACGGCTAGATCCTTGTTGGCCTGCTTGAGCACGGCGCCAAACGCGGGCGCGACCGTCACCCAGTTGATGGTGGCGTCCACTCGGCCCTGGGCCAGCATGGGGGCCAGCGTGGCGGGGTCGGACTTGATGACCTTGATCTTTGATGCATCCACACCGTTCTTTTGCAGCACGATGGGCCAAAGCGCATTCGACGATGAGAAGGTGGGCATGGCAACGGTCTTGCCTTCCATGTCCTTCAAGCTCTTGATCTTGCTTTCGGCACGTGTGAACAAGGCATCGGGCTGCTTGGAGTACAGCGACATCACAGCCTTGACGGGAATCTTGCCTTCGGCCGCAGCCATCATCAACGCCGAGATACCGCCAAAGCCCACATCGGCAGAGCCGGAGGCAATCTTGGTCACCGCATCGGCAGAGCCACGGCCGGGGACGATCTTGACGTCCAGACCTTCATCCTTGAAGAAGCCTTGCTGCACACCGGCATAGACAAAGGACTTGTCGCCACCGGGCAGCCAGTCGAGCTGAACGGTGAGTTTGTCAGCGGCATGGGCTGCACCGCCAAAAGCCATCAACAGTGCGGCGAAGACGGAGAGCTTGGAGAGAGAAGCGGGGAGAGAGGGGGAGAGGCGGGTAATGAGGGTCATGAGAAACTCCTGAACTGGGCAAAAGTGAATTGAGAGGCTGAGCTGTCTGCTATGCATTCATGAGCGGCATGCGCATATTCATTAAAGGCTTGGCGGCTATTTCATTCAAAACAGGCAGCAAGGCATCGGTCAGCGCCTGCGGGCAGGCCAGTTGCGGCACATGGCCGCAGTCCAGGCTGATGCGGCGTGCGCCGGGGGTGAGCTGCTGCATGCGCTGCTGCAGCGGGTAGACCACGGACTGGTCCCGGCGGCACTCCACATAAATGCGGGGCACCTTGCCAAAGCGTTCGCTGCTGAGCTGGTTGACCATGGCACGACCTGTTTCGGGTTGAGGGCACAGACGGCTTGCGGCCTTGAGAGCCGCTGTCGTGGGACAGTCTTGCAAGAACAGTGCCAGTGCGGCGTCGATGGGCACGCTGCTGTGTGTGCGCTCGTCGTTCCAGATGAGATGTGGGCCAATGCCCGAGTACTCGAGATTGGCATCGGCGGCCTTGGCCTCGCTGATCAGATCGCCATAGCTCATGCCGCTGGGTAGCATCATTCCTGCCAGATAGACCAGTGCACTGACGCGCTCAGGCACAGCTTCGGCGACCTGGGATGCGGTCATGCCGCCACCGCTGTGGCCCACGATGACGGCAGGGCCATCGAGAGACTCCAGAATGCGCTGAACATGTGCGGTGTAGCCGGCCAGATGGGCGTGGCTTTCGTCTTCGCTGGCTGCATCGTTGCCGGGCAGATTGACGGCAATCACATTCCAGCCTTCGGCCTGCAGCAGGGGCGCCCAGGCCGAAAAAGCCCAGCTGCCTTGCCAGGCGCCGTGAATCAGCACCATGTGTTTTGTGGATGGCATGGGTGTCCTCCTCAACCGTAAGTGCGGCGATAGCACTCGATCTGGTGCTGCTCCACCGTCACGGCGGGGTACTTGGCGCGCTCGCCTTCATCAAGGCAGGTGGGAAGGCATTCCACGCGGTGCACTGGGTTGCCGGTAAAGAAGAAAGGCACGGAATAGCGCTCGCGCCCCGAGACATTGATCACGCGGTGCAGCGTGGAGACATAGCGGTCATTGGTCCAGCGCGCAAACAAGTCACCGATGTTGACGATGAAGGCACCGGGCACGGGCGGCGCATCAATCCAGCTTCTGCTGTTCTTGTCCCACACTTGCAGACCCCCTGCATCGTCTTGCAGCAGCAGGGTCACGCCACCAAAGTCGGTGTGCTCGCCGCAGCCTTTTTCACCGGGCTCGGGGTTGGCGGGCTGAGGCGGGTAATGCAGCAGGCGCAGTGTGGCTGCGGCGTCTTTCAGATAGCCGTCAAAGTGACTCACAGGCAAGCCCAGCGACAGCGCCAGGCCCTGCACAATGGTGCTACCCAGCCCGTAGGCGGCTCGGTAATAGTTCTGCATCACGGCGCGGAACTCGGGCAGCACTTCGGGCCATTGATTGGGGCCGGTGTTAAAGCGCTTTGCCAGCACGCGTGGGTCATTGGCGGCCACTTCTGCGCCCACATAAAAGCTTTCCTTGAGGTCGGGTGGAGCACCGGCTTCCAGCGTCTGGGCGCGCAGCGGTTCATAGCCACGGTTGCAGGCCGAGAGTTTTTTGTCCACGCTCAGCTTTTCGGACATGGGTAGATCAAAAAAACGCTGGCTGGCGGCAAACACGCTGCGAATCAGCGCAGGGTCTATGCCATGGCCGGTGATGTAGAAAAATCCGCGTTGCTCGCAAGCCTTGCGCAGCTGGTCTGCCACCAGATGCTGGGCCACAGCATCATGGCCGCGCAGGCCGCTGATATCGATGATGGGAAGGGCTGATGTGCTCACAAAATGGCTCCGAAAACTGATGACCTGGGACTCAGTTTAGGAAGCGAATCGCGTGCTGGATAGCGCAGCTTTTGGTGCAGGGTGATCCAAAAATGAGAGCGCTATCTACTGATGAATAAAGCGCTGCACGGCATTGGTGCATTGATGAGGTCAATGCGCACAATGCCGGTGCAATGAGCGAGATGAATGCTGCCGAGGTCTATGCGCTGACGGGCTCGGTAGCTTGAGAACGCAGAGCCCAGTCGCGCAGCACAAGGCTCTCATCGTCCTCGCGGGTTTCGATGGCGTCAGCCACGATGCGGTTGAAGGCATCGAGCGCCGAAGGCAGGGTGCGGCCCGCGCGCACATACACGCCCAGCTCGGAAAACAGCGTGGTGGGTGTATCCAGCGGCACATGCACCAGACGGCCCTCGCGCAGCTCACGCTCCAGCCCCAGACGGCTCTGAAAGAAGATGCCCACGCCGCGCTCGACCAGACTCTTGGCCAGTTCAATCGACGAGGTTTCGAGCAAGACCTGCAATGCACGCTTGTGGTGCGCCAGTACGGGTTGCAGCAGGCCGTGCATGGATAGCTCGGGCGTGGGCAGGATCAGAGGAAAGGCCGCGCATTGCTCAAAGTCCACACGCTGCAGTTTGGCAATCGGGTGCTTGGGCGGCACGATGGCGCCCAGCGCAAAGCGGCCCACCGTGCACTGGCGCAGGTGGTCGTGGCGTTTGATGGAAAAGCCAATGCCCACATCGGCATCGCCCTGAATCACGGCCTGTGCGGCCTGGTCCGAGCCGCAGGTGCGCACATGAATCTGGATCGTGGGGTAGCGCCTGTGCATCTGCGTGAGCACGGCAGGCATCAGGTCGGCGTTCAGTCCTTCCACGGCCGCCACATGCACCGAGCCACGGCGCACGCCGCGCAGTAGCTCAAGCTCTGTGGAGAGGCGATGTTCGTCCTGCAGCACGGTAATGACATGGCGCGAAAAGACCTCGCCCGCAGCGGTAAGGCGCAGGCCGGTGCTCAGGCGCTCGAAAAGAGGGCTGCCGATTTCATCTTCAAGCTGCAGCAACTGGCGGTTGACCGCAGAAGAAGCCACATGCAGATGGCGCGCAGCCTCGCGTATGGAGCCGCAGCGGCGAATCATGTCGAAATAGCGAATGGAGCGGGCGTGGATATGCATGCCTTATCTGAAGCATATGTTGTGCCAGTCTGCTCAGCTGGTTTTCAGCTCATGCACCAGCAATGAAAAACGGTGCAGCGATACATAGCGCTCGCCCCGTTTTGTGCATTCGCGCAGCAGACCGTCATGGGTAAAGCCTGCTGCAGCCAGCAGTCTGGTCGATGCCATGTTTTCAGGCTCCACATAGGCGACCACGCTGTGCAGCTTCAGCTTGCCAAAAGCCAGCGGCAACCATTGCGGCAGAGTCTTGCGCATCACACCTTGCCCCCAGTGGCTGGGCAGCAGCCAGTAGCCCAGCTCGGCGCTGTCGCCATCTTCATCGCGGTCATAGACGCCAATGGCTCCGACGACCTGCTTGTTGATGCAGATGGCCTGCCACCAGCCTTCTGCATCGGCTTTCAGCGAGTTGTACCAGTCCAGTTGCTCGCGGGCGATGGCCTGAGCATCTGTGTGCTCTGTTTCCAGCCCATAGAACTGCGTGACCTGCACATCGCCCATGGCGCGGGCAATAACTGGCAGGTCTGCGGCGCTGAAGTCCCGAAACTGCAAGGTGGTCATGGCTGCCTGAGCTGCTTTTTACTGGTCTGCGCCGGCGGCTTTTGCCAGTTGCGCTCTGGCCTTCAATTGCGCTTCATCTTCACGCTGCGTAGGCCAGCCCTGCATATGCTGCTGGGCAATGTCGCTGAGTGCGGTAATCCACGGCGCGCTGTCGTTGAGGCAGTCTATATATTCAAACTGCTTGCCGCCCGCATGCAAAAAGGCTTCACGCGCTTCCTGGTTGATTTCCTCCAGCGTTTCCAGGCAGTCGCTGGTAAAGCCGGGACAGACCACATCAACGCGCTGGGTGCCCGCCTGGGCCATGGCAATCAGCGATGGTTCGGTGTAGGGCTCCAGCCACTTGGCCTTGCCAAAGCGCGACTGGAAGGTGACGAGGTATTGGTCTGCGTTGAGCTTCAGCCGTTCGGCCAGCAGTCGCGCGGTCTTGTGCGATTCGCAGTGATAAGGGTCACCCAGATGCAGGGTGCGCTCGGGCACGCCATGAAAGCTCATGACCAGTTTTTCGCCACGGCCATGGCTGCGCCAGTGGGCTTCGATGCGCTGGGCTAGCGCATCGATATAACCGGCATCGTCGTGGTACCGGTTCACAAAGCGCAGCTCGGGGATATGGCGCTGGGTTTTGGCCCAGTCGTAGACGGCATCAAACACGCTGGCCGTGGTCGTGCCGGAATATTGGGGGTACAGCGGCAAGATCAGAATGCGGTTCACGCCTTCTTTTTTGAGAGCATCCAACTGCGCTGGAATTGACGGCTTGCCATAGCGCATGGCGGGCAGCACCAGTACATTGTGGCCGCGCTCACCCAACCAGCCGCGCAGCAGTGTCGCTTGGCGCGTGCTCCAGTGCAGCAGGGGCGAGCCCTCTTTTTCATGCCAGACGGTGGCGTACTTGGCGGCTGATTTGGCCGGGCGCGTACGCAAGATGATGCCGTGCAGAATCGGCCACCAGGCCAGTTTGGGAATCTCCACCACGCGGTCATCGCCCAGAAATTCCGCCAGATAAGGGCGCACCGCAGCGGCAGTGGGCGCATCGGGCGTGCCCAGATTGCACAGCAGAATGCCGGTGCGGGCAGATTGGTCGTGACGGAAAGGTGGTTCGGGCACAAAGCGTGATGGCATGGCGCGATTGTCTCAGCTAAGCAGTAGGCGCTGGACTTTTGCGGCATTGCCAGGCCGTTATTCTTGAGGGCATGCAATCCCAAGACCGCCCCGATCTCTCTCCTGAAACTCTGCAAAAGCTGCAGCAACTGCGCCATAGCGGCCAGATTCGCGCCATCAGTCTGGACCTGGATGACACGCTGTGGCCCATCTGGCCGACGATTGCCAAGGCGGAGGCAACTCTGCTGCAATGGCTGGGAGAACATGCCCCGGCCACAGCCACGCATCTGGGTGACACGGCCAATGTGCGGTCACTGCGCCATGAAATTGTGAACCTGCGCCCTGACCTCAAGGGTGACCTGAGCGGCCTGCGCCGTGAGTCCATTCGCCTGGCTTTGACACGCGCGGGCGATGATCCCGATCTGGCAGAGCCTGCGTTCGACGAATTCTTTGCCGCCCGTCAGCGCGTGGATCTGTTTGACGATGCCTTGCCGGCGCTGGAGTTTTTTTCGCAGCGCTGGCCCGTGGTGGCCCTCTCCAACGGCAATGCGGACGTGCAGGTGGTGGGCATTGGGCAGCACTTCAAGGCCAGCCTGTCGGCCAGTGGTAGCGGCATGGCCAAGCCCGAGGCGCGCTTTTTTCATGCGGCGGCGGAGGCGGTGGGCGTGGCGCCCGAACATGTGCTGCACATTGGCGACGACGCTGCGCTGGATGTGCAGGGTGCCATGGGTGCGGGTATGCACGCAGTCTGGCTCAACCGGGGGCAGGTAGCATGGCCTCACGTGGGTGCAGAACCCCACGTCACAGTCGCCAGCCTTTGGCAGTTGTGTCAGGGGCTGGCAGATCGCTGATTTGAGCAGGCTTTTCCTGCTCGAGCGGCGAACGAGGAGCCGCCATGCCTGCCTGCCTGTCTACCTGTCTGTTGACCCCTCCGCCTCTGGCTCCCGTGAACAAAGTGCCGTGGACTCAGCCTTTTGTCTGGCTGGGCAAGGCGTTTGGGGACATCGCTAACGCTCCCTTAATCAGTCTGGTTCATGGTCTTGTGTTGATCCTGATCGGATTTCTGATCTGGGGTGTGGGGCACAATCGCTTCTGGTTGATGGCAGGAGCCTTCTCGGGCTTCCTGGTGATGGGGCCACTGGTGGCCACCAGCCTGTATGCCATCAGCCGGGCACTGGAAAGGGGTGAGAAGGCAGGCTTCGGTCTGATCCGTCGCACCTGGACCCAGTGGCAGAGCTGCCGTAGCCAGGCATCGGGCCGGGGAGGGTACTGGTGCATGGTGCAGTTCGGGGCGCTGCTGGCGCTGGCGGCAACGGGGTGGGTGCTGGTCTCGGCATCCTTCATCACCGTGATGTCGCCTGTGCCTGTGCATACCTTGCAGGATTTCATTCACCACATTGTGCTGGCCCAGGATGGCCGGCTGTTTGTGCAGTGGATGGCTTTGGGCAGCTTTCTGGCTGCGCCGATATTTGCGTCCAGTGCAGTGGCTCTGCCGCTGATGCTGGACAGGAAAGTCACCGTGCGTCAGGCCGTGCTGACCAGCTGGTCCGTGGTGCTGAGCAACCCGGGCCCCATGGCCCTGTGGGCGGTGCTGATTGTTGTATTGACTTTGCTGGGTCTTGGCAGTTATCTGCTGGGGCTGGTGATTGTGATGCCCCTGCTTGGCCATGCCAGCTGGCATGCCTATCGTGATCTGGTGGAGGCTTCGGCCTTCCCTGCCAGAGAGTAAGCGATCAGGTCTGTCAGCTGACTCCCGACCAGGGCCTGGCAAAGGCTTAAGGACCTGGTTGTCGTGATATTTGGCTATACGGAAGAGCAGCTTGCCCACTTTTTCCTGACCTGGGGGGTGGGTGCCTTCATCTTGTTCATGGTGTTCATCATCCTGCAGCTGGCGCGCCAGTCCAAGGCAGGAAAATTTGGCACTTTTGTGATTTTTCTCGGCTTGGGCGTCGGCTTTGTCGGCTACGTAGCCAAGCTAGTCATCCAATGGTGGATAGAAAGCCACTGAACCCTGCCATGGGGCGCTGATAATCGCAGAGACACCGAGCAAGAGCCTAGGCGGCCCCGCCGCCTCGCCGCGAGGGTGTCGTCCCCCTTCCGATGCAACGCATCGAGAAAGGGGGAAGGCGCGGAGCGCCTCAGGGGGTTAACTAGGTTTTACTTGCGCGCGTTTCAGAACCTTCTGCCAGCGGCCCTGCTCAACGGCAATGAACTGCGCAAATTGCTCGGGCGTGCCGCCAATGGGCTCGGCGGCATCGCCCTGCAGGCGCTTTAGCGCTTCAGGCGCCTTGACGGCCTTGGCGCATTCGGCGGCCAGTTTGCTGACATGGGCCTTGGGCATGCTTGATGGGGCCAGCATGCCGTACCACTGTGTCATCTCAAAACCAGGGAAGCCCTGCTCGGCCACGGTGGGCACATCGGGCAGTTGAGCCAGTCGCTGGGTGGAGCCGGTGGCAATGCAGCGCACCTTGCCTGCCTTGATAAAGGGCAGCAGGGCCGAAGCGCCGACGGACGCGGCATCAAGACGGCCCGAGAGCAGGTCCTGCATCATGGGGCCGGTGCCGCGATAGGGCACATGCAGCATGAAGATATCGGCTGTCATTTTCAGATATTCAAAGGCCAGATGGCCTGCGCTGCCGTTGCCTGCCGAGCCGTAGCTGAGCTTGCCGGGGTTCTTCTTGGCATAGGCCACCAGATCGGCAATGTTCTTGACCGGCAGGTCGGGGTGCACCACATAGAGGCTGGGCACCTTGGCCAGCAGGCTCACGGGCACAAAGTCCTTCTTGGGGTCGTAGGGCAGCTTGTCAAAGATAAAGGGGTTCACGGCCAGTGTGCCGATATGGCCGAGGATGACGGTGTGCTGGTCGTCCGCACGGGCGACTTCCTGCATGGCGATATTGCCTGCGGCGCCGGGCTTGTTTTCGACAAACACGTTCTGCCCCAGCGTCTTGGACAACTCGGCAGCGGTGGAGCGGGCCACGATTTCAGAGCTGCCGCCAGGTGCAAACGGAACCACAAAGCGAACCGGGCGTGTGGGCCATTCGTCGGCAGCGTGCGCGACGGCGGGCAGCAGGCTGGAGCAGGCCAGCGCGCCTGCGCCGGTCAGCAGATGACGGCGTGAGATGCTCAGAACTTCACGGGTGGATTTGTCAAAGGTGGACGCCATGTTGTCTCCATTGCTTCGGGATTTCAGCTGCGGGGCAGCTTCTCAAGTCATGGTTGCAACTGTGGCTGTCAAACGGCTGTCAAACGTGGTGCAGCCGGACTATTCAGGCATCAGGATTGCCCTGATAGGGATAGCACTAGGCCCTGGTTTTATGGACTACTCTTGGTCTGAGAGGACTAGTTGGGCCGCAGCAATGCCGCTGCGCACGGCACCCTCCAGCGTGGCAGGGTAGGGGCCTTCCACGTAGTCGCCGCAGGCCCACAGCTTGTGGCCCAGTTCCAGGCTGGGTCGCTGCAGCGCCGGGGTGCAGGCAAAGGTGGCACGCTTTTCAATGATGGTCTGCACGGGCTGGATGTCGTGCCAGCCCAGTTGGTCGCGGGCCTGTTGCAGAACCTGGGTCTCCAGCTCGCTGCGGCTGCTGCGGCAGTCGCTGACGACAAAGGCCATCAGGCCTTGCTGCGCTGCGTCGTCCGCGTGCAGATGTCCGCGGTCGAACACAAACTGCGCGGGTGCCTGGCCATGGGGGCGCAAGGCCAGCCAGGGCAGATCGGCGGACAGACGATGGCTGGTCTGCGCATAGACCGTGGCGATGGCGGTGTGCTCCAGCGTCTGGGTCTGCCAAGCCCAGTGCTGAAAGCGCAGACCGTGGCGGGCGGACAGGTTTTCATGCTCGGCGGCGTTCAGGGCCAGCCGGGCCGCTTCCTGGGGCGGGCAGGCCAGCAGCACGGCGTCAAAACGCTCATGCTCCAGCAGGGGCGCCACATCCGCCTGGTCGCTGAGCAACTGCCAGCGCTGGCCTTGAGGGATCAGCTCCCTGATGCGGCAGGCCATGTGCACGGCATGGCCGTGCTGCTGCAGCCAATGCGCGGCCGAGGCGGGAAACAGATCACTCAGGCTGCAGCGCGGCACCAGAAAGTGTGAGCCGCCTGTGCCAGCAAACAGTGCGTCTTTCAGCACGCGCAGGAACACGCTGGCGCTGGCCTGGGCCGCGGGCAGGTTGAGAGCCGAGACGCATAGCGGCTCGATGAACTCCTCCAGCAGACGCTTTGGCAGGCCGTGGCAGACATCGGCCACGGTGGCCGATTCCTCGCAGCGAAAGCCCCGCACCCGCCAGCGCAGGGCGCGTGCCAGCAGCGCGGCGCGCTCCCCCAGGCTCCAGCCGCGTGCGGTGGCAATGCCCACCAGTGCGTCGAGGGGCGCAGGTAGCTTGGGAAAGGCCAGGCCGCTGCCATCGGCATAAGGCATGGCCAGCGGCTTGCGCAGCAGATGCAGATCGGGGTCCATGCTGACGCTGCGCATCAGGCGCAGGCATTCGCTATAGGCGCCGATGAGGATGTGCTGGCCGTTGTCGACCATGGTGGTGCGGCCATCCGGCAGGGGCAGGCTCAGCTCGCGGGCCCGACCGCCGATGGTGCGGCTGGCTTCAAAGACCGTGGGCTGGTGGTCATGCCGTGCCAGATGCACGGCGGCAGCCATGCCGGCCCAGCCTGCGCCGATGATGGCAACTCTCAGCGGGTCTTGGGGACGTTGCGGCACAGCTCGGCCTGTTCGGGCTGCCAGGTGGCAGCGGGTGGGTTCTGGCAGTACTGCTGCAATTCGCGCAGCGCAGGGCTGTTGTGCGGGCTGTTGGCCGCGTGGGACAGCAGACGCAGCGCGTGAAAGCTCAGCTCTGCCGAGGGCAAAGAGCCGCTGCTTGCTACAGTTGTAGTAGCTGCTTGCCTATTTATTGTATGGATTTCAGGTGTTTTTGATGCATGAAGCGAGGGCATGCGCTCCACCACGGTGAAGTCGCCGCTTTTGTCTGCCTGTTTCATCATCTGCTGGTAGAGGCTGAGCATCTGCGTGCTGTCGGCTGCACTCAAGGCATCGGCAGGGCGGCTCAGGTAGCGGGCGACTTCGGGCGGCGTGGCAGCCAGCATGGCTTTGTCGGCAGCAGCCAGAGGTGCTTTGCCCGCCAGATGGGCGGCATCGTCGGCGGCAAAGATCAGGCCATGGCGGGTGCTGGCGGCGGCCAATTCCGCGCCCCCTACGGCGACGGTGCCTGCGGCGGCGGTTTTACCAGCGGTCTGGGCGGCTTCAGCGGCCTTGCCTGCCTTGCTGGCGGCGCTGGCTGCTGTGCCACCGGCCTCGGCGGCTTTTCCCGCTGCGCCAGCGGCTTTGCCGGCCTTGCCGAGCAGCCCCCAGAAGGCATGGCTGGGCATGGCGGCGCCCAGGCCGAGCACGCAGACCAGCGCCAGAGCGCCGACTCTGAGGGCGGTGCGGGAGCGGTGATGTGTGGCAGAGCTCATACGTTGACTGTAACAAGCTGCGCCGATGGCGGCTGTAACCAGAGCGGCAGCGGACACTTACATGCGGCCCAGGGCCTGCATCTTCCAGACCAGCCAGAGCTTGCGCAGTGGCGTAAGGCTGATGCGCTGGTGCAGCACCTGGAAGTTTTCGGACTCGATCTCGCGCAGCAGCGTGCGGTAGATGCTGGCCATCATGAGGCCGGGCTTCTGGGCGCGGCGGTCGGCATTGGGCAGCAGGGCCAGCGCCTTGTCATAGAGGCCATGGGCGCGCTCGGCCTGAAAGCGCATCAGGGCGGTGAAGCGCTCCGAGTACTCGCGCTTGTTGATTTCGTGCGCCTTCACATCGAACTGCTGCAGCTCGCTGATGGGCAGGTAGATGCGGCCACGCATGGCGTCTTCGCCCACGTCGCGGATGATGTTGGTGAGCTGCAGGGCCTGGCCCAGCGTGTGGGCGTATTCGGTGGTGCGCTCGTCCGTCTGGCCAAAGATGCGCGCGGCGACTTCGCCCACGATGCCTGCGACCAGATGGCAGTAGCGCTGCAGACCGGCAAAGTCCAGGTAGCGGGTCTGATCCAGATCCATCTGGCAGCCTTCGATGACGGCCTGCAGATGGCGCTCTTCGATGCCAAAGGTCTGGGTGTGCGGCATCAGCGCCTGCATCACGGGGTGGGTGGACTGGCCGAGAGGGCTGGAAAAGGCCTTGTGCACCTCACTCTTCCACCAGGCAAGCTTGGTGGCGGCGACACCCGGGTCCGTGACTTCGTCGACCACATCATCCACCTCGCGGCAGAACGCATAAAACGCCGTGATGGCGGCGCGGCGCTCCTTGGGTAAAAAGAGGAAGGCGTAGTAGAAGCTGCTGCCCGAGGACGCGGCCTTGTCTTGGACGTACTGATCCGGATTCATAGGTGCAGCATTCTCCCATGGCGCAGCCCCTTGTCAGGCGCAACAGATCAATGCAGCGCGGTATTCTCTGTTTTGATAGCAGATTGCCTATATCTTGTAAGGACTAGAGGCCGATTTGGCTATGAATCCGACTTGGCCGAGCCCATGCGCGCCGCGCGCCACAGCATCACGGGCAGGTCCCGCTTGCCCAGCTTGATGCGCTGGTAGAGGTTGCGGCCCTGCATGTGGTCCAGCCGGTCGAGGATACGCAGGCCGCCCTGCACGACCAACCGCAGCTCCCAGCCCGCGCGCCCTGGTAACTGCTGCACCAGCGGCGCGCCCTGGTTCATCAGGCTGCGGGCCTGGCCGCTCAGCTCGGCCAGCAAAGCCTTGACAGCAGGCGTCAGCGCCGCCGCTTCGGGCTTGATAGCGCTGCGTGCAATTCCGTGGCGGGCCAGATCGGCATCGGGCAGATAGTGGCGCTGGCGTGGCAAGTCCTGGCTCAGGTCCTGCCAGAAGTTGATGAGCTGCAGCGCGGTGCAGATGGCGTCGCTCTGAATCAGCGCCTTGGCATGGCCCACGCCGTACAGATGCAGCAGCAAGCGGCCCACGGGGTTGGCCGAGCGGCGGCAGTAATCGAGCAACTGGGCCATGTCGGCGTAGGGCTGGTGATGGGCCGTCATGCGCACGTCTTGCTCAAAGGCACTGAGCAGATCGGCCATCAGCGGCTTGGGCAACTGGTGGACCTGCATCTGCACGGCCAGTGGCGCAAAGACCTGCGGCCAGGTGCTGCGCTCCAGCATGGCGGCTTCACCGGCGGTGCCCAGTTGCTGCAGGTCGTGGGCGTAGCGCTGCAGCTGCTGCAGCCGCTGCTCGGCGCTGAAGTCGCCTTCGTCGGCGATATCGTCCGCCGTGCGGGCGAAGTGGTAGAGCGCAGCAATGGGCGCGCGCAGCTGCGGCGGGCACAGCCAGGAGGCCACCGGAAAGTTTTCGTAGTGCGTGATTGGGGCAGGGGCGGCTTGGGCAGCGGGGGCGGCCGGGACGCCAGTGGAAGGTGCGGAGTGCGGATCGTTCACGGCCCGTATTGTGAACCCGTTGCACCGGCACACGGGCTTGCCAGCGCCTGCTGAAAAATGCGCGAAAAATGGCACGAGCGTGCACAATCGCGTCTGACTTGGGTGCGGCCCCCAGCCCGGAGGCTGCACTTTTCCTATTTCTACAAGCCCCCAACACCATGGCTGTTTCGTCTTCCCGTCGTTTTGCTGTCCGCCCGAGCGGCAGGCCTGTCGCCCCTTTGCTGGCTGTGTCCGTGGTGGCAGCAGCCGCCATGCTGTCGGCCTGCTCCAAGAAAGAGCCTTTGCCCGAGCCCGTGCGCGCCGTCAAGCTGCTCACGGTGGGAGAGGGGCAGATCGAGGCCGCGCAGGAATATGCGGGCGATGTGCGGGCCCGCATCGAGTCGCGTCTGGGCTTTCGCGTGGCGGGCAAGATCATCAAGCGCGAGGTGGAGCTGGGCCAGCGTGTGAAGGCGGGTCAGGTGCTGGCGCGGCTGGATGCGCGTGACTATCAGTTGAGCGCCGATGCGGCGCGGGCCCAGGTGTCTTCGGCCACCACGCAGCGCGATCTGGCGCAGGCCAATGTGCAGCGCTTCAAGGCCTTGCGCGCGCAGAACTTCATCAGCGCCGCCGAGATGGAGCGCTATGAAGCCAATCTGAAGGCCGCCCAGGCCACGCTGGACCAGGCCAAGGCGCAGTTGTCCAGCCAGTCCAACCAGGAAAACTACACCCAACTGGTGGCCGATGTGGATGGCGTGGTGACCAGCGTGGAGGCCGAGCCCGGCCAGGTCGTGGCTGCGGGCACGCCCGTGGTGCGCATTGCCCAGGATGGCGCGCGTGATGCCGTGTTCGCCGTGCCCGAGGACCGCCATGCCTCGATCCGCATCGGTCAGGGTGTGCAGGTCAGGCCCTGGTCGGACGAAAGCCAGGTGGTGAGCGCCCAGGTGCGCGAAGTGGCGGCCAGTGCCGATGCGGCGACGCGCACCTATCAGGTCAAGGCGGCTTTGCAGGGCAGCAATCTGCCCGCGCTGGGCTCGACCGTGCGCGTGCTGCCCGAGGGCATGAGCGTGAGCAATGGCGCGGTGGGCGGCAAGGTCATCAAGCTGCCGACCACGGCACTGCGCCAAAGCGGCGGTGGCGGTCAGGGCACGGCCGTGTGGCTGTTTGACCCGGCCAGCAGCACCGTGAAGCTGCAGCCCGTGCAGATTGCCACCGCCGATGGCAACGAGGCCGTGATTGCCTCGGGCCTGACCGCAGGCATGCAGGTGGTGGCGACGGGCGTGCATGTGCTCAACGCCGGGCAGAAGGTCACGGTCTACCGCGACAAATATGCCAAGCCTGAGCAGAAATCTGTATCTAATCAGCCTGCAGTCCAGAAAGATAATGCGCCGGTAGCTACTGAAAATGTAGCATCTCCAGTGGCGGCTCCTGCTGGTGCGGAGGCTGGCAAATGAGCGGCAGCGGACACAAAGGGGGCGGCGCACACTTCAATCTCTCACGCTGGGCGCTCGACCATGTGGCGCTGACGCGCTATTTCATGGTCGTGCTCATGCTGCTGGGCTTTGCGGCCTATTTCCAGTTGGGGCAGGACGAAGACCCGCCTTTCACCTTCCGCGCCATGGTCATCCGCACCTACTGGCCTGGCGCCACGGCAGAGCAGGTCGCCCAGCAGGTGACGGACAAGATCGAGCGTACGCTGCAGGAAGTGCCCTATGCGGACAAGATCAGCAGCTACTCCAAGCCCGGCGAGTCGCAGGTCATCTTCCAGCTCAAGGACACCTCGCCGCCCAAGGAGGTGCCTCAGCTGTGGTACACGGTGCGCAAGAAAGTGGGCGATATGCGCTACACCTTGCCGCAGGGCGTGCAGGGGCCGTTTTTCAATGACGATTTTGGCGATGTCTATGGGGTGATCTATGCGCTGCAGGCCGAGGGCTTCAGCAATGCCGAGCTGAAAGTGCTGGCCGACGATGTGCGCCAGCAACTGCTGCGCGTGCCCGATGTGGCCAAGGTCGAGCAGTTTGGCGTGCAGGATGAAAAAGTCTTTGTGGAGCTGTCGCAGCGCGCCACGCAGATGGGGCTGAACCTCAAGCAGGTGCTCGATCAGCTCAACCAGCAAAACGCCGTCGCCTCGGCCGGTACGCTGCAAACACCTGCCGAGACCATTGTGCTGCGCGTGCAGGGCCAGTTTAACGACCTGGCGCAGTTGCGCGATATGCCGATTCGTGGCCCTTCGGGCGCGCAGATCCGTCTGGGCGATATTGCTGAAATCCACCGTGGCTATGCCGATCCCGCCAATGTGAAGGTGCGTTTTCAGGGAGAGGGCACCATCGCGCTCGGGGTCTCCATGGTCAAGGGCGGAGACATCGTGGCGCTGGGCAAGGCTTTGAAAGAAACCACGCAGCGCATCAGCCAGACCCTGCCCGTGGGGGTGACGCTCAACAATATGCAGGACCAGCCCAAGGCGGTGTCCGATTCGGTCAGCGAGTTCGTGCATGTGCTGATCGAAGCCGTGGTCGTGGTGCTGGCGGTCAGCTTCATCAGCCTGGGCTTTCACAAGCGCGAAGGCCAGAACCCGCTATGGAAGCGCTGGTACATCGACCCGCGCCCCGGTCTGGTGGTGGGTATCACCATTCCGTTGGTGCTGGCAGCCACCTTCCTGGCCATGTGGTACTGGAATATCGGGCTGCACAAGGTCTCGCTGGGCTCGCTCATCATCGCGCTGGGCCTGCTGGTGGATGACGCCATCATTGCCGTCGAGATGATGGTGCGCAAGATGGAGGAAGGCTACGACAAGTACCGCGCCGCCACGTTTGCGTACGAGATCACCTCCAAGCCCATGCTGACCGGCACGCTGATTACGGCCACGGGCTTTTTGCCCATTGGCATGGCCAAGTCCATGACGGGGGAATACACCTTCGCCATCTTTGCCGTGACGGTGATCGCGCTGGTGCTCAGCTGGTTTGCCTCGGTGTACTTTGTGCCCTATCTGGGCATGCTGCTGCTCAAGAAGCCGCCACATGCGGCCGTGCTCCCCCCCGAAGTGGCATCGGGCGAGGTGTCTGCCGAAGAGGCTGGCATCAACACCGATGCGGGCGAGCATGAGTTGTTCGACACCCCGTTCTACAACCGCTTTCGCTCCATGGTGAACTGGTGCGTCAGGCACCGCTGGCTGACGATTGGCGCGACGGTGCTGGTCTTCGCGCTGGGCATGGTGGGCATGGGCAAGGTGCAGCAACAGTTCTTCCCCGACTCCAGCCGCCCCGAGGTACTGGTCGATATCTGGTTCCCCGAAGGCACGGCCTTGCATGCCAACGAGGAAGTTACGCTGCGCGTGGAGCAGCGCTTCTTGAAGCTCGAAGGTGTGGAGTCGGTCAGCGACTGGATTGGCTCGGGCGTGCCGCGCTTTTACCTGCCGCTCGATCAGGTTTTCCCGCAGAACAACGTCTCTCAGTTCATTCTGGTGGCCAAGGACCTGAAGGCCCGTGAAGAAATCCGCAAGAAGCTGCCAGCGCTCATGGCCGAGGAATTCCCCGAGGTGCGCGCACGCGTGAAACTGCTGCCCAATGGGCCGCCCGTGCCGTATCCGGTGCAGTTCCGCGTGCTGGGCTCGGACCCGGCCAAGCTGCGCGCCTATGCCGATGATGTCAAGAAGCTCATGCAGGACAGCAGCAATATGCGCGGCGTCAATGACAACTGGAACGAGTCCGTCAAGGTCATCCGCCTCCAGGTTGACCAGGACAAGGCGCGTGCCCTGGGTGTCACCAGCCAGTCCATTGCCGATGCGACCAGCATGCAGTTCTCCGGCACCACCGTGGGCCAGTTCCGCGAAGGCGACAAGCTCATCGACATTGTCATGCGCCCGCCTAAGCAGGATCGCGACGGCATCAGCGATATCGCCGATGTCTATGTGACCACGGGGGCGGGGCAGTCCATCCCGCTGACGCAGATTGCCAAGCCGGTGATGGTCTGGGAGCCCGGCGTGATGTGGCGCGAAAAGCGCAACTTCGCCATCACCGTGCAGGGCGATGTGCGCGAAGGCCTGCAGGGCGCCACGGTGACCAACGAGCTGCTGCCCGCGCTGCGCAAGATGGAAGAGGGCTGGCATGCCGCTGGCGACACGGCTTACCGCATCGAAGTGGCGGGTGCGGTGGAAGAAAGCTCCAAGGGCTCGGGCGCCATCGTGGCCGGTATTCCCGTGCTGCTGTTTCTGACCTTTACGCTGCTGATGCTGCAGCTGCGCAGCGTCAGCCGCTCGCTGCTGGTGTTCATCACCGGGCCGCTGGGCATTCCCGGCGTGGCAGCTGCGCTGCTGCTGCTGGGGCGCCCGTTTGGCTTTGTGGCGCTGCTGGGCGTGGTGGCGCTGATGGGCATGATTCAGCGCAACTCCGTCATCCTGATCGACCAGATCGAGGCGGGCCGCTCACGAGGTATGCCCGCCTGGGAGGCGATTGTGGAAGCGGCAGTGCACCGCCTGCGCCCCATTGTGCTGACGGCGGCAGCGGCGGTGTTGGCCATGATTCCGCTGTCACGCAGCGTCTTCTGGGGCCCCATGGCCGTGGCCATCATGGGTGGGCTGATCGTGGCGACCTTCCTGACCTTGCTGGCGCTGCCGGCCATGTATGCGGCGGCGTTTCGCATCAAGAGGGAGTCTGCATGACATTGTTTGCGCCAGAAGCCGCTAATTTGCGGCTAGAATCTGCGTCTTGACCTCAGTAGAGCGTAAATTTGCGCATTGCTGACCGCGCGGGTGGCGAAATTGGTAGACGCACCAGGTTTAGGTCCTGACGGTGGCAACACCGTGCCGGTTCGAGTCCGGCTCCGCGCACCAGAATTCGGCAGTCCTCTGCCCAGGCCCGTCACCCTCGCGGTACGGGCTTTTTCTTTTCCTGTCAGCCTTTTCAGGCAAACCCCTGATATCCGATCTCGGAGGCCATGCCGCGCCTCGTTATAATGGTCGGCTTCGCCTGTTCCCGATTTGAGCAGATGCCCGGCGCCCGTCGCAGGGGCAGCACATCACTGCCGGGGCATTCGGTCCGTCGGCTCGGGTAGTCCGGTTCAGGAACAGGCTTCGGAAAATTTGTGGTGCCGCATGCCGCGATGAGATCGCCAAGCATGCGCGTACTGTGACTTTGCGCAATACGGTGCGGGTTGCGCTGCAATCTGCACGGTCCTTATCCCTCTTAGGAAAAATCATGGCCGTTAACGTTGAAACTCTTGAAAAGCTCGAGCGCAAGATCACGCTGAGCGTGCCCCTGTCCTCTATCCAGTCCGAAGTGGATGCACGCCTGAAGAAGGTTGCCCGCACTGTGAAGATGGACGGCTTCCGTCCCGGCAAGGTGCCCATGAGCGTTGTGGCCCAGCGCTATGGCTACTCCGTGCAGTACGAAGTGCTGAACGACAAGGTGGGCGAGGCTTTTGCTGCTGCCGTGAACGAAGCCGACCTGCGCGTTGCCGGTCAGCCCAAGATCTCCGAAAAGGAAGGCGCCCCTGAAGGCGAAGCTCAATTCGAAGCCATCTTCGAAGTGATGCCTGAAGTCAAGATCGGTGATCTGGCTGCCGCCGAAGTGGAAAAGCTGTCCGCCAATGTGGACGACGCTGCCATCGACAAGACGGTGGACATTCTGCGCAAGCAGCGCCGCACGTTCAACGAGCGCCCCGCCACCGAAGCTGCAGCTGACGGCGACCGCGTGACCGTGGACTTTGAAGGCAAGATCGACGGCGAAACTTTCGCTGGCGGCAAGGCTGAAGACTTCCAGTTCCTGGTGGGTGAAGGCCAGATGCTCAAGGAATTCGAAGACGCAACCCGCGGCATGAAGGCTGGCGAGTCCAAGACTTTCCCTCTGGCGTTCCCTGCTGACTACCACGGTGAAGACGTGGCCGGCAAGACTGCCGACTTCCTGGTGACCGTCAAGAAGGTGGAAGCTGCTCAACTGCCTGAAGTCAACGAAGAATTCGTGAAGACTTTGGGCGTGGAAGGCGGCTCTGTTGAAGCCCTGCGCGACGACATCAAGAAGAACCTGGAGCGCGAAGTGAAGTTCCGCGTTCAAGGTCGTAACAAGCAAGCCGTGATGGACGCTCTGGTGTCCGTGGCCGAGCTGGACCTGCCCCAGGCTTCCGTGCAAGCCGAAGTGGGCCGCCTGATGGAAGGCGCTCGTGCCGAGCTGCAGCAACGCGGCATCAAGGACGCTGGCAAGGCCGAAATCCCTCAGGAAATCTTCCTGCCTCAAGCCGAGCGCCGCGTGCGTCTGGGTCTGGTGGTGGCCGAGCTGGTCAAGACCAACAACCTGCAAGCCACTGCTGAGCAAATCAAGGCTCACGTGGAAGAGCTGGCTTCCAGCTACGAAAAGCCCGAAGACGTGGTGCGCTGGTACTTCGGCGACCGCAACCGTCTGGCTGAAGTCGAAGCCGTTGTGATCGAAAACAACGTGACCGAGTTCGTGCTGGGCAAGGCCAAGGTGACCGACAAGGCTGTGTCCTTCGACGAACTGATGGGTCAGGCTTAATTTGCGGCCTTTTATCGGTGCTTGCACCGATAAGCTGAATAGCGGGGCTTGTGCTTTTACGCGCAAGCCCCATTTTCATTTCAGAATGCGGCTACAGTAGGCGCATAGCACTGGAGAAAACATGAGCGCATTGGATACATTGGGTTTGGGCATGGTGCCCATGGTCATTGAACAGTCGGGTCGCGGCGAGCGCTCCTACGACATTTATTCGCGTCTGCTCAAGGAGCGCGTGATTTTCCTGGTGGGCGAGGTCAACGACCAGACCGCCAATCTGGTGGTGGCTCAGTTGCTGTTCCTGGAAAGCGAAAACCCTGACAAGGACATTTCCTTCTACATCAACTCGCCCGGCGGCAGCGTCACGGCTGGCATGGCGATTTTCGACACCATGAACTTCATCAAGCCGGATGTGTCCACCCTGTGCACCGGCATGGCTGCCAGCATGGGCGCGTTCCTGCTGTCTGCGGGTGCCAAGGGCAAGCGTTATGCGTTGCCCAATGCCCAGGTCATGATTCACCAGCCTCTGGGCGGTGCCCGTGGTCAGGCCACCGAGATCGAAATTCACGCCCGCGAGATCCTCAAGACCCGCGAACGCCTGAACAAGATCCTGGCGGAAAACACCGGCCAGCCTCTGGAAAAGATCCAGCACGACACCGAGCGTGACTATTTCCTTTCGGCTGATGAGGCCAAGGACTATGGTCTGGTGGATCAGGTGATCAGCAAGCGATCTTAAAAATGATAGCGCCTAGTCCTTGATTTATATAGGCTGTAAGGCGTTTTCATTAAAAAGACGGGAGCGTGCGAAAAATCTCCCGTCACAGGCTCGGCGGCGTTTGTCCCTGAAGGGCAACGCCGCCTTGTCTTTGGTTATCATTAATTTTCGTTTTTTCGTAACGAGGCACAGCCCCCATGGCCGACAAAAAAGGCTCTTCCACCGAAAAGAATTTGTATTGCACCTTCTGCGGCAAAAGCCAGCATGAGGTCAAGAAGCTGATCGCTGGCCCCTCCGTCTTCATCTGTGACGAGTGCATCGATCTGTGCAACGAGATCATTCGTGACGAGCAGCCTGCCGTTGACGCCAAGGATGGTCGCGGTGATCTGCCTACGCCAGCCGACATCAAGAACAATCTCGACAACTATGTGATTGGTCAGGAGCAGGCCAAGCGCACGCTGGCCGTGGCCGTGTACAACCACTACAAGCGTCTGCGCTACAAGGATAAGGCGGGCAAGGACGAGGTGGAGCTGGCCAAGAGCAATATCTTGCTGATTGGCCCCACCGGCTCGGGCAAGACGCTGCTGGCCCAGACGCTGGCGCGCCAGCTGAACGTGCCATTCGTGATGGCTGACGCCACCACACTGACCGAAGCCGGTTATGTGGGTGAAGACGTCGAAAACATCATCCAGAAGCTGCTGCAAAGCTGCGAGTACGACGTCGAACGTGCTCAGCGCGGCATCGTCTACATCGACGAAATCGACAAGATCTCGCGCAAGTCCGACAACCCCAGCATCACGCGTGACGTCTCGGGTGAAGGCGTGCAGCAGGCGCTGCTCAAGCTGATTGAAGGCACGATGGCCAGCATCCCTCCTCAGGGTGGCCGCAAGCATCCCAATCAGGACTTTTTGCAGATCGACACCACCAACATCCTGTTCATCTGCGGCGGTGCGTTCGCGGGTCTGGAAAAGGTCATCGAAAACCGTACCGAAGCTTCGGGCATTGGCTTTGGCGCTGCCGTCAAGAGCAAGAAGCAGCGTTCCATTTCTGAAGTCTTCCAGGAAATCGAGCCTGAAGATCTGATCAAGTTCGGCATCATCCCCGAGCTGGTGGGCCGTATGCCCGTGGTGACCGCGTTGGCTGAGCTGAGCGAAGACGCTCTGGTGCAGATTCTGACCGAGCCCAAGAACGCGCTGGTCAAGCAGTACAGCAAGCTGCTGGCTATGGAAGGCGTGGAGCTGGAAATCCGCCCCGCAGCGCTCAAAGCCATTGCCCGCAAGGCGCTGGCGCGCAAGACTGGCGCCCGTGGCCTGCGCTCGATTCTCGAGCAATCGCTGATCGGCACCATGTTCGAGCTGCCCACGGCCGAGAATGTGGAAAAAGTCGTGGTGGAAGAGGCCACGATTGAAGACGGCAAGACCCCCTTGCTGGTTTACCGCGAAGCGGCCAAAAAGGCCTGATACTGTGCAAGCAGGCAAAGCACCGTGAATGAGGTGCTTTGCTGCTGATGAATCAGAGGCAATGGCCCTGCAGGCGCAAAAACAATTTGCGCCTTGGGGTTGAAATACACCGGTAGGCGGACCATCTTCCGCTGATACACCGAGGATATCTATGTCTGGACAAACCCCTTTGCCTTCTACCGAGCTGGATCTGCCGCTGCTGCCCCTGCGCGATGTGGTGGTGTTCCCGCATATGGTGATTCCGCTTTTCGTGGGGCGTGCCAAGAGCATCAAGGCTCTGGAGCTGGCCATGGAGGGCGACCGCCGCATCATGCTGGTGGCCCAAAAGACCGCTTCCAAGGATGAGCCCGCTGCCGAAGACATGTTCGATGTGGGCTGCGTCTCCACCATCTTGCAAATGCTCAAGCTGCCTGACGGCACCGTCAAAGTGCTGGTCGAAGGCCAGCAGCGCGCGCTGGTCAAGCAGGTCAAGGACGAAGACTCGCATTTCACGGCAACGGCCCTGCCCGTGGAAGCCGAGGGCGATGCCCATGAGCAAAGCGAGATCGAAGCCCTGCGCCGCGCTGTGACGCAGCAGTTTGATCAGCACGTCAAGCTCAACAAGAAGATTCCCCAGGAAATCCTGACCTCGATTGCCAGCATCGACGATGCGGGTCGTCTGGCGGATACCATTGCTGCGCACTTGCCTCTCAAGCTCGAGAACAAGCAGGCGGTGCTGGACTTGGTCGACATCAAGGAGCGTCTGGAAAACCTGTTCGAGCAGCTCGAGCGTGAGGTTGACATCCTCAACGTCGACAAGCGCATCCGTGGCCGCGTCAAGCGCCAGATGGAAAAGAACCAGCGCGACTTCTATCTGAATGAGCAGGTCAAGGCCATTCAGAAGGAGCTGGGCGAAGGCGAAGACGGCGCAGACATTGAGGAGATCGAGAAAAAGATCAAGCTCGCCAAGATGCCTGCGGACGCCCGTAAAAAGGCCGAGACCGAGCTCAAGAAGCTCAAGCTCATGTCGCCCATGTCGGCAGAAGCTTCGGTAGTGCGCAACTACATCGAAGTGCTGACCGGTCTGCCCTGGAGCAAGAAGACCAAGATCAAGCATGATCTGGCCAATGCCGAGGAAGTGCTCAACGAAGACCACTTTGGCCTGGAAAAGGTCAAGGACCGCATTCTTGAATATCTTGCTGTGCAGCAGCGCGTGGACAAGGTCAAGGCGCCCATCCTCTGCCTGGTAGGCCCTCCTGGTGTGGGCAAGACCTCGCTGGGTCAGTCCATTGCCAAGGCCACCGGCCGCAAGTACGTGCGCATGGCGCTGGGCGGCATGCGTGACGAAGCGGAAATCCGTGGTCACCGCCGTACCTACATCGGTGCCATGCCCGGCAAGGTGCTGCAGAGCCTGGAGAAGGTCGGCACACGCAATCCGCTGTTCCTGCTTGACGAAATCGACAAGCTGGGCATGGACTTCCGTGGCGACCCTTCGAGCGCGCTGCTGGAAGTGCTGGACCCCGAGCAGAACAACAAGTTTGGCGACCACTATGTGGAAGTCGACTTCGACCTGTCGGATGTGATGTTTGTGGCGACCTCCAACTCCATGAACATTCCTTCGGCGCTGCTGGACCGTATGGAAGTCATTCGTCTGTCGGGCTATACCGAAGACGAAAAGACCAATATCGCCATGCGCTACCTGCTGCCCAAGCAGATCACCAACAATGGTGTGAAGGAAGGCGAGCTGGAAGTCACCGAGTCTGCGGTGCGCGACATCGTGCGTTACTACACGCGTGAAGCTGGCGTGCGTTCGCTGGAGCGCGAGCTGTCCAAGATCTGCCGCAAGGTGGTCAAGGGCCTGCAGCTCAAGAAGCTCGAACCCAAGGTCGTGGTGTCTGCCGACAATCTGAATGACTACCTGGGTGTGCGCAAGTTCAGCTATGGCCGCGCCGAGCACGCCAATCAGGTGGGTCAGGTTGTGGGTCTGGCCTGGACCGAAGTGGGCGGCGATCTGCTGACCATCGAAGCGGCCACCATGCCTGGCAAGGGTGTCATCACGCGTACCGGCTCGCTGGGCGATGTGATGAAGGAATCCGTGGAAGCCGCTCGCACCGTGGTGCGCAGCCGCTCGCGCCTGCTGGGCATCAAGGACGAAGCCTTTGAAAAGAAGGACATCCACGTGCACGTGCCCGATGGCGCAACGCCCAAGGATGGCCCCAGCGCGGGTGCTGCCATGACCACGGCTTTTGTCTCCGCGCTCACCGGCATCCCGGTGCGTGCCGATGTGGCCATGACCGGTGAAATCACTCTGCGTGGTGAAGTCACGGCCATTGGTGGTCTGAAGGAAAAGCTGCTGGCGGCACTGCGCGGTGGCATCAAGACCGTGCTGATCCCCGAAGAAAATGCCAAGGACTTGCAGGACATTCCGGACAACGTGAAGAGCGGTCTGGAAATCGTTCCTGTGAAGTGGATTGATCAGGTGCTGAAGGTTGCGCTGGAGCGTGTGCCCGAGCCACTGGCCGAGGAAGAAGTGGCTGCCGTGGCAGCAACCGATGCCAAGCCGGTGGAGCCTGCGGTGAAGCACTGATTGGCAGTTTTGTGAAAATTGTGGCGTTTTTCCTGGAAGCCCCAAGAACTGCGCTACAATTCATCCATCGCAGCAAACAACGTTGTACAATGTTGGGCTTCGGTAGATATGCGGGAATAGCTCAGTTGGTAGAGCGATACCTTGCCAAGGTATAGGTCGACGGTTCGAACCCGTTTTCCCGCTCCAGGTTTCAGAATCTGTAGCAATGCAGGTTCGCATCAGAAGGCGATAAGTCTTTTGAATGCGGGAATAGCTCAGTTGGTAGAGCGATACCTTGCCAAGGTATAGGTCGACGGTTCGAACCCGTTTTCCCGCTCCAGGTTTTCAGAACCTGTAGCAATACAGGTTCGCATCAGAAGGCGTTAAGTCTTTTGAGTGCGGGAATAGCTCAGTTGGTAGAGCGATACCTTGCCAAGGTATAGGTCGACGGTTCGAACCCGTTTTCCCGCTCCAGGTTTTTTGTGATGACGGCGCGATAGCAAAGCGGTTATGCCCCGGATTGCAAATCCGGTTAGACCAGTTCGACTCTGGTTCGCGCCTCCAAGATAAGCCAGAATTCTTCGGAATTCTGGCTTTTTCTTTTTCTGCTCAAAACTGCCTCTTGTCTATGTACTGATTAGGCTTGCAGCTACTAAATTTGTAGTGCATCGCGCCGATTTGCTTAGTCTTGTTGGACGATGGGCTCAAGCACTTTTTTTCTTACGCTGTCTCCACGTTTTGATTTCGGATCAACAAGGAGACAAGAATGCGTTTAGCTGGAAAAGTGGCCGTGGTCACGGGTGCAGGTCAGGGTATGGGTCGTGCGATCGCTCAGCGTTTCGCTGACGAAGGCGCTACCGTCGTTGCAGTGGACCTGAACGAAGAAGCTGCCAAACAGACTCTGGAAGGCAAGGAAGGCAAGGCTGGCAAGCACCTGGCCTGTTCCGTGAACGTGGCCGACAGCGCAGCCGTCGACAAGCTGTTTGTGGAAGTGCGCGAAAAGCTGGGTGCTGTTGAAGTGCTGGTGAACAACGCCGGCGTGGGTTCTGTCGATCAGTTTGCAGACATTCCTGATGCCACCTGGGAGCGCGTGATTGGCGTGAACCTGAACGGTGCCTTCTACTGCGCACGTGCTGCAGTCAAGCAGATGCAAGAAGGCAAGGGCGGTGCCATCGTCAATATCTCCAGCACGTCCGCAGTTAGCGGTGACGGCCCTGCGCATTACTGCGCATCGAAGGCCGCCATCATGGGTCTGACCCGTGGCATGGCCAAGGAACTGGCCCCCAAGAAGATCCGCGTGAACACGCTGGTTCCCGGCCCCACCAATACCCCCATGATGCAAGGCATTCCTCAGGAATGGGCTGACGCCATCATCGCCGGCGTGCCCATGGGCCGCATGGCTGAACCCGATGACATTGCCAAGGTGGCAGTGTTCCTGGCCAGCGATGACAGCGGTTTTGTGACCGGTCAGAACGTGGCGGTCAACGGCGGCAGCGCCTTCCTGTAAGGAGAAAAGAACATGAGCAAGCGTCTGGAAGGCAAAGTTGCATTCGTCACCGGTGGTGGCTCCGGCATTGGTGCTGCCACAGCAGAGCGTTTCGCACAGGAAGGTGCGACTGTGGTGATCTGCGGTCGCCGCAAGGAACCTCTGGAAGAAGTCGTTGCAAAAATCAAGGCTGCAGGCGGCAAGGCTGAGGCCGTGGTGGCTGATGTGGGTCAGGAAGCGCAGATCGTCGGTGCGCTGGAACAGGCTGCCAAGAACCACGGCAAGCTGGATATTCTGGTCAACAACGCCATGGCCTATACCTGGGGCGGTATCGAAGCCATGTCCACACAGGACTGGCAAGCCAACTTCAGCACTTCGGTTGACGGCACTTTCTGGGGCACCCGCACGGCGCTAAAGCTGATGAAGGAAAAGGGCGGCTCCGTCGTCAACATCAGCTCCATCTGCGGCACGCTGGGTACGCCTTATATGTCGGGTTACTCGGCTGCCAAGGCGGCGGTTATCAACTTCTCGCGGGCTGCGGCAGCCGAAGGCGCGCCCACTGGCGTGCGCGTGAACGTGGTGATTCCTGCTGTGGTCGAGACACCTTCCACCGCCGGCATGCTGGCCGATGAAGCCTCGCGCAAGACGACTGAAAAGCTCATCCCCATGGGCCGTGTCGGTCAGTCCATTGAGCTGGCTAACGCCATTCTGTTCCTGGCCAGCGATGAAGCCAGCTATGTGACTGGCGCTGCTTTGCCTGTGGATGGTGGTCGTTCCGCTGTTCTGGTGACTGCGCTGTAAGAGAAGGTTTGAGAGATGAGTGAACCCGTGAATCAGTGGCCACAAACGCTGGATGAGCGTATCGACAGGCTGGAATCGCTGGATGCGATCCGTCAGCTGGCTGGCAAGTACTCTCTGTCGCTGGATATGCGCGACATGGATGCGCACGTCAATCTGTTTGCTCCCGATATCAAGGTGGGCAAAGAGAAAGTTGGCCGTGCACATTTCATGGCCTGGCAGGACAGCACGCTGCGTGACCAGTTCACGGGCACCTCTCATCACCTGGGTCAGCACATCATCGAGTTTGTGGACAAGGATCACGCCACGGGCGTGGTCTATTCCAAGAACGAGCATGAGTGCGGTGCCGAATGGGTCATCATGCAGATGCTGTACTGGGATGACTACGAGCGCATTGACGGTCAGTGGTTCTTCCGCCGCCGTCTGCCCTGCTACTGGTATGCCACCGATCTGAACAAGCCTCCGATTGGCGACATGAAGATGCGCTGGCCCGGTCGTGAGCCCTATCACGGTGCTTTCCACGACCTGTTCCCCAGCTGGAAAGAATTCTGGGCCAACCGCCCTGACAAGGATGAGCTGCCACAAGTGGCTGCGCCTGCTCCGCTGGAGCAATTTCTCAAAACCATGCGCCGCGGCACACCCGCGCCGCGCATGCGTGTGCGCTAAGGAGAGTCTGTATGAGCCAAACTCTTTTCACGCCCGTGCAACTGGGCAAGATTGCGCTGCAAAACCGCATCGTCATGGCCCCCATGACGCGCAACCGCGCCGAAGTTGATGGCACGCCCACCGAACTGATGGCCGAGCATTACGGCCAGCGTGGTGATGCGGGCTTGATCGTGGCAGAAGGCGCATGGCCTGAAGTGACGGGTCAGGCCTACAACCGCCAGCCCGGCATTCAGACTGCTGAACATGTGCGCGGCTGGCAGCGTGTGACGGATGCTGTCCATGCACGTGGCGGCTCCATCGTGCTGCAGATCATGCACTCGGGCCGCATTGGCAGCCACCATATCAAGCCGCAAGGCGTGCGCTCGGTTTCATCGTCTGAAGTGCAAGCCAAGGGCCAGATCTGGACGGACGCCGCAGGCATGCAGGACTTTGATGTCCCTGTGGCCCTGACCGCTGAAGAAGTGCGCAAGGCGATTGCCGAGCATGCTGCGGCTGCCAAGCGTGCTGTGGACGCAGGTTTTGATGGCGTGGAGCTGCACGGCACCAGCGGCTATCTGTGCATGCAGTTCATGAGTTCGGGTGTGAACCAGCGTACCGATGAGTACGGTGGTGCAGCAAGCAACCGCGTGCGCTTCGCCGTCGAATGTCTGGCGGCCATGAGCGATGCCATTGGTGCAGATCGCGTGGGTCTGCGCCTGAATCCTGGCAATACCTTTAATGACACCTCGGACGAAAACTCCGCGGCAACCCATGGTCTGTTGATGCGTGAGGCTGCCCAGCAGAACATCGCCTATCTGCATGTGATGCGCGCGGTGTTTGACCCCAGCATTGACGCCTTCAAGCTGGCACGCGAAAACTTTGGCGAGAACCTGATTCTCAACGATGGCTTTGATGCGCAAAGCGCTGAAGCCGCGTTGCAGGCGGGTGAGGGCAAGGCCATCTCGTTTGCGCGCCACTTCATTGGCAACCCTGATCTGGTGCAGCGCATGCGCCTGGGTCTGCCGCTGTCCAAGTTTGACCGCAAGACGCTCTACACCGCAGGTGCCGAGGGCTACAACGACTACGCCCTGGCTGCGGAGGCGCAGACGGCCTGAGCTGTCTTGATTGAGAACCCTGGGTATTCACCGGGGCCCTAACCGTGTTCATCGTGTTGGCCGCATCTTCTTCGGGGGATGCGGCATTTTTTTGCCTTTGACGGATGTAGCCCAGGTGTCGAGTTGAGCTAGCTCAAATGGCTGTAAGGGTTTTGGAGTATTCCGCGCCAATCACCGTCATTCAGGGCATGAGTGCTATCAATTTTGTATGAATAAGGGTCTCTTCGTTAGTCTCAACGGACGATGTTTGTAAAGGCTCTCATCCCCAAAATCCATCACATCACTAAAAGGACTTGGGTTGGAGGCCCCGACATCATGATGGAAATACGTGGACTGGCGTACGTTGTTGCCGAGAGCTCTGATTTGAACCGCTGGGATGCTTACGCACGCGATGTGCTTGGCATGATGCCCAGTGCCGACGCTGATGGCACCCTGCTGATCAAGATGGATGAACGTCAGTTCCGCTTCCAGGTGGAAGCGGGCAGCAATGACAAGTACACCGCATCTGGCTGGGAAGTCGCGAACAAGGAAGCTTTTGACGAAGCTCTGAAGGTGCTGGAAGCGGCTGACGTGCGCTATGAAATGGGCAGCGCCGAGCTGTGCACCAAGCGCCGCGTGCAGCAACTGGCGGTGGTGATCGATCCTTCGGGCAACCGCCACGAAATCGTCTGGGGCTTCAAGTCCGATTTCATTCACTTTGCTTCGCCTCAAGGCGTCTCCCGCTTCATCACGGGCGACTATGGCCTGGGCCACACCGTGCTGCCCGCTCCTGACTTTGAAAAGACCGTGGCCTTTGTGCGCAATGTGCTGGGTTTTGGTCTGTCGGACATCTACAACTTCAAGCCCGCAGGTGATGCAGGTCCCACGGTGCGCATTCACTTCTTCCACTGCGCCAATGGCCGTCACCACAGCCTGGCACTGGCCGAGTTCCCATCGCCCACAGGCTGCGTGCACGTGATGGTGGAAGTGGACAACATGCCCGAAGTGGGCCGTGCCATGGACCGCATGCAAAAGAGCCAGACCAAGCTGTCTGCCACGCTGGGTCAGCACACCAACGACAAGATGATTTCCTTCTACATGAAGACGCCTTCGAACTTCGATCTGGAGTTTGGCTACGGCGGCGCAATCATCGACTGGGATCACCACATCACCCACGAATTCACGACCGTAAGCCTCTGGGGCCACGACTTCAGCGTGGGTCGCCCCGAAAACAACTAATAGGAGGCTTGAGACATGGCCAATAAATTGATGACAGCAAAAGACGTTGTGGCATCCATCAAGGATGGCATGACGATTGGTATCGGCGGCTGGGGCCCACGCCGCAAGCCCATGGCGCTGGTGCGCGAGCTGCTGCGCAGCCCCGTCAAGGACCTGACGGTGGTGGCTTATGGCGGTGCCGATGTGGGCATGCTGTGCGCTGCGGGCAAGGTCAAGAAGCTGATCTTCGCCTTTGTGTCGCTGGACTTCATTCCGCTGGAGCCTTACTTCCGCAAGGCCCGTCAGAGCGGTGCCATCGAAGTGATGGAGATCGACGAAGGCCATATGGTGCTGGGCCTGAAGGCTGCTGGCATGCGCATCCCCTACATCCCGACCCGTGTGGGGCTGGGCACCGATGTGCTCAAGCACAACAACGGCATCCAGCTGATCGAGTCTCCTTACGACGGCAAGGAATGGCTTGCCATGCCAGCCATAAATCTGGATGTGGCTCTGCTGCATGTGGACCGTGCCGATTCGCGTGGCGTGTGCCAGATCGCGGGTCCCGACATCTATATGGATGACCTGTTCGCCCGCGCAGCCAAGAACACTTTTGTGAGCTGCGACGAACTGGTGGAATCCAGCACTTTTGAGTCGGCAGAAGCTGCGCGTCTGGTGTTCTGGGAGCGTTCGGAAACCACGGGTGTGGTGCATCTGCCCGGCGGTGCTCATCCCTCGTCCTGCGCTCCGCTGTACGGCTTCGATGTCAAGCACTTCAAGGAATACGTGGCCAGCAGCAAGGAAGACGGCGGCTGGGACAACTACGTGCAGAAGTACGTGAAGTGCAGCGAGCAGGAATATCTGGAAAAAGTTGGCGGCATGGAAGCGATCAAGCGCTTGCCCCTGCCCGTGTTCTAAGGAAGCGAAAAGATGAGTGAAATTGCATTGGTAGATCGCGTCATCTGCGCCGCGGCACGAGCCTGGGAAAACGATGGTGAAGTTCTGGCGACCGGCATTGGCCTGGTGCCACGTCTGGCAGCTTCGCTGTGCATGAAGTCCATCAATACGGACTTGATGATGACGGATTCCGAAGCCTGGATTGTCAACGAGCCTGTGCCCGTGGGCCCTCGCGGTGACTACCAGATCAAGCGTGAAAGCTGGATGGGCTTTGGCCGCATTTTCGATAACGTCTGGGGTGGCAAGCGCCACGCCATGGTGGGACCGGTTCAGGTGGACCGTTTTGGTCAGGGCAATATCTCCATGGTGGGTAGCGACTACGCCAAGCCCAAGTCCATGATGCTGGGTGTGCGCGGCTTCCCCGGCAACTCCATCAACCACGCCAACTCCTTCTTTGTACCTAACCACAGCCCCAAGGTGTTTGTGGAAGGCGAGGTGGACTATGTGGGTTCCGTGGGTTACAACCCCGCACGTCTGGCCAAGGGCTGGACGCTGGAAGAAACCACCGATATCCGCTTCATCTTCACCAATCTGTGTGTGATGGACTTTGGTGGTCCTGACCATCAGGTGCGACTGGTGTCTCTGCACCCCGGTGTGACGGTGGAGCAGGTGCAGGAAGCCACGGGCTTTCCCGTGCATATCCCTGACAACGTGGGTGTGACGGCTGATCCGACGCCTGAGCAACTGGCTTTGCTGGCTCAGATCGATCCGCACAATCTGCGCGCCACGGCCATGGGAGCCTGATATGGAAAATGCAGCTTCCAGCGAATTTGTGACACGTGAAGACAAGGCCGTCTACGAAACAGACGAGCCTGTGCTCTACAGCGTGGACAACGGCGTCGCCACGGTCACCATGAATCGACCCACGTTCAACAACGTGCAGAACTCTCAGATGACCTATGCGCTGGATGCTGCGTTCCGCAAGGCCACTGACGATGATGCCGTCAAGGTCATCGTGCTGCGTGGCGTCGGCAAGCACTTCAGTGCAGGTCATGACATTGGCTCGCCGGGCCGCGATATCAACAAGCCGTTTGACCGCGTTCACCTGTGGTGGGATCACACCAACAAGCCCGGTGGCGAACAACTGTTTGCCCGTGAGCAAGAGGTGTACCTGGGCATGTGCCGCCGCTGGCGCGATATTCCCAAGCCCATGATTGCCATGGTGCAAGGCGCTTGCGTGGCGGGCGGTCTGATGCTGGCCTGGGTCTGTGACCTGATCGTGGCCAGCGACGACGCATTTTTCCAGGACCCTGTGGTGCGCATGGGCATCCCCGGTGTTGAGTACTTTGCTCACGCCAATGAGCTGCACCCGCGCATTGCCAAGGAGTTCCTGCTGCTGGGTGACCGCATGGGCGCCGAGCGTGCCTATCAGATGGGCATGGTCAACCGCGTGGTGCCACGTGCCGAACTGGAAGAGCAGGTCTATGCGGTTGCGCAGCGCCTGACAGCGCAGCCACGTTTGGGCATGGCGTTGACCAAGATGGTCGTCAACAAGGCAGAAGACCTGCAAGGTCTGCGCGCCACCATGGATATGGCCTTCGGCTATCACCACTTTGCCCACGCTCACAGCCAAGCCATGGGCATGGGCCAGTTGGGCGGCCAGGACGCCAAGTCCATGGCTTCTGCAAACAAGAAGGAGGCCGCGCAATGAGCGAGGTCAATGCACTGCGCACGCCTTTGTGCGACTTGCTGGGTTGCCGCTATCCCATCATCCAGACTGCGATGGGTTATGTCGCAGGCTCGGATCTGGTGATCGGCACCACGAATGCGGGCGGCTTTGGCTTTCTGGCCGGGGCTACCATTCCTGCCGACAAGATCGAAGCCGAGATCCTGCGCGTCAAGCGCGAAACGGACGATCAGCCATTCGGTTTGAACTTCCATATGTTCCAGCCCAATGCCGATCAGTTGCTGGACTTGGCCGTGAAGTACCGTTTGCGTGCGGTCAGCTATGGTCGTGGCCCGGACAAGAAGGTGATTGGTCGTCTGCGTGATGCTGACATCGTTTGCATGCCAACCGTGGGGGCTTTGAAGCACGCACAGAAGGCGATCGAGATGGGGGCCAATGCCATCACCGTGCAAGGCGGTGAAGGCGGCGGTCATACCGGTAGTGTGCCGACGACTGTGCTGCTGCCCCAGGTGGTGGATGCGGTGCAGGTGCCCGTGGTGGCAGCTGGCGGCTTCTACGACGGTCGCGGCTTGCTGGCTGCGCTGGCTTACGGCGCTTCGGGCATTGCCATGGGTACGCGCTTTTTGATGACCAGCGACTCCAAGGTTCCAGAAGTAACGCTGCAGCGCTACCTGGCTACCAAGGATGCGGAAAAGATTGCCGTGTCCTATCTGGTCGATGGCATGCCCCAGCGCATGATTCCTAACGAATACCTGTCCATGCTGGAAAAGGCCAGCCCCATGAAGCGTCTGCGCATTGCGCTGAACCTGGCGCTGCAATGGAAGGCGGAGACCGGCATGCGCACGGGCCAGGCGGTGAGCATCTTCATGAAGGCGTTGCGTGAAGACTCTTCGACCGTGGCCCAGACCGTGATGGCTGCCAATGCGCCCATGCTGCTGCAACGCTCCATGGTGGACGGCAAGCCTGCCGAAGGCGTGATGTCTGCCGGGCAAGTGGCGGCATTGATCGGCAAGCTCGATAGCTGCGAAGACGTGATTGGCGGCATTGTTCGCCAAGCAATGGCTCGCCGCTCTGTATTGAATGAACTGACTCCCGCATAACTACAAGCCAACGAGACTGGATATGTCTTCTCAACAATTTCACTCCAATATTCATGACAACGGTGTGGCAGAGCTGGTGATCGACCGTGCTCCCGTCAATGCCCTGAATGCGGCAGGCTGGAATGGCCTGGCCAAGGAAATCCAGTCGCTGGGCGACAAGCCCGAAGTACGAGTCATCGTCATCCGCGCTGAAAACCGTGGTTTCTGTGCCGGTGTGGACATCAAGGAGCTGGCCACCAACGACAAGCTCATCGTTGATGTGAACGCAGGCAACTACGCCACTTTCAAGGCCGTTCACCTGAACAAGGTTCCTGTGATCGCTGCGGTGCACGGCTTTGTGCTCGGTGGCGGTATCGGCATCTGCGGTGCATCCGACATCGTAATCGCTGCTGAAGACGCTACTTTTGGTCTGCCCGAAGTGGATCGCGGTGCCATGGGTGGTGCAGCCCATCTGCAGCGCATGTTCGGAGTGCAAAAAACGCGCTATCTGTTCTTCACGGGCGAGATGATTGGTGCACAGGAAGCCTTCCGTCTGGGCGCTATCGAGCGCGTGGTGCCACGCGAGCAGCTGCGCGATACGGCCATGGAAATCGCCAACAAGATTGCGGCCAAGAGCCCCGCCATGATCCGCATCGCCAAGGAGGCGCTGACTGGCATCGAAGACGGCAACCTGGAAGATAAATACCGCTGGGAGCAGGGCTTCACCTTGCAGGCCTATATGAGCCCCGATTCCGCCGAGACGCGCAGCGCCTTTGTGGAAAAGCGCGACGCCAAGTTCTGAGCAGCAAAGCGCACCGAGGAGACAACACATGGATTTGACATATACCCCTGCGCAAAAAGCCTTCCGCGCACAAGTACGCGCCTGGCTCAAGGACAACGTGCCCAAAGAGCGCCTCAAGAGCTATGACACCCGCGAAGGCTTTGAGCAGCATCGCAAGTGGGAAGCCAAGCTGGCCGAAGCCGGTTACAGCGCCGTCATGTGGCCCAAGGAACTGGGCGGTTGCGGCAGCGACTTGACCGAATGGCTGATCTTTGAAGAGGAGTACTGGGCTGCCGACGCACCCCAGCGCGTGAACCAGAACGGTATCTTGCTGCTGGGCTCCACCTTGATGGAGTTTGGTACGCCCGAGCAGAAGGCTCGCTTTCTACCCCGCATGGCCCGCTGCGACGATATGTGGGCTCAAGGTTGGTCCGAGCCCAATGCCGGCTCGGACATGGCCGCCATCAGCAGCCGCGCGATCCGCAAAGGCGACA
This sequence comes from Comamonas testosteroni, assembly GCF_003569915.1. Taxonomy (GTDB): domain Bacteria; phylum Pseudomonadota; class Gammaproteobacteria; order Burkholderiales; family Burkholderiaceae_C; genus Comamonas; species Comamonas testosteroni_D. The sequence continues at coordinate 89,505 of NZ_KZ984449.1, read as the reverse complement.
AGTACATCCTCAATGGTCAGAAGATCTGGTCCACCCGCGCCATTTTTGCGGACTGGCTGTTTGGCCTGTTCCGCAGCGACCCCACATCGAGCCGCCACCATGGCCTGAGCTATATCCTGGTGCCGCTGAATACGCCCGGTATTACCGTGCGCCCGATCAAGGCGCTGAATGGCAAGGACGCCTTCGCAGAAATCTTCTTCGACGATGTGGAAGTGCCTGCTGAGAACCTGATTGGTGCCGAAGGCAAGGGCTGGCATGTGGCCATGGCAACTGCTGGTTTTGAGCGCGGCCTGCTGCTGCGCTCGCCTGCCCGCTATCAGCGCAGTGCGCAAAAGCTGCTGGATCTTTACCTGCGCAACCAGGTCGAAGCCGACCGTGACCATTCCATTCGTGATGCTGTGCTGCGTGCATGGCAAGGTGCTGAGGCATACACCCTGTCCTCGTACCACACCGTGGGCCGCCTGAACAAAGGCGCGCAGATTGGTGCGGAAGCAAGCACCAACAAGATCGTCTGGTCTGAGCTGGACATTCTGATTCACGAAACTGCCATGCGCATTCTGGGCCCGCGTGCGGAGCTGACTGATGACGTAGAAGCCAATGAATGGCTGGAAGGTTTCCTGTTTGCGCAGGCCGGCCCCATCTACGCGGGCAGCAACGAGATTCAGCGCAACATCATTGCTCAGCGCATGCTGGGTCTGCCCAAATCTTGATCGGCAGGGAGATATACATGGACTTCACTTTTTCTGAAGATCAAGCCGCTTTCCGTGATTCGGTCAGCCGCTTTTTAATGACTGAAGCCGCGCCCGAAATGCTGCGCGATATCTGGGAAACTGAAACCGGCCGCTCGCCCGAACTGTGGGGCAAGATTGCCGAGCAGGGATTGATGGGTTTGTCGGTTTCAGAAGCCGATGGCGGCATGGGCATGGCTGACATTGACTGGGCCTTGCTGCTGCAGGAAGTGGGCTACTACTCGCTGCCTGACTCGCTGACCGACACCGCCTATGTGGCTGTTGGCATGCTGTCGGCGCTGCCTGAAGGCCATGCAGCACGTGCCTGGCTGGGCAAGATCGCTGAAGGCAGCTGCCGCGTGGCCGTGGGCCACCCCATCAACCTGAACGTGGCAGATGCCGCAAAGGCCGATGTGCTGCTGCTGCCCCATGTCACCGCTGCTGGTCTGGAACTGCATTTGCTCACGCCTGGGCAGTGCCAGATCACGGCTTTGAACAGCATCGACTCTTCGCGTCGTCTGTCCAAGGTGCAGTGGACGGCCAGCGATGCCACCCGTGTGCTCGATGGCGTGCAAGGTCAGAAGGTCTGGGACACTGCAGGCGAGCGTGGCGCATTGGCTGCCGCTGCCCAGATGCTGGGTCTGGCCCAGCGCATGCTGGACCTGTCCGTGGACTACGTTGCGCAGCGCAAGCAATTCGACAAGGCTATCGGCAGCTTCCAGGCTGTGCAGCATCATCTGGCCGACATCGTCACCAAGATCGAGTTTGCCAAGCCAGTGCTGTATCGCGCTTTCTATGCGCTGCAGCATGGCGAGGCCGATCTGGCCGTGCGCATCTCTCACGCCAAGCTGCAGTGCAGCGAAGCGAGCTGGTTTGCCTCGCGCAACAGCCTGCAGGTGCATGGTGCCATGGGCTACACCTGGGAAGTCGATCTGCAGATGTTCATGAAGCGCGCATGGGTGCTGGACTCTGCCTGGGGCGACAAGGGTTATCACTCGGCTCGCCTGACGCAAGGTCTGCTGCGCAGCCCCAATGCCCCCGTGGGACCTGGTGCGACTTTTGACCGAGAAATCGCGTCTGTCGGCGGCTGCAATACGCAAGCTGCTATCAAAAACATTGCTGAAGAGGTGGCCGCATGAGCGCCCAAGCCTATATCGTTGACGCACTGCGCTCGCCCACAGGCAAGCGCAAGGGCTCACTCGCAACCGTGCATGGCGCTGATCTGGGCGCCCATGTGATCAAGGCGCTGGTTGAGCGCAATGAGATTCCTGCGTCGGAATACGACGATGTGATCTTTGGCTGCGTAGACACCATTGGTGCGCTGGCTGGCGACATCGCCCGCACTTCCTGGCTGGCTGCAGGCATGCCTTTGAACGTGCCCGGCACCACGATTGACCGCCAGTGCGGATCGTCCCAGCAGGCCATTCACTTTGCGGCTCAAGCCGTGATGAGCGGCACACAGGACGTGATTCTGGCCGGTGGCGTGCAGACCATGACGGCGATTCCAATCTCATCGGCCATGCTGGCAGGCCAGCCTCTGGGCTTTACCACGCCGTTTGCCGAGAGCAAGGGCTGGCAAGCCCGTTTTGGCAACGCGCCCGTCAACCAGTTCTATGCAGCGCAACGCATTGCAGACCACTGGGGTGTGAGCCGTGCCGACATGGAAGTCTTTGCCAAGGAAAGTCATGACCGCGCACTGAAGGCGATTGCTGAAGGCCGTTTTGACCGCGAAATCGTGCCCTTTGGTGATTTCAAGATGGACGAGACTGCACGCCTGTCCACTCTGGAAAAGATGGCCACGCTGGAGCCTGTGGACCCCACTTATCCATCGATTACTGCCGCTGTTTCCAGCTCCACCTGCGATGCCGCCGCTGCTGTGCTGGTGGTGTCCGAAGCGGCTCTCAAGCGCTACAAGCTCACGCCTCGTGCCCGCATTCACCACATCAGTGTGCGTGCCGATGACCCGATCTGGCACCTGACCGCGCCGATTGCTGCGACGGAATACGCGCTCAAGAAGAGTGGCATGCGGATGTCTGATATCGATCTGGTCGAAATCAACGAAGCCTTTGCTTCGGTGGTTATGGCCTGGCTCAAGGAAACCGGCTACGACCACGCCAAGACCAACGTCAACGGCGGTGCGATTGCTCTGGGTCACCCACTGGGTGCATCGGGTGCCAAGCTCATGACCACCTTGCTGCATGAGCTGGAGCGCACCGGTGGCCGCTTTGGACTGCAGACCATGTGCGAAGGCGGTGGTCAGGCCAATGTGACCATCATCGAACGTCTCTGATCCAGAACGCTGCAGGCACCCGCAAGGTGCCTGTAATTCCTTGGGACAGAGAGTTCGCGGTTTAGCAAGTCATTCCAAAAAAATATCAACGGAGACAAAAGACATGCAAGACAACGCGAAAAACATGACAGAGGGAACAGACCGCCGTACCTTTCTCAAAGGTGCAGCGGCAAGTGCGGCTGTGGCAGCATTGCCTATGACGGAGCTTAAAGCCAGGACCGTAGCGCAAAGCCCTGCCCCTGCAGATGCCACAACCATGGCGGCGCAGTTGCGCAAAGGTGAGTTCACGCCACTGGAAGCGCTGGATGCCGCAATTGCGCGCGTGGAGGCTTTGCCCAAGCTCAACGCCGTGGTCATCAAGGACTATGAGCAGGCGCGTGAAACCGCCAAAAAGCTCTCGGCCCTGAGTGCTGCTGAGCGCAAGAAGGCCACGGATAGTGCGCCACTGTGGGGTCTGCCTTTTGTGCTCAAGGATCTGGGCGTGAACATGGCGGGCACCGTCACTTCCAATGGCTGCACTTTCTTCAAGGATGCTGTAGCCAAGCATGACTCCACGCTGGTGCAGCGCTACAAGGCAGCGGGCCTGAATATCTTTGGCAAGACCTCCGCTCCCGAATTTGGCATGACCACGACCACGGAGTCCAAGCTCTATGGCGTCACACCCAACCCCTGGAATATCAAGCACACCACGGGCGGTTCGTCCGGCGGCACTGCCGCAGTGATCGCGGCTGGCATTCTGCCTGTGGGTCATGCCAGTGATGGTGGTGGCTCCATCCGTATTCCTGCGGCTCATTGCGGCCTGTTTGGTCTCAAGCCCAGCCGTGGCCGTGTGCCTGCGGGGCCGGATTCGCTCGATGGTGCGATTGGCCTGTCGGTCAACCACGTGATCAGCCGCAGCGTGCGCGATAGCGCGCTGCTGCTGGATTTGACGGCTGGCCCCGAATTCGGCTCGCGCGTGCGCCCCGGCTCGGACGTGCAGGGTAGCTACCTCAAGGCCTTGAACCAGCCAGAGCGCAAGCTGCGTATCGCTGTCTGGCGCAAGAACTACTTCGGCATTCCCGTGCATGCTGATTGCCTGGCTGCCGTGGATAAGGCTGCCAAGGCCTGTGAAGCCATGGGCCATAGCGTTGAAGAAGCCATGCCCGATTTGCCAATTGCCGAAATTTTTGCAGGTATGGGCCCTGGCATGTCGGCAGGTTTGCTCAGTGCCATCGAATACCGCGAAAAGCAACTGGGTCGCGCTGCGCGTGAGGATGAGCTGGAGCCGCTGAACTGGGCGGCGCTGCAGGCGGCCAAAAAGGCGACGGCGCTTGAGCTGTACCGTGGGCGTGCGGGTTTTGACAAGGCAGGCCAGCTGATCGACGCCTTCCTGAGCAAGTACGACCTGATTCTGACGCCGACCACCGTAGTGCCCGCGCAGTTGCTGGGCGCGCTGCGTCTGGATCAGCCTTATGCCAGCTACGCGGCTGAGGCGATGAATTCTTCGGCCTTTACTTCGCTGTTCAATATCAGCGGCCACCCCGCCATGTCCGTGCCCTTGCACTGGACGGCAGACAACATTCCCGTGGGCTCGCACTTTGTCGCTCCGTTTGGTGGCGAGGGTCGTCTGCTGCGTCTGGCGGCGCAGCTGGAGCAGGCGCTGCCATGGGCGCATCGCATGCCCGATCTTTCTGCGCTCAAGGCTTGATGGCAATGACGATGGATATCGAGCATTCGGATTCTCAGGGTCTGGGGCGGCGCGGCTTTATTCAAGGAGCTGGCGCTTGTCTGGCAAGCGCCGCCATGCCCGTCATAGCAGCGAAAAAGCAGGGAGCAGAGATGGACAGCAAGATCGATGGCATTGCCTGGGCCGAGCAGATTCGCAAAGGCGAGGTGACGCCGCTGGAAGCGCTAGACGCAGCCATCGCACGCGCTGAGGCGCTGCCAAAGCTCAACGCCGTGGTCATCAAGGACTATGAGCTGGCGCGCAGCAATGCCAAGCAGATGTCGGCTTTGAGCGCCGCAGCGCGCGCCGAAGCGACAGAAAAAGCGCCCATGTGGGGCCTGCCATTTCTGCTCAAGGATTTGAACCAGTACCTGAAGGGCACGGTAACCACCAATGGCTGCCGCTTCTTCAAGGGTGCTGTGGCTGATTACGACAGCACGCTGGTCGCGCGCTACAAGGCGGCAGGCCTCAATATCTTTGGCAAGACAGCTTCGCCCGAGTTTGGCCAGACTGCCACGACAGAGTCGCTGCTGTATGGCAAGTCGCCCAACCCCTGGAATGCCGCCCACAGCACGGGCGGTTCTTCGGGCGGAGCGGCATCGGTGGTGGCGGCAGGCATCTTGCCCGTGGCGCATGCCAGCGATGGTGGCGGCTCGATTCGCATTCCTGCATCGCACTGCGGTCTGTTTGGTCTCAAGCCCAGCCGTGGCCGCCTGCCGGCTGGTCCTGTGAATATGGAGGGCTGGCTGGGCCTGTCCATGAACCATGTGATCAGCCGCTCGGTACGTGACAGCGCGCATCTGCTGGACTTGACCGCAGGCCGTGAACCTGGCTCGCGCACCGTGCCGCCACGTGATGTGGACGGCACTTATCTGGAGGCTCTCAGGCACGCACCGCGCAAGCTCAGGATTGCCGTCTGGCCCAGGAATTACTTTGGCATTCCTGTGCATGCCGATTGTCAGGCGGCGGTGGACAAGGCCATCAAGGTCTGCTTGGAGCTGGGGCATGAGACTGTGGAGGACATGCCCACGCTGCCTGTGGCTGATGTGTTCTCGGGTCTGGGCATCGTGACTTCCGTGGGCATGACTGCCACGATTCGCGCCCGCGAAAAGCTGCTGGGTCGCGCTGTGCGTCAGGATGAGGTCGAGCAGATGGACTGGCTCTATCTGGAAAAGGCCAAGAGCTATACCGCTGAGCAGATGCTGGCCGCACGCACGAACTTTGATACGGCAGGTCGCATTCTTGACGAGTTCTTCCTGAAGTACGACCTGATCTTGACGCCTGTGATGGCCGTGCCACCGCCGCTGCTGGGTGTGCTGTCGCTGGATCAGTCTTACGACTCCTTTGCGCGTGAGGCCGTCAAGGCCTCGCCATACACCGCTCTGTTCAATATGACTGGCCAGCCCGCCATGTCCGTGCCCATGCACTGGACTGCAGACAACTTGCCCATTGGCGCGCACTTTGCAGCGCCCTTTGGCAGCGAAGGACGTCTGTTTGCGTTGGCGGTCCAGCTGGAGCAAGCCGTTCCATGGGCAGATCGCAGACCTGATCTGTCCGTTTTCAAAGCGTAATTCAAAGACAGCAGGCGGGCCGCAATGCTCGCGCTGCATTGCAAGCAAAAGGGGAAAGAAATGGGTATTTGCAACCAGAGAACCGTTGTCATCACCGGCGCAGGCGGTGGCCTGGGACGCGCTTATGCGCTGGCCTTTGCGCAAGAAGGTGCAAATGTGGTGATCAACGACATCCGTGCCGAAGCCGCTCAGGCCGTGGCCGATGAAGTGATCGCGGCAGGCGGCAAGGCGCTGGCCAATACCGGCGACATCACCACAGTGGCTGGCGCGCAGTCGATTCTGGATGCCACGCTGGCCGCTTTCGGTGATGTGAATGTCATCGTCAACAACGCTGGTGTGCTGCGTGACCGCATGTTCCTGTCACTGTCTGAAGAAGACTGGGACATGGTCATGCGCGTGCATTTGCGCGGTCACTTCTGCATGGCCAAGGTGTTTGGCGGCTACTGGCGTGACCAGAAGAAGGCAGGCAAGGAAGTCGATGCCCGCATCATCAACACCAGCTCCGGCGCGGGTCTGCAAGGCTCCATTGGTCAGAGCAACTACGCAGCTGCCAAGGCCGGTATTGCAGGTCTGACGCTGGTGCAGGCGGCCGAGCTGGCGCGCTATGGCATTACCGCCAACTGCCTGGCGCCTGCTGCGCGTACCTCCATGACCGAAGGTGCCATGCCCGATATGGTCAAGAAGCCCGAGTCCGGCTTTGACGTGTGGGACCCCATGAATGTGGCTTCCATCGTTGTGTGGCTGGGCAGCAGCGAATCCAGGCATGTGACGGGCCGCTGCTTTGAAGCCAAGGGCGGCGAGCTGTCCGTGGCCGACGGCTGGTTCACCGGCAAGATCAATGACAAGCAAGGCCGCTGGGCACCCGCCGAGCTGACTGGCGTGGTCGATCAGCTGATTGCAGAAGGCAAGGCCCCACAGAAGGTCTACGGTACTTGATGAACCTGCCGGGTCACGGTGCCCGGCATTGCTATTTCGATGAAGAACTCAGGACGCGAGCCATCATGGATTTAAGTCTGAACGAAGAACAAAAAATGATCGCCGAAAGTGCGGCGGTGTTTTTGCAGGAAAAAAGCACTTCCGCACAGGTGCGCAAGGTCTCTGAAGCCGAAGGCGGCATGGATCGTGCACTGTGGCAGAAAGCCATGGAGCTGGGCTGGAGCGGCGTGGCCTTGCCAGAAGCCGCAGGCGGCATGGGGCTTGGCCTGCGCGAGCTGGTACTGCTGCAGGAGCGCATGGGCTACCACCTGGCTTGCATTCCATTTTTTGATGCTGTGGTGGCGCTGACCCCGCTGTGGAGAGCGCTGAGCAAGACGGAAAAAGGCTTGCCCGTGGTGGAGCGTCTGGCCCAGTCCGGTCAAGTTTGCGTGCTGGGCATGACGGTGCGCGGCGAGTTGCCAAAGGCCGCGACGGTCAAGGTCGAAGGCGATGCGCTAATCCTCAATGGTCAGTGGAGCCAGGTGGGTTCCGGCACACATGCTGATGTGTTTTTGCTGCCTGCCACTTTGCCTTGCGGGTCGCTGGGCCTGCTGGAAGTCAGCGCCAGGGCGGATGGTCTGAAGGTTAATGCTCTGCAGACGGTGGACGCCACGCGCAGCAGCGCCAATGTGAGCGCCATCAATGTGAAGCTCAGTGGCGACGCTGTGCTGATCTTTGGCGATGCACTGAAGCAGCTGTGGGCCGAGACGCGCAACTTTGCCGCGATTGGTCTGGCAGCCGAGCAAGTGGGCGTGGCCGAGCGCGCACTCGATCTGGCCGTGGAATACACCAAGGAGCGCCAGCAGTTTGGCAAGGCCGTGGGCAGTTTCCAAGGCGTCAAGCACCGCGCCGCGCAGATGCTGGTGAAGGTGGAGACAGCGCGCTCTGCGGTCTATGCTGCAGCTTTCATAGCGGATAATCAGGACGAATCATCGGACTTGAGCTATTTTGCAGCGCAAGCCCGCACAGATGCTACGGAAGCAGCTCTCTTTTCCACGCGTGAAAGCATTCAGCTGCATGGCGGCGTGGGCTTTACCTGGGAGTTTGACCCGCATCTGTACTTCCGCCGCGCGCAGGCTTCGAGCCAGCGTATGGGGACCGTGGAGCAGTGGCGCGAGCAGATTGCAGCGCGCCTGTTGGATGAGCCTGAAGAGCAAGTGGCGGAGGCAGCATGAAGATGCAGGAATCGGAAATCAATGAAGCCTTTCGCGCCGAAGTGCGTGAATGGATGGCCCAGCACCTGACGGGCAAGTTCGCACCGCTCAAGCATGCCAGCGGCCTGGGTGCCGAGGGTTATGACGCCCAGCTGGCCAAGGAGTGGGAGCAGGAACTGGCCAAGGGCGGCTGGACGGGCCTGGGCTGGGAGACGCAATACGGCGGACGCAATCTGCCGCTGTCTCAGCAAGTGATCTTCCATGAAGAATATGTGCGCAGTGGCGGCCCCGGCCGCATCGGCCACATTGGCGAGACGCTGCTGGCCCCCACGCTGATGGCCTATGGCACGCCCGAGCAAAAGCAACGCTTTCTGCCCGGCATTCTGGCGGGCACGGACTATTGGGCTCAGGGCTACTCCGAGCCCGGTGCAGGCTCTGACTTGGCCGGCATCCGTACCAAGGCGCGGCGCGATGAAGCGACGGGCGAGTGGGTGATCGATGGCCAGAAGGTCTGGACATCGTGGGCCCATGAGTCGGAATGGATTTTTGTGGTGGCGCGTACTGAAGAAGGAAGCACTCGCCACTCAGGTCTGTCGCTGCTGCTGGTGCCTATCAAGCAAGCTGGCGTGGAAGTGCGCCCGATTCGCCAGATCACCGGCACATCGGAATTCAATGAAGTCTTTTTTGACGGCGCGCGCACCGATGGCGCTCTGCATCTGGGCCCTGTGGGCGATGGCTGGAAAGTGGCCATGTACTTGCTGGGCTGCGAGCGCGGCGCGTCCACACTGGGTCAGCAGGCGCATTTCCGCTATGAGCTGGACTTGATCATCGAACTGGCCAAGCGCAATGGCACGGCCCGCGACCCGCTGATTCGCCAGCGTCTGGCCAAGGCCGATCTGGGCTTGCAGACCCTGCGCGCCCACGCGCTGCGCTCCTGCAATGAAGACACGCCTTTCCGCGTGGCCTCGGTCTCCAAGTACGCATGGTCCAACTGGCACCGCGATCTGGGCGAGCTGGCCATGGAGGTGCTGGGTGAGCAGAGCGATCTGGTGATGACCGACCCGGCGCTGCGCCCGCTGCAGCAGCTGTGGCTGGTCAGCCGTGCGGACACCATCTACGCAGGTACCAACGAGATTCAGATGAATCTGATGGCCGAGCGTGCTTTGGGCATGCCCCGCTAAAGCTCAGCGAAGCAAGACAGAAACAGCCCGGTAGATTCAAGACTCCGGGCTGTTTTGCATTTGAGGTGTGAGCATCTGCTTTTTGTCAGAGCGCTTAAAACCAAGAATCCAAGGGTTTGTGCTTAGTCTTAAAAATGCGGAGATTGTCTGGTAAACGACATTAGGGATTGACCTATCGTCCAAAGTGACGATGTTGCGGCGCAGCGCGAAAGAGATGATAAGATCAATCTCCTTTTTATATTACAAATGACTAGCGCTCCCTCCTACGTTGCTCCCCACGGTCTGCTCAAAGATAAAACTGTGCTCGTTACCGCCGCTGCCGGTGCAGGTATTGGCTTTTCTGCTGCAAAACGTGCAGCAGAAGAAGGCTGCAAGGCCCTGTTTATCTCCGATGTGCATGAGCGCCGTCTGGCCGAGGCTGTGGAGCAGATCAAGAAGGACACGGGCCTGACCCAGGTCTTTGGCAAGCTCTGCGATGTGAGCAAGGAAGAGCAGGTTCAGGCACTGATCTCCGAAGCCGACAGCACCATGGGCGGCATCGATGTCTTGATCAACAACGCCGGTCTGGGCACCAGCTGCAAGGTTGTCGACATGAGCGACGACGAGTGGGGCAAGGTCATCGACATCACGCTGACCGGCACCTTCCGCATGACGCGCGCCGCGCTCAAGGTCATGCAGCCGCGAGGCAAGGGTGTGATCGTTAACAATGCCTCCGTGTTGGGCTGGCGCGCTCAGACCGAGCAAGCACATTACGCAGCCGCCAAGGCGGGTGTGATGGCTTTCACACGCTGCTCGGCGCTGGAAGCCGCTGAATTCGGTATCCGCATCAATGCCGTGGCACCCTCCATCGCCATTCACGCCTTCCTCAAGAAGTCGGCTTCTGAAGAGCTGCTGGCCAAGCTGTCTGAAAAAGAAGCCTTTGGCCGTGGCGCAGAGCCCTGGGAAGTGGCGAACGTGATGATTTTCCTGGCGAGCGACTACTCCTCGTACATGACGGGTGAAGTCGTGTCCGTTAGCTCGCAGAGGGCCTGATCCATGAACGCGGTTGCAGACAAGGTTCTGTTTGACTCGGCAGCTTCGGTGCTGGCCTCGGTAGGCCGCCAGTTGGGCGAGACCGAGTGGATGCAGATCACCCAGGAGCGCATCGACCAGTTTGCCGATGCCACGGGCGACCATCAATGGATTCATGTGGACCCCGAACAGGCCAAAAATGGCCCCTTCGGCGCCACCGTGGCCCATGGCTATCTGACATTGTCTTTGGCCAATCTGTTCCTGCCCCAACTGGTGGCCTACAAAGGTCTGAAGATGGGCGTGAACTATGGCTGCGAGAAGGTGCGATTCCCCTCTCCCGTGCTCGTGAATTCCTGGGTTCGCGGTAGCGGTGAGGTAGTTGGTGCAAACCCTATTGGTGAAGACGGCGTCCAAGTGACGGTTCGGATCACCGTGCAGGTCAGAGATCAGGATAAACCCGGCTGTGTGGTCGAAACGATCAGCAGACTGTTTTTTATCGGAAAAAATTGAGTGTGTGCAAATGCATACTTATGTATGTATTTGCATAGTTCAAAAGGAAGGGACGAGCTGCCGACAGAGTGGCCGACCTTAAAAATGGGTAGCTAAAAACTGCCCAAGGCGCGACGAACAAGTAAGTCAGGAGACAGAGATATGAAAGACGCAGTCATCGTTTCGACGGCACGTACCCCCATCGGCAAAGCTTACCGCGGTGCCTTCAATGACACCGAAGCTCCGGTGCTGGGTGGTCACGTTATCCGTGCAGCGCTGAACAAGGCCGGTGTGGCTGGCGAAGATGTGGGTGATGTGATTCTGGGTATCGCAGCCCAGCAAGGCACACAGGGCTACAACCTGGGCCGCCTGTGCGGCTACACCGCAGGTCTGCCCGATTCCGTGGGCGGCATGGTCATTGACCGCATGTGCGCATCGGGCCTGATGAGCATTGCCACGGCTTCCAAGAGCATCATGACGGGCGAGCTGGACATTGCCGTCGCCGGTGGTCTGGAATCCATCTCGCTGGTGCAGAACAAGTACAAGAACGCGCATCGCGCTCAGTCCAAGGCTGTGCTGGCTGCAGAGCCCACGGCTTACATCCAGATGATCGAGACGGCTGAACTGGTCAGCCAGCGCTACGGCATCAGCCGCGAAGCCCAGGACGAATACTCGCTGCGCAGCCAGCAGCGCGTGGCCGCCGCTCAGGCCAAGGGCCTGTTCGACGACGAAATCGTGCCCCTGACGACGACCAAGCAGTTGTTCGACAAGGAAGGCAATGTCACCGGCACTGAAGAAGTAACGCTGACCCGTGATGAAGGCAACCGTGCCGACACCACGCTGGAAAGCCTGGCCAAGCTCAAGCCCGTGTGGAAGAACGGCCAGTGGGTGCCAGAAGGCCAGTTCATCACAGCGGGCAATGCGTCCCAGCTGTCTGACGGTGCCAGCGCCTGCGTGGTGATGAGCGCTGATGAAGCCCGCAGCCGTGGTCTGGCGCCTCTGGGCACCTATCGCGGCGTGGCCGTGGCCGGCTGCCGTGCGGATGAAATGGGCATTGGTCCGGTGTACGCCATTCCCAAGCTGCTCAAGCAGCATGGCCTGACGGTGGGTGATATCGGCCTGTGGGAAATCAATGAAGCCTTCGCCTGCCAGGTGATTTACAGCCGCGACAAGCTGGGCATTCCTGATGATCGTCTGAACGTCAATGGTGGTGCCATCTCCATTGGTCACCCGTTTGGCATGTCCGGTGCGCGTCTGGTGGGTCATGCCCTGCTGGAGGGTCGCCGCCGTGGTGTACGTTTTGTCGTAGTGAGCATGTGTATTGGCGGCGGCATGGGCGCTGCTGGCCTGTTTGAGCTGAACTGATCTGTCTGCAATCACTTTTCAACCAGGAGTTGAACATGATGGACAGCGCTTTCGCCAAGATGGGTTTTTCCACCTACACACCAAGCTCCATCGCTTGCGTGCTCAAGGACGTACCCATATTTGATACCCCCGCACCGGTGCGCGTGGCCGACGCGCCTCTGGTGACTGCCGAGCAGTTCAGCAACCTCATCAGCCTGCTGTATGAGGCTGCGATGGACCCGGACAGCTGGAAGCCTTTTCTCGAGGCTTTGCGTACCCTGCTGGGCGGGAACTATGCTTCTTTGATCGTGCGCCCGGGCACGGCTGACGATGGGGGGCTGATTGTTTCCGCTGCGGGCGACCGCAAGGACTTGATGCCCAACTGCCCCAAGATCAGCATGAGTCCGTTTCGCAGCATGCCGACTGACCGCATCGTGACGGTGGGCGACGTGATGCCCGAGTCCGAGTGGCGTGCCTCGCACTACTACAACGACTGGTGTAAGGATCTGCAGGTCTTTCACGTGATGGCGGCCGACATCGTGACCAAGGACGCCTGCGTCTATGGTCTGCGCATCACGCGGCCTGAAGGCTCGCCGGCTTTCAGCAAGCAAGAGCGTGCCTTTGGCTCGATGATGCTGCCGCACATCAAGCGTGCGTTGAACCTGCATCTGTCCGTGAACCAGGATCGTCAGGTCATCTCGCTCTACAGCAAGGCCACGGCTCAGCTGATGGTGGGGGTGGTGATTCTCGACCAGAACGGAGCCGTGCTCGAGTGCAATCCGGCAGCGGCCAGCATTCTGGACATGCAGGATGGCCTGAAGATCTCCGGCGGCATGCTGGAGGCCAACTACGCTAACGACAATCGCAAGCTGCAGCGCCTGATCAAGGACGCGCTGATGCATACCCAGGTCTCGCGTCTGTCGATGACCGAAGGCATGTCGGTCAGCCGCCAGTCCGGTCAGCTCAACTGGGGGGTGGTGGTGCAAAGCATCTCGCCCGATGAGTGGACCGAAGGCAAGCAGCGCCCCAGCGTCGCCGTCTTTGTGCGTGACACCGGTGGCAAGGCCGATCCTCCCGTGAAGCTGGCCCAGCAGCTGTTCCAGCTGACGCCGGCCGAGACTTCGCTGGCGATTCAACTGGCCAACGGCCTGTCGCTGGAAGAGGCTGCCGAGGCGCTCAATATCCGTCGCAACACGGCCAGAGCCCATCTGCGCTCCATCTTCTCCAAGACGGGCGTGCGCCGCCAGACCGAGCTGGTGCGCATTTTCCTCAACAGCGTGGCCTGGCTGGGGAACAAGTAAACGGTTGGTGGAACAATCGGGAAAAACGGGCTTCGGCCCGTTTTTTTATGGCCGAATGTCTGTATAGGCTCTGCGCAAAGCGGGCATAGCTGGTGTGCTTGCACTTGCTATTCAGAGCAAATAATTACTTGATAATAACGATTACATTCTGTTGCGTATCAATCGGGCGTTGCAGACCCTCATGCAGCGCTCGGCTCCATTTCATCTGCGGGAATGACGGCTTTGCGGCTGCGTCAATTTTCTCTGGAATGGATGGAAGCGATGAATTTGACCAAGCTGAACATTGGTGCCCGCCTGGGCCTGGGGTTCGCCGTGGTGCTGGTGTTTGCGGTGGTGATCACGGGCATTGGGATGTGGCAGTTGCGCTCGGTAGGGCAGGCCACGCAGCAGATGATGCAGGAGCCTTTGACCAAGGAGCGCCTGATCAGCGACTGGAACAGCAATGTCAGCGTGGCCGTGGCACGCACCACAGCGATTGCCAAGAGCAGCGATGCCAGCCTGGTGCCGTTTCTGGCCGCCGATGCGGCAGCGACCGCCAAGGGTACGGCCGATGTGCTCAAGCAGATCGAACCCCTGATCTCCCAGCGCGCCGAGCGCGAGATCATGGACAAGATCATGACCATCCGCAAAACCTATATCGCCAGCCGCGACAAGGTCAGCCAGCTCAAGGCCGATGGCGAAACTGCTGAAGCCGAGTCCACCCTGATCAACGGCTTTGTGCCTGCCGCTCAGGAATATCTGAAGCTGCTGGGCGAGTTGCTGAGCCTGCAGCGCGCCAGTCTTGATGCCAAGGCTGCCGAAGTTGCGCAGATTGAAAGCAGCAGCAAGACCTATTTTCTGATTCTCGCAGCACTGGTCGTGGTGATCGGCAGTGTCAGCGCTTGGCGTCTGACGCAGGGCATTACCCGTCCGCTGCAAAACGCTGTGACAGTGGCCCGTCGTGTGGCCGATGGCGATCTGACGGTCAAGATTGCCGTGAGTGGCAGCGACGAAACGGCCCAGCTCATGCAGGCTCTGCATGACATGACGGCCAGCTTGGACGGCATCGTCGGCCAGGTGCGCCAGGGCACGGACAGCATTGCCACGGCCTCCAGCCAGATTGCCTCCGGCAATCAGGACCTGTCCGCCCGCACGGAAGAGCAGGCCAGCGCATTGCAGCAGACGGCTGCTTCCATGGAGCAGCTCACATCCACGGTCAAGCAAAACGCAGACAGCGCCAGTCAGGCCAATCAACTGGCCCTGTCGGCATCGGATGTGGCCTCCCGCGGTGGCCAGGTCGTCTCACAGGTGGTGGACACCATGGGCGCCATCAGCGATTCGTCCAAAAAAATTGCAGACATTATTGGCGTGATCGATAGCATTGCTTTCCAGACCAATATTCTTGCGCTGAACGCGGCGGTGGAAGCGGCCCGGGCCGGTGAGCAGGGCCGTGGCTTTGCGGTGGTGGCGTCCGAAGTGCGCTCTCTGGCCAGCCGCAGCGCAGAAGCGGCCAAGGAAATCAAGCAACTGATCCAGACCTCTGTTACCAAGGTGGAGGAGGGCAGTCTGCAAGTCAGCCAGGCCGGGCAGACCATGGATGAAATTGTCAGCAGCGTACAGCGCGTGACCGACATCATGGGCGAGATCACCGCTGCCAGCCAGGAGCAGACCAGCGGGCTTGAGCAGATCAACCGTGCCGTGTCGGAGATGGATTTGGTCACCCAGCAAAATGCAGCGCTGGTGGAGGAATCCACCGCCGCCGCCCAGTCCATGCAGCAGCAGACGGCTGAGCTCTCGCGCATGGTCAGCGTGTTCAGGCTGAAACAGGCTTGATGCAGCAGCGAAGGAAACGGGCTCAGGCCCGTTTTTTTGTGGGTGAAGTGAACAGTCCTTAAACGACGGTATTCACATCAATCGGGGTGCAAGCCTCTGCATGGGCCGTATTTGGCGCAAGCTCGGCATTGCGCGCAGGTGCCAGCCGCGGAGCGGCGAGTGCTTGCTCCACCCGGTTGCGCCCACCGGCCTTGCCCCGGTACAGGGCTTCGTCGGCCTGACGCATGGCCTCGTCGAACTTGGCGGCATGGTTGAAGCTCTGCGAAATACCCACGGTAATCGTGCAGCGCAGGGGCTGGCTGCTGCCTGCGATCTTGATGGATTGGGCCTGCACGGCGGCCCGCAGTCGCTCGGCCATCTGCGTGACACCTGCGGCATCGCTGTCCAGGCAGACCACGACAAACTCCTCGCCACCCACACGCCCACTGAGGTCGCCGCGGCGCACGGTGGTGCGCAGAATGTCCGCCACCTTGCATAGCACCGCGTCTCCGACCTGATGGCCGTGTTCGTCGTTGATGTGCTTGAAATGGTCCACATCCACCATCAGCAGATGCGCAGGCATGGCCTTGCGGGAATTGAAGTACTGCTGCAGCGCATCGGTCAGCCCCCGGCGGTTGAGCAACTGCGTCATGGGGTCGCGGGCGGCCTGGTTGCGCAGTTCGTCCGTCAGGCGGCGCAGCACCAGCCAGATGATGGAAGGTGGCAGCACGGTGGCCAGTGACGACATATAGATATAGAACACCATCTGAAACTGGGCGTCCTGCTGCACGGCCTGCAGACCCAAACTCAGAATCTTCATGAACTTGACGGCATTGAGAGCGCAGATGCCGCTGATCAGAACGGCGAAAAAAATCATCTCGCCATAAAGATCCTTGGCAAAGCTGCGCACCCCGTAGATCACCGTGATGGTCATGACCAGAAACAGCAGCGCCGATATGCCCGACAGCATGGCGTAGCGCGCCACCGGCCCCAGACTCCACTGCATCAGCAGCTGCGCGGCGCTGTAGACAGCGCCAAAGATCAGCAGCGGCCGCCACAGGGGCACGGACTGCCCGAAAAAGCGCATGGCTCCGAGCAGATAGGCCACGGGAGATGCCAGGGTGAGCGTGTGATTGACCACACTCATCACGCTCCAGGCCGGGCCGCCCTCCACCAGTTGCAGCACATAGGCGCAGCCCAGCAGCAGATTGCCCATGGCAAAGAAATCCATGCCCATCTTTTTGCCATGCAGACGTTTGCTGATGAGCAGAAACATGACGGCAAAGCACAGCAGATGTGCGCACAGCATGCCGACGAGAATGGTTGCGACCATGGGAATAGAAAACCGGTAGTGAGGCTGGCGTTGTTGATTTGCTTATATGTAACAACTAGTACGCTGCGAGTGTACCGGGCTGGGCAAGAATGCCAAGAACCGTGCGTATTTCGCATCAGTGCTTCAAAAACAGAAGCTACTAGTCCTCAATATTCTTAGACTTTGATAATAAAAATATTGGAAAGGAATATATATCCGGGACTGGCAGCTTCTATTTCAAGAGCAGGTCGTTTGCACTGCCGGTTCAGGCGCAATGCTTGTTTTCGCGCAGCTGAGCGATTTCCTCACTGCCATAGCCGACGGAGGCGAGCACGGCATCGGTGTCCTCACCAATCCTTGTGCCTTGCGCGGGCTGGCTGGCAGGCGTGCGTGAAAAGCGCGGCGCCGGTGCGGGCTGGCGCTGGGTCTTGCCTTCCACTTCCAGGTCGACAAACAGATGGCGCTGCGCATTGTGCGGGTGGCTGGGAGCATCTTCCAGACTCAGCACCGGCGCAAAACAGACATCTGTGCCTTCCAGCTCTTCGCACCATTGCACCTGCGTCTTGCCGCGCACAATCTGTGCCACCCGGGTCTTGAGCGCGGGCCAGTCGGCCGTCTTGTACTGGCGTCTGGGGTCTACATCTACAAGGCCCAGCTTTTGCAGCAGCTGCGCATAGAACTGCGGCTCGATCGCGCCCAGCGTGATGTGCTTGCCATCCGCGCATTCAAACACTTCGTAGAACGGTGAGGTATTGAGAAAGTGGTTCTGCGCGGGGTCGTCCTTCCAGTAGCCCATGCCGCTGCGCATCTGGTGAATCAGCCCGCTCATGGCGGCCACGCCGTCAATCATGGCAGCATCCACCACCTGACCCTTGCCGGACTTCTGTGCTTCCAGCATGGCGCAGGTGATGCCGAACAGCAAAAACATGGCACCGCCCGCCATATCGCCCACTATGGTTGGCGGCAGCACCGGGGGCTGGCCGGGACGCATGGACGTGGCCATCACGCCAGTCAGCGCCACATAGTTGATATCGTGACCAGCGGCTTGTGCCAGCGGGCCGGTCTGGCCCCAGCCGGTGACCCGGCCAAAGACCAGACGTGGTGCGCGCTTGCTCACTTCTTCGGGGCCAAAGCCCAGGCGCTCCATCACGCCGGGCCTGAAGCCTTCGATCAGCGCGTCGGCAGACTCGATGAGCTTCCACGCCGCTTCACGCCCCGCTTCGGACTTGAGATCAAGCGCGATGGATTTCTTGCCCCGGTTCTGTGCCATGCGCGGGTAGTGCGAGGCCATGGCAAAGTCCGCGCTGCGCTCGATCAAGATTACTTCGGCGCCCATATCGGCCAGCATCATCCCGGCAAACGGGGCTGGGCCAATGGCCGCAAATTCGATGACGCGCATGCCGGCAAGCGGGCCCTGGCGATGGCCTGCGTTTGATGTTTCGTTCAATTTCTGTCTCCTTGTTTTGGGCTTGAATCGCTTTATCTTGCTGAGGCCGCTGCGTTTGACCCCGTCCGTTTGGAGTATGTAGAGGCCCGGCTGCGCTTGAACACTGCCATCTCTGACTAAAAAAGGAGACGCAAAGATGTTCAATCTGGATGGAAAAGTGGCACTGGTCAGCGGTGCCGGGCGCGGCATGGGTTTGGGCATTGCACAGGCGCTGGCCACGCAGGGCGCGCATGTGGTGGTCAATGACTTTCATCTTGACCGTGCCGAGAGCGCAGCGCGCCAGCTCAAGGAGATAGGTCTGAAAGCTTCGGCCCAGGCGGCAGACCTGACAGACCGCGCCGCCATCTTTGCCATGGTCGATCGCATCAGGGCCGAAGTCGGCAGCGTCGATATCTTTGTGCACAACGCTGGTATTCCTGCGCAGGGCTGGGGCTACACGCCGTTTCTGCAGTCGCCGGAATCTGAATGGAATGCCTGGCTGTCGCTCAATCTGCATGGGCTGATGCATGCTTGCCAGGCGCTGCTGCCTGCCATGCAGGAAAAAGGGTGGGGCCGCATTGTGGCCATCAACTCCGACGCGGCGCGCACAGCAACAGGCATGGGCCTGTGCGCATACGGCGCGGCCAAGGCGGCGGCGATTGGCTTTATTCGCAATCTCTCGGGTGAGGTCGGCCCGCATGGCGTGACGGCCAATGCGCTGTCGCTGGGCACCATGAATAACTGGGAAGGCTCGGAAAAGATTGCCAAGAAGGGCACATCTGTGGGCCGAGCAGGCTCGCCGCAGGACGTGGGCGCGGCGGTGACATATCTGGCTTCGGTCGAGGCCGAATGGGTCAATGGCCAGGTGCTGCCCGTCAATGGCGGAGGTCTGGTGGCCTGATCCACAGCGCTTTCCCGGCAGCCTTCCAGCGTTGCAAAAACTGGAAGGCTTTTTTGTGTCCGTAGAACGTAAAAAAGCAAGGTGAAGGGGCATTTCAGAAGGCTTACCTGGCGGAAACCCTTTGTTCATGGTTTTGATAGCGCCAGTCCTAATGTTTTTCCGGACTTGGGGCTGTTTTTCTCATAGTCTGCACCTAGTCTGAATCAGGTAGGTTTGGCCGATGTCCGTATGGCAACCTGAAAAAGAACTCGATAACAACTGCTGATGTGAGGAATGCAGATGGAGGCATTGATTTTTGACCATGTCCGCACCCCCCGGGGTAAGGGCAAACCGGATGGCGCATTGCATGAGGTCACGCCGGTCTGGCTGGCAGCCCAGCCGCTGGTGGCGCTGCGTGAGCGCAACCAGCTCGATACATCGGTGGTGGACGACGTCGTCATGGGCTGCGTGGTGCCCGTGGGTGAGCAGGGCGGCAATGTGGGCCGCATGGCGGTGCTGCAGGCCGACTATGCGCAGACAGTGGCTGGTGTGCAGCTCAACCGCTATTGCGGCTCGGGCCTTGAAGCGGTGAGCTTTGCGGCTGCCAAGGTCATGTCCGGCCAGGCCGATATGACGATTGGCGCGGGTGTGGAGATGATGTCCCGCGTGCCTATGGGCTCTGACGGTGGTGCCTGGGCGCAAGACCCGCAACTGGCCAACAAGACCTATTTTGTGATGCAGGGCATCTCGGCCGACTTGCTGGCATCGCTGCGCGGTCATAGCCGTCGTGATCTGGATGCTTATTCGGCCGAAAGCCACCGCCGTGCGGCGCAGGCCTGGGCCGAAGGTCGCTTTGACAAGTCCGTCGTGCCGGTCAAGGACTTTCTGGGCCTGACGCTGCTGGAAAAGGACGAGACCATTCGCCCTGAAACCACGGTCGATTCGCTGGGTGCTCTCAAGCCTGCTTTTACCGACATGGGCCAGAAGTACGGCTACGACAGCGTGGCGCTGCAGCGCTATCCGCAGGTCGAGCAGATTCATCACCATCACCATGCCGGCAATAGCTCGGGCATTGTGGACGGCGCGGCTGCGGTGCTTATCGGCACGGCCGAAGCTGGTGCCAAGCAAGGCATGAAGCCCCGTGCACGCATTCGCGCCTTTGCCAGCATTGGCTCGGAGCCCACCTTGATGCTGGATGGCCCCAGCCACGCCGCGCGCAAGGCGCTGGCGCGTGCACGCATGCAGGCTTCGGACATTGATCTGTGGGAGCTGAACGAGGCCTTCGCCACTGTGGTGCTGACCATGATGGAGGAGCTGAACATCCCCCATGACCGCATGAACGTCAACGGCGGTGCCATCGCCATGGGCCACCCGCTGGGGGCTACGGGCGCCATGATTTTGGGCACGGTGCTGGACGAGCTGGAGCGCACGGGCAAACGCACAGCGCTGATCAGCCTGTGCGTGGCTGCCGGCATGGGCTCGGCCATGATCATCGAACGCGTGTGAGAGAGAAGAATATGACGACAGACATCATTCGCTACGCCGTGGATGCCGATGGCATTGCCACGCTGACGCTGGACTATCCCGGCAAGACCATGAATGTGATTGACCAGGCTTTCATGGACAGCCTGGACAGCTGCATTGAGCGCATGAAGGCCGACGACAAGGTGCGCGGCGGCATCATCACCTCGGGCAAGGACAGCTTTGTGGCGGGGGCCGATCTGACGACCATGGAATCCAATATGGATGTCATGGCCGACATGTCCATGGAAGACCTGGTGAAGTCCTGCGGCGCATTGTCAACGCTGCTGCGCAAGCTGGAGCTGCTGGGCAAGCCACTGGTAGCTGCCATCAATGGCATGGCGATGGGTGGTGGCTATGAAATCTGCCTGGCCTGCCACTACCGCGTTGCTGCAGATGCGCCGACCGTGCTGGTGGGCTTGCCCGAAGCGCAAGTCGGTTTGCTGCCCGCCGCAGGTGGCACACAAAGACTGCCGCGCATGATCGGCATTCTGGCGGCTTTGCCTTTTCTCATGGAGGGCAAGCAGTTGCAGGCCGTCAAAGCCAAGGAGGCCGGTCTGGTGGATGAGGTGGTGGCACCAGATCAACTGCTGAGCGCCGCCAAAGCCTGGCTGATGGCGCATGAAACAGCGCAGCAGCCCTGGGATGTCAAAGGCTTTCGCATTCCCGGCGGTGGCCCGCTGGACCCACGCGTTGCGCCCGCTTTTGTGGTGGGCAACACCATGCTGCAGGCCAAGACTTTCCACAATATGCCCGCGCCTCTGTGCATTCAGAGCTGCATTTACGAAGGCTGCCAGCTGCCTATCGACAAGGGTCTGCGCATCGAGAGCAAGTACATGGCTGTGCTCTCGCGCGGCCCTGTGGCGCGCGGCATGATTCGCACGCTGTTCATCAACAAGTCCAAGGCCGAAAAAGGCATGCACCGCCCCGCAGGCTTCGAGCCCTTCAAGTGCCGCAAGCTGGGCATGATCGGCGCGGGCATGATGGGCGCTGGCATTGCGCTTACTGCGGCGCAGCGCGGTATTGAGGTGGTGCTGATCGACCGCGATCAGGCCGCTGCCGACAAGGGCAAACAGTACGCCGAAAAAGCGCTGGCCAAGCTGGTGGACAAAGGCCGCCAGAGCCGTGAGAAGGCCGACGCCATCCTCGCGCGCATCACGCCCAGCACCGATTACGAACTGCTGCGCGATGCCGATATGGTGGTTGAAGCCGTGTTTGAAGACCGCGCCATCAAGGCCGAGGTGACCAGGAAGCTGGACGCCGTGCTGCCCGCGCATTGCGTGCTGGCCAGCAATACCTCGGCACTGCCCATCAGCTTGCTGGCGCAGGCCAGCGTGCGACCAGAGTGTTTTATCGGCCTGCACTTCTTCTCGCCAGCCGACAAGATGCCGCTGGTGGAGGTGATTCGCGGCAAGCAGACATCGGACGCCACGCTGGCGCAGGCACTGGACTTTGTCGCTCAGCTCAAGAAGACACCGATTGTGGTCAACGACCATCGCGGTTTCTTCACCAGCCGTTTCATCGGCGCGTTTGTCGATGATGCGATTGGCATGGTGGCCGAGGGCATTGCCCCGGCACTGATTGAAAACTGCGCCAAGCATGCAGGCATGCCTGTGGGGCCGCTGGCCATTACCGATGAGCTGTCCATCGACTTGTCCAAGCACGCTGGGGAAGCTCAGGCCAAGGAGTTCCCTGAGGAATACAAGGCAGGCCGCTCCGTGCCGGTAATCAACAAGCTGTTTGATCTGGGCCGCCTGGGCCGCAAGGTGGGCAAGGGCTTCTATGAATATGAGGATGCTGGCAAGCGCATCTGGCCCGGCCTGGCCGAGCATTACCCGCTGAAAAAGCAGCAACCCAGCGCTCATGACCTCAAGCAGCGCATTCTCTATGTGCAGGCGGTAGAGGGCGCGCGCGCCATGGAAGAAGGTGTGCTGCTGGCACCGGCTGACGGCGATATCGGCTCGATTCTGGGTGTGGGCTTCCCGGCCTATACCGGCGGCCCGTTCTGCTTTATCGACGGCATCGGTCTGCCCCAGTTTGTGGCTGAAGCAGATCGTCTGGCCGATCTGTTTGGTGAGCAACTGCGTCCGCCACAGCTGCTGCGTGATATGGCCGCCAAGGGCCAGACCTTCTACGGCAAGACTGCTCGCGCCTGATCAGGCGCCGGACATGGATGGGCAGGCGCGCCCATCCATGAACCGATTCCGGGTAATGACTCATCCCCAAAAAACCAAGGAGACAAGCATGGATGAAAACTTTGACTACATCGTTGTGGGTGCAGGTTCGGCAGGCGGCACATTGGCTGCCAGACTGAGCGAAAGCGGCCAGCACAAGGTCTTGCTGCTGGAGGGCGGCGCAAGCCACAAAGATTTGCTGGTCAGCATGCCCTCGGGCTGGGGCCAGATGATCAACAGCCCCAAGTATTCCTGGGGCCATGAGACCGAGCCTGAGGCTTATGCGGCCAACCGCCGTATCAGCCTGCCGCGTGGCAAGCGTCTGGGTGGTTCGTCCTCCATCAACGGCATGATTTATGTACGGGGTGACAGGCATGACTTTGACAGCTGGGCCGCGCTGGGGGCCAAAGGCTGGAGCTATGACGAGCTGCTGCCGCATTTTGTGCGCACCGAAGACCAGCAGCGCAGCGAAGAAGAATTCACCCAACCCTGGCATGGGCGGGGCGGGCCGCTGACGGCCAACAATCTGCACAACCCGCACCCGGTATCGCTGGCCATGGTCAAGGCCGCGATTCAGGCCGGTATGCCCGCGTGCAAGGATTTCAACAACGGTCACCCCGATGGTGCAGGGCTGTTTCAGGTCAACCTCAAGAACGGTCAGCGTTCGTCCGTCGCCAGGAATGCGATCGAGCCTGCCATGCAGCGCAAGAACCTTGATGTGCGCATTCAGGTGCTGGTCACCCGTATTGGTCTGGAGGGTCATCGCGCCAGCACCGTGCACTGGAAGGACAAGGCAGGCGGCACGCATACCGCGCGAGCCAGAAAGGAAATCTTGCTGTGCGCCGGTGCGCTGCAGTCGCCGCAACTGCTGATGCTGTCGGGCATCGGCCCTGCCACGCATTTGCGCGAGATGGGGATTGCCGTGAAAGTGGATTTGCCCGGTGTCGGCGCCAATCTGCAGGACCATGCGATTGTTCCCATGTCTTGGCGCATGAAGCCGGGAACACCCAGTCTCAACAAGTCGCTGCGCGGCATGGGCATCGGGGCATCGGTGCTCAAGTATCTGCTGACCAAGCAAGGGGCCATGGCCATGCCAGCGTCCGAGTTTGCGGCCTGGTTCAGCAGCGACCCCAGCCTGCCCTACAACGATATCCAGGTTCACGGTTTGCCAGTGACCGGGGACATTGAAGGCTATATGCAAAGTGGCAAGAGCTACCGTACCGAAGCCTTCCCCGGCATGACCATGGCACCGTACCAGGTGCGCCCCCATTCACGCGGAGAACTCAAGCTCAAGAGTGCCAATGCTGAAGAACTGGCCAGCATCCGCATGAACTTTCTGCATGACGAGCGCGACCGCAAGGCCTTGCTGTATGGCGTGCGCATGGCCAGCCGTATTGCCGAGCAGCCCGCACTGGCGGGTCTGGTTGAAACACGTACCCGCCCCGGCCCGAACCTGCAAAGCGATGACGAGTTGCTGGACTGGATATCCATGTATCTGGGCTCTGGCCACCACGCCAGCGGCAGCTGCCGCATGGGGAATGCGACAGACCCCATGACCGTGGTCACACCTGACCTCAAGGTCAAGGGTGTGGAAGGCCTGCGTGTGATCGATGCCTCGGTCATGCCGCATCTGGTCTCGGGCAATACCAATGCAGCGTCCGTCGTGATTGGTGACAAGGGCGCTGATCTGGTGCTGGGCGAGCTGGCCAGCGCGTCGCTCAACTGGAATGTGACTGGGCTGATGAGTGCCGCAGTGCCGCAGACAAAGTCGGAAGCCACAGTGTGAAGGCCTTGAAGAGAATCTGAGGAGACAGCGAGAAATGAATTTCGATTTCAGTGATGACCAGAATGCCTTGCGCAATGAGATACGCAAGTTCCTGTCCAAGGAGTCCCCGCTGACGCAGGCGCGCGCCTTGCTTGAGGACGGTGGCAGCCACGCGCAGGGCGTATGGAGTGGCATGGCTCAGCTCGGCGTGACGGGCTTGATGCTGCCCGAGGACTGCGGCGGCATTGGTCTGGGTGCCATGGAGATGTGCGTGGTGGCCGAAGAAGTGGGCCGCCAGCTCAGTCCTGTTCCACTGGCCTCCACCATGTACCTGGCTGTGCAGGCGCTTTTGCTAGGAACTCAGGAGCATTCAGCCCAAAGACAACAATGGCTGTTGCCTGTTTCGGGTGGAAGTGTGGGCTGTCTGGCAGCCCGGCTTGACGGTGAAGCGCAGCAGGCTGAATTGCCTCTCTTCGACGGCCAGAAGCTGGTGGGCGAATGTGCGCTGGTGGCCGATGGCATGGCTGCCCAATGGGGCGTGGCGCTGGCGCGCGATGCGGCGGGTGCGCAACTGCTGGTGGCGTTCAAGGTAGATAGTTCGGTAGCTCGCAAGGCGCTCAAGACGCTGGACCCTTCCAAACCCTATGCCACGCTGAGCTTCAATGGCACGGCGGCCCAGAAGCTCGATCGTCAGCGCAGCGCGCAGCAGGTGCTGGAGCGCGTGCGCAACCGCGCTGCCGTGATGCTGGCGTTTGAGCAACTGGGCGCGGCCGATGCCGCACTGGAAATGGCCAGCGCCTATGCCAAGGAACGCAAGGCCTTTGGCCGCGCGATTGGCTCGTACCAAGGCATCAAGCACAAACTGGCTAACCTCTACACCAGCAACCAGATGGCGCGTGCGCACTGCTACTACGGTGCCTGGGCGCTGGCTGCAGATATGGCGCTGGCCGATGATGCGCCAGAGCTGGCTGAACTGGCCGGTGCTGCAGCTGCTGCGCGGGTTAGCAGCACGCAGGCCCTGTCGGACGCTGCGCAGGAAAACCTGCACACCCATGGCGGCATGGGTTACACATGGGAGCTGGACTGCCATCTGTTCTACCGCCGTGCGCGCCAGCAGGCGGTGGAGCTGGGCAATATCCACGCTTGGCGTGAACAGGTGGCGGTGGAACTGCAAAAGCGCATGAGCCAGCCCCAGCAGGCAGCGCGTGCCGCAACTGCCACGCAGGCCGATAGCCAGTCCATGGACTTTGACGATACGCCCGAAGAAGCTGCCTTCCGCGCCGAATGCCGCGCCTGGCTGCAGGCCAATGCGCAGCCCAAGGCCAGTGCGGACGACTTCTTTGGCCGCGACATGACGGCCGAGCAGCGCATGAATGAAGCGCGCATCTGGCAAGGCAAAAAGGCCGCCGCAGGCTTTGGCGCGATTACCTGGCCCAAGCAATTGGGCGGACGCGGCGGCACGCCCATGCAGGAGCTGATCTGGCGTCAGGAAGAAGGGCGCTTCCTGGTCCCTACAGGCATGTTCAATGTCAGTCTGGGCATGGTTCTGCCTTCGGTCATGGCGCATGCCAGCGCTGAAGTGCTGGGCCAGCATGTAGCTCCAGCACTGGGTGGCAAAAACCTCTGGTGCCAGTTGCTGAGCGAGCCCGGCGCGGGCTCCGACCTGGGCATGGTGCGCACCCGTGCCGAGCGCGCCAACGATGGGCGCGAGGGCTGGATCATCAACGGTCAGAAGGTCTGGACCTCGCTGGCGCAGTTTGCGCAGTTTGGTCTGGTGTTGACCCGCAGCAACCCGCAGGCCTCCAAGTTTGAGGGGCTGACGACCTTCTATCTGGATATGAAGACGCCGGGCATCACGATTCGCCCGATTCGTCAGGCCGGTGGTGAGTCGGAATTCAACGAAGTCTTCTTCGAGAACGTGTTTGTGCCTGATAGCCAGATGGTGGGCAAGCCCGGTGGCGGCTGGAAGGTCACGCTTACGGGGCTGATGTCCGAGCGCCTGGCTATTGGCGGCGTGATGCCGGCCGAGCTGTGGCGCACCACGGCAGGCCTGCTGGCGGACCACGAGTTTCTGGGCCAACCCGCCTTGCAAGATGGCCGCATGCGTGAGCGCTGGGCCGACTTGTATCTGAAAGAGCAGGCCTTGTGGTTGCTGCAGTGCCGCGCACTGACGGCGCTGAGCAAGGGCCGCCAGCCCGGTCCCGAGATGAGCGGTGCCAAGAACGTGGCCGCCGCTGCGTTGCAGTCCTTCAGCTATTTCGCCATCGACCTGCTGGGCGAGCGCGGCGTGCTGGCGGCCAGCGAACTGGGTGAGCGCTTTGCCATGGTGGAGCGCCTGTGGTTTGGCTCGGCCGGCATGCGCATTGCAGGCGGTACCGACGAGGTGGTGCTCAACAGCATTGGCGAGCGTGTGCTGGGTCTGGCCCCCGAACCCCGCGCTGACAAGGATGTGCCTTTCTGCGAACTGGTTGCCTAGGGGAGTTTCGAGCGGGCCAGCTTCCACCAATGAAACGTGACGGAGATCACGGATCTTCAGGAGACAGGAAATGAGTGCATCTGCTGCGGCCCAAGTGTCGCAATCCTTGGCGCAATCCTTGGCGCAATCCGTGCCGCAAACCACAGAGGTCAAGGCGCGACCGACCAGCAATGTGACGGGGTGGCGACGCCACTATATGTTGCTGGTGCTGCTGTTTGTCTATGCCATGAGCATGATTGACCGTCAGATCATGGGCGTGCTGATTCAGCCCATCAAGCAGGAAATGGGGGTGTCAGACAGTGCCATGGGTTTGCTGACCGGGCTGGCTTTTGCGCTGTTCTACAGCGTTCTGGCCGTGCCCTTTGGTCGTTTTGCCGATCGTACCAATCGCCGCAATCTGATTGCCTGGTGCTGCGGTGCGTGGAGTATTGCGACGGGCTTGTGCGGCATGGCCGTTGGCTACTGGTCGCTGACGGCCGCTCGGGTGGGGGTGGCTGTTGGGGAAGCAGGTAGTACGGCGGCATCGACATCGATGATTGCCGATGTCTATCCGCCTGAGCAGCGCAGCCGCGCCATGAGCGTGTTCAGCCTGGGCCCGCATTTTGGCTCTCTGGTGGGGCTGGGCGTGGGCGCGTGGATTGCCCAGCACTACGGCTGGCGCGCAGCATTTTTGTGGCTGGCCGTGCCCGGAGTTCTGATCGCCTTGGTGCTGCGGCTGACTTGTCGCGAACCGCTGCGCGGCGCGCAGGAAGTGCGTCCTGCAACGCAGGTGGCGGCAGAGAAATTCTCGGACGTGATGAGGGCACTGCGTCGCAACAAGGCTTTTGTCTGGCTGGGCGCTGCAGGCATGGTCATGGCATTTGCCGGCTATGCAATTGGCATGTGGAATACCGCGTTTCTGGTGCGCTCGCATGGCCTGCCGCTCAAGGATGCCGGTGCCATCATGGGCTTTCTGGGCGGGCCTGCGGCCATCGTCGGCGCGCTGCTTAGCGGCTGGCTCACGGACACCATGGCCAAGCGCGATATGCGCTGGCAAATTGGCATGCCGATTCTGGGCACGCTGATCTCGATTCCGCTGGGCCTGGCTTTCTATCTCAGTGATTCGCCTGAGAAGTGGCTGGTGGCGGGTGTGCAGATTCCGCACTCCATCGCCTACTACGGCCTGTTTGCAGTGTTCTCCAGCTTCTGGGCAGCGCCTGCATTTGCGGCGCTGGCTAATGTGATTGCTTCGTCCACCCTGGCGACTTCGCTGTCCATCTACAACCTGCTGCTCACTGCCGTGGGCGGAGGCTTCGGGCCGCTGGTCGTGGGCTTGCTCAGCGATGTGTTCACCACCAGCGCTGGCAATGAATCACTGCGCTGGGCGCTGTCCTGCATGCTGGGCTTTTATGTGCTGGGCGCGCTGGCCTATGCCTGCAGTCTCAAGCCCTACATTCGATTGATGAATGCAAAAAAGATAGCGTGATGTCTATGTTTTATAAGAACTATAGGCTAGTTTGATGCTTGAATTTCATCTGAAACCACTCAGGGCAACTTCTGTAGGACAAGGGCGGGTCGTCGGCGAGCATACAGGGCCAGAGCCTCAGGGTCTGTCCCAAGTTCAAGCAGACGATGGACGCAGCGCAAGGCAAGCCGAACATGGCGCAAGGCTGATAAAAATTTAGAGAAGACGGAGACAAAGAGATGAAGCGGACTTTCAATCTGGCGGATATTTTTGAGCTGGTAGTGCAGGCAGTTCCCGATCGCATTGCATTCGGTTGTGGCGAGCAAAAGCTCACGTTCAAGCAGCTTGATGAGCGCGCCAACCAATTGGGCAATGCGCTGCGCGCGCGCGGTATCGGTCGTGGTGACAACGTGGGTATTCAGCTCTACAACTGCGCTGAATATCTGGAAGCTTTTTTTGCCTGCAGCAAGATTGGTGCGATTCCGGTCAACGTCAACTACCGCTATGTGGCCGATGAGCTGCAAGGCCTGTTCAACAGTCTGCATCTGCGCGGGCTGGTGTTTGGCGCAGACTTTGATGGAGCTGTGCAAGCGGTGATCCCGCAGGTGCCCACGTTGCGCCTGGCATTGCGCGTGGGGGGCGACGCGGCCGAGCAGCCCCGCTGCGTACAGCCTTATGAAAGCGTACTGGCCGAAGGCAGCAAGGAACTGAGTGACCCAGGCCGCAGCGACGATGACATCTTCATGCTCTGCACCGGTGGCACCACCGGTCTGCCCAAGGGCGTCATGTGGCCGCACAAGGCGCTGTTCATGGGCGCGCTCGGTGGCGGTGGCTACTACTTCCGTCGCCCGCCCATTGAAGCGCCTGAGGATTTGCTGCAACTGGTGCCCAATGCTCCGGCGCTGGCCTATCTGGCTGCAGCGCCGCTGATGCACGGCGCGGCCATGTGGTCCACGCTGATCAGCCTGTTTTCGGGCCACCCCGTCTACGTCAATGATCGAAAGAACTTTGATCCAGTCCATATGCTGGATCTGATCGAACGCCACAATATCAATGTGATGGCGGTGGTGGGCGATGCGATGGCTTTGCCCATCATCCAGACGCTGGAAGCCAATCCCGGCCGCTGGGCACTGAAGTCACTGATGATTTTTGGCAATGGTGGGGCCGTCTTCTCGCGCCATCTGCAGGAGCGTCTGCTGGTGCAGGTGCCACATCTGATGCTCAACAACGGCATGGCCAGTTCTGAATCCGGTGTGCTGGGCGGCGGTGAGAAAACGCCCGAGGGTGAAGGCTTTATGCGCATCACGCCACGCCCTGACTTGAGCGTGATTTCCGAAGATATGCGCATCCTGACCCAGCCTGGGGAGGAAGGCATTCTTTCGCGGCGCGGTCACACACCGCTGGGTTACTACGGCGACCCCAAGAAGACCGCAGAGACTTTTGTGGTCATTGATGGCAGCCGCTGGGTGCTGACAGGCGACCGCGCCCGCATCGATGTGACGGGCGACTATGTGGTGCTGGGCCGTGGCTCGCAATGCATCAACACCGGTGGCGAGAAGGTCTACCCCGAAGAGGTGGAAGAAGTGGCGCGCCGCTACAAGGCTGTGCAGGACGTGATGGTTGTGGGCCTGCCGGATGAGCGCTGGGGCAGCAAGGTGGCGGCGGTGGTGCAGGTACAGGCAGGTCACGAGTTTGACCTGCAGGAGTTTGAACAGATCTGCCGCGCCAATCTCTCAGGCTACAAGCTGCCGCGCGCCGTGTATCTGGCCCAGGAGGTCAAGCGCAGCCCCGCAGGCAAGGCTGATTACCGCTGGGCCAAGGCTTATGCGGCAGAGCATGAGCCGCTGAGCGCCGTAACCGTCTAAGCAATCCAGAAGAACCAAGAACCGTTTAAGTAGTAGAGAGATCCCCTGTTCGTCGCGCCTGACGACGGGATTTAAAGGAGGCCGCGGCCTCCTTCTTTTTTTCAGCGCGGTGCGCGGCACAGACCGCGTGCAGACTTCAACTCCACAAAGGCTTTGCTCTGCGAGTCATAGCGATTGGCAATTAGCTGCTGGCTGCAGCGATCTGAATACCGTGCGCAGGTCTGCATGGCAATGCACAGATGACGACCGGCGCCCCAGACCTTGGCGGGAGGTTTGTCATAAATGCCTTCGTAAATCGTTTGCTCCTGCTCACCCTGGTCTTGCCACTTCACCGTGATGGCTGAATTGAAGTGGTCAAAGCCTGCGCTGCTATAGCCCACGGTGTAGTGAACCTTGCCCGGACGGCTGATCGTGGTGCTGCCGGTGGCCTGTTGCTCCCACGCTGGTGCTTCTTGCGCACCGGGGGGTATTGCGCTGAAGCAGAGCAGCATCAGGCAGGCTTGAAGCGACGTAAGACTCTTGCGCAGGAGCATGGGGTGATGGGCAGGGATTCGACGAACCCACTATATCGCTGATGCTTGGAGCATCAAAAATGGCCCGTTGCGGGCCATTGCTTCGAGCGTTGATCTGGCGGACCGGGTTCTACGCGGGCTGATTGCCGCGCCGCACCAGCTTGCCCGGCAGTGCATCCGTTGCCACACCATCGCGGTAAGTGATTTGTCCTGACTTGAGCGTGTAGCGATAGCCCTCGGCGCTTTGCAAAAAGCGCTTTCCGCCTGCAGGCAGGTCTCTGACGATCTGCGGCGGGAGGATCTTGAGCGCGGCCAAGTCGATGATATTGATATCGGCGAGCTTGCCGACTTGCAGCGTTCCCCGGTCACCAAAGCCGTAAAGTGAAGCTGGTCGCTGGGTCAGCAGCTGAATGGCTTCCTCGATTTTGAACAGGCGGCGATTGCGCACCCATTCAGTCAGCAAAAAGGTAGTGGCACTGCCGTCGCAGATGGTTCCCACATGGGCGCCGCCATCGCCCAGCGCTGGCACGGTGTTGGGGTGCTTCAGAAGTTCATGCAACGCGTCGCAGTCATTGTTGATGTAGTTGGCCATGGGCAGATAGACCAGCGCCTGTCCATCATTGCCGAGCATGAAGTCGTACATCCATTCAAGTGGCGAGACACCGGCCGCATCGGCCAGAGCCTGCACGGATTCTTCCGGACGCGGCAGATAGCTGGGCTCTGTGCCACGCCAGGGGTACATGCCCGCGTAGTTGTCGCCAAAGTACTCCATGAAGAGGTGTGGGTTGCGGTCTGGCTCGCTCAAAATGGCCTGGCGCGTTGCGGGCATGCCCAGAGCCTTGATGCGTTCTGCGGGCGCAAGATGCGCCAGCGCTTCATAACTGGGCTTGCAAGAAAAAGGGTTGAGGCTGCACTCAAAACCCATCAGCACGCCCACAGGGCGGTTGAGCACCTGACCCAGGATGCGCTGCCCATCCGCATTGGCCTGTGCGATAAGCTCCAATAGCTCGCGGTGCAGCTGCGGTTTGTGAGGGTACTGAATCACGCTCAAGGTGCCGGCGCAGCCTGTGGCCTGACTCACCCGGGTGAGGATGCTGAACTCGTCCTCGGTATTGTCAAAGTCCGAGATCATCTGAAAGACGCTATTGGGCTGGTTCTTGAGCGACAGCCCCAGTTGCAGCAGCTCATCGCTGACGGCCTGATACATGGGCGTGAAATCGCCGGACTTGGAGCGGTGCGCCATGGTGCGCGAGGTGGACAGACCCACTGCCCCGGCCGCCAGACCCTGTTGCACCAGTTCTTGCATGAGCTGCAAATCTTCAGGCGTAGCCTGCTCGCGGCGTACGGCGCGTTCACCCATGGCATAGACGCGTAGCGGGCCATGCGGCAGCAGGGCGGCGATATCAATGTCGTAGTTGCGCTGACCGAGCGCGTCCAGGTACTCGGGAAAGCTCTCCCAGGTCCAGGGTAGACCTTCGTGCAGCGCCGTGTCTGGAATGTCTTCCACACCTTCCATCAAGGCAATCAAGGTATTGCGGTCCTGGGGACGGCAGGGCGCAAAGCCCACGCCGCAATTGCCCATCACAGCGGTGGTCACGCCTTGCTGGGAGGTGGGCCACAGGCGTTCATCCCATGTGGCTTGCCCGTCAAAGTGCGTATGGACATCGACAAATCCCGGCGTGACCAGAAGCCCGCTGGCGTCGATTTCTGTGGTCGCAGTGCCCAGGTCTTTGCCAATGGCGGCAATGCGGCCGTCCTGAATGGCGATGTCTGCGATGAACGGCGGCTTTCCTGTTCCGTCCACTACCTTGCCATTGCGTATGAGTGCATCAAATTTCGGCATCTCTTGTCTCCTTTCATTGTCTTCACACATTAGGAGTCAGGTGCCTCAAGCCATGAATAGGGGCTGCGAGTCGTCCATTAAGACGATGTGACAGAGGCGATGCCCAACCACGATGTTGAAGACCACGTCTTTCAGGACGACAAAGACGAGGCCGAGTTCTCATTCCTGGCCAAGCTCGCAAAACGAAAAAACAATGACACAAGAAAAACATCAAAACAAATCAAGGGTGTACGTGCTGGCGCTGCTGACCGCCTTGTCTGCCATGACCTTTATGGACAGACAGATACTGGCGGTGCTGCTGCAGCCCATCAAACAGGAGTTTGGTTTTTCGGATCTTCAGATTGGCCTGATTACCGGGCTGGGCTTTGCGCTGACCTTTGGCGCTTTGGGTATTCCGCTGGGGAGACTGGCGGACAAGCATGAACGCCGCAGCCTGATTGCATGGTGCCGGGGCATTGGCGGCGCTATTGCATCGCTGGGTGCGCTGGCAACGGGCGCGGGTGGCCTGACGGCTTCGCGCGCGGGTGCGGCGCTGGGGGATGCAGGGGGCGGCGCCGCTTCCATGTCCATTCTGGCGGATCTTTATGCGCCAACCGAGCGCTCGCGCGCCATGAGCGTGTTTGGCGTGGGCGCGGCGATTGGTGCCTTGCTGGCCTTGCTGCTGGGGCCGCTGTTGGCCGAGCTATGGGGCTGGCGCGTAACCATGGCCTTGATCGGACTGGGGATTGTGCTGCTGTCTTTGGCCTTGCGCTTGACGGTGAAAGAGCCTGTACGCACCCTGACCCAGATGCCTCAGGGAGATCAGAGCGCAAATGCTGGCAAGAAGCAATCTGCCGTGGTTTTGATATGGAAAGAGCCTGTAACCCGCTTTTTGATTGTGGGGGCTGCTTGCGCTTTGATAGCGGGGCTGTCCATTGGTGCCTGGAATGTGGCACTGCTGGAGCGGCGTTTTGATCTGAGTCTGAAGCAGGCTGGTGGCCTGTCGGCAGTGGCTGCGTTTCTGTCTGTCTCTGGCAGTCTGTTCTCGGGCTGGCTGACGGACCGCCTGGCCAGGCGTGATGTGCGCTGGCAGATTCGCATCCCTGTGATTGGCGTTGCCATGGCGCTGGTGTTTGGCCTGGCTTATCTGTTGGTGCCCGACGATATGTTTGAGCTGTCACTGGGCTGCATGCTGTTCTATTCCTTCTTTACCGCCTGGTGGGGACCTGCAACCTATGCGGCGCTGAGCCTGGTAGTCCCCGCGCAGCGCCGCGCCACGGCCAGCGCCATGGTCTTGATGGCTGGGGCCTTGCTGGGCAATGGCGTGGGGCCCATTGTGGCGGGCTGGCTCAGCGATGTGCTCAATGCCGTCACGCAAGGTCAGGGCCTACGCTATGCCATGGTGGTCATGGTCTGCATGCTGCTGCCGGGGCTGTGGGCGTTCTCGCGCGCATTGGTGTATTACCCGAGGGCTTTCCATCAGGCACACCCCGGTATGGCTGTCGCAGCCTGAGAGAGATGATGAAGAACGAAGCTGAAAACCTGGTCTGGAAGATGATCTATCTGGCCAGACGCAACCCGGCCTTGCTGGCTGAGGACTTTCCCCAGGCTTGGCGCGAGCATTCGGCGCTGGGTCGCCAGTGCAAGAACGTGGGCCAGCGTGTGAAGGCGGTGGCGCAATGCTCCAGAGTGCTGCAAGTCGGCGATCCCGCCTTGAGCAGCGACTATGACGGTGTCAATCTGATGGTGTTGGCGGACCGGGAAGCGGGTGCGGTGATCTGGAGTGACCCGGAAACGCTGGCCGTGATGCGCCCCGATGAACCGCGAGTCTTTGCCGACTATGTGCGCAATTTCTCGGTGCTCTGTCGTCAGCAGGTGCTACGCAGTGATCTGCCACAAGACGCTTTGCCGCAAAAAGAGCAGGTAATGCTGATTGGCTTTTTGCAAAAGCGCGACGAGTGGACAGGCCCTGCCGCAGTACCTGCCGCTTGCCCTGAACCATGGCAGGCAGGCGCTCTGGCCACGGCGCAGCGCATTGTCTGCAATGTGCTGGATGAACAAGCGCCTGCGGGCTATGGCTACCGCTATATCGTGGAGTGGTGGTTCCTCAGTCTGGCCGATGCACAGAAAGCAGCCCAGCAACTGGAGCGGTCTGCGCAAGGTGAATATGGCTGGGGCGAGAGCGTTTTCATGCTGACCGAGGTCACGCACAGCAGACCTTGATTCAGCTTTTAAGCGGATGAAAAAAGGCCCATGGCATAAACCATGGGCCTTTTTACTGGCGCTACTGACTTCAGGCGGGCACAGCCTCTTCGTTGTCAGGCGTGTATGCCACCATGCCGCGAGGGATGTACTTGCCTTCGCACTGGTCCAGATACTCTGCAGCCTTGGCGCGGGGGTTGTAGAACTGCTTGTACCAGATGCGGGCCTTGAGGAAAGCGCCGTCGCTGGGGATGAACAGCGGATTCAGGCAGGGAGCCTTTTGTGACCAGACTTCGAAGTCCTGGGCAAAGGCCAGGCGGCTGGCTTCCTGGTACTGCTTGGCTGCCACCACATCGGCCTTGGTGGGAAGACCACCATGCGCCGTCTTGACCAGCAGGTTGTGCCAGACCTTGATCTTGCCGTCCTCAATGGGGGTGTGCATGATCATCATGAAGGAGTTGAACATGCCGCTGACCTTGGAGATCAGGATCGCAGGGCCGTGGTACCAGGTGTCGGTGTGCAGGTCGGCGCTGGCACCGCCTTCGCCCACCAGTGTGCGGTGGCCGCCGCACTGGCGCTGAATGGCGTTGTGGCCCTTGAACTCGTTTTCAAAGCGCGCCACGGTGGAGCCGTGAATGGGGCTCAGGTGACCGTAGTCGGCAATGTTGTCCACGACTTCCATGGGGTGCTGGTTCAGCTCGCCCAGATAGTCCCATTCGCCGTTGACATAGGTTTCGTCGAACCAGTCGCCAAAAGTGGGCAGATCGTACTCGGGCTCACCACCTTCGGGGTCGAACCACACCCAGACGGCGCCGTACTGCTCGACCACCTTCCAGCTCTTGACCGCTGCAGCGGCAGGAATGGCGCCGTCGTGGTAGGGGATGTCGTCGCACTTGCCGTCCGCGCCAAAGCGCCAGCCGTGGTAGGGGCAACGAATGCCATCACCTTCCACATTGCTGCCACCGCCGTCGATCACGACATAGCTGGTGGTGTTGGGGGCTGCCAGGTGGGTCTTCATGTGGGGGCAGTACGCGTCCAGCAGAATCACCTTGCCGCTTTCGCGGCCACGGTACAGCGCGAAATCCTGGCCGAAGAAACGCACGGCCACGGGCTTGTGCGTGTCGAGCGCCTTGGCCTCGGAAATCATGAACCAGCCACGTGGGTAGGTAAATTCACCGAGGCGGTAGTCCTTCGTGGTTGCCATTTCAGGGGTCTCCGTATTTAGTTTTGGACGGATGAATCTTCTGGCAAGCCTCGTCGCCGCGCATACTCTGTTTGGACGAGTGGATGCGCGGCTTTGATCTAGCACAAACTGCTCAGGGTTTGTGCTAGTTTGAGAGTGAGTGAATGCTTATGCGGCTGCGGCAGCTGCCACGCGCTCCTTGTACAGGGGCTGCAGGTCAATCATGGTGTAGGCCTTGGACAGGGGCAGTGCCTCTTCTTCGGTACCCAGCCAGAACAGGGCTGCTGCAATTTCCTCAGGCGTCGCCGCGCCATAGCGCTGGGCCAGCACGCCATCGTCACCCAGTGTGGCCTTGACCGCTTCGGTGGTCACCACGCCGGGGTTGACGCTGAAGGAGCGCACGCCTTGCGCCTTGTACTCGGTGTTGATGCAGCCGGCCAGGCGCGCAATCGCGGCCTTGGATGCACCATAGGCAAAGCCCCAGCCGCCTTTGTCTGCAGGCACCGGCGGGTTGTACTGGCCTGCGGCCGAGCACACATTGATGATGCGGCCCGCGCCCTGCGTAGCCATGGCGGGCAGCAGGCGCTGCGCCAGATGGAAGGGGGCAATCACATTGCCCAGCAGCGAGCGCTGCAGCGACTCA
Organism: Comamonas testosteroni; assembly: GCF_003569915.1. GTDB lineage: Bacteria > Pseudomonadota > Gammaproteobacteria > Burkholderiales > Burkholderiaceae_C > Comamonas > Comamonas testosteroni_D. The sequence goes on along the minus strand of NZ_KZ984449.1, from coordinate 52,740 downwards.
GTGCTGATCTCAGGAATCAGATTGTTGATCTCGCGGTTCTGATAGACGGCATTGTTGATCAGCAGGTCAACACGGCCAAAGCGGGCCAGCACGGCGTCCGCTGCAATGTCCAGACTGTTCAGGTCCATCAGGTCCATAACATGCGAGAAGACTTCGCCTCCAGCCGCTTCGATGGCTTTGGCCGTCGATTCCAAGCTGCCGGACAGCAGTTGCCCATTGGGCAGGCGCAACTGGTTTTCCATCTGCGCGCCTTCGGTCAGTGTGCGGGCCGTGATGGCGACGCGCCAGCCCTTGCTGGCAAAGAAGACGGCGGTAGCAGCGCCAATACCGCGGCTGGCGCCGGTGATGAGGACGACGGGTTGTGTCATGTTCGGGTTCCTTGTTGTTGTAGAAGTTCAGGCGGCGTTTCTGAGCTGCTGCAGGCGCTGCTGGTAGGGCTTGATGGCCAGGGTAAAGAACAGCACGGTGAGTATGAACAGAGAAACCACGCCCATCAGTGCAAAGCGCAGGCCGTCTGCGCCGTGGGTCTTGCCAAAATAGTCGGACAGCACACCAGTGACCAGAGGGCCCATGCCCACGCCTAGCAAGGTCATGAAAAGATTGAGCAGCGCGGCAGACACACTGCGTTCGCTGGACTTCACCATCTGGCTGACGGCGCTGTACGACAGCGTGGCGAACCAGCTGCCAAAGAAACCAAAGGCCAGTGCAAAGGCCATGGCGTAAGGCACTTTGATGCTGCCCAGCATCCAGAAGTCGGCTTCTGGCCAGAGGAAGACGCCAATCCCCGAAGGCACGGCGCACAAAGTGCCGATGGCCGCCAGGCGCAACTGCCAGCGTTCATCACGTTGAACCAACTTGTCGCACAGCTTGCCGCAGAACATGGCACCAACCACAGCACCCAGGCCGCTGGCCAGACCAAAGACCAAACCTGCCTGAGCGATGTTCATGCCGTGGGTGCGCATGAAAAAGCTCGGGGCCCACACGCCATAACCGTAGCCCGCAATACCAGCGATACCGCAGGCCAGGCAGATATTGCGCATGGCACTCATGCCCAGCAGGCGCATGACTTGGCGCAGCATGGATTCGCGGGGCTCTTGCGTGGCAATTGGGGCTGGCTTGGCTGCCGTTTGCTCATAAGCGCCACGTACGGGTTCTTTCACAAACAGATAGACCAGCAAGGCCAGAATCACGCCTGGAAGGCCAAAGGCCAGAAACACGGCACGCCAGCCATAGAACTGGGCCACCATACCGCCGATGACCAAACCCAAAAGCGTGCCCAGATTGGGGCCCATCATGAACAGGCTGATGGCGAAGGAGCGCATCTTGGGTGGATACAGATCCGAGACCACGGAGATCGATGGCCCCATGCCGCCTGCTTCGCCCACTGCCACAGTCATGCGTGCAATGAACATATGCCAGTACTGCGTTGCTACGCCGCAGGCCATGGTTGCCAGACTCCAGATGCCGCAGCAGATGGCCACAATATTGCGGCGGTTGTGCGTGTCGGCCAATCGCCCAACGGGAATACCCAGAGCCGCATACAGCACGGCAAACGCCAAACCGGTCAGCAAGCCCATCTGGGTGTCTGATGCACCAAATTCCTGCTTGATCGGCTCCAGCAAAATCGACAGCACCTGTCGATCAATGAAGGAGAAAATATAGACCAGCGCGAGTAGCGCAAGGCTTAGGTGAGTGCGCCAATTCACGGTGGGAGTGACCGCTGGGTTCGTGGCTGAGAGCGTGTTCGAGGTATGCATGCGCCGCATCGTGCGGGGCCGCTAGGGGTTATGCCATCGTCCCTTTGGACGAAGCACGGGTAATCCTGAGGTTCGAGCATGTGGCCCTGGTGCTTTGATTTTTACAAGATTGTTTGAGGAGACAAAATGACCCAATCCAACCCGTCCATCAGCATCCGTCAGCTGCTGGACATGCAAAACCAGGCCTTTATCGAAGAGGGCGCAGTCAGCGCCGAAGTGCGCGTGCAGCGGATTCAGCAAGTCATAGACATGCTGGTGGAAAACAAGGACGCGCTGTGCCAGGCCATGGGCGAAGACTTTGGTGGCCGTCCCGCTGTGTTTTCGCTGGCCAATGATATTCTGGGCTCGCTGTCCTCGCTCAAGCACGCGCGTGACCATCTGCAGGAATGGATTGGTGACTCCACCCGTCCCAGCGTCAAGCCCTTTGACATGTTTGGTGCCACGGCCTGGGTCAAGTACCAGCCCAAGGGCGTGATCGGCATTATCGGCACCTGGAATGCACCGCTGTTCACGCTGCTGTCGCCGCTGGCCTGCGCCTTCGCAGCCGGCAACCGTGCCGTGCTCAAGCCTTCTGAAATTGCGCCACGCACGGCGCAGGTACTGGCCGAAGCTGTGGCCAAGCGCTTTGACCCGCAAGTGCTGGCCGTGGTGCAAGGCGGCCCTGAAGTGGCTGCGGCTTTCTCTGAGCAGCCCTGGAACCATCTGGTCTTCACCGGCTCGACCAGCGTGGGCAAGCTCATCATGGCTGCGGCTTCCAAGAACCTGGTGCCTGTCACGCTGGAACTGGGTGGCAAATCCCCCGTGCTGGTGGGTGACTCTGCCGATATCGCCAATGTGGCCGAGCGTATTGCTGTGGGCAAGTCGCTGAACTCTGGTCAGCTGTGTGTGTCGCCCGATGTGGTCTGGGTGCATGAGTCGCGCCTGCAGGCGCTGATGGACGGCATTGCGGCTCAGTACCAGCAGCTCTATCCATCGGTCACTGGCAACGCCGATATGACTCCCGTGGTCAACGAGCGCCACCATAGCCGCGTCAGCGCCTATGTGCAGGATGCCAAGGCACGCGGCGTGCAAGTGGTGGAAGTGGGCAGTGCCACCGCTGGTGCTGATCGCCGTCTGCCGCTGGCGCTGGTCATCAACCCGCCGCAGGAAGCTGAAATCTCTCAGCACGAAATCTTTGGCCCTGCCGTGGTGCTGCGCAGCTTCAAGAACATCCGCGAAGCCGTAGCCGCTATCAATGCGGGCGAGCGTCCTCTCGCGCTGTACTACTTTGGCAGCGATGAGGCCGAGCAGAACTGGGTGCTGGACAACACGCTGTCCGGCGGTGTGTCCATCAACGATGTGGTCATGCACCCCGCGCTGGAAGATGCGCCGTTTGGCGGTGTAGGCGCTTCGGGCATGGGTCACTACCATGGCCGTGAAGGCTTCCTCGAATTCAGCCATGCACGCTCGGTCTACAAGGCCGGTGGCCATGATCCGCGTCGTGAGTGGGGGATGCTGCCTCCGTATAACTCGCAGTTCCAGCAGATGCTGGAAGCTGCGGTCACCCCATGAATTGAGACACCCCCTGAGGCGCTTTGCGCCTTCCCCCTCTCTCTACGCGCTGCGCGCTAGGGGAGGGGGACGACAGCATCGCTGCGAGACGGCTCTTGCTCGCTGTCCCTGGCTTTGGGGCGTGCTTGATCGAAAGCTCTGTTCTGGCGGAACGTTTTTGGGTGAATGTCGTCATTCTGTTTGCTTGTTGACGCAAGCAGGCTTGCTTGACCATGGGGCTTGTCCCATGGTCCGTTTGGCGGATGTTTGAAAAGCGTTTCGTACAGAGTATGGGCGGGTCGGAACGTTATTTGAGGTAAGAACAATGAATGAGATTTTTCGCCAGTTCTCGCTGGAAGGTCAGGTCGCTGCCGTGACCGGCGCTGGCAAGGGTATTGGCCGCGCTTGTGCAATCACCTTGGCCAAGGCGGGTGCAGATGTAGCGCTGTTTGCGCGCACCGAAGCTGACTTGAAGGCTGTGCAGGAAGAGATTCAAGCCCTGGGGCGCCGCGCCATCATCGTGCCGGGTGATGTGAACAAGGAAGAAGACCTGACTGCGCTGATCGACCGCACCGTGGCCGAGCTGGGCAAGATCACCGTGCTGATCAATAACGTCGGCGGTGGCGGCCCCAACGACCCGCGCAAGGTCAGCGGCAAGGCTGTGGGCGATATGCTGGCCTTTAACGTGGTGCCTGCCTACACGCTGATTCAAAAGGCTGCTGCCGCCATGGAAGCCGCTGGTGGCGGGACAGTGGTGAATATTTCGTCCACTGCTGCACGCTACTCGCAAAAATACTTCAGCGCCTATGGTGCAGCCAAGGCCGCGCTGAACCAGCTCACACGCTGCCTGGCGCAAGACTTTGGCCCCAAGGTGCGTATCAACTCTATCGAGCCCGGAACCATCATGACCGATGCTCTGGCACCCTTCCTAACCCCCGAACGCAAAGGCCGAATGGAAGCGACCACGCCCATGGCGCGTCTGGGTCAGCCCGAGGACATTGCTGCCGCCGCGTTGTTCCTGGCAAGCCCTGCGTCAAGCTGGGTGACCGGCAAGGTGCTGGGCGTGGACGGCGGCGTGGAGGCGCCAAACTTCTGATCTGAAAGACTGACTGACCATCACCAAAAGCAAAGGGACCATCTGGTCCCTTTCTTTTTGGCGGTTTCTGACGAAAATTGAAGCAAATACCGGCTGTAGTCTATATTTTACATAGGGCATTTGCTATCAAAAGAATAGTAATTAGAGGCTGCGACCTGCAGCGTGCCCCGAGTGCATCGCGCCTTCGATATAGCCCAGATCATTGCAGTCGCCAATGCGGCGCAGCGGAATCTGGGTGATCGCTTGGAGCTGATCGGCCACGGTGGAGTCGGCTTCGGCGCCAATGGCCAGCACCACAGAGTCAGCAGCGCAGCGCTGTTCTTCACCGGCCTTGTCCGTCCAGATGACTTCCTTGCGATCGATTCGGGTCACATTGGATTGCATCAGCAGCTTGCCGTGGGCTTTGACGGCGTCGTACACGCGCCAGCGGCGCACGATGGCGAGTTCGGAGCCGGGGTGTGTGCCGGGGTCCAGCACGGTGACTTCACGGCCGCGCTCGATCAGGAACTCGGCCAGTTCCAGACCCACCAGACCAGCACCGACAATGACGACCTTCTTGCCCAGAGGCATCCACAGCTTGGACAGGCTCTGAATCGCTGCCGTGCTGTCTGTGACCTTCAGCATGCCGCCGGCCTTGAACATCGCACGCTCGGTCAGGCTCAGCTTGGCCTTGGCAACTTCATCAGCGCGGTCGCCGGTCATCAGGCGGCGCAGTTCGTCGCCGCTCCACACATGGCTTTGGTCTGCGCCAGGAATGGCGGGCGCTGCACGCTTGGCGCCGGTGCCGACCAGAATTTCGTCGGGCTTGAGCTCATCGAGCAGCTTGGCGTCCACCGTGGTGTTGAAGCGCACCTGAATATTCGGGTGATCCATCTGTTTGACCAGATAGTCCAGCAGGCGGCCGTTTTCAGGGTAGGCGAGGGCGGCAAAGAATAAGGTGCCGCCCAGGCGGTCGCTGCGTTCGACCAGCGTGACGCGGTGCCCACGCAGTGCGGCCACGCGCGCAGCTTCCATGCCCGAAGGGCCGCCGCCGACGATCAGCACATGCTTGGGCTTTTCCGCAAAGGTGATGGTCTTGGTGGTTTCGTGGCCGGTCTGCGCATTGACCGCGCACTTGATGCCCTTGTTGATAAAGATCTCGCTGACGCAGGCGTAGCAGTAGATGCAGGGGCGCACATTCTTTGCCGCATTGGCCTGCAGCTTGTTGGCCAGTTCAGGGTCAGCCAGCAGCTTGCGGCCCATGGCCACAAAGTCAATTTCGCCATCGGTGACGGCGGCTGCGGCGTCGTCCAGTTCCCAGCGGCCTGCCGAGATGATGGGGATGTTGACGGCCTTTTTGATATCACGCGCAAACTCGCGGTAGGCGTTCTGCTTTTGCGGAATGGGGGCGTCGGTAAAGGCGGTGCCGGTGGGCAGGCGAGCATAGGCCGAGACATTGATGGCATTGGCACCGTACTCTTCGCAGAGCTTGGCGGTCTTGAGCGCCTCTTCCATCGTGATACCGCCGGGGGTGTGCATTTCCTCGGCATCGATACGCACCCAGACCGGAAAGTCCGGGCCTACGCGCTCGCGCACAGCGGTCAGCACTTCGCGCAGCAGGCGGCTGCGGTTTTCATAGCTGCCGCCGTACTCGTCGGTGCGACTGTTGAAGAAGGGCGAGAGGAAGTTCGCAATCATGTAGTTGTGCGCGCCATGCACTTCTACGGCGTCAAAGTTGGCTTGCTTGGCGCGCAGTGCTGCGGCGGCGAACCATTCCACCATCTGTTCAATATCGGCCTTGTCCATCACGCGGTAGCGGTCAGGGTAGGGACCCACGCCCACGAAGGTCGAGAACTCCTTGGGGGTGACGGTGCGCATGGCTTCTGCCACCGGGCCTGCAGGCGGAATCGACGACACCCACATCTCGCGGCCATGGGTGCGGTCATTGGCGGCGATCTTGCCGCTGTGGTTGATCTGGATCGCGACTTTGCCGCCATGTTCGTGCACGCGGCGTGTCACTTCGGCCAGACCTGGAATAAAACTGTCTTCTGAGATCCCCAACTGATGCGGCTCGCTCGTGCCTGTGGGCCAGGAGATGGCTGCCGTGCCCATGATGACCAGGCCGGTGCCGCCCTTGGCGCGCTCCGCATAATAGGCTTGGGCGCGTTCGCCGCAGACGCCGTCTGTGCCGCCATAGTTCTCGCCCATGGGGGCCATGACGATGCGGTTCTTCAGCTCCATGGTGCCGATGCGGCCCGCTTGCAGCAGTGATGCGTGGGGATTACTCATTTTTTGTCTAGTCTCCTAAAGTTGTCGGCCGAGTTCGGCTCCTTCTTTGATGGCTCTTGCAGCATCAATTTTGTGAGCATCACGCGCACCGCCAATCACGGTGTGCGCAATGTTATGTGCTTGAAGTCGGGCAGACCAGGGGTTGTGTGCCTCCTGGCCTGCGCAGACGACGATGTTGTCCACGCTCAGGCAGCGCTGCTCGCCGCGTATGCGCAAATGCAGGCCGTTGTCGTCGATGTGTACGTAGTCCACCTCGTTGAACATGCGCGCGGACTTTTTCTTGAGTCGGGTGCGGCGAATCCAGCCCGTGGTGGTGGGCAGATTGCTGCCCATGGGTTGCTTGCTGCGCTGAAGCAGCCAGAGCTGGCGCGGGGAGTCGGACTTTTGCGGCGTCTTCACGCTGCCGCGCAGTTCACGCATCTCGTCCACGCCCCATTCGCGCTCGAAGGCGGGAATGCTGCCGTCCTCGCTCTTGCAGTGGGCCAGCAGCTCGGCCATGTCAAAGCCCAGCGGGCCCGCACCCACGATGGCGACGCGCTCGCCCAGGAAGCGTGGACTGCGCAGCGCCTCGATATAGTCCACCACCTTGGCATTGTTCTCGCCCTCGATGCCGCTGCGACGCGGCACGACACCGCTGGCAACGACCACATGGTCAAATTGGCTCAGGGCCTGCACATCGGGCGTGGTGTTCAGGCGCAGCTCGATGCCCAGGCGCTGAATCTCGTTCTCGAAATAGCGCAGCGTCTCGGCCAGCTCTTCCTTGCCAGGAATTTTCTGCGCCAGAAAGAACTGGCCGCCAATGCGGATGCTGGGCTCGAACAGCGTCACGCTGTGTCCGCGCTCGGCGGCCTCGCGTGCGCAGGCCAGACCGGCAGGGCCTGCGCCCAGAACGGCGATTTTCTTGACAGTGGGCGCTTTCTCCTGCGGCCATTCCAATTCACGGCAGGCACGGGGATTGACCAGGCAGCTGACCTGTTGGCGCGTGAAGATGCGATCCAGACAGGCCTGGTTGCAGGCAATGCAGGTGTTGATGCTGGCGCTCTGTCCGCTCTGTGCCTTGCGCACAAAGGCGGGGTCGGCGAGGAATGGTCTGGCCATGGCCACCATATCGGCGTGGCCTTGGGCAATCAGGTCGTCGGCCACTTCGGGCGTGTTGATGCGGTTGCTGGCTACCACCGGGATGCTGACCACTTGCTTGAGTTGCTGTGCGGCCCAGCTGAACGCCGCGCGCGGCACCACCATGGCTACGGTGGGGATGCGCGCCTCATGCCAGCCCACGCTGGTGTTGATGAGGTCCACGCCCGATGCTTCGAGCTTGCGGGCCAGCTCCTGAACCTCGTTCCAGTGGCTGCCGTGCTCGACGAGGTCCATCAGAGACAGGCGAAAGCTGATGACAAAATCGCTGGGCATGGCGGCGCGAATGCCTTGAACGATGCGCAACGCAAAGCGGCTGCGGCCCTCGGCATTGCCGCCCCACTGGTCTTCGCGGAAGTTGGTCAGCGGTGCCAGAAATTGGTTGATCAGATAGCCTTCGCCGCCCATGATCTCCACGCCGTCATAGCCTGCATCGCGGGCCAGGCAGGCGCAGCGTACGTAGTCATCAATGATCTGCTCGATCTGCGCGCTGCTCAGCTCGCGCGAGCTACGGTTGCTCAGCTTGGATTCGACGCTGCTGGGTGAGACGCCGCCGCTGCCATGGTCGTAGCGGCCCACATGCAGCACTTGCATGAGGATATGGCTGCCTTCGGCATGTACGGCTTCGGTGATGAGGCGGTGGCGAGCAGCCTGCTCGGGCGTGCACAGCGTGGAAAACTCGGCATGCTCAGGCATTCCAAGTGCGTACTCATTGACGCCGAACCCACCGGTGACGATCAGCTGCAGCCCTTCGCGCGCGCGCTCCGCGTAGAAAACAGCCAGCTTTTCAAAACCCTGCACCTGATCTTCCAGCCCGGTATGCATGGAGCCCATCAGAATGCGATTCTTCAGGGTGAGATGACCAATGGTGATGGGCTGAAAAAGATGGGGGTACATGATGAAATTCCTCACTGACTAATGGCTGCGCCAGTGTAGGAATGCCCACAGTAAATTCTCCCTAGGGGAATCACATCGTCCGTTTGCATGTGGTCTGCATGCGCGTGTTCGGCTTTGATGTGCGTCGTCACAACACGACCAACAAGGAAAAGAGACATGTCCACCATCATCATGAGCGGTTGCGCCACCGGTATTGGCGCGGCCACCCGCAAGGCTCTGGAGGCTGCAGGCAACAAGATCATCGGCATTGACATCCGCGATGCGGAAGTGATTGCTGACCTCTCGACGGCCGAAGGCCGCAAGATGGCGATTGATGAAGCGCTCAAGCTGACAGCGGGCTCGCTCGACGGTGTGGTGCTCTGCGCGGGTCTGGGTACACAGGTCAAGCCCTGCAGCAAGACCACGTCGGTCAACTACTTTGGTGCGGTGGAGCTGCTTGATGCTTTTTTCCCCGAACTCAAGAAAGGCCATCAGCCTGCAGCCGTGGTGATCTCATCGGTTGCATCGGCCCATCTGTCCTGGGAGAAGAACCCGCTGGCTGCGGCTTTTGAAGCCGGTGATGAAGCCAAGGCTGGTGCGATTGTGGATGCCGCTGGCGACCAGGGCGGCAATCTGGCATATGCGGGCAGCAAGAACGCCTTGACAGTGGCCGTACGCAAGCGCACTGCCGCTTGGGGTGAAGCGGGTGTGCGCCTGAACACCATTGCCCCCGGTGCGACGGAGACGCCGCTGCTGCAGGCCGGCCTGAAAGACCCACGCTACAGTGAATCGATTGCCAAGTTTGTGCCGCCGCTGGGGCGCCGTGCCGAGCCTTCGGAAATGGCCTCGGTGATCGCCTTTTTGATGAGCCCCGCAGCCGCCTATGTGCATGGAGCGCAGATCGTCGTTGACGGTGGTATTGATGCGGTGATGCGGCCGACATCGTTCTAACCCCCTGATCCGCTGCGCGGCTTCCCCCTTTCTCTACGCGCTGCGCGCTAGGGAAGGGGGACGACGGCCTCGCTGCAGGGCGGCCTTTGCTCGCCGTCTCTCACATGGGCCGTGCTTATTCAAGGAGTTGAGATGAATACTGCAGAACATATGACCGCCGTGGTGCATCGCTATGTGGCGGCGCTCAATGCTTCCGATCTGGAAGGCATTGTGGCGCTGTATGCCGATGACGCGACGGTGGAGGATCCTGTGGGGTCTGCCGTGCAGAACGGGATCGAGGCGATTCGCGCTTTTTATGCCAACTCGCTCAAGCTGGCGTTGAAGGTGGAGTTGACCGGCGAGGTGCGTGCCGTGGCCAATGAGGCCGCGTTTGCCTTTACCGTGAGCTTTGAGTACCAGGGCCGCAAGACTTTGATTGCGCCGATTGATCACTTCCGCTTCAACGATGCTGGCAAGGTAGTCAGCATGCGTGCGTTCTTTGGTCAGCAAAATATTCACGCTGCCTGAACGATGTGATCCAAAGGGCGGGCTGACCCGTCCCAAAAAGGAAGCTGCTTGTGCTTGATGATCTGGATATTAGAGTTTTTGGCCTCCTGTCCAGATAGATCATAGGCGAGCAGCTTCTGTTTTTATAGCGGTAGCCCTGAAAACTGGCGCTCCCCATATCAGGGACAGCGAGGAAGCGCCGCCGCACACCGAGGCTGTCGTCCCCCTCCCGCGAAGCGAGAGAGGGGGAAGCGGCAAAGCCGCTCAGGGGGTGAGGGCTGATTTATCGGCCCTTGAAGTCCGCCTGGCGCTTTTCAATGAACGCAGCCATGCCTTCCTTCTGATCCTGCGTGGCAAACAGAATCTGATTGGCCTTGCGCTCCAGCATCAGGGCGGCGTCCAGCGAGGCGTCCATGCCCGCAATCACCACTTCCTTGATCTGTTCCACGGCCAATGGCGGCATGTGGGCGATGAGTTTGGCCATCTTCAGCGCTTCAGGGATTACCTGATCGTCCTCGCAGACTAGGCTGACCAGACCCATTGCATAGGCTTCATCTGCGCTAACGGGTTTGCCGGTCAGCAAAATGCGCATGGCCTGGAACTTGCCCACGGCGCGCACCAGGCGCTGGGTGCCGCCAATGCCGGGCATGATGCCGATGCGAATCTCCGGCTGGGCAAAGCTGGCACCCTTGCCGGCAATGATGATGTCGCAATGCATGGCCAGCTCAGCCCCGCCGCCAAAGGCATAGCCGCAGACCGCCGCAATGATGGGCTTGGGGCATTTCTCGATAGGGGCCCAGACGCGCTCGGTATGGCGCTTCATGATCTCGATGGGGCCGCAGGAGTCCATGCTCTTGATATCGCCTCCGGCGGCGAATACCTTCTCGCCGCCAGTGAGCACAATGCAGCGCACGCTGTCATCAGCGCTCAGTTCCTGGAATGTGCGCGACAGCGCCGCCTGCAGGGAAAGACTCAGCGCATTGGTTGCCTGTGGGCGGTTGAGCTGCACGATGACGACGCCGTTTTCCTCGCGCTGAACCAGCAGTTCCTGCTGTGCGGCATCCAAATTTTCAATAGCAGTAGGCGATGCTGACATAAGGCTTTCCATTGATTTGCATGGAAAGGATGGTCGTTTTACGAGTGGGGAGTTACATCGTCCTTTTGGACGTATCTGCCAAGGGTGCCGAAACCTAAATTGGCAGGTATGGATACGAATAACGACTTTCAAAAACAAGTGGTTCTGGTGACCGGTGGCACCAAGGGCATCGGCAAAGGCATAGCGCAGGCGTTTTTGGCTGCGGGTGCCACGGTCGTGGTCTGTGGTCGTCAGCAGCCCGAAGAACTGCCCGCAGCAGATGGCCGCAGCGCCGAGTTCATCGCCTGCGATGTACGCGAAGCACAGGCCGTCAAGGACCTGATCGGCGAAGTCCATGCCCGCCATGGCCGTCTCGATGTACTCATCAACAACGCTGGCGGTGCGCCAGCCGTGGATGCCGCCACGGTGTCGCCACGCTTTCACGAAGGCGTGTTGCGCCTGAACCTGTTCTCGACCCTGCACGCCTCGCAGGCTGCCAACGCAGTCATGCAGCAGCAGGATGGCGGCGGCGTGATCGTCTGCATCGGCAGTATCAGCGCCCTGCGTCCATCGCCCGGCACGGCTGCCTATGGCGCGGCCAAGGCTGCGGTGCTGAGCCTGGTCAGCTCTCTGGCCGTGGAGTGGGCGCCCAAGGTGCGCGTCGTGGCCGTGAGCCCCGGCCTGGTGCGTACCGAGCAATCTCATCTGCATTTTGGCGACGACGCCGGCATTGCCAGCGTTGCGCAAACGATTCCCGCTGGCCGTCTGGCCGAACCTGAGGACATCGCACAGGCCTGCCTGTACGTGGCTTCGTCCCGTGCTTCGTACATGAGCGGCACCAATTTGCTGCTGCACGGGGGCGGAGAGCGACCCGCTTTCCTGGGCGCGTCCAACGCCGACACAACGCAGAAAAACCACTGAATTTCAAAGGAGACAATCTTGACTGATCAAGACTGGATGACAGAAGCCCGCGCATTTGTGGGCAAGCAGTACGGGCGTGTTCTCGCCTGGGACAAGGTCAACAGCGCCATGATTCGCCAGTGGTGCGAGCTGATGGGCGTGAAGGTTAAGACCAACAAGGATGGCAAGGTCATCGCTCCTCCGGCCATGCTCCAGGTGTGGTGCATGGAAGGCCCCGTGCAAAACAACTATCCGCCGGGCTCCACCACAGAGAACCCTTATGAAGTCCTGAAGCTGATCGAAGCGCATGACTTCCCCTCTACCGTGGCGGTGAACTCCGAGCTGACCTTCGACCGCGATGTGGTCGAGGGCGAAGACCTGTACTACACCACGCGTCTGGACAGCATCAGCGAGCAAAAGACCACTGGTCTGGGTACGGGCTACTTTGTCACGCTGGTGATGGACTACTTCTCCACGGCGGCCAAGGACGGCGCAGACGAGAAGGTCGGTCAGTTGATGTTCCGCGTCTTCAAGTTCCGCCCCGCGCAAGTGCATACGCCTGCTCCTGCAGCGGCAGGCGAGGCCGCTATCCCCAAAATCAAGCGTCCCGCGCCTGGCGTGAGCGATGACAACCGCTTCTTCTGGGAAGGTGTCAAGCAGGGCAAGCTGTTGATTCAGCGCTGCAAGAGCTGCGGTGACCTGCATCACCCACCAGGCCCCGTGTGCCCCAAGTGTCATTCCTTCGAGTGGGACACCATCGAGTCCAGCGGCAAGGGCACCGTCTACTCCTTCGTGGTCATGCATTACCCCGAAGTGCCTCCGTTCGAGTACCCCAATCCCGTGGGTCTGATCGAGCTGGAAGAGGGCGTGCGCCTGATTTCGCAGCTGATCGGCATTAAGCCCGGCGAAGTGAAGATTGGCCAGAAGGTGCAAGTGGAGTTCGTTACCTTTGACGGTGACCTGACTCTGCCCCAGTTCCGTCCCGTGGCCTGATCGAGAGGAGAAAAGTCATGGACTTTCAACTCACAGAAGATCAGCGGGCGTTTGCGGACATGGCGCAAAGCCTGTTCGCCGATTACTGCACGGATGACAAGCTGCGTGAGCATGACACCTCGGGCGGCCCCTACATGGAAGAGCTGTGGCAGCAATGCGTGGCTGCGGGCCTGCACAGCATTCTGGTGCCTGAAGCCGCAGGTGGGCTGGGTCTTGGCATGACCGAGATGCTGGCCGTGCTGGAGCAGCAAGGCCGTGCGCTGGCGCAGGTTCCACTGTGGCAGCAGCAGGTGGCAGCCGCGGCGCTCGTCAAGTTTGGCGAAGGCGTGGATGCCGTGGTGCAGTCCGCCATGTCGGGTGAGCTGCTGGCCCTGTCGCTGGAGTCAGCCGTGGCCAGCCGTGGCCCCGCACTGCAGTTGCAGTCCGGCCGCCTCAAAGGCCATGTCCATGCGCTGGCGCTGGGCGAGCAGGCGCGCACCGCACTGGTGGCTGCAGCTGAAGACGGCGTGCTGAAGATGGTGCTGGTGGACTTGCAGGCCGACGGCGTCAGCCGTGTAGCCGGCATGCGCGAGGACTACTGCGGTGTGGCCGATGTCACCTTCCGCAACACCCCCGTGCTCGCAGTGCTGGGTGGCCGTGCGCTGGAGTGGGTCAGCGAGATGGCGATTGCCAGCCTGGCCAGCCTGCAGCAAGGCGTGACGCAGGAGCAACTGCGCCGCACGGTGGAATACGTCACGGAGCGCAAGCAGTTTGACCGCCCCATCGGCACGTTCCAGCTGGTGCAAGGCCAGATGGCTGACGGCTACATCCTCCTGCAAGCCCAGCGCAGTGCGCTGAGCCAACTGGTATGGCGTCTGGACGCAGGCCTGCCCTGCGCACCTCAAGCACATGCCGTGCGTGCCCAATCCAACGAACTGGGCCTGAAGGTCGGCCGCGTGGCACAGCACGTGCACGGCGGCATGGGAGTGGACGTGACCTATCACATTCACCGTTTCATGTTCTGGTGCCGCGCGCTGGCAGCCGAGTTCGGCAGTGCCGATCAGCATTTGGAAGCGCTGGGCCAGTGGCTCGCAGACAACGACAAGCTCGGCTGGAAGTACGACCTGCCCGAAGACCGCTAAGGAGACAACAACATGGCAAATCAATCAATTCGCTTCGAATCGGTGAACGTGGGCGACGAACTGCAGTCCGTGAGCGTGCCCGTTACCGTGCCACTGATCGCCGGTGGTGCCATTGCCACGCGTGACTATTTCCCCGGTCACCATGACCGTGATGCCGCGCGTGAACTGGGCTCGCCCCACATCTTCATGAACATCCTGACCACCAATGGTCTGGTGCAGAGCTTTGTGGAGAGCTGGGCTGGTGACGATGCCCGCCTGATGGACCTGAAGATCCGTCTGGGTGCTCCCAACTACCCCGGTGACACCATGAAGTTCACGGGCTCCGTTACCGAGAAGAACGAAGCCACGCGCAGCGTTCAGGTCACGCTCAAGGGCACCAATTCCATGGGCTCTCACGTCAGCGGCACTGTGCAAGTGGCCCTGCCCTAAGAACAAACAGCGGAGACACTCTCGTGAACGATATGAATATTTCCGGCCGCGCCGCCATTGTGGGTCTGGGCGCTACTGAATTCTCCAAAAACTCGGGCCGCACCGAGCTGCGTCTGGCCATGGAGGCCACGCTGGCTGCTCTGGCTGACGCAGGCATCGACCCCAAGGAGGTGGATGGCTTTTCTTCGTACACCATGGACAAGGTTCCTGAGTACGAAATCGCCCGCCTGCTGGGTGCGCGCAATGTGAACTTCTTCTCGCAAGTGCCTCACGGCGGCGGCGCTGCTTGCGCCCCTGTGCTGCACGCGGCCATGGCGGTGGCTACTGGCATTGCCAAAACCGTGGTGGTGTACCGTGCCATGAACGAGCGCAGCTGGTACCGCTTTGGCTCGGGTGACTACAACTTCGGTGACAAGCCGTTCTTTGACAGCGTCAACTACGGCTGGTACATGCCTTATGGCTTCCACACACCTGCCGCATGGGTGGGTATGTTCGCCCGCCGCTATATGCACGCCTATGGCGCGACCAGTGAGGACTTTGGCCGCGTTGCCGTGGCAGTACGTGACTTTGCTGCTACCAATCCTGCAGCATTCTTCTATGGCAAGCCCATCACGCTGGAAGATCACCAGAAGAGCAAATGGATCGCCGACCCGCTGCACCTGCTGGACTGCTGCCAGGAGTCCGATGGTGCCGTGGCCATGGTCATCACCTCCAGCGACCGCGCCAAGGACCTGAAGGCCAAGCCCGTGTACATCAAGGGCGCAGCCCAGGGCATGAGCGAAGGTCAGCAATCCATGACATCGTTCTACCGTAACGACATCACCAACCTGCCTGAGATGGGCCATGTGGCCAACCAGTTGTGGAAGCAAAGCCGTCTGACGCCTGACGACATCCAGACTGCCGTGCTGTACGACCACTTCACACCGTTTGTGATGACCCAGCTCGAAGAGTTTGGCTTCTGCAAGCGTGGCGAAGCCAAAGAGTTCGTGCGTGCCGGCCACCATGCGCGTGGTGGTCGTCTGCCCGTCAACACCCATGGAGGTCAGCTGGGCGAGGCCTATATCCACGGCATGAACGGCATTGCCGAAGGCGTGCGCCAGGTGCGCGGCAGCTCGGTCAACCAAGTCAGCAATGTGCACAACGTGGTGGTGACAGCCGGTACCGGCGTGCCCACCAGCGGCCTGATTCTGGGCGATCGCGCTTGATCGAAAGGGGCAAACCATGTTCATTGATTTGACCCCTGAGCAGCACGCACTTCGTCTGAAGTGCCGTGACTACTTCCAGGCACTGATGTCGCCAGAACTCAAGGCCCGCATGCGCGGCGCAGAGGGTGGCGACGAGTACCGCGATCTGATTCGCAAGATGGGCCGTGACGGCTGGCTGGCCATTGGCTGGCCCAAGGAGTTTGGCGGCCAGGGCCTGTCGGCCACCGAACAGCTGATCTTCTTTGAAGAGGCCAATATCGCGGGCGCCCCCCTGCCTTTCGTGACCATCAGCACCGTCGGCCCCGCGCTGATGGAGCACGGCACCGAAGCGCAGAAGAAGGAGTTCCTGCCCGGCATGGCCACTGGCGACATCATCTTCGCTATTGGCTACTCCGAGTCGGGTGCAGGTTCTGACCTGGCTATGCTCAAGACCCAGGCTGAACTGAAGGGTGATCTGCAAAGCGGTCGCTTTGTGGTCAATGGCCAAAAGCTCTGGACTTCGGGCATCGAGTCCGCCGACTATGTCTGGCTGGCTGCCCGCACCAATCAGGAGCTGGCACGCCACAAGGGTATCTCCATCATGGTGGTGGATACCAAGGCCAAGGGCTTCTCGCACACGCTGATTCAGACTGTGGGCAACTTCACCGCAGCCACCTATTTCGACAATGTCGAAGTGCCTGCTGCCCGCCTTATTGGCGAACTCAACGGCGGCTGGAAGCTGATCACTGCCCAGCTCAACCATGAGCGCCTGGGTTTGGGTGCCTGGTCGGACAAGGTGTTTGCACCTTTCAGCAAGGTGTTGCAGTGGGCCAAGGCCAAAGATGAAAGCGGTCGCCGCGCCATCGATCAGGCCTGGGTGCGCCGCAGCCTGGCCGAGTGCTATGCCCGCATCGAAGCCATGCGTCTGACCAACTTCCGTATCGCTGCCAGCCTTGAAGCTGGTGCCATGGACGTGAGTTTGGCATCTGCCACCAAGGTCTACGGATCCGAAGGCGTGGTCGAGGTGCTGCACAAGCTGATGGACATCGTGGGCAGCAGCTCGCTGGTGCGCGGTGGCTCGGCGGCCGCCTTCCTGATGGGCGAGCTGGAGTATGAGCTGCGCTCCGCGCCCATCAACACTTTCGGTGGTGGCACGAACGAGATTCAGCGCGAGCTGATCGCTCAGTTCGGCCTGGGCATGCCGCGCCCACAGCGCTGATCAATCGCACATAACAACAAAGAGGAGACAGGTGATGAGTGCAAGCTGCACTATTTCGCGTGATGAAACCCAGCAGAAGCTGGACCGTCGTGGCCCCGTGGCAGCACGGTATATGGCATCCACACCCTATACCACGGCTGATCGTCTGGAAGAGTGTGCGAGCAAGTTTGGCGAACGCCTGTTTCTGACTGAAGGCGATGTGCGCTACACATACGCCCAGTTCAATCAGCGCGCCAACCAGGTGGCTCGTGCGCTGCATGCAAAGGGCGTGCGTAAGGGCGATGTGGTGGCCATGGCCATCGAAAATCGCGCCGCCTTTTTCTTCGCCTGGTTTGGCATTGCCAAGCTGGGTGCGGTGGCGGCCTTCATCAACACCCATGTGTCGGGTAAGCCCCTGGTGCATGCGCTGGAGGTGACGCATGCCAAGTATGTTCTGGTGGGCGAGGAGTGCGCTCCCCGCTTTGCCGAAACACAGGGACTGAACACTGACCTGGTGTACTGGCACTGGCCCGACGAAGAGCGTCCTGCACCCGCAGGTATGCTGAACCCGTTTGGGACAGATCTGCAGGCCCTGGCCATGGCCGAAAGCGCTGGTGAAACGCCAAAAGAGTGGCGCGAAGGCGTGAAAGCGGGTGATACGGCGCAGTACATCTTCACCTCGGGCACCACAGGCTTGCCCAAGGCTGCCGTCATTAGCCACGCACGCTGGCTGATGGCAGGTGATTCGATGCAATTGCTGTGGGAAGTCACGCAGGAGGATTGCTTTTACTGCTTCCTGCCGCTCTACCACGGTGCGGCATCGATGTCGCTGACATCGACGGCGCTGAGCGCCGGTGGCCGTATTGCGGTGCGTCGCAAGTTCAGTCGCAGCGAGTTCTGGAACGACATCCGCCGTTATGAAATCACGTTCTGCCAGTATGTCGGCGAGATCTGCCGTTTTCTGCTCAGCGTGCCTGCGGCAGACAACGACAAGAACCATACGCTGCGCAAGATGGCTGGTACCGGCCTGTCGCCGGAAATCTGGCAGCAGTGGACGGGCCGATTTGGCGATGTCTTCCAGATCTTTGAAGGCTGGGGTGGTACCGAGTCCAACACCAATACCATCAATCTGGACAATCGCGTTGGCTCCTGCGGCCGCGTGCCTTACTGGGAAAAGACCAATCTGCGTCTGGTGCGTTACGACCAGGAAAAAGGCGACTACATCCGCGATGAAAATGGCTTTCTGCAGCTGGCGGCCGTGAATGAGCCCGGTGAAGCCATTGGCATGGTGATCAACTACCCCGATGTGGTGGCTGGCCGTTTCGAGGGCTATACCAATCCCGAAGCCTCAGAGAAGAAGCTGATTCGCAATGTCTTCCAGCAAGGCGATGTCTGGTGGACCTCCGGCGACCTGTTGCGCTGTGATGAAGACGGCTACTGCTGGTTTGTGGACCGCATCGGTGACACTTTCCGCTGGAAGAGCGAGAACGTATCGACCATGGAAGTCAGCGATGCGCTGGGCGATTTTGAAGGGCTGGACGCTATTACCGTTTACGGCGTGCAGGTTCCCGGTCATGGTGGCCGCGCAGGCATGGCGGCTCTGGTTATGCACGAAGGCGCAAAGTTTGATGCCAAGGCGTTCTGGGATCTGGCGATTTCGCGCTTGCCTCGCTATGCCGCTCCGCTGTTTGTGCGCCTGATGGACACGCCCGATATGACGGGCAACTACAAGCTGCGTAAGGTGGACCTGCAAAAGCAAGGCTATGACAGTGCCCAGACCAGCGACCCGCTGTATGTGCGCAATGACAAGCTGCAGACCTATGTCGCCTTGACGGCCGCATCGGTTGAGGAGGCTCTGCGTGGATAGCGCCGTCGTCAAGGAGCGGGTCAAGCCCGCTGACATACTGAACTACCCGTTCGAACCGCCCAAGCCCGATGGCAGTCATGTGGAAATTGCGCCCGGTCTTCTTTGGTTGCGCATGCCCATGCCCATGGCGTTGGACCATATCAACGTCTATCTGCTGCGTGATGGCGATGGCTGGGCGCTGGTAGATACAGGTCTCGGTATTCCCAAGACCTTTGAGCTGTGGGAGCAGATCTTTACGGAAAAGCTGGCGGGCCAGCCGCTGACCCGTGTGATCTGCACGCACTGCCACTACGACCACGCAGGCGCGGCCTGGTGGTTGCAGGAACGCTTTGGCGTCCCGTTGCAGATGACCTATGGCGAGTTCATGATGCTGCGCTCGCTGATGGGGCCGCCGCCCGATCCGCTGCCTCAGTCGCACCGTGACTTTTACGCCAGGGCTGGCGTGACCGATGAGGAGCTGGACAATATGGTCAGCGCCATGCGCAAAGACCCATTCATGCCCAAGCACCCCAGCAGCTACCAGCGCATTCGCGCGGGCGAGGTGCTACAGATTGGAGAGCGTCAATGGCGTATTGTGCTTGGAGAAGGCCACTCTCCGGAGCATGCCTGCCTCTACAACGAGGACGAAGGCATTTTGCTGGCCGGCGATCAGGTACTTCCGCGCATTACCTCGAATGTGATGGTCAGTCCCATCGAGCCTGAAGGCAACCCGCTCAAGGTCTGGATCGATTCTTTGCATCGTCTGCGCGAGCTGCCAGCCAGCACTCTGGTGCTGCCATCGCATCAAGGCGTGTTCTACGGCTTGCATGAGCGTCTGGATCAGGTGCTGGAGCACCATGCCCAGCAGTTCGCCTTGGTGACGGAGCATTTGCAGCAGGTGGGCCGGGCCACGGCTGCCGAGCTCGTGCCCGTGCTGTTCCCCAAGCTGCGCAGCCCGGTGGACCGACTGATGGCACTAGGGGAAACGATAGCTCATTTAAACCTGCTGACACAGGACGGAACGCTTTCGCGTCAGTCTGGGGAAGGCAAGATTGCGTATTTTTCGATGGCCTGAGGTGAGGAAGCCATGACGGAACTAGAAACATTCAAACAGGAAGTCGCCCACTGGTTGGAGGAGAACTGCCCAGCCAGCATGCGCAAGCCCATTATTTCGGAAGAAATGGTCTGGGGTAGCTCCAAGCTGCAGTTTCAGAGCGAAGACCAGAAACTGTGGTTCGAGCGCATGCGTGACCGCGGATGGTTTGCTCCGTCATGGCCGCGCGAGTATGGCGGTGGCGGGCTCTCGCCCAAGGAGGCGCGCATTCTCGAAACCGAGATGGCGCGCCTGGGCTGCCGCCAGCCCCAGTACAACCTGGGTGTGTGGATGCTGGGCCCGGTGCTGGTCGAAGTTGGCACGCACGAGCAAAAACTGGAGCATCTGGTGCCCATGATGCGTGGAGAGCAGCGCTGGTGCCAAGGCTTTTCGGAGCCCAATGCTGGCTCCGACCTGGCCAGCCTCAAGACCTCTGCACGCCGCGTCACGGATGAGCAGGGCGAGGCCTATATCGTCAACGGCGGCAAGATCTGGACTTCGGATGGCGACAAGGGCGACTGGATGTATGCGCTGGTGCGCACCAGCAGCGAAGGCAAGAAGCAGGACGGCATCAGCTTCTTGCTGATCGACATGAAGAGTCCGGGTGTGACCGTCAAGCCGATCGAGCTGATCAGCGGTAAGTCCAGCTTCTGCCAGGTTTTCTTTGACGATGTGCGAGTGCCCGTGCGCCAGCTTGTCGGCAAAGAGGGCGAAGGCTGGTCTTTGGCCAAGAAGCTGCTGCAGCACGAGCGTGCCGCCATGTCCAAATTCACCGAAGGCGGTGCACCTTCGCACGATGCGCTCAAGACAGCGCTTCCCTATATGGTCGATGAGCAGGGCAAGGTCAACGAACCTGTGCTGCGTGACAAGCTGGCAGCTTTGCTGATGGATGCCCAGGCTTTTGCACTTACGCATCGCCGAGTGACCGAGAAAGCACTGGCGCGCAAGGATGTGTCTGGTCCGTCCAGCATCATGAAGTTGGTGCAGACCGAGCAGGAAGTCGCCAAGTACGAGCTGCTCGAGCAAGCGCTGGGCATGCGTGGGCTGGGCTGGGATGCGGGCGAAGACTTCACGGCCGACGAAATCGAAGTCTGCCGCGCTTGGCTGCGCTCCAAGAGCTACACCATTGCTGGTGGAAGCTCTGAGGTTCAACTGAACATCATCGCTAAGCGAGTTTTGGAACTGCCCTAACTCCCTGAGGCGCTACGCGCCTTCCTCTTGCTGGGCGTCCCCTTTTTCGCTGCGTGGAAGGGGACAACGCCGGTGAGGCCGCCTAGGCCGCTTGCCACAGCGTGTGGATGTGTGGGTGAAACGAATTTGAAAGTGGAGACAAGAATATGACCATGCTTTTGTCGCAAGAGCAGGAACTGCTCAAGGACAGTGCTATTGCATTCCTGGCGGAAGAAGCGCCAGTGGCACAGCAGCGTCGCCTGCGTGATGAAAAAGCAGCGCTGGGTTTTGATGAAAAGCTATGGCAGCAGATGGCTGAGATGGGCTGGCCTGTTGCAGTGTTGCCTGAAGAGCATGACGGCCTGGCTGCAGGCTATCTGGGCATGGGTGCGGTGTTTGAGGCCATTGGCCGCAATCTGTCGGCCCAGCCGTTGCTCAGCCAGGCCGTGATGGTTCCGGAATTGCTGATTCGCGCGGCATCAGAGGCTCAGCAGCAGCAATGGCTGCCGTTGCTGGCCAGCGGTGAAGCCCGCTTGGCGTTGGCCATCGATGAGCATTCCGGTCGTCATCTGCCTGAAAATCTGAGCACAGTTGCAGAGCAGACCAGCACAGGTTGGAGCTTGAGCGGCGAGAAGTCCTTCGTCATTGATGGCGTGGGTGCCAACGGTTTTGTGGTTCTGGCCGCATCGGCGCAAGGCGCGCAGGGCCTGTGGCTGGTGCCCGCAGATGCGGCGGGCGTCAACGTCAAACCCATGAGCATGATTGACAGCCGCAATATGGCACGCGTGCAGTTTGACAAGGTGGCTCTGACCGCTGATATGGCATTGGTGGCCATGCCAGCGGCTAAGGCGCTGGATGAAGTGTTGGACCGTGCCCGGGCCTGCATGGCTGCCGAAGCGCTGGGCTTGCTGCGTGAAGTGTTCGATCGCACGGTGACCTATCTGAAGGAGCGCGTGCAGTTTGATGCATTCATCGGCTCCTTCCAGGCGCTGCAGCACCGTGCGTCGCGTCTGTATGTGGAGCTGGAGCTGCTGGAGAGCTGCGTACTGGCCGCATTAGAGGCGATTGATTCGGGCCGTGAGGCCAAGGTGTCCGAGCATGTCAGCCTGGCCAAAGCCAAGGCTTCAGAGCTGTGTGAAAAGCTCTGCAACGAAGCTATTCAGTTGCACGGCGGCATCGGTGTGACAGACGAACTGGATATCGGCCTGTTCTTCAAGCGTGCCCGTGTGCTGCAACGCCTTCTGGGTGATGGCAGTTTTCATCGCGCCCGCTTTGCCCAGCTGAAAGGTTTTTGAGATGACAACGACGACAGATGTTTCCATTGGCCAGAAAGTCAAAGGCATTCGCGCTCAGTTGACTTCACCCGGTGCTCCGTTTGAAGTTCTGCAGACCACGCTGCCTGATGGCCGCAGCTTTGCGGCCTATCGCAACGCTTTCCAGAATCTGCCACAGCTGATCAATGCTGGCCGCGTGCATGGTGCTGCGGAGTTCATGGTGTATGGCGATGACCGCTGGACGTTTGACCGCTTCTTTGCAGCGGTGGACGCTGTGGCCAGCCGCCTGCAAAAACAGTACGGCTTGAAGGCGGGTCAGCGCGTGACCATTGCGATGCGCAACCGCCCCGAATGGGCCGTGGCCTTTGCTGCCGTGGCCTTGTTGGGGGCGGTCCCGGTGCCGCTCAACAGCTTTGGTCTGACCAGCGAGCTGATGAGCAATATTGAGGACACCACGCCATCCTGGTTGATCTGCGATGCGGACCGCTACGATCGCGTCAAGAGTGCGATTGCTGGCAGTGCACTCCAGGTGGTCGTTGTGGATGGCGAAGGCGGCAGTGTCGCCTGGAATGCGTTGACGGCGGGTGGTCACGAAGGCTTCGATGCTCCGACTCCGCAAGCCGAAGACACAGCCTTGATTTTGTTCACCTCGGGTGCTACCAGCCGCGCCAAGGGCGTGGAGTCCACGCAACGCGCAGTCTGCCAAGCCTTGTTCAATATCGACTTCATCGGTGCAGTGGCGGCGATGACCTCGCCCGATGCCATCGCCGCCATCATGGCGCGGCAATTGCAGCCGACGATCTTGTCTGCAGTACCGCTGTTTCACGTCAGCGGCCTGCATGCGCAGTTGCTGACTAGCTTGCGCCATGGCCGGCGACTGATCTTTGTGCACCGCTGGGAGCCGGAAAAAGCGGTGGATCTCATCGTCAAGGAGAAGGTCACTCAATTCAATGGTGCGCCCAGCATGGTGCAGCAGCTCATCAATATCCCCGGTTTCGAAAAGCCCGAAGTGTCAGGCAACCTCTCTGGCGTGGGCTTTGGCGGCGGCGCGCTGCACCCACGCCTGATTGATGAGGTGCTGGCCAAGTTCAGTGGTCGCATGTCAGGCATCGGCTTCGGTCTCACGGAATCCAATGGTGTCTGCGCAGGGGCCTCGGGGCGCATGTTTGAAGCGCACCCACGCAGCGCTGGCGTGCTTTCTCCCATCATCGAGGTACGTATTGCGGATCTTGATGGCACGGCGCTGCCCAATGGTGAAGCCGGTGAAATCTGGCTGCGCGGAGTGACGATGATGGAGGGCTATTGGAGCGACAAAGCGTCAACGTCCACCGCCGTACAGAACGGCTGGTTTCGCACCGGCGATATAGGCGTTTTGGACGATGAGGGCTTCATCACCATCGTCGATCGCATCAAGGATGTGATCAACCGAAGCGGTGAAAAGATCGCTGCTGCGGAGGTCGAATCCTGTCTCTTGCAGCACCAGGATCTGGAAGAGGCGGCCGTGTTTTCCATGCCGCATGAAGTCACTGGAGAGCAGGTTGTGGCCGTGGTGGTGGGTAAGCCCAGCACCTCGCTTTCAGAGCAGCAATTGCGTGAATTTGTGGCGCAGAGATTGGCTGCCTACAAGGTGCCGAACAAGATTGTGGTGCGCGATGAGCCTTTGCCGCGCAACCCTGCTGGAAAGATGCTCAAGACCTCGATTCGCAAGGAGTGCGAGCATCTGATTACGGCTGTTTGATGACGCAGTTTTGCAGGTGATCTGAACGCTGTTTCAGCATCCCTGTTTACCCTTGCAGAACCCGCCACAGCGCTAGCTCTGGCGGGTTTTTTCATTGGAGATTTGAAGGGCAGCTGCGTGGCTAGGGTCTGTCAGTAGTCTTCTCAGACGATGGGAAAAAAGTTGTGCAGCCCCAGTATGCGATTGCCAACGAATGGCGCATCTAAAAGGGCACAAGACGAGAGGCGTTCTCGTTTGTAGCACTTCCGAAAAAAAAGTTATAGAACCTAGGAGACAGAGATGAAGTTTGTAGAAGCCAAGACTCCACTCGCAGTAGCAGTGGGTTTGATGCTTGCAACATCGGTATGGGCGAAGGTACCGGCTAGTGAGGCAGAGCAGCTGGGCAAGGAGCTGACTTGCGTCGGCGCGATCAAGGCTGGCAACAAGGAAGGCACCATTCCCGAATTCACCGGCAAGTGGGCTGGCGCGCCCGCTGGCGTGGCTCATACGCCTCATAGCGGAAAGCATCCTGCGGATGTCTACGCGAATGAAAAGCCGCTTTTCAGCATTACGGCTGAAAATCTGGAGAAGTACGCGGACAAGCTCAGCGATGGCCAGAAGGCCATGTTTAAGAAGTACCCCGCGACTTTCCGCATCCCTGTGTATCAGGGGCACCGTGATTTCCGTTATCCCGATTACGTCTGCGATATCGCCAAGAAGAATGCGCTCGAATCCGAAGTGATTGAAAACGGTCTGGCGATCAAGGGCTATTTTGGTGCGATCAACTTCCCCATCCCAAAGAGTGGCCTGGAGCTGCTCTGGAATAACCAGCTGCCAACACGTGCTGCTTCAGAGACCATCATCCGCGATATGGCCAACGTGCTGTCTGATGGCTCCATGAGCTTCGGACGCATGCTGAACCAGAATCTGGACCGCGTGAATGATCCCGCCAATCGCGGCAAGCCTGTGGAAGGCATTCAGGCATACAGCCAGACCAAGGGTTTGCTGCCAGAGCGTGAGAAAGGCGGTGTGACTAACTCTGTTGAGCCGGTGAATTACGCGAAGGACAAGCGTTTGGCATGGAGCTATGACCCCGGTACTCGTCGCGTGCGTCAGGTGCCTGAATATGGCTTTGACCAGCCGATGACTGGCACCGGCGGCAAGATGACGATTGACTCCGATCGCTTCTTCAATGGTTCGCCCGAGCGATACAACTGGAAGTCGCTTGGCAAGAAGGAAATGTTCATTCCTGCCAACAACTTCAAGATTCACCAGCCAACTGTGAAGTATGCAGACCTGCTGAAAGTGAATCACGCAAACCCCGACTTCATGCGCTATGAACTGCGCCGTGTCTGGGTGCTGGAAGGCACTTTGAAGGAAGGCTTCCGCCATGTGTACGGCAAGCGCGTGATGTTCCTGGACGAGGATACCGGCCAAGCCGTGATGTCTGATTTCTACGATGCACGTGGTCAGCTGTGGCAGCACGCCCTGATCAACTACTACTACTCGTACGACATCAACGCCTTTCACGCAGGTACATCGTTCTATCACGACCTCAATTCCGGTGGATACATGGGCTACAACCTGTTCCAGGAGCGCCCCGTTGGCCCAATCCTGAATCGTGGCGATCTGACCCCAGCCATGTACACGCCTGAAGCCGCGCGCAACGCCGGCAACTAAGTTTTATCAACGAGCGACTCACTATGAAAAAAAACATGAAGAAACTCACCCCCATTGCAGTGGCTGCGCTGCTGTCCCTGGGCATGGGTGCTGTTCAAGCGGGGGAGACTATTGATCTGGGTGATGGTCTGAAGTTCGACTGGCGTCTGAACGTGAGCTATGGCATTGGCACACGCTTGAGCAATCCAACGACAGTGCAGGCCTTGCGCAGTGATGGCAACCTGAACTTTGACAAGGGTTCATTGACGGCCAATCGTTTGGGCGCAGTTTGGGAAAGCAAACTGTCCAAGGGCGACAGCGGCTTTGTACTGAACGCCAGTACGTTCTACGATGACGTCTACCATGGTCGCAATGACAACCCCGGACCCTTCGTCAGTACGGGTGGTAAGTACAACGAGTTCACCTCGGCCGCAAAGCGTTATGGCGGCGGCTATTCCCGTCTGCTGGATACTTATGCCTACACCAGCTTCAACATGGGTGATACCCGTGCCACAGTGCGTGTCGGTAAGCAGGTGGTGAACTGGGGTGAGTCCATGTACTTCGCCAATATCGCTGGTGCCCAGGGCCCCAGCGATGCGGCAAAGTCTGCATCCCCCGGTGCTGAAATCAAGGAAATCCTGCTGCCAGAAGACCAGATCTCTGCATCGCTGGAAGTCAGCCCTCGGTTGTCGCTGCTGGCCCACTACCAGTTCGGCTTCCATGAAACGCTGTTGCCTGCAGTAGGTATGTACACCAGCACGGCCAATGCCGTCGGTCCTGGCACGACCTGCGCCTATAACGTGGGTGCGGCTTGCTACTCCAAGTATCGTGGTGACATTCGTCCCAGCAGCTCGGGTCAGTTTGGTATCGGCGGTCGCTATCGCGTGACGGACGAAACGGAAGTCGGCGTCTATTTCTTGAACTACAACGATCGCTCGCCCAGCGTGATCACTGGTGCAGACGGCTATCGCATCAAGTACTTCGATGACATCAAGATGCTGGCGTCTACCGTCAGCACGACCTTTGGCAAGTTCTCTGCCTTTGGTGAAGCCAGCTTGCGTGATGGCACCCCAGTTTCGGTGACGGGCGCAGGTGTAGTGCGTGCCAAGATTGCCCAAGGTAACGTCGGCGGCATCTTTAATATTGGCCGTACTGGGTTTGCGGACGACGTGAGTCTGGCAGCTGAAATCTCTGGCGCACGCGTTTTGAGCGTCGAGCAGGGCGATGTTAACGCACTGGGTAACAAGACCCGCAACTCCCTGGTGGCAGGCGCCACGTTGACGCTGGGCTATCCCGGCATCTTCGAAGGCTGGGATTTGAGCATCCCTATCAGCTACCAGAGCCAGATCCGCGGTCGCTCGACAGTGGGTACGTTCGGTGGCGGTCAGGGTGACAGCCGCCTGAGCATCGGTGCTACGTTTGTCCGCAAGAGCAATCTGTCGATCAACGTGGCCTATATCAACTACCTGGGCAATGCCTCGGCAGACGCTCTGCGCTATCGCGCAATGACGGACCGCGACCAACTGTCTGTGACTGCCAAGTACTCGTTCTAAATCTTAGCGACGAGCTCTCTCTCAAAAGCCCGGCCCGTCCGGGCTTTTGTGTCTGAGATGGAGTAAATCTCATGCAATCTATTTTCTACAGGACTTGGTCCAGTCTGGCCGTGGGCGTTCTTTGCCTGAACGGTGTATCGGTGGGGGCGCAGTCCCTGTTCGATGCGCTACCGCCACTGCCCAAGGTGATCCCCATGATGCCGCCTACCGAGCTGCACAGTGATACGCAAGGCGAGATTCGCTTCAAGTCCAGCAGCCCCTATGACCTTGATGTGCTGCTAAACCAGCCGGGCAAGGCCGAAGTCACCATGGGTATAGGCAAGCTGCTGCTGCCGCAAGGGGCGAGTGACAAGAAGCCTGTACCTGCGATGGTGATCCTGCCGGGCGGAGCCGGCGTGATTCCCGGGCGTGAGAACGAGACTGCGCAGGCGCTGGCTGACAACGGCATCGCGGCACTGGTGATCGACAGCTTCAAGCCGCGGGGCATTAGCGAAGAGATGCCATACGTGTTGAAGATCATGGGGACCTCGGAGTTCGATGCCGTGGCCGATGCCTATGCGGCCCTCAAGGCATTGAACAAGCATCCGGCCATCGATGCGCGCCGCATTGGTGTGATGGGTTTTTCCAAAGGCGGTATTGCTGCGCGCATGGGCATGGATGAGCGCATTCGCGGCAAGCTGGCCCCGGCGGTTGCACCGTTCGCAGTGCACGTGGATTTCTATGGCCCGTGCTATGCGCTGATGCAGACCCGAAAGACCACAGGTGCGCCGCTGCTGAGTTTCCGCGCGGGAGAAGATGCCTCCAATGACCTGGTGGCCTGTGCCCAGCAGGAGAAGGTGCTGCGCGAAGCCGGTTCGGACGTGAGCACCGTGGTCTATGCCAAGGCCGGTCATGACTGGGAAAGCAACAAGCCGCGAGCCATGACGGACAGGCCTTATCTGGCAGGTTGCACCATCGAGTTCAACGACAAGGACTTCCCCACCGTCAATGGCAAATCGCTGATCCCCACAGGGGCCAGTGCTGACCGGCAGACGCGCTACCAGATTCGTGTGCAGAGCGGCAAGGCACTTGGCGATTGTGTCAAGGTCGGCTACATCAGCGGCCGTGATGAAACGGCGCGCAGCCTGGCGGGCAAGCAGCTGCTGCAGTTTCTCAAAGTGAAGTTTGAGCCATAAAGCGTTTTGAAGCCAATTCACCTCAGGCCAGCAATTGCTGGCCATTTTTTATGTCGAATAAGCCTATAGTCTTTTTATTGATTAGGATTGCAGCTATATATTTAGTAGCAATAGAGATGAAAAAAGCCGCGCGGTTGCGCGGCTTTGGATGAGTGGGCGGGCGATCAGCCGGGTTGAAGCACCGAGCGGTCACCAATCTCCAGCAGCAGGGTCATGCTGCGCTTTTGAATGCGCCAGCCTTGCGGCAGTAGCACCCATTCGTCTTCATAGAAACCAATGGCGTCATAGCGCAGCTGGGAGCGCTCTCCCAGGCCCTTGTGTACCGCGCGCACATGGATCTTGCTGCGTATGCAGGCCGGGTTGGAGGCATCGACTTCCAGATTGCCCAGCAGATGCTGGGTGGGGCCGCAACCATCAAGGTGCGAGCTGATCATGTGGCGAACCTTGTCCAGGCCCTGGCAGACATAGTTGCTGCCATAGATGGTGGTGCAGTCTGGTGCGAACACCTGCTGCAGCAAGTCCCAGTTGCGCGTATCGCATGCCGTGGCATAGCGGGTCGTGACCTGGGACAGAGCATGCTCCAGCAGGAGCTGCTCCAGGGTGCTTGCTGCAGCTTGCATCACAGCTTCTTGTTCACAGAAGATTGAGGCTCTGGCTTGAGCAGGCCGCCGCCGGCATTGCCGACACCGCCCGTGCTGGCGCTTGCCTTGGACTGAGGGTTTTTCTGCAACCGCTTGATGCGAGCTTTGGCTTCTGCCGCACCCACGTTCAGCCAGTAGGCCATGGCGGGCAGCAGGAAGATGGCGCCCAGCATGTTCACCAGGAACATGAAGGCCAGCAAAATGCCCATGTCAGCCTGGAACTTGAGTGCAGAGAAGGCCCAGGTGCCCACACCAATCGACATGGTCAGCGCTGTGAAGATGGCGGCGTTGCCGCGCTGGCGCATGGCTTCATAGAAAGCCTCGCGCAGCGTGATGTCGCGCTCGCGCAGCTCGTGCTGCATGCTCTCGAACAGATAGATGCCGTAGTCCACGCCCACACCCACACCCAGTGCAACGACAGGCAGTGTGGGCACCTTGAGGCCAATGCCCAGCAGAGCCATCAGCGCGTTGCACAGGATGGACACGATAGCCAGTGGCACCACAATGCACAGCACGGCGCGCCAGCTGCGGAAGGTGAGCCAGCACAGCAGTGTGATGGCACCGAAGATGGAACCCAGCATCTGCACTTCGGCGTGTTCCACCGCTTCGTTGGTTGCAGCGGCCACACCGGCATTGCCGCCAGCGAGCTTGAAGCTCACATTGGGCGTCTTGTCTTCGGCGATGAAGTTGCGCACCTCATTGACCACATGGGTCAGGGTTGCGCCTTCGTGGTCTTTCAGGAAAACCTGCAGATTGATGACCTTGCAGCCTTCGGTGTTCAGACCCAGATCGGGCGACAGCGCCTTGGTGCCGGAGCGCAAAGCCGCTTCGGTGCGCTGCAATGCGGCCCAGCGAGGATTGCCCTCGTTGTTGCTCGATGCCGCAATCTTGGCCAGGCCCGAGACGGTGGAGACAGACTGCACACCATCGACGCGGCGCATGCGTGCTTCGAAGCGCTCCACGGCATTCATCACCTGCCAGTTCAGGCAGCCTTCGTCGAGGTTGGAGGTCTCGATGAATACCGACAAAACGTCCATGCCGATGGAGTAGTTGCTGATGATGTTGTCGTTGTCGCGGTTGTAGCGCGATTCGGCGCGCAGCTCGGGAGCGCCTGTGCCCACGTCACCCGTCAGCAGGTGGCGCGACTGGTAGGTGCCGACGACCAGGAATGCCAGTGACACCACCAGGGTCAGCAGCGCGGGCTTGCCCTCGGACAGCGCAGACAGCTTCCACCAGATAGGGTTGCGCCCGTTGGCCGTGGACGAAGGCGCTTGCAGGGCCTTCTTTTCCAGACGGATATTGGCCAGCACCGCGGGCAGGAAAACCTTGTTGGTGATGATCATCAGCAGCACGCCCATGCAGGCGGTCACGCCCAGCTCGTGCACGATGGGAATGTCGATCAGCATGATGACCATAAAGCCCAGGGCATTGGTCAGCAGGGCCAGCGCGCCGGGGATGGCCAGCTTGCGGATGGCGTTCTCGGCGGCCAGCTTGTTGCTCAGGCCGGCGCGCACATCGTGCTTCCAGGCGCCGGTCATCTGCACGGCGTGAGACACGCCGATGGAGAAGATCAGAAAGGGCACCAGAATCGACATCGGGTCAATGCCGTAGCCGATCAACGGCAAAATGCCCAGCAGCCAGATCACGGGCAGCAAGGCCACGGCCAGACCCACCACCGTGAGGTTGGTGGATTTGGTGTAGAGGCGCAGCAGGATGGCTGTAATGACAAAGGCGATGGCAAAAAAGGTCATCACCGTGGACAGACCGTCCATCACATCACCGAGCACCTTCGAGAAGCCGATGACATGAATGGAGACATCCTTGTTCTCGAACTTGCTGCGGATTTCTTCTAGACGCTGAGCGACCTTGTGATAGTCCAGCTTCTCGCCGGTCTTGGGGTCCACTTCCAGCAGGTCGGCGCGCACCATGGCGGACTTCAGGTCATTGCTGACCAGAGAGCCAATCTGGCCGGACTTTGCCACGTTGGAGCGCACCTGGGCCAGACCCTCTTCATTGGCTTCAAAGCGCGAGGGGATCAGCACCTCACCCACATAGCCATCTTCGGTGATTTCGATGTATTTCACGTTCGGGGTGAACAGCGAATACACCTGACCGCGGTTGACACCGGGGGTGAAGAACACCTCATCGGTCACCCCGCGCAGGGCTTCCAGGAATTCCTTGTTGTAGATATCTCCCTGGCCCTTCCACTCCACACTCACCAGGATGCGGTTGGCACCCGAGAAGGTGGCAGAGTGCTTGAGAAACGCCTCCATATAGGCGTGGCGCATGGGGATGAGCTTGTTGAAGCCCGGGTCCAAATGCGTGCGCAGGGCGGAAACGCCCAACAGCGCAGTCGCAATCAGGGTCAGCACGACAATCGTCTTGCTCCAGGAAATCAGCCAGCGTGCGGTGGTGGCGATGAACCGGTCCAGGCGGCTTACGGGTTCAGTCAATGTCATTGCTTTGCTCCTTGGTCAGCCTGCGCGGCTGCCTTGGCCTGTGGGGGAAAGGGCTGCAGGCCCGCGTCGCTGGACATCCAGCCGCTGTTGGCGTTGGTCAGCACAATGTCGGTCAGCGTGGCGCGGCCCTTGGCGCGCTCCAGTTTGAAGCTCTTGCCACCGTCCTTGCTCAGGCCCAGCATGCTGCCCTGGCCGACGAGCACGATGGTTCCATCGGTTTCCTGCGCGTGGCCAAAGAAGGAGATGGGGGCAGGCACCTGCGACTTGGCCCAGGCTTCGCCCGCAGCCGCTTGCAGGAACACATTGCCGCGCATGCCATAGATCAGCCAGCCGCCTTGCTTGGTGGGCATGGCGTTGTAGAAAGAGCCGTTGTAGAAGTCGGGTTCGGTCTGCCAGGTGGCGCCCGCGTCGTCGGACTTGAGGACCAGACCGCGCTCACCCACGATCAGCCAGTGCTGCTGATCGGCAGAACTGGCAATGCGGTTCAGGTGCTTGTCTTCGACTTCGGCAGGCAGTGCCAGCGGTTGCCAGGTCTGGCCGCCGTCCTTCGATTCCAGCGCGCGGCCGAACGCACCCACGGTGATCCAGTCGCCCGATGGCAGGCGTGCAATCGACATCAGTGGCTCGCCGTTTTCCTTGGAAAAGGCCACTTCTTCCCAGGTGTTGCCAGCGTCCTTGGTGCGCAGAATCCAGCCTTCGTGACCAACGGCGAAGCCGGTTTTCTTATCGGGTGCGAAGGCCACGCTGACGAGCAGTGCCTGGCGGTCCTGGCTGAGCTTGGCGCCAGTCCAGTGCGCGCCCTTGTCGTCCGAGTAGAGGATCTCGCCCATGGCGCCGGCGGTCAGCAGCCGGTCACCCACCTGAGTGATGGTATTGAAATGGGTGCGCTCAACGCCGATGCTCGTTGGTGCAAGTGGGGGCGGGGTGCGAGGCGCAAAGGCCAGCGCAGAGGCGAATGCCACCAATGCTGCTGCGCCTATACCGACGGCTGTTTTCACGTTGTCTCCTTTATCAGTCTTCTCACGGCTCATGGGGTGAGCCAAAACCTAGGGCGGAGATT
Source organism: Comamonas testosteroni (assembly GCF_003569915.1). Lineage (GTDB taxonomy): Bacteria > Pseudomonadota > Gammaproteobacteria > Burkholderiales > Burkholderiaceae_C > Comamonas > Comamonas testosteroni_D. The sequence goes on along the minus strand of NZ_KZ984449.1, from coordinate 20,095 downwards.
CTTGTTTTGAGCGTTTGGGAACATCGTCCGAATGGACGTTTGCCAAGAAAATCAAGGGTATGTACGGGGCGTGCCTTTTAGTCTGCATTGACGATGGTCTTGCACCGCTTCGTTCTCACAATAAGCCGACACTTTCTTGAAAAGGGAGACATATGGGTTTGCAAGGAAAAGCAGCGCTCGTCGGCGCTGCGCAGTACAAGCCTGAGAAGTACGCGACAGCGCCGCGCATGTTCCATCTGGAGCAAGTGGCTGATCTGACGCTGCAGGCATTGGATGACGCGGGCATGGAGCTGTCCGAGGTCGATGGTCTGATCACCAGCGGGCCGCACTTTCATGAAGCCAGCAGCTTTGTGCCAGCCATGGCCGGCGAATATCTGGGCATTCCGCTGAACTTCGCTGAAGTGGTGGACCTGGGCGGTGCCAGCTCGGTCGCCATGGTCTGGCGCGCCGCGGCGGCGATCGAGATGGGTCTGTGCAACACGGTGGCCTGTGTGCTGCCATCGCGCATGGCTCCCATGTCCGAGTACGACGACCACATCAAGGAAGTGATGAAGTCCAGCCGTTTTGGCGGACACAGCACCCGCTTTGGTGCGCCTGAGGCCGAAATGGATCTGCCTTACGGCCACATGGCGCAGAACACTGGTTACGCCATGATTGCCCAGCGTTATGGCGCTGTGTATGGCTATGACCCGGCAGCGCTGGCACGCATCAGCGTGGATCAACGCTTTAATGCCTGCCACAACCCCAATGCCATGTTCTACGGCCAGCCCATCACGGTGGATGACGTGCTGAACTCGCGCATGGTGGCAGACCCGCTGCACGTGCTGGAAATCGTGCTGCCCGCAGCAGGCGGCGGTGCCATGATCGTCACTCGTGCCGATCGCGCCAAGACGACCAAGAACCGCCCCGTCAGCATCATCGGCTGCGGCGAGCATGTCAGCAGCAAGTCGCCCACTTACATGGCCGACATGCTCAAGACCCCCATCGGCCCGGCATCTGCCAAGGCCTTTGAGATGGCCGGTCTCAAGCCCAAAGATGTGCACATGGCGCAGATCTATGACTGCTACACCATCACCGTCATGCTGACGCTGGAAGACGCAGGCTTTTGCGAAAAGGGCAAGGGCATGGACTTCCTGCGCAACAACGACTTCACCTTCAAGGGCAACTTCCCCATGAACACCCACGGCGGCCAGCTCAGCTTTGGCCAGTCGGGTACGGCGGGCGGCATGTCGCAGGTGATCGAAGCCATTCACCAGATTCAGGGTCGCGGCGGTGACCGTCAGCTGGCTCGCCATGACCTGGCCTATGTGTCGGGCACCGGTGGTGTGATGAGCGAGCAGGGCGCCTTGATCCTGCGGGGAGCATAAAAATGGCCTGGAACAAACCTCTACCCCGTCCCACGGAAATCTCTGCACCGTACTGGGAAGGCCTGAAGGCCCATGAAGTGCGCATTCAGCAATGTGACCGCGGTCACTCCATCTTCTTCCCACGTACCCATTGCCCCGTCTGTGGTTCGCGCTCGCTGAAGTGGAACAAGGTTTCGGGTGAAGGCAAGCTCTACAGCTTCACCATCGCCCGCATCCCCACCATGCCCGAGTTTACGGACGAGATGCCCCAGGCGCTGGCTGTTGTCGAGCTGGAAGAGGGCGTGCGCATCAACACCACCATGGTCGGCGTGGAGCCCGAAGCGCTGAAGATTGGTATGGCCGTGCGCCCCGTGTTTGACGAGCGCCCCGGTGAAGCAACTCTGCTGCGCTTTACGCCCCGTGCAGGCGACTTCCCTTCGGTCATCAAGGCTGATGCGGATGAGGCCCCTGCCGCCGCCGTGGTGCAGGAAGATGCTGCGCCCAAGCGCAAGATCTCGGCCAAGGATCTGGACGCCATGAAGTCGCTGGTGTCCGAGGATTACAGCCCCTGGTCCAATGAGTTCACGGTGACTCAGGACGTCATCAATGACTTCGCCAAGCTCTCGGGCGACGACTACTGGATTCACACCGACCCCGTGCAGGCCCGCGAAAAGAGCCCGTTCGGCACCACGATTGCCCATGGTGCTCTGGTGCAGGTGCTGTCCAGCCAGTTGCGTATTCCGCTGGACTACGAGGTGGTGGACTTCAACAACATGGTCAACTACGGCTCGGATCGCCTGCGCTTCCCAAGCCCTGTGCCCTCGGGCTGCAAGATTCGCGCTCGCGCACGTATCAAGGCCGTGGAACAGGTCAAGAGCGGTGTGCAGACCACAATGGAAATCAATATCCATGTGGTGGGTCAGGACCGTCCCTCGGTCATCAATGACCTGGTGATTCTGTACATGTAAAACCGGCTGGGCTGCCATGCGCGCGAACCTCAAATCTCCATCTGTGGTCGCGCTCATGCTGGCGGCCAGTCTGGCTTCCACCATCGGTGGTCTGCCCTTCAACACCTTGCCGGTGCTGCTGGGCAGTCTGGCCGACAGCTTTCATCTGCCGCCCGAGCAGGTGGGCCTGCTGGGCTCCATCTGTTTTGGCGGCTATCTGCTGGGCACGCTGGGCGCGCCCATCTGGATGAATCGGCTTAACTGGCGCTGGCTGACGGCGACAGGGGCCATCTGCACAGCGGCGTGCTTTGCGCTGAGCGCCATGGTGCAGGCGTTGCCGCTTTTGTATGTGAGCTGGGCCTGCATAGGCTTTTTTGCCTCCACCATGACTTGTCTGGGCATGCGGGTGCTGTCCGACCTGCCCAACAAGGAGCGCGCCTTTGGCGTGCGCCAGGGCGTGGAGCTTTCGGTTACGGCGGCCATGCTGTTTGCTCTGCCGCCCTTGCTGATTGCGCGCTTTCACTATGCGGGTGCAGCCTGGGCGCTGGCGGCTTTGGTGCTGCTGCTGGGGCTGTCTGCCTTCTGGGTGCCCCACGGGGCCCGTGATTCCGTAATCTCCCATACCGATGTGGCGGCCACTCAGCCACAGCACATGCCTGTTGCAGCCTGGTGGGCGCTGGCCGTGCTGTGGCTGTTTCTGGTCGGCAATATCGGTCTCTGGGCATTTCTGGAACGCATTGGCGTACATCTTTCCGTCAGCGCGGCAGATATGGGCATTGTCTTTGCCGTGCTCAAGTTGCTGGGTAGCGTGGCGGCCTTTTTTGTTGCTACGGTGGGCGCGCGCTTTTCACTGGCGCGTGGCCTCAGCATCACTTTTCTGGGCTTGATTGCCGGTCTGGGTCTGCTGGCTTCGGCTTCAGGCTTTGGCTTTTATGCGGCGGGTTCCTGGCTATGGGAGGTCGCCTTTACCTGCGGATGCGTGCTGCAGACCGCCCATATCGCGCGCACTGACCCATCGGGCCGCGCCATTGTGCTGGTGCCTGGGGCGTTTGCGCTGGCGTCCATGGTGGGGCCGGGCGTGGCCGGTAAGCTCATGGGCGCGCAGGGGATTGAGCCTGTGCTGTGGTTTGCACTGGCGTCCAGTGCGGTGCCGGTGCTCAATTTGCTGCTGCGCGCAAAAAATGAGTCAAATCAAGCTGTAGTTAATATTAAATAAGCGCTATTAGCTACTCAATTCATAGTAATTGACTTTCTCTTTTTGCCAGTCCAGGGCCTGTATTTACCGGGTTGTCACCTAAGTAAATACCTGCTCATCAAAACGGACGATGTTGGCTTTTTCACGCTGGAGATACTGCGAATCAACAAGGTCACAGAACCTTCGCAGCAAAGGAGACAAGGATGAAAAAGCTATTTCGCCTCGCCAATGGTTTTCGGGTCGTGATGCTGGCTGCCGCTGCGCTGGCGGTGTATCTGCCTGCCAGCAATTTGCCGCAGGAGGCCGTGGCCGCCGAGCAGACCCCATCTCAGCAAGTGGCACAGCTTCAACTGCCTGAAAATCTCAAGCTGTCGGGTGGCCAGACTTCCTGGCAGGTGTTTGCACCGGGGTATTGAGCCTTCGACGGCTTTTGACAGCAGCGCTTTAAGAAAGACTGGGGTCGGGTTTCGCCCCAGCGGACGACCTACTTTCTTGGGCAAGAAAGTAGGCAAAGAGCCAGCCCCTGTCGCCACGACCCCTTCGCTGCGCTACGGGGCAATACTGGATACAGAACAGCTACTCATTTTTCGAGAGCGCCCAGCGCAATCAGAATAAAGACTTAATGCCAATCTCAAAGGTAGTAGTTCTGTAGCGCCTGAACCTCACTGAGTTTTGCAACGGCAAAAAAAATCCAGCCCCATTTGCATGGCGCTGGATTGAACTTGAAGTGGAAATGAAAAACTAGCTAACGCTTCAGGCCGCCACGGCCTCCTTGCGGTTACGGACCATGGTCAGGGCCGTGTCTTCGATCATGTCTTCCTGGCCACCCACCATGCCGCGACGACCCAGCTCCAGCAGCAGCTCGCGTGCGGGAATGCCGTACTTGGCTTCGGCGCGCTTGGCAAACAGCAGGAAGCTGCCGTACACGCCGGCATAGCCCAGCGTCAGCGCGTCGCGGTCGATGCGGATGGGGAAGTCCATCAGCGGCACGACCAGGTCTTCGGCCACGTCCTGAATCTTGAACACGTCCACACCGGTTTCAATGCCCATGCGCGCGCAGACGGCGACCAGCACTTCCATGGGCGTGTTGCCCGCACCTGCGCCCAGACCAGCAGCGGCGGCGTCAATGCGGTTGGCACCAACTTCCACAGCGGCCAGAGAGTTGGCGATGCCCATGGCCAGGTTGTGGTGGCCGTGGAAGCCCAGCTCAGTCTCTGGGTTCAGAGCCTGGCGCACGGCGGAGAGGCGCTCCTTCACATCGTCAGGCAGCATATAGCCGGCCGAGTCGGTGATGTAGATGCAGTTGGCGCCATAGCTTTCCATCAGCTTGGCTTGCTTGACCAGGCCGGAGGCAGAGTTCATGTGGGCCATCATCAAAAAGCCCACAGTGTCCATGCCCATCTTGCGAGCCATGGAGATATGCTGCTCGGAGACATCGGCCTCGGTGCAGTGCGTGGCCACGCGGATGGTGGAAACGCCCAGGTCATGGGCCATCTTCAGGTGGTCGACGGTACCGATACCGGGCAGCAGCAGGGCCGAGACCTTGGCCTGCTTCATCAGCGGGATGACGGTGCTCAGATACTCTTCGTCGGTGTGCGCGGGGAAGCCGTAGTTGACCGAGCTGCCGCCCAGGCCGTCGCCATGGGTCACTTCGATCAGGGGCACGCCCGCAGCGTCCAGGCCGCAGGCCACGGACTTCATCTGCTCCAGCGTCATCTGGTGGCGCTTGGGGTGCATGCCGTCACGCAGCGTCATATCGTGGACGGTGATCTTCTTACCTTTGAGGGACATGTGTTTCTCCTTGATCACGCTGCAACAGCTTCGGCCAGCTCAAAGCGGCCAGCCAGAATTTCTTCGGCAAACATCTCGGCCGTGCGCGCGGCAGCGGCGGTCATGATGTCCAGATTGCCAGCGTACTTGGGCAGATAGTCGCCCAGGCCTTCGACTTCCATATAGATGGAGACGCGGTTGCCGTCGATCACAGGGCCGTTGACCAGCTTGTAGCCGGGCACATACTTCTGCACTTGCTTGATCATGTCCTGCACCGAGGCTTCGATCTCTTCCTTCTTGGGCGTATCCACCGTCAGGCAGTGGATGGTGTCGCGCATGATCAGCGGTGGCTCGGCCGGGTTGATCACGATGATGGCCTTGCCCTTTTGCGCGCCGCCAATCTTCTCGACCGCACCGGCAGTCGTGCGGGTGAACTCGTCGATGTTCTTGCGGGTGCCGGGGCCGACCGATTTGCTGGACACGGTGGCCACGATTTCGCCGTAGCTCACGGCCTGCACGCGCGAGACCGCAGCCACCATGGGGATGGTGGCCTGGCCGCCGCAGGTGACCATGTTCACGTTCATGGCCTTTTCGGCAACCTTCTCGGCCAGGTTCACGCTGGGCACGCAGTAGGGGCCAATGGCAGCGGGTGTCAGGTCGATCATCAGCACGCCCAGCTCATTGAGCTTGCGGCTGTTTTCGGCGTGGACATAGGCGCTGGTGGCGTCAAAGGCGATCTGGATGCCGTCTTCCTTGACGAAAGGCAGCAGGCCGTCCACACCTTCGGCGGTGGTCTTGATGCCCATTTCGCGGGCGCGCTTCAAGCCATCGGATTCAGGGTCGATACCGACCATCCACACAGGCTCCAGAATGGGGGAGCGCTGCAGTTTCATGAGCAGATCGGTGCCGATATTGCCAGGCCCGATCAGTGCGCACTTGATCTTTTTTTGCGTCATGGTGTCTTACTCGGTGAATTGAATGGAACAAGTACCCATGCCTTCGATGACCATGTCGAAACGGTCACCGGCGGCGGCGGGCACCAGGGGGGCGAGAGAGCCAGAGAGAATCACTTCACCGGCTTTGAAAGGAATGCCGAACGCGCCCAGCGTGTTGGCCAGCCAGGCTACGGCTTCGGCGGGGTGGCCTTGCACGGCGCTGCCCAGGCCCGAGCCTGCAGGTTGGCCGTTCTTGGCCATCTGCATGGATGCTGCAGCCAGATCCAGCGAGGCCGGATCGGTGTGCTGCTTGCCAATCACGAAGACGCCGCAGGAGGCGTTGTCGGCCACGGTATCCTGAATCTTGATCTTCCAGTCGTTGATGCGCGAATCAACGATCTCGAAGCAGGGTGCTACCCATTCAGTAGCAGCCAGCACATCTTCCTTGGTGACTCCGGGGCCTTGCAGGTCTTTTTTGAGCATGAAGGCAATCTCACCTTCGGCGCGCGGCTGAATCAGGCCCGATGCCTTGAGCGAGACGGCTGCACCATCTTCAAACTCCATGCTGTCGGTCAGAAAGCCGAAGTCGGGCTGGAACACGCCCAGCATGTCCTGCACGGGCTTGGAGGTCACGCCGATCTTTTTGCCAATCACGCGCTCGCCCGATGCTTCGCGCAGGCGCAGCATGTGCAGGGAGATGTGATAGGCGTCTTCCACCGTCATCTCGGGGTGGCTGTCGGTCAGCGGTGCCAGGGTCTTGGCGGCACGCAGCGCCTCATACAGGCGCTGGCCTTGCTGTTCGATGAATTGCTTGTCGCTCATGATCAATCAGCCGTTCTTCATGAAGTCGATGCAAGTGCGGTTGAACATCTCGCGGTGTTCCACCTGCACCCAGTGGCCGCACTGGTTGACCAGCACGACGCGGCAGTTTTTGATGCCCTTGGCCAGCTTGTCGGCGCCGCCCACGGGGTTGAAAGCATCCTGCATGCCCCAGAAACCCAGCACATTGCACTTCAGATCAGGCAGTTGCTCGGTCATATTGGGGATGTACAGGCGCTGGCGCGAAGCTTCGGTCTGTGTTGCGGCGATGGGATAGCGCTCGTTGATGATCTCGTCCGTCAGCAGCGACTGGTCCACCACCTGCATGCTCATCACGGCGCGCATGGCTTCGGGGCCTGTCTTGCCGGACTTGTAGACATTGAACATATTGGAAATGCCGGGCATGGCCATATAGGCTTCAAACTCTTCCACGCCGCCGGGAGCCATCAGAATCAGGCTCTTGACGTCTTCAGGGTGCTTGAGCGCATAGCCCAGTGCCACAGCGCCGCCCAGCGAGTTGCCCAGCAGCGTGATGTTCTTCAGGCCCAGCTTGTCCACCAGGCCCTTGATGCCGGCGACAAAGAAGTCCATGTCGTACTGCTTGGGCTCCTCGGTCTTGGAAGACAGGCCATAGCCGAGCAGATCAGGAACGATGGAGCGAAAGCCCGCTGCCGCAAATTCGGGGTAGTTTCCCTTGAAGTTGCTGTATCCGCTGGCACCAGTGCCTGCGCCGTGCAAAAAGATCACGGCTTCGCCAGTGCCTTGCTCGTGGTAGTGCACGCGCTGGGGCTGACCGGCCACATTGCCGATGTCCACATACTTGCCTTCTGGGATGGAAAAAGTGCTCATCTCTGTTCTTTATGGTTGGAGTGGATAGGCGAAGGCCGTCTCCTGCCTTCGTATGGGGTTAGCAGTCTGTTCAGGCCTTCGCTTGCCAGAGTTTGGGCAGACCAGGATCTGTAGCGCTGATCGCTTTCTTGAGCAGATTGCGCAGGGTTGCAGCTTCCATCTCGCCCAGGCTTGCTATCAGATCGGTCTCCACAGCCTTGGCTGCGGCCAGCACATGCAGGATGGCTTCGTTGCCCTGGGCGGTGAGCTGCAGCGACTCGGCGCGTTCACGGCTTTCTTCGACCCAGCCCTTGCTGATTAGCGACTGCAGAGCCACAGCACCGATGTCCGTGCCGGTGTAAGCCATGTGAGAGGCGATTTCGGCAGGCGACTGTGGCTGCTGAATGCTCAGCAGCGACAGCACATAAAAGTCAGCGTCCGTCATGCCGTAAGCCGCCATGGGCTTGCGCAGACCGCTCAGAAACTGGAAGTGTGCACGGCCCATCAGATAGCCAATCAGGTTTTCGGAATAGGCGGTGTTGGTGTCTGCAGCAGGTTCGCTGGCTACGGCATTGGCCTTGCGTGAAGCCAGGGCGTAGCCGCCGGTCACATACAGCAGAGGAGGGTGCGGGTTGGCGTCGTAGCCTGTGACTTCGCCTACAAAAATGATGTGGTCGCCGCCGTCGTACTGAAAAGCCGTCTTGCACTTGAAGCGGGCGCTGCAGTCCTGCAGCAGCGGGGCGTGGGTCTCTTCCGAGTCCAGTGGCAGGCCAGAGAACTTGTCTTCACCAGCACGGGCAAAGCGGTTGGACAGAGCTTCCTGCTCGTTCGAGAGGATGTGCACATTCCAGGTATCAGCGTTCTGAAATACGGGCAGGCTACGCGCATTCTTGGCCAGGCTCCACAGAACCATGGGTGGCTCCAGCGACACGGAGTTGAAGCTGTTGGCAGTGATCCCTACTGGCTCGCCGTTTTCGGCACGGGTGGTGACGATGGTGACCCCGGTGCCGAACATGCCCAGGGCACGGCGGAAGTCTTTGGGGTCGAAAGTGGCTGCAGTACTTTGCATGGGTGGTTGTCTCCTTGATGCAAGAGTGCTGCGGCTGGGCTTTTTTTGAATCCTTCACATGGACTAGCAGAGAAAAACAGGGCTCGGTGTTTGTCCTAGTTCCTTCATTTTTGCTGCGCTGGATCAGGCTTTGATGAGGTCGGAAAACGGCTGATTAGTCGTTAGTCTGATCGGACGATGATTGGAAATATGCATGGTGAGAGCATTTCTGTCATAGGCCAAAAAGCCTTGCCCACCACACCACAAGCCGCCCGGTGGAGCGGCAACTGGAGACCTGAATGAACACAATGACAGACAACTACCTCACCCCCGATGCGCTGGCCGTGATCGAGCGCGCCAAGGCTCTGGCTCCCAAGCTGGCCGCTCGTGCCCAGCAGGCCGACCGCGAAGGCAAGATCAGCGACGAAACCATTGCCGAGATGGCTGAGGCCGGTCTGTTCCGTGTGCTGCAACCCAAGCGTTGGGGCGGCTACGAGATGGATCCCCGTGTGTTCTACACCGTGCAGATGGAGCTGGCCAAGGGCTGTATGTCCACCGCCTGGATCTATGGTGTGGTTGGTGTTCACCCCTGGCAGCTGGCACTGTTCCCCGCTCAGGCTCAGGAGGATGTCTGGGGCAAGGACAGCGGCGTGCGTATCGCTTCGACCTATATGCCTACCGGCAAGGCCGAACCTGTGGAGGGCGGCTTCAAGTTCAGCGGCCGCTGGAGCTTCTCCACCGGCTCCAAGCACTGCGACTGGCTGTTCCTCGGCGGTCTGCTGCCCAAGCGCGATGGCACGCCTGGTCTGGAGCATGTGACCTTCCTGGTGCCCAAGGCGGATTACCGCATCGAAGACAACTGGGATGTGCTGGGCCTGCGCGGCACGGGCAGCCATGACATCGTGGTGGAAAACGCTTTTGTGCCAGCCCACCGCATTCAGTACACCAATGACCACAGCGATGCGGGCTGCCCCGGCCGCGTGGAAAACACCAGCTGGCTGTTCCGCATTCCCTTCACCCATGTGTTCCAGCGTGCCGTGTCCACGGCCTGCCTGGGTGCACTGGAAGGCACGATTGCCTCGTTCACCGAGCGCGCTACCTCGCACGTGGGCAAGCATGGCAACAAGATGGCCGAAGACGTGAATGCACAGACTGCTGTGACGGAAGCCACGATCGCACTGGATCAGCTCAAGGTGATTCTGTTCCGCAACTACGCACGCATTGTGGATGCCGCCAAGACCGGTATTCAGCTGTCGCTGGAAGAGCGCCTGCTGCAGCGCGCCCAGGCATCGTACGTGCCCAAGCTGACCGGCTACCACGTCAATGAAATGATGCGCGCCTGCGCCGCCAGCGGCACTTTCAAGAGCAACCCGATCGAGCGCGTGTTCCGCGACATCCATCAGGGTCGCACGCACATCGCCAACAATACGGACGCCTATGTGCGTGCCTATGGCTCGCATGTGCTGGGTATTCCCAATCAGGAACCTTTCGTCTGATCGGCCCTGATTGAGAAATAGCGGCGGCAATCGAAAGAAGCGGTTGCTGCCGCGTATGTGCTTTTGCGACAGCCCATCCAATAAAACAAGTATTCCGGAGACAAGGTATGGCAGAACAAGAATATGACCTGATCGTCGTGGGTTCCGGCGCAGGTGCGCTGCTGGGCGCCATTCGCGCGCAGGAGCAGGGGCTCAAGACCCTGGTGGTCGAAAAAACAGAATTGTTTGGTGGCACCTCGGCCTTGTCTGGCGGTGGTATCTGGATTCCTGTCAACTACGACCAAAAGCGTGCAGGCGTCAAGGACGACCTGGAAACTGCTTTCAGCTATATGAAGCGCTGCGTGCGCGGAATGGCCAGCGATGACCGCGTGCTGGCCTATGTGGAAACCGCCAACAAGATGGCCGAGTATCTGCGCCAGATCGGTATTCCCTACCAGTGCATTCCCAAGTACGCAGACTACTACCCGCATATCGAAGGTTCCATGCCTGGTGGTCGCACCATGGACCCTGTGGACTTCAATGCCGCCAAACTGGGCTTGCCAGCACTGGAAACCATGCGCCCCGGCCCCCCCGGCAATCTGATTCTGGGCCGCATGAGCATCAATGCTTTTGAAGCCCACTCCATGCTTGCGCGTGAAGTGAAGTCGCGCTTCCGTCTGGTGGGCATGATGCTCAAGTATTTTCTGGACTACCCGTGGCGCAACAAAACCCGCCGTGACCGTCGGCTGACGGGTGGCCAGGCTCTGATTGGCGGCCTGCTGACGGCTGCCCGCAAGGTGGGCCTGGAGATGTGGAACAAGGCCGCCATGCAGGAGCTCTTGCAGGATGCCAGCGGTCGCGTGATTGGCCTTGTGGTCGAGAAGGACGGCCAGCGCCTCCAGCTCAAGGCCAAGCGTGGTGTGCTGCTAGGTGCTGGTGGCTTCGAGCGCAATCAGCAAATGCGCGACCAGTATCTGAACAAGCCGACGAATGCCGAATGGACTGCGACGCCTGTAGGCTGCAATACCGGTGATGCCCATCGCGCAGGCGAAGCCGCCGGAGCCCAATTGGCGCTGATGGATTGGTCCTGGGGCGTGCCTACCATGGATGTGCCCAAGGAGCCTACTTTCCGTGGCATTTTTGTGGAGCGATCGCTGCCAGGCTGCATGGTGGTCAACGCCAAGGGTCAGCGCTTCCTCAATGAATCCGGTCCATACCCCGAATTCCAGCAAGCGATGCTGGCCGAGCAGGCCAAGGGCAATGGCGGCGCTCCGGCGTGGATTGTGTTTGGTGCAGATTTCCGTGCGCAAAACCCGATGGGGCCTTTGATGCCCGGTTCTGCCGTGCCCGACAGCAAGCTGCGCAAGAGCTGGCTTAACACCGTGTACTGGAAGGGTGAGACGCTGGAAGAGCTGGCCAAGCAGATTGGTGTCGATGCCGAGGGCCTGAAAGACAGCGCTCGCAAGATGACCGAGTACGCCAAGACCGGCAAGGATCTGGACTTTGACCGTGGTGGCAATGTATTTGACCGCTACTACGGCGACCCGCGCATGAAGAATCCGAATCTGGGTGCCATCGATAAGGGGCCGTTCTATGCGATGCGCTTCTGGCCCGGTGAAATCGGCACCAAGGGTGGCTTGCTGACCGACCGCGAAGCACGCGTGCTGGACAAGGAAGGCAAGATCATTCCCGGCCTGTACTGCGTGGGCAATAACTCAGCATCGGTGATGGGACCATCGTACCCCGGCGCAGGCGCAACGCTGGGTCCCGCTATGACTTTTGCTTACCGCGCGATCGCAGAAATGCAGGGCAAGGCGCTGCCGCTTGAGAACACAGGCTGGCTGGGCAAGGCCGTTTGACAGGAGTTATCAATGGCAAATAACTCCAAGACGCGTATCAGCACCATTAACCCGGTGGCGTCGGCGCTCGATGTACGTTCTGCCGATGAAGTTCAATGGGCGGACTCCACCGATGTGATCGTGGTGGGCTGGGGCGGAGCCGGTGCCAGCGCGGCGATTGAAGCGCGCGAGCAGGGCGCTGAGGTGCTGGTGATCGACCGCTTCAGTGGTGGCGGTGCCAGCGTTCTGTCAGGCGGCGTGGTCTATGCCGGCGGCGGTACGCGCTACCAGAAGGAAGCCGGATTTGAGGACAGTCCCGAAGCCATGGCGGCCTACCTCAAACACGAAGCCAACGGCGTGGTCAGCGATGAAACGTTGATGCGCTTTAGCCGCGACAGCGTGGCCAATCTTGAATGGCTGGAAAAGCAAGGCGCGACCTTCAACTCGACCATGCCCGCCTACAAGACCTCCTACCCACCGGATGGCGTGTATCTGTACTACTCGGGCAACGAGGTTGTGCCAGCCTACGGCAACCCGCAACTGGCCAAGAAGCCCGCACCGCGTGGCCATCGTGTGGTTGCCAAGGGCCAATCGGGTGCCACATTCTTTGCTGCGCTCAAGCAGTCCACGTTGGCTCACGGCGCACGCACGCTGACGCAGGCGCGTGTGCAGCGCCTGGTGCGTGAGCAGGACACTGGCCGTGTGCTGGGTGTGGAAGTGACTGTGCTGCCAGCCGGTGACCCTCGTACCGAGCGCCACAAAAAGCTTGATGAACTGGTGGCCAAGTGGCGTCTGTACCAGGCGCCGCGCGCGCAGGCTGGCCGTCGTGAAGCAGCTCAGATCGAAAGCGAGATTGGTGAAAAGCGCTTTATCCGTGCGAAAAAAGGTGTGGTGCTTTCCACCGGCGGCTATATCTTTAACTCGGACCTGATGGACCAGTACGCGCCTGCATACAAGCCGGGCTGGCTTACGGGGGCTGCAGGTTGCGATGGCTCGGGTCTGCGTCTGGGGCAGTCGGTGGGTGGCATTGGGCAGGATCTGAACAATATCTCAGCCTGGCGTTTTATTACGCCCCCAGCGGTCTGGCCAAAAGGACTGGTCGTCAACACCAAGGGCGAGCGTTTTTGCAACGAGCAGGTCTATGGCGCCAAGCTGGGCTATGAGCTGATGGAAAAGCAGGGCGGCAAGGCCTGGCTGATTATTGACAGTAGCCTGCGCCGTCAGGCGACCTGGCAATGCCTGTTTGGCGGACTCTGGGCCTTCCAGTCCATGCCCGCGCTGGCGCTGATGTACAAGGTTGCGGTCAAAGGCAAGTCAGTCGCTGATCTGGCGAAAAAGCTCAATATGGACGCGGCAGTTCTGCAGCGCCAGTTTGACAGCGCCAATGCCGCAGCACGCGGTGAAGCTGAAGACCCGCTGGGCAAGTCCAAGGACATGCGCCATGAGTTCAAGGGCGGCTCGCTGTTTGCCATTGATATCTCCATCAGCCAGAAGATGTTCCCGCTGGCGGTATTGAGCCTTGGTGGGCTCAAGGTCAATGAGGAAAATGGTGCGGTGATTGATGGCGCAGGCCGTGATATTCCGGGCCTGTATGCAGCTGGCCGTACCGCAATTGGTGTGGCCTCGTCGCGCTATGTCAGCGGTCTGTCTCTGGCGGACTGTGTCTTTTCTGGCCGCCGTGCAGGCAAGGCAGCGGCGCAGGATGCGCCATCTGTCGTGTCAGTCACCGCCAAGGAATGGGCACAGGAAAGCGTCGGCGCCTAACCCCTGAAATGTATGCGGGGCGGCCATGTGCCGGGGCGTCGGCCATGGCTGCACAGATAAGTGAGAGTGAGTGAGAGTGAGAGCAAGGGGTCATAAAAATGAGCAGTGAAGCCACAACCAGCGCATCGCGCTACCACCCGTTGCGCGTGCGTGCGGTGATTGAAGAAACGCACGACACCAAATCCATTGTGTTTGATGTGCCCGAGACGCTGGCGGAGCAGTTTCGCTATCGCCCCGGTCAGTTTCTGACGCTGCGCCTGCCCATCGAAGGTCGTTATGTGCCGCGCTGCTATTCCATGTCCAGTGCTCCGGCACTGGACGACGCGCTGCGCGTGACGGTCAAACGCGTGCATCAGGGCCGTGGCTCCAACTGGGTCTGCGACAAGATTTGTGTGGGTGACACGGTGGAGTTGATGCCTCCGTCGGGCCTGTTCTCGCCGAAAAATCTGGCGCAGAACTTTGTGCTGCTGGCCGGTGGCAGTGGTATCACGCCCGTCTTCTCCATCTTGCGCACGGTGCTCAAGCAGCATCAGGGCAATGTGGTGCTGTTCTATGCCAACCGCGATGAGCGATCGGTCATCTTCAAGAAGGATCTGCAGCAACTGGCGGCTGAATATCCTGACCGTTTGCAGATTGTGCACTGGCTCGATTCTGTGCAGGGCGCGCCTTCGCAAAAGCAGCTCGCTGCCTGGGCAAAGCCTTGGGTTGGCAATGCCGGTCAAGCTTTTATCTGCGGCCCCGGTCCGTTCATGGATGCGGCGCAGGCCGCCATGATCGACGCGGGCATGCCCGCCGAGCAGGTGCATGTGGAGCGCTTTGTTTCGCTGCCCGATGAGGAAACCCTGCAGCAGATGCAGCAGCAGGATGCAGCAGCGCCCGTGGAGGCTGCTGTCGACGAGGCCGTGGTGCAACTGCGACTGGATGGTGAAGAGTATGAATTCACCTGCAGCGGCACGGAAACCATTCTCGAAGCCGGTCTGCGCGCGGGCATCAATGTGCCGTTTTCCTGCCAGGCAGGCATGTGCGCATCCTGCATGTGCCAGGTGCAGGACGGCTCGGTCCATCTGCGCCACAACGAGGTGCTGGATGCCAAGGACTTGTCCAAGAAATGGACTCTGGCCTGCCAGTCCGTGCCCACCAGCGAAAAGCTGCGCGTCAAATTTCCGGAGTAATCAATGTCGAATATCCAACAGAACGCGCTGCCCGAGGCTGCGCTGACCTTGCCGGGCATGCTTGGCGATGTGGCCAGCCGCTTTGCCGAGCGGGCAGCCATTGTCGAAAACGGTAAGTCCATCAGCTATCAACAGCTGCAGCAGCTGAGCCGTCAGGCTGCCCGTGCCTTGATGGCTCTGGGTGTGCAGGCCGGTGATCGTGTGGCGCTGTGGGCACCCAATCTCAGCGAATGGATTGTGGCGGCTTGCGGCGTGCATGCCGCTGGTGGGGTGCTGCTTCCGCTCAACACACGCATGAAGGGCGGCGAGGCTGCTGACATTCTGGACCGCAGCCGTGCCAAGGTGCTGGTCAGCGTGGGCGATTTTCTGAACAACTACTACCCTGATCTGCTGAACGGCTTGCGCCCTGCAACGCTGCAGCATGTAGTGGTGCTGGGCGACAAGGTACTGGGCAGTGCCGACCTGAGCTGGGCGCAGTTCATGGCCAAGGCCGACGGCACCAGCGCTGAAGAACAGTTGCAGCGCGAAGCGCAGATCAAGCCTGATGACACGGCAGACCTGATGTTCACCTCGGGCACCACAGGTCGCCCCAAGGGGGTGATGGCGGCGCACCGCCCTACGATTCTGGCGTTCAAGGCCTGGTCTGATGTGGTCGGCCTGACTGAAGGCAGCCGCTATTTGATCGTCAACCCCTTCTTTCACACCTTTGGCTACAAGGCCGGGTGGGTGGCGGCCTTGCTGCAGGGCGCCACGGTGTATCCCGAGCAGGTGTTCGATGCAGAGGCTATTCTGCGCCGTATCGAAAGCGATCGCATCAGCTTTATGCCTGGACCTCCCACACTGTTCCTGTCCATGCTGGCGCACCCACAACTGAGCAAATTTGATCTCAGCTCACTCGAAGCCAGTGTGACTGGTGCATCCACCGTGCCGCCCATTCTTATCAAGCGCATGCGCGAAGAGTTGGGCATCAAGAATGTGACCACGGCCTATGGCCTGACCGAATGCGGTGGCTGTGCAACGCTGTGCGACCCCAGCGACGATGTGCAAACCGTGGCCAATACCTGCGGCAAGGCTTTGCCGGGCACGGAAGTGCGCTGCGTGAACGAGCAGGGCCAGCCTGTGGCGGCTGGCGAGGCCGGTGAGGTGCTGCTGCGCGGCTATCACATCATGAAGGGCTACTTCGAGGACGAGAAAGCCACGGCCGAAACCATTGATGCCGATGGTTGGCTCCATACCGGCGATGTGGGCGTGCTCGACGAGCGCGGCTATCTGCGCATTACCGACCGTCTGAAAGATATGTTCATCGTGGGTGGCTTTAACTGCTACCCCGCAGAGATCGAACGCATTCTGTCCAACCACCCTGAAGTGGCTCAGGTTGCTGTGCTGGGGGTGCCTGATGAGCGCATGGGCGAAGTTGGCTGTGCCTGCGTGGTCGCCCGCAACGGCGTAACGGTGGACAAGGACGCGTTCATCGCCTGGTGCCGCGCCAACATGGCCAACTACAAAGTGCCGCGCTTCATGCTGCAACTGGACTCGCTGCCTGTGAACGCCTCCAACAAGGTGCAAAAGCGCGATCTGCTGCAGATCGTCAAGGCCCGTCTGGAGCAGGCTGCGCAGCCTGCCTGAAAACGGAAAACGAGAAAAAGCCGACTTCTTCTCAAATCGGCGCTTTTTCCTGTCTATAATCCAAGTCTGTTCTGCAAGGCTTGATGCTTTCAGAGATGCGGGAATAGCTCAGTTGGTAGAGCGATACCTTGCCAAGGTATAGGTCGACGGTTCGAACCCGTTTTCCCGCTCCAGATTTTGAAAAGGGAAGCAAAAGCTTCCCTTTTTTATTGCTTTGGTCCCATGGCTGATGCAATACTTCACGCTGGTGCTTGCGCACTGGCCAGAAGTGGCCCCGATGGTGAAATTGGTAGACACTGCAGACTTAAAATCTGCCGCTTTTAACGAAGCGTGCCGGTTCGATTCCGGCTCGGGGCACCAAAGATAAAGAAAGCCTGCTATGTTTTGTGTAGCGGGTTTTTTTGCTTTCAGTGATCATGTTTTACAAATCGTGATGCCCTGATGCCCGCAGCTGTTCTAGACTGCGCGCCTTCACTCCATCAAGGATGTCGCGATGAAAAGATTCATGGGTTTGGCCGCTGTGGCCCTGCTGCTGTCTGGCTGTGTTGTCTATCCCGACTATGACCGTGGACGCGGCCATGGTCACGGGCGGGGCAATGGCGAGTACTTCTGCCCTCCGGGTCAGGCCAAAAAAGGCAACTGCTGATGGCTCTGCCGATACGAAGAACCCGCTGAATGCGGGTTTTTTGTTGTCCGCGCACAAGACATTGATATGCGACGGTCAGGTGTGTCCATGCGAAAATGGGGACCGGCTTCAGAGCGTGTGACGGTCTGGCGAGGTTTGCCAGACTGGACAAGTTCTGAAATGCCTGCAATATGAAGCCTGCGTTTTTCGCGATTCGCTTGGCCTGTGAGAGAAAACAATGTCTAGTTACAACGCTGCTTTTGAAATTCATGTCCACGGGCAGGTTCTGCTTCGTGCTGATGTCACGTACGAGCAGCTGCAAGATGCACTGCGCCCCTTGTGGGCCTATGCAGGCGCACGCACGCTCAAGGAAGGGGAGTCCAGCTTTTATGACGAAGAGCCCGGCATCCAGTTCAATTCCGAAGAGCATGTGCTGCAGATGTGCTGGACGGTGCGCGGCGACGATGACTTCCGCCAGGCGCTGGACGATATGTGCATGGGCCTGAACGAGCTGGCCGAGCAGGGCTCGCCCATCGAGGTGACCTTCTACGACACCGAGTTCGACGAGGAAGACGCACCTGCCGAAGCACAAAGCCGCGATGATTTTGTGATGTTGTTTGTGGGCCCCAACCCCGCCGCCATCATGCAGGTGCAACGCGATTTGCTGGTGCAGGATGTGGTCAGCCTCATGGAGCGCCACTTTGACGGCTCTGAACTGAGCGGTGTGGTGGGTGAGATCGACAAGCTGTTTTCCGAGCGCTTTGAGGCGCTGGTCAGCTCGCTGGAGCTGGGCAAGCCGCCGCGTGGTGGCTCGGGCGGATCTGGCTCGGGTCATGGCGGCAACCGCCGCCCGCGCCACTTGCATTGATACCGGCGCTGGTCTTCAGTCGCAATTTCCGCTTTTTGCTCTCAAGCCCTCTGTGATGCTGCTCCAGCAGTGCCAGAGGGCTTGCTATTTGCCATGAAACCCATCCCTACGCCCAAATACAGCGGTGCCGTCACGGCGCAATTGCGCAAGGACAAGGCCGCGGCTGCATCGCCTTTGGCGCTGCCGTATCTGGCCGCCTATGCGCCTTCGTTGCAGAGCAAGGCGCGCGAGTGGCTGCAGACGGGCAAGGCCGGGGAATGGCTGCTGCGCAAATACCCGCAGGCCCATACGGTGCGCACGGACAAGGCACTGTACGACTACGTGGACGCGATCAAGGCCGAATATCTGCGCAACGCGGGCCAACTGCACAAGGTGGCTTACGACAGCAAGATTCACGTGGTGCGCAATGCGCTGGGCCTGCATACACGCCGGGCGATTGCGCATGGCGGCAAGCTCAATGCCCGTCATGAAATTCATGTGGCCACGATGTTCAAGCAGGCGCCTGAGGCGTTTTTACGCATGATCTGCGTGCATGAGCTGGCCCATATCCGCATCATGGACCACGATAAGGCTTTCTACCAGTTATGCGCGCACATGGAGGCTGATTACCATCAGTTGGAGTTTGATGTGCGCTTTTACCTCAGTTATCTGGACACGGGGGCTGAGCCGCTCTGGGGGTGATTCAGGCGGGGACTTCCGTGCTGGCGGTATTTGCAGAGGGCACGCTCACATGGGTGCAGCAACTGGCAGGCAGCTCCAGCCAGCGCTCGCCTGCGGCTTGCAGGGCGGTCAGGGCGCCGGTGGTCATGAGCTGAATCTGTGCCGGCTGGGCAAAGTGCAGCTCGGTATCCATCTCAGGCGCGAGCAGGGCGCGCTGCTCCAGCATGCGGCGGGTCTGGCGGGCCACGGGGGCACCGGTGTCGAGAAACTGGATGTCCGGCCCCAGCAGGGCGCGCAGATCGTCCTTGACGAAGATGTAGTGCGTGCAGCCCAGCACCAGCGTGTCCATTTGCCCGGTTTTTTGGCCAAAACTGCCTAAAGCCTCGGTGTATTTTGCGCAGAGTGCTCTTGTTTCAGTAGCGTCTGCGTTCTCGGGCAAGGGCTGCTCGGTGCTGCGCTCGATGGCCTTGGCCAGCCCGTCGCAGGCCATCAGATGAAATTCGGCGCGCTGTCCATGCTCGGCCACCAGCCTTGCCACGCGCTGGCTGCTGACGGTGGCGCGCGTGGCCATCACGCCCACATGGTGGGTTTGGCTGGAAAACGAGGCAGGCTTGATCGCTGGCTCCACGCCAATCACGGGCAGCTCCGGCATCTGGGCGCGCAGCAGCTCGATCGCGGCAGCCGTTGCCGTGTTGCAGGCGATGACCAGAATCTTGATGTCGTGCTGCTGGCGCAGATAGCGGGCAATGGCCAGGGTGCGCTCCTGCACGAAGGCGTCACCGCGTGCATCGCCATAGGGGGCGTTGCCGCTGTCCGCCAGATAGACAAACTGCTCGTGCGGCAGCTCGTGGCGCAGTGCCTGCAGCACGCTGAGACCGCCAACGCCGCTGTCAAAAATGCCTATGGGTGATTGAGGTGTGGGCATGGCGCGGGCGATCAGATCAGGGGTGGTATGGTGATGGGGTCAGAGTATGCGCTGCATCGAGCAGCGGGGATGCGGACAGGGAAATCGCCCGCATCAGAGCCCATCCTGCCCGCTTTGTGCCGTGGGCGGGCGTTGTTGCACAAATGCCGGTCGCAGCTGAGGTAGGCTCGGGAGATGAGAGAGACGAGCTGGGGTCGGGTTAAGTACCGCACAACGAACTGGAAGGCTTACAACGCAGCGTTGAAGGCGCGAGG